>CBDIRF010000010.1:0-143427 GCA_965284115.1 Devosiaceae bacterium
TCCGCACCGAACCATCCCGGGGCCTTGCCCCACACTCGGTGCCTGACGCAAGGCCCCCTCACCCGGCGCTGCGCGCCGACCTCTCCCCCAAAGGGAGAGGTGATCCGGTGGCTCGCTGCAGCAATGGGGGAGGGCACCCATGCACACTGACGCCCCTCGTGCCCCATGGGGCCTGAAACTAGCCGCCGGTGCTGGCCTCTTCTTCATGCTCGCCCCGATTGCACTGATCTTCCTCTATGCGTTCTCGTCGGAGGAGCGGACCTATCAGTGGCCGCCGCCGGGGCTGACGCTGAAATGGTTCGAGGTGACGTGGAACCGGCCCGATGTCTGGCAGGCGCTGACGCTGTCGGTGCAGGTGGCGTCGATCTCGACGCTGATCGCGCTGGTGCTGGGAACACTCTGCGCGGCGGCGGTGTCGGGCACGCAGTTCTTCGGGCGCGAGACGATCTCGCTGCTGGTGGTCCTCCCCATCGCGCTGCCCGGCATCATCACCGGCATTTCGCTCCGTTCGGCGTTCAGCCTGATGGAGATCCCGTTCTCGTTCTGGACGATCGTTCTGGGGCACGCGACCTTCTGCATCGTCGTCGTCTACAATAATGCCGTGGCGCGCTTCCGCCGCACCTCGGGCTCGATGATCGAGGCGGCGATGGATCTCGGCGCCGACAAGTTCCAGACTTTTCGCCATGTGATCCTGCCCAATATCGGCACGGCGCTGCTCGCGGGCGGCATGCTGGCCTTTGCGCTGAGTTTTGACGAAGTGATCGTCACCACCTTCACCGCCGGTCAGCAACAGACGCTGCCGATCTGGATGCTGGAAGAGCTGGTGCGGCCGCGGCAGCGCCCGGTGACCAACGTGGTCGCCATGGTGGTGGTGATCGTGACGCTGCTGCCGATCTTGCTGGCGTTCTACTTCAGCCGCGGTGGCGATCAGACGGTGGCGGGGATGGGGAAGTGAGTGTGACTTTGCGCGGCCGGTGTGTGTGGACCCCCACCCCTGTCCCCTCCCGCAAGGGGGAGGGCGACGAAAACACCAACATCTCAGTTTGCGTCTCCCTCCCCCTTGCGGGGAGGGGTCAAGGGTGGGGGTCGGCCTGCTCAGTTCTATCGAATGGGAGAGACACCAATGAACACCGAAATGCTGATCGGCTCGCAGTTTCAGGCGGGGACGGAAACCGAGGAGCAGGTGCTCAATCCCAGGACCGGGGAGTTGATCCGGGGCATTCCGGAGGCGTCGCTGAGCCAGATCGATGCGGCAGTGCTGGCTGCCGAGAAGGCGTTCGCCAGTTGGTCGCGCACCACGCCCGGGCAGCGCTCGAACTATCTGCTGCGGATCGCGCAGGCGATCGAGGACGATGCCGATGGGTTTGCGGCGCTCGAGGCGCTGAACTGCGGCAAGCCGATCAATGCGGTGCGGAACGACGAGATCCCGGCGATCGTCGATTGCTGGCGCTTCTTTGCCGGCGCGGTGCGCAACATGCAGGGCTCGATCGCGGGTGAATACCTGCCGGGCCACACCTCGATGGTGCGGCGCGACCCGATCGGCATTGTCGGCTCGATCGCGCCGTGGAACTACCCGCTGATGATGATGGCGTGGAAACTGGCGCCGGCCATCGCCGGTGGCAACACCGTGGTGTTCAAGCCGTCGGAACAGACGCCGCTGACGGCGCTGAAGCTCGCGAAAGTGTTCGCCGAGGTGCTGCCCGAGGGGGTGGTCAACGTGATCCTCGGGCGCGGTGACAGCGTCGGCAACGCGCTGATCAACCACCCCAAGATCAACATGATCTCGATCACCGGCGATGTGGCGACCGGCAAGAAGGTGCTGCAGGCGGCGGCCAAATCGGTAAAGCGCACGCATCTGGAGCTTGGCGGCAAGGCGCCGGTGATCGTCTATGACGATGCCGATATCGAGGCGGTGGTAAACGGGCTCAAGGCCTTCGGCTATTATAATGCCGGGCAGGATTGCACCGCGGCATGCCGGATCTATGCCGGTCCGAAAATTCACGACCGCCTGGTGGCCGATCTCAGCGCGGCGGCCAGCTCGATCAAATACAACCATGAGGACGATACGCTCAACGAGATCGGTCCGCTGATTTCGAAGCGCCAGCGCGACCGCGTCGCGAGCTTCGTCGAGCGGGCGTCGGAGCTGCCGCATATCAAGATCACCGCCGGTGGCCATGTGTCGGGCGACCGCGGGTTCTTTTATGAGCCGACGGTGATCGCCGGGGCGATGCAGGCCGATGAGATCGTGCGACGCGAGGTGTTCGGGCCGGTGGTGTCGATCACCCGCTTCACCGACCCCGAAGATGCCATCGCCTGGGCCAATGACAGCGACTATGGCTTGGCATCATCGGTGTGGACCAGGGATGTGTCGAAGGCGATGCAGACCGCGGCGCGGCTGCAATATGGGTGCACCTGGATCAATACCCATTTCATGCTGGTCAACGAGATGCCGCATGGCGGGCTGAAGCAGTCGGGCTATGGCAAGGACATGTCGGTCTACGCGCTGGAGGACTATACGGCGGTCCGGCATGTGATGATCAATCACGGGTGACGGGGAGCAGGGGTGGGGCAGGCACCTCTTCCCTTCTCCCCTCAGGGGAGAAGGTGGCCGAAGGCCGGTTGAGGGGTGAAGCGGTGCAACAGGCTGGACGAGCCAGCATGGGGAGAGGCTGAACCCCTCACCCTAGCTTCGCTAACTCGCTGACGCTCGTAAGCTGCGCTTGCCCTCTCCCCTCAGGGGCGAGGGGACGATGGGGGCGCCACCGGTGCAAGAACGCCCACTCACCGTCCTAAGCCGCTGCCACCCCACTCGCGAGGTGCGAGCGGATGTCCAGTTCGGTGCTCTTCAAATGCGCCCGCATCGCATCAACCGCGGCGCGCTGGTTGCCGGCGCGGATCGCGTCGAGGATGGCCTGGTGGGCTTCGACGGTTTCGACACGGCCGGCGCCACGCAACGTCTGGCCGCGGCGGCTCATCACGAAGCTTTCGCGCAACGGCTTCGCCATCGCTTCGAAGATGAAGGCGATGACGCGGTTGCCGCTCGCCATGGCGATGGCCTCATGGAACTGCAGGTCGCTTTCGTGGAAGCACGCCTCGGCCTCGGGGTTCTCGCCATCGGCCGCCTCGGTCGCCGAGGCGCGCATGTCGCGCATGGCGGCATCGATGGCCTGGACGCCGGCGCGGCTGGCGCGCTTGGCGGCAAGCCCCGATGACAGCAACTCCATCGCCATGCGGAGCTCGATCAGATCGAACAGTCCCTTGGGGTCGTTGCGGACGATCGACACCAGCAGCGCCGCGAACACCGAACTATCGGGCTCGCGCACCACGGCGCGGCGGCCACGGCCGATCTGCAGCAGCCCACGCCCGACCAGCATCTTGACCGCTTCGCGCACCGTCAGCCGACTGACCTCGAAGCGCGCGGCGATATCGGCCTCGGCCGGGATGCTGGCCCCGGGGGAGAGTTCGCCGAGGATGATCTCGGTCAACTCGTTTGCCACCCGTTCGGCGGCGGTCAGCGGATATTCCTCCGGGCCGGCGGTCACGTCGCTACGGGCCATTCCCCTCACACCTATCTGATATGTTCTGCAGCATCGGCGCGAACCTTGTCGTCTGTCCGATGCTCTCCTCAAGGCCGAATTGTAATGCAGGCATAGCAATTTGGGCAAGGATGAATGCGCCCTGGTGAGTTCCGGGAACTGGCATCCGGGGACATCTTTACAGCGATATCTGATTACTCTAGGTTCCGCCGGCGCGTTGGAGGACGCGCGAAATGCCCCTGATACGGGGCGTTTGGGAGGCGTCGCCGCCGGGTGCCCGGCCGGCGATCGAGACCGGCGCAGTCTGATGGCTGCGATGGTTGCCGCCCATGACCTCTCCTCCCCGCGCGCGGCACGTTCCGAGCGCGGTTCCAGCACAAAGGTTTACCCGGGAGGAAACCAGTGAAAGCCTTGAAGCTTCTTATGACCGCCGTCACCGTGGGCGCCATCGCGCTCTCCGGCCAGGCGTTTGCCCAGGACAAGGGCGCCATCGGCATTGCCATGCCGACCAAGTCGTCGCTCCGTTGGATTTCGGACGGTGACTCGCTGAAGGCCGCCCTCGAGGGCAAGGGCTACAGCGTCGACCTGCAGTATGCGGAAGACGATATTCCGAACCAGCTCGCCCAGATCGAGAACATGGTGACCAAGGGCGTGAAGGCCCTGGTGATCGCCTCGATCGACGGCACCACGCTTTCGGCCGTGCTGCAGCAGGCAGCCAACTCGGGCATCAAGGTCATTGCCTATGACCGCCTGATCCGCGAGAGCGGCAATGTCGACTACTACACCACCTTCGACAACTTCCAGGTCGGCGTGCTGCAGGCCAACTCGCTGGTCAAGGGCCTGAAGGAACGCTTCCCCAGCACCAAGCCGTGGAACGTCGAACTGTTCGGCGGCTCGCCCGACGACAACAACGCCTTCTTCTTCTACGATGGCGCGATGAGCGTCATCCAGCCGCTGATCGACTCCGGCGACATCGTCATCAAGTCGGGCCAGACCGGCATGGACAAGGTGGGTACGCTCCGTTGGGACGGCGCCGTGGCGCAGGCCCGCATGGACAACATCCTCTCGGCCAACTACTCGGACGGCAGCCGCGTCGATGGCGTCCTGCGCTCCGTATGACGGGTTGAGCCGCGGCATCATCTCGTCGCTGCGCGGTGTCGGCTACGGTTCGGCCGAGCAGGCCTGGCCGATCATCACCGGGCAGGACGCCGAAGTCCCGTCGGTGAAGGCGATCATCGCCGGCGAGCAGTATTCGACGGTCTACAAGGACACTCGCGAACTGGCCAAGACCACTGCCGACCTCGTCGACACCGTGGTTTCGGGCGGCACGCCTGATGGACTCGACACCAAGACCTACAATAACGGCGTCAAGGTCGTCCCCTCGATCCTCTTGACCCCGTACGAAGTCGATGCCACCAACTACCAGGCGCTGGTGGTTGACTCGGGCTACATCAAGGCGGAAGACCTGAAGTAATCCTCAGGATTCCGAGGGCCTCGCGGCAACGCGGGGCCCTTTTCGCTTCCTACGCCATCAAGTAAAACCTTCCGAACCGCGGCGCTTTCGAGCGGCCCGGTTTTGCCTGCAGCAAAAGGCCAGCCGATGCCTGACACCACGCGAGACGTTATCTTGGAGATGCGCGACATCACCAAGACCTTCCCCGGTGTGAAGGCGCTCCAGAACGTCAATCTCGATATCCGCGCCGGTGAGATCCACGCCATTGTCGGCGAGAACGGCGCCGGCAAGTCGACGCTGATGAAGGTACTCTCCGGCGTCTACCCGCATGGCTCCTACGAGGGCCAGATCGTCTACAACGGCGAGGAGTGCCACTTCCGCTCGATCCGCGACAGCGAGCACAAGGGCATCGTCATCATCCACCAGGAGCTGGCGCTGGTGCCGCTGCTGTCGATCGCCGAAAACATCTATCTGGGCAACGAGCGCGCCAAGGCCGGCATCGTCGATTGGGACGAGACCCGTGAAGGGGCCCGCGCCGTGCTGAAGAAGGTCGGGCTCAACGAAGACCCCGATACGCTGGTCACCAATATCGGCACCGGCAAGCAGCAGCTGGTGGAGATCGCCAAGGCGCTGAGTAAGCAGGTGAAGCTGCTGATCCTCGACGAGCCCACCGCCAGCCTCTCCGAAAAGGACAGCGCGGCGCTGCTCGATCTGCTGCTCGGCTTCAAGGCGCAGGGCATTTCCTGCATCCTGATCTCGCACAAGCTCAACGAAGTTTCGAAGGTTTCGGACCGCATCACGGTGATCCGCGACGGCCGCACCATCGAGACGCTCGACAAGGCCGAGATCAGCGAAGACCGGATCATCACCTCGATGGTCGGCCGTTCACTGGAGGATCGCTACCCGCCGCGCACGCCCAATATCGGCGAGGTGGTGTTCGAGGTGAAGAACTGGTCGGTCTATCATCCGCAGCACCGTGACCGGCAGGTGATCAAGGGTATCGACCTGAACGTGCGGAAGGGCGAGGTGGTGGGGATTGCCGGGCTGATGGGCTCGGGCCGCACGGAGTTCGCCATGTCTCTTCGGCAAATCCTATGGCGTCAAGGTCACCGGCGAGGTGCTGCTGCACGGCAAGAAGGTCGATACTTCGACGGTCGAAAAGGCCGTGTCACACGGCATCGCCTATGCCACCGAGGATCGGAAGACTTTTGGGCTCAACCTGATCGACCACATCAAGCACAATACGACGCTCGCCAACCTCGTGGGCGTGTCGCGCTGGGGCGTCATCGACGATCTCGCCGAGCTCGACGTCGCCAATGATTATCGGAAGAAAACCAATATCCGGTCCTCCAGCGTCTACCAGACGGTGGGAAACCTGTCGGGCGGCAACCAGCAGAAGGTGGTGCTGTCCAAGTGGCTGTTCGCCAACCCCGAAGTGCTGATCCTCGATGAGCCGACCCGCGGCATCGATGTCGGCGCCAAGTATGAAATCTACAGCATCATCAACCAGCTCGCCGCCCAGGGCAAAGCCATCCTCGTCATCTCCTCGGAGATGCCGGAACTGCTCGGCATTACCGACCGCGTCTACGTGATGAACGAAGGCCGGCTGGTCGGCGAAATGCCGACCGCCGAGGCGAGCCAGGAAAAGATCATGCGCGCCATCGTGCGCGCCGAAGGGAAAGTTGCATCATGACGACCGAAACCGCGCCACAGGCTGCAAGCCCGGCAGAAGCCGCGGCGCCGCTCTCGATCTGGGGCGCCCTGCAGGCGAACCTGCGCGAATACGGCCTGCTGCTGGTCCTGATCCTGATCATGCTGTTCTTCCAGTGGACGACCAGCGGCGTGCTGTTCAAGCCGCTGAACCTCACCAATATCGTCTTGCAGAACAGCTACATCATCGTGATGGCGCTGGGCATGCTGCTGGTGATCGTCGCCGGCCATATCGACCTCAGCGTCGGCTCGGTGTCGGGCTTTATCGGCGCGCTCGCCGCCATGCTGATGATCGGCTGGCAGTTCCCGCCGGAGCTGGCATTCCTTGCCAACCCGATCGTTGCCGGGCTCATCTGCCTCGTGGTCGGGGCGGCCATCGGCGCGGCGCAGGGCTATCTCATCGCGTACTACCGCATTCCGAGCTTCATCGTGACGCTGGCCGGTATGCTGATCTTCAAGGGCCTGTCGCTCTCCATTCTGGCCGGCAAGTCGGTCGGCCCGTTCCCGGCCGAGTTCCAGCTTTTGTCGGCGGGGTTCATCCCCGATTTCATCGGGCCGATCACCCTGGTGCCGGCCAGCCAGGGGGTGCAGCCGCTGGTGCTGCACGGGGCAACGCTCGCCATCGGCATCGTTGCGGTGGTCGCCATGGTGCTGCTGTCGATCCGCACCCGGGCCCGACGCACGGCGCGCGGCTACGAGACCGAGCCGTTCGCGCTGTTTGCCACCAAGAACATCGTGATCGCGGCTTTGGTGCTGTTCTTCACCTACATGCTGGCGTCGTACAAAGGCCTGCCGAACGTCCTCGTGGTGATGGGCGTGCTGATCGCCGGCTTCGTGTTTCTCACCAAGCGGCTGACCTTCGGGCGCCGCATCTACGCTGTCGGCGGCAACCCCAAGGCGGCGGCGCTGTCGGGCATCAAGACCGAGCGGCTGACCTTCTACATCTTCGCCATCATGGGGGCGCTGGCGGCGCTGGCCGGCATGATCTACGCGGCCCGCCTCAACTCGGCGACGCCGAAGGCCGGGCAGGGGCTGGAGCTCGACGTGATCGCCGCGGTGTTCATCGGCGGCGCCTCGGCGCTGGGCGGCGTCGGCCAGGTGGCCGGCGCGGTGATCGGCGCCTTCATCATGGGCGTGCTCAATAACGGCATGTCGATCATGGGCATCAACATCGACCTGCAGCAGATGATCAAGGGCGTGGTGCTGCTGGCCGCGGTGTTCTTCGATCTGTACAACAAGAACAAGGCTTAACTCCCTTCTCCCCTCAGGGGAGAAGGTGGCCTGCGGACGACGGCCATGGCCGTCGCCGCGGGACGGATGAGGGGTGAAGCGGCGCAACACGCGCTCGCTGATAAGCTGAACCCCTCACTCAAGTTCCGCTACAGACCTTCGGTCCTAGCTGCACTACCCTCTCCCCTCCTAGGGGCGCGAGAGCGCCCCGGTGGGAGAGGGGTCGCTGCCCCTGTCCACAAATCCCAAACAGCCCTAGCGAGCCGCGGCCAGTTATGGTTCTGTCCGCCGCGCCTTTGTAACGTTGCAACGAGGATATTTCGCATGGCTCTCTCCATCGAGCAGCGGCTGGACCGGATCAGGGTGCGGCTGGATGAGCTCACCTGGTGGCGGGAGCGCGAGACTGTGCCGGTCGGCGGCTGGACGCTGAACGGCAAGCCGATCGAAGTCGGCGCGCCATGGCCGGGCCGCGACGGGGTGCAGAGCTTTGCGACGGGCGTGTCGGTGCCGGCGAGCTGGCCGATCGCCGAGACCCGGCTGTTCCTCGATCTGGGCGGTGAGGCGCTGGCGACGCTGATCTATGCCGACGACAATGTCGGCTTCGGCAACGATCCGTACCACAAGGAATTTCCGGTTCGTGCGCATGATTTCCGCATCGAGGCGGAGGCGGTGGCGCGGCTGCCGTTCGGTGAGCCGGTGCGGAAGCCGCATCTGAATGACGCCAAGGTCTATTGGCTGGATGTCGCTGTGGATGCGTTCCGCCTGCGGCTCACGCAGGTGCACGAGGCGGCGACGGAGCTCGGGGAGCACGAAGTGGTGCCGCATCTCGTCGCCGCCGCCGAGGAGGCGTTTTACGGGCTCGAGTGGCCCTCGGGCTCGCAGGATTATGTCTCGCGCTTTGCCGGCCAGCGCGGCCAGCAGAAAATCTGGCAGTTGCCGCCGCTGAAGGACAATCCGGCGCCGCTCAGTGACGAGCAGCGCCAGAGCGTCATCGCGGCCGACCTGAAGCTGATCGAGCGGCTGCGTGAATTGCAGCAGCGCTTTCCGCAGCAGGGCGAGATTGCGCTCACCGGGCACGCCCATATCGATCTCGCCTGGCTCTGGCCCTATGCCGAGACGCGCCGCAAGCTGCGCCGCACCTTCTCGACGGCGTTGACGCTGATGGAGGGGAGCAACGAATACCTGGCGCAATCCGGTTTCCGCTTCAACCAGTCGACGGCGCACTACTACGCGCAGCTCGAGGAAGACGATCCGGCACTGTTTCAGCAGATCAAGGCCAAGGTCAGCGCCGGCGGCTGGGAGACGGTAGGCGGCATGTGGGTCGAGCCCGACACCAACATGCCCACCGGCGAGAGCCTGACGCGGCAGATCCTCTACGGCCAGCGCTATTTCCAGCAGAAGTTCGGAGTGCGCCACCGGGTGTGCTGGTTGCCCGACTGTTTCGGCTTTTCGGGCGGGCTGCCGCAGCTGCTCAAACAAGGCGGTATCAGTTCGTTCTTCACCATCAAGGTGAACTGGAACGACACCAACACCATCCCGGCGGACCTGTTCTGGTGGGAGGGGATCGATGGCTCCCGGGTCTTGACCCACACCTTCAACAACCCCTGGCACGGCTATAATGGCGCGGTGAACCCGCTCAGCATTTTGAAGACCTGGCGGAACTTCATGCAGAAGCCGCAACACCCGACCTCACTGCTCGCGGTGGGCTATGGCGATGGTGGCGGCGGGGTGACGCCGGAATATATCGAGCGCGAGATGCAGCTCAGGGATTTCCCGGTGCTGCCGAAAGCACGCTGGAGTCGGGTCGAGGATTTCTTCGCCGCGGCACACGAGACCGGCAAAAACACCGAGCTGCCGGTGTGGCAGGGCGATATCTATCTCGAGCTGCACCGCGCGACGCTCACCACGCAGAGCGCCACGAAGAAAGCCCACCGGCAGGCCGAGCGGGCGCTGATCACCGCCGAGGCGTTGGCCTCGCTCGCGGCGCTGCTCGGCGGCGAGCAGCCGGAAAGCCTCGAGCACATCTGGCGCGTGGTGCTGAAGAACGAATTCCATGACATCCTGCCCGGCTCCTCGATCGCCGAAGTGTACGAAGATGCCGAGCGCGAGCTGAACGATGCGGTTGGCCGGGCGCTGGCGCGCCAGCAGATGGCGCTGTCGGCCATCGTCAACCGCATCCCGAACGGCGACGTGCATGATGCGGTGATCGTGGTGAACCCCTCGCTCAGCCGCCGGCCGGTGCGGGTGACGCTGTCCGACGGCACGCAGTTTTCGAGTGCCGACATGGTGGCGCCGCTCGGCATCAGGGTGTTCACCCGCGCGACGCTCGAGCCGCTGGCCGGCCTGTCGGTGAGCGAGAGCCACATCGAGAATGCGCATCTCAGGGCCAGCATCGGGCTCGATGGCTCGGTCACCAGCCTTATCCACAAGGCCACCGGGCGCGAGGCGCTGGCCGGGCGCGGCAACCAGCTCTGGGTCTACCCGGCCGACAAGCCGCGCGACTGGGACGCCTGGGACATCGAAGCGGATTACGCCAAGAAGGGCATCGAGCTGAACCGGCCCGAGAGCATCAAGGTGGTCGAGGATACCCCGACCCGCGCCGCGATCCGCATCGTCCGCCGCTTCCGCGCCTCGACGGTGACGCAGACCTACAGCCTCGAAGCCAACGGCGTGCGGCTCGATATCGCCACCGAAATCGACTGGCACGATCGGCACTGCCTGCTGCGCACCCAGACCCCGGTGGCGGTGCGGGCGACGCACGCAACGTTCGAGCATGCCAATGGCGTGGTGCAGCGGACCACGCACAACAATACCAGCTGGGATCAGGCACAGTTCGAAGTGCCCGGCCATCGCTTCCTCGATATGAGCGAGCCCGGCTTTGGCGTGGCGCTGCTGAACGATGCCAAATACGGGCACAGCGCCAAGGGCAATGTGCTGGGGTTGAGCCTGGTGCGGTCGCCGGTCTATCCGGACCCCTTGGCCGACGAGGGCGGGCAGCGCTTCACCTACGCGCTCTATCCGCATGCCGGCGAATGGCACGAGGGCCGGGTGCGCGAGGAAGCCGAGGACCTGAACCAGCCGATGCTGGCGGCGGTGGCCAGCGGCGTCGCGTCGGTGCATCTCGAACCGATCGGCACGGAGGAAATCCCGGCGGCGCTATCCGGGCTGAAGCCGGCCGAGGATGGCAACGGGCTGGTGCTCAGGGTGTACGAGCCGTCGGGGCGGCGCGGCGATTTCTCGGTATCGGTGCCCGAGGGCTGGGCGCTGAGCGAGAGCCTCAATATTCTCGAGGAGCCGATGGAACGCGGCGAAGGCGCGGGGCTCAGGCCGTTCGAGGTCAGGAGCTGGCGGGTTTCTCGGGGGTAGGCCTGACTGATAGAGACGGCCCCCTCCCATCCTCCCCCTTAAAGGGGAGGTGCCTCGCCGGTTCACCAGGCACGATCGAGGACAGAGCCTCGACTCTTCACCTCCCCCTTTATGGGGGAGGCCGGGAGGGGGCCGTCTGCCAGCAGTCAGCGTCCCCGCTCCACCGGCGCATCCGCCCGACCGCCCCACTCGGTCCATGACCCGTCATACACCGCCACATCCTTCGCCCCGGCAATCGCCAGCGCCAGCGCCACGGTCGATGCCGTCACCCCGGAACCGCAACTGGTGACGATGGGCTTGGTCACATCCACCCCGGCCTTTGCGAACAGCTCGGTCAACTCCGCTGCCGATTTCAGCTGCCCGTTGGCCGTCACTTCGCTCGCCGGCACGCTCAGGCTGCCCGGGATGTGCCCGAGGCCAGGCCCGGCCGTGGCTCCGGCACCTCGCCGCGAAAACGGTCGCCGGGGCGGGCGTCGACGATGGTTTTGGCCTTCGAGCTGGTGAGCCCGAGTACGGCGCCAAAATCCTGCACCAGGCGCGGCTGGTAGTCAGCGACGAAAGTCCGCGCTGCCGGCTGCTCATCGCCCGAGGCGGTGGGGCGGCCCTCGGCCCGCCATTTCGGGCCGCCGCCATCGAGCACGCGCACATCTCTGGCGCCCATGGCGCGAAAGCTCCACCAGACGCGCGGTGCGGCGAAAACGCCGGCTTCGTCGTAGACGACGATGGTGTCGGTGTCGGCGATGCCGAGCTTCCCGACTGCCGCGGCGAAGGTCTCGGGGGTCGGCAGCATGTGGGGCAGGGTGGTGGTCTTGTCGGCGATATCGTCGATGCCGAAGAACACCGCGCCGGGCAGGTGGCTGTTCAGGTATTCGGCGCGCCCGCTGCGCTTGGCGGCCGGCATGTACCAGCTGGCATCGACGAGGACGACGTTGGCGTCGTCGATGTGGTCGGCGAGCCAGTCGGTGGTGACGAGGGGATTGGTCATGGGTGCTCCGCTAGTGGCGCGGCACCTTAGTGCAGGCGGGGCGGAGGTGAAACGGCTGCGCGGCCAAAGTCTTGCTGGTTGGGTGGGGGAGGGAGGGAAGGTTTTTGCGGTGGGGAGTGAGTGGGGTGCCGTTCTCGCGCTGAATGGCGAGGCTCCGTCCCTTCTCCCCTCAGGGGAGAAGGTGGCGCGAAGCGCCGGTTGAGGGGTGAAGCGGTGCAACTCGCGCTCGCTGAGAAACTGAACCCCTCACCCGAGTTCCGCTACGGACCTTCGGTCCTAGCTCCACTAGCCCTCTCCCCTGAGGGGAGAGGGGATTACCGATCCAGCACCAGCACGTCGCTCGAGGCGATGCCGATGCGCACCGGGGCGCCATGCGCCGGGGGTGGTGCGTTGGTCGTTGAACGTGTCGAGGTTGAGGGCGTTGTCGCCGAGATCGACCTTGAGCCGGATCACCGAGCCGAGGAAGCTGACTTCGGCCACCTTGCCGTCGAGCACGATATCGCGCGCCGCGCCATTGGCCAGCGACACCGCTTCGGGCCGCATGGTCAGCGCCACCGCTTCGCCATTGCGGGCGGTGGCGGGGAGCGCCGGGATGGTGACGGTGGTGCCGCCGAGTTTCACGGTTTTGGCGCCGGCATCGGCGACGGTGGCGTTCAGCGTGTTGAGGGTGCCGACGAAGGTGGCGACGAACTTGGTCTGCGGCCGGTTGTAGATTTCGAACGGCTGGCCGAACTGCTCGACATTGCCGGTATTGAGCACGACGATGCGGTCGGAGATCGACAGCGCCTCTTCCTGGTCGTGGGTGACGAACACCGTGGTGATGCCGAGCTCACGCTGGATCTGGCGGATCTGCTCGCGCAGCGAGACGCGGATCTTGGCGTCGAGGGCCGAGAGCGGCTCATCGAGCAGCAGCATGCGAGGGCTGGGCGCCAGCGCCCGGGCCAGCGCCACGCGCTGCTGCTGGCCGCCACTGAGCTCGAACGGGTAGCGCTTGCCGTAGCCGGCAAGCCCGATCAGCTTCAGCATCTCTTCGATGCGCGCTTCGCGCTGCGGCTTCGGCATCCCGGCAATCTTCAGGCCGAAGCCGATATTGTCGGCGACGTTCATGTTGGGGAACAGCGCATAGGCCTGGAACACCATGCCGATCTTGCGCTGGTTCGGGGCGAGGCCGGAAATGTCCTTGCCTTCGACCAGGATGCGGCCCGAATTGGGCCGCTCGAAGCCGGCGATCATCCGCAGAATGGTGGTCTTGCCGCAGCCGGAGGGGCCGAGCAGGCTGACGAACTCGCCCTTGTTGAACGAGAGGTCGACGCCTTTGACCACCTGGTTGCCGGCGAAGGATTTGACCAGCTTGTCGATGCGCAGGAATTCTTGGCGCAGGAATTCGGTAGCCATGGTCTAGTCCCTACGAGCGGTTTTGGGGGCGAAGCGGGCGAGCAGCTGGATCATGCCCATGGCGCCCCAGGTGATGACGAAGGAAATGACGGCGAGCGCGGCGGGCTCGAACGCCCGGTTGGCGCCGACATTCTGCATGTAGACGCCGAAAACCTGGCGGTTGAGGAGGCTCGCAATGGTGAACTCGCCGATGACGATGGCGAGGGTCAGGAAAGCGCCCGACAGCACGGCGACGATGATGTTTGGAAAGATCACCTGGGCGATGATGGTCGCCTGGTTGGCGCCGAGAATGTTGGCGGCCTCGGTGAGGGTCTGCACGTCGATGGTGCGCAGCCCGGTATCGACTGCCCGGTACATGTAGGGCAAAGCCAGCGCCACATAGGCCAGCGTCAACAGGATGTCGGTGCCGAGGTTGGTGCCGAGCAGCGGCAGCGGCGACGAGGTGTTGTACATCCGGATATAGCCGAAGACCAAAATGATCGCCGGGATCACCAGCGGCAGCAAGGTGATGAACTCGATGATCGGCCGCAAATGCGGGGCGCGCAGCCGCACGTAATAGGCGGCCGGCACGACGATCACGAGCCCGGCGAGGATGGCGCAGACCCCGATGATCAGCGAGTAGCTGAACGAGGCCTGGAAGCGCCCATCGGAGAACACCGAGGTATAGGCGTCAAAGGTGTAGCCCTCGCGGCGGATGCGCAGCGAGAACTCGAAAGTGGCGAGCAGCGGCACGATGAAATAGGCCGCGCCGAAGGCGAAGATGATCCAGCTCCAGAGCTTACCCGACTTCACTTGAGCCACCTCTCGGCGCGGGTGCGGATCACCAGGTAGACGATGTTGGCCAAAGCCGTGATGACGATCATGCCGAGCGCCAGGGCGGCGCCGAGGCCGGGATTGTGCAGCACGTCGCCGCGGATCTGCGCATAGAGCAGGATCGGCACGATGTTGAGCGACGAGCCGGTGAGCGCATAGGCGGTGGCTATGGCACCGAACGCGTTGGCGAACAGCAGCGACAGCGTGCCGAGCAGGTTCGGCCACAGCACCGGCAGCCCGATATAGCGCCAGAACTGGCCATTGGTGGCGCCCAAGGTCGCCGCCGCCTCGCCCCATTCCTTCTTCAACCCGTCGATCGCCGGCGCGATGATCAGGATCATCAGCGGGATCTGGAAGTAGAGATAGGTGATGGTGAGGCCCCAGAAGCTCAAAAGGTTGAAGCCGGATTTGTAGAGATCGAAGCCGGCGAGCTTCAGCAGCACGGTGACGAGCCCGAGCCGGCCGAGCGTTGCAAGGAAGGCGAAGGAGAGCGGGATACCGGCGAATTGCGAGGCGACGCCGGAAAAGGTCATCACCGCCGAGCGAATACCGGAGGGGAGCTTGCCGCGGATGATGGCCAGCGCAATGGCGAGCCCGATGACGGCGCCGAGCACGGCGGAGGCCACCGAAACGCGGATCGAAATCCAGAACGAGGCGGCGATCTGCGGCGTGCCCAGATCCATGACGTTCTGCAGGGTGAAATTGCCATCGCCATCCTGGAAGGCGCCGACGACGAGCCCGAGCGTCGGGATCAACAGGAACAGCAGGGCGAAGACAATGAAGGGCGCGATAGCGATGATATCGCCGAGGCGGAGCCGGCGGACGAAGCGGAACGGGTTGCCGCCGACGCGCACGGCCGGCCCGGTAGAAACCGGGCCGGCCGCGGGGTCAGCTACAGAGCTGACATTGGCCATGTTACTGGACGTTGGCGCCGACGGTGGCGTCCCACTTGCCGGTGATCACTTCCTTGGCGGCAGCCTGTTCGTCGAGGGTCGGGAACACAGCCTTGGCGTAGGCCTCGGCCGGCGGCAGCTTGTCGAGCAGGGCCTGCGGGATCGAGCCCTTGGCGGCGAGGTCATTGAAGCGGATCGGGTGGCAATAGCCAGCGAGCCAGCCGAGCTGACCTTCGTCGGAGTAGAGGTATTCCATCCAGAGCTTGGCGGCGTTCGGATGCGGCGCGAAGGCCGAGATCGCCTGGACGTAAACGCCGGCGACGACGCTGTCGGACGGCACGACCACTTCGGCCTTGGGGTTGCCGGCAAAGCCATCGCGCCAGGCCAGAGCATTGTAGTCCCACGCCACGACGATCGGGGTGGTGCCCTGGGCGGTCGAGGCTGCCTTGCCGATCACCGGGACGAAGTTGCCGGATTTGTTCAGTTCGGCGAAGTAGGCGAGGCCGGCTTCGGCCGCGGCCTTGGCGTCAGTCGCACCGGTCGCGAGGCCGGCGCCGTAGACGCCCTGGATGGCCTGGTTGGCAGCGCGCGGATCACCGGCCAGCGCAACGGCGTTGGCGTAGTCGGCGGCCTTCAGGTCGGCCCACGAGGTCGGCACCTTGGTGACGAGGTCGGTGTTCACGAGGAACGACAAGACGCCGTAATAATCGCCGTACCAGTAGCCTTCAGCGTCCTTGGCCGAATCCGGGATCGAGTCCCAGGTCGAGACCTTGTACGGCTGGATCAGGCCTTCGGCCTTGGCCGAGGGGCCAAAGCTGAGACCGACGTCGATCACGTCGGGCGCCTGCGGGCCGGTATTGCCCTTGTTGGCCTTGATGGCTTCGATTTCGTCGGCCGAGCCGGCATCCGGGTTCAGCTCGTTGACGGTGATGCCCGGATATTTGGCCTTAAAACCCTCGATCACGGCGCCATAACCGCACCAGTCGCGCGGCAGGGCGATGGTGGTCAGCTGGCCTTCGGCCTTGGCGGCCTCATAGAGCGCGGTGAGGTCGGTTTGAGCCGAAACGGAGAGGGTCGAAGCGGCGAGGGCCGCGACCGATACCGAAGCGACGAGCGCATTCTTGAAGATCATTCTCAAGTCTCCCTGGAATTTTTGGCTTCTTGTCCTGACTCGGGAGGAGCCCCTAAAGCCGCGCTTCACCTATTTTGGCCGTGTGACAGCCACGTGACACCCCCAAGGTGCGCGGTGGAAACGGAAGCAAGCGATTGCCCCGATCAGGTCAGGCGGCGCAGGCGATACAGCCTTCGGACCCCCTCCGGAGCCAATTGTGACAATTGTGACAGTGCCCGTTTTGCTTGGGCGAGTTGAGATGCGCAAAACAAGGCCAGTTTAGAGCCGTTCCAAGCTGGGTCGATATTTCTTGAAGCCGAGTATCCACTTTGCTAGGCCGCGTTGACAAACGGGCCCGCGGGCCTGCTCAGGAGATTTCGCGATGAAGATCAGCACGCTTGCCCTCTCGATCGGCATGGCGGCGATGGGCGCCGGTTTTGCCAGCGCCGCCGAGCCGACCAACGAGGCCATCCTCAAGACCTATGCCGACATCGCGCTGGCCGGTTACGAGGATGCCCTGACCACGGCCAAGGCGCTGCACGACGCCACCGATGCGCTGATCGCCAACCCGAGCGAAGCGACGCTGAACGCGGCGCGCGAAGCCTGGAAGGCGTCGCGTCCGTCGTACCAGCAGACCGAGGCGTTCCGCTTCGGCAACCCGATCGTCGATGCATGGGAAGGCAGGGTGAACGCCTGGCCGCTCGATGAGGGCCTGATCGACTATGTCGATGCCTCCTATGGCACCGAGAGCGACGAGAACGGGCTCTACACCGCCAACATCATCGCCAATTCCAAGATCACCATCGACGGCACCGAAGTCGACGCGGCCGAGATCACTCCGGCATTCTTGCAGGATACGCTGCAGGAAGCCGGCGGCATCGAAGCGAACGTCGCGACCGGCTATCACGCCATCGAGTTCCTGCTCTGGGGGCAGGATCTGAACGGTACCGAGGCGGGTGCGGGCGAGCGGCCGTTCACCGATTACTCGACCGAGGCCAATGCCAAGCGGCGCGGCCAGTATCTCGACTCGGCGACGGATCTGCTTGTCACCGATCTCGAGGAAATGGTCGCCAACTGGCAGGAAGGCGGCGCCGCCCGCACCGCATTGGCGGAGCAGGGGATTGCCACCATCCTCACCGGCATGGGCTCGCTGTCGTTCGGCGAACTGGCCGGCGAGCGGATGAAGCTCGGCCTGCTGCTGCATGATCCGGAGGAGGAGCATGACTGCTTCTCCGACAACACCTACATCTCGCACCTCAACGACGCGATCGGCATCCAGAACGTCTATCTGGGCAAGTACACAAGGGTTGATGGTTCGGTGGTCGAGGGGCCGTCGATCTCGGAGCTGATCGCTTCCAAGGACGCTGCCGTCGACACCGAACTCAAGGCGCAACTGGCCGACACCGTCGCCAAGATGGAGATCATGAAGACCCGCGGCGACACCGTTGAAAAGTACGACGAGATGATCGCCGAAGGGAACACCGAAGGTAACGCGGTTGTGCAGGCCGCCATCGATGGCCTGATCACCCAGACCCGTGGTATCGAGCGCGCCGTGGCGCTGCTGGAGCTGGGCGACACCGTGACCATCGAGCAGTCGGACAGCCTGACCAACCCGGACGCCGTGTTCCAGTAAGGGCGGTTTTCCAAAGCTTTATCGGCGTCGCGGGTTGCCAGAATCCGCGCTGCTGCCTTTCATCCCGGTCTATGGCCGGGAAGCCCAGAGTGCGAGACATGCACAAGCGCTTGACCGTTTTCCTGGTCATAACCCTTATCGCGGGTCTCGCCGTCGCGGGCGACGGCGAGACCCGTTTGGATTTGACACCCAAGGACCTGAAGCGGGTCCAGGCGGTCACCGCGCCGACCAGCGATTTTACCAAGCCAGAGAATTTCGAGCAGTTGCCCGGCGGCGCCGGCACGGTGAAGAAGCGTGTCAACCAGGATATCTTCTCGTTCTCGTCGGCCAACATCACGTTCGAACAGGAAGCCGAGTTCAAGCTCGGCAATGCGCTGTTCAGGAAGCTGTGGGTCTCATCGCCCGCCTCGACCGAGGCCTCGGACGGGCTCGGCCCGCTGTTCAACGCCCGTGGCTGCCAGAACTGCCACCTGAAGGACGGGCGCGGCCATACGCCATCAGGCAATGGCGACGACGCTGTCTCGATGTTCCTCCGTCTCTCCGTCCCGCCACGCAACGAGGCTGATTACGCGGCGCTGGCTGCCGGCGCCAAGGTGATCGAAGAGCCGACCTATGGCGGCCAGCTGCAGGATTTTGCGGTCCAGGGCATCAAGCCCGAAGGCAAGATGGTGGTCAGCTATACCGACGACCCGGTGACGTTGGGGGACGGCACGGTGGTGACCTTGCGCCGGCCGACCTACTCGGTGTCCGACCTCGCTTATGGCCCGCTGGCCGATGATGTGCTGCTCAGCCCGCGGGTGGCGCCGCAGATGATCGGGCTCGGGCTGCTCGAGCAGGTGCCGCGCGAGGATATCCTCGCCAAAGCTGACCCCGACGATCGCGACGGCGACGGCATTTCCGGCAAGCCCAATATGGTGCTCGACCCGGTCAGCGGACAGCGCGAACTCGGCCGTTTCGGCTGGAAGGCCGGGGCGGCCAGCATCCGGGCGCAATCGGCCGATGCCTTTGCCGGCGATATCGGCATTTCGACGCCGCTGGTGATGAAGCCGCATGGCGATTGCACCGCAGCGGAGGCCGAGTGTCTCGCGGCGCCGACCGGCGAGCAGGCCCGGCTCGGCCCGTCCGAGGCGCCCGATCCGGTGCTCGACCTCGTCACCTTCTATTCCCAGAACCTGGGCGTGCCGCAGCGCCGCAAGGTCGGCGACCCGGAGGTGCTGCGCGGCAAGCAGGCGTTTTATGCCGCCAACTGCACATCGTGCCATACGCCGAAATATGTGACCTCGCGTGACGCGCCGACGCCGGCGCACCGGTTCCAGCTGATCTGGCCCTATACCGATCTGCTGCTGCACGACATGGGCGAGGGGCTGGCCGACAATCGCCCGGAGGGCGATGCCAACGGTTATGAGTGGAAGACGCCGCCGCTCTGGGGATCGGTCTCACCCAGACGGTCTCCGGCCGTACGGAGTTCCTGCATGACGGGCGGGCGCGCAACCTGACTGAAGCGATCCTGTGGCATGGCGGCGAGGCGCAGAAATCGCGCGATACGTTCGCACAAATGCCCAAATCGCAGCGTGATGACCTCATCGCCTTCCTGAAGTCGCCGTGATGCGCCTGCTGCTTGCCGTCCTCCTCACGCTCACTGTCGCACCCGTCGCGGCGGAGGAGCAGAAGCTCACCGCCAAGGAGGTGGTGTCGCTGGCGATCACCGAGGCGATCCGGCCGGGCTTCGCGCAGTATGCCGACGAGACGGCGTCGCTGACCATCGGCGTTGGTAGCCTCTGCCAGTCGCCGTTGGACGCCGGACTTGCGGCGGTGCAGGCTCAGTTCAAAGCGGCGGTGGTGGCGTGGTCGCGGATCGAGCTCTACCGGCTCGGGCCTTTGATGACCGAGAACCGCTACGACAAGATCCTGTTCTGGCCCGACCGCAAGGGCATCGCGCTGAAGCAGGTGCAGGGAGTGCTGGCCGATTGGACCCCGATATTGCCGATCCGGCAAAGCTTGCGGGCAAGAGCGTCGCCATGCAGGGGCTGGGCGCGCTGGAGTTCCTGCTGTTCGGCACCGGCGCCGAACAGCTGACGACACCGCAATGGGCGTTCCGCTGTCGCTACGCCTTGTCGATCGCGACGCTGCAGGCCGATCTCGCGGCAGAGCTCTCGGCGGAGTGGAATGACCCCGAGGGCATCTCGAAGCGGCTGCTCGAGCCCGCGCCGACCGACCCCGACTATCGCAGCTTTCGCGAAGTGGCCGAGGCGCTGACGGGGCTGCTGGCGCATGGCACCGAGGCGATCCGGGACCAGCGGCTGCTGCCGTTTCTCGGCCGCGACGGCGCTGCACCGAAGCCGAAATCGGCCCTGTTCTGGCGCTCGGGCATGACGGTGCCCTCGATCAACGCCAATTTCGAGGGGCTCGCCGCACTGCTGCAGAAATCCCGCATTGCCGAGGCGACGACGGCGGACAATCTCTGGGTCGGTAACAGCGCCAATTTCGAGTTCGGCAATGCCGAGCGCGCCGGCAAGGTGGTGACCGCGCCGGTGGAGCAGGCGCTGGCCGATCCGAAACAGAAAAAGGCGCTCGATTACCTGGTGATCGTTACCCAGTCGCTCGACACCATCCTGGGCGAAAACCTCGCGGCGGCGCTCGGCTTGTCGGTCGGCTTCTCGTCGCTCGATGGAGACTGACCATGTGGCAGCGCCGGGCATTTTTGAAGGCTGCAGGGGCGGGGTTCGCCGCGGCGCTCCTGCCGCATCGCGCCGAGGCGCTTGACAGGGCCGAGCTGATCTTCGCCTCCTCGATCCAGAAGCGCGAAGGCGGCTTTGCCGCGGCGCTGGTGAGCGAGGCCGGGTCGGTGATCTCGACCATCGAGCTGCCCGAGCGCGGGCACGACATCACCTTCTCGCCGATCACGGGGCAGGGGGTGGTGTTCGCCCGCCAGCCCGGCACTTTTGCGGTGATCTTCGACCCCACGGGCGCCACCAAGCCGCAGACGCTGACCAGCATTGCCGGCCGGCATTTTTTCGGCCACGGCGCCTTCTCGCCGGACGGGAAGCTCCTCTACGCCACCGAGAATGATTTCGACAATGCGCGCGGGGTGATCGGCATCTACGACGTCGCCGGCGGCTTTAAGCGGATCGGTGAGTTCGACACGTTTGGCACCGGCCCGCACGAGATGCTGCTGATGCCCGATGGCGAGACCTTCGTCGTCGCCAATGGCGGGATCGAGACGCACCCCGATTACGGGCGGACCGAACTCAACCTCGATACCATGGACCCCTCGATCGCCTTTATCGACCGGCGCTCGGGCGCGCTGATCGGCCAGGTCCGGCTCGATGGCGGGCTGCACCAGCTATCGATCCGCCACATGGCGTTCGACCACAAGGGCCGCGTCTGGTTCGGCTGCCAGTTTCGCGGGCCCTCCGCCGATCGCCCGCAACTGGTCGGTTATGCGACGCGCGACGGGGAGATCCGGCTGATCGAACTGCCCGAGGCGACGCTGGGGAACTTACGCAACTATATCGGCTCGGTCGCCGCTTCCGCCGATGGCGGGCTGATCGGCGTCTCGTCGCCGGAAGGCAACACCATCCTCGCTATCGACGCCGACACGGCAACGGTGGTGGCGAGCCTCGGGCTCGAGAATGGCTGCGGCATCGCGCCCGACAGCATCGGGTTGCTGGCCTCGAGCGGGGAGGGGGCGCTCAGCGGCCTCGCCGGCTCGCCGGCGCCGCTGACGACGTTCGAGCTGAACTTTGATAATCATTTGCGATTGTTGAAGGCGGTTTAGTCGCAGGCGGTGCCGTCGGGATTCCCTCTCCCGCTTGCGGGGGAGGGCACGCCGACTGCGGGCTTTGAGAATACTAAACCCCTGCCACCTTCCGCCCGACCCACATCTGCCTCAGCGCGTCATAGACCCAGTTATACACAAACGCGTAGGGCAGGAAGAACAGGAAGAAGCCGATATCGAGGACGAAGGCCTCGAGCAGCGAGATGTTGAGCAGCCACGCCGCCAGCGGCACGCCGACCAGCACCAGGCCGGCTTCGAAGCCCAGCGCGTGCAGCGCCCGGACGCCGAGGGTGCGCGGCACCCGCTCGACCGGCCAGAAGCGGTCGAAGCCGAAATTGTAGACGACGTTCCAGCCCATGGCGCTGGTCGAGAGCAGGATGGCGAGGAGCCCGACATGGCTGAGCGGCCGGTCGAGTAGCCAGGCGGCAATCGGCGCGCAGATGACGAGCGCGATGACCTCGAAGCCGACCGCGTGGCCGAGGCGTTCGAACAGGGACCGATTCTGGAGTTGCATGGTGTTCTCACCCTTCAATCACTGAATGTGAGTTGGACCTAGCATCGATTTTTCTGGTACTCCAAGATGGGTACCATCGAGTGGGTCGATAGATGCAATACTCTCCTGAAGCCATGCAGGCCTTCGCTACCGCCGCAGCGCTTGGTTCGTTCTCCGCCGCGGCGCGGCAGTTGCGCAAAAGCCAGTCGACCATCAGCACGGCGATCGCCAATCTCGAGGCCGATCTCGACCTCACCCTGTTCGACCGCTCGAACCGCCTCCCGGTGCTGACGCCGGCCGGGCGGCGGGTGCTGGCGCATGTGCAGGAGATCCTCGCTGCAACCGAGCGGCTCGAGGCGCTGAGCGTTCGGCTCTCCGACAAGGTGGAGCCACGGCTGACCATCGTCCTCTCCGACACCTATGGGCAGAGCGACCATCTCGAACTGATGCAGGAGTTCGAGCGGCGCTATCGCGATATCGAGTTCGAGTGCCTGATCGCCGAGAGCGCCGACGTCATCGACCTCTTGCAGACGGGGCGGGCGCACCTCGCGGTCGGCGCGGCGCAGTCGGCCTATCCGACCGGCATCGCCTCGGCCCGGCTGGCGCAGCCGACCCGCATGGGGGTGTTCGTGGCGCGCACCCATCCGCTCGCCGCCAGCGGCAACCCGAGCCCCGAGCAATTGGCGGCGACGCGGCAGATCTACCTCAACAGCTATGTCGGCGGCGGCGCCCGGCCGCTGGGCCTCGCCTGGTCGGCGCCGAGCTACCTGATGCTGCTGGAACTGACGCAGCAAGGTTTCGGCTGGGCCGAACTGCCCGACTGGCTGGTGCGCCAATATGCCGGCGACACGCTGGTGGAGCTGACGCCCCGCGGCTGGCCAAGGCTGTTGCCGGTCGATGCGCTGTGGTCACGGAGCAATCCGCCCGGGCCGGCGGGGCAGTGGCTGCTGGACGGTCTGCTGGGGGAGCGGCGGGGGTAGGGGACCAACCACTGGTGCCGGCAGTCGGGTCCCTCCCCCGCAAGCGGGAGAGGGGGCCCGACTGCGGCGCCGGTGCACCTTTCGTCCAGTTGCTCAACCTCCCCGATCCCAGTAGTCTGCACATCAGGAAAACGTTTTCCCAATTTCAAAACATAACTCGCCGCATAAGGGCGATCCGAGGGGGATACATTGAGATCAAAACTACTGGCTGCGCTGGGCGCGGCAGCGATGGCGTTTGTGGCGACCGCAGCACAGGCGGCGGGGATCGTGACGTATGGGCTCGAGGCCGAGAGCCCGACGCTGGGCCGGCCGATCCCCTACGCGGTCTATACGCCGTTCCCGGCGCCGGCCGAGGGCGAGCGGTGGCCGGTGGTTTACTTGCTGCACGGCATGACCGGGGCGGCTGGCGACTGGTTCACCTGGGGCAATCTCGGGCCGATCCTCGACGAGGCGCTGGCCGATGGCCGGATTCCGCCGATGATAGTGGTGGCGCCAGGGGCAGGGGACAGCTGGTATGTCGACAATCCCGACCCGGACGGGTTCGGGTTGATCGATACGGCCTTCGCCACCGACCTCGTCAAAGCGATCGACAGGAAGTTCCCGACGGCGAAGTGCCGGGCCGGCAGGGCGATCGGCGGGGTATCGATGGGCGGCGCCGGCGCCGTGCTGCAGGCGATCAACCACCCGGACACTTATGTGGCGGCGATGAGCTTTGCCGGGGCGCTGCATAAGCCGCTGGAGGCGAACGATCCGCGCAGGGGCTGGATTCCCCAAGTCTACCGCAATGTCTTCGGTACGCCGTTCGACATGAAGCGCTTCAACGCCGCCAACGCCTTCACCCTGATGCCCAAGCTCAGGCGCGCCGAGAACAAACCGGCGTTCTACTTCGCCATCGGCGATGCCGATTACCCGGACCTGATCCTCGCCTCGGCCGAGTACCACAATGGGCTGAAGCAACTCGGCATCGACACGACGCTGCGGATCACCAAGGGCCGCCACTACTGGGATACCTGGCAGCAACAGATCGTGCCGGCGCTCGAATGGCTGGCGCCGAAGCTCGATGCGAGTTGTGGGCGGGGCTAGCGCGTTGACAGCGTGCGGGTGGGCTTCCATCGTTCCCGCCCGCGGGAGGGAGCGATGGACAGCTACGTGTGGCGCGGCAGCGCGGAGCCCTGCCTCGACCGGCCTGAGCTTACGGCGATCGGCCGGGTGAGCGTCGGCCGCTATGGCGGCAATAGTGGGTTCGGGGCGAACAAGAACGAGGACGCGGCGCTGGTGTGGAGCGGCGCCGACTGGGTGTTTGCGGTGATCCTCGATGCGCATGCAGGCCCTGCCAGCGCCGCTGCGGTGCTTGAGCTGTTCGAAGCTGGCCGGGCGGAACTGCTGGCTCTGCTCGGGCGGCCGGAGCCCTCGCCCATGCCAGAAGTGCAGGCGGCGGTGACGCGGCTGTTGCTCGATGCGGGGCCACAGCTGGCGCAGGTGCGCGGCGAGACGGCGTGTCTCGTCTGTTGCCAGCAGGGCGGCTACCTGATGTGGCTGTCGATCGGCGACAACCAGCTCTACCTGCTGCATCCGGAGTTGCAGCGGCTGGGCCAGTTCACCCTCAGCGTGCGCAACTATTTCGAGTGGATCGGCGAACGCAGCAGCCTCGCGCTGGGGGTGCCGTGCTTTTCCACCGGCATCCGGCAATTGCGCCAGGGGATCAACACCATCGCGCTCACAACGGATGGCTTGCTCGAGGTCGGGGACCGGGTGTTCGACGAGCCGGCACGGGTCAGCCGCGAGCTGCTCTCGCCGGCCGGCGTCTCGGGGGCGATCTCGACGATGCTGGCGGAGGTGCATCGGCAGGGCGGCAGGGACAGCGCCACGGTGATCGCCTGGCAGGTGGATAATCCGCGGATGGGGCTGATGCCGTCGGGGTGAGGGGGTAATTGGGCATGAGCCGGTGGCTGTGGACCCCCACCCCTGTCCCCTCCCCCTCAAACAGGGGAGGGAGACGCTGACCTCGATATCGGTGTGAGGGTCTCCCTCCCCTTCCTTAGGGGGAGGGGACAGGGGTGGGGGTCGCCTCGCACCAGCCGCGCGAAGGCCACTCCCTACTTCGGCGCTGGCCCGGTCGACTCGCGCAGCACCAGTTCCACCGGCCATAGCTCGTGGATCGAGCCCGGGGGTTTGCCGTCCTGCATCTGCAGCAGCAGCTCGGCGATGCGGGCGCCGGCGGCGCGGATCGAGGAGCGGGTGGTGGACATGGAGGGGACCATGTTGTCGGCGTTGAGATAGGGGAAGACGTCGTCGTGGGCGATCATCGACACGTCCTTGCCCAGCTCCAGCCCGGCGAGGCGGATGGCGCGGAAGACGCCGAGCGCCGTCATCATCGAGCCGGCGAGGAAGGCGGTGGGGCGGGGGCGCCGTTCGAGGAAGGCCTGGGCCAGGCGGAAGCCGTTTTCGTCGGTGAAGCGGCCGCCGCCGATCAGCTGCGGATCGGCGGTAATGCCGCGGGCCGCCATGGCGCTGCGGAAGCCGCGGTCGCGGTGGATGGCGAAGGTCTGATCCTCCGGCCCGTTGATCATGGCGATGCGGGTATGGCCGAGGTCGAGCAGGTGGCTGGTGGCGCGGCGGAAGGCGCCTTCATTGTCGATGTCGAGCCAGGCATGCGGGATCTTCACGTTATCGGCGCGCCCGTGCATCAGGAACGGCATGCCGAGTTCGGTCAGCGCCGCGATGCGCTCGTCATTGGGCGTCGGGGCCGAGAGCACCAGGGCATCGACGCGCTTGCTGGCGACGAGCCGGCGGAACACCGGCACTTCGTCGTCGGCGTCGATCGGGGTCACCACGATATCGATATCGTGCTGCGCCATGCGCTCGGAGATACCGGAGAGGAATTCGGCGGTGTGCGGGCCGAAATGCAGCGAACGCTGCAGCGGCAGGGTGACGCCGATGGCGCCGGAGCGGCCGGTGGCGAGGCGGCGGGCGCTGACATTGGCGCGATAGCCGAGCCGGCGGGCCGCCTCGCTGACGCGCTGCCGGGTCGCCTCGTTGACCTCCGGGAAGCCGTTCAGGGCGCGGCTGACCGTCGTTTGCGACAGCCCCAGCTCAGCGGCCAAGTCTTTGAGTTTCATCACCAAATTCGTCTGCGCCCGTCAACGGCGCGCGGTGGTGTTCCACTCGCGAACCAAGCCCCGAAGCGGAGCTTACAGCCGGACGCCCTCCTCACCAAGTGACGCATTCAAAGCGATTTGGAAAGCAAACGCAAGGGGCGGTGCGGCGCCGCCAGTCTTGATGATCGTACCTCAGGCCGTTTGACGGTGGTTTGCCGGCGTTAACAAGTCGATGATCGTAAAGCATTGAAATCAAATGCAGATATCGCGCGACAATTGTGGCGTTAAGGAATGGCCGGCGAATCCCGCTTGACAGCATTTCACCCGTCTGGGTAGGTTTGCCTCAAAGCGCTTTGGAAGACTTTTGCGGAGCGAATGGCTCCCAATCCAGGCGCTTTGTGGGAGGAACTAGTGCCGATCAACGCCATCCAGGCGTCGATCGCCTTTGGCTGCCTCCCGGTCATGTCTGTCCTTTGGGAGGAAGAATAATGCGAATGAAGTCCTTGATGCTCGGTCTGCTGATGAGCGTGTCGGCCGCAGCGACGGTCCAGGCCGCCGATCTGCAGATCGTGCTCGGCGATACCGGTACCGGCCTGCAGTTCCTGCAAGGCCAGATCGAGCGCTACATGGCGGCGAATCCGGAAGACAAAGTGACGATCGTGCCGATGCCGTCGTCGACCTCCGACCAGTTCGGCCAGTACAAGCTGTGGCTGGCGGCCGGCAATGCCGACATCGACGTCTACACCACCGACGTGATCTGGGCCCCGCAGCTCGCCGATCACCTCACCGACCTGACCGAAGCGACCAAGGACATCATCGGCGGGTATTTCCCGGCGATCGTCGAGTTGCAGACGGCCAATGGCAAGCTCGTGGCGTTGCCCTCGTTCACCGACGCTCCGGCGCTCTACTACCGCAAGGATCTGCTGGCCAAGTACGGCAAGTCCGTGCCCAAGACCTGGGACGAACTGGCGGCGACCGCCAAGGAAATCCAGGATGGCGAGCGCGCCGCCGGCAACAAGGACATGTGGGGCTTCGTGTGGCAGGGCAACGCCTATGAAGGCCTGACCTGCGATGCGCTCGAGTGGGTGAAATCCTCGGGTGGCGGCCAGATCGTCGAGCCCGATGGCACGATCTCGATCAACAACGAGAAGGCCGCCGCGGCCATCGACCGGGCCAAGAGCTGGGTCGGGACCATCTCGCCGGAAGGCGTGCTGGCCTATGGCGAAGAAGAAAGCCGCGGCGTGTGGCAGCTCGGCAATGCCGTGTTCATGCGCAACTGGCCTTACGCCTATGGCCTCGGCAATGGCGCCGACTCGGCGGTGAAGGACAAGTTCGACGTGACGACCCTGCCGGTCGGCGCCGAGGGCGATACTCCGGCAGCCACGCTGGGCGGCTGGAACCTCGCGGTGTCGAAGTACTCGCCGGACCAGGAGGCTTCGATCCGCCTGGTGAAGTTCCTGTCTTCGCCCGACGAGCAGAAGCGCCGCGCCATCGAGCAGACCAACCTGCCGACGCTGGTTGCGACCTATGACGATCCGGATGTGGCCGCCAAGGCGCCGATCATCCCGCTGTGGAAGGACGTGTTCCTCAACGCCGTGCCGCGTCCGTCGGGTCCGACCGGCCTGAAGTACAACGAGGTGTCCTCGCTGTTCTGGTCGGCCGTGCACGACACGCTGTCGGGTAACGGCACCGGGGCCGAGAACCTCGAACTGCTCGAGGGCAAGCTGACCGAACTCAAGGGCGCTGCCTGGTAAGTTCGGACGACGATCCGGCGCGGGCGGCCCCAGGCTGCCCGCGTCCAGAATCCTTCCGCAGCAGGGGAAACGTCCATGACCGCTGAAGCCACAGCCGGTACCGTCGCCAGGGCTCGGCCACAGATCCAGTCCGAACTGATGAAGTCGCGCGTTGCCGCGGCCATGTGGTTCCTGGTGCCCATGCTGCTGGCGCTGGCCATCGTCGCCGGCTGGCCGCTGCTCAGGACGATCTATTTCTCGCTGACCAACACATCGCTGAACAACCTTTATGGCGGCGATTTCGTCGGCTTCAAGAATTACCTCAGCTGGAGCACGCTGAAGAGCGGGCGCACCGTGTTCTCGGGGCTGCTGGTCGATCCGGCCTGGTGGAATGCCGTGGGCAACACCCTGCGTTTCGCCCTCATTTCGGTGACGCTCGAAACCGTCATCGGCATGATCGTGGCGCTGGTGCTCAACGCCGAGTTCAAGGGGCGCGGCATCGTGCGCGCCGCCATCCTGATCCCGTGGGCGATCCCCACCATCGTTTCCGCCAAGATGTGGAGCTGGATGCTGAACGACCAGTTCGGCATCATCAACGACCTGTTCCTCAACCTCGGTATCATCAGCCAGAAGGTCGCCTGGACCGCCACGGCAGATACCGCCATGACGGCGGTGCTGATCGTCGATATCTGGAAGACCACGCCGTTCATGGCGCTGCTGATCCTCGCGGGCCTGCAGATGGTGCCCAAGGATGTGTACGAGGCCGCCAAGATCGACGGGGTGCATCCGGTCAAGGTGTTCTTCAAGGTGACGCTGCCGCTGGTGCGGCCGGCGGTGATGGTGGCGGTGATCTTCCGCCTGCTCGACGCCATGCGCATTTTCGACCTGATCTATGTGCTGACGCCGAACAGCAAGGCCACCAAGACCATGTCGGTGATCTCGCGCGAGAACCTGTTCGATTTCGACAAGTTCGCCTACGGCTCGGCGCAATCGACGCTGCTGTTCCTGATGATCGCGGTGATGACCGGGCTCTATATCTGGCTGGGCAAGGTTCGGTTCGACGGGGGAGATCGCTGATGACCATGGACCTGTGGGGCATCACCAAGCGCGTCGCATTCTATGCGCTGGTGCTGTTCATCGTGGTGGTGGCGGTGTTCCCATTCTACTACGCCATCCTGACCAGCTTCAAATCCGGCACTGACCTGTTCCGGGTCAGCTACTGGCCGACCTCGTTCTCGCTCGACAACTACCTGGCGGTGCTGAACGTCGGCGATTTCCCGCGCAACGTGCTGAACTCGATCTTCGTCGCCTCGGTGACGGTGCTCCTGGCGCTGTTCCTTGCGGTCACCGCCTCGTTCGCGCTTTCCCGCGTGCGGTTCCGGGGCAGGGGGCTGATCCTGATGACCATCCTCGCGGTCTCGATGTTCCCGCAGATCGCGGTGCTCGCCGGGCTG
The DNA here is from genome assembly GCA_965284115.1 of Devosiaceae bacterium. Taxonomy (GTDB): domain Bacteria; phylum Pseudomonadota; class Alphaproteobacteria; order Rhizobiales; family Devosiaceae; genus Devosia_A. Next base: position 29,662 of record CBDIRF010000010.1, read on the forward strand.
TTCGAGGTGATCCGCTTCCTCGGCATCTACAACACGCCGTGGGCGCTGATTTTCAGCTACACGATCTTCACGCTGCCGTTCACCGTGTGGGTGCTCACCACCTTCATGCGCGACCTGCCGATCGAGATCGAAGAGGCGGCGATCGTCGATGGGGCGACGCCCTGGGTGATCATCACCCGGGTGTTCATGCCGCTGATGTGGCCGGCGCTGGTGACGACGGGGCTGCTGGCGTTCATCGGAGCGTGGAACGAGTTCCTGTTCGCGCTGACCTTCACCTCGTCCAACGCGACCCGCACCGTGCCGGTGGCCATCGCGCTGCTGTCGGGCGGCACGCAGCATGAAATCCCGTGGGGCGCCATCATGGCGGCATCGGTGATCGTCACCGTACCGCTGGTGATCCTCGTCCTCGTCTTCCAGCGCAAGATCATTTCCGGCCTGACCGCCGGCGGCGTAAAGGGCTAAATCCATGGCGCATATCGAACTCAAGAACATCAAGAAGTCCTTTGGCCTCGTCGATGTGATCAAGGGCGTCGATCTCGAAATCTTCTCGGGCGAGTTCATGGTCTTTGTCGGCCCGTCCGGCTGCGGCAAATCCACCTTGCTGCGGCTGATGGCCGGGCTCGAGGACATCACCTCGGGCGAGATGACTTTCGACGGCACGCTGGTGAACGCGCTGGCGCCCTCGAAGCGCGGCATCGCCATGGTGTTCCAGTCCTACGCGCTCTACCCGCATATGACGGTGTACGAGAACATGGCCTTCGGCATGGAACTGGCCAAGTCGAGCAAGGACGCGATCAAGCAGCGGGTGGAGAAGGCGGCCGAGCTCTTACAGATCACCCCCTATCTCAGCCGCCTGCCCAAGCAACTGTCGGGCGGGCAGCGCCAGCGTGTCGCCATCGGCCGCGCCATCGTGCGCGACCCAAAAGTGTTCCTGTTCGACGAGCCGCTGAGTAACCTCGATGCGGCGTTGCGCGTCGCCACCCGGCTGGAGATCGCCAAGCTCCATCACCAGATGAACAGCTCCACCATGGTCTACGTGACGCATGACCAGGTCGAGGCGATGACGCTGGCCGACCGCATCTGCGTGTTGCGCGATGGCCTCGTCGAGCAGGTGGGCACGCCGCTCGAGCTCTACGAGAATCCGCAATCGCTGTTCGTCGCCGGCTTTATCGGCTCGCCCAAGATGAACTTTCTCAATGGCGAGATCGCTTCGAAGTTCGGCGCCAACACCATCGGCGTGCGCTCCGAGCATATCGAGATTGCCGATCGCGACGGCGCCTGGAAGGGCAAGGTGGTGCACTCCGAAAGCCTCGGCTCGGACAGCTATGTCTATGTCGATATCGGAGTGGGCGGCGAGCCGATCATCGTGCGGCAGGAAGGCACCCATATGCACCAGCCGGATGCGGCGATCTCGATCGCCCCGATCCCGGGCAAAATCTACCGCTTCGACAAGGCCGGCAAGCCGGTCAAGAACTGACAAAATTACCGCAGGCGCCGCGATTTTCGCTGCGCCTGCCTCGATTTTCGCCGCACTTGCTTGCCAATTGCAGGGCCGCAATGCAGTGAATCCCGCCGACGATCAAACCGCTTTGAGAGATATCTCAGAAGCCTGGGCCGGAGCCATCGTCCGGCCCTTTCCACGAATTCAAGGAGACCCACCATGCCGATCCGCGTCACCGTCTGGGGTGAGAATGTCCACGAGCAGAAGAACAAGGCCGTGGCCGAGAACTATCCCAAGGGGATGCACGGCCAGATCGCCGCGCTGATCGGCGAGGACAAGAACCTCGTGCCGAGCACGGTGACCCTGCAGGATGCCGAGCACGGCATGACCGTCGAAAAGCTCGCCAACACCGATGTGCTGGTGTGGTGGGGCCATGCGGCGCATGGCGAAGTGAAGGACGAGATCGTCGAGCGCGTGGTGCAGCGCGTCTGGGAAGGCATGGGGCTGATCGTGCTCCACTCCGGCCACCACTCGAAGGTGTTCAAGCGCCTGATGGGCACGCCGGCGAACCTGCACTGGCGCGAGGCCGGTGAGCGCGAGCGCATCTGGGTGGTGAACCCGGGCCATCCGATCGCCAAGGGCTTGGGCCCGTATTTCGAGCTCGAGAACGAAGAGATGTACGGCGAACCCTTCTCGGTGCCGGAGCCGCTCGAGACGGTGTTCGTCTCGTGGTTCCAGGGCGGCGAAGTGTTCCGCTCGGGCCTCACCTATCGCCGCGGCGCCGGCAACATTTTCTACTTCCGCCCGGGCCACGAAACCTACCCGACCTATCACGACGCCAATGTCGGCAAGGTGCTGCGCAATGCGGTGAACTGGGCCTACAACCCGGACAACCACGCGCACCTGTTGAAGGCGCCGAATACCCCGGTGGACAAGGCGATCGAGCATATCGTCGAGCGCGGCGCCAAGCTGACGCACCACCCGAAATAACGCTACGCTGAGCTGCAGCAGGGCCGCCTCCGGGCGGCCCTCATCCCGTCCAGACCCCCCAACCCCGACAGAGCGATGCGACTTCTCATTCTCGGCACCGGCCGGATGGCCCAGAGCCACGCCAAAGCCTTCCAGACCATCGAAGGCGTCCAGATGGTCGGCGCCGTCGACACCATCCCCGAGAACCTTGCGAGCTTCTGCGACACCTACGGCATCGCCAACCGGTTCTCCTCGCTCGAGGATGCGCTGGCCTGGGGCGATTTCGACGCGGTCGACAACATCACGCCGGATTCGATCCACCACCCGACGACGCTCAAGGTGCTGGCCGCCGGCAAGCACGTATTCTGTGAAAAGCCGCTGGCGCCGAACCATGGGCTGGCCATGGAAATGGTCGAGGCGGCGGAAAAGTCCGGCCTGATCAACATGGTGAACCTCACCTATCGGAACGTCGCCGAGCTGCACAAGGCGCGCGAGATCATCGCTTCGGGCGCCATCGGCGAGGTCAAGCATATCGAGGCGAGCTATTTGCAGCACTGGCTGGCGCTGCGCGATTTCAATGACGCGGCCAACCTTGCCGGCACGTGGCTGTGGCGGCTCAGCAAGGGCCATGGTTCGAACGGCACGGTCGGCGATATCGGCATCCACATCCTCGATTTCACCACCTTCGCCATCGGCCAGCCGATCGTCGCGATGAACTCCCGCCTGCAGACCTTCCACAAGGTGCCGGGCGACCGGATCGGGGAGTACGTGCTCGATGCCAATGACAGCTTCATCATCTCGGCCGAATTCGCCAACGGCGCCATCGGCACCATCCACTCGTCGCGCTGGGCCTCGGGCCACTCGAACGATCAGCGGTTGCGCGTTTATGGCAACAAGGGTGGCCTGGAGCTGAGCCACGGCCACTGGGGCACGCTGCTGCGGGTCTGCGCCGGCGAGGATGTCGCGACTTCCACCTGGCGCGAGGTGAAGGCCGAGCCGGTGAAGACCAATTACCAGCGCTTCGTCGAGGCAGTGCGGACCGGCGTCCAGGCTGACCCGGATTTCCGCCACGCGGCGGGGTTGCAGAAGATCCTCGACCTGGCGCTCACCGCCGATCTCGACCGGAAAGAATATCGGGTCTGACCCGACCGTAACGCATACGGGCGAAAGCGCCCCATCTCGAAGGAATACCATTATGCGCATGCTCATTCTCGGCACCGGCGGCATGGCCGCCCAGCACGCCAAGCACTTTGCCGCCATCGAGGGCGTCAGCGTCGTCGCCGGCGTCGATGTCGATCCGAACCGGCTCGAGAAATTCAACACCACGCACAACATCCCGAACGGCTTTGCCTCGCTCGACGCGGCGATCGCCTGGGGTCAGTTCGATGCGGCGGCCAATGTCACGCCGGACTCGATCCACCACGCCACCTCGATCGCGGCGCTGAAGGCCGGCAAGCACGTGTTCTGCGAAAAGCCGCTGGCGACCGATGCCACCAAGGCGTTCGAGATGGTCGACGTGGCCGAAAAGTCCGGGCTGATCAACATGGTCAACCTGACCTACCGCAACGTCGCGCAGCTGCAGAAGGCCCGCGAGATCGTCAAGTCGGGCGCTATCGGCGCGGTCAAGCATGTCGAATCCAGCTACCTGCAGAGCTGGCTGGTGTCGAAGGCCTGGGGCGACTGGCGCACGGAATTGCAGTGGCTGTGGCGGCTCAGTAAGACGGCTCGAACGGCGTGCTCGGAGATATCGGCGTCCACATCCTCGATTTCGCTTCGTATGGCTCGGGCCTCGAGATCGAGCACGTGTTCGCTCGGCTCAAGACCTTCGACAAGGCCGAGGGCAACAAGATCGGCGAGTACGAACTCGACGCCAATGACAGCTTCACCATGGCGGTGGATTTCGACAATGGCGCCTTGGGCGTGATCCATGCCAGCCGCTGGGCCACCGGCCACATGAACGAGCTGCGGCTGCGCGTCTATGGCGAGAAGGGCGGCGTCGAAGTGCAGCATCGCCACGACGGCTCGCGCCTGCGTGTCTGCCTCGGCGACAACGTCGAGAGCGGCACCTGGGAAGAAATGGAAGTGCCGGCAGTGCCGACCAACTACCAGCGCTTCGCTGAGGCAGTGAAGACCGGCAAGATGCAGGAGCCGAGCTTCCGCCACGCTGCTGAATTGCAGAAGGTGCTGGATCTCGCGACGGTGTCGGAGCAGCAGCGCAAGGAACTGCCGACGCATTGAGGCGGCGCGCACTTGCCTCCTAGCGAAAGGCAGATGGGTCTTTGGACGTCGGGACTGCCGACACACCGAACCATCGGTGAGGGCCTTCTCCCCTTGTGGGAGAAGGTGCCCAACGGGCGGATGAGGGGTCTCGCATCGCTTGCGATGCGCGGTCGGAGCGAAGCGACGAGCGACCAGTGCGCGGAGAGAGACCCCTCATCCGGCCTTCGGCCACCTTCTCCCACAAGGGGAGAAGGCGATCGCATCGGACGACGGCGCAAGTGCAGATACCCCCATTGCAACCCATTGGCCGCGGGTCCATTTATGCAACCGCGCAGGGAGGGTCATATGGAAGTTATCGGCGTCATCCTTATCGGTCTGGTCGTTGGCTTTCTGGCCAAGCTGATCACCCCGGGCGATCCGAAGCCGCGCGGCTTCATCCTCACGGCGGTGCTCGGCATCGTCGGGGCGTTCGTTGCGACCTGGCTCGGCCAGCAGATCGGCTGGCTGCGGCCGGGGGAGCCGGCGAATTTCCTCGGCGCCGTTGTCGGCTCGGTCATCGTGCTGCTGATCTGGCGGCAACTGGCGCGGCCACGCTGACGCCATGGACATTCCAGTTATCGAAACCGAGCGGCTGATCCTCCGCGCCTATACGCCCGAGGATTTTGACGCCTTCGCCGCCATGTGGGCCGACCCCGACGTGGTGCATTTCATCGGCGGCCGGGTGTTTTCGCGGGAGCAGAGCTGGCAGCGGTTCCTGACCCGGGCCGGGGGCTGGGCGCATCTCGGCTTCGGCTTTTTCGCGACGTTCGAGAAAGAGTCCGGCCACCTGGTCGGCGAGGCCGGCTTTCACGAAGCGCGCCGCATCATCGAGCCGCCGCTCGAAGGCACGCTCGAAGCCGGCTGGGCGCTGATGCCCTCGGCACAGGGCTGGGGCTATGCCACCGAGGCGATGCAGGCGGCGATCGGCTGGGCCGAAACGAGTTTCCCCGGCCGGCGCATGACCTGCCTGATCAATGTCGACAACCTCGCCTCGATGCGGGTCGCCGGGCGGCTGGGGTTCAAGGAATTCGCGCGGACGATCTACGGAGACGACAAGGTGGTGTTGTTTCAGCGGTAGGGTGCTGGCATCAGGTGTGGGCCGTCCCCAAATGTCAGGGGCGAGAGACCACATTCGAGAGCGTGCTCATGACCAGAGCAAGACGTTTCCTGTTAGCGCTGTTGGTTCTGATCGTCCCTATTTCCGAGATAGCATTGGGGGCTGAGTGGAGCGTGTGGGACGGGTTTACGGCGTCGGAGTTTACGGCGGTTGCGGTGCCCAGCCCACCACCGGTCAAGGGTCTGGAACTGCCAATGCTGCTTCCGCTTGGCCGCCGCTGGCTTCCTGACCTGGCGGAGCAAACAGGCCGCCTGCAGTACATTGGCCAGATGCATTGGGCGGCTGATGGGTGCATGCGAAGGGGCGACCAGAGCTTTGCCAGTGCCGACCTAAACGAACTCCAGCGCCTCTGGGAGGCGAACACGGAGGGGCTCTCCTACGAAGAAATCTGGCCCGTGCGCTATGGGCTGATGCACCACAACGCCGGTGGCGGTACGGCAATAAGCAATGCCAGCTGTGCAGATGCCAAGGCCTGGCTGCTTCAGGATCGTCCCAGACTTATACCAGCAAAGTGAGCCCGCGTGGCGCAGTCGGCGCTCCCTCTCCCGTTTACGGGGAGGGGGGACCGCGAAGCGGTGGGAGGGGGGAGCCCCACACACCGGCCGTACTTGCCAAAAAAGGAAAGAGGGGGCCGGTGTTTGCCGCTCCCCCCTTGTGTGATCGGAATCAGCGATAGTTGGGGTGCGGTTGGCCGGCGAGCCGGCCAACCGCGGTGGCCGTGAGCCCGTCACCCCCTGGGCCAGAAAACCGTGTGGGAGCTGGGGCCGCGGTCGCCTTCTTCATGAACCCGAACAGTTGCAGGGGGCAAGACCCCGTACGCAAGGCTGGGAGCCGGAAGATGCGCGAGAGATCGACAGTCGGTATCGATGTTTCCAAGTTGAAGTTGGATGTGTTTTCGTTGGCCTGTGGCGAGCTGCTGCAGGTGGGCAACGACGCGGCCGGTTGGGCCACCCTGGTGGAGTGGCTCAAGGCCAAGAAGGTGAAGGCGATCGGTCTGGAGCCGAGCGGGGGATACGAACTGGACCTGGTCAAGGCTTTGCGGCGGGCCGGGTTGCCGGTGCGTACGGTCAACCCCTATCGGCTTCGCCAGTATGCCAAAGCGCTCGGCGTGCTGGCCAAGAACGACCGCATCGATGCGCGCCTGATCGCCCAGTTCACGGCCGAACTGCCCACGCGCGAACCACGCCATGACCCATTGACCGAGCAGATGGCCGAGCTTGTGGTGGCGCGCCGGCAGCTCAGCGATGACAAGGTCCGCCTCTCCAACCAGCTCGAGCACGTTCGCGATCCGGCGTTGCGCCGCATGACGACACAACGGCTGCGGCGGATCGCGGCCGACATCGTGCTGCTCGACAAGCGCCTGAGCGAGATCGTCGCCAGCAATGCCGAGCTGCGCACCAGGGACCGGCTGATCCAATCGATCTGCGGGGCGGGGCCGATTTACTCCTACACCCTGATTGCGCTGGTGCCCGAGCTCGCTGATCCCGCACTCGATCGACGCCAACTCGCCGCCCTGGTCGGGGTCGCTCCATACGACGACGATAGCGGGCGTAGGAACGGCAAGCGCACCATCTGGGGCGGCCGCGCTGCCGTGCGCGAGGTCGCCTACATGGCGGCCCTGTCGGCTTCCATCCACAACCCGGTGTTCAGGGCCCACCGAGACCGCCTCCGCGCCAGCGGCAAGGCTCCCAAGGAAGCCATCATTGCCGTCGCTCGACGCATGCTCGGCATCGTCCTCGCCCTGCTGCGCACCGGCAAAGAATGGGACCCTAAATACGCATAGCCAGACACAGTTGCTCCCACCGTCCTTCGGACGGCACCCTCCCCCGCAAGCGGGAGAGGGGCGCTGACTGCGCGTTTCGTGCCTTACTGCTTCGGTGCCTCGGTGGCGGGCGCCATAGCAGGAGTCTCGGCCGGCGCAGCCGCTGGCGCTTCAGCCGGAGCTGCCGCCGGGGCCTCGGTTGCAGCAGGCGCGGCCGGCTCAGCCGCCGGTGCCGGTTCTGGCGCCGGCGCCGGGGACGCATCGGTGATGCGGCCGTCGGTGTAGGGCGTGTAGGCGCCGCCGAGCTTGGCGATGTAGTCGGCGACCACCTTTTCGAGCGGCGGTCCGAAATCGTAGGCGTTCACCGCCTTGGTGCCGAACAGCTCATAGCCGTCGCCGCCGCCGCGCACATAGTTGTTGGTGACGATGCCGTAGGTCTTTGCCGGGTCGATCGGCACCCAGTTGTCGCCGTCCTTGACCAGCACATCGGAGATGCGCGAGCCGGCGGGCTTGGACTTATCGAAAGTGTATTTGAGGCCGGCGACCTGCGGGAAGCGGCCGGCGACCTCTTCGATCTGGCTGACGCCGTTTTCCAAGGCGGCGACGAGATCGGCGCCAGTGAGCTGGAAGGTGGCGAGGGTGTTGGAGAAGGGCAGCACGGTCAGCACTTCGCCCATGGTGATCTGGCCGGCATCGATCGAAGCGCGCAGCCCGCCCGAGTTGGCGATCGAGATGGTGACGCCCTGGTCGGCGACGCGGTCGAGCTGGGCGTCGGCGACGAGGTTGCCCATCGAGCATTCCATGACGCGGCAGACGTTGCGGTCGCCCTGGATGGCCTCGGTGGCATTGCCGATGACTTCGGCCTTCAGCGCCTCGAGCGGCTTGCCCAGTTCAGCGACGCGATCGAGGAAGCCCTGGTCCGGGGTCACCGAAGCATCGAGCAGGATAGGCGCGCCCACCGCGGAGATGACCTTGCCGGCATCGTCCCAGGTGATTTTGATGTCGCCCAGCACCTTGCCGTACTGGCCGGCCTGGACGATCGGCACGTCGACGCCGTCGGGGTTCTTGACCAGGGTGGGGTAGGGGCCGGCTTCGCCCTTGCCGGTGCCGAGGAAGGTGTGGGTGTGGCCACCGACGATCACGTCGATGCCCGAGACCGCCTTGGCGAGGTCCTGGTCGACGGTGTAGCCGATGTGGCTGACGACGATGATCTTGTTGATCCCTGCCGCTTCCAGCGCGCCGACGGCGCCCTTCACATATTCGGTGACGCTCTCGAACGACACGTTGGGGCCAGGCGAGGCGATATCGGGAGTATCCTCGGTGGTGGCGCCGACGAAGGCCACCTTCTCGCCGCCGATATTGAGGACGATCACGCCCTTGGGCAGGCCCTTGAGGTCCGGGTCTTTGGTGGTGTCGAAATTGCCGCCGATGATGGGGAACTTGGCCGACGCAATGAACTTGGCGAACTCGGCGGGGCCGTCGTCGAACTCGTGGTTGCCGGTGGCGACCACGTCGAAGCCCATGTCGTTCATGAAGTCGGCGACGATCTCGGACTTGTACTGGGTGTAGAACAGCGAGCCCTGGAACTCGTCGCCACCGGAGAGCAGCACGCTGTTCTCGTTGGCGGCGGTGGCCTTGGCGCGTTCGGCGTCGATCGCGGTCTTCAGGCGGGCAATGCCGCCGAAGCACTCGCCTTTGGTTTCGCCTTCGGCGTTGCAGGTCGAGTCGGTGCCGGTGATGGATTCGAAGCGTGAGTGAAAATCATTGATGTGGAGGATCTTGAGCGCGAACTCCGCCTGCGCCGCACCGGTGAATCCGGTGGCGAGCGCCAGCGCCGCAGCGCCGAACAACAGCTTCTTCATATCTCTGTCCCTTTGCGTGGAATCCGGTTGGTCCGGACTCTCGCACTGCATTGCAACGCCGGTGTAACAAGCATCAGGCATGCCGCTGGCCGTCATCCGCAACTCCAGTGGAGCGGTGAGTTAACTATAGAAACTGCGACAGCGGAAGGGCGTGGGGCGACGCTTTTGGGCTTCCATGCCCGGCCGGTTCGGTTACTCTCCGCCCGCTTTCGGTCACCGATTTGCCGCGTGATCGAGATGGGGAAGCCAGCAGCTTTCTCGATCGCTTTTCTAGGAGTTCGACTATGCGGAGTGCCTTGATCGTCTGGGGTGGGTGGAACGGGCACGACCCCGAGGAATGCGCCGCCATCTATCGGCGCTGGCTGCATGAAGACGGCTATTCGGTGCGGGTCGAAACCGACCTCCAGGTGTTCGCCGATCCGGCGATCCACGAGCTCAGCCTGATCATCCCGATCTACACCATGAGCAAGATCGACAAGGACCCGCTCAGCAACCTGGTCAAGGCGATCGAAGGCGGCGTCGGGCTCGCCGGGCACCATGGCGGGATGAGCGATGCGTTCCGCGATGCGGTGGATTACCAGTTCATGGTCGGCGGCCAGTGGGTGGCGCATCCGGGCAATATCATCGACTACACGGTGGATGTGACGAAGCCCGAAGACCCGATCATGCAGGGGATTCCCGCCTCGTTCCCCTACACCTCCGAGCAGTATTACATGCACATGGACCCCTCGGTCGAAGTGCTGGCGACCACCACCTTCTCGGGCCAGCACGCCGCCTGGACCAAAGGCGTGGTGATGCCGGTGGTGTGGAAGCGGCACTACGGCGCCGGCAAGGTGTTCCACTCGACGCTCGGCCACCAGGCCAAGGAATTCGAGAACCCGCAGATGGCGACGATCTTGCGCCGGGGGATCAATTGGGCGGCGCGGGCTGAGGGGTGAGTTGCTCCCTTCTCCCCTCAGGGGAGAAGGTGGCCGAAGGCCGGATGAGGGGTGAAGCGGCGCAATACGCGCTCGCTGAGAAGCTGAACCCCTCACCCGAGTTCCGCTAAGGACCTATCGGTCCTAGCTGCACTACCCTCTCCCCTCAGGGGAGAGGAGTCCTGACTGCAAGCCCCAGGCTCCCTACCACCGCAGCGCAAACCGCCCGATCGCCGCCCCGAGCAGCGCCGTTGCCAGCACCCCCGCGGTGTACCAGATGGCGATGAAGGGCATGCCGCTTTCGGTGCAGTGGAAGGCGTAGACCCAGACGCCGGCGCCGCCGGCGAACAGCCCGGCGGCGAAGCCGGCGAGGGTGGGGTTGGTCGGCGCGGCGCGGCGCATGGCGAAGATGGTCGCAGCATAGATCGGGGCCGCCAGCGCGACGATGTAGAAGGGGCAGCGCAGGGCCGTGTTGCCCATCACCAGGCGCCCCATCTGGTCGGGGCCCATCAGCACCAGCTGCACCAGGCCGCCGGCGCCGACCATCAGCACGAGGATGGCGAGGATGACCAACTGCCGGCGCAGCTTGCCGCCCGGGCGCGCCAGGTTCAGCGCCGCGATGCCGCCGAGAATGGCGAAGCTCGTGGTGTAGGCGAACTTGGTCCAGAACATCATGGTGCCGGGCGCTTCCATCATGTCGGGGCGTGGGCCCAGCCAGGCGAGCATGATGATGGCCGACAGCACAATGCCGAGGCCGGCCCAGCCGAACAGCCGCGCCTGCAGCGCCCGAGGCGGGGTCGGCTTGAGGTCGGCGGTCAGCCGGTCGAGCAGGTCATCACTCATCGGAGCGCCCTCCGAAACGGTCGGCGAGCGATTTCAGCCCGCGGTGGATCGACACCTTTACCGCCGATTCCGACATGCCGGTGCGCGCCGCGGCCTCGATCGAGGCACCTTCGAGCCGGGTCTGGCGGATCAGCTCGGCCGGGCGAGGGGGAAGGGTCGAGAGCACCGCTTCGACATCCATCCGCGCCGTGCTGTCGCCGGCTTCGTCGCGGGCGAACAGAGCCGCGTCATCCTCGAGCGGCACGGTGGCGCGCACCTTGTTGCGGCGGAAATGGTCGATCAGTTTGTAGCGCGCAATGGCGTGCACCCAGGCGGTCAGCGGCTGGGTGCGATCGTAGGTCAGCCGTCGCGTGTGGATGGCCATCAGGGTTTCCTGCACGAGGTCGTCGCCATTGGCGGCGAGCCCGGGGTTTAGGCGACGGGCGAAATAGGGCCGCAGCATGCGCCGCAACTCTTCGAGCAGCATGCGATAGGCGCTCGCGTCGCCGTCGAGCGCCTTCAGCATCAGGGCGCGGAGCCGCGCTTCCATGTCCGAGGTGACGCTCATCGAGTCCTGAATTCGCCGGAGACGGGCGGAAGGTTACACCTGCCGGCGCAGCTTTGTCGCGCTGTCACGAACGCGTGACGCCGGTAACCGGCTCGGCTTCCACAGCGAATGGCTTCTCGTAACCGCCGCATGAGCGGCCAACGGGAGACTTACGATGAAATCAGTACTTGCCACCCTCGCCCTGGCGGCCGCCCTGGGTTTTACCGGCCATGTTGCCGCCGAGGACGCCATGGCAACGCCGATGGCTGCCGAGCCGATGGCCAGCGACGCCATGGCTGCCGACCCGATGGCGACGACGCCGGAGGCGATGCTGAAGGCCTGCCTCGAGAAGGCCGGCATGGAAGCCGACGCGATGAAGAAGGACGAGGCGACCAAGGCCTGCAATGCCGCCGCGCCAATGGCGGGGGACGCCATGGGCGGCGACGCGATGTCAGCGACACCGGGCGATGGCATGGCCGCGCCGATGGCTGACGGCGCGATGGCCCCGGCGCAATAAACTATCCGTGATAGGCTGCAATCGCTCCCCGAACTGCCGTTCCTAAGCAGGCGGGGAGCGACGCCCGGAGCATTTGGGGAAGAGATGACCGACCAGGCAATCGACCGGATCGAAGCCGACAAACCGGCCAAGCCGAAGGGGCCGCTGATCTATCGGCAGGCGATCCTGACGCGCATCACCCACTGGGTGTGGGCGATCGCCATGTTCTTCCTGTTGCTCTCGGGGCTGCAGATCTGGAACGCCCATCCGGCGCTCTATGTCGGCGCCGAATCCGGCTTCGAGTACGACAACGCCATCCTCAGGATCGGTGCCGAGAACACGGATGCGGGCCCGCGTGGCTTCACCACGGTGTTCGGCCAGAAGTTCGACACCACGGGAGTGCTCGGGATGAGCGACCTCAGAGGGAATCCGAACTTCGTCGGCTTCCCCGGCTGGGCCACCATCCCATCGTTCCGCGACCTCGCCACCGGACGCGTGGTGCATTTCTTCTTTGCCTGGATCCTCGTCGGCGCGCTCGCCATCTGGGTGATCTCGAGTCTCGCCAATGGCCACCTGTGGCGCGATGTGATCCTCAAGCCGCGCGACTTCCGCGAGCTGCCCAAGGATATCTGGGAGCATATCCGCTTCCGCTTCCATCACCGCAGAACCTATTCGCCGCTGCAGAAGGTCGCCTATTTCGGGGTGTTCTTCATCCTGTTCCCGCTGATCATTCTCACCGGGTTGTCGATGTCGCCGACAATGAATGCTGGCTGGCCGTGGCTGGTCGAACTGTTCGGCGGCCGCCAGACGGCGCGCACCATCCACTTCATCACCATGGTGCTGCTGGTGCTGTTCTTCGTGGTGCATATCGCCATGGTGGTGCTGGCCGGGCCGATCAACGAGCTGCGCTCGATGATCACCGGGTACTACCGCACCAGCCCTGGACTGAACCGGATACGAAGAAGCAGGAGAAATCGAAATGAGCCGGCTGATCCTCAACCGCCGCCGGCTGCTCGGGCTCGGCGCTGCCTCCGCCGGCTCGCTGGTGCTGGCCGGCTGCGACCAGTTCGATTTTCTCGGGGCGCGCGATGATCCGGTGCGCAATTTCCTCGAGCGGGCCAACCAGCTGACCTACGGCGCGCAGCGCGCCCTGGTCGGGCAGCAGGCCTTAGCCAAGGAGTTCTCAGAGAGCGAAATCCGCCAGGGGCAGCGGCCGAACGGCTCGACCGACCCGCGCAATATCGAGCTCTATCGCGATCTCGAAGCCAGCGGTTTTGCCGCCTACAAGCTCAGGATCATCGGGCTGGTGGAAACGCCGAAGGAGTATTCCCTCGCCGAGCTGCAGAACATGCCCTCACGCACCCAGATCACCCGGCACGACTGCGTCGAGGGCTGGAGCTGCATCGCCAAGTGGAGCGGCGTGCCGCTCAGCCGGCTGCTCGATGAGGCCAAGGTGCAGCCGACGGCGAAGTTCGCCGTCTACCATTGCTACGACCAGATGGGCGGCGGGCTCTCAGCGCCCGAGGCCTACTACACCAGCTCCGACCTGATCGATGCCTTCCACCCGCAGACCATCGCCGCCTACGGCCTCAACGACGGCGCGTTGCCGCTCGCCAACGGCGCTCCGGTCCGCATCCGCATCGAGCGGGCGCTCGGCTACAAGCAGCCGAAATATGTCCACACCATCGAGCTGGTCGACAGTTTCGCCAGGTTCGGCAAGGGGCAGGGCGGCTATTGGGAGGATAACGGATATGATTGGTATGGCGGGATCTGAGGGGCGCCGACCAGGTACTTCACGGATGAGCTGAACCACCGCAATCGCCCCACCTACGATGTCATCCTGCCTTCGCCTGTGAGCGGTAGATTACGGTTTTGCCCAGCCACCGGCTGTCATCCCAGCGAAAGCAGGGGACCCATTTCTCCTCTCGCGCCAGCTGTGAGTTGGGTCCGCTTTCGCTGGGATGACAGCCGGTGGGGGAGGCACGGTCGAGGCTAACCAGCTCTCCCGTGCACTTCAAAGGCCTAGACCTCGGTCAGGACGATATCGCCGGTGACCATCCTGGCGCGGATTTCGAGGTGATCGGCGCCGTCGGTTGGCTGGCCGGCGCCGCGTAGCGTCGAGCGGATCCGGCCGGTGACGGTCGAGATGTCGGTCCACACGGGTATGCCCGAGGGCACCCCGACATGCGCATCGCCGGAGGCGCCCTCGACAGTGATCCGGCCGCGACGTGCCGTGCCGATCGTGAGGTCGCCCGATCCGGTCTTGAGCGTCACGTCGGTGCTGGCCTCCCCGACCTTGATGTCGCCCGAACCGGTCTTCACCACGGTTGCGCCGCGCGTCGTGCCCAGTTGTACGTCGCCCGAACCGGTCGACACCTCGATCGCTGCAGTGGCCTCCGCGACAAGCACGTCGCCGGAACCGCTTCTCGCCTTGATGTCGTCACCGGCGTTTTCGACGCGGATATCGCCCGAGCCGGTATCCAGCACCATGGCGCCGGTCGCCGTGTCGACCACCAGGTCGCCGGAGCCGCTCTTCAAATGGGTTTCCCCGAAGCTGCCGATGAGGGTGATGTCGCCGCTGCCGGTGCGGACGGCGATGTCGCTGGCGCTCGGCACGGTGATGACGGCATCAAGCCGGGTGTCGCCGCCAAAGAACCCGCCCTGCTGCCTGGGGCCGATCACGCTGATCTGGTCGCCGTCCTGGAGGACGCGAACCTGATCGGCGTCGCGACCGGTAATCTCGACGGTAGTCTCGGTGGTTTCAGTGGCAACGACCTTCACCTTGCCCTTGCCGATTTCAGTGAGCAGCCGCACCGGCCGACGCGTCTCAAAGCGATGCATGGTCATTTCGTCTCTCCTGTTATGGAAACTCAGGTTTCGTTCGGCTTGATCCAGCCGGTCATGCGGCGGTTGCCGCGCTTGCCGCCGAATGGGTCATTGGATGGAAGCGGGTCGGCGGGGCCGCCCGGCGGGAGATCGCCGCGGGTTGCTGACCGCACGACGTTGACCAGCCAGTTGTTGAGCGACTGGCCCGACCGCGCGGCGAGCTCTTCGGCTTTCGCCTTCATCGTTTCCGGCATGCGGAGCGAGATGCGGGCGAGGCTGCCGTCGTCATCTGCCTCTTCGAGCGGCGGGGTGGGGCTGGCGGTTTCTGCCGGCGGCAGTTGCAGCACGAAATCCAGTTCGCGGCCGTTAAGCCTCACCTCGACGCTGCCGCTCGGCATCCGCGAAGTGATCTCGGCGGCGGCCTGGCTGATCGCATCCATCAGCGCCAGCCGCACGGCCGGGCTCAGGGCGAACAACAGGCGCTCGGTGGCGGCGCGGGTTTCGGGGGCCGCAACTTCCGCCGCGGCAACCAGGTCACGTCGAAGGCTGTCAATGTGTGGGGTCAGGTCCATGCGTGAGTGGTGACATCATGGTGACGTCATGTCAATGCTGATGTGACGTCATTGTGCGCAGTGATGGCGTCATGTTGGTTTGGCGGGCCGCATGATAGGCCGGCGCGAGTGGACCCCCACCCCTGTCCCCTCCCCGCAGGGGGAGGGAGACGCCTTCACTGATGTCGGTGTTCTGGTCTCCCTCCCCCTCGCGGGGAGGGGACAGGGGTGGGGGGCGGCTATCGCCGATGCAGCGGGTCAGCACTCCCGCATAGCTCCCCTGCAGGCCATTTCCACGAAATCCCTTGCCAATCCGGCACATATCGCCCATATGCGCACCATTCGCCCCGCGACCTCGTCCCGTTCAATGGGAAACAGGCGCGATGCCGGCGATGGACTTCTCTTCTTACTGGCCAAAAACGGTGAGCGGCGAAGTGCCCCGGAATGTCCCCCCGCACCACTTGCGGGAACACCGGGAGACAGCGCAACCGTGCGGCAATCCCGTCGCCATTGCATCTATTGATCACGCCGAGCCCGCGATGGGCCTCCGGCGACCCACGCGCACCGATTGGCCCGGAGCGCGCCAATGAAAGTTTGACCATTGACCACTTCATTCTCCGAACTCGGCCTTTCGGCGCAGCTCGTCAGCGCGCTTACGGCCGCCGGTTTCACCACTCCCACCCCGATCCAGGCGAAAGCCATTCCGCCGCAGCTCGAGCGCCGTGACATCATGGGCATCGCCCAGACCGGCTCGGGCAAGACCGCGGCGTTCGGCCTGCCGATCCTCGCGGGCCTTGCCGAGCTGGGCGGCCGCCCCAACCCGATGACCACCCGCGCGCTGATCCTCGCGCCGACCCGCGAACTGGCAGTGCAGATCGACGAAGTGCTGCATAAGCTGGCCGGCGCCAAGCTCTCGACCGTCCTGGTGCTCGGCGGCGCCTCGCGCGGCGGGCAGATCCAGAAGATCGCCCGCGGCGTCGACGTGGTGATCGCTACCCCCGGCCGCCTCAAGGACCTGGTCGACGACCGCAAGCTCAAGCTGACCGAGACGCGCTGGCTGGTGCTCGACGAGGCCGACCGCATGCTCGACATGGGCTTCATCAATGCCGTCAAGGAAATCGCCAGGGCCATCGGCCCGCGCCGGCAGACCGCGATGTTCTCGGCCACCATGGCGCCGGAGATTGCCGAGCTGGCCAAGGGCCTGTTGAACGATCCGGTGCGCGTCGAAGCCAACCCGGCGGCGCAGACCGTCGGCACCATCGACCAGCGGGTGATCCTGGCTGGTTCCAAGGAAAAGCGCGGCGTGCTCAACAAGCTGCTCGAGGACGAGAGCCTCAGCCGCGTCATCATCTTCTCGCGCACCAAGCATGGCGCCGACCGCGTGGCCAAGAACCTCGCCATCGACGGGCATGAGGCCGCCGCGATCCACGGTAACAAGTCGAACAATGCCCGCCAGGCGGCGCTCAAGGGCTTTTCCAGCGGCTCGGTGCGCATTCTCGTGGCCACCGATATCGCGGCGCGCGGCATCGACGTGCAGAACATCACCCACGTGATCAACTTCGAGCTGCCGGACGATCCGGAGAATTATGTGCACCGCATCGGCCGCACGGCGCGTAACGGCGCCTCGGGCTTTGCGATTACGCTCTGCGACGGCACCGAGCGCGGCAAGCTGCGCGATGTCGAGCGGCTGATCCGCAAAACCCTGCCGGTGACCGGCGAACTGAAGGGCAATGGCGGCGAAGTGATCGACGCCGCGCAGGTGCGGGCGCAGCGGCAGCCGCCGCGGCCGCAGACCCCGCGTCCGGATGGGCAGCGCAAGCAAGCCAATGCCGGGCGGCACTTCTCCGGCGCGAAGAAAGCGGCGATCGTTGAAGGCCGCAAGCGCGGTGGCGAAGGCCATGCCGCCCCGGGTGGCCAGCAGCAGCAGCGCGGCAACGCGCAGCAGGTGCGTGGCGGCGCCGGCAAGGGCAGCAATGTCTCGCATAATGGCGGCGCCGCGGCGACCGCTCCGGCCTGGTGGGAAAAGCCGACCGGGCAGGGCACCCCGGCGCCCAAGCAGCGCTGGAACAAGAAGCAGAAGGACGCCGGCCGGCAGCGTCGCGACAGCGAACGCGCGGCGGGGTGAGGGCAGGATCGTGCCACCTCGCATCTCCCCCTTGGCGGGGGAGATGCGAAAACTTGGGCTTAGCGCAGCTAAGTCCTTAGTTTTCGCGAGAGAGGGGGTGCGGAGCCATTGTGCCCTCCAACTTCCCCTCTCTTGGAATTTCCAAGGCTTAGCCAAGAAGCTAAGCCCAAGAAATTCCATTCTCCCCCGCAAGGGGGGAGATGGCCGGGAGGGCGGTGCGAGAATCAAAAAGGGCGGTCCATTGGGCCGCCCTTCTTGTTAGCGAATGCCTTTGATCCCCGGCACCAGGCTGATGCTGGTCTCCGTCGACGGGGCGCTCATTGCACCATCCGGGGGCGGGCCGCTCGGGGGCTCGCCGCCGGCGCCACCACCCGGAGCGCCGCCGAAACCGGTCGAGGACTTGGCGGTGGGATCCACCCCGACGATCATGGCGACGAGGTAGCGCTCTTCCAGTTCCTTCACATAGGCGAACGAAGCGCGGGTGGCTTGGCTGGCGATATTGTCGTTGGCGTTGAGCACGTCGCGGTCGTGGCCGTGCGCGGTGTAGGGCGTGACGTTCTGGTAGATGAACTGGCTCAGCGCATCGGGGAAGAACAGCTGGCCGGTCAAAACGGTCTTGTCGTCCAGGAACACCTTGAAGTGGATGTGGGTGGTGCGGCCGGCGTACCAGCCCGGATAGATGGTCTGGAACTCGACGATCCCCGTAGCGCCGGCGAACTGGGTACCGCGCAGGAACGTCTGGCCCGTGGTATCGATGCCGCCGGTCTGGTTGGCATAGCCGGAATAGAGGCCCTCGGCGTTGCAGTGCCAGATATCGACGCGGGCGCCGGCGATCGGCTTGCAGCTGCCATCGACGATCTGCAGCCGCACCGTGGTGGCGACGCCGGTTTGCGTGCCCTCGGTGATATCGGCGCGCTCCAGCGACGGATCGAAATAGTAGGGGCCCTCGGTCACCTCCGGGGCGAGGACGCAGACATCGGCGCCGGGCATCAGCCCGGCGGTGGTCTCGGCGCTGGTTTCCTCCGCGAAAGCCTGCTGGGTCATCAGCGCGCCGCCGGCGGCGGTGATGGCAACGAGGCGCAGGGCGTCGCGGCGGGTTACGGGGCTCGGCATCTCTTCGTCTCCATTGTTTGCGATCCCGATGTAGGAAGGGGAGGGGCGATCCCTCAGTTACAAGTTGGAGAGCTGCATTAAGTCTTCGAAACTAGGACTCGGAAATGTGGCGAAAGCCGCATTCCTGAACGTCAGCTAAACGCCGGATTCCGGGAACGTTCAAACACGGCGCCGCATTATCGCCCTCAAGATGAACCGCTGGCCCGTGCCGGCATCGCCCTTGGGGGGCAAAAATGCTGAAGCTCACTCTCATCGCCCTGTTCGTGATGTCGATGGCCACCCTCACCATCGCCGCCTCGGCCCTGCCGGTCGAAACCGCACCGGCGACGCAACTCGCCGATCTCGGCTGAGCCCGTGAATACCGACCACGATCATGGCCAGCGGCCCGCGACCATGAACGGCGGCACCCAGATCCTGCTGCTCGTGCTGTTCGCCGCGGCGCTCGCGGTGCTGGCATTTGCCGCCGCAAGCGTGGTGCTGGTCTGATTTTTGATTGTCGCGCTTTCGAACCGGAAAGGTCTGCAACTTTTCCTGAAAACGCTCCGGCACCTCAACTCAGCGGAATTCCCTTCTTGCCCTTGTCCTTCTGGTAGGTGGCCGAGAGGTCGTTATAGGCGGCGTTGAGGTCGTCGACCCGCCCGACCAGCAATTCCTTGGACGAGCGGTCCATGCCGGCGATCATCTGCTGGATGGCGTGGCTCTGAAAGAACGCGTTCTTCCGGTTGTAGAGCGGCCGATCCTCGGGGACGACATCGCGGTCCGGGTCGGGCACGGCGTAGACTTCCCTGAGGATGCGGATGTCGTGCGGGATGCCAAAGCTGTCGCGCGTGTCTTCGTAGCTGAACAGATAGTAGAAATTGTCGAAGCCCGACCAGGTGATGCCGGAAAGGCAGAGCGAGCAGGGCTCGTGCGTGGCAAGGAACAGGCAATCCTTCGGCGCCGGGCGGATCTCGGCCGGCAGCTCGTAGAAGCGCTTGATGGCGTGCATTTCGCCGTGCCAGAGCGGGTTCTCGGTCTCGTTATTGGTCTCGCCGATGACCAGAGACAGATCGGATTTTTTGAGGATCGCCGCCCCGAACAGCTTGTTGCCGCCGCCGACACCGCGCTTGGTCAGCGGCAGCAGGTCATCTTCGATGACATCGAGCAGGCGGGAAATCAGGTCGGGCGTATGCATAGGGGGCTCCGGATTGTCGGGCAGAAGGTGCGGCGACCGGGAAGCGGCGTCAATGTCTGCTTGTTCATCGGGAGCGAGCCGTTCGCTCTCGCTTCTCCCCGCAGGGGAGAAGATGGCGCGTAGCGCCGGATGAGGGGTGAAGCGGCGCAATACGCGCTCGTTGAGAAGCTGAACCCCTTACCCTAGTTCCGCTACGGACCTGCCGGTCCTAGCTACACTAGCCCTCTCCCCTCAGGGGAGAGGGGACGATGGGGCACCCGCCGGTGTGAGAACCACAGCCTAGAACCGCGACTTAACCAGGTTCGCCAGTTCCACCCCGCCGGCGTCGAGCAGGATCAGGTGATCCTTGTCGAGCCGCCAGAAGCGGGTGGCGGCGAGGACGGCGAAGAAGCTGTCTTCCTGCTTGGTGGCGTCGTCCGAGATGCAGGCCATGCGGGTGGCGGCGACGGCGCTGAAGATCAGCCGTTCGGCATTGACCTCGGCCTGGGCGAACCAGGAATTGCAGCCGCCGCGGCCGCCGGCGCGCATGTCCGAGGCGATGGAGAGCGAGGAGACTATGCCGCGCGCCGCCGGGGTGCCGCCGATGGTCTCGGCCTGCCAGGTGATATCGAGGATGGGCGAGGGAGCTGGAGGGACGACCGGTTCGGGCACGACGACGGCTTCGTCCTTGGGCACGATGCTGACGATGATCAGCACCGGCTGGGCCGGCGCCAGCGGGTCGAGCGTGTAGGGCTCGGCATTGCGGAACCACACAGCATCGGGGCCGGCGATCTCGGCGACGAGGGCATAGCTGCGCCCGGCGACGATGACGGTGTCATCGAAGTTGAGCGCAAAGGTCAGCGGCACCTGGCCGGGGCTGCCGATCGGCGCCTTGGCCGAGACACGCGGCTTGTCGGGCGTGGCGAGGTCGATCAGCGACACCGTCAGCGTGCCGCCCGGCGGGAGCGCGATGCGTTCGCGATAGGTCACGTCGCCCTTGAGCGTCACCTTGGCGGCGAGCGCCGGGCTCGCCAAAGCCAGCAGCAGGGCCACCAATGCCACGACGATACGCATGAAATATCTCCCAGTTCAGCCTATGCCGGCAGATTATGCAGCAATTGCAACGCAGTTGCGACGCCGAAGCGCTGTGTCGGTAAAGAAGTCAGCCGATTGCCACTACCAAGTACGGCTCGGCAAAGAAGTATTCCTCCAGATTGTTGCCGTCGCCGCCGCGATCGATGATCAGAAAATCGGCGGCTTCGCCGAGCGGCGTCAGCACGGCGTGCCAGGTGTTCATCGCCATATTGATGCCCTGGCCGGGGGCGGCAAGAAAGGCGCGGGGCAGGCCGGGCATACCAGCTTCGTCCGGCGCGACGATCGACAGAAACGGGCGGGGCGACAGCGGATAGAAGGCCTGGCTGCCGAGCGGATGGCGCTCGACCATCTTCAGCGTCAGCGGCAGCGCGTAGGGCTGGCCGCGGGCAATGGAGATCAGCGGGCGGGCATGTACGCCGCCGAGCTCGACCCGCGCGAGGTCATGGTAGCGCTCGGTCATGCCGCCATTGATGGGGTAGTGATGGGCGCTGGCGGTTTCGATCACCTGCCCGAAGGGGGCATAGGCCTCGCGGGTCAGCGGCTCGACATGGATGGTACGGCTGGCGGTCATCTCGACTCCGGATTGCTCAAGTGAGCTTAACCGATGTTGCACCGCGCGGAAGCCCGATCGCCGGGCGCGACATGTCGCATCTGGAAATCTGTCGGCGGTTGGGCAATCCTCCCTTCCAGGGGAAATACTGAAAGCGATCATGGCCGAATATCAGTTCAACAGTCTCGTGTTCCACGAGGACTTGCTTTCGGCGCGCGATCTGGCCGGCAAGGAAGTCACCTTCACCCGGGCGGAACGGACGGTGCTCTCCACCTTTATGGCGCATCCGCAGCGGCTCTTGACGCGGAACACGCTGCTCGACGCCATCTCGGGCGTCGGCTCGGATTCGTCCGACCGGAACGTCGATTTCCTGATCAACCGGCTGCGCGCCAAACTGGGCGACCCGGCCCGCTCGCCGCGCTTCATCGCCACGCGCTATGGCGAAGGCTATGTCTGGGTGGCGGAGCCATCCGAGCCGGCCGATGCCCTGCTGGTGGTCGGGCCGGTGCACGGCATGGCGCGGGCCGGGGCGTTCGCCAGGAAGGCCGGGCAATTGCTGGCCGAGCTGGTGCGGCAGCTCGACGCCGCGACATCGCCGGGCGAGGCCGTGCGGCTCGACGAGACATATTCGCCGAAGAGCCCGATGCGGACCCGCGTCAGCCTCGAGGTCAGCGTGTTTCCCACCGCCGAGGCGCTGCAATGCGGGCTGGTGCTGCGCCAGATGCCGGGCGGCGACGTGGTCGGCATGTCGCGGCTGGCGGTGTCGCAGGCGGCCGAGGTGGCGGGCCTCGTCGCCGAGGTGGTGCAGCAGTTCCGCGCGCTGATCTGGCATCGGCATGCTCTGGGGATGATCGATGCCCCGGCCACGGCGACGCCGCCACTCTATGTTGCCATGCACGACGCCGGGCGGTTGCTCACCGCCGATACGCGCAGCTGGCTCGAGAATATCGAGCAGGTGCGGGCGAGCCTCGCCGCCAACCCCGATGATCCGGTGGCGCGGCTGATGTGGGGGCTGAGCCTCTACGTGCAGGCGATCATGGGCAGTGACGGGCAGAGTTCGCCGGGAGCCGAGCGGAGCGCGATCGAGGACGAGATCGAGGCGGCGGCGCTCGGCGCTTTGCCTGAAGTTGCCGATAACCCGATGCTGAAACTCTCGGTGGCCAAGCTCCTGCTGTTTCTGGCGCGCGGGCACACGGCGATGGCGGAGCGGCTGGCCGAGGAGGCCTTCGAGGCCAGCACAGCGTTTGCGGCGTCGTTCGCCATACTGGGGCAGGCGCGGCTGATGCGCGGGCGGCTGGCCGAAGGGATCGACCTGCTTGAACGTGCTGCCGAAATGGCAGAGCACGGCACGGAGTTCTGGATCTACATCCTGGTGCTGCTGTGCGGCGGCAAGCTTGCCGCCGAGGATCATGCCGGCCTGCATCTGGTGCTGCAGCGGCTGCACGAGGCCTCGCCCAAGACGCTGATCACGGTAGCGCCATTCTGTTCGCTGGCGCATGAAGCGCTAACGCCGACGAGTTATGCGTTTCTCTCCAGCCTGGGCGAGGAGGGCGGGCGCCGCAGTCTCGAGTATATCTTCATGACCTCGGCCCGGCAGTACGAGGACGAACGACACCAGCGCAACCTGTTGCGTGGGCTTGCCCATCACCTGGGGCAGATCTATGGGGCGGATGTCGTTCCGCCCCGCATCAAGGCGCTGCTGGAGCCGGCAGCAGGGGGCTGACGACCGCCGCCACCGGGGCCGTCAGCTGTGCGAGGTCGACCCGTGGGGCGCCGGCCTGTGCACTGCAGGCCGACAGCGTCACGAGAGCTGCCATTGCGGGGCCAGCCGCGACGCTGGGGCGTCGGGCTGGGGACTCCTGAGGCAACCGGTCGGCCATGGCGATCTCCCTGAGGCGAATTGCTTCGCAACGGGCGCTCCGGCAAGACCGGTCCCCGCACGGGGACCGAGAACCTTCGAAAGCGCCCGAGGTGACGCTAGGCGACGACTGTTGTGGGATTATTTGCGGGCCGTGGGGTCAACCTTGATGGTGTTGGCGGCGGTGCCGCCGCCCATGTAGACCGCCACCAGCTTCATCGGCACGCTGCCGGTATTGACGCCGTTATGCGGCCAGCCCACTGCCTCGAGCACAGCCTCGCCGGCCCGGTAAGTCTTCTTGCCCTTGCTGCCGTAATCCACTGTCAGTTCGCCCTCGAGAATATAGGCAAACAGCGGCACCTCATGCTCATGCCAGCCGGTCTCGCCGCCCGGCGGCACGGTGACGATGGCGGAGGTGACGTTCGGCGTGCCCTGGGGGTAAGCGAGCGGCGCGCCCAGCACGTCGGCGCCGCCCTGCACCAGCGGGGTGAGCAGGTTCTGGTAGCTCTGCGGCGTCAGGTCCTCGGCCAGCGCCGGCAGCGCCAGGGCCGCGAACAAAGCGGCGGATGCAAGTATGGCTTTCATCGCAATAATCTCCCTCAGCCGCGGCACCCGCGGCGGCGCACGATGATGGCAAGCCGCGTTGCGCCGCAAGGGTTACAGCGCCAGCTTGGCGTGCCGGTTGACGTCCTTGTAGAGCAGGTAGCGGAAGCGGTTGGGGCCGGCGTAGCAGGATTGCGGGCAGAAGGCGCGCAGCCACATGAAATCGCCGGCTTCGACCTCGACCCAATCGCGATTGAGCCGGTACACGGCCTTGCCCTCGAGCACATAGAGCCCGTGCTCCATGACGTGGGTTTCCTCGAACGGGATCACCGCGCCAGGTTCGAGCGTCACGATGTTGACGTGCATATCGTGGCGCACATCGTCGGGCTCGACGAAGCGGGTAGTGCCCCAGGTGTCCCTGGTGCCGGGCATCCAGCGGATGGCGACATCCTGCTCGTTGGCAACGAAAGCCGAGGGCATTTCGATGCCTTCGGCCACCTCGTAGCGCTTGCGCACCCAGTGGAAACGGGCCGGGGCGGATGAGCTGTTGTGCAGCGTCCAGCGGGTGCCGGGCGGCAGGAAGGCGTAGCCACCGGGCGTAAGCTGGTGCGCCTTGCCGTCGATCGACAGCGCCAGCGCGCCCGCGACGACGAACAGCACGCCCTCGGCTTCGGCATTGGGCTCCGGCCGGTCGCTGCCGCCGCCGGGGGCGACCTCGACGATGTATTGCGAAAAGGTCTCGGAGAAGCCGGTCATCGGCCGGGCGATGACCCAGGCCTGGGTGCGGTTCCAATGCGGCAGGTAGCTGGTCACGATGTCCCGCATCACGCCGCGCGGGATCACCGCATAGGCCTCGGTGAAGACGGCTCGGCCGGTGTGAAGGGTGGTCTGGTCGGGCAACCCGGCAATCGGGCCGGCATAGGTGGTGGGGGCCATCGGAGTTCAGCGCTTATGAGTGGTCAGCCCTCTTAGCGCGAAAGGCGATGGGCGGACAGGGGGCGAGATGTGCTGGGTGACTTCCGGTGGGTCAGCCCTCCAACCCCTGCTTCAGTTTCAACAGCCCCTGCGCCGCATAGGCGGCATAGCTGCCGATCCAGCGCTCGTGCAGCTGCTGGATGGGGATGGCATTGAGGTGGTTCCAGCGTTCGCGGCCATCGCGGCGGGCGATCACCAGGTCGGCGTCTTCCAGCACTTTCAGGTGTTGCATCACTGTGCAGCGGTCGAGCTCGGGGAAGGCATCGCACAGCGCTCCGGTGGTCTCAGGGTTATCCTTCAGCCGGTCGAGCATGTTGCGGCGCACCCGGTTGCCCAGGGCCTTGAAGATCTTGTCGTTTTCGTCGTCGCTTGACATGTTATGTTTTTATAACATAATGGCCGTAAAGACAAGGGAAAAGCGGCAAGGAGACGCGTCGTGGATGTGAAGCTGAAGGTGTCGGGCCGAATCGCCAAACCGGTGCACGAGGTGTTCGAGGCGGTGGCCGACCCGGCAAAGCTCTCGGGCTATTTCACCACCGGCGGCGCCCAGGGGCGGCTCCGGACCGGCGCGACGGTGACGTGGGATTTTGCCGATTTCCCGGGGGCCTTTCCGGTGCATGTCGCCGAAGTGGTGGACAATCAGCGGATCGTTCTAAGGTGGGGCGCCGTCGAGGGCACCGGCGCCGACCCCAGCGGCGACACCACGGTGACGATGAGCTTCGAAGCGCTCGAGGACGGTCGGACCCTCGTCACCATCACCGAGGCGGGCTGGACCGAAACGCAGCAGGCGTTCGATGCCTGTGTCGGCAACACCGAGGGGTGGACCGGCATGCTGTGCGCGATGAAGGTCTACCTCGAGCACGGCCTCAACCTGCGCGACGGTTTCTACAAGTAGCCAATGGCCGTCGCACAAGGCGATGGGGGAGTGTCAGGAAAAGTTGCAGGAATCGGGCGCAGATTGGCGCATGGCTACGCAACCGCATCATGACCCGCGCCCCCTGATCGACCCCATCCAGATGGAAGAGGCCGGCCGCGCGCTGCGCCATTGGATCGATCGCCTGCTCGGCCACGCCGAGCCCCAGGTCAATACCGATATCGACTGGGAAGACGGCGAGCCCCATGACGAGCAGCGCGATGGAACCTATCCGGGGCACTGATGTTCGATTGGCTCCGCGACTTCCAACAGTCGTTCCGTGAGCCGGTCTACGGATTTCTTGCGACCTTCTGGCCGGTTCTCGCGGTCGTCGCGCTGATCGGGTTGGGCTGGTTGGCGGGCGGTATATGGCGTCGGGCGGGACGTGGTGGCAGCGGTGATGGCGGGGGTGGCGGCGACACCTCGTTCGGCGATTCCGATGGTGGCGGGGATGGCGGGGGCGACTGACGCATTGGCTTTCGAGCTATCGTGCCCTCCAGCACCCCCTCTCTTGCAAAATCTAAGGCTTAGCCAAACGGCTAAACCTAAGATTTTGCTTTCTCCCCCGCCAAGGGGGAGATGAGTGGTGGCTTCCATTCGCATTAGAGCATCAGTCGGGACTCTCCCCCTTGGCGGGGGAGAAAGCGAAAACTTGGGCTTAGCGCAGCTAAGTCCTTAGTTTTCGAGAAGAGAGGGGGTTGTGGGAGCCATCCGGGCTTGCAGCATCCCCGATCCAGCAAGTCCAGGTGGATGATGAGCCACATCGAGTAGATGGCGAGTGCCTTATCCAAACGTCCTGAGTCTACCCCAGCTCCGCCAGCACATTCTCCAGCCGGTCGTAGTGCGCCACCAACTCGTCGTTCATCCCGGCCTTCACCAGCATGTCGCGGACCTCGGTGGTCGGAAACTCCGAGAGCACGTCGAGGGTGGTGAACCCCGCTGCCTCAGCCAGCTCAGTGGTGACCAGCACTTCGCCGGGGGCCCAATCTTCCCAATGTTCGGTCTGTACCAGCCGGCGGGGCGGCTCGACCTCGCGGAAGCTGCCGCGCTGGCCGATCTCGCGGCCGTCGGGGCGGCGGGTGACGATGCGCCAGGCGCCGCCGGGGCGGAGGTCGAGGTCGGCGCTGATGAGGTCGGCGTACCAGCGCCGCAGCAGGGCTGGGGTGGTCAGCGCGGCGAACACCAGCTCAGGCGGCGCCGCAAAGCGGCGGACCATGCGGATGGCGCGTTCGCCTTCGAGCGTGATGCGCAGTGGTTCGCCCCTCATTTGCCCTTCCTCATGCTCAGATAGCGGGCTCGTTCTTCGGGCGCATAGTGCTCGAGCGCATTGCGCAGCATGATGCGGGGCATCGTTGCGGCGTGCTTGTCGAGGAAGGCGTTGAGCGCCGGGCGGTTGCCGTCGGCGCTGCGCAGCATCCAGCCGACGGCCTTGTGCACCAGGTCCTCGGGATCATCGAGCAGCAGCTCGGCGATGGCGAAGGCGTCGTCGAGCTGGCCGCGGCGGATGAACGAGAAGGTGGCGAGCGTCGCAGTGCGGCGCTCCCACATGTTCTGCGATTTCGCCAGCCGGTAGAGGATGTCGCGCGGGCGATCGACCAGATGCGGGCCGATGACGTAATAGGCAGCGAGATCGACCAGGTCCCAGTCGTTGATGCGGTCGTGCCGGCGCAGGTAGAGCTCGAACAGTTCCTGTTTGCGCTCCGGGGTGGTCTTTTTGGCCTGGTATTGCTTGGCCATGATGCTCATGGCGGCGGCCCGGGCTTCGTGGATATCGAACTCCAGCAGCTTTTCGATCTCGGCCGGCGGGGTGGCGAGACATTCCTTGGCGAGTGCGAAGACCTGACCCATCCGCACGCCGATGAAGGTCTCGGCGGCGTCGTCCTCGAAGCTGAAATAGCGGTGGTACTTCTTCCGCTCCTCGTCCGACCGCAAAGATTGCAGCCGGGCGAGGATGTTGTCGGCGGTTAGATCCATCTTGGCCCCCCTCAAGGCTTGCCCCCCTCAGAACGTCTGGCCCATCTGATCCATAACCTGCTCGAGGCCGAGCTGCGAGTAATCCATCATCGGCTGCGTCGTGGTGGTGTGCTCGGTGATGGTGACTGGGTTGCGCCTTTCGGCGTCAGCGTCACCACGGTGGCGGCGTCGCGCGGGAACTCCCTGTTGCTGGCCAATCGCCGGGTTGACCGAAGCCAACACCAGCGAGCCGACGGTGAAGGGGAAGGCACGGCAGTACATTTCGGAAGTCTCAAGATTTCGGCAAGCCGCTTCCGGCCCGCGCGCATCGGGTGGCGCGGGGTAGGGGCTCGCGATGTGGGGGGCGTGTCGGCTTAGCTGCCGGCGTAGGCCTTCTGGATGTCGGCCACGATGATCTTCTGCATCTGGAACATGGCCTGCATGGCGCGGCCGGCGCCGGCGCGGTCGCTGCCCGACAGGGCCTCGGTCAACTGCTTCGGCACGATCTGCCAGCTCAGGCCGAATTTGTCTTTCAGCCAGCCGCATTGGCTCTCCTCGCCGCCATCGGCGGTGAAGGTGTTCCAGTAGTGGTCGACTTCCTCTTGGCCGTCGCAATCGACGGTGAAGGAGATGGCCTCGGTGAACTTGAACTGCGGGCCGCCGTTCAGTGCCATGAACTCCTGGTCCTTGAGGCGGAAGGTGATGGTGAGGATGCGGCCATCGGGATAGCGATCGACCTTGCGGATTTCGGCATCCTTGAAGGTCTTCACGTAGAGATCGACCATCGCTTCGATGCGATCGTCGATCCACAGGCAGGGCATGATCTTGGGCATTTTGTCTCTCCGTTTGGGTTGAGTTCTCCCGATCCGTGAAGCGGAACGCTTCAGCGGCAGGGTCGTCGCAGTCGCAGTCGAAAGTTCTGGCGGGGCAGGGTGTGCCCCGGACTTAGTAAGCCGGCATATCCGCCAGCAATTCGTCGAGGCGCTTGAAGCCGGTCTCCATGCCGTCGGCCATCGGGGTGGCCTTGGCGCCGTCGCGCGCTTGTTTGGTCGGGTAGAGGATGGTCACCAGCGAGGTGGCGATGCCGTCTGCCTCGGTGATGCGGTTGGTGACGATGGTCTTACCGCCGGTCCAATCCTGGTCGTAAAGCTCATCGGTCTTGATCCAGTCGGGGCGGGTGATTTCCAGCACCTCGCCGCCCGAGCCCATCTCGAAACCATCCGGGCTGCGGGTGACGAAGCGCCACTTGCCGCCGACGCGGGCGTCGAATTCGCAGGTGGCGAAGGTCCAGTCAGCGAAGCCGAGCCAGCGCTTGATCAGCGCCGGGACCGTCCAGCAATCGAACACCAGGTCGGCCGAGGCCCTGAAGGTGCGGGTGATGGCGATCTCGCGGTCGGAGGGCAGGGTGATGGTCAAGGGCGGCTGCATCGGCGTTTCCTCCGGTCTTCTTGTTAGTTCTTCTTGCCGCCTTGCGGGGCGAAGCGCTGCAACTCGTCGAGCAGGGTATCGAGGCGCTGGTAGCTCTGTTCCCAGAACTTGCGATAGTTCTCGAGCCAGCCCACCGCATCGGCCAGCGGCAGCGCCTCGATCTTCACCGGGCGGCGCTGCGCATCCTTGCCGCGCGACACCAGCCCGGCATTTTCCAGCACCTTGATGTGCTTGGAAATGGCCGGCTGGCTCATCTCGAACGGCGCCGCCAGCTCATTCACCGACGCCTCGCCCTCGGCCAGCCGCGCGAGGATGGCCCGCCGGGTCGGGTCCGCAAGGGCGGCGAAGGTGAGATCGAGCTGGGTTTGGTTCATTTCATAACCTGTTCGCTATATAACGATATGGTTATGATTGATGTTGGTGGGGATGTCAAGCGGGGGGCTTGAAGGTGTTGGTGGCGTACTGAAGCAGACGGCCCCCTCCCGGCCTCCCCCATGAAGGGGGAGGTGAAAAGTCGAGGCTCTGTCTTCAATTGTGCCGAACGCGCCGGCAGGGCACCTCCCCCTTCATGGGGGAGGATGGGAGGGGGCCGTCTCTATCGGCTATGCACCCAGAATCTGCCGGATCCGCAGCTCGGCAATCCGCTCGACCTGCCGGCAGGCGGTGGCGAATTCGGTATCCCGATCATTGGCCAGGCGCTTCTCGAACGCCGCCATGATCTGCGCCTTGGAATTGTCGCGCACCGCGATGATGAAGGGGAAGCCGAACTTTTTGACATAGGCGGCGTTCATCTCGCCGAAGCGCGTCCGCTCTGCATCGGTCAGCGCGTCGAGGCCGGCCGAGGCCTGTTCGGACTCGGACTCCGAGGTCAGGCGCTTGGCCGCCGCCAGCTTGCCGGCGAGATCGGGGTGGGCGTTGAGTACGGCCAGCCGTTCGGCGTCGGTGGCGGCGCGGAACACTTGGCTCATTAGGGCATGGAGGCCGGTCGCCGTGTCGTGCACCGGGCCCATCTCGCGCTTGTGGGCGCGTTCGGCCACCCATTCGGAGTGCTCGAACACGTTGCCGAAAAGCTGGGTGAAATCATCGAGCGCCAGCTGCGAGGGGACGAGCTCGGGCTTCACATAGGGGTGGGTCTGCAGCCAGTGCTCGGCAATGTCGATCCGCTTGGCGATCCAGACCTTCTCTTTGCTCATGATGTAGTCGACGAAGCGCTTCAGCCCGGCGAAGCGGCCGGGCATGCCGACCAGCCGGCAATGCAGCCCGAGCGACATCATCTTGGGCGCGCCGGCCTGGCCCTCTTCGTAGAGCACGTCGAAGGTGTCCTTCAGCAGCTGGAAATACTCCTCGCCATTGGCGAAGCCCGAGGCGGTGGTGAAGCGCATGTCATTGGTGGCGAGCGAATAGGGGATGATCAGCTGCGGGCTGCCAAAATGCTCGCGGTAATAGGGCAGGTCGTCGTCATAGGTATCGGAGACATAGGTGAAACCGCCTTCCTCGCTGGCGAGGTCCACGGTGTTGACCGAGGTGCGGCCGCAATACCAGCCGGTGGGGCGGCTGCCGGTGACCTCGGTGTGGAGCTTGATCGCGGCGTGCAGGTCGCCGCGCTCATGCTCGATGTCGTAATCGCGGTAGTCGATCCATTTCAGCCCGTGGCTGGCGATTTCCCAGTCGGCGTCGAGCATGGCCTTGACCTGCTCGGGCGAGCGCTGCAGCGCGGTGGCGACGCCATAGACGGTGACCGGCAGGTTGAAGCCGGTGAACAGCCGGTGCAGGCGCCAGAAGCCGGCGCGGGCGCCGTACTCGTACATCGACTCGACGTTCCAGTGGCGCTTGCCGGGCCATGGCATGGCGCCGACCACATCGACGAGGAAGGCCTCGGACGCCGCATCGCCATGGAGGATATTGTTCTCGCCGCCCTCCTCGTAGTTGAGGACGAACTGCACCGCCACATGCGCGCCACCGGGCCACTGGGCATCCGGCGGATTCGGGCCGTAGCCCACGAGGTTCCGGGGATAGCGCATGGCAGGCTCCTCTAGCTTGATCGCTGATTTATCACGAGCGCCGCGCCGCGATGCAAGGCCGGCAAAAGTGGACCAGTTGGTAAAATTCTGCCCTGCACCCCCTTGGAACGGAGGCGAATATGCTCAATAGTCGGGCAATCCAAGGGTTATGCCTCAACGGCAAGCGGGAGCCGCGGGGGCGATCCGGCTAGCAGGGCGAAGGGACTAGACTATGGCGGGTTCAGGACGCCTGACGACGCACGTACTCGATACGACACACGGCAAGCCGGCGGCGGGCATGCGGCTCGACCTGCTGATGGTACATGGCGACCATACGCACCATATCTGGTCGGGACACACCAATGCCGATGGACGGGTGGACCAGGCACTGCTGGAAGGCGACCGCTTCCACATGGGCAGCTATGAGCTGATCTTTTATGTGGGGCAGTATTTCGAGCGGATCGGCCTCGACCTGCAAACCCCTTTCCTCGACACGGTACCGGTGCGGTTCACGATGAGCGAGGCGGCGCATTACCACGTGCCGCTGCTCGTTTCGCCGTACGGATACTCGACTTACCGGGGAAGCTGATGACCGAAATCCGCAACCAGCTGCGCTTCATCCTCAACGACCGGGACGTCGTGCTGGACGAGATTTCGGCGACCCGCACACTGCTCGATTTCCTGCGCCTCGATCGCCGCATGACCGGCTCGAAGGAAGGCTGCGCCGAGGGCGATTGCGGGGCCTGCACGGTGCTGGTCGGGCGCGTGCACGGCGGCGAACTCGCCTACCAATCGGTCAATGCCTGCATCTGCTTCGTCGGTTCGCTTGATGCAACACATGTAGTGACGGTCGAGCACCTCTCGGCCGCCAACGGGCCGCTGCATCCGGTGCAGCAGGCAATGGTCGAGCATCACGGCAGCCAGTGCGGCTTTTGCACGCCGGGCATCGTGATGTCGCTCTATGGCATGTGGATGCGGAACGCCGACCCCTCAGTGAACGACATCGAGGTGGCGCTGCAGGGCAACCTCTGCCGCTGCACCGGCTACACCCCGATCATCAAGGCCGGCCAGTCGATCTCGGCCTATGGCACGGTGGTCGCCGACCCGCTGGTGAGCGAGCGGCAATCGATCAAGGCACGGCTCGAGGCGATGCGGGATGGCAAGCGGGTGGAGATCGGCGAGGGCAAGGCCCGACTGATCGTGCCGGCTTCGGCTGACGATCTGGCCGAGGTCTATGCGGCAAACCCGGGGGGGACACTGGTTTCCGGCGCCACCGATGTGGGGCTCTGGGTCACCAAGTTCATGCGCGATATCGGCCCGATGATTTTCATCGGCGACATCGCGGACCTGCAGTCGATTGAACAAACCGATGCTGCCCTGAAGTTCGGGGCAGGGGTGACTTATTCGGACGCGACGGCCGCAGTGACGTCGCGCTTTCGGCAACTCACCGAACTCTGGATGCGCATCGGCGGCCAGCAGGTGCGCAATATGGGTACCATCGGCGCCAATATCGCCAATGGCTCGCCGATCGGCGACACGCCGCCGCCGTTGCTGGCGCTGGGCGCTTCGATCACGCTCCGGAAGGGCGGGGCGCGCCGCGAGATAAAGCTCGAGGATTTCTTCATCGCCTATGGCAAGCAGGACCGGCAGCCGGGCGAGTTCGTTGAGAGCGTCACCATCCCGTCGCTGCCTGATGGCGAGGAGTTCGCCTGCTACAAGATCACCAAGCGCAAGGACGAGGACATCTCGGCGCTTTGCGGTGCGTTCCGGCTGAAGCTCGAGGGCGGCAAGGTTGCCGGCATTATCATTGCGTATGGCGGCATGGCGGCGACGCCGAAGCGGGCCAGGGCGGTGGAAGCGGCCTTGGTCGGGAAGGCCTGGAACGTTGCGACGGTGGAAGCCGCGATCCCGGTTTTCGCTGAGGATTACCAGCCGCTCACCGATATGCGGGCTTCGGCGGAGTATCGGTTGCTGGCGGCGCAGAACCTGCTGCGGCGGTTCTTCCTCGAAACGACCGGCGAGGGTGAACGGCTGACGAGGGAGGTGGCATGATGATTGGTGCATTGCTGCTCGCAGACGGCCCCCTCGTTAGCCATTCGAGCGTAGCTCTCATGGCCTTCTCCCCTCAAATCGCTCCACTGGAGCGATTTGCCCTGCGGGACGGCTCGAAGTCCCCCATGAAGGGGGAGGTGCCGCATCGAGTATGTGGCTCGATTGTGCCCGAGCTCCGGCCTTCCTTCACCTCCCCATCATGGGGGAGGCCGGGAGGGGGCCGTCTGCTGATGGTGTGCACCCATGAACAAGCAATCCCCCATCACCACGTCGCCGCTGCATGTTTCGGTGAAGCACAATTCCGCCATCAAGCAGGTGGCCGGGCGCGCCGACTATATCGATGACCTCTCGGAGCCTGAGGGCACGCTCCACGCCTATCTGGGCCTGTCCACCAAGGCGCATGCCGATATTACCGCGATGAACCTCGATGCGGTGCGCGCTGCGCCCGGCGTGGTGGGGGTGCTGACGGCGGAGGACATTCCGGCCGAGAACGACATCAGCTCGGTGCACAAGCATGACGAGCCGGTATTCGCCACCAGCCGCGTCGTCACCTGGGGCCAGCCGCTGTTTGCGGTGATCGCTCAGACGCGCGAGGCGGCGCGGCGGGCAGCCAAGCTGGCGCAGATCGAGTATCGCGACCTGCCGCATGTCACCGATGTCGATGCGGCGGTGGCGGCCGGCGGCAAGCTGGTGACCGAGCCGCTGAAGCTCGAGCGCGGCGATGTCGAAGCGGGCTTTGCCGCCTCGCAGCACCGGGCCAAGGGGCGGGTGCGGATCGGCGGGCAGGAGCATTTCTACCTCGAAAGCCAGGCGGCGCTCGCCATTCCGGGCGAGGATGACGAAGTCACCCTGCAGGTATCGAGCCAGCACCCCACCGAAATCCAGGTGATGGTGGCGCAGGTGCTCGGCGTGCCGCATGCCGCGGTGACGGTGAACATGCGCCGCATGGGCGGCGGCTTCGGCGGCAAGGAAACCCAGGGCAACCTGTTCGCGGTGGTGGCCGCGGTGGCGGCCAAGAAGTTCAACGCGGCGGTGAAGATCCGCCCCGATCGCGACGACGATTTCCAGATCACCGGCAAGCGCCACGATTTCGTCGTCGACTACGATATCGGCTACAATAGTGACGGCAAGATCCAGGCGGTGACCGCCACGTATGCAGCGCGCTCCGGCTATTCGGCCGATCTCTCCGGGCCGGTGACCGACCGGGCGCTGTTCCACTGCGACAATGCCTATTGGTACCCGAGCGTCCGGGTGAATTCGCTGCCGCTGTTCACCAACACGGTGTCGAACACGGCGTTCCGCGGTTTTGGCGGCCCGCAGGGGATTATCGCGGCCGAGCGCTGGATCGAGGACATCGCCTACGCGCTCGGCAAGGATCCGCTGGAGATCCGCAAGGCCAATTTCTACGGCACCGACAGCAACAACGTGACGCCCTACCACCAGGTGGTGGAGGACAATGTCATCCAGCGGGTGATCGAAGACCTCGAAGAGAGTTCCGACTACCAGGCGCGGCGCGCCGCCATTCTCGAATTCAACAAGACCAGCAAGATCTTGAAGAAGGGCATCGCCATGGTGCCGGTGAAGTTCGGCATCTCGTTCACCGCCACTTGGCACAACCAGGCCGGCGCGCTGGTGCATGTCTATCGCGATGGCTCGATCCATCTGAGCCATGGCGGCACCGAGATGGGGCAGGGGCTGCACATCAAGGTGATGCAGGTGGTGGCCGATGCCTTTGGCGTGCCGGTCGAGCGGGTGCAGATCACCGCCAGCAATACCGGCAAGGTGCCCAACACCTCGGCGACGGCGGCCTCGTCCGGCACCGATCTTAACGCCATGGCGGCGCTCGATGCGGCCAACCAGATCAAGGCGCGGATGGCGGCCAATGCAGCTGCCGTCTACAAGGTCGAACCGTCGGCGGTGCAGTGGGAGTTCGGCGGTATCCGGGCCGGGCAGCAATTCGTGCCGTTCGATGAACTGGCGACCTCGTGCTGGATGAACCGGGTGCAGCTTTCGGCCGCCGGGTTCTACAAGACGCCGAAAATTCACTGGGACCGGAGCACCGGGCGCGGCCATCCGTTCTACTATTTCGCCTACGGCGCTGCCGCCTCGGAAGTCACCATTGACACGCTGACCGGGGAGTACCAGGTGGACCGCTCGGACGTGCTGGAGGATGTCGGCCGCTCGCTCAACCCGGCGATCGATATCGGGCAGGTGGAAGGCGGCTTCGTCCAGGGGATGGGCTGGCTCACCACCGAGGAATTGTGGTGGGACGGCAAGGGGCAGCTCCGCACCCACGCGCCCTCGACCTACAAGATCCCGCTCGCCTCCGACGTGCCACGCATCTTCAACGTGCGGCTGGCCGAATGGAGCATCAACAAGGAGCCGGCGATCGGCCGCTCGAAGGCCGTGGGTGAACCGCCACTGGTGCTCGGCTATTCGGTGGTCGAGGCGCTGTCGATGGCGGTGGCTTCGGTGGCGGATTACAGGGTCGCGCCGCAACTCGACATGCCGGCGACGCCTGAGCGGCTGCTGATGGGCGTCGAGCGGATGCGGCGAGCCGGGGTGAAAGCGTGAGCCGGGTGCTCGCCACGCACCCCCTCCCAACCTCCCCCGTCGAGGGGGAGGTGCCGCATCGAGTTTGCCGGCTGATCTCACCCCATTCACCGGCCGGCACCCTCCCCCTCCGGGGCGCTACCGCGTCCCCCGGGAGGGTTGGGGAGGGGGGAGCCACACGATGACTCTCTCCGTCACCCAACTCAAATCCTTCCTCACCGCCAACCTCGCGACCATCGTCGCCGAACTCACTGCCGTGCGCGGTTCGTCCCCCCGCGAAGCTGGCACCTTCATGCTGATCTCGCCCGAGGCACAGACCGGCACGATCGGGGGTGGAGCCCTTGAGTATATGGTGATCGACCGGGCGCGGCAGGTGCTGCGGGACGGCGAAGACCATGACAGCCTCGATATCCCGCTCGGGCCCGAGATCGGGCAGTGCTGTGGCGGCCGAGTGGATGTGGCACTGAAGCGCGTCACTGACGTCGAAGCACGGCGGCTTATCGCGAAGCTCGAAGCTGAGCTGAACGCGCGGCCGCATGTCTATCTGTTCGGCTCCGGCCATGTCGGGCATGCGCTGGCGCGGGCGCTCTCAGCCCTGCCGCTCAAGGTGCACGTGGTAGACACCCGGCCCGACGAACTCACCAACCTGCCTGACGACGTCGAGCTACACGCCGTGGCTATGCCCGAGGCAGTCGTGCGAACCGCGCCCAAGGGCAGCGCTTTCGTCATCCTGACGCATGACCATGCGCTGGATTTCCTGATCGCCGCCGAGGCGCTGCAGCGGGCCGATGCGCCGTATATCGGCATGGTCGGCTCGAAGACAAAGAAAGCGAAGTTCCGCTCCTGGTACCTGGGCGAGGGCTACCCCGCCGCGCCGCTCGACAAGCTGGTGTTGCCGATCGGCGGCAAGGCGTTCCCCGAAGGCCTTGGGGACAAGCGGCCGGAAGTGATTGCGGCGCTGGCGGCGGCAGAAATTCTGGTCCACATTGGCGCGCGGGAAGTCGAAGATCTGAAGGCGCGGCCGGCCACAACCAAGAAGTCGGGAGCCGTCGTTGGAGAGTAGCATTGCGCCGCGCCTGCAACTGACCGGGATCACCAAGCGCTTTCCGGGCGTCCTCGCCAACGACAACGTTTCGTTTTCGGTTCGCCCTGGCGAAATCCACGCGCTGCTCGGCGAGAACGGCGCCGGCAAATCCACCCTGGTCAAGATGATCTACGGCATCATGCAGCCCGATGCCGGCGAGATACGCTGGGACGGCGCGCCTGTCGTGGTGAGCAACCCGAAAGCCGCCCGCAAGCTAGGCATCGGCATGGTGTTCCAGCACTTCTCGCTGTTCGAGGCGATGACGGTGCTGGAGAACATCGCGCTGGGGATGGATGCAAAGATCCAGTCGCGCGACCTCGAGGTGAAAATCCGCGAGGTGATGGAGCAGTATGGGCTGAAGCTCGAACCGCACCGGGTGGTTTCGACCCTGTCGGTGGGCGAGCGGCAGCGCATCGAGATCGTGCGCGCTTTGCTGCTCAACCCGAAACTGCTGATCATGGACGAGCCCACT
This sequence comes from Devosiaceae bacterium, assembly GCA_965284115.1. GTDB lineage: Bacteria > Pseudomonadota > Alphaproteobacteria > Rhizobiales > Devosiaceae > Devosia_A. The sequence continues at coordinate 67,098 of CBDIRF010000010.1, forward strand.
TCGGTGCTCACCCCGCAGGAGGTCGACCAACTGTTCGTGGTGCTGCGCCAGCTCGCCGCCGAGGGCTGCTCGATCCTCTATATCTCGCACAAGCTGCATGAGATCAAAGCGCTGTGCGACACCGCGACGATCCTGCGCGGCGGCAAGCTGGTCGATACCTGCGACCCCAAGGTCGAGACCTCGCGCTCGATGGCCGAAAAGATGATCGGCGCCGGGTTGAAGGATGTGAAGAAGGTTGCCGGCCGGACGTTCGGGGCCGAGAAGCTGGTGGTCAAAGGACTGAGCCACGCCGCCACCTCGCATTTCGGCACGTCGCTGAAGGATATCGGCTTTTCGGTGCGGGCAGGGGAGATCCTCGGCATCGCGGGCGTCGCCGGCAATGGCCAGCTCGAGCTGCTGCTGGCGCTCGACGGTGAGCTCTCAACCGCGCCCAACGCCATCCGCATCGATGGCAAATCGGCCGGAGAGCTTTCGCCCAATGCCCGGCGGGCGCTAGGACCTGCGCCGTGCCCGAAGAGCGGAACGGGCATGCGGCGATCGCCGATTTCAGCCTCGCCGACAATACGGTGCTGACGGCGCGCGACCGGCTCGGCATGGTGTCGGGCGGGCTGATCCGGGCCGGGGCCGCCAAGACCTATACCGGCGAAGTGATTGCCGCCTTTGCGGTGAAGGCGCTGGGGCCGGCGGCGACGGCGGGGTCGCTGTCGGGCGGGAACCTGCAAAAGTACATCATGGGTCGCGAGATCCTGCAAAAGCCATCGGTGCTGGTGGTAAGTCAGCCGACCTGGGGCGTCGATGCGGGGGCGGCGGCGGCCATCCACCAGGCGATCGTCGATCTCGCGGCGACCGGCACGGCGGTGGTGGTGATCAGCCAGGATCTCGATGAGCTGCTGGCGCTGTCCGATACGCTGGCGGTGATCAATGGCGGGCGGCTCAGCGCGCCGATGGCGGTCGGCTCGGTGTCGATCGAGGAGATTGGCCTGTTGATGGGCGGCATCCACGGGACGCCGGAAGAAACGCATCTTGCGCCGGGGGGCGAGCTTGCAGTTCAGGCTTGAGAAACGCGCGGCGCCAAGCCGCTTCATGCTCTACGCCACGCCGGTGGCGGCGGTGCTGATCACCATGGCGCTGGGGGCGCTGATCTTCACGCTGCTCGGCTATGACGGGCTCGGGGCGGTGCGCGAGATTTTCTTCACGCCGCTGACCAACCCCTACAAGTGGCAGGACCTGGCGGTGAAGGCCTCGCCGCTGGTGATCATCGCGGTGGGGCTCGCGGTCAGCTATCGCGCCAATGTGTGGAATATCGGCGCCGAGGGCCAGTACATCGTCGGCGGTATCGCCGGTACCGGGGTGGCGCTCCTCACCTACAACATGACCGGCCCCTGGATCCTGCCGCTGATGCTGCTCGCCGGCATTGCCGGCGGCGCGGCCTATGCGGCGATCCCGGCGTTCCTGCGCACCCAGTTCAAGGTCAACGAGATCCTGACCACGCTGATGCTGACCTATGTGTCGGTGCAGCTCTTGAACTACCTGGTGTTTGGGCCGTGGAAGAGCCCGACGTCGATGGGCCAGCCGCAGACCGTGCTGTTCTCGGCCGACCAGTCGCTGCCCTATGTGATCCCCGGCACCATCGTGCAGTTGGGGACGCCGATCGCCATCCTCGTCGCCGTGCTCGTGTGGTTCGTGATGAGCCGCTCGGTGTTCGGCTTTTCGGTCCGCGTCGTCGGCGCCTCGCCGGCCGCGGCGCGCTATGGCGGGTTCTCGGCCAACCGCACGGTGTGGCTGGCGCTGCTGGTGTCGGGCGGACTCGCCGGGCTTGCCGGCATTCTCGAAGCGGCCGGGCCGTTTGGGCGGCTGGTGCCGCAGTTCCCCACCAATTACGGCTTCACCGCCATCATCGTCACCTTCCTCGGGCGGCTCAATCCGCTGGGGGCGCTGCTCGCCGGCATCGTCCTCGCCATCACCTTTGTCGGTGGCGAGGTGGCGCAGACCACCATTGCGCTGCCCTTCGCGGCGGTCGGCATCTTCCAGGCGATGATGCTGTTCCTGCTGCTGGCCGGCGACGTGCTGGTGCGCTACCGCATCCGCCGGGTGGCCAGTGAAGCGGCGGGTGCCTCAGCATGACCCTCGATCTCGCCATTGCCATCATCATCACGCTGGTCGGCGCCTCGACGCCGATCCTGCTTGCAGCACTGGGCGAGCTGGTGGTGGAAAAATCCGGTGTGCTCAACCTCGGCGTCGAAGGCATGATGCTGCTCGGCGCAGTGATCACCGTGGCGGTGGTGCTGGTCACCGGCAACCACTGGCTTGCCATTCTCTGCGCCGCGCTGGCATCTGCCGCCGCGGCGCTGATCTTCGGTTTCCTGACGCTGTCGCTGTCGGCCAACCAGGTGGCGACGGGCCTGGCGCTCACCATTCTCGGCACCGGCTTTTCAGCCCTGTTCGGCCAGCCCTATACCGGCAAGGCGGTGCCGCTGCTGCGCTCGCCATTCCCGCCGGAGCTGGCGGGCGACCCGGTGTGGCGCGTGCTCTTCGGCTACTCGCCGCTGGTCTACTTTTCGCTGATCATGGTGCTCGTCATCTGGTGGTTTTTGAAGAAGACCCGCGCCGGGCTGATCCTCCGCGCGGTGGGCGAGAACGACCTCAGCGCCCATTCGATCGGCTATCCGGTGATCGGCGTGCGCTACCTCGCGGTGGCGTTCGGCGGCGCCATGGCGGGCATTGCCGGCAGCTGTTTCCCGCTGATCCTCACCCCGCAATGGGTGGAGCGGCTTACCACCGGGCGCGGCTGGATCGCCCTGGCGCTGGTGGTGTTCGCGGCCTGGCGGCCGTTCCGGCTGCTCGGTGGCGCCTACCTCTTCGGCCTCGTCATGACCCTCGAGGTCTATGCCAAGGCGGCGGGCGGCGGTTTTCGCGTGCTGCCATCGGAGGTCTGGGCGGCTCTGCCCTATCTCGCAACCATTCTGGTCCTGGTGCTGATTTCCATGCGGCGCGGCGGCAGTTCCAGCGCACCGGCTTGCCTCGGCAAGCCGTTCCTTCCAACGAGCTAGGCCCAGGGACCTAGGCTCTACAATGAACGTCATGCAGGAGAGACAAATGACAGTTCTGAACAGACGGACTCTGATCAAGATCGGCGGCGCTGCCGCCGCGCTGCCGCTGCTCGGCGGCGCTGCGTTCGCGCAGGAGAAGGTGAAGGTCGCCTTTGTGCTGATCGGCACGCCGGACGACAATGGCTGGAATTTCGGCCACGATACCGGCCGCAAATACATGCTCGACAAGATCGGCGCCGACAAGGTCGAGACCACCGTGGTGACCAATGTCGCGGAAGGTCCGGATAGCGAGCGGGTGTTCCGCGAGCTGGCGCAGCAGGGCCACAAGCTGATCTACGCGACCAGCTTCGGCTATGGCGACTACGTGCACAAGGTGGCCAAGCAATTCCCGGACGTGAAGTTCGAGTGGGCCACCGGCAATGCCACCGCGCCGAACGTTTCGATCTACAACGCCAAGTTCCATGAAGGCCGCGCCGTGGTCGGCACCATTGCCGGCATGATGACCAAGACCAACACCATCGCCTATATCGGCTCGTTCCCGATCCCCGAGGTGCGCATGGGCATCAATGCCTATGCCATCGCAGCCCGCAAGGTGAACCCGGCGGTCAAGATCAAGGTGGTTTATGTCGACAGCTGGTTCGACCCGGCCAAGGAAGCCGATGCGGCCCGCGCCCTGATCGACCAGGGCGTCGATGTCATCACCCAGCACACCGACGGCCCGGCGGCGCTGCAGGTGGCCGAGGAGCGCGGCATTGTCGGCGGCTTCGGCCAGGGCGCCGACATGAGCGCCTTCGCACCCAAGGCGCATCTCACCGCGATCATCGACGTCTGGGGGCCGCACTATGTCGAGTCGGTGCAGGCAGTACTCGACGGCACCTGGAAGGAGGGCGCCAGCTGGCCTGGCATCGCATCAGGCGAAGTGGTGATCGGGCCCTATAACCCGAAGATTCCGGCCGAGGTGGTTGCCGCTGCCGACAAGGTGAAGAACGACATCGCCGCCGGCACGCTCCACCCGTTCGCCGGCCCGATCAAGGACAATGCCGGCGCCGAGCGCGTCGCGGCAGGTGACGTGATCGACGATGGCGAGTTCTGGGCCGTCGACTGGTATGCCGAAGGCGTCGAGGCTTAAGCCCGATATCGAAGGAGGGGCGGGCGCAAGTCCGCCCTTTGCAGGCGAGGCGGGGGCCGGCGTGAGCCATTGGGTGCTGCAGTCTGGGCTGGGACATGAAGCCGGCTGGGAGACGATGGTGGAGACGCTCGAGCGCTTCGCGATCCCGTACTCGATCCACCGGGTGGTGCCGTTCGTCGGCGACCTGGAGCCCGAGCCGCGCCCGGAGACCGATGAGGTCATCTGTATCGGGTCGTACGCGATGCGACACTATGCCAAACGGCAGGGCTGGAATCCGGGCGTGTTCGATCTTGAGCCGCATGATTTTCGCCAGCAGCTGGTCCACTGGGGCGAGGCGATGCTGAACGCCAATTCCGCGGTCGTGGCGTTTGCCGATGTGCGTTTCGAGGGCGAGTGCTTCGTGAGGCCGGTCGATGACACCAAGTCGTTCGCCGGCCGCATTTTCGCTTGGGACGAGTTCTCCGACTGGCAGCGCAAGGTCGCAGCGCTGGGGGGCGATGGCGATCTGTCGCTGCACGCCGCCACGCTGGTGCAGGTGTCGAAGCCAAAGCAGATCCGGGCCGAGGTGCGGTGTTGGGTGGTCGAGGGCCGGGTGGTCACGGCCTCGATCTATCGCATGGGGCCGCAGGTGATCTATTCGGATCAGGTCGAGCCGCGCTTCACGGAGTTTGCCGCCGGGCTGGCCGCCCAGTGGTCGCCGGAGCGGGCCTTCTGCCTCGATGTATGCGAGACCCCTGAGGGGTTGCGCATCGTCGAAATCAATACCATCAACTCGGCTGGGTTCTATGCCGCCGACGTCCAGAAGCTGGTAATGGCGCTGGACGGACTGAGACGATGAAAGCTGGGATCGCATGACCGACTACGCAATCTTCTGGGAATGGCTGAGCTTCGCGGTGCGCTGGACGCATGTGATCACCGCCATCGCCTGGATCGGCTCCAGTTTCTATTTCATCGCGCTGGACCTGGGGTTGCGGAAGACGCCGAGCCTGCCGCCGCTCGCGCATGGCGAGGAGTGGCAGGTGCATGGCGGCGGTTTCTACCACATCCAGAAATACCTGGTGGCGCCGGAGTTCCTCCCCGAGCACCTGACCTGGTTCAAGTGGGAGAGCTATTTCACCTGGATTTCCGGGTTCATGCTGCTGATCGTCGTCTACTATTTCGGCGCCGACCTGTTCCTCGTCGACCGGAATGTGCTCGATATCGCAGCCTGGCAGGCGATCCTGATTTCGCTCGGCTCGATCGTGCTCGGCTGGGTGCTCTACGATACGCTCTGCAAATCGCCGATCGGAAACTCGACCGGCGGGCTGATGGTGGTGCTGTTCGCCATCCTCACGGCGATGAGCTGGGCCTACACGCAGGTGTTCACCGGCCGCGCGGCCATGCTGCATATGGGCGCCTTCACCGCGACCATCATGGCGGCGAACGTCGCGATGATCATCATCCCCAACCAGAAGATCGTGGTGGCCGACCTGAAGGCCGGCCGGGTGCCCGACGCCAAATACGGCAAGATCGCCAAGCAGCGCTCGCTGCACAATAATTACCTCACCCTGCCGGTGATCTTCTTCATGCTCTCGATCCACTATCCGCTGGCTTTCGCCACGCCGTGGAACTGGCTGATCGCCTCGCTGATCTTCCTCGAGGGCGTGCTGATCCGGCACTTCTTCAACAGCCGGCACGGCCGCAAGGGCAACCCGACCTGGGTTTGGCCGCTCGTGATCATCATCTTCCTCCTCTGCGCCTGGCTCTCCAGCGGGCCGAAGCTGCCGACCGGGGCGGAGACGGTGGCTTCGCCGCGGGCAACGCTGCTGATGCAATCACCGCAGTTCAAGGCGGTGTCCGAGGTGGTGCAGGGCCGCTGCAGCATGTGCCATACCGCCGAACCGGTGTGGGAGGGGATCGCCGAGGCGCCCAAGAACGTCATCCTCGACAACGACATCGCCATTGCCAATCACGCCGAGCAGGTGGCGATGCAAGCCGGCTATTCGCAAGCCATGCCGCCGGGCAATGTCACCGACATGACCGAGGACGAGCGGGCGCTGTTGGTGGCCTGGTTCCGGGATGGATCGAAGTGAAGGTCACCATCCTTCGTGGGCGGGTGCTGAGCTTCGTTGCGGAGCCGCAAGGGCGAGACGATCACGCCTCCTATCGCTTCATCGAGGACGGCGCCGTGGTCATCGGCGATGGCAAGATCCTGATGGTAGGGGAGTGGAACGAGCGCGCCGCCTCGCACCATGATGCGGCCGATATCATCGACCATCGCCCGCATCTGATCCTGCCCGGGTTCATCGACCCGCATATCCATTTCCCGCAGATGCAGGTGATCGGCGCCTATGCGGCGGCGCTGCTCGAATGGCTCAACACCTACACCTTCGTCGAGGAGCAGCGGTTCGGCGACGAAGCGCACGCGACGCGGATCGCCTCGCGGTTTTTCGACGAGCTGATCCGGCATGGCACCACCACCGCGGCGGCCTATTGCTCGGTGCACCCGCAATCGGTCGATGCGTTTTTCGGCGAAGCCGAGAAGCGCAACATGCTGATGGTGGGCGGCAAGGTGATGATGGATCGCAACGCGCCGCCCGGGCTGCTTGACACGCCGCAATCGGGCTATGACGATACCAAGGCCGGCATCGCCAAATGGCATGGGCGGGGCAGGGCGCATTACGCCATCACGCCGCGCTTCGCCATCACCTCGACGCATGAGCAGATGGCGATGGCCGAGGCGCTGGCACGGGAGTTCCCAGAGCTGCACATCCAGACCCATGTGTCGGAGAACCTCGCCGAGATCGCCTATGCCAACGAGCTGTTTCCCAACTATGGCGACTATGTCGGGATCTACGAGAAGTTTCACCTGCTCGGCCCCAGGACGCTGCTCGGCCACTGCATCCATCTGAGCCACCGGGAGACCGAAGTAATCGCCCAGACGCAGTCGGTGGCGGTGTTCTGCCCGACCTCGAACCTCTTCATCGGCTCGGGGCTGTTCGACTATGAGCGCCAGCACGAGCGCGGCGTGCGCATCGCCACCGCCACCGACGTGGGCGGCGGCAGCTCCTACTCGATGCTGCGGACCATGGACGAGGGTTACAAGGTGATGCAGCTGCGCGGCCAGCGGCTGACGCCGTTCCGCTCGTTCTTCCACATGACGCTGGGCAATGCCCGGGCGATGAGCCTCGAGGGCCGCATCGGCTCGCTCGAACCGGGGAAAGAGGCGGATATCGTGGTGCTCGATTCGAGCGCCACGCCGCAGATGGCGCTGCGCATGGAAACCTGCGGTTCGCTCGAGCAGGAGCTGTTCCTGTTGCAGACCTGCGGCGACGACCGGGCGGTGGTCGAAACCTATGTGATGGGCAAGGCGATGAAGGCGGGGCTCGCGGCGTGAGCCGAAGCTGACGCGGATAGCGCCATTTGGGGATTGCGCTGCGGAGGCCGCTGGGGGCATGACGGTCATCCGGATGCTAGCCGACCCCCACCCCTGTCCCCTCCCCCTAAGAATGGGGAGGGAGACCAGAACACTGGCATTGGTGATGGCGTCTCCCTCCCCATTGCGGGGACGACAATAGGTCGCCCCGAGGGGAGGGGACAGGGTGGGGGTCGGCGTGCGCCGGACCAACGGGAAGAACGAGGATTAGAATGGCTGACTACATCGAGAAATCCGGTCTCAAGGTCGATCGGCTGCTGGTCGATTTCGTCGAGAAGGAAGCCATTCCCGGCACCGCCGTAAGCGCCGAACAGTTCTGGGCCGGCCTTGCCGGGCTGGTGCGGGATTTCGCGCCGCGCAACCGCGAGCTGCTTGATATCCGCGACCGGATGCAGATGCAGGTGGATGATTGGCACAAGGCCAACGGCCCGGTCGGAGCGGACCCGGCGAAGTACCAGGCGTTCCTCAAACAGATCGGCTACCTCGTTGCCGAGCCGGCCGATTTCAGCATCGAGACAGCAGGGCTCGACCCCGAGATTACCTCGATCTGCGGGCCGCAGCTGGTGGTGCCGGTATCGAATGCGCGCTACGCGCTCAATGCCGCCAATGCCCGCTGGGGCAGCCTCTACGACGCGCTGTACGGCACCGACGCGATTGCGCGCGACGGCGAGCTGGCGCCGGGCAAGGGGTTCAATGCGGCGCGTGCCGCCGCCGTGGTGGCGCGGGCGGCGGAGTTCCTCGATGCCTCGTTCCCGCTCGCCTCGGGCAGCCATCGCGATGTCACCGGCTATCATGTGATCAAGGACGGTGAGCGCCGCGTTTTCGTTGCCGATACGGCGGCCGGCCGCGTTGGCCTCAAGGATTCCGCGCAGTTCGCCGGTTATGGCGGTACCCAGGAACGCGGCGAGCTGGTGCTGCGCCATAATGGGCTGTACGCCGTGCTGGTGATCGATCCGGCCAACACCATTGGCGCCTCGCATAAGGCGGGGCTTGCCGATGTGGTGCTCGAGTCGGCGCTGACCACCATCCAGGATTGCGAGGATTCGGTCGCGGCGGTCGATGCCGAGGACAAGGTCGGGGTCTATCGCAACTGGCTCGGGCTGATGAACGGCACGCTGAGCGAGACCTTCGAAAAGGGCGGCAAGTCGCTGACCCGCAAGCTCAATGCCGACCGGCAATACAAGGACGCGAACGGCCAGCCGCTGGTGCTGAAGGGCAGGGCGCTGCTGCTGGTGCGCAATGTCGGCCACCTCATGACCACCAAGGCCGTACTCGACCCCGCGGGCAACCCGATCGGCGAAGGGTTGATGGATGCGGCGGTCACCGCGCTTTGCGCGCTCAGCGACAAGGTCAACTCGACCACCGGCGCCATCTATGTGGTGAAGCCCAAGATGCACGGGCCGGACGAGGTCGCTTTCGCCTGCGAGATTTTCGGCGCGGTCGAGAAGATGCTGGGGCTGAAGCCCGAGAGCATCAAGATCGGCATCATGGACGAGGAGCGGCGCACCTCGGCCAACCTCAAGGCCGCGATCCATGCCGCGCGTCGGCGGGTGTTCTTCATCAATACCGGCTTCCTCGATCGCACCGGCGACGAGATCCACACCTCGATGCTGGCGGGCCCGGTGCTGCGCAAGGACGATGTGAAGGCGGAAAAGTGGATCCAGTCCTATGAGGACCGGAACGTCCTGATCGGGCTCGCCGCCGGGTTCTCGGGCAAGGCGCAGATCGGCAAGGGCATGTGGGCGCGGCCCGACGATATGGCGGCGATGCTGGCGACGAAGGCCGCGCACCCCAATGCCGGCGCCAACACCGCCTGGGTGCCGTCGCCCACCGCGGCAACGCTGCATGCGCTGCACTACCACCAGATCGATGTATTCGAGGCACAGAAGCGCCGGCACAATCAGGCAACGCCGGGGCTTACTGAACTGTTCTCGATGCCGGTGCTGGACCCGACGACGCTCGACAAGGCGGCGGTGCTGCGCGAGCTCGACAATAATGCGCAGGGCATTCTCGGCTATGTGGTGCGCTGGGTCGACCAGGGGGTTGGCTGCTCCAAGGTGCCAGACATCAACAATGTCGGGCTGATGGAAGACCGCGCCACCTGCCGCATCTCCTCGCAGGCTGTGGCCAACTGGCTGGCCCACAAACTGATCAGCGCCGACGAGGTGAAGGCCTCGTTCGAGAAGATGGCAGTGGTGGTCGACGGGCAGAATGCCGGCGATCCGCTGTATCGGCCGATGGCAGGGAATTTCGGGACGTCGATCGCCTATCAGGCGGCGCTGGATCTGGCGCTGCTCGGCGCGGTGCAGCCGTCGGGGTATACCGAGCCGCTGCTGCATGCGGCGCGGGAGCGGGTTAAGGCGGGGGGCTGAGCCATCGTGCCCTCCACGACCCCCTCTCTTGCGATTTCTAAGGCTTAGCCAAACGGCTAAACCTAAGAAATCGCTTTCTCCCCCGCCAAGGGGGAGATGAGTGGTGGCCTCCATTCGCTTTGGAGTATCAGTCGGGACTCTCCTCCTGGCGGGGGAGAAAGCGAAAACTTGGGCTTAGCGCAGCTAAGTCCTTAGTTTTCGCAAGAGAGGGGGTACTTGGAGCTACCAGGCTACACCCGATCCAACTCCACCACCGGAAGATGAATGGCGGTCGGATGCGCCGGGTCGTGGAAGATCTCGATATCAGCGGAAGCCAGATGCGACGCCTCGCCCAGTGCCTCGTCGGTGCCGGTGTTCCTCGCATAGCGGGGGTGGGCGCCGCTGGCGACGATGACGCGCAGCCGGTGGTTGCGGTTGAAGCGGTGCGCCGTGGCGTGCATGCGGAAGTTGAGCTTCCAGATATCGTCAGCGACGGCAGGATCGGCGGAGGTCTTGCGGATGATGCCGTCGCAGATGTTGATCGACAGGTCCTTCTCGTCGACGTCGCAGAGCCGCACGAAGAAATCGGTGTTGGGCAGGGTGGAGCGGGCGTGCAGCGCGATGCGCACCTGGCCGAGAATGGTGAGGGGGTTGAACAGCGGCTCCGAAGTGTAGACCAGCACGTCGTCGCGCTGTTCGAGCGGCGCATTGTCGACCGGGCCGGCGCCGTTGAAGGCGAACATGGCGCCACCGACGGCCGGGGTCGGATGGGCCGGATCGTAGGTGTAGGTGTCGGGCGGCGAGGCGCGCACCGGGCGCTGCGACAGTACCTTTTCAGGGTGGATGTGCCAGATCTGGTTCTCCGCCTGCATCGGCGGATAACTGTCGAACTCGCGCCAGTCGTTGAGCCCGGAAATGTAAAGCCGCACCGGCTTCAGCCGCAGCCCCGAGGCGTCGCCGAGCAGCTTGGCGTTCATCCATTCGAGCGTCTGCTTGACGCTCTCCATCTGCAGGTCGGGGCTGACATGGAACCACGGGCCGACGGTGAGCTGCGGGGCGTGCCCGGCATCGACCAGCGTCGCGTAATCGCGCAGCAGCTGATCGAGCATGAAATCGTACCAGCCCGAGGTGAAGCTCACCGGCGGGGTGCGGGCGTTGAGGCGGTGGGTGTGGTCGAGCGGCTGCCAGAAGGCGTCGTTGCCGATCGCCTCATCCATCCAGCGGCGCCAGAACGGCACTTCGCGGCCGGTGACGCGCTTGTCGGCGTCGCGCAAAGGCAGCTTCATGGTGGCGCGCAGCGTTGCCCGTTCGATGCCGCCGGTGAACATGCGCTGGGCAGTGCGCAGCGGGTTGCCGCGCAGGCCCTCGACCGTCTGGATCCAGCTCAGCCACAGCCCGACTGCCAGCCCGCCGCCGGGAAAGACGATGGAGCGGAATTCGGCGCTGGTGACCTTGATCGCCATGGCGGATTGCTTGGGCAGCGCATCGCAGATCGCCCATTGCGCGTAACCCAGATAGCTCGGGCCGGAAGTGCCGAGCCGGCCATCGAACCAGGGTTGCGCCTTGATCCAGTCGATGGTGGCGAGCCCATCGTCGCGCTCGTGCCCGAACGGGTCGAATTCGCCTTCCGATTTGTCGGTGCCGCGGCAGGCCTGCAGCACCACATGGAAGCCGCGCTCGGCATAGACTTCGCCAATGGTGGCAAAGCCCGAGAGGCCGTAGGGCTCGCGCATCAGGATGGTGGGGTGCTTGCCCGGCAGTTTGGGCGCGAAATGCTCGGTGGCGAGCGCCACCCCGTCATACATCGGCACCCTAATGTTGCGGGTGCGGACGATGCCGCATCTGCGCTTCGGCAGCTTATAGAGATCGGCCAGAAACCGGCTGGCAAAGCTCATTTGACGAAGTCGAACTTGTCCACGTCGAACAGCCCCCGGTCGGTCATCTTCAAATGCGGGATCACCGGCAGCGCCAGGAACGCCACCTGCAGGAAGGGCTCGGGCAGGGTGCAGCCGAGATCATAGGCGGCCTGGCGCAGGTGATGCAGCTTGTCGGCGACGGTTTCAAAGCTCAATAAACTCATCAGCCCGGCGATCGGCAGCGCCAGCTCGGCGGTGACCCGGCCGCCATCGGCGACGGCAAAGCCGCCGCCCAGTTCGATCAGCCGGTTGACTGCCACGGCCATATCCTCGTCGTCGACGCCGACCACCGTGATGTTGTGGCTGTCATGCCCGACCGACGACGCGATGGCGCCGCGCTTCAGCCCAAACCCCTTGGTGAAGCTCAGCGCCACATTGCCGTTGATGCCGTGCCGCTCGATCACCCCGATCTTGATCACGTCGTTGTCGGTATCGGGCAGGGTGCCCTTGTCCGACACTTCCAGCGTCGCCGTTTCGCGATAGGTGAGGATCAGCCCCGGCCGCACCCCGATCACCGGGGTTTCGTTCTGCCTGGGGTTGGGCGGCACGATGAAGGTCGAAGGCCTGACCCGCTTTGCCTTCATCGAGGCGAGCCCGACCGGCGGCACCGGCTGGCGGGCTTGGAATAGTTCGGGGCGCACCAGCCGGCCGGCGGTGATCACCTCGGCGACACGGCAACCCTCGAGATCGTCGAGCAGCGCGATATCGGCGCGATAGCCGGGGGCGACGAGGCCGCGATCCTTGAGCCCGAAGATGCGTGCCGCCGAATGCGAGGCGGCGCGATAGACGTGATGCAGCGGCCGGCCGCGGCCGATCAGCCGGCGGATCGAGGCATCGAGATGGCCTTCCTCGAGCGTATCGAGCGGGTTGCGATCATCGGTGCAGAGCGCGACATAGGCCGAGGTGTTGGCATCGAGGATTTCGGCCAGTGCTTCGAGATCCTTCGATACCGAGCCCTCGCGGATCAGGATCGCCATGCCCTTACTGAGCTTTTCACGCGCCTCGACCGCGGTGGTCAACTCGTGGTCGGTGCGGATGCCGGCGGCGAGATAGCCGTTGAGCATGAGGTCGGTGACCAGCGGGGCATGGCCATCGATATGCTGGCCCTGGAACGCCACGAGCTTGGCGATGATCCCCGGATCGCCGGCGAGCACGCCCGGGTAGTTCATCATCTCGGCGAGGCCGATGACCTGGCGGTGGTGGCGGAACTTTTCGAGGTCGGCGATCTCCAGCCTGGCGCCGGAGGTCTCGTGCGGCGTTGCCGGCACGCAGGAACTGAGGTTGACGCGGATATCCATGATGGTGCGCTCGGCGCACTCGAGGAAATAGCGGATGCCGTCGGCGCCCAGCACGTTGGCGATCTCGTGCGGATCGCAGATCACCGTGGTGACGCCATGCGGCAAGACGCAGCGATCGAACTCGAACGGGGTTACCAGCGAGGATTCGATATGGAGGTGCGTATCGATGAACCCAGGCACTGCAAAGCGGTTGTCGCCTTCGATCAGTGTCTTGCCGTTGTAGTAGCCGTAAGTGCCGACGATGCGGTCGGCGACGATGGCGATATCGGTGTGGGTGATGGAGCCCGAGATCACGTCCAGGAGGCGGACGTTCTTGATCACCACATCGGCCGGAACCTCGCCGGCCCCCGCCTTGATCATACGGGTGAGGAGCTCTGGTGAAATGGTCATGACGCGGCCGTGATCTGCATGTCCCAACGTCTTCGTTCAGCTCGTAATGGTCAAGTGGGGACGGCGGCGGTCAAGGCTCGATCCTACGCCGCCGCGTCGTCCTTGGGCTCCCCCAGATCGTCATACAGCCAGAAGGTGTTCCGACCCTGCTCCTTGGCCTGGTAGAGCGCGAAGTCGGCCCGGGCCGACAGGTCCAGCCCGTCGCGGGCGGCGCCGCCGGCCAAGGCCACGCCGATGCTGACGCCGATCCTGACGTCGGTGCCGGGTTCCGAAACCCGCGAGATGATCTGCTCGGACAGCCGGCGCAATTCGGCGACGGTCTTGATGGCGCTTTGCAGGATGACGAACTCGCCGCCGCCCAGCCGGGCCCCCTGCCCAGTCCGCTTGAGATCAGCGCCCCTCCGGCCACGCTTTCGCGTGGTCCCCCTCCCCGCAGGCGGGAGAGGGAGTCCCGACTGCACCATCCGATCAAGCCACCTGCGGCAGCGGTTCGGCGAAGCGGGCTTCGATAGCGTCTTCGGTGAGCGGCTGCGAGAACAGGTAGCCCTGGAAGGTGTTGCAGCCCATGCTGACCAGGGTGCGGAACTGCCCTTCGGTCTCGACGCCTTCGGCGGTGACCTCGATGCCGAGCGCGTGGGCGAGGGTGACCATGGCCTGGACGATGGCGTCCGAGGCGCTCGCCGTCGACAGCTGGGCGACGAAGGAGCGGTCGATCTTGATGCGGTCGACCGGGTAGCGCTTCAGATAGCTGAGCGAGGAATAGCCGGTGCCGAAATCATCGAGCGCGATGCGGATGCCGGCGCGACGGAAGCTGTGGATGGTGCTGGCGGCCACCAACTCGTCATCGAGCAGGATGCCCTCGGTGATCTCGATCTCGAGATCGGCCGGGCGCATGCCGGTTTCGGCCAGCAGCGCGAAGACGCGCTCGGCGAAGGTCGGGTTGCGCAGCTGCGCCGGCGAGATGTTGACCGCGATGGTGCGGCCGGGCCAGCGGGCGCCGAACTCGGCGGCGCGGCGCAGGACGAACTCGCCCAACTGTTCGATCAGCCCGGTGCCTTCGGCGATGGCGATGAAGCGCGAGGGCGGGATGGTGCCGATCTTGGGGTGGGTCCAGCGCAGCAGGGCCTCGGCGCCGAGCACTTCCTCGGCATTGCCGCACAAAGGCTGGAACGCCACCCAGAGCTGGCCGGGGCTGCGCAGCGCCTCGCGCAGCTCGCCCTCGATGACGTGGCGGTTCTGCACCTGCTCGTCCATCGCCTCCTCGTAGAAGGCGGCGCGGTTGCGGCCGGCGGATTTGGCTTCGTAGAGTGCGATATCCGCCTTGCGGCTCAGCTCATGGCTGTCGCGCTGGCCTGATGTGGCGACCACGATGCCGATGGAAACCCCGACAAAGGCGTCGCTGCCCTGCACCCGGAACGGCTTGGCGATCGTCTCGACAATGCGCTGCGCCAGCGCCGCCACCTCGATGGTGCCGGCGTAGCAGCTGTGGAGGATGGCGAACTCGTCGCCGCCGAGCCGCGCCAGGACGTCGGTGGGGCCTATCACGGCGCGCAGCCGGTCGGCGACGGCGCGGATCAGCTCGTCGCCGGCATGGTGGCCGAGCGTGTCGTTGACCTGCTTGAAGCGGTCGAGATCGAGCATCAGCAGGGCCGTGGGCGGATCGCGCAGCTTGATGGCGTCGAGCCGGCCGTTGAACTGCCGATCAAAGCTCAGCCGGTTGGGTAAGCCGGTGAGCGCATCCTCGGTGGCCTGCCGCTCGGCATCGATGCGCTTGAACTCCAGCGCCTTGAGGGCCCGCCGCAGCCGGAAGATCAGCAGCGAGACCAGCAGTGAGACAAAGACGAAGGCGAGTAGCAGGGCCGGCGCGGTGCGTTGCAGCAGCTCCTGGCCCGGCCGGTAGGGCAGCCACTCGAAGAAGGCAACGATGCGGCCGGAGCGATTGGTGACCGGGAACGCCTCGATGCCCGAGGCGGGGGAGGTGACGGTGGTAAAGCGGCCGACTTCGGTCATGTAGCGGTCGATCATCCGCATCTCGAAATCGAGGTCGAGGCGGACGATGCTGACCAGCAGAGCCTCGCGGCCAGCCGGTTGCACCACATTGCCGGTGTCGGAAATCAACGGGATGATGCTGGCCATGACGGGCCGGCCATCGAGCAGCACATAGTCGGAGACGCTGGGCGGCGTATCGAGATAGCCGGCCGAGGTGAGTTTCCGCAAGTCGGCAAGCAGCGGCGCCAGCGCGGCGCGCCGGGTGGCGAAGGCTTCCGGTTTGCGGGTCTTGCCATCGACCGATGCGTAGATCGGCGCATCGTCCGGGCCGAGCACATAGCTCTCGTCATGGCCGAAATAAGCGAACATCCAGTCGCCGATATTGTAATCGAGCCAGGTCTGGTCGCGGTCGCGGGCGGCGGTTACCGCATCGTCCCAGAGAGCGACGCTTTCCTGTTCGCGCGGGGTGGAAACGCGCAGCGCCTGCACCGCGTGGATGACGCGCTGCGCCTGCCGGGTGACGGCGTTGTCGTCGATCTGGCTCGCCGACCACAGCAGGAAGCCACCCAACAGCATTGCCGCCACGGCGAAGACCACGACGAACGCGGCCAGCACCAGCATCGAGAGTGTGCGTCGGATCTTGGCGCGGCGAGGGTTGAGCATCGGGACTTGCGTGACAGGAATTATGTCACTGTGCCCGGCAAGCTTTTCGAACTCGTTACAGTTTCAAGGGTGCGACGAGATTTGATCGGTGGTGCGATCCTCGCTCAGGCATTGTCCTTGAACAGTACCTCACGGTCCTGAGTAAAGTTGGCGAGCAGCGGCAGCGAGGCGCCGCCCATGGCGCGCGCGGCATTGCCGATGCTGCCGGCCAGCAACCGGAACGGCGACAGCCCTTGCCGGTTGATGCGGCTCACCTCGGCCTCGGTGCGCGCGATGATGCTGCTGCGCACGTGGGTGGGGAAGGCGCCGTCGATCAGCACGGTTTCGACGTCGATCACCGCGATGGCGGCGATGATCGAGTAGGCGAGGCTCTCGGCCACCTCGTCGATCCACTTGTCGAGCGCTTCGCCCAGCTCATCGCCCCAGTCGTCGGGCGATTGCCAGAGGATTTCGGGATTGCGGCCGATGGCCAGAAGCTCGCGCTCCAGCACATAGATCGAAGCGACGTTCATCAGCTGCGGGGTGCGGCCGGGTGGCACGACGTGGCCGGGGTCGGGGCCGGCATCGAGCCGAGCGCCGCCGCATTCTGGGTGCGGCCGGGGAACAGGTGGCCGTTCAGCACCAGGCCGCCGCCGATGAACGAACCGATGAAGACATAGAGATAGTCGATATGGTCGGCGCCGGTGCCGAACATCAGCTCGGCGGCGCAGGCGGCGGTGATGTCGTTGGCGAAATATACCGGCCAGGGGCAGATTTCGGCCATCATGGCGCGCATATCGACCTGCCGCCAGGCATCGATCTCGGCCTTGGGCGCGCCGATCTCCTCGTGCCAGGTCCACATCTCGTAGGGCGCGGCAATGCCGAGACCGGCGATGCGGGCGGTCAGTGCCGCCGGCATGCCCTGAAGCAGGTCGTCGATGCCGGCCCGGGCGAACTCGCGGATGCCGTCCGGAGTGGGGTAGGGGTAGGTCTTGTGCAGGAGTTTCAGGATCTCGCCGGTGAAGTTGATCAGGTAGAGATCGACGCTGCGCCGGCCGATCTTCAGCCCGAAACTCAGCGCCCCCTCGGGGTGCAGCGAATAGGGCACCAGCGGCTGGCCCACCTTGCCGCGCAACGGCTTGCCGCGCAGCAGCAGCCCATCGGCCTCGAGCGCATTGGTGATGATCGAAATGGTCTGCGGCGACAGCCCGGTCATGCGGGCGATATCGGCCTTGGGCAGCTCGCCGTGGCGGCGGATCAGGCTCAGCACCAGCCGTTCATTGTAGAGGCGCACGCCGGTCTGGTTGGTGCCGCGGCTGGCGGCTCCAGGCTTCCGGCTGGTGTCGCGACCGGCCTCTCTGCTTGTCGGCCCGGTGACCACTCGTCCCGACCTCACGGCTGCATTTGTTGACACTTCGTCGTTCTCCGTCGCGGCCACAAAAGCCACGGCGGAGTCAAAACAGCAATCGATTACATGGGGTTCTTACCCCCTCCCGAACGAAAGGATTATCCCTCGTGGGTCGGCTGTCAATTAATAAATCAAGTGGATTAATTTATTGACAGGCCGCGAGGGTTGCGCTGAATATCGCTTCCGGATCGGGGAGGGCAGCCCGCTGCAGGCGGCGCCGCACCCCCGAGATCCAACGGTCCTGAGGAGCGGCGGAACGCCGGTGGACCGGATCATAACCAGTGGGAGGACTACATGGGACTTAGCTATCTGAAGATGGCGCTGGCCAGCGCCATCGTCGCCGGCGGCCTGATTGGTGGCGTCGCGCTGGCGCAGGAGATCACCGTCGGCCTGATCACCAAAACCGAGACCAACCCGTTCTTCGTCAAGATGCGCGAAGGCGCCGAGGCCAAGGCCAAGGAACTTGGGCTCAAGCTGATCACCGCCGCCGGCAAGTTCGACGGCGACAATGATGGGCAGGTGGCGGCGATCGAGAACCTGATCTCGGCTGGCGCCAAGGGCTTTGCGATCGTGCCGTCGGATTCAAAGGCGATCGTGCCGACCATCCAGAAGGCCAAGGATGCCGGCCTGATGGTGATCGTGCTCGATACCCCGCTCGACCCGATGGATGCGGCGACCGCCACCTTTGCCACCGACAACCGCAAGGCGGGTGACCTGATCGGCAAATGGGCCGCCGGCACGCTGGGCGACAAGGCCAAGGACGCCTCGATCGTCTTCCTCGACCTCGCCACCAACCAGCCGACCGTCGACTATCTGCGCGACCAGGGTTTCATGGCCGGCTTCGGCATCGACGTGAAGGACCCCAACAAGTACGGCGACGAAGACGACAAGCGCATCTGCACGCACGAAATCAGCCAGGGCGACCAGGAAAAGGGCCGCACGGCGATGGAGAACGCGCTGCAGAAATGCCCGAACGTCAACGTGGTCTACACCATCAACGAACCGGCAGCGGCCGGCGCCTGGGAAGCGCTGAAGGCGGTGGGCAAGGATGATGGCTCGGTGCTGATCGTCTCGGTCGATGGCGGCTGCCCGGGCGTTGCCAACGTCAAGGCCGGCGTGATCGGCGCCACCAGCCAGCAATATCCGCTGAAGATGGCCTCGATGGCGCTCGAAGCGATCGCCACGGGCAAGCTCCCCGACATCGACCCGAAGGTCGGCTTCTTCGATACCGGCGCGACGCTGGTCACCGACAAGCCGGTCGCCGGCGTCGACTCGATCGACACCGCCAAGGGCGCCGAGCTCTGCTGGGGTTGATGAACTGCGCTCTCGGCTGCCTCTCCTCTCCCTTCAGGGGAGAGGTAGCGGAGCTTGCGAGCACAGCGAGTTAGCAAAGCTGGGTGAGGGGTGCGGTTTCTCGGCATGCCGGAAGAGCCAGCATAACGCGACGCTTCACCCCTCAACCGGCAGCGGCGACGGGCTTCGCCGTCGTCCGCGACCGGGCCACCTTCTCCCCTGAGGGGAGAAGGGACGTGGCCTCCACACTTTCGGGGTGCAAATAATGAGTGACGACGCCGCCGGCTCGACGGCCGCTGAAACAGGCCTGAAGGGCGCCACCTCGGAGGTGGCGAGCTTCGAGGAAGACCGCAAGGGGATTGTCCGCACCATCCAGGGCATCCTGCACGAGTATCCGACGCTCATCCCGCTGATCGTACTCGTCGTCGGCACCATCATTTTCGCCATCGCCGCGCCCGGCAAATTCCTGTCGCCGCTGAACCTCTCGGTGGTGCTGCAGCAGGTGACGATCGTTGCCATCCTCGGCATGGCGCAGACCCTGGTGATCCTCACCGCCGGCATCGATTTGAGCGTCGGGCTGATCATGATCCTCTGCTCGGTGGTGATGGGGCGGACCGCGGTTGCCTACGGCGTGCCGGTGTGGATCGCCTTTCCGCTCGGGCTGCTGGCCGGCCTCGCCTGCGGCTTTCTCAACGGGCTGCTGGTCACGGCGCTGCGGCTGCCGCCGTTCATCGTGACGCTGGGCACCTGGAGCATTTTCGGGGCGCTCAACACCTTCTATTCGAACAGCGAGACCATCCGCTCGCAGGACATGGAGGCGGCGGCGCCGTTCCTCCTGTGGCTCGGCAAGCTGTTCAAACTCTACGATATCGGGCTGTTCTTCGGGCTCGACCTGCCCTGGCTGCGCGGCTGGGTGGTGACCTATGGTTCGATCCTGATGATCGTCGTCGCCATCATTCTCAGCTACATCCTGGGGCGCACCGCCTTTGGCCGGCATGTCTATGCCACCGGCGACGACCCCGACGCGGCGCGGCTTTCGGGCATCAACACCAACCGGGTGCTGCTCGCCGTCTACGCGCTGGCGGGGCTGATCTGCGCCATTGCCGCCTGGGTGCTGATCGGCCGCATCGGCGGGGTCAGCCCGCAGGCCGGCCAGACCGCCAACCTCGACTCGATCACCGCGGTGGTGATCGGCGGCA
Organism: Devosiaceae bacterium; assembly: GCA_965284115.1. Taxonomy (GTDB): domain Bacteria; phylum Pseudomonadota; class Alphaproteobacteria; order Rhizobiales; family Devosiaceae; genus Devosia_A. Next base: position 87,178 of record CBDIRF010000010.1, read on the forward strand.
CCAGCCTCTTCGGTGGGCGCGGCTCGATCATCGGCACGCTGTTCGGCGCCTTGATCGTGGGCGTGTTCCGCAATGGTCTGGCGCTCTCCGGCCTTGCCCTGCTGTGGCAGGACTTTGCGGTTGGCGTCCTGATCATCGTCGCGGTCACCATCGACCAGTGGATCAGGAAGATTTCGGCATGAGCGAGGTGGCCAGCATGAACATGCCGTCCGGGAACGCCGGCGACATCGTGCTCGAGGGCAGGGGACTCAACAAGCGCTACGGTCGCGTTGTGGCGCTCGACAACGCCGATTTCGACCTCAGGCGGAACGAGATTCTGGCGGTGATCGGCGATAACGGCGCCGGCAAATCGACGCTGATCAAGGCGCTGTGCGGGGCGGTGATCCCCGACAGCGGCGAGATTTTGCTCGATGACCAGCCGGTGCATTTCAGATCGCCGATGGATGCGCGCAATGCCGGCATCGAAACGGTGTACCAAAACCTGGCGCTGAGCCCGGCGCTGTCGATTGCCGACAATATGTTCCTCGGCCGCGAGCTGAGGAAACCCGGCTGGACCGGATCACTGTTCCGCCGGCTCGACCGGACGAAGATGGCGAAGGTCGCCCGCGACAAGCTGAGCGAGTTGGGCCTCCTCACCATCCAGAACATCAACCAGTCGGTCGAAACCCTCTCCGGTGGTCAGCGCCAGGGCGTGGCGGTGGCGCGGGCCGCGGCGTTCGGGTCGCGCGTCGTCATCATGGATGAGCCGACGGCGGCGCTCGGGGTCAAGGAGAGCCGGCGCGTGCTGGAGCTGATGCTCGATGTCAAAAAGCGCGGCTTGCCGATCGTCCTCATCTCGCACAACATGCCGCACGTGTTCGAGGTCGCTGACCGCATCCATATCCACCGGCTCGGCAAGCGCATCGCGATCATCAATCCCAAGGAATTTTCGATGTCGGACGCAGTGGCGATCATGACCGGGGCGATGAAGCCCCCGGCCGCAGGCGCCACCGGGCCGACGCAACATTACGAAGTCGGCGAGGCCCCTCAGTTACAATGACCAAAATGCGCGCCCTCGTGCTGGAAAAGCAGCACGAACTGAAACTCCGCGACATCGAGCTGCCGACCGAGCCCGGTCCGGGCGAGGTGAAGATCAAGCTCCACACCGTGGGCGTCTGCGGCTCCGATGTCCACTACTACACCCATGGCCGGATCGGGCCCTTCGTGGTCAATGCACCGATGGTGCTGGGGCACGAAGCGGCCGGCACCGTGGTCGAAGTCGGGGCAGGGGTTACCAGCCTCAAGGTCGGCGACCGGGTCTGCATGGAGCCGGGCGTGCCCGACCCGAACAGCAAGGCGTCGCGGCTCGGCATGTACAATATCGATCCGGCGGTGACCTTCTGGGCGACGCCGCCGATTCATGGCGTGCTCACCCCCTACGTGGTGCACCCCGCCAACTACACCTTCAAGCTGCCTGACAATGTGAGCTTTGCCGAAGGCGCCATGGTCGAGCCGTTTGCCGTCGGCATGCAGGCGGCGACCAAGGCGAAGATCACCCCGGGCGATACCGCCATCGTCATGGGCGCCGGTCCGATCGGCACCATGGTCTCCCTGGCGGCGCTGGCCGGCGGCTGCTCGCGGGTGATCATCACTGACCTGGCGCAACCCAAGCTCGATATTGCCGGGCAGTACCAGGGCATTATCCCGGTCAATATCAAGGACAAGAACCTCGCCGACGAGGTCAACCGGCTGACCGAGAACTGGGGCGCCGACGTGGTGTTCGAGTGCTCCGGCAGCCCGCGGGCCTGGACCGGCATCGTCGACGTGGTCCGCCCGGGCGGCACCATCGTGGTGGTCGGGCTGCCGGTCGAACCGGTGAATTTCGACATCGCTTCGCTGTCGGTGAAGGAAATCACCATCGCCTCGGTGTTCCGTTACGCCCACCAGTATGACCGGGCCATCGCGCTGATGGCCTCGGGCCGGGTGGACCTGAAGCCGCTGATCTCCGAGACGTTCAGCTTCGAGGAACTCGATCAAGGCGTTCGACCGCGCGGTGGAAGGGCGGCCGACGGATGTGAAGCTGCAGATTTTGATGGAGGCCTGACTGGCGAGTGATGAGCCAGAGCGCTTCACGGCACCGGCCATTCGTCGGCACCTGCGAAAGCAATTTCCGGGATGCCCGCCAGAAGACGTGGCGGAAATTGTGAAATGGATGCAGAGGCTTGACGCGCGCCGTATGCACATCGAGCTCACCCTTGGTGGTATTGTTTCCGCACACATTCGGCATCAAAGAACGGACTACGACCGCCTAATGGACAAGCACGGCTTGTCGAAGGCCGAAGCGCTTCTGGTAGTTCAAGACGAGATTGATGAAATCCAGTTCGGCTGGGTCGTGCCGGCCACGAAACGCGAAAGCTGTAGAGGGAACACATGGACCTCGGTCTCAAATCCAAACTTGCCGTCATCACCGGCGGCAGCGTCGGTATCGGGCTCGCCGTAGCCGAGGGTTTTGCGGCCGAGGGCGCGAACGTATTGATCACGGCGCGTGGCTCGGAACGGCTGCATGCCGAGGCGTCGCGCATCGGGGCGAAGTACCGGGTCGAAGCGCACGGGGTGGCGGCGGATGTCGCCACTGCCGAGGGCTGCGCCAAGGTGGTCGCCGCGGCGGCGCAACTGGGCGGGGCCGATATCCTCGTCAACAATGCCGGCACTGGCTCGAACGAGACCATTGCCGAGGCCGACGACGCCAAGTGGCAATATTACTGGGACCTGCACGTGATGGCCGCGGTTCGGCTGGGGCGCGGACTGGTGCCGCATATGAAGGCGCATGGCGGCGGCGCCATCCTCCATAACGCCTCGATCTGCGCGGTGCAGCCCCTGTGGTACGAGCCGATCTACAACACCACAAAAGCGGCATTGATGATGTTCAGTAAGACCCTCGCGAACGAGGTGGTGGGCGACAATATCCGCGTTAACACGGTGAACCCCGGCCTGGTGCGAACGCCCGATTGGGTGAAAACGGCCAAACAACTGGCCGGCGAGGATGGGTTCGAAGCGCATCTGCAAAGCGTTGCCGATGAGGCCGGCGGCATGAAGCGCTTCGCGACGCCCGAGGAGATGGCGAACTTCTTCGTGTTCATTTGCTCGGAGAAGGCGAGCTACTCGACGGGATCGACGTATTTCGTCGATGGCGGGTGGTTGAAGACGGTTTGAGCGTTTGCTCCGAAGCGGGCTGCTCTTTCCCTTCTCCCCTCAGGGGAGAAGGTGGCGCGAAGCGCCGGTTGAGGGGTGAAGCGGTGCAATACGCGCTCGCTGAGAAGCTGAACCCCTCACCCTAGTTTCGCTACGGACCTCGCGGCCCTAGCTGCACTACCCTCTCCCCTCAGGGGAGAGGCGCGCCGACTGCGAGCTTAACAGCAAAGAGCCAATAGTTTTCGCGGTGCCGGTCGATCACGCCCAGCGCGATGATCGCCGACACCGCGAGTCCGACCGGGAGCGCAGGCAGCATCGCGCCCTCGGTCAGTCCGGATGCCGCCAGAGGAAAGCCCGGCGGCAGAACTTGTTATTCCGCCGGCTGCGCCACTGCGGGCAGGCGCGCTTCGGTGCGGGCGATGCTGAAGCCGATCGGCACCACCAGGACCGCGACGATGATGAACAGGCCATAGAGCCAGTTGGCGGCGGCGACCGGGGTCGGGTTCGCTGCCGCGAGGCCGGCGAGGTTGACGATAAGGCCGCCGAGCGCTGCGCCCAGGCCCGAGGCGAAAAGCTGGATGGTGCTCAGCGCCGCCGACGTCACATCATGCTCGCCATCCGGCGCTGCCTGCATCACCCGCGGGGTCAGCTGGGTCCAGGCGGTGCCGATGCCGACGCCCATGATCAGGAGCGACAGGCCGATCGGCACGATGAAGCCGAGGCTCGAGGTCGGGTTCTGGTGGCCCACGAACAGCGCCAAACCGATCGCCGAGATCAGCACCAGCACCGGGCCGCCGGCGATGATCAGGCGGGCGCGGCCATCGGTCCAGCCGGCGGTGAGCATCGAGCTGGCGCTCCAGCCGACGGCGACCAGCGCCACCATGTAGCCGGCGGTGAGCGGGCCGAGACCGTGCAGGGTCTGCATGAACAGCGGAATGAAGATGTCGCTGGTGATCGCCATCTGCAGCAGCACCATGGTGCCGAACAGCGAGGCGAGGAGCGTGCCGAAGCGGAAGGTGCCGGTGGGGAACAGCTTTTGCCGGGCGTTCCGCTCGATCAGCCCGAACACCAGCAGCGCGAGGATAGCGAGGGCGGTGAGGCCGCCGGCGACGACGATATCGTGCGACAGGGCGCCGGCGGTCGATAGCGCCAGCACGGCGACGATCATCAGGCCGATCTGGCGGATCGGCAGGCTGGTCATGCCGGCTTCGCTGCTCTTTGCCGGCACCACCTTGACGGCGAGGAGGCCAACGAGGCCCGCGAAGGGCACCAGGATGAAGAAAGCCCAGCGCCAGATGCCGAGTTCGGCGAAGACGCCGCCGATCGAGGGGCCAACCAGCGTCGCGATACCCCAGATGCCCGAGGCGAGCGCGAAGGCGCGGGCCCACAGGTGCTCGGGGAACACCAGCCGCACCATCATGAAGGTGAGCGCGGCGAGCAGGCCGCCGCCAAAGCCCTGCAGTGCCCGGCCGAGCAGCAGGATCGGCATTGACGGGGCGAGGCCGCAGATCAGGCTGCCGACGGCGAACATGGTGGCGGCGATCAGATAATTCTGCCGCGGGCCGAGCCCGAAGGGGCGCACCGCCGCAAAGATCGAAGCGACGATCGAGGCGACGATGAACACCGTCGTCACCCAGGCGAACAGGTCGAGCCCGCCAATCTCGGCCACCACCGAGGGCATCAGGGTCGAGCCGATATAGACCTCGATGGCGTTCATGCCGACGCCGCCGGCGAACACCACCACGGGCAGGGCATTGCCGCCGCTGAAAATCTCGCCCCAACCGCTCTTCGTCGCCGCCATCTCGTCCACCATTCAGCTTTTCGCGTTTGTCGCGCCTTCGAACCGGGAAAAGTCTCACAACTTTTCCTGGAGACGCTCCGACCCTGCGAGCCCTCTGGCCGCATCGGGACGACACTGCTACAACCTCAACCTAACTTCAGGTAAAGGGGTAATCGCGATGTCGCGCGAACTTTCTGTGGGGCAGGTGGCCGAGCGCAGCGGTTTTGCGGTTTCGGCGCTGCACTTCTACGAAAGGAAGGGGCTGATCCGCAGCCACCGCACCTCCGGCAACCAGCGGCGCTACGATCGCGACGTGCTGCGCCGGCTGGCCATCGTCCGCATGGGCACCGAATTGGGGATCCCGCTCGTCGAGGTGGCGGAAGCGCTCGGCCACGTGCCGGTGGGACATACCCCGTCGGCGGCGGATTGGCGTTTAATGTCAGAGCTTTGGCACGACAAGCTGCAGCGCAGAATTGTGTTGATGACGCGCATGCGCGACGAACTCAATGGCTGCATCGGCTGCGGGTGCCTGTCCACCAGCAGCTGTCCGCTGATGAATTTCGGCGATCACCTGGCCGAGGAGGGCAGCGGGCCGCGCCGGCTGATGCGCGCGGGCAGCGAGACCTACGAGAGCTAGGGGGAACCGGGCGGGTCGCCGGCCGTTAGTCGGCAGCTTTTCCACAGGGCCCTACAGATGGATCTCGTCACCAGCTTCGGCTACGAGCCGACTAACACCCCGCAGCACATTATCTTCATTCGCCTGTTGATCGCCGCCGGGCTCGGCGCGCTGATCGGCTGGGAGCGCGGCTCGCAGGCCGGCACCGCCGGGCTCCGGACCCATATTCTCGTGGCGTTGGCGGCGGCTTTGTTCACCACCCTGGCGTTCGAGATTCATCAGGAGGCGATGGGGAGCGGCAGCAGCAATTCCGATCCGATCCGCGCCATCGAGGCGGTGACGGCTGGCATTGCGTTTCTCGGGGCCGGGGCGATCTTCCAGCACCGTGGCAGTGTGCAGGGGCTGACCACCGGGGCAGGCATGTGGCTGGCCGGGGCGGTCGGCGTTACCGCAGCGCTCGGCTATTACCTTATTGCGGCAGGTGTCGCGGTGTTCGCGGTCATTGTGCTGGCGGCGATGCGGGCGTTTTCGCACCGGGTGGTAAGTGCGGGCAACGGCCAGCTCGGGCAGGGAACGGAGCCGGAAAGCAAGCGTTGAGTTCCTCCCAACCTGAGGAGGTTCAGATGCCCGCAATATCGAAAGCCCAGCAGAAGGCAGCCGGCGCGGCGCTGTCTGCCAAACGCGGCGACACCAGGGTCAAAGACCTGAAGGGCGCCTCGAAGTCGATGTACAAATCGATGAGCGAGACGCAGCTCGAAGAGTTTGCCGAGACCAAGCGCAAGGGTTTGCCTGAGCATAAGGGCGAGGTGAGGCATTAGGGGTGCGCCAAAGTTAGTCTGGAGCGGGCTGACCCCCACCCCTGTCCCCTCCCCCTGGGAAAGGGGAGGGAGACCCACACACTGACATCGAAGTCGTCGTCTCCCTCCCCATGTTTAGGGGGAGGGGACAGCGGTGGGGGTCGGTCAAGCACCGGGTTAGCGGTTGCCCACTACTCGATCGCCGCCGGCGGCTCCGGCAGTTGCGGGTCGGCGCCTTCACCGAACACCTGCTGGCCTTCATTGTCCCAGATGCGAACCACTTCGCAGCTCGCGAGGAAATCCTTGGCGCACTCGGTCTTGACGATCGCTTCGAGGCTGGCCCGGTCCTGCTGGTCGCAGACGAACTTGCGCCAGTGCGGACCTTCCCTTTGCTGCATGAAGATGTCGGCGACCCAGCCATGCGGATAGCACCAGAGGTTGGGCGCGCAATCCTCGGGGCCGAGCCCGCTCTGCGCGACGCATTGCGCTACCGCGCAATCCATCGCGTCGGCGGCGAACGGGCCGAAGCAGACGCCGAGGCCGGCTTCGGCTGCCTGCGACACGGCAATGCCGTTGAAGGCGGGCAGCACGAAGTTGTCGACCGCCTCCTCGCTGTCGACGGCCTCTTGGGCGAGCACCGGGGCGGCGAGAAGGCCCAGCACGGCCGCCGCAAACATCGACATTCTGAGCATGGGAACAGCCTCCAGTGTGCGGAGGCTCGACAGTGCGGTGATCCGGGTAGGGTGGTCAAGGCTGCCAGGGGAGCCGCGCGGAACAGGAAAAGCGCGGTTGCGGTGGGAGAAGTATCCGCAACCGCGCCTTCGCCTGCTGGCCCCAGAGGCCCGCCGCAACTGGGTGCACACCGAATGGCCGGCACCCACCTGGGAGATGGTGGGGCGACCCGAGAACGGGAAGGCGGGGCAGCGTCAGGAGGGTCGCGCCCCGTCTTTCCGTCGTCGTATGGCGGCCGCCGCGTGAGGGAACGCGACGGGCCGCCGCTTTGGGTCGGAGCTTGGGGTCTCCGGCCGGGCCGCCCGGGTCGCCGCAGGGATATCGGCGACAGGGCGGTAGCTCAGTCATGGGACCAACTCGGCCCCATGTGTTTGATCGCGCTTTCGAGCTGGAAAGTCTCGCAACTTTTCCCGAAAGTGCTCCGGCAGAAGGATAGACGGAGAGCGCATTTGGGAATGCAATCGGCAGTGGCCTGCCTCAATGCAACGCGCTCCCCGTCCGGCACGTAACCTGTGGACGCAGTGATTACGTGCCAACCGCATCGAGGTGCTGATTACGCACCCAGAAACTGACGATGGCCGCCGCTTCGCGACGGTAGGAATTGATATCGGCGTGCCGCTCGAACACGGCGTCGGCGCCGGCGGCAAGCAGGGCCTCGCGCGGCTCGCGCTCGAGGGTCGGGGCAATCGCCGCGATCAGCAGCGAATGGCCGTCGCGCATGGCGCGGAGCTTGACGACAAAGTCCAGCGTGGCGCCGGACGAGGCTTTGAGATCGACGATCACGAGGCCAGGAATGGTCACCAGCTCGTTGTCGAGCAGGCGCTGGATCTCTGCGGTCGCCAGGGCTTCGCCGTCGAGCCAGCTCACGGAAGGCGCGCCATGGGCGAGCAGCATCCGGATCATCAGCCGGGCGGAGTGGGAGTCGTCATCGACCAGTGCCATGAAGGGCTGGCCGGTACCAAAAGCGTCCATAATGGTTCCTTATTGCCGCGTTGCCGAGGCAATGGCCGAAAACTCTAGTGCGATAGTCGGTAACCCGTCGGCGGCCTGGAAAGCTGGGGGAGCCTCGTTGCATCCCCTCACCACCACGATGAAGTGCTCGTGGCTGACTGCATCAGGCAGCGACAGGGCGGCATATGATGGTTTGATGACCCTGCGCATAGGCAAAGGCATGTAACAACGCCGTAACGAGGCTTGCGATTAACATGTAAATCGCCCAGATACGGAAGGGAGGTGCTCGCGTGGGCGAACCGTTGCCGCAGACAATGCCGCCTCGAGCGGAGATCGAGGCTGCCCTGGCGCGGATCCAGCAGTGGCCCGGGTTGGCGCGTTCGCCGCAACTTGCCAAGTTTCTCAACTACATAGTGGTGGCGCGGCTCGACGGAAACGAAGCCGGGATCAAGGCCTACTCGATCGCCGTCGACGTGTTCGGGCGGCCGCAGAGTTTCGATCCGCAGAACGATCCGATCGTGCGGGTGCAGGCGCGGCGGCTGCGCGCCGTGCTCGAGGAATATTACGCCTCGGACGGGGCTGCCGAAACCGTCACATTTTACCTGCCGGTGGGACGTTACATCCCCGAATTTGGAGTGCGGGGAGGCGAGGCGGCCGCGACGACGGCTGAATCGCCTGTAACCGGTTTCACTCCGGCAACGCCCCCAGCGACCGGCGAGCGGTCATGGCTGGCGCGGCTCGACGATATCGTGCTGCTGGTGGTGCTGGTGTTCGTGGCGCTCGGCATTGCCATGGTGCTGACGCAGGTGCTGGCGCCGCGGCAGGTGCGGATCACGGTGCCGCAGCCGCCGGTGGTGGCGGTCAGCGAGTTCACCTCGGTGGCGGCGGGGCAGGCCAGCACCAGCGTTGCCGGGCTGGCAGTGGAACTGGTCACCGACCTCGGGTTGTTCCCGTTCATCGACGCGGTCTACCTCACGCGGCCGGAGCAGCCGGCGCCGGGAGCCTCGGCCCCCAGCTTCGAGCTCTCGGGCATTGCCCGGACCGAGGGCGGCGAAATGCAGATCACTGCCAGCCTGAAGCGCGTCGGCTCCGATACAGCGGTCTGGACCATGACGGAGAAAGTGCCGGCGGCGGAGTTCGCCACCAGTATCGACAAGCTGTCGCAGGCCTTTGCCGATCAGTTGGGCGCGGTCGAAGGGCCACTGCACAGCGAGGCGATCCAGTGGCTCGCCACCAATGCGGATCTTTCAGGCAACGAGACGGAATATCTGTGCGGTTTGTTGTTCACCCGCTATCGCGACAGCGCCCGCACCGATGACGACGAGCGGGCGCGCGCCTGCATCGCCGGCTTGCTGCGGAGCCAGCCGCGTTCGGCGTTCGGCCTCGCGATGAGCGGCGCGCTGCTGCTCGACCGGACGCTGAAGCTGCAGCCGCCTGCCGGCCTTGACCCCGAGCCGATTGCCGAGGCGGAGCGGCAACTCGAGGAGGCGCTGGCGCTGGCGCCGACCTCCAGCCCGGTGTGGCGGGAGTACGCGTTCTTCCTCGAGGCAACGGGCCGCACCGGCGAGGCCGAGGCGGCGTTCACCTCGGCCCTGCAGCTCAACCCCTCCAATCTCGATGCCTATGCCGGCTACGCGCGGCTGTTGTCGCTGCGCGGCAAATCGGCGAAAGGCGAGGCGATGGCGATGGAGTCGCTGCGCCGCGCGGTGTCGGCGCCCTACTGGTATCACGAGGCGCCGGCGGTCAATGCGCTGCGCAATGGCGACAATGGCGAGGCGCTGCTGCAGGCCGAAGCGCTGGTGGTGGGCGATCCGGAGCTGGCTTCCGCCATTGCCGTCACGGCGGCACACCGCCTCGAGTACGAGGATGCGCTCAACCGGTCGATTGCACAGTTGCTCGACGTGACGCGGTTCCGCCGCTTCGGTATCCTGCCGGTGCTGCGCCAGCGGCTGGGCGATGCCGAACTCCGCGCCGCGATCGGCAACGAACTGGCAGCGGCGGGCATTGATCAGGCGGCGCTGAACGGGCCGCAGTGATATCGTTTGGTTGTCGTCGTTTCGGAGTTCTCATGTCTTTCGCGCCCTCGTCACCGACCGGCTCCCCGACGGTGAATTGCGCAGCAGCCTCAAGACAATGACTGACGAGCAACTGCCCGATGGCAACGTGGTGGTGGCGATCGAATGGGCCGGGCTCAACTACAAGGATGCGCTGTGCCTCACCGGACAGGGCGGGCTGGTGCGGAACTATCCGCATGTCGCCGGCATCGACTTTGCCGGCCGGGTGATCGAGAGCGGCGATGCCCGCTACCACCCGGGCCAGGCGGTGATCCTCACGGGCTGGCGGGTGGGCGAACTCCATTGGGGTGGCTACGCACAGCGGGCCCGGGTCAATGCCGATTGGCTGGTGCCGCTGCCGAAGCGGTTTTCGACCCGCACGGCGATGATGCTCGGCACGGCCGGGCTTGCGGCGATGCTGGCGGTCAACCGGCTGCAGGCTGAGGGGGTGCGGGCCGGCGAGGGCGAGGTGCTGGTCACCGGCGCCGGCGGCGGCGTCGGCAGCATTGCGGTGCTGCTGCTCAGCCGGCTGGGCTATGACGTTGTGGCGGTGACGGGGCGGGCGGAGCTCGCCGAACGGCTGACGCGGCTCGGCGCCAGCCGCATCGTTTCGCGCGACGAGGTGCTGAAGCCGACCGGCAAGATGCTCGACAAGGAACAATGGTCCGGCGCCATCGACTCGGTCGGCGGCCCGCTGCTCGGCGAAATACTGAAGAAGGTGCGCTATGGCGGGGCGGTGGCGGCGATCGGCAATGCCGGCGGCCGCAATTGGGATGCCAGCGTCATTCCGTTCATCCTGCGCAACATATCGCTCTGCGGTATCGACACGGTGATGCAGCCGTTCGAGGCGCGGCGCTCGGCGTGGGACCGGCTGACCAACCTGTTCGTGCCGGCGGCGTTCGAGGCGATGCTGACCGAGGCGCGGCTCGAGGATTTGCCCGGGCTGGCGGCTGAGATGCTGGAGGGGAAGATCGCCGGGCGCGTGGTGGTGAACCCGCGCGATCCGCCGACTTGAGGCATGCTGAACTTGCTGATCGGCCCCCAAACGGCGGGGTCGCCTTTGCTGTGGACGCGAACGACCCCGCCGGCAACCGGACGAACATTCAGGCTGCGGAATAGGTACGTGTGGATGGGTGGGCGAGTTTCGCCGAGGGTACGGGTTACCCCTGTGCGCTTGGTGGAGCTCTCTCTGCTTCCCTCCCCCTTGAGGGGAGGGATCGAGGGAGGGGGTGGTGCGGTGATCACCGATGGACCCCCACCCCTCCCCTCAAGGGGGAGGGGAGCCAACACCCTCAATGCACGGCGCTCTTCGAGAACAGGTTGATGACAATCACCCCGGCCATGATCAGGCCCATGCCGATGAGCGCCGGGAGGTCGAGCAGCTGTTTGTAGAGCAGCCAGCCGGCCAGCGAGATGAGGACGATGCCGACGCCGGACCAGATGGCGTAGGCGACGCCGACCGGCATGCTGCGCAGGGTCAGCGACAGGAAGTAGAAGGCGACGGCATAGCCGACGATCGAGATCAGCGACGGCCAGAGCTGGGTGAAGCCGTCGGCAGCGCGCAGCGCGGTGGTGGCGATCACCTCGGCGACGATGGCGACCGCCAGATAGGCGTAGGCGATCACGCCTTGCCTCCAAAATAGCTACCGGCGAGCCTCACAAACGCAGCGCCGCGCTCCTCGAAGTTCTTGAACACCTTGCCGGTGCTTTCGAGCTGGCCATAGCTCGGGGCGCCGGGGGAGAGGATCACCGTCTCGAACTTCGCCTGCCGCCCGGCGAGCGCCTTGATGGCGTCTTCGAGCGTACCGGCTTCGATCACTTCGATCTCGGGGGCCGCGGCGTAGGTCAAAGTGGCGAGGCGATCACCGGTCACCGGCAGGCAGACCAGCACGGTGACACCGCGCGGCGCGAGGAGCTGCGACAGCTCGGAGTAATCCTGGTGGCGCTCATGGCCGCCGGCGATCAGCGCGATGCGGCTGCCCTCATAGGCGGCGAGCGCCGCCTTGGTGGCTTCCGGGGTGGTGGAGATCGAATTGTTGACGAAGGTCACCGCGCCGACCCGGTGCTCTTCGAGCCGGTGCGGCAGCGGGGTGAACTTGCCGATGCCGCGTACCACGCCCTCGAGATCGGCGCCGGCCTTCATGGCGATGGCGGCGGCGAGCAGCGCGTTGTTGAGGTTGTGCTCGCCCTTGAGGCGGGAGCGGGCCGCAGCCGAAGCGATGCGATCGTGAATGAACGGGGCGAGCGGCGGGATCAGGCGCTTTGGGTCACGCAGCGCTTCCATCACCAGCGGGTTGCCGAGCGCGCCGACGCCCAGCGCCACCGGGAAGGGCGCATCGCGGTCGATCAGGTTGAGCTTGTCCTGATAGTAGCGCTCGACGCTGCGGTGCCAGTCGGTGTGCTCGGGCGAGAGGTTGGTGATCGCGGCGATATCGGGGGTGAAGGCCATGTCGGCGGTCTGGTAGCTCGACAGCTCGAACACCACGATCGGGTGCTTGTCGGCAATCTCCAGCGGCGCCAGCCCGACATTACCGGCGAGCCCGGCATCGAGGCCGGATTCGGTGAGCATCAGGTGCACCAGCGTTGCGGTAGTCGACTTGCCCTTGGTGCCCGAGATGGCGATGACTTTGCGGCCCTCGCGATAGGCCTCGCCCCAGAGGTTGAGGTTGGAGGTGACGGCAATGCCGGCCTCGCGCGCCATGGCGAAGACCGGGCGGTAGCGTGAGACGCCGGGGCTCTTGACGATGGTCGAGAACAGCCGGCTTTCGATAGCCTGCGTCAGGTCGGCCGGCGCGATGAAGGTCGCGTCGTCGATATCGGCTTCGCCGCTGTCGACGGTGACATAGACCTTGGTGGCGGGCGCGCGGGCCTTGATGAAGGCGCGGGTGGAGCGGGCCTCGCGGCCGGCGCCGTAGAGCAGCACGGGTTCATCAAAGCGCATGCGGGGCGACTCGCTCGAAGATGTCCTGCGGGATGAGGTGTTCTGGGCTATCGATCAGCAGTTCGGCAAGAGCGTCTTCAAGCCGCTGGCTGCCGTACTGAGTCAACAAATCGGGCTTCAGCATTGAAACGATTGGCGCATCGGCCCACTCTGGCAGCTTGGTCAGGGCCCAGAGGCAGGCCGCTGCCTCCTCGATTTCGCCGACGCATTCCCAGGGCTTCTGGCCGGCAAGGCCGGTGAGCTCGCGGAACGAGCGCTCATGCGATGGCTGGCTCAGGAGGTTCTGGCCGAAAATGCCGACCAGCCGCGCCTTGTCCATCACAGGCGCGAAGATCAGGAAGACGAAGTGGCATTTGGGGCACTTGCCGCACCAGAGCGGGCCAGCGTGACCGGCGAGCTTGAAGTTCTCGTTGCAGCTCGAAAACACGTGGTCGAAGCGGCTCACCCGGGCAAACAGCGCGGCGATCTTCGCTTCGGAATAGGGGCGCAGCAGCGAAAAGTAGCCGAGGGTGCCGCCGCTGGCGTGCTCGAGCACCCTGGCGATCAGGTTTTCGAAGTCGAGCGACTTGGAATGCTGGTGGTTGGCCTCGCGCCCGTCGAACTCGACATTGCCTTCGCTGGCCGAGCGCTCGTTGGAAAGAACGATCCGGTTGTAGGAGAACAGCAGCGCCGTCAGCGCCGCGATCATCGAGTTGATGGCGGTGGAGGGCACGTGGCCGTTGTAATAGCCTGGCTCCTTGCCGAGCCGGATCATTTCGGGGTCAAGCTTGCGGCTGACATAGAGCGGGGTGCGGCCGACCTTGTCGACCGAGCCGATGATCGGGCCCCTGGGGTTCACGGCGAACGGCGTGAAATCCACCCCGGCCGCTTCCAGCAGCTGCACGCTGACCAGCGAATCCTTGCCGCCGCCGATCGGCAACAGGGCGCGGTCGCGCAAAGCCGGGGCGGCGGGGGCAGGGCCGTGATCCTCGGGATCGTCGATCTCGATTTCGCCGAAGCGCTTCAAATTGTTGCGGGCGTAGAACTCGCCGAGGCCGTTCTCATAAACGTCGAGAGCAAAACCGTGCTCGCGCACCGTCAGCGGGAACGGGATGACGATGCGAAAGGGGGCGCGCAGCTTGTAGTAGCTGACGCCCAGCACCACGGCGGCCAGCTGCAGCAGCTTGAGGAAGGACGGGGTGGCGGCAACGGCGCCGTCGCTGTCCGGGGAAGCTGAGGACTTCCGAAAAGCTCAGCTCGCCCAGGGTGTAGCGGAACGTCGCAACGCTCGTTGCGGCGTCGAAGGCGGGATGCTCGATGGTGAAGGCTTCGGTCACGCTCAATAGATCCGGAGGCCGAGTTCAGCACAATATCGGTCGAAAGGCGCTGAAAACCAAACTCGCGCAACGTGCATTGCCAGGAGGTGCCGAGGCGCTGGATCGAGAACAGGTTGTAGCGCGCCGGATCGTGCCCACCGGTATCGCCTTGGGCGGCGCCGGCCGCCGCGACGCCGACCACCGGCACGTCGCCATGCGGGCCGGGTATGGCATAGATCGAGGATTGGTGGGTATGGCCGTGCAGCACCAGCTCGGCCCCGTGCTCGGCGATGACGCGGCGAAAGACCTTGGCGCCGTAAAGGCCGAGGCGCGGATGCGCCTGTTCCTGGTTGGGCGGATGGTGGATCAGGACGACGCGGAAATAGCCGCCATCGCCGAGCAGCTTCAGGCAGCGGGCGAGGCGCGCCGCCTGGTCTGCCTCGAAGCGTCCGGCGGCGATCCAGGGGGCGGTGGGCACGGCGCTGTTGCACGAGATGATGGCGACATCGCCGACGCGGCGGACGAACGGGAAGGCGTGGTCATCGACGGTTTCGCCCATGACGTAGCCGTCCCAGCGCTCCATTGCCCGCTCCAGCGCGCCCTTGAGATAGGCGTCGTGGTTGCCGGGCGAGATGCAGACCTGTTCGGGCGGGCCCAGGGTCTCGAGCCAGTTGTAGGCGGTGTTGATCTCGGCATCGAGCGCCAGGTTGACCAGATCGCCGGTGACGGCAGTGAAATCCGGGTTCTGCTCGCGCAGGTGGCGCACCAGCTTGGTCAGGCCGTCGCCCGCCATGGTGTGCTCGCGTTTGATCTTCCAGTTGAGGAAGCCGGTGATCCGTTTGTTCATCAGGTCGCGCGCCCGGACAGGCGGCAGCGGGGCCAGGTGAACGTCGGACAGGTGGGCGAGCGTGATCATTGCCCGGCGTAATGCCATGCGGCGCGTGGCAAGAAAATGCCCTAAATAGCTCCGCCGCCAATTGAACGTCGGCGCGACCATCCCCAAGGAGCACAATGAACAGGACCATGAGCCGTTGGCAGCGCGTCAGGACCAGCGCGCATCTGTTCATCGTCGGGGTGCGCCGCCGCATGGTGCTGGGCACCCGCGCCGCGCTGCTCGATGGCGAGCGGGTGCTGCTGCTCAGGCACACCTACATGCCGGGCTGGCATTTCCCAGGCGGCGGCGTCGAGCCGGGCGAGACGGCCGAGGACGCGGCGCGCCGCGAAGCCGAGGAGGAGACCGGCCTCAGGGTCGAAGGCCGGATGCGGCTCCTCGGGCTCTACCTGCAGATGCACGAGGCGACCAATCGCGACCATGTGGCGGTTTATGTCAGCCGCAATTTTCGCGAGATCAAGCCGTTCCGGCCCAATGGCGAGATCGCCGAGATCGGCTGGTTCCGGCTCGACCAACTGCCGGACGGGGTGAACCCCGGCACGGCCCGGCGCATCGCCGAGATCGCCTCGGGAACCGAGGATTTGCCGGGGTTGTGGTAGGGGGCGCAGCCCGCGGGGCCGGCAGTCGGGACCGTCCCCGCAAGCGCAGGGAAATTGCATATGAGCGCTGACAGGAGAAGGCAAGAGGTGCCCTCCGCCGCCATATGCGATAGCCCTGCCCGCAAGCGGGAGAGGGCACCCGACTGCACGAGCGGTGCTGCCGGGCTTTCCCTAGCGCTCGGGCAAGCCGAGTTCGACCAGCACCGCCATGACGCGCCGCGAGGCTTCCATGAAGGCCGGGCTGACGTTCAGCGCTGGCGGCTCGACATTGGCGGTGGTCGATCCGGGCCGCAACTGCATGCCGGTGGCGAATGCTGCCCTCGCCTCGGCGGTGCGGCCGAGGCGCTGGTAGGCGGTGGCGAGCATCAGGTGGGTGCGGCCGGAACCGGGGGTGACGGCGATCGAACGCTCGAGCCACAGCACGGCTTCCGCATCCCGCCCAAGCAGCACGTTGGCCCAGCCGATGCCCAACAACCAGGTCCAGCGCGATACGGCCGGCGTGTCATAGCGATAGGCCTCCTCGAAGCTCGCGAGCGCATCCTCGAAGCGCCCGAGGAACACCTGGGCGAGGCCGGTCTGATACAACGCCGAGCCGTTCCACGGGTCAAAGCTGGTGGCCCTGGCGCAGGCGACAAGGCTTTCGATGAACGCGTTGGTGGCGGCGAGGAACCGGCACTGCGCCTCGAGCACGGCGATGGAGCGCGGGCGCAGCGCCACGGCCCGGCTCAGCATCTCGGCGCCGTTGGTCCGCGCCGCGGTCGCTTCGGCCTTGTCGTACCAGACCATCTGGATGCCGCGGGTCTGCAGTGCCGCGAGCGCTACCTGCAGGTCGATATTGTCGGGCGCCGTGGCGAGGGCGCCCTGCAGCATCCGCTGTGCCACGGCGAAGCGCTCACGCGAGGTCTGGTTGATCGAGGCCGAGGCCTGCTCGATGGCGACCCGGGCGCCGGGCGCCGGTTCAACCGCGGCGGGGGACCGGCTCTCCAGCAACTCGTTGAACCAGCGGGCCAGCCGATCGCCGGCCCCGGCAGCGAGCCGGGTCTCCCGCAACGCGGGCTCGACGGCGTCATCGACGGTGGCAGTGGCCACCGACTCGACAACGCCGGTTGCAGTACTGATGGCGCGCAGCTTCAGCGTCCAGGCGCTGGCGGTACGGAGCAGTTCACCGCGCACTTCGAACCGCGCCCCTGAAGTGGTTTCCGGCTGAGGCGCGATGACGCGCAGATTGTCGATGCGGGCGAGACCGTCGACCAGTTGATCCGTCACCCCCGCAGCGAGGGCGCTGCCCTGGCCGCCGGTGGTATCGACGATCGGCAGCACGGCAATGGTCGGCGGCGCCGGCGCCAGCAGGTTGGGCAGGATGGTGACGGCAAGCGCTGCGACGGCAATGAGGCCAGCGGCGAGCGCGAGCCCGAAGCGGCGGCTGCCACGCAGCCATCCCGTGGCCGGGGCGACGGGCGGTGGCGGCGTGGCCGGCCCCGCCGCATCGCTGGCGACCTCGGCGGCGAACAGGTAGCCGCGGCCGGAGATCAGCTTGACGATCTGGCGCTGCTCGTCGCCGAGCGCGGCGCGGATCTCGCGGATACATTGGAACAGCCCGTCCTCGCCGACGTGAATGTTCGGCCAGACCGCTTCCATCAGCTCCTGCTTGCTCAGCACGCGGCCGGGATTGGCGGCGAACAGGCGAAGCATCTCGAATGTCTTGGGGCGCAGCCGCACCGGCGTGCCAGCGGGACCGCGCAGTTCTGCACGCTCCTCATCCAGCTCGAATCCGGCAAACCGGGTCGTCGCCATGCCCTGGGCCCCCGGCGCACTCGATGCCCCGTCGCTTCGGCGATTTCAAGCCGCGCAAGCGAATGTGACGAATTTCAGAAAAATTTCAGAACGGCACCGCGGCACTTTCAGGACTCGGCTGACGCGCAATGGGATGAGAGAGCGCCGCCCCGGGTCCGGGGCAGGGGGCTGGATGTATATGTTCGATCAAGGGTCGGCGAACACCCGCACGGTGGGCGCCGCGCGGCGCGTGGGCAGGTTGCGGGCATTGCTGCTGGTGACGACCGCGCTAGGCGTTGCAGCCTTGTCGCCGTCGCGGGCGGAAGAGTGGATCAACCCCGGCACCGGCAACTGGCTGGACCCTGCGAACTGGGACCTCGGGACCCTGCCGGACGGGGCGGACCTCTCGGTGATCGGCAATGGCGGCACCGCCGAGGTGCGCGATGGCGGGGCAGCCGCCAGCGAGAACGCTGTCATCGGCAGCGTCGATGGCAATGGCACGCTCAAGCTAACCGGCGCCGGTTCCAGCCTTGGCATCGGCAATAACCTCTATGTCGGCGACTACAGCCTCGGCACGCTCGAGGTCAGCAGCGGGGGCGAGGTGAGCATCGGCCAGACCGCCTTTGTCGGGGCCAATGTCGGGAGCACCGGCCTTGTGACGGTGAGCGGCGCCGGGTCGGTGTTCGACACGGTGTTCCTCGTCGTGGGCAATTCCGGCGAGGGCACCATCGAGGTCAGCGATGGCGGCACGCTGCAATCGCAGAACTCCGAGATGGGCTATAACGGCGGCGGAAAGGGCAGGGTCGTCGTGGACGGCGCCGGGTCGGGCTGGAGCACCGGCGCGCTGCTGGTCGGGCGCAGCGGCGAAGCGACCGTGGCGATCACTGCCGGCGGCGCCGTGAGCAGCAGCTACAGCGTTCTTGGGGTCAACGGTGCGGCCCGCGGCGAGGTACTGGTCGATGGTCCCGGTTCGCGCTGGACTCTCGGCGACACGCTGGTGATCGGCGATGAAGGCAGCGGCACACTGACCATCCGCAAGGGCGGCGTGGTCGGCAGCGGCGCGGCGCGGATCGCCAGCTCCATGGCCGGCGGGCAGGGCGCTGTCACGGTCGATGGCGCCGGCTCGCGCTGGAGCGTCGATGGGACACTCAATCTGGGAGAACTCGGCGAAGGCACGCTGACCATCAGCAATGGCGGGGCGGTCGATGCCGACAGCGTGGTGATCGGCGTGACCGGCACGCTGACGATCGGTGCACCCGTGGCCAGCGCGCCAGTTGCCGCGGGGGCGCTCGATACCGACAGCATTGTCATGGGTGGCGCGGGCGCGGGGCTGATCTTCAACCACAGCAGCGCCAGTTACACCCTCGGTGCCGACATTTCGGGCGGGGGCTCGATCGTCCAGATGGGCAGCGGGACCACCACACTGATCGGCGACAACAGCCAGTTCGATGGCCCCATCCAGGTGATGGACGGCGAGCTCAGGGTCGGCAATTTCAACACCTTTGCGAGTCTGGGCGGCTACGTGACCGTCACCGGCGGCAAGCTGGGTGGCACGGGCCTGATCAAGGGCGCCAGCATCGCCGATGGTGGCACGCTGGCTCCGGGCGATGGCGGAATCGGCACCCTCGCATTCGGCTATCTCTACATGGCGGGCGGCTCGACTTACGAAGTCGAGATCACCTCCGGCTCCAGCGACCTGGTCCAGGTCACGGGTATCGCGTTTCTGGAGGGAGCCGACATCAACCTCAAGCGCGGCATGGGACCGCTGGCCCTGGGCTCCGGCTACACGATCCTCAGTGCCGACGCCGGCATCTATGGCAGCTTCGGCGACATCGTCTCGGACTATGCGTTCGTTACGCCTTCGCTGGTCTACTATCCCGACTACTACGGCACCAACCTCGCGACGATCGAGTTCGCGCGCAACGGGGTGGCATTCGCCGATGTGGCGACGACGGCCAACCAGGCGAGAGCCGCTGCGGCGATCGAGGCGCAGGGCGGCGGTGGCATGTACAGCACCATCTTCAGCCTCAACGAGGCTGAAGCGCAGGCGGCATTCGACGTGCTGTCGGGCGAGGGGCATGCGACGCTCAAGGGCGTGCTGATGGACAATGCCGGGCTGGTGTCGGATGCGCTGCTGCAGCGGCTGGATGCGGCGCGGACGCTCGACGGCTCGGGCGCCGCCAGCGGCTATGCGGCGCTGCCCAAGCTGCCGGAGGCGGGTGGCGGCAACGCCATCTGGGGTCAGTTCTATGGTGGTCTCGGCGAGCGGGCCGGTGACGGCAACGCGGCGAGCGCCGCCTCCAGTTCGGGCGGGGTGCTGCTCGGGGCGGATGCCGAAGTCGGCGACTGGCAGCTTGGTGTGGCGGCACAACTGGGGCAGACGCAGGTGTCGATCGCCGATCGCACCAGCGAGGCGACCACCGCCGATATCGGGGCCGGGTTCTATGCCGGGACCAGTTGGGGTGACACCAGCCTCTCGCTCGCCGGGACGGTGACCCAGCATGCCATCTCGACCAGCCGCGAGGTGGGGTTCGGGCTCAACGAGACGTTGACCGCCGACTATGGCGCGACGACCGGGCAGGTGGTCGCCGAGCTCGAGCATGAGTTCGATTTCGGCGCCGCGAGCCTGCTGCCTTATGCGAGCGTGGGTCATGTCGTCCAGGCTACCGACGGCTTTCAGGAAGTCGGGAACGGTGCTGGCGCGGCGCTGTCGGGCGAGGCCGACCTGGTCAATCAATCCTTCGCCACGCTGGGTCTGCGTGGCGCGTATCAATTCGTGGTGGGCCAGGGTGGTCTTGCGACATTCAGCGGTGGCATCGGCTGGCGTCGTGGTTTTGGTGAGGCGCCCACCGCGCAACTCGGGTTCCTCGGCGGCTCGCCATTCGACATCGCAGCCACCCCCGCCGCTGTGGACGCGCTCGAACTCGAGGCCGGGCTCGATCTCGACCTCGCTGGGGGCCTCGACCTCCAGGTGAACTATCTCGGCCAGGCCGTGGCGGGCGGGCAGTCGCACGCGCTGCGCGCCGGGGTCGGCGGAGAGTTTTGATGCAGCTCTACGCTGTCGATACGCGGGGGAGCCGTCGACGCGCGCCGGTGCGGCTGACCGTTGCGGCGATCATCCCGCTTTACAATGGCCGTGCTTTCATCGAGGCGGCGCTAGTGAGCGTCCTCGGGCAAACCAGGCCGCCGGACGAGATCCTGGTTGTCGACGATGGGTCCACCGACGACGGCCCGGCCCTGGTGGCGCGCCTCGCCGCCAGCCACCCTGAGATCAGGCTGCTGTGGAAGCCCAATGGCGGCCAGTCGTCGGCACGAAATTTCGGAGTGAAGCACTCGAGCGGCGGGCTGATCGCGCTGCTCGACCAGGATGACGCGTGGTACCCCCAGCATATCGAGCGGCTGATCGAAGCATTCGAGAGCGGAGACGGGCCGCACCGACTCGGCTGGAGTTATTCGAATCTCGATGAGGTCGATCGCGCCGGCAACATGGTGCTGCGCCGGCGCATCGCGCCCGACCACCATCCCAAGACCAGCGTCTACAAATGCCTCGAACGCGACATGTACGTGCTGCCGAGCGCCGCGCTGATTTCGCGCGAGGCCTTCGAGGCGGTTGGCGGGTTCGACGAAGACCTCGTCGGCTACGAGGACGACGACCTGTTCTTCCGGCTGTTCCGCGCCGGCTACGGCAATGTCTATGTCGATGAGGCGCTGTCGATGTGGCGCATCTACAGCTCGTCGACCTCGTCGACGCCGCGCATGGCGCAATCGCGCATGCTCTATGCCCGCAAGCTGTTGGCGGAGTTTCCCGACGAACCCGAGCATGGCCGCTACTGGGCGCGCGACATCATCGCCCCACGGTTCCTTCGCAACTTCGTCGGTGACGTGTTCAAGGCCGCCAGGTTCGAGCGGCCCGAGACGCTGAGATTTTCGGCGGCCTGCCTCAAGGAGCTGCTGCCGCACTTGCCGCTGCGGCACCGCCTTGTCCTGTCGCTGTCGCTGCCGCTGCTCAAGAGCTACCCGATGCTGCGGCTGCTGTACCGCACGAGGCTGCTGCACCTGGGTGGCCAACTGCTGGGAACGGGAGGGCGGTCGAGCTTCGCCACGGATCCGGTGCGCCCGTCGTGACGGAATGGCGCGAGGGAGTGTTGGCTGTTCCTGCCAGGCGCCGAATGCGGCGACGCCTTAGGCCGGCCGTGCCCCGATGCCTTCGACCACGAGCCGGACGATGCGCCGGATGTCGGCTTGGTTGAACCGGTCGGTGGCGAGGGCGGTGAGCATGGCCTGCCCGTAAATGCCGAGCAGCAGCAGCGCCATGAAGTCGGGATCCTCGTCGGCGCGGACCACGCCCTGGTGCTGGCCGAGCACCAGGATGTCGCGGACCAGCCGCTGGAACGATGGGCGGTCGGGCGGGGTGACCGAGGGGCGCTCGGCCGGGCTGAGCGCCAGCCGGGCCAGCGAGGGGTTGGCGAGGCACCAGCCGGCGCTGTCGAGCAGCACGGAGACGAGCAGCGGCAGCATCTCCTCGTTGGCGGCGAGACGGGCGCGATAGCCGGCATCGCCGGCCTCGACCCGGGCGATCAGGGTGAGGGCGATCTCATCCTTGGAGCTGAACAGGTTGTAGAGCGTCTTGCGGGTCAGCCCGGCCCGCGTCGCGATCGCCTCCATCGAGGTGTCGGCAAAGCCCAGCTCGCGAAACGCCTGGTCGGCGGCGGCGAGGATCAGGGCGCGGGAGCGATCGGTGCGCTTTGGGGTTGTCATAAATATACAGTAGTGTAAATTTATACGGATGTGAAGATGCGGGACTACGAGATGTGGCAGGCGTTCGGGCCGGAAATCTGGATTGTCGATGGGCCGGTGGTTACCGCCGCGGCCGGGTTTCACTATCCGACGCGCATGACCATCATCCGGCTCAGCGGTGGCGACCTGGTGATCTGGTCGCCGGTGGCGCTGACGCCGCAACTGCGCGGCGAGGTGGAGGTGCTGGGGAACGTGCGCTACCTCGTGGCCCCCAACACGCTGCATGACAGCTTCATCGCCGACTGGCACCGCGTCTTTCCGGTGGCGCAGGTGCTGGCGGCGCCGGGGCTGCGCGAAAAACGGGCCGACCTCAGGTTCGGGGCGGATCTCGGCAATACGGCGGTGCCCGGCTGGACCGGCGAGATCGAGGTCGTCCTGGTGCGCGGCAACCGCATCACCACCGAGGCGGTGGCCTTCCATCGGCCGAGCGGCACGGTGATCTTCACCGACCTGTTGCAGCGGTTCCCGCCCGGCTGGTTCAAGGGCTGGCGGGCGCTGGTGGCGCGGCTCGACCTGATGCTGGCCGACGAGCCCTCGGTGCCGCGAAAATTCCGCGTCGCCTTCTCGGACAAGCGGGTCGCCCGGGCGGCGCTGCGCCGCATCCTCGCCTGGCGCGCCGACAAGGTGATCATGGCGCATGGAACGCCGGTGACCCGCGGCGGCTACGCCCATCTCAAGCGGGCTTTTGGCTGGCTCGGGAAATGGTGAGGGCAGGGCTGGAACTGGCCGAGATTGTCGCGACCCGACCAAATGAGTTCATCGTCCACAAGTCCCGCCCTTACAAAACAGCCATCTGTTCACCTGCGCAGAGACGCAGTTGGTACGACTGAGCGAAGCGGTGCGGCTGAAAGGCGGAAGGCCGGATGATGGATGGAGTGGCGCTGTGACCAAACCGCACGCCGTCGCTTTTCGGTTGAGCGCAGGCACCGTCATGGCTAGGTAACTCACTTCGGAGGTAGACGTAGTGAGCGTGTGGCGCATCGTCACGAGGGATATTGCGGCGGCACTGGCGGTGCTGGCGATAGTCCTTTTTTCGCTCAACGCCGTCGCGTCGCCATCGCATTCGTTCGCTTTCGACAGCTATGGCGCCAGCTCCGTCGCCAGCACCGGGTACTGTGGCGATGCCCAGGGCGACAAGGATCATCGTGCGCCGTGTCATGCCTGCCGTGCCGACGCAGTAGCTCTGCCCCCACCTCCGTGCGTATCGGAAGGCCTGATCCTCGTATCGGCGAATACTGACGCCGCGGTTCAGGCAGCGGTTGGGCGGCATTCGGCCGTATTCGTCGCGAACTCGCCGAGGGCGCCTCCTTCGGTTGGCTGATCAACCAGGCGTCGCCTCGCGACGCCAACTATCGGTCAACCCATCGGAAGTCCCCCGATGACCCGCATTCTGGCGCGTGCTGCGGCTACAGCAATGCTTCCCATGCCTGCTCTTGCTATCGCGCAATCCGCTGTTCCGGTCAGTGTTCGCCTTGCTGGAAGGGTTCTCGATCACCGAAGGAGAGGTGACGGACCTCATAGCTTTTCTGGAAACGCTGACCGACGAAACATTCATCAACGACCCCCGCTTCGGCAATCCATTCGAAGGAAATGCAAAATGAAACGCGCCGTTCTGTTCTTCACGCTTCTCAGTATCGCTGCCAATGCCGGTCCCGCAGCTGCCCATGCCAAACTTGAAGGCGGCGGCGCCAGGATCGGCCAGCCGTTCACCGCCGACATCGAGGTGCCGCACGGATGCGATGGCAAGCCGACGACCGACGTGCTGGTGCAGATCCCGGACGGCTTCCTGAACGCCAAACCCGTTGCCGCAGAAGGCTGGACGGCTTCCGTAAAGACCGGCCCCTACTCTGAACCGCACAAGCTCGACGGAGCAGTTTTCACCGAGGGCGTTACCGAGGTGAGTTGGTCGGGCGGCAGCCTCGCGGATGCGCAGACCAAGACCTTTGCGATCGAGGGCGTGTTCGCCAGCGATCTGAAACCTGGCGCTGTGTTCTTTCCAATGGTGCAACTCTGCCCCGATGGCGGTGAGCAGGCGTGGATCGGCACTGACGCAGACAGCAACAATCCGGCACCGAGCGTAACGCTCGCGCGCTAAGTCTCAGTATCGCGGCAGGGCGGCGGCGTTGCCGTCGCCTGTTCTTTCAAGGTGCACTCCGATGCTCTCGCGCATTCGCTTTCTGGTCAGGTCGCTCATTGCGGTAGCGGTTGGATCCGACCATCGCACCCTACAAGTCATGGGATGCCGCGGTCGGCAAAATCCGGAGATTGTTGGCGCGATGAATGCCATGATCGCTTACATTCGTTCTCTTGCCATCGCATTGCTGGTGCTGTTTGCCGGTAGCGGGGTTGCATCCGCTCACAGCGCCCTCATCACCGCGTCACCGCCGCAGGACGCGCTCCTGCAGACGCCTCCCAGTTCCATTTCGCTCGAGTTCAACGAGAGCGTGATCCCGCTGAGCTTCCAGCTCTTCGCGCCGGACGATACCCGCACCGACCTGAGTGACCAGGTCAGCCGCGGCGCGAAAATCGTACTTCCGCTCGATGGCGAGCTTGAACAGGGGACGTATGTCCTGAGTTGGCGGGTTACATCCGAGGATGGTCATCCGATCGCCGGGTCGCTCGTCTTCTCGATCGGCCGCCTGACCAGTCCTTCGGCCGAGGCGCTCCGCCTGTCCGATCCTGCCGTGCAGGTCCTCATCGGCATTGCGAAGGCCGTCGCCTATGTTTGCCTGTTCGGCGGAGTTGGAGCGGCCCTGTTTGCTTCGCTGGTTGCCCCGCTGCCGCGGCGGACGCTGATACCAGGCATAGGGCTGGCGATGGTTGGCCTGCTGACGGTCGGCGCATCCCTTGGTCTACAGGGTCTCGACGCACTCGGCCTGTCGGTTGACGGGTTCTTCAACCTGCGCGCCTGGCAGGCGGCACTGGACACCAGCTACGGCGCCACGGCGGTGCTGTTCATTTTCGCGCTGCTTTTCGCGGCTGCGGCGCTTACTCATGCAGGCTGGGTGGCCCGGGTCGTGGCGATACTCAGTGCTGCCTCTCTGGGGCTCGCCATGGCATCGAGCGGTCATGCCAGTGCGGCCGATCCACAGTGGCTGACCCGTCCGGCGGTCTTTGCCCATGCCATTGGCATAGCGTTCTGGGTGGGGTCGCTTGCGCCGCTCGCTGTCTACTTGCGGTCAGATTCCGAAAACAGCCGGGTCGCACTCGAGCGGTTCTCGCGTCTCATCCCCTGGGCCGTCGCTGCGGTCGTGCTTTCCGGCAGTACGCTCATCGTCATCCAGATGGGGTTTCCCAGCCGGCAATGGCTGGCTCCCTATGGCCTGCTGATGCTGGCCAAACTCCTGCTGCTCGTCCTGTTGTTCGGGCTTGCCTTGTTCAATCGGCTGCGGCTGACCATCCCGGCACTCGCGCACGAGTTCGAGGGCGATCCGCCACCTGGGCCTGTCGGTGCGGGCGGAGATCGTGGTGGTGATCGTGATCCTCGCGCTGGTAGCGTGCCTGCGCTTTACCGCACCCCCGCGCGTTCTGTCGCAGATCTATCCCGATCCGGCCTATGTCGAACTCACCGACGGAACGACCAGGGCCAGCGTCCTCGTCGATCCGGGCCGGCCCGGGCTGGTTTCGGTCAACGTGGCGGTGACCGATGCCAACGGACCGATCGCTGCCAGCGCCGTCACTGCGTCGTTCAGGCAGCCGGAGATAGGCATCGAGCCGATCACCCGCGACGCAACCGACCTGGGCAATGGCTACTGGCGCGTCGATGGCCTGATGCTACCGGTGCAGGGGGTGTGGGACGTGACGCTCGATGTGCGACTGAGCCGCTTCAGCCAGGCCCAACTGCACGGGAAACTGACAATAGAGAGCCTGCAGGGGTCTACCCGGCCGCCGACGGTCGTCGCCAGCATCGGCCCGCTGCAGATTGCCGATCCCTTCAGCCGCGCGACCCTGCCTGCCGCGCCGATCGGCGGAGCCTATTTCGTGGTGTTCAATACCGGCGAAACGGAGGATGTGATCGTTTCGGCCACAACGCCCATCGCAGGCGAGGTCACGGCGCATGACATGCAGGCCATCAACGACATCATGCGCATGCGCCAGCTCACTCAAGGCATCGTCATTCCGGCCGGGCAAGCCGTGAGGCTCGAGCCAGTCGGCCTGAACCTGATGCTGGAGCCTCTGGCGGAGCCCCTCGTCGAGGGCACGACTTTCCCGCTGACAGTGACATTCAAGAATGCCGGCAGTGTCACATTCGATGTGCCGGTGCTCGGCATCACCGCCAACGGCGTCGCTGGAGCTGCCAGTGGCAGCTGAGTTGGAATCCACTCGAACACGAGAAGAATGGTCTTGAAATCCCTTCGCCTTTTTCAGGTTGTCGTCTGGCTTGCTGTGCTGGTTGCCGGAGCCGGCGTCGGCACCATGTATTTCATGGGGCAGTCGAATTCAGTGCTCGTTGGCCCAGTGAAAGCGGTTGGTGGAGGCGGCTCGGCTCTGGGAAAAGCGCCTTACTCGCTGACAGATACGCGGGGCCAGCCCTTCAACAACAACACGCTCCGAGGTACGCCAGCGGTCCTGTTCTTCGGCTTCACCAATTGTGCCGACGTCTGCCCAACGACGGTGGCGAACCTCGCCTTATGGTACGACGAACTCGGCACCGACGCGGCCAACCTTGGTGCGTACTTCATCAGCGTCGACCCGGAGCGCGATACCACCGCGGTACTTTCCGACTATTTGTCATGGCAGGACAAGGTGGTGGGCGTAACCGGAACGCCGGAGGAGATACAGAACGTCACCAAATCCTGGGGCGCCTTCTACGAAAAGCGTCCTGCCGCAGGCGGGACCTACTCGGTCGAGCACACGGCGTCCATTTTCCTTGTCGGCCGGGACGGCGAACTTCAATCGCTCATCCGCTATGGGGAGCCGCAGGAAGCAGCACTGCAAAAGCTGCGGGCCTTGCTTGCCTCTTGATTTCTCGACTGCCTGTCCACCACTGCCACGCCATCCGCGCGGCTGAAAGCCAAGTGCGAAATCCGCTTTTGGCGCATGGCGGACCCTTCCCACGGCAAGACAGGGGACCGTCATCATAAATGGTCCTCCCGGCGTCAAACCAGGGACACAAAGCAGGTCCTAGATATTTCTGCGTTTGTTGTGCTTTCGAGGCGGAAAAGCCTGCCATCCCTGCCTTCGCGGGGAACGGGGGTTTTCCTGGAGGCTTTCCAGCTAAACCGGCAGCGCTGACAAGGCTTTGCCATGCGGGCGGGCAAAATCGCAGGAGGCGGTCTTGAAATTTGACTGCAGGTCCATAATTTTGCGTGGACGCGTTGGCCGACACGATGCTAATGCGCTTTTCAGACGTCAGGAGGCGTCCAGGATGGAGAAGGCTTTTCAGGTGACCCGACGACCGTAATCGGTCGGCAGCCGGCTTAAGTGGGCCGGCACGTTTGTCCTCGTCTTTCTTGTTCCTGGACCAGTCACATGATCGCGCCTTCCGTCTCCGTCGCTGCTGAAGCAGCGCCTCCGCAACTCGGCCTGCCCACCATTCGCTTTGCTACTCCCGCCGACGACCAGTTCGTCGACGACCTGCAGGCTTTGGCCTTCGGGCCGGGCCGCTTTGCCCGTACGGCGTTCCGGGTGCGCGAGCGCTTCCCGATCGACACGACGCTGAGTCTGATCGCCGAAGTGAACGGGCAGGCCTGCGGCTCGGTGTGGATGACCCCGATCAGCGTCGGCGGCATCGATGGCTATATGCTTGGGCCCCTGGCGACGCACCCGGATTTCCGCAAGCGCGGCGCCGGGAAGCTCTTGGCCAAGGAAGTGACGCGGATTGCGCTCGAGCGCGCAGAGGGCAGCTTCGTGCTGCTGGTCGGCGACCGCGACTATTACTGCCCGCTCGGCTGGGTGCCGACTCAGCTCGGCGCCATCGAGTTTCCCGGGCCGGTTGATCCGAGCCGGGTGCTGGTCTACTCCAACGACCCCACGATGGCGGTGCGCCTCGCGGGCCCGATCAAGGCGTTCGGCGCCGGCAAGCGCTCCTAGACATCTCGCCGTTTTGCGAAACGGCGATCACTCCAGTGTTCGCGTGTTGCTCACGGCACTTGCCTGCCGCCCGATCCGCCATCACTTTCAGGCGGATCATGCAGGCGGTTATGGACGACCAGATCATCGACAGAATCAGCGGCCGGCTGCTGCGCGAACCGGAAGCGTTCGACGCGTCGGCCGGCATGCTGCCCGACTGGGTGCCGGACACGCCGCCGGGCCGCCCGCCGGTGCCGGCCGCGGTGCTGATCGCGCTGGTCAGGCGCCCCGCGGGGCTGTCCGTCCTCTATACCGAGCGCTCCCCGGAGCTGCGCTCGCATTCGGGGCAGATCGCCTTTCCGGGTGGCAAGGTCGACCCCACCGACATCGATGCCGCAGATGCGGCGCTGCGCGAGGCCTGGGAGGAAGTGCAGCTCGAGCGGAGCGAGGCGCGGGTGCTCGGCTTTATGCCGCTCTACTATACCGGCACCAACTACCTGATCACCCCGGTGGTGGCGCTGGTCGAGCCAACGAAGCCCTTCATCCCCAATCCGGGCGAGGTTCGCTCGGTGTTCGAGGTGCCGCTCGACTACCTGATGACGCCAGCCAGCTACTCGACCTTCCACATCAAGCGGGCCGGCCGCGAGCACTCGACCTGGCAAATCGAGCATGCCGGGCTTGTCATCTGGGGGATAACAGCGAACCTTACACGTCGTTTCCACGATCTGGCGCTGCGCCCAGAGCAGGACTGAAGCCCGGAGGGCGGTTGAACAAGCTGGGAGACATCGACGAACGCCTCAGGCGCGCCGACTGGCTGATGCGGCCGCAAACGCAGCGCCTGCTGGCCTTGCTCGATGGCGCAGCGGGCCGAACCCGGGTGGTTGGCGGCATCGTGCGCGACACGCTGCTGGAGCTGCCGCGCGAGAACTCCGACATCGACATGGCGACCGAACTGACGCCCGAGGAAGTGACCCTGAGGGCGCAGCGGGCGCGACTGTCGGTCTACCCCACCGGCATCGAGCACGGCACGGTGACGCTGAAGCTCGATGACCTGACGGCCGAAGTGACGACGCTGCGCGAGGATGTCGAGACCGACGGCCGGCACGCCGTGGTGCGCTTCGGCACCGATTGGCGGCAGGACGCGCTGCGCCGGGATTTCACCCTCAACGCGCTTTATGCCGGGATGGACGGCACCCTGTTCGACCCGCTGCACGGGCTGGAGGATTGCCTCGCCCGCAAGGTGCGGTTCATCGGCAAGCCGGCTAAGCGGATCGCCGAGGACCGGCTGCGCGTCTACCGTTTCTTCCGCTTTTCGGCGAGCCATGCCGGCGAGCAGTTCGATGCCGATGGGCTCGCCGCCTGCGCCGCCGCGGCGGGGACGCTCGACCGGCTGGCGGCCGAGCGGGTCGGGGCGGAGATGCGGCGCATGCTGGCGCTGCCACGCATCGCCAATACGCTCAAAGCCATGCGCGAGGCCGAGATCCTGGCGCTGCCCGAGGCGCTGATCCGGCTGCTGCACGGCTATGAGCGGCGGGCGCGGAAGCCCGAATATGCGGCGCGGCTGGCGATCCTGGTGTCGGAGATCGAGGCGGACCGGCTGCGGGCCATGTGGCGGCTGTCGAACGACGATATCGCGACGGCCGCGTCGATCCTCTCGGCGGCAAGGCTGATCGCCGAGTTCAGGCTGAACGAGGCGGCCTACCGGCATCCCGGCGCGCTGGCCGACGGCATCGAGGTGGCGGCGACGCTGTCCAACTGGGGCGATGCCGGCAGGCTCGCCGTGGTCGAGCAACTGCAGCGGCTCGACGTGCCGCGCTTCCCGATCCGCGGCAGTGACCTCATCGCCGTCGGCATGAAGGCAGGGCCGGAGCTGGGGGCGGAACTGGAACGGCTCGAACGCGCCTGGATCGAAAGCGGCTTCGCGCTCGATCATGCAGCGCTGCTGGAGATGGCAAGGGCTGGACGCTAGCGCGAGGCCCGCGCCAGCAGCGCGTCGCCCAATTCCAGCAGATCGGCATCGGAGCCTGCCGAGCCGAGGAGCGACAGGCCGAAGGGGAGACTTTCGGTTTCGCCAAGCGGCAGGCTGAGCTGGGGCAGGCCGCTGAGGCCGGCATGGCACAGCATCGAGATCGAGCGCAGCCGGAAGGCCTCGAGCGCCTCGCCGGCATTCCCGGGCAGCGGGGCAGCGCTGGGGACGGTGGGGAAGGCGAGGGCGGTGCCGGGCGGGACCAGCGCCGCCACTTCGGCGGCGATCTGGCGGCGGACGACTTGCGCGGCGGCGTAGTCCGCGGCGCCGACGGTTGCGGCCCAGGCGAGGCGCTCGCGCACCCCATCGCCGAGCCGGGGCTGGTTGGCTTCGATCCAGGCCCCATGATCCTGCCACACCTCATAGGCCTGGATGGTGCGGAACACCTGCCGCCGGGCTTCGAACCCAGCGGGGGCCACGGCGACATCCGGGCCCCGGTCGACCAGCGTTCCGAGCCCTGCCAGCATGCGCTCGGTTTCCCCCATCTCGGGCGCGCCGAGGACGAAGGCGGCAATATCGGGCACGAAGCTGAAGCGCGTGATCGGCACGCGCGGCCGGGGTGGGAGCAACAGTTCGGCGATCTGCCGGTAGAGCGCCATGTCGCGGGCGAACCAGCCGACCGTATCGAACGAGCGTGCCAGCGGCTGTACGCCCGACATGTCGATGGCGCCGTGGGTGGTGCGCAAGCCGATGAGGCCGCAATAGGCGGCGGGGAGGCGGATCGAGCCGCCGGTATCGGTGCCGAGCGCCATGTCGGCGAGCCCCGCCGCCACCGCCACGGCCGAACCGGATGACGAGCCGCCCGGAATGCGGCCCGGGGCCCTCGGGTTTACCGGGGTGCCGTAATGCGGGTTCTCACCGTTCATCGCATAGGCGAACTCGTCTGTGTGGGTCTTGCCGATCAGCCGCGCCCCGGCGCCGAGCAGGGTTTCGACGGCATGGGCGTTGACCGTTTTGTTGCCGCTGGTGGCGCGGCGCAGCGGATGCCCGCCGCCGGTCGGCAACCCCACCACATCGAACAGGTCCTTGACCGCAAGCGTCAGCCCGTTGAGCGGTCCGGGCCCCGGCAGGTGGACAACCGGATAGTCGATGAAGGCGCCAACGGGATCGACAGCCACGAGTGGGCTCCTGCTGATATTTTAGTGGACCGGAAAATGCAGCATGAGGCAGCCATTGTCCGTCGCCGAGAGGCACGGAGCTACCTTGCTACGCTGCGAAAATCGTAGGAAATCAGGGCTCTTTCATCGAAGGCAGTACCTCTCTGCCCGGCGGGACGGTGGATCTCGCTCGGTCGGTTCTGATGACATCAAAAATGTTAGATGGCGACAAGCCAAAAATTTTACATAGGAAAATCAATATGATGACTATCATATGAAGTGCAGAATTGCAAAAACGGCAAGAATCTTCTTGCCAAGCCTGATCGGCGGTGCTTGCCTTGGCTATCGAAAAACGGGGGCAGCGGCATGGCTGACGATCGGCAGTTGAGCGACGGGGCGATCAGCAACCGGCGGTCGGATTTGGTGTTCGAGGCGCTGCTCGCCGATATCGTGAAGGTGGCGCGGAAGCCCGGCGAGGCGCTCAACAAGGACGATATCGCCACCGAGCTCGGGGTATCGCGCCAGCCGGTGACCGACGCCATCAACCGCCTGGCCAACCTTGGCCTCGTGACGGTGATCCCGCAGGTCAATTCCTATGTGTCGCGGATCTCGCCCGCCGATGTGATCGAGAGCTCGTTCCTCCGCAGCGCCGTCGAGGCGCAGGTGGTGCACGAGCTGGCCTCGCACCCGCGCGCCCCAATGGTCGAGCAGTTGCGCGATCAGCTCGCCGTGCAGGTGAAGCTGGTGGCCGCCAATGAGGTCGATGGCTTTCACGAGGCGGATGACGCCTTCCACCGCATGCTGTCGGAGCTGGCCGGCCTGCCGGGCCTGTGGGACCAGATCGCCGCCGCCCGCCTGCACCTGGTGCGGGTGCGCCGGCTCGGCCTGCCGCGCCCCGGCCGCCTTGCCATCTCCTACGCCGAACATTCCATGGTCGTCGACGAGATCGAGGCCGGGCGGCCGCGCAAGGCCGCCAACACCATTGCCCAGCACATCCGCTACAACGAAGGCGAACTCCGCCGCCTGCAGAAGGATCTGCCGCAATACTTCCTTTAATGCGGGCGGACCTCTCCGCCCGGGGGACATTTCACGGAGAACGCAAGTGACTAAAGCCAAGTCGACCCTACGCCTTCTCGCCCTTTCGCTGTTGCTGACGACTGGCCTGTTCGCACCAGCCATGGCCGGCGACCTGCCGCCGGAAGCCGCCGAACTGATGGTGCCGCTGCCGCTGTCGCCGACCGGCCAGCCGGTAGTGGGTTATCCTGACGGCGCCCCGGCGACGCTGCCGACGGCGCTGACCTTCACCGATGAGGAGCTGGCCAAGCTCAAGGCCGGCGGCTTCAAGGCGGGTATCGCGATGCAGGCGCTCGACTCGCCGTGGAACACGCTGCAGGTCGAGGCGCTGACGAAAACTCTCAAGGAGTACGGCATCGATGTTGTCGCGGTAACCGACGCCAAGCAATCGCCGACGGCGCAGGCCGACCATCTCGACGGCATGGTGGCGCAGGGCGTCGACCTGATCTTTTCGGTACCGATCGATCCGCAGGGCCAGTCCGAGACCTACCAGCGGGTGTCGAAGTCGGGCGTCAAGATCGTCTTCATGGACAACGTCGCCTACGACATGGCGCCGGGCAAGGACTACGTTACGGTCGTTGCCTCCGACAACGAGCAGAACGCGGTATTCGCCACCGATGAGATGATCGCGGCGATGGGCGGGAAGGGCAAGGTCGCGCTGATGACCTATGTCCAGGAGGCCTATTACTCGATCGCGGCGCGCGTCGCCGGCTTCGAGAAATCGGTGGCGGCGCATCCGGGTGTCGAAGTCGTGGCGCGTGAGAAATTCACCCAGCCGCGCGAAGTGTTCGACAAGATCATCGCAGTGCTAACCGCGCATCCCGACCTCAAGGGGGTGTTCGCGGTGTGGGGCGACCCGGCCATGCAGGCGATCGCCGGCGCGGAGTTCATCGGCCGCACCGACCTCGTCGTCACCACCAATGACCTGGGTCCGGACTCGGCGCTCTATGTGGCCCGCGACCAGATCGTCGCCATCGGCGCGCAGCTGCCCTACGACCTCGGCATTGCCGAAGCCCAGGCCGGCGCTGCCGCTTTGCTCGGCAAGCCAGTGCCGCCCTATATCTCGCTGCCCTCGCTGCGGGTGAAGAAGGTGAACCTGCTCTCGGCGCTCGAACAGGTGACCAAGCAACCCGTGCCGGAAGACATCGTCAAGGCCTGCGCCGGCGCCTGCTTCTGATCTCAACTCCAGGCACTTTGGCCAGGGCGGCAGCTTGCCGGCCTGGCCTTGCCGCGAACGGGAATTCTCGATGACCGACGCCTCGCCCCCACCGCTGCTCGCCATGCGCGGCATCTCCAAGAGCTTCGGCGCCAACCCGGTGCTGAAGGGGGTGGATTTCGAGGTGCGGGCCGGCGAGGTGCATGCGTTGCTGGGGGAGAACGGCGCCGGCAAATCGACGCTGATGAAGATCCTGCTCGGCGTGCACGCCCCGGATGCCGGCGAGATCCTGCTCAACGGCGGGCGGCTCGAAAATTCCAGCACCCGCTCGCGGCTCGATGCGGGCGTCGCGATGATCTTTCAGGAACTGAGCCTCGTGCCGGCAATGAGCGTTGCCGAGAACATCTTTCTCGGCCGCGAGCCGCGCCGTTTCGGTGGTCGGGCCGATGGCCGGGCCATGCGGCGCGAAGCGGCGGCGCTGGCGGCCCGGCATGGCTTTGCCATCGCCCCCAAGGCGCGGATCGAGGACTTGACCTTTGCCGCCCGCCAGCAGGTCGAAATCCTCAAGGCGCTCTCCACCGGCGCCTCGGTGATCGTCATGGACGAGCCGACCTCGTCGCTGACGGTGCGCGAGGAAGCGGCATTGGCCGAGACCATCACCAGCCTGCGCCGGGCCGGCATCGGCATCGTCTTCATCAGCCACCGCATGGCCGAGATCTTTCGTCTCGCCGACCGGCTGAGCGTGATGAAGGATGGGTTGTTGCAGGGGCCGTTCGCCATCGGCGAGGTCAGCATTCCCGAGGTATCGCGCATGCTGGCGCGCGGCAGCACCGCGGCGGCGGCTCCTATAGGCGAGCGCCAGCTCGGCGACGTGGTGCTTGAGGTGAATGGGCTCGCAACGGCGCGAAAACTCCGCGATGTCTCGTTCAGCCTGCGCTTAGGCGAGATCGTCGGCATTGCCGGGCTGGTCGGCAGCGGACGCTCGACGCTCTTGAAGGCGCTGTTCGGCCTCGTGCCGGATGCCCGCGGGGCGATCAGGCTGGGCGGCGAGGCGATTGAAAGCCGGACCGCGCCGGGGCGGATCCGGGCCGGCATGGCCATGGTGCCCGAGGATCGGCGGGGCGAGGGGCTGGTGCTGCAGCATGCGCTTGGCGCCAATATCGGGCTCCCGAACCTGGCGGACCTGGTTGCCGGGCTGCCGTTCATGGTGTCGCGCCAGAGGGAGCAGGCGCTGTTCCTCAACTTCCGCGAGGCGCTCAACATCGCCTGCCGCAATGGCGATCAGCCCGCAGGCGAACTCTCGGGTGGCAACCAGCAGAAGATCGTCTTCGCCAAATGGTTCGCCGCCAACCCGCGGCTGCTGCTGCTCGACGAGCCCACTGCCGGGGTCGATGTCAACGCCAAGGCGGAAATGCGCGCCCTGGTGCGGCGGGCTGCGGCGCGTGGGCTCGCCGTGCTGCTCGTCACTTCCGAGCTCGATGAATTGGCCGACCTCTCAGACCGTATCCTGTTCGTCGCCGATGGCCGGCTCATCGAGGGACCAGCTGGGCTCCACGGCGAGGAAACCATCCGCACCCACCTGCAGCATTTGACCGCCCTGGAGGCCGCATGACCGATGCCCTGACGCCCGCCGCCGCGCTGGCCGACCACCCGTGGCGCGGCCGCCTGCTACGGCTGGCGCGCGACCACATCACCTTCATCGTCTTTGCGCTGATCACGCTGTTCTTCGTACTCTATGCGCCGAACTTCGCCTCGCTGCAGACCGCCAACGCCATCGGCCGGATCACCGCGGTGGTGTCGATCATGGCGGTCGGCATGACCATGGTGATCATGTGCCGCGAGATCGACCTGTCGGTGGGCGCCCATGCCAGCCTCGCGGCGATGCTCGGCGCCATGCTGATGGGCACTGGCATCCACCCCTGGCTCGCCATTCCCATCGTCATTGCCGGCGGCATGCTGGTGGGGCTGGTCAACGGGCTGATCGTCACCCGGCTGCGCATCCCGTCCTTCCTCGTGACGCTGGGGATGATGAGCATCCTGTCGGGCACGGCGCTCACCCTCACCAACTCGCTGCCGGTGCCGATCGGCGATCGGAGCCTCGGCCAGATCATGAGCAACGGCACGCTGCTCGGGCTGCCCGCGGCGATCTGGTGGACCATCGGCTTTGCCACCGTGGGCTTTTACATCCTCAACGTCTCGGTGATCGGCCGGCATATGGCGGCGACCGGCGGCAATGAAACGGCGGCGCGCTTTTCCGGCATCAATGTCGATCGGGCCAAGATCGTCGCCTTCGCGCTGTGTGGTGGCTGCGCCGCCTTTGCCGGCTTCATGCTGGCGGGGCGGGCTTCCGCCGGCAACCCGACGGTCGGCGTCGGGCTCGAGCTCAACGTCATCGCCGCGGTGATCATCGGCGGCACCAGCCTCTTCGGTGGGCGCGGTTCGGTCATCGGTTCGGTGATCGGCGCGGTGTTCATCGGCATCCTGGCCTTCGGCCTCGTGGTCCTCGGCCTCTCCACCACCATCCAGGAGATCGTCAAGGGCGTCATCATCATCCTCGCCGTCTCCCTCAACCGCCGATAAGCCATGCACAGCACGTTTCCTCCGATCGAAGGCCGCATGTTCATCGGCGGCCACTGGACCACCGGCGCCGCCAGCGGCTGGATCGAGGTGTGCTCGCCCGCCACCGAGGAACTGGTCGGGCGGGTCCCCGCCGGCACCGCTGCCGATGCCGAGGCAGCGCTCGCCGCCGCCAGGGCGGCGCAACCGGCCTGGGCGGGGCTGCCGCCGATCGAACGGGCGCGGCATTTGCGGCGTCTCGCCGGGCTGATCGAACGTGACCGCGAGCTGATTGCTACGCTGGTCACCCGCGAGCAGGGCAAACCACTCGCCCATGCGCGGGGCGAGGTGGACGCATGCGTTGGCCTGATCGGTTTTGCCGCCGACAGCGCCCGCTTCATCGAAGGCGAGATCGTCCCCTCCGATATCGCCGGCGAGGAGCTGTGGTTACGCCGGGTGCCCTATGGCGTTGCCGTCGGGCTCACCGCCTGGAACTTCCCGATCGCACTCGCCGGCCGCAAGCTCGGGCCGGCGCTGGTGGCCGGCAACACCATGGTGATGAAGGCGCATGAGCTGACGCCGCTGGCGCTGCTCGAAATCGGCCGGCTGGCCGAGGAGGCCGGCCTGCCGCCTGGGGTGTTCAACATCGTCACCGGCGCCGGCCAGCCAGTGGGCGAGGCGCTGGTCAGGAGCCCCGGCTCCGACCTCGTGACGCTCACCGGCAGCGTGCGGGCCGGCAGCGAGATCCAGCGCGCCGCGGGTTTCAAAGCTATTCGG
Organism: Devosiaceae bacterium; assembly: GCA_965284115.1. GTDB lineage: Bacteria > Pseudomonadota > Alphaproteobacteria > Rhizobiales > Devosiaceae > Devosia_A. The sequence continues at coordinate 124,274 of CBDIRF010000010.1, forward strand.
CTCGAGCTGGGTGGCAAGGCGCCGTTCATCGTCATGGCCGATGCCGATCTCGAGGCGGCGGTCGAGGCCGCCGTCAGCAGCCGTTTCTTCAACTGCGGCCAGGTCTGCACCTGCAATGAGCGGATGTACCTCGATCGCCGCATTGCCGATCGGTTCATGGAGCGGTTCCTCGCCCGCGTCGCCGCCTTGCGGCTCGGCGATCCGCTCGGCGATGTCGATATGGGGCCCAAGATCAGCCACTCCGAGCGCGACAAGGTCGCCGCCATGGTGGATGCGGCCGTGGCCGGCGGGGCGGAGCTGCTGGCGGGCGGCAAGGTGCCGGCGGGTGAGCGCTTCGCGCGCGGCCATTGGTATGAACCGACGGTGCTGCGGGCGACGGACAATCTCAGCCCGATTATGCAGGACGAGATTTTCGGCCCCGTGCTGCCCTATCTCGAGGTGGCCGATTTCGATGAGGCGCTGCTCCTCGCCAACCAATCGGCCTATGGCCTCTCGGCCTATCTGTTCACCAGCGATCTCAACACCGTCATGCGCTTCAACCGTGAGAGCGCCTTCGGCGAACTCTATATCAACCGTGGGGCAGGGGAGCTGGTGCAGGGCTTCCATTCCGGCTGGAAGCTCTCCGGCCTCGGCGGCGAGGACGGCCGGCACGGGCTCGACAATTATCTCAGGAAGAAAGTCGCCTATGTGCGCGCCTGAGCCGTTTGCCGTCGCCGATGCCGGCGCGTGGGTGAGCATTGCGCCTGGCAAGGCGCGCCGCGTGCGGCTCCACACGCCGCAGCTGATGCAGGTCGAAGCGCGGATCGCCGCCGGCCTCGCCACGCCGAGCCACAGTCATCCGCACGTGCAGGTGAGCTTCGTGCTCAGCGGCCGCATCCGGGTGACGGTCGGAGACCAGATGGCCGAACTCGGCCCCGGCGATAGTTTTGTCGTCGCCTCCGGGGTGGAGCATGGGGCCACGGCGCTGAGCGATGTGACATTGCTGGATACGTTTACGCCGGCGCGCGAAGAGTTTCTGGCCGGTTAGTCACCCGGCCGCGGCGGCGACCACCAATGCGAGCCACCAGACTCTCCACGGAGAAGCCGGTGGCTCTTCGTAGGATGGCGTCGTCGAGCTATCGCCTCAATGTACCGCTTCGCCCTTTTCGTGCACGCGGGCTTTGATCTCGTCGACCATGTTGGGACGGATCAGCTCTTCGCCATGCGCGCTGCGCAGGTGGTCGGCGGCGCGGCGGACGATTTCGGCGGTGTCCTTGGCCTCGGTGTGCCAGGTGCAGCCGGGAACCAGGGTGCCACATTCGAACGATTTCATGATCGGGCTCCATCGTTGGTGGCAGGCCAGCAGGCCACAGGAATGCGGCGAGGGCGGGGCCGCGGTTTCGGCGGCAATACGCGCGCAATTGCATTCAATTATTCACCAAAGCGCTACGAATGTCCGGCGTAGATGATCGCGACGAGACAAGACTATCCGCGACGAAGGGTGCCGTGCCGCAAATATCAGAGCCGACAGACCGGGGCACGGTCGTCTTCGTGTGCGACCCGCACTGGGAAGGGCATGGCAAGGCGATGGCCGGAAAGCTCGGCGCGCCGGTGCATCTGCTGTCCGAGCTTACTCTCGATGATCTTGCCGATGCCGAGCAGGTGGTGGTCGATGTCGACCTGCGCGATATGAACTCGGTCGGCCAGTTGAAGCATGCGCTCGATCGGGTGCCGGCGATCAAGGCACGCACCTTCCTGATCGATGCGGGCGGCAACGAGCGGCTGCTGCGGGTGCAGGCCAATGCGCTGGGCGCGACCCGCCACATGGTGCGGAAGTTCGCGCTCAACGAGTTGCGGCGCGAGTATTCTGTCACCGGACGAGCCCGCCGCAGCCCGGCGGCTGAGGCGGCGCTCGAGGCCGATGCGGGCGGCGTATCGATCGCCGAGGCCGAGCGCTCGCTCGAAGTGCTGTTCGAGGGGATGCTCGGCGATGCGCCGGTGCCGCCGCAGGCGGTGTCGCAGGCGGCGGCAGGCGTCTTGGCAAGCGTCGCGGCGGTCGGAGCCGATGCCTGGCTCGCCTCGGTGCGCAGGCACCACGAGGGGACGTTCCAGCATTGCCTCCTGGTGACCGGCGTTGCTGCCGGGTTCGCCAAGGGGGCGAAGCTCGGCGGTGGGCAGGCCGCGGCGCTGATGAATGCAGCGCTGCTGCACGATGTCGGCAAGGCAGTGATCCCGCGCCACATCCTCGACAAACCGGGCAAGCTGACGCCCGAGGAGTTCGAAGCGGTAAAACTCCATCCCGGCGCCGGGTTCGACTATCTCAGCAAGCATGGCAACGTGCAGCCGCTGGTGCTCGACGCAGTGCGGCATCACCACGAGGCGCTCGATGGCAGCGGCTATCCCGACAGGCTCAAGGGGGAGCAAATCGGGCCGCTGACCCGCATCCTCACGGTCTGCGACATCTTCGCGGCGCTGATCGAGACCCGGCCCTACAAACAAACCCGGACCTCTCGCGAGGCGGTCAGCATGCTGGTCGATATGAGCATCAGCAGCAAGGTCGACTATGCCGCGGTGCGGACGCTGGGCGCGAGCTTCGGGGTGCCGCTGCCGGAGCAGTTCGGCGACGTGGTGCGCGGTTTTGCCGTCACCCGGCCGCACGGCTGATCGCGCCGTCGAGACGACCTGCGCTCAGTCCGGCAGGAAGAAGGCCGGGTGTGATTCCCTGACGGCTTCAACCGTCGGCCCTTTCGCGAGCAGCGCCGGGTTTGCTGCCGCTGGAATGTCCAGGGAGAACGCCACAGCGAGCAGCGTCATCGCCGTGCCGTAGTCCCACCTTGCGATGTAGAGATCGGCGAGGTCCGTCCAGTACCAGGGATTGTAGGGATAGGCCTCGAGGGTCCGCAGCATCAGCGGCAGCGGATCGGCCGGCAGGCCGGCGGCGGCGGACTCGCCCTGGAACGCGCCGCCAAACCTCAACAGTGCCAGCGCGAACGCCTGTCCCAGCACCGGATCATCCGCGATTGTCGAATCCTGAGCCGCCTTCATGGCTGCCATCGCCAGCCCCGGATTGCCCGACTGCTCTGCCACGGCGATCGTGAGGGCGCCCTTTACTGCCGGGTCGACCTCGGCGAAGGTCATCGCATTGGCGGCCAGGACGCAGGCGGCGGTCTTGCTGTCGGGCGAGCACCCCTGCAGCAGCTCCGGGAACATGGCCGATGTCGGAAGCAGCGCAAGTATGGCGCGGCTGGGGGAGCCATCTTGCCCCATTGCATTGAGGCGCTGCTCCCAGATCGCGCTGGTCGGGACGCCGCCATCCGCGGTGCCGGCGATTGCCGCCTCTGCCAATGAGGCGAGCTCGGGAGACGTGGTCGCCGCGAGCTGCGCTGCCGATGCGTTCTTGAGCTCAGCCGTCAGCGGGTAGGGCGTGGCGCTCGGAGCCGAGGTCTCCAATGTCAGGGTCACTGTTACCGCGCGTCCCAGCTGTTCGTAGAACACCTGGATCTGGCGCGGCACCGACTGCATGTCCGCCAGCTCGGCGGCAAGCGCCGGATGCAGTGGAAAGGTGGTGACCAGCGTCGGCCAAAGCGCTGCAGGAACGGCCCCACCATCACTACGTTGGATGATGCCGACGGTACGCCCGTTGCAGGCGGCGGTGATCGAGCTTTCCTCGCGATCGATCGAGACATTGCCACGAAAGGCGTCACCCTCGCGTAACCGCGACGACAATGCCGTTTCTGCATCGCAGGCACCGCCCATCGTGTCGTCGCCGGCACCGGCCAACTCGACCAGGTTCGCCAAGACCTTGCGGTTGCCGATCTCTGCCGCGAGAAACGCCGCCTGGGCGACCTTGCTGCCGACGGTGAAGCTACCCCGGGAAATGTCGATGACGAACAAACTCATCAATCGATAGTCATACAGAACGGTTTGGCTGCCGTCGTTGTACAGAGCCCAGTCGTCGGCAACATCGATCACGATCGTCGCGATCTGCTCGGCCTCGGCATTGATTTTGGTGGTGCGCCGAAAGGTCACTCGCTGCGTGGCGTTTTGTGGGGCGCCGCGTTGCAGAGAAAGTTCCGGCGGTGCTGCAAACGGATTGAGGAAGGGGATCTCCGCCGACTGGCCGGATGTTGCCCAGAACAGCATCGCTGCCAGTAGTGCCAGCCTCCACACGGTCTCGTCCCCCTCGGATAGCTGAGGTTACACTGAATTCCGGCGGCGCCGCCAACGAAAGCTTTCACTCATCGTCGAAGACGCCGAGCGGGCTGAGGCCACGAATGGCCGTGCCGTCCGCGGTGCGGATCACCTCGCGCGGGACGATGCCGCTGGCCTCGGCAATGGCCTCGGCCAGCGGTTGCGAGTGGGTGACCACCCAGATCTGGGCGCGCTCGGCGCCCTTGACGATGGTGTGGGCCAGCGCCGGCAAGAGGCTCGGGTGGAGGCTCGCTTCGGGTTCGTTCAGCGCGATGAAGGGCGGCAGGCGGTAGGAGAGCAGGGCGCCCATCAGGGCGAGGAACTGCAGCGTGCCGTCGGACAGCTCATGCGCGGCGAAGCGGCGTTTGGGCAGATCCGGAAACGTCATGCCGAAGCTCGCGTGTTCGCCAGGTTCGGGCACATCGAGCAGCGCACCGGGGAACGCGGCATCGATGGCTGCATCGAGGTCGACGCTTTCCTGCCGGATGTGCCGGAGCGTCGCGAACACCGCAGCGAGGTTGCTGCCATCGGAACTCAGTGTCGGTGACGTGACGGCGAGCGCCGGACGGCGGAGGGGCGAGTCCACGTCGGTGCGGAAGCTATGAAAGAAGCGCCAGCCGGCGATGATGGTGCGAACGGCGTCGATCTCCGGGAAGCCACCGCGCAGGGAGGAGAGGGCGGTTTCGCTGGCGAGGAACTGATCACCGACATTCTGCCGCTTGCCGCTCGAATCGCGGGCCCATGCGGCCGACCCCTTGCGCTCCATCAGGGTCACCTTGCGGCCGCCCTGCAGCAGGTAGAGACCTTCCTCCTTTACCTGCGCCTCGGTGGCGAAGGCCGCCGATACGATGGTCGGAAAGCCCATCTGGTCGCTGTACTGGATCGGAAACCCCAGGTCGGCGCCATAGCCGAGGCCGCCCTCGGTCAGGTCGTCGATGGTCGCCTCGAGCACCAGCCGGCGCTTCTCGTGAGACTTGAGCTCGCCGGCATACATCACCGAGCCGAGCCCACCTTCGCGGGCGATTTCCTGGGCCAGCGTGCCACGGGCGGCGGCGTTCAGCAGCTCAAGTGCGCGGTAGAGGTTGGTCTTGCCCACGCCATTGCCCCCGACCAGCACGGTGAGGCGCCGTACGGGCATGTGGAGGCGATGGATCGAGCGATAGCCGATGATGCCGATATCGGTGAGCAAGGCGTCTTCCGGTTGCAGTTGCGGAGCCGGAAGGTGTAGCAAATCAGTGGCCTGCGTCGAGCAGTTCAGCGGCCCGCCGATGAGGCGGACCGCTTGGGTAGAGCGATGCGGGGGTTATGAAATGTAGAGCTGCACCGAGCCGTTGCCGGTGGGCGCGATGTCGATGACCTGGTTGACCGCGATGTGGTTGCGGGCGAGCAGGTGCATCGCCGCCGGATCGGCCTTCAGCGCCTCGCGCAGCAGGTGGATCGACTGGTCGCTGGCATTGAGGGCGTCAAACGCCTTCTCGGAGTTGCCACCATCGCTCCAGGCGGTGTCGAACTTCACCACCGACACCGACTTGGCGCCCAGCAGGTCGGCAATATCCTGGCGGTTGAACACCTGTATCTGCGGATCGAAGCTATCGACCGACATGCCGCTATTGGGCTTGGCGAGCGAGAATGCCGGGGCCGAAGCAAAGGCCGGGGCGGCTGCCATCAGGAGCACCGCGGCCGCAGCCGTGGCTCCCACACCCTTCAGAGTTTTGTTCATCTTGAACTCCACGTGCAGCGAAGCTGAAGCGCGGTTCCGTTGCGCTGGCTGGAACCGTTCGGGGGTGCGATTTTGCACCGGCCCGAAGAATTCAGGCACGCCCCAACGGCCCCGGTAGTTTCCGGCGGCTTAAGCTTCGGCAAGGTTGGTAAGGTTGGGGCTTCCCGGCTGACAGGCTGGTGCGGGAAGAATACCCCCACCCCTGTCCCCTCCCCGCAAGGGGGAGGGTGACGCCAAGACCACAGCCGGTGAGAAACGAAGACTTGCAAGCGCAGATCTCCTCCCCCGCCACGCCGGGGAGGATATCGGAGAGGCCGGTGCCTTTACGGCCAGCGGACTTCCGGGGGCATGGAGGAGAGAATCGAGGTGACGTTGCCGCCGGTCTTCAGGCCGAAGGTGGTGCCGCGGTCGTAGAGCAGGTTGAACTCGACATAGCGGCCGCGGCGGATCAGTTGCTCATTGCGATCGGCCTCGGTCCATGGCGTCTCGAAATTGCGGCGGGCGAGGGCCGGGTAGACGTCGAGGAAGGCGCGGCCGACATCCCTCGTGAAGGCGAAGTCATTGTCCCAGCTGCCGGAATTGTGCTGGTCGTAGAAAATCCCGCCAATGCCGCGCGGCTCCTGGCGGTGCGGCAGGTAGAAGTACTCGTCGCACCACTTCTTATAGGCGGCGTAATCGACGCCGTGCGCGTCGCAGGCCGCCTTGTAGGCGGCGTGGAAATCGAGGCTGTCGGGGTCGTCCTGGGTGCGCCGGCGATCCAGCACCGGGGTCAGGTCACCGCCGCCGCCGAACCACCATTTGCCGGTGACGATCATCCGGGTGTTCATGTGCGCGGCCGGAACATTGGGGTTCCAGGGGTGGATGATCACCGAGACGCCGGCGCTCCAGAACTCGGTGCCCGCCTCGGTATGCGGCATCTGGCGGGCGAACTCCTCGGAGAAGTGACCATGCACGGTGGAGATGTGGACGCCGGCTTTCTCGAACACCCGCCCATGCAACAGGCCCATCTCGCCACCGCCACCGGCCTCGCGCTGCCACGGCTCGATCTCGAACCGGCCGGCCGGCCGGTCGGCATGCGGTCCCTGCACGTCGGCCTCGATGGCTTCGAGGCTTTGGCAGAGCTGGTCGCGAAAACTCCGGAACCAGGCCGCGGCCAGTTGCTTTTTTGATTCAATATCGGCGGGTAATGTCATGAGAGGGCTGCAAAACCGTTGGTCTGTCGCAGCGCTTCCCCTAGCACGAGGCTGCCGGCCACGGCCACGTTGAGCGAGCGCATATCTTGTCGCATGGGGATGCGGACCCTGAGATCGGCGTCGGCCGCCACGGCGTCGGGTACGCCGGCCGACTCGCGGCCGAGCAGCAGGATGTCGCCGGATTGGTAGTCGGCGGCATAGGCTGAAACGCTGGTCTTGGTGGTCAGGAGTGCCAGCCGCCGGTCCGCGCCGCGGCGCCAGGCATCGAAATGGGCGTAGCTGTCATGCTCGGTGAACCGGGCATGTTCGAGGTAGTCGAGCGCGCCGCGGCGGATCGAGCGGGGCGAGAACTGGAAGCCGGTGGGGTGGATGATATGGACCATGACGCCGAGGCAGGCGCCCAGGCGGAGCAGGGTGCCGGTGTTCTGCGCGATATCGGGTTGGTAGAGGGCCAGGTCGATCATCGGGTTTTCCGCATTGGATTTCTTGAGTAGAATGGTATGGTTTTTGGCGGTCGCTATAGTGTCGCATTGGGGGAAAGTCACCCTGAGTCCGGCTGGACAAGCCCCATTCATAGTGTCAAAAGAACGCCCAAATCACGCGCTGTTGAGGGCGGGGGTTGGCTTTGGCTATGTGGCCCTACGCCAACGGGCACCGAGGCGCTGATCAAGACACAACAGACGGAAGCTTACCTTGGCGACGCAATCCAATCTGGTACATCAGGACGCCCCTAAACCGGGTCGGCGCGATTTCCTCTATATCGCAGCAGGCGCGGTTGGCGCGGTTGGCGTGGCCGGGGTGACCTGGCCGCTGATCAACCAACTCAACCCCGATGCGTCCGTGCTGGCGCTGGCCAGCATCGAGTTCGACCTGTCGAGCATCGAAGTCGGCCAGTCGGTCACCATCAAGTGGCGCGGCCTGCCGGTGTTCGTGCGTCACCGTACGGACGCCGAGATTGCCGAGGCCAAGGCCGTGCCGATGTCGGAGCTCAAGGATCCGGCGACCGACGAGCAGCGCACCAAGCCGGGCCACGAGCAGTGGCTGATCATGATCGCCAACTGCACGCATCTGGGCTGCATTCCGGTGGGCAATTCCGGTGACTATGACGGCTGGGCCTGCCCCTGCCACGGCTCGCAGTTCGATACTGCCGGCCGCATCCGCAAGGGCCCCGCGCCGACCAACCTGGTCCTGCCGCCCTATGAATTCGTTACCGACACGCTCGTGCAGATCGGTTAAGGGGACGCGTTACAATGGCTCACGAATCCAGCTACGTCCCCGGTAACGTCGTCGAGAAGTGGATCGACGATCGCCTGCCGATCATCCGGTGGTCCAAAGAACACCTGATGGACTACCCCACGCCCAAGAACCTCAACTACTGGTGGACCTTCGGCGCCATCCTCGCCTTCATGCTCGGCGTGCAGATCGTCACCGGCGTCATCCTTGCGATGCATTACACGCCGAATGTGGCGCTGGCGTTCAACTCGGTCGAGCGCATTCGCCGTGACGTGAATGGCGGCCGCATCATCCAGGCCGTACACGCCACGGGCGCATCGATGTTCTTTGCGGCGGTGTATATCCATATGTTCCGCGGCCTGTACTTCGGCTCGTACAAGGCGCCGCGCGAGATTTTGTGGATCCTCGGCGTCCTGTTGTTCGTGCTGATGGTGACCACCGCTTTCATGGGCTACGTGCTGCCATGGGGCCAGATGAGCTTCTGGGCCGCCACCGTGATCACCAACATCCTGGGCGCCATTCCGGTGGTCGGCACGCCGATCCTCGAGCTGCTGCGCGGCGGCTTTGCCGTCGACAACGCGACGCTCAACCGCTTCTTCTCGCTGCACTACCTCTTGCCGTTCATAATCGCGGCAGTGGTGGCGCTCCATATCTGGGCGCTGCACGTGCCGGGCAACAGCAATCCGATCGGCGTCGAGGTCAAGAACAGCCGCGAGACGGTGCCGTTCCATCCGTATTATACGATGAAGGACCTGTTCGCGATCATCGTGTTCTGCATCCCGTTCGCCTGGTTCGTGTTCTTTGCGCCCGATATCCTGGGCCACCCGGACAACTACATCATGGCAAACAGCCAGGTGACGCCGGCGGAAATCGTGCCTGAGTGGTACTTCCTGCCGTTCTACGCGATCCTGCGCGCCATCGACTTCAACATCCTGTTCATCGACAGCCGGCTGGGCGGGGTGATCTTCTTTGCCGGTTCGATCCTGGTGCTGTTCTTCGTGCCGTGGCTCGATACCAGCAAGGTGCGCTCGGGCACGTTCCGGCCGATCTTCAAGTGGTTCTACTGGGTTTTCGTGCTGAACTTCCTGATGCTGGCCTACCTGGGCGCCGCTCGCGCCGACGGGTCGGTTCTGGGGATGCCGGTGGCGTTGTTCTCGAAAATCTGCACCGCCTATTACTTCGCCTACTTCATCATAGTGCTTCCGCTGCTTGGACGCTTTGAGACGCCGCGGCCGCTGCCGACGTCGATCACTAAGTCCGTTCTTGCCAAGCACAAGGCGCCGGCGGCCGCTCGGCCTGCCGCAGCGTCGACGTCGCACTGACCCGGGGCCCAACGCCAATGATCAAGACCACAAGCATTATCGGCGCCCTGCTGGTGAGCCTCTTCTTCGTCACGGCTCCGGCCATGGCGTCCGGGAGCACGACCGAGATCAAGAAGGAGCCGTGGAGCTTTGCCGGCCCCTTCGGCACCTTTGACCGCAACCAATTGCAGCGCGGCTTCCAGGTGTTCAAGGAAGTCTGCTCGAGTTGCCACTCGGCCCGCCTGATGTCGTTCCGTAACCTCAGCCAGCCGGGGGGGCCGGAGTTTACCGAGGGCCAGGTGAAGGCGCTCGCCGCCGAGTACGAGATCACCGACCCCGAGGCCCAGGGTGGCAAGCGTCCGGGCGTAGCGGCCGATCGCTGGCCGTCGCCGTTCGCCAATGATCAGGAAGCCCGTGACGCCAATGGCGGTGCGGTGCCGCCGGATTTCTCGGTGCTGGCCAAGGCCCGCGGCACCACGCAGCCGTTCCCGTGGTGGATCCTCAACTACTTCACCGCCTATGCGGAAGGCGGTCCAGACTATATCCACGCCCTGCTCAACGGCTATGTCGACCCGCCGCCCGCGGGAGCCGAGGTGCCGGAAGGCAAGCACTACAACACCTACTTCCCGGGCAATGCGCTCGGCATGGCGCCGCCGCTCAGCGATGGGGCCATCACCTACGAGGCAGGCGAGACCGGCAGCGTGCCGCTTACAGTCGACCAGTACTCACGCGACGTCGCCGCGTTCATGATGTGGATGGCCGAGCCGCACCTCGTGGCGCGCAAGGAAGCCGGCTTCCAGGTGATCGCCTTCCTCCTGGTGTTCGCCGGGCTGATGTACCTGGTCAAGCGCAAGCTCTGGTCGCGCGTCGAGCACTAGCTCGAGCGAGCACCAGGTCGATGCCGCAGTGAATATGCAAAGGGCCCTTCGGGGCCCTTTGTCGTTTATCGCCAGGCTGCCACTCCTGTGAATACGCAAAGGGCCCTTCGGGGCCCTTTGTCGTTGTATCGAGCCCACGGCACTTGCGATCTCGATCCGCATCGTCGATATTTGCGGGCGAAGCTTTAGGAGGCCACCAGATGTCGATCATTCGCAGCGCCGTGACGGCCGCAGCCCTTGCCCGCACTGTGATCGCCCATCCGATGGTGCGGGCCGGCATTGCCGCGGCGCCGCGGCTGCTGACGCCCAAGGTCAAGGCCGCCGCGAAGGGCGCGACGCTCAATACCGCCTACAAGGCGGGCCAACTGGCGCGCAAGATCGTCGACGCCACCAAGAGATAGGTGAGTGGCCAAATAGGTGAATGGTGAATGGTGAGTGGTGAATGGGGCTTTCGGCTCCGGTGCCCAGGACATAGGTTCGCCAATCGCTAGTCCCTATTCACCATTCACCATTCACTCCTCGGCCACCCATGCTTGATCTGAAATCGCTCGTCCGTTCGATCCCCGATTACCCCAAAAAGGGTATCCTGTTCCGTGACATCACCACGCTGATCGAGAATCCCGCCGGGTTCCGCGAAAGCGTCGACCGGCTGGCCGGGCTGCATCGCAACCTGGGGATCACCCATGTGGCGGGCATCGAGGCGCGCGGTTTCATCTTCGGGGCCGGGGTCGCCATTGCGCTGGGCGTCGGCTTCATCCCGGTGCGGAAGAAGGGCAAGCTGCCCGGCGAGACGATCGGGCAGAACTATGCGCTCGAATACGGCGTCGATACCATCGAGATCCATGCCGATGTGATCGGGGCGGGAGACAGGGTGCTGCTGATCGACGACCTGATCGCCACCGGCGGCACGGCGGTGGCGGCGGTATCGCTGCTGCGGCGCACCGGTGCGGAGGTGTCGCATTCAGGGTTTGTGATCGACCTGTTCGACCTGGGCGGAGCGGAGAAGCTGCGCGCCACCGGTGTCAGGGTCGAGGCGCTGATCCCGTTCGAGGGGCATTGATCTAGATAGACGCTGAGGCTCGCAGTCGGGATTCCCTCTCCCGCTTACGGCACGGCTGTCCGGGGAAACTTTTGGTCCCGTTCTCGGCATGGAATTCAGCCCTGTTGGGCTTACTTGGCTGTACTTCTATCGTTCGAAGGATGCGGCGCATCGTCTATCGGAATTACTCTTCGCCAGCCGTTGGGCCCGACCGCGCGATCAAAATCCGGCTGTTGGGCGGAAAACTGCGGTGAGGGAGACTCAGAAAAACAAAGCAGAGTCGTTTGAATCGCTTGAGTTGGTTCCCCGGACAGCCGTGCGCTTACGGGGGAGGGGGGACCACGCGAAAGCGTGGTGGGAGGGGGGAGCCCCACGCACTGAACGTAGATCGTGCCACACGCACTGACGGTGAGCGGCTGTGGCAGGGGCCAGTGTTTGCGGCTCCCCCCTCCCACCAGCCTTTCGGCTGGTCCCCCCCCCGCAAGCGGGAGAGGGCGCGCCGACTGCAAGCTTTCGCCCTAATGCACCACCCGCAAGCTGCGTGGCACTACGTCGAAGCGGCGGCGCCAGCCGCTGACCTGGTCGCGGCCGCCGCTTTTGGCGGCATAGAGCGCTTCGTCGGCGCGGCCGAGAAGGTCGGCGGCGCTGCGGTCGGTCTGGCCGGGGGCGTAGGCGGCAATGCCAAGGCTGACGGTGACGCGGCCGAACTCGCTCGCCTGATGCGGTAGCGCCTGGGCCGCCAGCAGCTCGCGATAGTCATTGGCCATGCGGTAGGCCACCTCGACATCCACTTCGGGTAGCACCACCACGAACTCTTCGCCGCCATAGCGGGCGATGAGGTCGGCAGGGCGGCGGAACACCTGGCCGAGGCACTGGCTGACCGACTTGAGGCAGGCATCGCCGGCGAGGTGGCCATAGCTGTCATTGTAGGCCTTGAAGTGATCGATATCGAGCAGGATGACGCTCAGCGCCGTGTCGGAGCGGAGGCTGCGGGCGATCTCGATCTCCAGCCGCTGGTCGAGGGCGCGCCGGTTGACGAGGCCGGTCAGCGCATCGGTGGTGGCTTCCTCGCGCAGCCGCTCAGCGACGTTGAGCAGCTCGATCTCGGTGCGCTTCAACCGGGTGATGTCGGAGACCACCACCATCGATACGCCATCGGGCGAGGGGCGGGTGGAGACGCGCAGCCAGGTGCCATCGAACAGGTGCACCTCCTCCTCGGCATCGTGCTGCAGCGACGCGCTGATCTCGTCGATCCACGCGGCGACATCGGCGGGGGACGAGCCGACCTGCTGTTCGCGCCGCTCCGCCGCCGCCGCGAGGATATCGCGGATCGTGGCGCCGGGGACGCGCACATCGGAGGTCAGCGGAAACAGTTTCTGGTAGCGGGCATTGCAGAACAGCAGCCGCCCAAGACGATCGAACATGGCGACACCATCGGTCATCTGTGCCATGGCGAAGCTCAGCACGCGCTGGCGTTCGTCGAGCTCGAGCTCCAGTTGCTTCTGCTCGGTGATATCGCGGTTGTGGGTGATGAGGCCGACAGGGCGCCCATTGCTGTCGTTGAGCTGGACCTCGAGCGTCTGCAGCCAGCGGCTGCCGCCATCGGGGCGCTGCACCGCCTGCTGGAAGCTCCAGTGCGTCTCCCCGGTATCGGGGAGCGAGGCCGGCTGATCGATGTCGAGTTGACTGCCTGGATGGCCGATCAGCGCCGCCGCCGAACTCACCCCGAGCAGCTGTGCCGTGGCCGGGTTGGCGATGACGAAGCGGCCTTCGGGGTCGCGAACGCTGATGCTGTCGGGCAGCTCATCGATCACCTGGCGATAGATCTGGTTTTCGCGCCGGGCGTCGCGCAGCTCCGCGTCATGGGTGAGGGCGAGGGCGGCCAGCATGACCGCAAGGAACAGCAGCACGGTGCGCGCCGCCAGCAGCGGCGCCCAGTCGAGGGCGCCGAGGTCGAACGGAACGAAGGCAATGGTCACCAGCCCGATGGCGCAGGTGCCGAGCGCCAGCACCGGCGCGTGCCAGCGGACGATCGGCAGGCCGCGCCGGCGCAGCAGCAGGTGAGCGAACGACGCGGCGAGGGTGACCAGCGTCATCGCGACCACGCCCGCTGGCGCGCCGGCGCCCCCGACCCACAGCCGCCAGGCGATGGCGGGGAGCAGGGCCAGGAGGGCGGCGAGCGGGCCGCCGAAGAAGGCGGCAAGGGCCAGCAGGCAGGTGCGCAGGTCGAAAAACACCCCGGGGGCGAATTCTACCGGGAACAGCATGGCGGCAACGGCGCCCAACCCCATGATGGCGCCGAACCCCGCCTCGACGGCGCGCGGCCCGAAACGCTCGAACTGGTCCCGCAGCTGTGTCCAGACGCTGACGACGAACGCCACGACCGACACATTGGTCATCAGGCTATACCAGGGCAACTCCATAACCGGCGAACCTCGTGGCGCGGGGGTGCGTAGATGTCGTCGCATGATTGTGCGCCGCCACGCATAACGAATACCTAAATCGTTGAATAGAAAGCCCTCACGCGAACAAGTGTTCGTTCACGTCGGCGGCATGAGCCGACAGAGTAGCGGGCAGTCGGCCGGTTTTGGATACTCGCGGCGGACGTTGCAGCGCAGCGCTGACGGCATGGATACGGGCTCCGCACACCCCCTCCGAGCTACGCTAGCTCGCTTCGCTCCCAAGCTGCGCTTGCCTCCCCCGTCGAGGGGGAGGTGGAGTCCTCAGTCTGTGGCTGGCACCTGCGGCCTAGCCGCGCGGGGTGCAGGTCAGGACGTTCTTTTCAGCGGTGTAAAGCTGCAGCACGTCGCGGCCGGTGTCGTCGAAGCCTAGGATGGCGCTGGTGATGCCGGCGCCGGCGACGAGGTTGCCATCGAGGAAGGTGACGCCGTTCGAGGCCATTTCGACGGCGCCGCTGCCGGAGGCGGTGCTGGCGAAATTGGCCGAGGCATAGCCATAGGAGCCGGCATAGATGGTGAGGAGCCCGGCGCGGCTGCCGTCGATATTGGCGCGGCAGCCCCAGTTGCCCTCGACGCCGACGCCGGTGAGCGACTGCGCGGCGGCGGGCGCGGCGGCGAGCAGCAGGGCGGCAAAAGCAAGGGCAAGGCGCATGGCGTCAATCAACTCCGTTGGGTCAGCAACTTCCCCAATCCGGGGATTTTGGTCAACGCCTCAAGAACCCGTAAGTGCGGCGGCATGCGGTAATCGCGCAGCTTGGAGAAGCCGACCAGTTCGGCGTGGTAGACCTTTTCGCCGCGCTGGTTCACCGCATCGAGGCTGTTGAAGAGCAGACCCCAGCCGCGAATCGAGTTGGACGGGCGCTTGCCGGTGACGGTCAGCGTGTAGGTGACGGTGTCGCCGGGCCGCACCGGCGCCCTGAACTCCATCTTGTTGACGCCGGGCGAGGGGCCGGAGACGCCGGGCTGCTGGCCGAGGTCGCGCAGGCGCAGCTCTTCGGCCTCGAGCGCGTCGACCATTTTGCGATGCCCCATCAGCACGGTGTGCCAGCCCGAAGCGATGATGCCGCCGAAATGGCTATGCGCGGCGGCGGCGGGATCGAGATGGAAATATTGCGGGTCGTAATCGCGGCCGAAGGCCAGGATCTCGGCCTCGCTGAAGGTGTGGCTGCCGAGCGGGAATGGCTCGTCGATGCTGATATCCTCGAACCAGCGGGTCATGTGGCACCGCCCGGTTCGATGCCATAGGGCGGCTCGGGCTGGGCCGGCAGCCCTTCCTCGGGGTGGCGAGTCTCCACCAGGTTGGCGAGCCGCATGCTCATCACCGGCTGGCCGTTCTGGTTCTTCACGTCGAGATCGATGCTGACGATGCCCCACTGGGGGTGGTGCCGCGAGCGGCGCAACTGGGCGATGGTGGCGCTGGCCCAGATGGTGTCGCCTTTCATCACCGGCTTTTTCCATTTGAGGTCGGAGAAACCGAGGCCGCCGGCCGAGGCGATCCTGGAAAGGAAGCTGTCACCGAGGAGGCGCAGGGTCAGCGCCGCGGTCTGCCAGCCGGAGGAAGCAAGGCCGCCGAGCAGCGAGCGCTTGGCGGCAGCTTCATCGAGATGGAAGGGCAGGGGATCGAACTCGCGGGCAAAGGAGAGGATCATCTCCCTGGTCACGAGGGTCGAACCGAGATTGACGGTCTCGCCGACGACGAGATCCTCGAAATGGCGGCGGTCAGCAGTGACGGCGTTCATGGCGGGTTGACGTATACGTCAACCAGGATGGGGGAGGCAAGGGAGCGCCGCGCTTTGACCGACTGCGACTCTGCGTGTTACGCCAGGCCCCAGATAATCGCGACGCTGCGCACGGTGCAGTAAATGACGAAGCTCACCGCGAACAAGCCGACCAGCCACACCGGCAGGCGGCGGGTGGCGTCGCCGGAGATGATGCCGACCCAGAGCAGCAGGCCGACCGTGCCGATGGCCAGGGCGAAGATCACCACGAACCAGCCACCGAGAATGTTGGCGATGGCGAGGATCACCGGGGTCAGCGCCGCGGCGATGATCGGGCCGATGACCCACACCGCCTGCTTTTCGCGCCAGAGCGCAGCGGCGATGATGCCGAGCAGCAGCAGCGCGAAGCCGACCGTGGGGATGACGGTGAAGGGGCTGACGGTGCCGCCGGCAAGCGCCAGCGGTCCGGCGAGGTAAGACGACACCGTCGGCCACCAGGAGCCGAAGAGCTGGTCGAGCATGATTTGGCCCAAAGGTTATGAGTTAAGGCGCTGAAATGTCTATGTTTTAGGTATTGAACTTGAACAACATGACGTCGCCGTCCTTGACGACATATTCCTTGCCTTCGTCGCGGGCCTTGCCGGCTTCCTTGGCGGCGACTTCACCACCCAGCCCAACGAAGTCGTCGTAGCCGATGGTCTGGGCGCGGATGAAGCCGCGCTCGAAATCGGTATGGATCACGCCGGCCGCCTGCGGGGCGCGATCGCCCTTGTGGATGGTCCAGGCGCGGGTCTCTTTCGGGCCGACGGTGAAATAGGTCTGCAGCCCGAGCAACTGGTAGGCCTCGCGGATCAGGCGATTGAGGCCCGGCTCGTGCAGCCCGAGGCTCTCGAGATACTCGGCCTGCTCGGCGTCGGGGAGCTGCGCCAGCTGGCTTTCGATCTCGGCCGAGATGACGATCACCGCAGCATTGTGCTGCCTGGCGTAATCCTCGACCAGCTTGGTCATGGCGTTGCCGGTGGCGGCCGAGGCCTCGTCGACGTTGCAGACATAGAGCGCGGGCTTCGAGGTCAGCAGCTGCAGCTCGACGAAGGCCTTTTCTTCCTCGGCCGAGCGCTGCACCAGGCGCGCCGACTTGCCGTCGCGCAGCAGCAGCAGGGCGCGATCGATCAGCTCGAGCGTCGCCTTGGCTTCCTTGTCGCCGCCCTTGGCTTTCTTTTCGACGCCGTTGCGGCGCTTCTCGAGGCTTTCGAG
Source organism: Devosiaceae bacterium (assembly GCA_965284115.1). Lineage (GTDB taxonomy): Bacteria > Pseudomonadota > Alphaproteobacteria > Rhizobiales > Devosiaceae > Devosia_A. Next base: position 141,239 of record CBDIRF010000010.1, read on the forward strand.
ATCGGCCAGCATCAGCTCGGTCTCGACCACTTCGGCGTCGGCGAGCGGATCGACCTTGTTGGCGACGTGGATGATGTTGCCGTCTTCAAAGCAGCGCAGCACGTAGGCGATGGCGTCGCATTCGCGGATATTGGCGAGGAACTGGTTGCCGAGGCCTTCGCCTTTCGAGGCGCCCTTCACGAGGCCCGCGATATCGACGAAGCTCATCTTGGCCGGCAGGATCTGCGCCGACTTGCCGATGGTGGCGAGCTTATCGAGGCGCGCGTCCGGCACTGCCACTTCGCCGGTATTCGGCTCGATGGTGCAGAACGGGAAGTTGGCGGCCTGCGCGTTGGCAGTGCGGGTCAGCGCATTGAAAAGCGTCGACTTGCCCACGTTGGGCAGGCCGACGATGCCCATCTTGAAACCCATGGGGAGATCTCCGGAAATCGTTGTTGGCGGCGCGAAGAAAGCCGCGCCAATTGTTGCGCTTCACATCGGTTGATCGAAGGCGGAAGTCAATTGGTTTGGTGTGAGATCGCGAGGCCGGCGCGAGCTGACCCCCACCCCTGTCCCCTCCCCCTAAGAATGGGGAGGGAGACCAAAACACTGTCACCTCAGTACGCGTCTCCCTCCCCATGTTTAGGGGGAGGGGACAGGGGTGGGGGTCAGCCCACACCAGCTGTTGAGAAGAAACTCAATCCTTCTTGAACAGCTTCTTCAGCATGTCCGCCATCGGCCCGGTCTCCGGCAGTTTGGCCTGCGGCGCACTGGGTCGCGCGGCGCGGATGTGGCTCTGGGCCGGGGCCTTCTTGCGGGTGGGGTCGGCGGTTTCCGGGCGTTGCGACCGTTCGGCGCCATCGCCCTGCGTGGCGATCGCCAGCTTGTTCATCAGGCCGTTGTCGTCGCCCTTGACGATCATCACCGCATTGTCGGCGACGGCGTCGAGCAGGGGGATCAGCCAGGCTTGCTGTTCGGCCTTCGAAAAGTCACCCAAGACGTGCGGCATCACCAGATCCTTGTGGCCGGGATGGCCGACGCCGAGGCGGACGCGGCGGTAGCCCAGCCCGATCTGCGGATCGATGGAGCGCAGCCCATTGTGGCCGCCATTGCCGCCGCCGACCTTGATGCGGGTCTTGCCCGGCGCGAGGTCGATCTCGTCGTAGAGCACCGAGACGTCTGATGGCCCGAGCTTGTAGAAAGTGGTGACCTTCTGGACGCTGTCGCCCGAGGAATTCATGTAGGTCTGCGGCTTCAGCAGCAGCACCTTTTCGCCCTCGATCGCGCCTTCGGAAATCAGCCCCTGGAACTTCTCGCGGAAGGCGGGAAAGTTGTGGCGGCGCGCAATGGCGTCGACCGCGAGGAAGCCGATATTGTGGCGATTGTTGCGGTACTTGTCCCCGGGATTGCCGAGGCCGACGATGAGATGCATCGGCTAACTTCCAGGCAGGGGAGGGTGGAAGCGGACCAGCGGCCCGCTTCCAAATACATTATTCCTTGGCAGGCTCGGCAGCCGGAGCGGCCTCGGCAGCGCCTTCCTCGGCTTCTTCGGCGCGCAGGCCCGACGGAGCAACGATGGTGGCGATGGTGAGGTCGGCCTCGTGGCTGTGGTCGGACGCGCCGGCCGGCAGCTTTACCGAGGAGATGTGGACGCTGTCGCCAACATCGAGACCGGCGAGATCGACGACGACCTCCTCGGGGATGTGGTCGGCATCAACGGTCAGGTCGAGCGTGTGGTGGACGATGTTCAGAACACCGCCGCGCTTGATGCCCGGGGACTGGTCGTCGTTGATGAACTTCACGTGCACCTGGACATTGAGCTTGGTGCCCTTGCCGACGCGCAGGAAGTCGACATGCAGCGCCTTGTCCTTGACGACATCGAGCTGGTAGTCGCGCGGAATGACGCGGTGCTTCTCGCCATCAACATCAAGGGTGATGATGTGGGAGAGGAAACCACCGGCGTAGATGGACTTCATCGCCTCGTTGTACGAGATCGAGATCGGCAGGGGAGCCTTTTTGTCACCATAGATGACGGCAGGAATGAGCCCCTCACGACGCAGTGCACGAGCGGCCCCCTTGCCCACCCCGCTCCGCGCCTGAGCCTTGAGCTCCTTAGCAGCAGTAGCCATTGAATGATCCATTCATGGGTTGGTGTGAACTCTGAGACATCAAAGCTCACGCACCCGTCCTCCAGGGGTGACGGGCGCTTC
>CBDIRF010000011.1:0-143050 GCA_965284115.1 Devosiaceae bacterium
AAGTGGTACAGCATCGCCGACGACCCGGATGACCCGTATCTGGGGGTGATCAAGAACGTTTACACCGACAGCCGGCCGGGCGGCCAGATCCCGCTGTCCGACCATGAGCCGGTGGCGCACGAGTTCCGCTGGGTCGGTCCCAAGCTCGAAACCTATACCGAGGGTGGCGCCAGCAAGACCCGCATCGTCTGGGATGACGGGGCGACGACTTTCGTCGAGCGCGACAAGTCGTTCCTGTTGACCCGCAACAATATGCGCACCGACGTCTATCTCGGCCAGATCGCCGACGCCAACGGCAACCCGGTGCTCACCGACCTGACGCTCGAAGAGAAAAAGACGCTGCTCGATTGCACCAGCACCGACCCGCGCTTGCAGCAGGCGATTGCCGAGTACTGCATCGACGACCACAGCTTCATCGGTGAAACGCTGGTCAGCGATGGCGGCACCGTGATCGTCTACGAGGACGCGGCCTTGGGCAGCGGTTCGGCCGACCTGCGGCTCGCTGGCGGGAGCCTGCGCGTCATCGGCACCGGCATGACCACGCTGGGGCGCGATGTCTCGCTCGAGGGCGATGGCGGCGCCATCGAGATCGCCGAGGCCAGCGCCACCGTCACCGCCTCGGGGGCGTTCAGCGGCAGCGGCAAGTTTGAGAAGCGCGGCGCTGGCCGGCTGGTGCTCAGCGGTTCCAGCAGCTATTCCGGCGAGACGCGGGTGTCGGACGGCTTGCTGTCGGTCAACGGCTCGATCGCCAGCTCGTCGCTCACCACCGTCGGCAATGGCGGGACACTCGGTGGCACCGGTACTGTCGGCAACCTGAAAGTGGCCAGCGGCGGCACCCTGGCGCCGGGCAACTCGATCGGTACGCTCAAGGTCAATGGCGATATCAGCTTCGAGGCGGGCTCGACCTTCCGGGTCGAGGCGGACGCCGATGGCAATAGCGACAAGGTAATCGCCACCGGAGCTGCGACGCTCGCCGGCTCGGTGGTCAGCGTTGCCGCCGGCGGCAACTGGAAGGCCGATAACGACTACACCATCCTCAGCGCCGCCGGCGGGATCAGCGGCCAGTTCGGCCCGATCAGCACCAATCTCGCCTTCCTCACCCCGACGCTGAGCTATGACGGCACCGAGGTGCTGATGCATCTCGATCGCAACGACACCGCCTTCGATGGTGTCGCGACGACCGCCAACCGCCGCTCGGTCGCCGCGGCGCTCGATGCGCTGGGCGCCGGCAACGCGATCTACGACGAAATCGTGCTCACCGACGCCGACACCGCCAATGCCGCCTTCAACGATCTCTCCGGCGAGGTGCATGCGGCAGCGCTGGGCGGCTTCATCGAGAACGCCATGGTGCTGAACGGTGTCGTCGTCAGCCGGATGTCCGGGGTGGTCGATAGCGGCGCCGATGTCGCCAAGGCGGGCGAGGGCGAGCTCTGGTTCAAGGCCTTCGGCGGCTGGGGCCGCAGCCCGGGCGAGGCGGTCTCGGCTGCCGAACGCGGCGTCGCAGCAACGCTGCTCGGCTACGACGTCGAGGTAGGCAATGGCTGGCGCGCCGGGGTGTTCGGCGGCTATGGCCAGTCGAGCGTCACGCTCGCGGACACCGAGGCGCGGCTTGCGTCCGACAACTTCCATGTCGGCGCCTATGCCAAGGGCGACACTGGCCCGTTCAGCCTGGCGCTCGGCGGCGCCTATACGCGCAACGACGCCGACAGCCGCCGCTATGTCAGCTATGGCGGGATCGACGAGACGCTGACCGCCGACTACGCCATCGATGTGCTGCAGCTGTTCGGCGAGGCGAGCTATCGGTTCGACACCGAGTCCGGCACGTTCGCCCCGTTCCTCGGCCTCGCGCATGTGCGGGCCTCGAGCGGCGGCTTCGTCGAGCAGGGTGGCGCCGGGGCATTGTCGAGCGCCGGCGACCTGGTGGCGACCACCTTTGCAACGCTCGGCATGCGCACCGAGCAGACGCTGGAGCTGGCCGGCATTGCCACCACGTTCCGCGGCGAGATCGGCTGGCGTCATGCCTTCGGCGATGTCGACCCCACGGCGGAGCTGGCCTTTGCCGGCGGCCCAGGGTTCAGCGTGGTCGGCGCGCCGATCGCCGTCGACAGCGCGGTGATCAGCGCGGCGCTCGAGTTCGAGCTGGCTCCGCAATCGACGCTGTCACTGGGCTATGGCGGCCAATTCGGCCCGAATGCGGCAAGCCACAACGTCTCGGCGGCCCTCAAGGTCCGCTTCTAAATCTGTGCAGCCGGGCAGGGGGCGCGTGCAGCGCCCCCTTTCCATATTATAAGGGCCGCGCCCGCTGTCTCGGGCGCCGGAGCCTTTATGACCGACAAGGACAAGAAGACGCGCCAGTCGCAGCTGCTGCTGCGCCTCGAGGCCAGCCGGTTCGTTTCACTCGACGAGATTGCCAGCAGTTTCGCGGTGACCACGCAGACCGCCCGTCGCGACCTGATGGAGCTCGAGGACGAGGGCCTGGTGCGGCGCCTGCATGGCGGCGCGATGCTCGCGGCGCCGCCGATCGACTCCCCCACCTACCGCCGCCGCCGCATCGAGAATGCCGAAGGCAAGCGCCGCATCGGCAGCCGCGTCGCCGACCTGATCGCCGACGGCTCCTCGGCCTTTCTCGATACCGGCACCACCTGCGAAAGCGTGGCCCAGGCGCTCACCGTGCGGCGGAACCTGCGCATCGTCACCTACGGCCTGAGGGCCGCCACGGCGCTCAGCGAAGTCGAGAGCTTCAGCGTCGCGGTGCCCGGAGGTTTCGTGCGGCACGGCGATGCCGGGGTGTTCCGGCACGACGTGGTCGAGTTCATCAGCGCCTTCAAGTTCGACACCGCCATCATTTCGGTCAGCGGCATCGATGAGCAGGGCGACATGGGCGACGATGACCATGGCGAGGTGCAGGCAGTTCGCGCCGCCATGCGGCAATCGCGCCGCGTCATCCTCGCCGTCGATGGCAGCAAGTTCGGCAAGCGGGCGCTGGTGCGGCTCGGCTCAGTCGCCGAGGATGTCGACAGCATCGTCACCGACACCGCCCCACCGCCGGGATTGGCGGAGCTGTTCGCCGGCCGGGTTGGGGTGGAGGTGGTGTGAGCGGGCCCTTCCTGCTCCCCTCCCCCTTGAGGGGAGGGGCGGGGGGTGGGGGTGGTGAGGGACGCTCGGTGGTGACTGCACCACCCCCTCCCTCAATCCCTCCCCTCAAGGGGGAGGGAGGCGATGGCATCGCCTCCCGTGCCAACCCGCCTCGGGCCTCATCCCTTCGTCGACCCACCCGCCATGCCGTCGATGAAGTGCCGCTGCAGCAGCAGGAACAGCATCAGGATGGGCAGCACGATGATCATGGCGGCGGCCATGATCTGCCCCCAGTCGCTGGTGTATTTGCCGCTGAGCAGCGTGAAGGAGACGACGGCGGTCATCTGGTCTTTGCTCTGCAGGAACGTCGAGGCGATGAGGAATTCGTTCCAGCAATAGAGCCCGATGATCAGCGCCACGGTGAGCAGCCCGGGCGAGACGATCGGCAGCATCACCTTCCAAAACACCTGCCAGGCATTGGCGCCGTCGAGGTTGGCGGCCTCTTCCAGCTCCTTGGGGATGGCGATGAAGTAGGTGCGCAGCAGCATGATGGCGAAGGGGCTGAACATGGCGCAGTAGACGAACGACACCGCCACCGGATTGTTGATCAGCCCGAGCCGGGCGAAGCCGAAATAGAGCGGGAACAGGAAGAGCTGAATCGGCGCGGTGGTGGTGGCGAGGAAGTAGGCGCTCACTGCCTTCCACGGCTTGATCTTCTGGCGGGCCAGCACATAGGCGGCGCCGGCGCCGGTGGTCAGCACCAGCACGATGGTCATGGCGGTGACCTTGGCGCTGTTGAGCATGGTTTCGCCCAGCCGCGCATCATCCCAGGCGCGGGTGAAATTGGACCAGTTGAGTTCGGCCGGCCAGCTCAAGGGGCTCAGGATGATCTCGGGCGTCGCCTTGAAGGCGTTGAGCAGCATCAGGAGCAGTGGCCCGAGCGCGAACAGCGCGCCGAGCACCAGGACGACATAGGAGACGAGGCGCGACCAGCGGCTTCCGATCATCTCAGTTCACCCCTTCCTTCGATTGCAGCCGCACATAGGCGAAGGTGGCGGTGAGACCGAACAGCGCGATCACCAAAGCGACGGCGGCGGCGCGGCCGAGATCGAACTCGAAGAAGGCGTTGCGGTAAGCGAGCGTCGACAGCACTTCGCTGGAATAGGCTGGACCGCCCTGGGTGAGGATGTAGACGAAGTCGAACACCAGGAACGACCAGATCACCGTCATCACCATCATCAGCTTGATGGTCGGGGCGATGGCGGGAATGAGGATGTAGCGCATCAGGCCAAAGAAGCCGGCGCCATCGAGCCGGGCCGCTTCGACCATTTCGGCCGGCACCTGGCGGAGCGCCGCGAGAAAGATCACCGCGAGGAACCCCCACCAGTGCCAGAGATCGACCACGGCGATGCCGTAGAGGGCCGAGTGGGTCGCGGCCAGCGGATCGGAAAGTTCGATGCCGAAGCGGGAGAGGAGGCCGAAGACGCCGGTATTGGGGTTGTAGATCATCCCCTGCCAGACGCGCGCGGTGATGGCGGTGGCGACCACCACGGGGATGAAATAGACGATCTGGAACAGGGTGCGCCCGCGCTTGATCATCAGCAGCAGGGTGGCCGCGACGAGGCCGATGGCGATCGGCACGGTCAGAAAGATCAGCGTCCACTTGAGGTTGTTGCCGAGCGCAATCCAGAACACCCGATCGGCGAACATCGCCTCAAAATTGGCGAAGCCGACGAAGACCGGGGCCGAGAACCCATCCCAGGTGCAGAAGGCCAAGGCCACCGTCAGCAGCGCCGGGATCAGGATCAGCGCGACATTAATGGCGAGGGCGGGGAGGGCGAAGAACCACATGGGCGGCGTTCCGGGGTGGGGGAGTCACTGGACTCTCGGTAATCCTCCCCCGCGGGGCGGGGGAGGGGAACCGCCGAAGGCGGTGGAGGGGGCGGCAAGACCCTCGGCTTTGGCTCCCCCCTCCACCAGCTTCGCTGGTCCCCCTCCCCCGCCACGCGGGGAGGATAAGGGCGGAGACGCCGGCGCCTCGTCACCTCACGGCAGCGGCGGGACGCTGCCTTCGGCGAGCTCTGCTGCGAAGAGGTCCTGCAGGCCACTGAGGAACTGCTCCGGCGACGCGGTGCCGAGCCACAACTCTTCGACGCCCGAGATGATGTACTGCTCGGATTTCGGCGGCCAGAAGGTCCAGGTGGTGTAGCCGTAATTGCCGCTGGCCAGCGCGTCGGCGATCATCGTCGTCGCTTCTTTATAGAGCGGGGTGACTTCACCCTTCAGCGTAACCTTCGACAGGTCGGCCAGCGGCACGTTCCACTCGCCCTGCCATTGCGGCACGATGGCGCCGTAGAAATCGCCGCTGAACACGTAGTCGATCACCTCTGCCGCGGTATCGGGGTTGGCCGAGTGGGCGTTGATCGACAGCGTCGAACCAATGCCGATGGGGAAGAGCGGGTAGGGGACACCCTCGGCCACCGGGATCGAGGTGAAGGCGGCATTGGCGCCGGCCGGCTCGAAATAATCCTTCACCCACGAGAAGGCCCAGGTGCCCTGCGGCGCCATGCCGGTCTTGCCGGTGACCATGCCGGCGAAGGCATCGATGGTCGAGGTGGAGAAGTAGTCCTTGCCGTAATAGCCCTTGTCGTACCAGGCCTTGAACTTGGTCATGGCGTCGACGAAGACCGGGTCGGTCCACGGGCGCTTGCCGGAGAGGGCCTCGTGGATGGCGGTGGGGCCGACCAGCTGGTTGAGCGCCACGGTGAAGAATTGCTCGTTGGCCGGGCGGAAGCCGGCATTGCCGGCGACGAACGGGGTCATCCCCTCGGCCAGCATGGTATCGGCCAGGGTTTCCATTTCGGCGATGGTTTTCGGCGCGGTCCAACCCTTCTGGGCGAAGATGTCGGCATTGTAGAACAGGCCCATCGCCTCGTAGTTCTTGGGGATGGAGTAGAGCACGCCATCGACCTTGCCCAGCGCGAGGAACATCGGGATCAGCCGCTCGTTCCAGCCGTATTTCGCGGCGTAATCATCGAGCTTCAGCAACTGGCCGGCCTTGGCCATGGGCAGCGCGGTGGCCGGGCCGTTGGAATTGATGATGTCGGGGCCGCCGCCGGACATCAGTGCCAGGCGCTGCTGGTTCTCGATGGCGTTGCCGCGATATTCGAGCGCCAGGGTGGCGCCGGGGTGGCTGGCGTTGAAGCCGCCGACCAGGGTGTCGTCGAGCAGGCGCTGCTGCTCGGGGGTCAGCGCCTCGTACCACCACGAAGCCGATTGCGCCGCGGCGAGGCCGGGCGTGAGGAGTGTCATGGCCGCGACGGCCACGCCGGAAAACAGGCGAGAGAGATTTGTCATGAAGCGTTCCCTGATATGCCGATGCCGGGGAGGGTCGATTGCCGCTGCGGGGACGAAGTATCGCCCCGTGGACGAGCAGTCGAAGCGCGATCTACGATTGCATAGGGCAATGCGATGGCCTCCCCCGGCCCTTCCACATCGCCACGGACCCGGGCCAGCAGACGTTCGCCAGCCAACTGGCCGAACAGCTCCTGCCCGAGGGATACCGTCGTCAGCGACGGATTGAGAACGTCGGTCATCGCCAGGTTGTTGAACCCGGTGACCGACATGTCGTGCGGCAGGCTGAGCCCCGCCGCCTGGCAGGCGCGGATGGTGCCGCAGGCCAGCAGATCGTCGGCGCACATGATGGCGGTGGGCCGGCCGCTGCCTTCGGCGATGAGCTGCTGCGCGATCACGGCGCCGCCATCGATCGAGTAGCTCGGGGCGGTGACGACGCGCGAGGTGAGCCCCGCTGCGCTGAGCGCCGTGCTGTAGCCGCCGATACGGGCGCGCTCCGGGCCGCCGGGCGACGCCATAAAGACGATGTCGCGATGCCCGAGCCCGAGGAGCTGCGCGGTCAGCGCCGAGGCGACCTGATGGTTGTCGACATAGTAATCGTCGACCGGCAGGGCGCCGCCGCGCTTCGGCGCCGATTCATAGCGCACCACCGGGATATCGGCCGCCAGCGCGCCCTGGAGTTCGCGGATGGTGGCGACGAAGAACACCCCGACAATGCCGGCGACGCGCCGATCGATGCAGAGCTCGATCATCCGCGCTTCGGCGGCGCCCGAGCCATCGGTGCTGAGCGCGATGACGTCGTAACCCTCGGGCTCCACCACCTTCTGCACGGCGCGGATCAGCGGCGGATAGAACGGGTTGGAGAGATCGGGGACGATGCAGGCGATCATCATCGAGCGATTGGTCTTCAGCGCCTGCGCCATGCGGTTGGGCACATAGTTCAACGCCTTGGCGCTGTCGCGGATGCGCTGCTGGGCCTGCGGGCTGATGCCGGCCGCGTCGCCCGACAGCACCGACGACACGGCCGCCTGCGACACACCGGCGTGGGTCGCGACATCCTTCTGTGTCGGTTTTTTGGTCGATTTCATCTTGAAACTCGGCTACTGATACGTATCAGTAAGTGGATGAGCTGTTTCCGTCAAGCCGGGTGGCATAGACGGTACACAGCCGCCGAACCCGCCGCCTCCGACACTCCTCCTATGTTGAGACCGAAATGACCCTCCCCACCGATACCCTCGAGCGGATCTATGCCGGCGTGCTCGGCAAGCTGATCGGCGTCTATCTCGGCCGGCCGTTCGAGAACTGGACCTACCAGCGCATCCTCAAGGAGTTGGGGCCGATCACCTATTACGTGAACGAGCGGCTGGGGGCGGAACTGGTGGTGACCGATGACGACGTGTCGGGCACGTTCAGCTTCGTCAGGGCGCTCGAGGATTACGGCGCTTCGCCAGATCTCGGGGCCGAAGATATTGGCCGGACCTGGCTCAACTATGTGGTCGAGAACCGCGCGGTGTTCTGGTGGGGCGGGGCGGGCAACTCGACCGAGCACACGGCGTGGCTGAACCTCAATAAGGGCATTCCAGCGCCGCGCTCGGGCTCGATCGAAACCAATGGCAAGATCGTCGCCGAGCAGATCGGGGCGCAGATCTTCATCGATGGCTGGGCGCTGGTGTCGCCCGGCAACCCCAGGCAGGCGGCGAAGCTGGCGCGGGCCGCCGGCAGCGTCAGCCATGATGGCGAAAGCGTCCATGCGGCGGTGCTGTGGGCGGCGATGGAGGCCGAGGCCTTTGTCAGCCGGGATGTCGAGCACCTGATCGAAACGGGCCTCAGCTTCATTCCCAAGGACAGCCTGATCGCCAGGCTGGTCGCCGATATCCGCGGCTGGGTCCGGGCCAATGGCGACGACTGGCAGGCGACGCGCCGGCAGATCGAGGACACTTACGGCTACGACAAATATGCCGGGGTCTGCCACGTGGTGCCCAACCACGCGCTGATGATCATGGCACTGCTGCATGCGCCCGATGATTTCAGCCGCGGCCAGATGATCGTCAACACCTCGGGCTGGGATACCGACTGCAATGCCGGGAACCTGGGCTGCCTGCAGGGCATCATGCTCGGGCTCGATGGGTTTGACGGGGAGCAGGATTGGCGCGGTCCGGTGGCCGACCGGCTCTATCTCTCCACCGCCGATGGCGGCCGTGGCCTCACGGATGCGCCCAGCATTGCGTACTGGCTCGATGGCCTCGCCCGGCAACTGGCTGGTGAGCCGGTGCGGCCGGCGCCGAAGGACGGGGCGCAGTTCCACTTTGCGCTGCCCGGCGCGGTGCAGGGTTTTATGGCCGGCGGTACGCAGGGCAATGGCAGCGATATCGCAGTTTCCGGCACCGGCGACGCCCTCGCGGTGGAGCTGATCTCGGTGACCCCAGGCCGTTCGGCCTATGTCGGTACCCCCGCGTTCATCCCGCCATCGATGATCGGCCATAGCTGGTACGAAGTGCTGGCCAGTCCCCGGGTCTGGCCCGGGCAAACCATCGAGGCGCGGATCTCAGGCGATCTGGGGCTCAGCGGCACCGTCGAGGTGGCGCTGGCGGTGCGCCATTATGGCGAGGCCGATGCGCTGGTCAGCGTGATTTCGCCCGAAAGCGTCACCATCGAAGCCGGCAAGGCGGCGTCGCTCAGCTGGCAGGTGCCGCAGTTCGACGGCAACCCGATCGCCGAAATCGGCTTTGTCATGTCGGTGCGCGACACCGCGACGGTCGGCCGGGTGCTGGTCGACTGGCTGCGCTGGAGCGGTGAGCCCGAACTGACGCTGCGCCGCCCGCACAATGAAGGCTCCATGTGGCGCAGCGCCTGGATCAACGGCGCCAGCGTCTTCTCGAAGAATTTTCGCGAGTCGTTCCGCCTCTCCGCCAACCGTGGCGAGGGGATCATCCTCACCGGGACGCGCGACTGGCGCGACATCAGCATCGAAACGGAACTGAACCTGCATTTGGGGCAATACGGCGCGCTGGTGTTCCGGGCCCAGGGGCTGCGGCAGTATTATGCCGCACGGCTGACCCGCGCAGGCCAGTTGCAGATCGTCTGCCGGCGGGACGAGGTTGAAACCGTGCTGGCGGAAACGGCGCTGCCGGTGGTGTTCGAGACGGCGATTCCTGTGCGAGTGACGCTCGATGGGGCGGCGATCACGGTGGATGCCGGGGGCACGGTGCTGGCGGTGACGGACCCGACCTATGCCGGCGGGATGATCGGGCTCGCGGTGTTCGAGGGCGCGCTGTCGACCGACAAGGTGCATATCGGGCGGGTGGGGTAGGGGGCGGACGTATACGGGCATCGGGTATATGCTTGCACGATGAGCAAGGGCGCTTTTGACAAGATCGCAGCCGGGATGCAGGCCGCCATCGACTATGTCGACGGCGATCGCGAGGGCTTCGTCACCCATATTCCTGGCAAAGCGGACGAGAAGGGAATGCGAAGCAGCTTAGGCCTGAGCCAGCCGAAGTCTTCAAGGGTCTCTACTAAGTCTTAGCCAGCGCCATGCGGTGCTGCAGTGGTGAACTGGCGGTGACACAGCGCCCCCTCGCCCCTTTGGGGAGAGGGCAGCGGATGAGGCCGAAGGCGTCATCCGCGGGGTGAGGGGCGCCAGGCGCGCTGGGGTTGGGTTGTTCGTGTGGCGGCATTTGGTGGGCCGGCGTGCTTGGAGCCCCTCACCCTGACCCTCTCCCCAGAGGGGAGAGGAGACGATGGGGGCACAGCCGGTTTCTTAGCGGCCCACGGCTCGCCTGGCCAACTGCACCGCGCCCTCCACGGGCGCATCATGCAACACGTGCACCTTCAACTGCGGGTGCCGCGAAGTCACCGCGACTGCAAACGCCTCACGCAACCGCGGTTGGTTGACGATGACGCTGCCGGCGACAATGACACCCGTTCCGGCTGCGCCATGCGCCAGCAGGCGGGAGAGGGCAGTCCGACTGCGAGTTCTGGTGGCGTGTCACAGCACCCGGCGCAACACCGCAAAGCTTCCCTCGTCCATCTGCGCCACGTTGAAGCGCATGAAGTTGCCGGCGGTTTGCGCGGCGCTGAAGGCGTTGCCGGGCGCCAGCACCGTGCCGTGGGCGAGGGCAGCGCGGGCGAGTTCGGCGGAATCGCGGCCATCGGGCAGCGTGCACCAGAGGAACATGCCGGCGCGCGGTTCGAGCCAGGCAGTGATGCCGAGCGTGCGCAGCCTGTCGCCGACCTCACGACGGGCCCGTTCGAGCCGTAGCCGCACAGCCTCAGTGTGGCGGTGGAACCGGCCGTCGCTCAGCACGGCGTGCACCAATTCCTCGTTGAGCCGGGCGCCGCCGAACATGGTGGCGATCTTCAGATCAATCAGCGGCTCGAGCCAATCCGGCCGCGCCGCGATGAAGCCGCAGCGCACCGAGGCCGAGAGGGTCTTGGAGAAGCTGCCGATCTGGATCACCCGCTCGAGCCCGTCGAAACCGGCGAGGCGCGGCGCCGGGCTCGGCTCGAAATCGGCGAAGATATCGTCCTCGATGATGGTGAGCCCGTGCTGGTCGGCGAGCTTCAGCACGCGGTGCGCCACGGCGGGCGACAGCGTCGCGCCGGTGGGGTTGTGGATGGCGGAATTGGTGATGTAGAGGCGCGGCTTTTCGCTCGTCAGCGTTGCGGCGAAGGCCTCGATGTCGGGTCCGGTGGGCGTATAGGGCACGCTCACCACCCGCGCCCGGTGGGCCCGCAGCAGCGCCTGGAAGTTGAAGTAGCAGGGGTCGTCGACCAAGACGGTATCGCCGGCCTCGAGCAGGAAGCGGCAGATGAGGTCGATGGCCTGCGTGCCGCTTTCGGTCAGCATGATCTGGTCGGGCGCCGCCTCGACGCCGCGCTCGCCCAACCGCCGGCTGATCAGCTGGCGCAGCGGCGGCAGCCCGAGCGGTGCGCCGTAACTGGCGAGTGTCTCGACACCGGCGCGCGACACGGTGCGCAGCGCCTTCCTCAGGCTCGCTTCGGCGAGCCATGCGGCCGGCAACCAGCCGCAGCCGGGCTTGGGCACCGTGTCGTCGGCTTCCAGCGATTGGCGGGAGACCCAGAGCGGATCGATGGCGCGATCGAGCTGTGGGCCGACGGCGCGCAGCTGCATCGGCGCCAGATGCGGCGCGACGTAAAAGCCCGAGCCGGGGCGCGAAACGATCGCCCCCTCGGCCACCAGCCGGTTATAGGCCTCGACCACCGTCGACACCGAAACCCCGGCCGATCGAGCCAGCCCGCGCACCGAAGGCAGCCTGGCGCCGACGACGAGGCTGCGGGTGGCGATGCGGGCACGTACGGTCGAAATGACGTGGTCGATACGGCTGATCGGCGAAGATTGTACTGTGTACGTGACCATAACAGTTTGTCCAAATTGTACTGGACTGTAGCTGGCGTGGTCGATCGCCACAACTGATAAGGCCACGACCTGCCCCTCACCCTGACCCTCTCCCCATTGGGGAGAGGGGCGCCTTTGGCACAGCCGGTGCCGCAAGGGCCCGCTCTCCCCGCTGGGGAGAGGGTCGGGGTGAGGGGCAGTTCAGATCGGAATGGCCTGATTGAACGGAGAAACGTGCATGGAGCGGTCGACGAGCGGTTGGCTCAATGGGTTGATCGGGGTGATCATCTTTTCGGGCTCGCTGCCGGCGACCCGGGTGGCGGTGCAGGCGTTCGATCCGGTGCTTTTGACCGTGGCGCGCGCCAGCATTGCCGGGCTGCTCGGGCTCGGCCTGCTGCTGCTGTTCCAGCAGAAGCGGCCGGCGCCGCGCGATTTGCTGTCGCTCGCCATCGTCGCCCTCGGTGTGGTGATTGGTTTCCCGCTGCTGACGGCGCTGGCGCTGCAGCACGTCACTTCGGCGCATTCCATCGTCTTTATCGGCCTCTTGCCGCTGTCGACGGCGATCTTCGCGGTGGTCCGCGGCGGTGAGCTGGCCGAAGCCGGCGTTCTGGGCCTTCTCGCTCGCCGGGAGCCTATTGGTCGCCGGCTTTGCGCTCACCCAGGGGCTGACCGCCGCGCCGCTCGGCGACGGGCTGATGCTCGCGGCGATCATCGTCTGCGGGCTCGGTTATGCCGAAGGGGCGAAGCTGTCGCGCACGCTGGGCGGCTGGCAGGTGATCTCGTGGGCGCTGGTGCTGTCGCTGCCGCTGATGGCGGTGCTGACGGTGCTCTGGTGGCCCGCGTCGTTTGCCGCGGTTACCCTGCCGGCCTGGCTCAGCCTCGGCTACGTTTCGCTGTTCAGCATGCTGATCGGCTTCGTGTTCTGGTATCGCGGCCTGGCGCAGGGCGGCACTGCCGCGGTGGGCCAGTTGCAGCTGCTGCAACCGTTCTTCGGGCTGGCGTTGGCGGCGGGCCTGTTGGGCGAGGCGGTAACGCCGGCCATGCTGCTGGTGACGGTGGCGGTGATCGGCTGCGTGGCGGGGGCGCGGCGGTTTGCAAAGTGAGGAGCAATCGCCCCAGTCGTCATCGCACCCCGGCGCCGATGACGCCGATCCTGTGTAAGATCATGGTTTCTGCTTGAAGCAGCTCCGCGCCTGTTCGCAATATCCACGCCGAGGGAACTGGAACACCGGGGGAAGCAATTTGATTGCGGCGGAGGAGGCGGATGCCGAAGCGTATGCGCGACTTGCTGATGGGTTCGACAGCCTGCCGCTGCTGGTCGAGGGCGAGTCCAAGATTGTCCGTCTGCTGCCCGATGGCAAAGTCGCCATCCGGCTGAAGCCGACGCTGTTCTCGTACAAGGCGAACCGTGCCGACAGCATTGCCGGCACCGAAGTCCTGCGGCTGCGGATCAGCGAGATCCTCTGGCGGAGCCTCAGCGCGCAGGGCATCGACACCAGCATCGTCTATGTCGGGGCCGATTATTACGTCAGCGAGCGGGTGGCGGCGCCGCCCATCGAGGTGATCGTCAAGGCGGCGCAGGTGGGCACGCCCAAGCATATCTACAAAGGCATGGAGGCGTTCCCGACCCGCGATGGTGGGCGGATCCTCGAGAACCAGCCGCACGAGCCTTACGTGCGGTTCGACTGGCGCAACCCGCTGCCGGAGCGGGACGAGTGCCTGCCGCTGGCCCTGGCGGACCGCTTCATCGATTGCGCGGTCGCCGCCGAGACGGCGCTGGCGGCGTTCGCGGCGCTCCGCACCCGGCTGGGCCGCTGTGGCATCGATATCCTCGATATCTGCTTTTTCATCACCGCCGATGGCCGGAAGATTTTTGGCGAGGTGTCGCCCGACTGCATGCGGGCCAAGCGGACCGGGGTCGATCTCGATAAGGATCTGTGGCGGCAGGGCCGGGACGGCCCGACGATCATCAGGCGCTGGACCGAGTTTCTGGAACTGCTGGAGGGGACAGCCGATGGCAAGCGTGCCTGACGCGAGCGGGCCGGTGGCGCAGCGGGCCTTTGCTCTCGATGGGCACGACGGCAGCGGCAAATCGTCGATTGCCAAGGCGCTCGCCGCGATGGGCCATGGCACCGTGGTCAAGCCGTTCAGCGCCCAGCTGGGCGATTACATCGCGCATCTATGGGGCAACCGGCGCTTCGCCGAGGCCGACCGGGCGGCGCGGTTCGCGGTGGCCGCGGTCAGCGCCACGCCCGGCCAGCTGATCTTTGATCGGCATTGGCTGAGCATGGCGACGGTGCTGCCGGAGCATTACATCAGGAGCTGGGAGCGGCCAAAGACCATCGTCTGCTGGGCTGACCTGCCGACGACGATCGAGCGGCTGCGGCAGCGCGGCGAAGAGGTGGGCGATCTCGACTATCACCGCTTCTATCTCGATGAATACCGGCGCATCGCCGAGCGGGCCAATGTTGCTGTGGTCGAGACCACGTCGCTTTCCGTCGCCGCGGCAGCAAAGCTGATCGCCGGGCTGTTATGAGCCGGTGCGGCGCTCGCTGATTTCGACGCTGCTGTCGTAGCGGTCGAACCCGAGGAATTGCGGGATGGCGGTGATCGTGTGGCTGGGCAGCACAAGCTCGGTGCGTGCGCCGCTGCTGCTCCAGGTGTCGGCGCCGGTATCGAGATGCGCCAGCAACGCTTCCTGCCAGGCGCAATCGGCGATGAGCTGCGCTTCGAGCCCGCCGGCGCTCGGCGGGCTGGCGCCGCCGGCGGCCGCGAGGCTGGCTCGGAACGCCTCGATCCACAGCGCCCGCTCGCTGTGGTTCAACCGCTTGATCACCTGGCGGAGCAGGTCTGAGCGCGCCGGCTGGTCGGCGTCTTCGAGCCGGTGCAGCGCCTTGGTCAAGCGCCGCCGGACGGCGGAGACCCGGCTGCCCGGGCCCGCATCATAGGCTTTCTGGAACAGCCGGAACTGCCGTTCGACCTCGTGCACCCCGGGGTCGGTGAACTGGTAGTTCCAGCGCTCGCTGAGCGGCGCCGACGCCAGCCTGCCGGCGGCGCGCAGCCGATCGAATTCGGGCGTGCCCCAATAGACGTTCATGCGGTTCTGCAGGTGCGTGGTTTTGCACAGCCCCGTGCCGACCACATAATCGAACTGCTGCTGCAGCTCGGCCATGCTCATGTCGGGCTCGAACATGATGTAGCCGAACTCGATGGCATTGGGCTCGAAGAAGGTGCGGAGGATGCTGAGCGCCGCCTCGTTGTCGGCGACGGTGGTGCCCTTGTTGAAGCGCTCGAGCACGCCGGGCGCGCCGGCCTCGAGCCCGATGAACACCCGGCTCAGCCCGGCCTGCCGCATATGCCCGATCAGCTCGGCAGTGACGCTGTCGGCGCGCATTTCGGCATAAAACTGCACCGGTACGCCGGCCGCGATCAGGAGGTCACAGAACTCATGCACCCAGCGTTCGCCGCGGCGGGAGGGCTCGACGAACAGATCATCGACAAACGACATGCGGGTGATGCCGTAGCGCCGCACCAGCTCCAGGATCTCGGCCACCACATTGTCGGGGCTGCGCCGGCGCACCAGCCGGTTGCCGTAAATCTGGTGGATGGAGCAGAACGAGCAGGCGGCGTAGCAACCGCGCGACGAGACCACATAGGCCGAAGCGCCGGCCAGCGCCGTGGCATCGGCGCCATCGAGATCGGGGCGCGCCGGCGGCGGCAGGATATCGAGGTTGTCGAGCCTGGGGCGTCCGGCGGTGGCGAGGGGGCCATCCGGCCCGCGGATGGTGAGGCCGGCAACGCTGCCCGGCGGCTCGCCGGTGGCAAGGCCATGCGCCAGGTCGACGATGATGGCTTCGCCTTCGCCCATCGCCACGGCATCAATGGCCGCGCAATCGCGGAGGATTTCGGCCGCGGCGGCCGAGGCGAAGACGCCGCCGAGGACGATGAACGCCGTGTTGCCCGCGGCCTTGAGCCCGATGGCGACTTCCCGCGCCGCGGCGTAGGCGCGCTGCGAGTTCACCGAAATGCCGACGAGCCGCGGGGCGCCGGAGCGGCTGATCCGCGCCACCACCTCGCTGGGGTGCAGTTCTTCGCGTTCGGCGTTGACTGCCAGCGCATCGAAGCCATGGGCGCGCAGCGCGCCCAGCAGATAGCCCAGGGCCAGGCTCTCGCGCAGGCGCTCGCGGTTCTTGGCGGCGCCGGAGGGCAGGTAGGGGTGCACCAGCGCAATGTTCGGGGTGGGGCCGGCATGGCGCCGTCCCCAGTGCCTGCCGGGCGCGGTGACGCTCTCCATCACGGCGACCATGCCGCAAGCCCCCGCTCGGCCAGTAGATCGTCGCGTCGCGTTCCGAACATGCTTGTCGCTGCCGCCCACAAGATGAAACGCGTTTTGTCTATATTCTTGTGGCGAAGTTGTCGACCGACTTGCTGGCGGCGGCGGCAGGCTGGTGACTGTCGAGCGCTGCGCGGACAACAGAGCTAGGGCCCCTGCGACGCCGGTTACACGGCCGGCATGTCTCGCAGCAGCGGGCTGGTCGGTCGGCGACCGGCAGGAACCGCCGCGTTGCTGATTATTCTCAAGCGCCAGCTGTCATTTTCGTCCCGCTGCGGTGTTGGACGGACTATCGTCGGGGATCTGCGCCAGAGTTGCTTTCAAGAAATCGCTCCATCGCAAACAGTGCTACAAAACTTCATAGAAATGGGGTTTTGCCGGCTGAGATTCTCGAATAGGGTCGCTGTCGGGCGAGCGGGGCCGCGCGAAAATGCTCAGAATCTCCAACGAAGTCTATACCTTGGCAGCTTCAGGTACGCTCGAGGACTTGCAGGTGGCGCTGCAGTTCGCCATGGAGCTCGAGCATTCGACCATGCCGCCCTATCTGTTTGCCTATTACTCGCTGGGCAACAGCGTAACCAACGCTGAGATCAAGGTGACGCTGCGCGAAGTGGTGATCGAGGAAATGCACCACATGCTGCTGGCGGGCAACCTGCTGAAGGCGATCGGCGGCAACCCGGTGATCGACAGCCCGGGTTTCGTGCCGGCCTATCCGACGAACCTGCCCGGAACCGTGGCCGCCGACCTGCTGGTGCCGCTGGCGCCGTTTTCCAGGGCGATCGCCGAGAACGTCTTCATGCGCATCGAAGAGCCGCAGCAGATCCTGCAGTTTCCGGTCGAGCGAGTGGAGGCGCTGCTGCCGTCGCGGACCATCGGCGAGTTCTATGCCCGCATTCGCGAGGCCTTTGTCGCCAACGGCGCAGGCTGGATCGTCGATACGAGCGGGGCCACCCAGCCGACACACACCTCGCTGCCGCCCGGGATCAAGCGGATCAGAAGCGTCGCCGACGCGCTCAAAGCCATCGATCTCATCGTCGAGCAGGGCGAGGGCACGGCGTCCGAACCGATCTTTCCGGATGGCGATACCATTGTCGGCAATGACGAGCTGGCCCACTACTACAAGTTCGCCGAAATGGTGAAGGGACGGCTGAAGCGCAACCCGGCGGCGGGCCCGGCGACGCCGCCGTCGCAGCGCTACTTTTATGACGCGGCCGATCCGGTGCCGTTTGCGCCGGGGGAGGTGCTGCCGCTGCGCAGCAACCCGAGAAGCGCTGATTTCGCCCTGGGCTCGCCGGCGCGCGACGCCATCGATGCGTTCAACGCCAATTACACCGAGATCCTGCGGCAGTTGCATGCCGCGTTCAACGGCGAGCCGGCGAGAATTTCGCTGGCGGTCGATGCAATGAACCGGATGGGCGCCTTTGCCGGGCAGATCATCGGCATCGCGCTGCCCGATGGGACGCGGCCGGGGCCGACCTTCGAGTATGCGGCCGAGCTGCTCGATCTGTAGGCGTGACGGAACGACTACCGAGGTGAAGCGATCGCGGTCGAAGGGGAGGGCCTGGCATGACCAGATTTCGTGATGTGCAGCATATACTTGATCGGGTGCTGGGGGGCGTGCCGAAGCCCAATCACGGCACCTTCTGGCGCGGCGTGACGCGCGACCAGTTCGTGGCGCTGGAGATTTTCGGGGTGCGCATGGTGGTGCCGGGAGAGCCGGACCGCTCAGGGCTCCTGAGCGTGCTCAGCGGCCGGCCGCCATTTGCCCTGTCGGGCGATGATCCCGGCATTCGGCCGCATGCGTCGCGCCAGGATATCGAGACGATCCGGGCGTGGATCGCCGCGGGGTGTCCGGATGCGCCCGGGCTCGAGGGCCTCGCGGTTTCGCCGGCCGGCGCGACGGTGTCCGACGATGCGCATGTGCTGTATTGGCGCGGGGTGGATTTCTTTTTCTTGCCGGGGCTGTCGAGCCCCGAAACCGGAACCCATGTCGGCCGCATGCATGTGCGCGCCTTCCGCCCCTGGCATGCCTCGCGGATCGAGGGCCAGGCGGGCATCTGGGACGCCTACATGGCGCAAGCCGATGTGCAGGAGAGCTTTCGCTATATCCGGCTGCATCAGACCCGGCTGATCGAGGCGGCCTATGCCGCGTCGCAGGATAACCTGTTGGATTCGTTCTGGAAGTTCGGCGGCAATCTGCTGCCGCTCGATCCCCAGACCGCCATTCCGCCGCAGCGCACGATGAACTCGCCCTATGACTGGTTCTTCTGGGCGCCGTATATCGATATGTCGCTGCAGGCCGCCGATGCCGGCGATGCGGACCTCCGGCTGGCCCGCGCCTGGCAGGTGGGCATAGCCGCCGACGGGTTGCTGCGCGGCCGCATCCCGATTGCCGAGTTCGATGCCGCTGATCCGCTGGTGCAGCAGAAGGTCACCGACGCGTTCCAGGCGGCGGCTCAGGCCGATCTCAGCGCCGGCATCCTGACCCGCGCCCAGGCCTTCACGGCCTCGCCGTTCTTCGATGGGTGGCCCGGGGTGTGAGCCCGGCCCGCGGCCAGCGGCCAGCGGGCCGATGGGCCGATGGGCCGATGGCCAGCAGCCCGGCGCCGAGACGAGGCACGAGGAGGGGGACGCCATGATCGATATAGATGCGCCACTGGACCTGACGCACCCGGAGGCGCCGGCGTTTCTCGGCGCCATCCAGGGCAACATCATCAAGGGGCACGGCCGCGATTTCACCGCGCATATCCTGATGAAAATGCGGGGGCCGATGGCAGAGGTTATGGCCGATGTCGGCGTCGATGCGCTTATCGGCCGGAACCAGGCGCCCCTGGCGCAAAGCTGGCCGGCGGGTGGCCCCAAATTCACCATGGCCAACATGGTGCAGATGCTGGGCGGCGAGTATTTCTTCGCGCCATCAATGAGTTTCTTGTGCAACGCGGTGCCAGGCGCCGCGTCGGGAGCGACAGCATGAGCGCGCTTTCCGGCCATCCGGCGATGTGGCGCAGTGTGTGGCGCATCATCAAGCTTGGCCTGATCGTCGGCGTGCCGATGATCCTCATCTACCTGGCGGTGGGTGAGGGGCCGGCGGCCGCCCTGATCGACGCGGCGCCACTGGGGGTGGCGATCACCAGCACGGCGCTGCTGATCGCCGATATCGTCATTCCGGTGCCATCGACCGTGGTGATCGTCTTTGCCGGAAACACCTTGGGCTGGTGGGCCGGGATCGCCGTCGGCACGGTGGGGCTCAGTGTCGGCTGCATTGTTGGCTACCTGATCGGGCGGCTGCTGCCCAAGCGGGCCATCGCCATGATCGAAGGCGATGATGGCAGTTTCGTGCAATCGGCCTTGAGCCGGTCCGCCGTCACCTGGCTGGTGGTGCTGCGGCCCGTGCCGATCCTGGGCGAGATATCGGCGATCGTCGCGGGCGTCTTGCGGCTGAATTTTCCGACCTTCGCCGTCGCGACGACGCTCTCCAACCTCGCCCTCAGCACGGCCTATGTCACGCTCGGGTCGGCGGCGCATGACTGGCTCGGTTTCGTGCTGGCGATCCTCGCCTCATGGAGCCTGCCCGCCGCCGCCATGCTCGCCGTCCGCCTGCTGCGGCCGAAGCGCGCCGGGGGACTGCCGGCGGAAGCCGCGGCTGAGGGTGCGGAGCCGCCGGCGCCGCCGTCGCGACAGGAACAGTGAGAGGGCGTCGACGCGACCGATTTGCAGTTGGCAGCGATGCTGAGAGAATATCTTGGAGCGCTGCCTGCGGGGTGCGTACAGTCGGCGGCGGCATCGGCACGTCTCGCATACTCATGAAGCGGGGGACGCGAAATCAAACGCCAGCCAAGTTCTGGCTGCCGAGCGTTGGCTTGTCGCAGTACCGAGCAAGCGCATCGGCGCATCAGACCACGATCAGGCAGCGCGAATGCCCTCATCACCGAAGTGGTCAAAACGCACTGTCGCATCAGATCCTAGGACGGGTTTGGAGGGCCCAGGAGCGGTTGACGCTATGGCGCGATCGAAACTTCTGGCAGCTCAACAAACCATTGTGCGAGCGCCGCGAAATCTCTGTGCTTTGGGTAGTTGCCCCACACCTCTCCATGATGCGGGTTACCCTGAATTGGATTGAATCCTACCATCAGGCCCGCGCCCCGCAAGTCGCCCACCCTAAATACGATAGCACCAAACCAAGGATCAACAGACACGTAGGCGACGGGGTCGAGATTCGCTTCGATGATCTGTGCCTCAAGGTCGACCGACATTCCATCGCGTGGCCCAGAGCCGCCCTTAAACAGCATAGAGGACAGACGCCTCTTACCAGTGCGCTTGTCAGTCCAGATGTGGTACCTTGGATTGATACGTCGAATTGCACGATCGCCAGAGACTATCTCTGCATGATCGTGCGGTATCACGCCATCCGCATCAGACTGCGGCAGCGACAGCGGCACCAGCTTGCTCCGAAAGCGTCGTCATCCAGGGCAAAATGGGAGCAAAGTTGTTTGTGAGCGAAAGCTCCTCCTCCCGGCTGGTTGCGTGAACGAGCCGCCAAGCATGGACTTCGTTAGGGCGTCTCACGTGGAGTTCAACACTGGACGTTTCTTCATGCCATTCCACCTGAAGATCTCCAGAGGAACCAGGGATCACCTGAGGCTCGATGTCCATATCCATACACAGGGATTGCAGCATGTGTAATGTAAACCAAGCGGTGTCAAAAGACACTGCGGGCGCATTGTAACCGTCCCAACCTGCTGGCAAGTTCGTAAGTTCTGTCATCCGGTCAAAGACAGGCTTCCACCAGCCCGCGTTTGGATCGGTAACCAGCGCTCGTTCTCGGATAGCTCCGATTGCCACGACCTTGTTGGCCGATGCGGCATTATTCCAGGATGCGCTAACGGCTACCTCGTACGTTGCCATAACTTGTGCGCTTCTTCTGTTGTTATCTCAGCGAACGTTCTGACTATGAAATCGCTCTGAAAATCTAGAAATTCAAGTGCGGCATCAATCGAACTTTCCGTGGGTGCCCCACGCGCCGTCAAGGTGAACAGGATCATCTTGTGACCTAGTTCGTCTACCGAAGAATTAATCTCCGCGAAGAACCTCGCAATCGGTTGCCCGGTCGATCCCCGGATTACCTCTCGGTATGTCCCATTGAATGCTTCTGGCGAACGGTCTCCAAAATCGACAAACTTCAGCCACTCGTCCGGTCGCGGAGAGACGTCGGGTTGCTGGCCATATATTCTATTGTAGTAAGATACCTCGACCTGGTTGATGTTTAATGGAGCTGCGCTACTGCTCCGGAATAAAGTATCTAGTTCGTGTAGTTCCCTCGAGAAAGATGAGCGTAACGCAGAATATCTCGGATAATCCGCATCTTGATTATTCAATTGGCGCCAGTTGTGATATAGCTTATCAGGTTGAAACTGCACCAATTCGTGTCCAGTTGTATCGATAAACCAAAATCGCGGATGAGCTGCCGGTCCCGCCAGCTGGAAACTGAAAGCATTTCCTGTTGTCGTTGCGCCAAAAGTCTCGAAATGAGGGGGGAGAGCTACCTGCTCCTGGATTGTGGGGTATCTATCCTTGAACAGATCGTACACATCCCGCGAGTAGATAAGTTGATAGCGTTCTGGCCGCGCAAACTGCACGCCGAGAACCACCTCGTTGACCGGTGGCTTTGCGAAGCTTGGCAGGCTGTCCGAGCGCGTCATTCGTTCCCCGATCTCGACCATTACACGTGCGGCTTTCTCCGTCTAGAAGCACAGGACAAGAACACTCCTGGCAACCTTGGTGAGGGTGTCAGCTAGACACGGCACCCCCCGTTGACTGTTAAGGTGATAATGCACGGCGGAATCGAACGCTTGTATCGAGTGGGATGTCACTACGGCTGGGTCTCGGCGACGCGCTCCAGCCGATCCACCCGCGCCGCTACCGCTGACAGTTCGGCCCCCTGGCGCACCTGTTCGACCAGCGTTGCGGTCGCGGTTTCCAGCGTCTTCTCGACCGCCCGCAGCCGGCCGTCGAAGGTGGCCCAGCCGATGGCCATGGTGACCAGCAGCCCGCCGAAGGTGATGACGTGGCCGAGGTTGATGGTGAGATCGAAACGGGGCGTCGGCATCACCGCCTCCCCAACTGCAGCAGCTTGTCGATGAGGGTCTCGCCGCGCTTCAGGATGGCGGTGTTCGCGAACTCTTCGACGGCGCTGACGGTGCCACGCGGCAGCTCGCGCAGCTCAGCGCGCTTGCCGTCCTTGGTGACGATCTGCGGCTTCACCGTCGCGACATAGGAGCGCCACTGGGTGATGGCCCAGATGATGAAGCCGCCGGCCGAGGCGAGGCTGATCTCGCCCCATTTGCCGCTCAGGATGGCCAGCAGGGTGTGCTGCATCTCGGCCGGCATCAGGCCGTAGAGCGCCAGCAGGCCGCCGACCCAGCCGGCGAACTGGCCACCCCAATCCCAGAGGCGGCGCAGCCACCAGTTGAGGGCGACGGAGGAAAGCAGAGTGGTCATGATCAGAACCTCACGGTGAAGGCAGCGACGAGGAAAACGATGAGCATTGCGAGGCCCGCGATGATGGCCCAGCCGAGGCTGCCCCAATTCTTGCCGGGGGTGGGCTGGGGCGGTTCGGGCGCCGGCATCGAGGGGGCGGGGGGCTCGGTGGCCTCGGACGGCGCCGGCTGGGCCAGCGCGTTCAGCACCGCGGCCAGCACGGCCTCGGCCTCCGAGGCGCGGACCAGCGAGGCGTTGACGCCATCACCGGCATAGTAGCTCTCGCCGCGCTCGAGCGTGCGGTGCGCTCCCTGCTGCCGGCTCAGCACCGGAAAACTCGCCCATTCGCGCGCCAGGCGGTTGCCGAAATCGCGCAGCGACAGGGTGCGGGCGGCAAACAGGTTCCAGCCGCGACGCTTCAGCAGGGCGAAGCCGAAGCGATCCTGCAGCTCGGGCGCAAACTTGGCCGAGAGCGGCACGCCCAGCTCGGCGATGAGGCTGAGCAGGGTTGGCCGGATGATCTGGTAGCGCCCCGCCGCACCGCTCGGCGCCTTGAGGTTTTTCACCCAGCGCTTCTGCTCGGCCAGCAGCTCTTCGAGCGTCATCTCGGTGATCGGCTTCGGCAGCGCGCCGGGCTTTTCGTTGCGGTAACCGATAATGGTCTCGTAGCCGGCCTGGCCCGGCCGGTTGGTCTCGAGGTCGGCGATGAAGTCAAGCAACATCGCCGCCCCACGGGGGACGTCGGGGTTCATGGTTGGTCTCCGGTGATGGGGAGGGGGAGGCGCGCTACGAATTGCGCATAGTGTCGTCATCCGGCATCGCGTGGCTTTCGAGCCGCGTGCTGGTACTGGCGTCAGACAGTGAAGGTGAGCCCCACTGCTACAGTCTTTTGACCCGAACCACCGTCCGAAAGCCCGTAGCTATAGGCGTTGGTCGAGACGCCTTTGTCGAACACCTTGTAGTGCAGGTACTGGTTGACGTTGGCGCCGGCGACTTCCGTCATTGTGTTGGGACTTATCGTTCGACGAGCCGCGATACTGAAGGTCGCTGCGAAGCCAAGCATCACCAGGGCTGGAACGTTAGCCGTCGAGATCGTGTCAGAATTGAGCGTCCCCGACTGAGCTTGCCAGTTAGCCGAGTAGGTCGAAACTGAGGTGCTGAAGCCGGTGAGCGTACCGTTCGGCCGCATGACGATGGCGATCCACTGTGCGCTGACCTGGCCGGCGAAAGTGCTGTCGCCCGCCTGCAGGATACGGCCGCTGAAACCGACCGGCGTACCGCTGTCGCTGGTGGAGAAGATCGCGGTAAACCCGGTCGGCAGGACATAGGCGCCGCTGCCATAGCTGAACAGGAAGCAGACATCGCGGGGCGACCAGGTCCCCGGCAGTGTCACAGTCGTGTTGCCAGCCGACGAAGTCGAGGAGATGAAGCTGAGACTGGTCAGTGGTTTAGCACCGCCCGATACGACAGGGATCATGCCCGGCAACATCCCGCGCCGTTCATCGGCAGCGAGAAGCTTGGGAAAATGCCGGCCTGGATGGTCCGACTCGACGCGAATGATCGCTGGCCGCTTGGCAATCCAGTGGTCGGGAAGGATGATCGGCGGCGGCAGATCGATCATGCGCCTTGGCCTGCCATCAGGGCCTTCAAATCAGCGATGCTTAGCCCGAGCGTCGCCAGTTTTTCGCTTGGTGTCGGGTCCGCCGGCGCCGGTGGCATGTCTTCGAGTCCCACTCCTCGATAATCTCGCCCTTTCGCTCGACGTAGCGGGGCGCGCCGGTGCGCTGCTTGCCCTGTGGAACGTCCTGCGTGAGCGCTACCCGCAAGCCGTAGGGGGCCAACGCCGCCGCAGCCCAAAGGCCATCGGCGAGCAACTGCTCGACTTTCCCCAGGTCGAGTGTTTCCGCCACCGGATACGGATCGCAAGCCACCTCGGCTTGGCGCCCATCGTGGTAGGTGGCCGTGTAGGTGGCCACCGCCCGCTGCAGGGTTTGCACCCCATGGATCGGCGTCCAAACACCGTCGTTTTCGTGAACGAGCGTCATGCGGCTCTCCTCATGATAGCGGTGACGTAGGTGCGGCTGGCTCGGATGACGTAGGCGATACCCAGTTCTTGCGCCGTCGTGATCGAGTAGGGGCCGGCCTCGGCGCCGTCCAGCAGCAGCCAGGCAGCGTTCAGCGTCAGGATGCGGGTCGAAGTGACGGCGCCGAACCAGAGGACGCCGGCCTGTCCGGTCTTGAGGTTGCTCGGTGCCGACAAGCTGCGATCACCGCCAAGGCCGAGCACGGCATTGGAAGACCCGCCGAAGTTGAAGCCGGCGGCGAAATCGACGGCAATGTTGGCGCCGTCGGTGAGCACGGCGAGGGCAGCGGCGGCCCACACCTGGTCAACGACGAGCGAGCGCACCGTGTCGGTGCCGGTGCGATATTCGGCAGCGGTGGCGAACTCCGAAACACCCTTCGCCGAAGTCGTGGCGTCGGGGAGGTTCGCCGCCGGCAGCACACCGGTTACCGCTGCTGCCTGGGCGAGGTTGAGCGCACCATACAGCGGGTCGCTCGCGCCGGCCTGCAGCACCTGGTACTGTGTGCCCTTGGCCAGCCGCGCCGGCACCGTCGCGCTGCGAACGAGGATATCGCCTTGGGCCGTGAGCACACTCGACTGGATGGCGCCGGTAATGCGGCTATCGTCGCCGGCCGCGACGGTGCCGGTGGTCGTACCGACATTGCGCGATGCTGAGTTGCCCAGCACGACGCCGCTATCCTTGATCAGCTTGCCCGTCGTGCCGTCGAACAGCGCTACGCGATTGTCGACGGCGCTCGCCGGGCCGCTGACATTGCCGGCAGCGGCAACGATCGGATTTGCCGGGTCGGTGTTGTCGACGGTGACATTGGCCCCGGCGACCACCGAAGTCATGATGCCGGGCGCGCCGCGCGGCAGGCCAAAATTGAGTACGGCAGCGCCTGATGTCCCGGCGTTCACCACCGTCGCCGGCGCGCCCGGCGCAAGCGTGGTGACGGTGCCGACCGCCAGGGTCGCGGCAGCACCTTGCGGGATGGCGAAGTTGAACACTGCATCGTTCGGCGTGCCGGCATTGACTACCGTAGCGGGGGTTGCCGGGCCGACCGTCGTCACCGTGCCCACGGCAATGGTCGCGGCCACACCCTGGACGCCCTGAATACCGGCCGGGATACCGAAATTCAGCACCATGTCCTTGGAGGTGCCCACGTTCACGACGGTTGCCGGCGAGCCAGGCGCCACGGTGGTCACCGTGCCGACAGCGACCGTCGTGTCGAGGTCGTCGATGGCGATCAGATCCTGCCAAGGCTCGCCGAGATAGCGCCATTGCACTATCAAGCCGGTGTTCTGCAACTCGATCTGCATCGGCAGCAGCGAGGGGATGACGCGTAACCGGACTTTCGGCGGCGGCACGGCCTTGGCGCGCACCGCCACATCGGCCTGGGCCTTGATCCTCAGGCGTGGAGTGATCGTATCGCTCATGAGCCGAACCCGCCCCCGACGAACGCCAGCGTTCCGGTGAACAACTGGGTGGTGCCGGTGCCGTTGGTCATCCGGCACCCGACCTTGAACGTGTTGCGGATATTGAGCGCCGCCATCTGGGCGACGGTAAACCGCCACTGGATGGTGCCCGGCTCAGGGATCTGGATGCTGCTGTCGGCCGTGGTGGCGAACAGCAGCCGGGCGCCGTGGTCACTCACCTCGAGTTCGAACAACACGCCCGCGGTGGCCAGCGGCAGGTTGGTCGTGTCGTCGATGAGGTCGACGCGCTGGGCCCAATCGGCATCGTCTGTGGCGAAGAATTGGAGTTCGTACATCGCGGGACCTCAGAGCTTGATGATTACGAGTTCGAACAGCGATGGCTGGATGTTGGGATGTGAGTTGCCGCTACCGGCGTCGGCCATGGCGCCATCAAGATCCAGCGCGCCGGAGCCGCCAAGCTGCTGACCAGCGGTGCTGCTTAGCGTCCCGGTGTAGGACGAATAGTTGACCTGGCCTTGATCACAGAGGGCGATGCCGCCGCTCATGCGCACCTCAGTGGCGTTGGAGAGGCTGGCTCGCCACTCGTGGCCGTGGTTCGGCATTTTCAGCGTGCCCTTGCCGTGCTGGTGCACGGGCATCTGAGCAGTCGTCAGGGTGTGGGCCGCGGTGCCGACCGTCGCGCCGAGCGTGGTATTGGTCTCGCCGCCATCAACTGTCGCATCGGGGATCAGGTTGATGTCGGTGTTGCCCATCGCACCTAGGCCGACGGCGATGCGGTCGCGATAGTCTGGGAGAACGATGGTTTTGTTAGCTGCCCAGTCGCCGGCTGCCGAGGCGCCACGCCCGCCGCTCACCGCCAGTGTGGTGTCGACTGTCCAAAGGTGAAGAAACAAAGCCTGGGCATCGGCATTGGCGCGCTCGGTCGCGCCGGACGACGCAGAGCCGATGGTGCGGCCGGCGGCGCGGACCCAGCCTGTGGGGGGCGCTATGCCATAGAAACCTATTCTCATGCCGGTGCCGACCAGCAGGGTGGGGTCGGTGACACCGGGATCAGGCGGCGTGTAAGTCGCGGCCTGCGGCACGTCGATGTCGTCGTCGTCGAAAACCAGCACGTCACTGGCTTCTGTGAGTTTCTGGCGGTACACGCCCGGCGTCGGACTCAGGTAGATCGTTGGGAACATGCCGCGAGCATCGGCAAGGATGGGCTGGTTGCGCGCCACGCTCAGCGTCCCATCCGAATAGACCACCTGCGGTGTACTGGTACCGGCATTGTAGAAACGCAGCTTCGCGCCGACCATCGGCGTGCCGTCCGCGTTGATGTATGGGATGCGCGATCCCGGCCAAGTCGTCGCCATGACAGATGCTCCAAAACGAGATTTCCCCCGCCTTGCGGGCAGAGGTGCTGCGGACTAGTAGTGTGGACGGATGGGGACTTTGATTTGCTGAAACCAGTATTCAGCCTGTGGATCGATGGCGCACTGCGGCGACAGGAACGAGCCTGCCTCGGTTCATTTGTTGCGGCCGGTCACCTGTGACGCTCTATACTTACGGGGCTGTGCCGAACGTTCCAGACGGTGTGGATCTGCGCCCGGCCAACGAGATCATGCCGTTGAGCGAGGCGGAAGACCTCGGGCCATCTGCCAGTCCGGCCCTGATTTCCGATAAGTTCCGCTATTACGGGCTGCGGCGTAGCGCCGGCATATGGGTCGATACCGATGTGTTCTGTCTGCGGCCGATTGAGCTCGATGGCGACTTCGTCGCTGGTTGGGAGTCAGACAAGTTCATCAACGGGGCGGTGCTCTACATGCGCCCCGATCATCCGGTGCTCACCGATGTGCTGGGCGTCATGGGCCCCGAAGGGCACATCCCCTGGTGGGTGCCGTTCCGGCAGTCGATGCCGCTGCACCTTGGCCGTTGGCGAGGCCGTAAGCTGTGGCCTGTCGATATGCCCAGGGGAACCTTCGGCCCCAAGGGCCTCACGGCGCTGGCGCGCAAGCATGCTGTGCTTGCCCAGGCGCAACCGCGCGAGGTGTTTTACCCGCTGCACCCGCGGCGCGCGCTCGACGTGTTCGCCCCTGGCATCAAACTAGCCGATGTGACCACCGACGCGTCGCTCACCCTTCACCTGTGGAATGAGAAGGTCGCCGCCCAGAAGGGCGCTGTTCCGCCGGGAAGCGTGATGGCTGAACTGCTCGGCGAGCAATTCGCAGCGGATACTGACTAGACGCCCGGTGTCGCCGGCGGCTGAAGCGCGCCGCCGGAGCCGGAACTGGCCGAACCTGGCGGGCGGCTGTTTTTCGCCTCTGGCGACCGCGCCTTGCCTCGTCCGTTTGGCCGGGGGCCTGTATGATCAAGGCGAGCTGGTGCTTCAGCGGGGGGAATAATGACAGATCCAGATCAGCAGCCGAAGCCAGGGACGAAGCGAACGAACCCGCTGCTATGGGGAGCCGTCGCTGGCGGTGTCGTGGGGGATGCTGGTGTTTCTCAGTCCGATCCTCAACATGCCGAAATCCGATAACACGCTGCTTCAGTCGCCGGTATCGGCTGTCGTCATGTCCTTCTTCTGGGGCTGGGCAGCGGGGAGCGTGAAAAACTGGCTTGGCGACCGCTTGTTCGAGCGGTCCCTCGGCGGGAAAGGGCCCCGTCGCTGGTGATGGTATCAAGAGGCGCGTTGGCGCCCCAGGTGTTTCCAAGGGGGGACGTATGGCTGAGCGAAAGCGTTCCGTACTGACGGCGAAACCATGTTCTGGGAAGGTGCGTATGTGATCGCGGTCGTGATCGGGATGTTTGCATTGGTAGCCGGTTCCCAGGTCAGGCCGGAGCTGAACCCGCTGCTGGTGTTGCTACTTAGCGTAGTCCCCGGCGCGATCGTCTGGATCGCAAGAAAACTCTGGAAGCCTCGTCCCGTGGCACGCGGCGATGACGTTGACGCGACGCCTGATCGCTACGAGTTTCTGACTCAGTAGTGGACGAGACGTACCAATCCAAGGGGCCACACATTTGGTATGCCTTCGCGGTTGCTGTGGTGCTGGGGCTGGTCGCGACCATTGTCTACCGGGGTAATTTTGAGGACCAAGAGAGGCTCGCGCAGTTCTCAGTAATGCCCGGCCTCTTAGTAGGCGGCGTGGTCGTAGTACGATGGGCCATGAGGCGGCCGTTGCTGAACGTCCAGGTCCGGCCGCTCTTTAGCTTCCTGGGGGGGCTTGTAGTGCTCACCCTCGGGGTGATCCTCTACTTGTACCAGGAGGTTTTCTCACCAGAGGGGCAAATATTCGCTAGCGTCCTGGTTGGCGGCGGCCTGGGCGCCTGTTTCGTAGTGTGGCTCCGCAACGTAAGATGATGGAGCTCTCGCGCGCTCACGGGCCTCCGGTCGGGGTACGGCGCGCTACACTGCCGGTCTGATTGCGCCGGGCATTGCTGCCCCAAGGACCCAGACCTAACGTAGCGCCTGAAAGCATGAGGGATGAGCATGGAATCGCCCGAGACGAAGAGGGAGCGCACCACCGCCGAGATCGCTGGCGAGGATTTGCGCGCACGGATCGAAGTCATCAGGAAGTTCCGCAGGGCCGGCGACGAATTGGTCGACGTGAAGATCGATCGGGTGATCGCAGACAATGTTCTGCATAAGGAGCTTGGCCGGTTCGGCAAGTACGAGTTCGATTACTACATCGACGACGAGAAACGAGACATTCTCCTGGTGAACGGCCGGAGGGACGCAGCACTTGCTGCTGAAGCGGCCGAGAGCATTCACGAAGTGGTACTCGGGCTTCGAAACGGGCTCTGGTTGGTGATTGTGCTGTTGATCGCAATTATCGCAATGGTAGCGCCCATGGCGATGAAATACTGGCCGTCGTAACCCCGCTTGGACTCATGCCGAAGGGCCCCCCTGCCGCCGCTGCGCGGACCACGAGGTGTGACTGAGCGCCGCCGACTACCACGACCAGGAGGCCCCGCTCCCCTATCGACGAGCGTTCACCGTGAGGGCTGCTGTGCTGCACTCCAGGCGCCGCGCGCCAGAGCGCTGAGAAGTAACGGCGGCCAGAATGGAAGTGGCACTTGCAAGGCGCGGGGTGCTTCACGGCCAACGCCGCCGTCTCTATGTTCGCCCAGCACACTACCGGGGAGGGGTTTCATGTTTCCATTTTCGCAAAATGAGCGATTGGTTTTCTCGTACATCTGGCTCATCGGATCCAGATTGTTTGGCATCTACCTAGTCATGTATGTGCTGGGGCGTGCCACAGACCGTACCGAGATACTGATTGTTACCGTAGCTGGAATGATGTTCGGTGTGCTTTCGAGTTTGATGTACCTACAGCAAGGTCAAATGTACTCTGTCCTGAAGTTTGTCACAGATTCTTCTATTGTTGCACACAAAAACAGCAACGAAAACTTAACCGACGATGAATACAAGAAGTTGCAAGAATTTATTGATGACAAGATCCTTCATCGCCAGCGAAGGTCTGCGTTACTACAACTAACGTCGGTGATCATATTCGTTCTGTGCTTTATGCGTTTCGCGCCGCTTTTTTCTCTATTCGGGGGGTAACCCATTGGGTGCGGGCCCTTTTTGCCGGATGGCGGGCCCCGTCAAAAGGGCCAACTCGCGGGTGGCCGCTGCCGTGACGCCTCATATGCTGCGCGCGGGGTCAACTTGCCGGCCGCAAGCTGGGCAGCAAGATCAGCGTGGCCGTTGCGCGACAGCCAGGCCGCCAGTCCGAGGTCGGGACGATTCTGGGTTACAGCGGCAACGCCGGGAACGGCGGTCATGGCGGCCTTGTCCGCGTCGGTGAGGAAGAAGCGCTTCACGGGTGGGGCACTTTGAACGGCGTCTTGTAGCCTCGTCGCCCGGCCGGCGGCGATTAGGTCAGGCGCAAGTTTTGCCGTAGTCCCGGCCGTGGCGACGAGGCCGGCGAGGTACGGGTCGACCTGTGTAGCCACAGCGGTGCCGACCTCGGCGACTTTGCTGTCAGATGGTGCGAACTTGCTGATAAATCCAAGGAGCTTGTCGGTCGCGCCATCTTCGGCCAGTTGCCGCATCAAACGTTGCTCGTCGGGGCTGAACCTTGAGTATTTGCGCTGGTCATTGATGATGGCTCGCATCCCGTCCCGCATGATCTGGCTGTCTACGCCTCGCCCCTTGGCCGCTTCCCTCGCCTTCTGGACTACCTCGGCGATCAGCTCGCTGTTGCGCAAACGCTGATTGGCGACGAGCGCTGCCTCGACGGTTGGTCCTGCCTGCGCCGGGCTCTTTGACTTGAATAGGCCGGCGCTGGCCGAGTTGATGAACTGATCGATATCGTCGGACATGAGGCGGGCAACCGCTGCCTCACCCTGGTCGACCGAGTTTGCGGCGGCCCGAACCCGCTGGTGCAGTTCATTGAGTTCGTTGAGCGAGGGCTGAGGCTTGCCCTTCTTGCCTAGTCTCCTGATCTCGTCGAGCACCTCGTTGGCAAGAGCTTGTCCGCTGGAGTTGATCGTTTGACCGGCGATGGTCCCGGCGATGGTCCTGCCAAGTTGCTTGACCGCTGACCGTTTGTAGCGGGCCCCCAGCTCGTCCGCGTCGGTGTACGACGCGATTTTCGTTTCGCGCAGTGCTTCGAGACTGGAGGGCACATAGGTGCCAAACGCGCGACGCAGGGTCGTGGCGATGGCTGCAGGACCGAAGCCTCCGACCAGCGAAGCGGCTGCCTCGGCTGCCTTGTTGCCCGGCAAGAGTTGCTGTGTCACAGCCGCGGCGGTGCCGCCGGTGGCCGCGGCTGTTGTCTCCGCAGCTATGGTGCGCACCGGGGTTCTGGAAAGCATGCCCAGGGGCAGCGCAATTGGCGCCATAGCGCCTGCCTCCTGGGCGATCCTGCGCACGATCTGTTTGCCCGGGTCGGTGCTGGGCTCGTAGATCGTGGGGCAAGCAGTTCCAGCCACATTTCCGAGCCGCCAAACGGCTTGGCCGAAGGCTGGAAATTGGTGCCGGCGACCGAGTTGATGTCGGACATCGCCTTTCCCACCACCAAGTTCGAGAGGTCAACGAGGCCACCGAGACCCAGCGCTATGCCCTCGTTCAACCCCGACATGCCTTGCCCGACATAGCTTTGCCGGTAGCCGTCCTCTGCCGGGGCAGGCGGCTGTGCGAGGGATGGAGAACCCGGCACTGGCAAGTCGCCGGCGGTGGGCGGCTGTTGCTGTTCCATCTGTCGATAGGCAGCACGGAGCATCGTTACGGCTGCGGTGTCTCCGGCGGCCTCGGCAGCACGAATGCCTTCCGCCACCTGTTCCAGTGTGATGTCTGCCATCTCAAATCCTCGATCCTGGCCGCAGCATCGCGGCGATGTCACCGACCGCGAGTCCCGAGCCAACCGGTGGGCCGTAGGTCGACCTGTCGATTGTTCCTGTGGGCTGCGGGGCCCGGGCTAATCCGTACTGCGACTGCTCGATCTGCAGTTGGAGCAACGGATCGTAGGCGTCGGCGCGGCGCTGTGATGCCGCCCGGTACTGCTGCAACGCCAGGGCCCGCGTCTCCGGATTGGCAAACAGCGCGCGCATCTGATCGGGCGGCATCGTCAGCCCGAACTCCGACAACGGCGCGGTCGCGTTGGCGAACTGTTGCGGCGCCTCGCGCTCGTAGCGGTCGGCCTTGCCCTGGGCGACGCCCTGGTCCCACAGGTCGAGCAGGTCGGTGATTTTAGTCTCAGAGGGCTGCGGGACGACGTAGCCGGGGTAGTTCAGCGCCATCTCGGGGCTCCTATCGTTGGGTGACGGTGCCGTCGAGCGTGTTCGGCCCCAGGCCGCCGCCGCCTTTGAAGCCGCCATAGCCGCCGAACGCACCGCCGCCGGCGAGGCGGCCGCCGATGCCGGCGATGGTGCCGAGCGCGTCCAGCATGGCGCCCTGGCCGGCTTCCTTGCCGGCGGCGACCTGGTTGTTGGCGCCCATGTAGCTGGAGGTGAGACCGCTCTCGAAATCGAGGCCGGCGCCGCGGGCGGCGACGTCGCCGCCGACCCCCTGGCCATACATGTTGTTGTAGCCGGAAAGCCCGTTCATCCAGTTGCCCCAGGCCTGGTCGGCATAGCCGGTGGCGTAGCGCATCAGGTCGAGATCGGTATTCCCTAGTCGAGCCGGCCCATGGCCGAGCCCTTGCGGGCCACCGCGTCGAGCCCCTGGTCGAGCGCGAACTGGTAGCCCGGGCCGGCGCGGAACGCTTCCTCGGCGCGGGCATAGCCATCGGCGCCGTTGAGGCCCATGGCATCGGCGTAGCGGCCGGCGCCGAGCTTGCCGAGATCGAGATAATCGCCGGTGACGCCCTGGATGCCGCCGATGATGTCGCGGCCGGTGGTCGCGAGCTTATCGATCTCGCCGCGGTTCTGCTCGGCCGCCTTCTGGGTGGCCTTGCCCTTGTTGAGGCCGAGCCAATCGCCGATGGTTTCAAAGATGTCTGCCATAGGAGGCTCCTGTGGGGAATGGGGAATGGGGAATGGTGAATGGCGAAGGGTGAAGACGAGCAGTGAGGTCTGCGGCAAGCGCTGAGGCCACCATTCACAATTCACCACTCACCATTCACCACGCTCATTTCTGCACCCGCGCGACAAGGGTGCCGCTGCCGTAGTCGAGGGGGATGCCGGTTTCGTTCTGGAAGCGCACCGACACGGTGTGCTGGGCACTCACCCAGGCGGTGATGGTGATGCCTGCCGTAGCCAGCGAGAACGCGGCGCTGGCGAAATCGCCGAGCGCGGCGCCCGGCACGGTGACGCTGGTGGTGTCGCCGGCGCCATCGGCGAGCAGCGGCGGGTTGTAGCTGGCGCCGGCTTCGAGCGGGGTCAGCTCATTGAGCTTCTGGCCCAGCTGGTTGAACCAGTCGTACCAAAGCTTGGCCATCGTCCCGTCAGCCTCGACCAGCCGGGCGCCCGGCCGCGGAATGGGCCGCAAAGTGTCGGCGGTGCTCACGCGGCGCGCTCCTCGATATCCATGGCGGCGCCGAAAAAGGCGATCTCCACGGGATCGGAAATGCTCATTTCCCAGATCCGGCCGCGGCGGCCGGTGAGCCCGGCCTGGTTGATGTCGATGGCGACGTCTTCGCCCTCGGTGCCGAGCCGGCGGGTCAAGGGGTTGCCCCAGTTCCGCCCGCCATCGTCAGACCAACGGATGCGCACCACCGGCTCGGTTTCGATCGGCGAGATGCCGGCGTCGATGCCGATGCCGGTTTCGAAATCGAAGCTGGCCTTGTGGATCACGGCGCGGCCGGGGAAGCGGTGCGCCTGGCTCGAGCGCAGCGTCCACACCAGCGGCCGCTCGGCGTCGCGCCGCGTGCTCGAGCTCAATTCGAACGCCCGGCCGCTGTCGCGATCGAAGGTGAACCACTTGCTCCAGGCGGCAATGCCATAGCGGCAGCGCCAGTCGGGCGCGCCATAGCTCTGCCGTTCGTGCCAGCTGCCGGTCGAAACGTCGTAGACCCAGGTCCAGCCCGGCCCGCTCAGCACCCAATAGGGGTGGCCGGCCGCCTGGTAGACCCAGGCGACGAGCTCGGCCGGGTCGGTCACCGCCTCGATCAGCCGGTTGAGCTCGGGGCCGGAAACCGGCATCGGATCATAGCCCTGCAGCCGGCGCACCGTGTTGTCGTTGGCCACGAACAGCACGGTATCGGCAAAGCCCGGCTCGAATCCGGCCACCGCGTTCGGCCCCTTGAGCCCGATCGGCACCACCACGCCGCGGTTGAAGGCAAAGCCCGTGGGGTTGCCGGCATTGGCGTAGAATTCGAGCGATGCGGTGCCCATCAGGATCAGGTCGCTGCCGGTGGTGATGGCGCGATAGAGCCCGTCGGGGTCGGCTTCGGCCGCGGTGCGATCGACCGAGGCGAAGCTCGTGTCGTTGAGGCCTGACTGGTAGGCGAGCCCGGCTTCGGCGGTGACGATGAAATAGCCATCGACGAAGCAGATCGAATTGACCGCCGGCAGGTCGCCATCGCTGAACGCCGCGACCGAAGCGCCGGAAATGTTGATCGCCGACATGCCCGAGGAATGGACAATCAGCACATCGGGCACCGGCGCCTTCATGTTGCGCGCCATGCTCACCGGGCCCGTGCCGCCGACCGTGCCGGTCAGCTCGGTCACCACATAGCTCGCGGTCACCGAATAGGCCTTCGTACCCGAGACGACATAGAGCACCGAGCCGACCAGCAGCGCGCCGCGAATGGCGGTCTGCGCCGTGGTGAAGCGGGCGATCAGCCCGGCGACCCGGCGCCAGACGATCTCGCTGCGCGAGCCGGGCGGAGCGCGCTCGGCCACGGCGTTGATCAGCCGGCCGCCGCTCTCGCTGGGGTTCAACCCGGGCGCAGTGCCGGTGGGGAAAATGATCGGCGGCATCAGCAATACTCGGTTGGTGTCGGGTTGAGGCAGGTCACCGGAGCATGTGGTGCGCGTCGGCGAGGATCGACTGATCGGGCGCGACGGTCAGCGTGCCGTCGGGGCACCGCTGTCCTGCCGCCTCTGACGAGGAGTTCGATAGGCTCGCGCATCTGCTCGTTACTGCCGAGGCCAGTGCACGGAACTCGAGCCTGCCGATGACGTCATCGATCCTCGGCGCGCGACCGGTACAACGCAACGGTCACACTGCAGGTGTAGCCGCGACAGGCAGTCTCGTTGGGTTCAGCCTTGGCCTCGTCTGCCTGGCAGGGATTGCAGTGGATGGATGAGCTATTGCTGCCCCGAGGGCCCAGACTTAACATAGCATCTTGCTGCGCCAAGGACCTGTGTCCATATTGCCGATGGCTTCAATATGGATGTGTCCCCCTGATGTCTCGGCTAGAGGAACTCGTACGCGAGAAAGAGCTCTATGATCGCATGTCCGAGGGTGACAAGACGCGCGTCCGCATGGCGGAAAACACTCGGGCGGTGCTCTTTGAGTTGCGGTACATCCGATGGGTCCTGGTGGCCATCGCCTTCGCCGCATTTGTCGCGCTTGGCAAGTTGTGGCCCGAATGGTGGCACTTGCCATGGTGGCCCAAGTAAACATTGATCCGGAGGCTAAGCACGCCCTCCGCTCAGAGCGAAGCCAGGTGTTCGATCGGACGGGAGTAGCCTACCCAGTGTAGGGTGAACGCGTCTTGAGCTGTTGCTCGTGTCGGCGAACTCTGTTGGGTTGATTGGATCGGGGCCTATGGCGCCATGGCTGGGCTGGCCGGCGTTTCCAGAGGTGATTGACCCGCTTCGAGACTTGCCCCGCGAACAAGCGCGGCGATCAGGGCCAGTTCCTCTGCAGTCAGTTGCCTGCGCGGCACGGCCACGCCGCCGTTCCGTGCGATCAAGGCCGCTGATTTGGCGGCGTTCTTCGTCAAGGTGTTTGCGGCAACACGACTCCCAACCCCCGCCCCGCCTAGCGTGAGAGCGGCCAACGCGCCGATCGTGGGCTCCTTTGCAGCCAAGCCGAGGGCCAAGGTTGGGAGCGCGCCGGGAGGGGCAAGTTGCCCGATGCCGCGCAGGGCGTTTGAGATAGGCGTGCCATCGGCAACCCTGATGATCGCATCGATCTCTGCCGCGGTCAGTCCCTTAAGCTCCCCCTTGATGATCTGATGCTTCAGGGTCCCGAATTCCGTGCGCAGGGCCTTCTCGAAGTCCGGCCCAGTGCGTCCGCGGGCACGTTCGATAGCGCTCTCGATGAGATCGCCCTTCGTGGCACTGTGGAAAAGCTCGTTGCCTGCCTTCAGGCTCGGGTCAAGCGAGCCAGTGAACCTGTCGAGCTCTTCGAGCATCTGTGTGGCGATGCGCTGTTCGGTCGGGTCGCTGCTTTTCGTCAGGTCAGTCAGCCTCACTCGCATAGCCTTCATCTGGGCCACGCTCATCTTGCGTCCTGCAGCGTCGTCGAATGCCCTGATCGCGTCGGCAATATGCGAGGTGCCCAGCCGGCCGTTACTCGAGACGAGCCCGTTGGATTCGGCGAGGTCGCGGATCGTGGCTCCGAGGGTTGCGGTCTGTGGCTTTCTGGCCTTGACACCGGCCGCCCCGGCTTGCGCATACTTCGCCAGTGCCGCCTCCTCCAGCTCCTTGACCGTTGAAACCGGCATCTTCTTGCCAGCCCCACTCAGTGCCGCACCGCCGCCGCTGACGATGGAGCCTGTTCCGGCGCCCCAAAGCGCGCCTGTTGCAGCATCCCCGAGACGACCCAACAGGTCCTCCGACCTGCTGTTTCCAAATCCGCTGATACCCCCATAAACTCCTCCTTCCAACAGGCCTCGAACGATCGTTTCCAGGACAGGCACTCCGGCCTTCATCGCGGTCGTCCCGAGCTTGGCCAAGGTGCTGCCGCTGGCGAGACCGCCAACCAGTTCCCCGACAAACGCGGCCCCTGGCGATTTGCTGGTTCTCTCATCCATATAGGCACGGGTATCGGCCAGCCCCTCGCTGTAAGCTTTTCCGAGGTCAATCAGATCCCCGTCGATCGCCTGCCCGGCCGTGCGAAGGGGTGCCTGCAGCCCGGCGTTGATTTCGTCACCGAAACCCCAGGTCAGACCATTGTGGGCGCCCATCTGAAACGCGTCCAGTACATCGCCAAGCGAAGGCTGGTTGTGCACGCTGTATGGCGCAAGCGACTTCCTTACGTTTTCGGAGTTAGCCGACCAGTCTCCAATCGCTGGTTGCCCTTGGACGTGGTTAGAACTGGCGACGGCCGACGCTCCCGCCTCGATCAGCCGCTTCCGGGCGGCTACTAGTGCGAGCGTTTTCTGTTGCTCGATGGTTAGCTCTGCCATAGCTCGCGCTCCTCGGGGGTGAGATAGTTCCAGACATCTGCGGAGTCTTGCCAGCCAGCGGGAGGTGTGTCGTTGCCCGTCGGAGCAGGATCACCTGAGCCGAGCTGCGCCTGCTTCAGGTCCCACTGCGCCTTCATCAGTCGCAACTGCTTCATTGGATCACTCGCAGCCGCGCGCCGTGCCGACGCTTCCTGCACCATCTGTACGGCAAGCGGCCGCGTGTTGGGGTTGGCAAACAGGGCGCGCATTTGGTCGGGCGGCGTGGTGAGGCCGAACTCCGACAACGGGGCTGTCGCGTTGGCGAACTGCTGCGGCGCTTCGCGCTCGTAGCGATCGGCCTTGCCCTGGGCGACGCCCTGGTCCCACAGGTCGAGCAGGTTGGTGAGTCCCGAATTCACGGAACAAGTGCAACACCTGCTAGGTTGTGTGGACACTTACCGCAACCATAGTACGGTTGCCGCGATAGTGACGACGGCGAGGTAGTTTCTAGCGGTTTTTTCGAAGCGTGTTGCGACGCGTCGGAACTGCTTTAGCTTTGAGAAGCAGCACTCGATGAGATGGCGCTGGGCGTAGAGGTGCCTGTCGAGCTTGTGCTTGATGGCACGTGATGGATTGTTGGGAATGACGGCGAGGGCACCCTTTTCGGCGATGGCTTGCCGCAGAGCGTCGGAGTCGTAGGCGGTATCGGCCATGACGACGTCGGCAGGCAGGCCCTTGATCAGTGGTTCGGCTTGTGGCGCATCGCCCTTCTGGCCGGCAGTGAGAATGAAGCGTACCGGGCAGCCCAGGCCGCGTACGGCCATGTGGATCTTGGTGCTCAGTCCCCCGCGCGAGCGGCCAATGGCCTGATCTTCAGGCCCCCCTTTGGCCCCTGCAGCATGCTGATGGGCGCGAACGATGGTCGAGTCGACGATCAGGTATTCGAAGTCCGGATCATCGGATATCGCCTCGAAGATACGCCACCAGACGCCTTTGGTGCTCCAGCGGCTGAACCGACGGAACACGCTGTTCCACTCGCCGAAGACCTCGGGAAGGTCCCGCCACGGCGAGCCGGTACGCGTGATCCACAGCACCCCTTCGACAAACATCCGGTTGTCGCGCCCGGTCGAGCCACGCTGGTCCGGACGGCCGATCACCAGACCGCTCATCCAATTCCAATGCTCGTCACTCAGAACCAATCGATCCAGAACGCCCAAAACTGCCTCCCAAAAAGCAGTCTTAAATCATCCCTCAGCTGATTTGGGAATCCCAAAAGTCCACACAACCTAGGGTGTTTGCGCGATGGGACGAAAATATGAGCAGTTGAGCCAGCGGGAGCGGGTTCAGATTGAGATCTGGTGTGGCGAGAAGCGTTCGTTGAACTGGATGGGGCGGCAACTTGGACGGCCAGCCTCGACGGTGAGCCGGGAGTTGGCACGCAACAGCCAGCCGAGCAAGCAGTGGCGCGGCGGCTATGACGGGGAGCGGGCGCACGGCCTGGCGCTTAGGCGCCGACGTTGGGATGCCCGCTTCAAGCTGGCGCGCCAGCCGGACCTGCAGGAGCTGGTAAGGAACGGCCTTGCGATGGGACGTTCACCTGAGCAGATCGCCGGCCGACTGGCGCTCGAGCATGGTCGCACGCTGATCAGCGCCGAGTCTATCTATCGGTTCATCTATCACCGCTCGGCGCAGAAGGATTACTGGCATCGGCTGCTGCCCAGGGCCAAGAGCCGACGCGGCCAGCTGGGCAGGGACTGTCCTGATTTCGGTGTGCGGGCGGGCATAATGGGTGAGAAGGAGTCTTCCCTATGTCCCGACGCAAAGAGCCGGTGATCCCGGCTGATTTACTCGACCAGCT
Source organism: Devosiaceae bacterium (assembly GCA_965284115.1). Taxonomy (GTDB): domain Bacteria; phylum Pseudomonadota; class Alphaproteobacteria; order Rhizobiales; family Devosiaceae; genus Devosia_A. The sequence continues at coordinate 39,664 of CBDIRF010000011.1, forward strand.
TCTGGCTGGCAGCGATGCCGCCGCCGCCCTCGATCAGGGCGGATTGCTGGATACGCTGAAGAAGGCGCTGGCCGAACGTGCGCTCAATGCCGAGATGGATCATCATCTGGGCGGCGATGAACAGGTGGGCAACAGCCGCAATGGCTACGGCCACAAGACGGTGGTGACGGACACCGGCAAGATCGAGATCGACGTCCCCCGTGATCGTCAGGGCAACTTTGACCCGCAACTGATCGCCAAGTATCAGCGTCGCTTTCCCGGCTTCGACGACAAGATCATCTCGATGTACGCGCGCGGCATGAGCACGCGGGAGATTACCGGGCATCTGCGCGAGCTTTACGGCATCGAGGTGTCTGCCGCCCTGATATCGACGGTGACCGATGCCGTGCTCGATGAGGTCGCCGCCTGGCAGGCCCGCCCGCTCGATCCGGCTTATCCCCTGGTGTTCTTCGATGCCATCCGGGTGAAGATCCGCGACGAAGGCATGGTCCGCTCCAAAGCGATCCATATCGCGCTGGGCGTGCGCGCCGACGGCGGCAAGGAGGTGCTCGGCATGTGGGTCGAGCAGAACGAAGGCGCCAAGTTCTGGCTCAGGGTCATGAACGAGCTCCGCAACCGAGGCACCGAGGATATCATGCTGGCCGTCGTCGATGGCCTCAAGGGCTTCCCCGACGCCATCACCGCCGTGTTCCCACAAGCCGTGGTCCAGACCTGCATCGTCCACCTGCTGCGCAACTCCATGGACTTCGTATCGTGGAAGGACCGCAAGCCGCTGGTGGGGGCGCTGAAGAGCATATACCGCGCCGTCGATGCCAAGGCCGCCGAAGAGGCGCTGGTCGCCTTCGAAGCCAGCGAATGGGGCAAGCGCTATCCCGCGATCGGCCAGAGCTGGCGGCGGGTGTGGAGCGAGATCATCCCGTTCTTCGCCTTCCCCGATGCCGTGCGACGGATCATCTATACGACCAACGCCATCGAAGCGCTGAACTCCAAGCTCAGACGAGCCGTCCGAGCCAGGGGCCACTTCCCCACCGACGAGGCAGCAACCAAGCTGCTCTATCTGATCTTGAACCGCTCCGAGAAGGAGTGGAAAATGCCGCCTCGTGAGTGGTCAATGGCAAAGCCTCAGTTCGCCGTCATCTTCGGCGAACGATTCATCAAAGCCATGGCGGCGTAATGTGCAACCGCCCGCAAGCACACGGAAATCCTGACACTCCCGCTGGGCAAGCGCGGCGGCTCGCCGGCCAGCCGAATGAGCCGTCGCCGCTCGATCGAGCTGCGCCCCCAAGAGGCCGACAACCGCTTGGTACCGGGGCACCTGGAGGCCGACCTGATGGCCTTCTCCCGCTATGGCCAGTTCCTCCTGGTCACCTTCGAGCGCACCTCGCGCGATCTCACTCTGGCCCGTCTGCCCAACAAAACAGCCGACACCATCAGACGACAGCTCGGGGCTGATCTAGCCAACCGGCCACGCCCGCTGCGCCGCTCGCTCACCATCGACAACGGCACCGAGTTCGCCCTGCACTACAAGCTCAGCGCCAAGCTCGAACACGGCACCTTCTTCTGTGATCCTCACTCGCCTTGGCAGAAGGGAGGCATCGAGAACGCCATCGGAAGGCTAAGGCGCTGGCTGCCTCGAAAGACCAATCTCGACGACGTCACCGACGACCAACTCAACGCCATCGCAACCGCCTACAACAACATCCCGAGAAAATGCCTTGCCTTCAAAACCCCAAACGAGGTCATCTCGGGCTTCATCAAACCTGTTGCACTTCAAACGTGAGTCCACCGTCTCGTCTGCGAAGGCTGTGGGGTGGCGTACTCGGGATAAGTCAGTGCCATCTTCGGGCTCCCTGGAGGCTTGCGTGTATGCGGGTAGCAGGGGTGGCGGAGCCGCCGCCAAAGGTGCGGCTTGCAATGCCGGGAACGGCGCCCTGGCCGGCAGGCCAGGGGAGCGGCGGCATCAGAAATACTCGATTTCCTGGGTGCGTCCGGAGAGGATCGTGGGCTTCAGTCCGCGCAGCCGTGCCTCGGCGAGGAGCCGCTTCTGCTCATCGGGCAAAACGCCGAAGGCGCGGGCCCGGGCATTGGCGAGCAGCACCGCGAGATGGTCGAAAGCATCGTCGTCATAGGCATCGGGGTCGCCCCACACCCAGATATCGCGGGTGGCGAGATCGCCCATCACTGGCGGCACGGCCTTGTCGATCACCTCGAAATCCTCGGCCGAAGCTGTCTGCCCGGCGCCGACGACGCCAAGCTCGGAGAGGGCGCGGTTGACGAGTTCGATGCGGGTTTTGGGCATGGGGGGCTCTTGGGGAGGTTGTACGAAGATCGGGGCAACGCGACTGACAGGCTGGTGCGGGAAAGGCACCCCCACCCCTGTCCCCTCCCCGCAAGGGGGAGGGAGACCAAAACACTGGCGCCGGTGTGAGCGTCTCCTCCCCTTGCGGGGGAGGGACAGGGTGGGGGTATTCTTTCCGCGCAAGGCTATCCCCCTCGCGGGCACTAACCCACAAACGCCTGCTTTTCCGCCTCTGACAGCGCATTGAACGCCGCGGCTTCCGCCTTGTTCAGCCCATCCTTCACCCGCTGGTCCCGATCGCCGCGGACGATGATGAAGCGGCCACCGCCATTGTGGATGGCGCGGAGGCCGATCACCGGCGGGTCGGTCTGGTCGAGGACAGTGATTGGCGCGAAGCCCTCGACCTCGAAATGCGGGTTCTGGCCAAGCTTTGCGAGCAGCACCGCGTGCTCGACGCCGTCGATGTCGCGCGGCTCGCCATCGAAGAAGCGGAGCCCCGCAAGGCTCACCACTTCGCTGTCGCCCTCGGGCGCATGGTAGGTGACGCTGGGCATGTTCCCGGCCCTACTTCATGTAGCCGAAAAAGCGCGGCTGGATGGTGCCGGCCACCGCCGTCGCCGCGGCGGCCGAGGTCTTCCAGACGATCTCGGTATCGGCGGTGAACTCGTAGTTGAGCCCGGTGGCCGCCAGCGTCGTATTGGTGCCGCCGGCCTGGCCGGTGGTGGCGCCGGTGGCGATGAACCGGTCATCGTCTGCGGCATCGCCGATGGCGAAGGTGACGAGCGGCGAGCCGTTGCTGTCGAGATCGGGCACCACCAGCGACAGGCCGGTGAGCACGAAGCCGCGCGGCACGACGAACAGGCCGACGGTCTTGTTGAGGGCCAGGTCGCCGGTCGCCAGTGCAACATCGGCGCCGAGGCACTTCATGGTGCGGGCAAAACCCTGGTTGCCAACCTGCGGCTGGCTATAGGCATTACGATCAGCCATGGCCGATCTCCTTTGTGAATGGGGGAGGGGGTGAGATCCCGCACCGATGGTGCAGTGATCCTCCCCGCGGGGCGGGGGAGGGGACCAGCGAAGCTGGTGGAGGGGGCGGTCAGACTCACAGGTCTGCCCTGACTTTGTGGGCACTAGGCGAGGGGGCGACTGAGAGTCTCGCCGCCCCCTCCACCGCCTTCGGCGGTCCCCCTCCCCCGCCACGCGGGGGAGGATGACCGAGAGGCTGGTGGTTAGCTATTCCCCACCCCCGAAACAAACCCGGTCACCATGCCCCAATCGACCAGCGAGCCGATCGTCGCCGAGGCGCCCGCCGCCAGCGGGGCCTTGGCGATTTTGCCCACGCCATACTGGGCTTCGATGCCCATGCCGGTGACGAAGTCGTAGTCGCCGTCTTCGAGCGTGGTGGGGCGGGGCATCTGGCCCAGCGCATAGGCCAGCGCGCCCTGGCCGCAGAGGAACACCGGTTCGACATCGATGCCGGCCGCGCCGACGCCCTTCAGCAACAGGCGCTGGGTGATCTCGGGGATTTCGAGATAGATCACCCCGTCATAGACCAGCGCCCCACCGGTAAACAGCGGGTTGGTCTTGGTCGGGTCGCCGCCTTCGCGGTTGCGCGCCTCGCGGTTGGCCGCGGTCATCACCGGGTCGGCCTTCAAATCACGGAAACCGCGGGCGCCGACGAAGCAGACGAACCATTCCTGGTCGCCCTCGGCCTGCATATAGGGGTTGATGCGCGGCCGGCCGTTGTAGACGCCCGGGTTGTTGGGGTCGACGCCGGTCTGCTTGGCCTGGTCTTTCAACAGGCCGCCCACCGCCGCCGACATCTTGTCGGAGGTGGCATCGACGTTGCCCACTGCGGTCGCAAAGGTGGTCGAGTAGTTGGAGAGCGCCGAGCCGAACACCACGCGATCGGCATTGGCCGTCACCCAGGCATTCTTGTTGCCGGCGGTTGCCGCCGCCCACTTGATGCCGTTGACGCGGTTGCCCGGGTTGCCGAAGCGGCCGGCCTGCATCGCCGAGGTGGGGATCGAGAGCAGCGTATCGACCAGGTCGTCGCGCACGATGCGCTTCGACCAGCCACGCAGGAGGCTCCGCGCCGTGGAGCGCACCGAGAACGAGCTCTCCTTGTTCTGCGCCCGGTTATTGGCCACCGCGTTTCGGGCCCAGTCGGCCCAGAGCGGCATGCCATAGCTGTCGATCTGCTCTTCGTTGCCGCGGAGCGTGCCGGCGCCGACGCCATCGCCGGAGAGCTGGGTGACCAGCGGCACGCGGATCTCCTTGCCATCGGCTTCGAGATCGGAGAGGCGCACGATCACCGCGGTGGAATCGTCGCCCATATAGGGGTCGAAGCGGGACGAACGCAGGAAGTCGTAAGCGACATCCTGGCGGAACTTCACCACTTCATTATTGGGGTGGTTGGGGGAGAGAGCCATGTTTTGATGGTCCTGATGCTCAGCCTAGACGCGCTCAGCGCCGTCGGCGGGTGGTTGCCGAAAACAGCTCGGCATCGGATTGGTCGCCGGCCGCGGATGCGGGGCCGGCGGCAGTGCCGATGCTCTGCAGCGAGGGGATATGCGGCACGGCGGAACGACGGGGGGCAGCGACGGTGGGTTGGGCAGTGCCCCGCAACTGGGCGAGGAAACGCTGCTGGACTTCGGGGTCCCGCATCGCCTCATCGAGAACGCGGCTGCGATAGGCAGCGGGGTCGCTGCGGATCTCATCGAGCACCTGACGGTTCTTGTGCCAGGCGACGAGCTCCCCATAGGGGTGGCTCGAACGCATGATGCGCAAGTAATCCGTCTGCACCGCGGGGTCGGCCTGCATGGCCTGCCCGAGCGCATTGTAGGCAGCCCGCACCGTGTCCGAGCCATGCTTGTCCTCCGCGAGGAGGCGAGACACGCCCTGCCGCTGCTGGAACAGCTGCTCATGGATCGGGGTCACCAGCGAGCGGCCCCATTCATCCGGGTTGTCCCAGAATTCCGGCGGCCGCGCCGCTGCCTGCGGCTGGTGCTGCTGCGCTTCGAGCCGGCCCAGCCGCGCCCGCAACTCATCCCGATCCCGCTCCGCCGCCCGCCGCGCATCGGCTTCTTCACGGAGCCGGGCCGGAGGAATGGCAGGTTCGGGCCGGGGTTCCGTCGGCTCAGCCGGCGCCACCGGGCTTGCCACAATCTCGGGCGCATCGCCCGCCACCGTGGCATTGAACAAGGCGGTATCGTCGGCAGTGATGCCGGTTTCAATGTCGTCGTTCATCTCGTGTCTCCCGGACTCTCGCGTCCGATGGCGTGAACCCTCACTGTCGCAGAGAGCGTCGCGGTACCGGCAAGAGGGCGCCGGTGGCCCGTGCGCCGTATCGTGGCGCGGACGGAAATGTCGTGCGTGGGGTGGGGGTGGGCTTGGTGGGGCCCGTTTGCTTGGCTACCCCTCACCCCGGCCCTCTCCCCTGAGGGGCGAGGGGGCGTTGTGGCACTGTCCGCGCAAAGTGCGTCCCCTCGCCCCTCTGGGGAGAGGGTTAGGGTGAGGGGCGCCAAGCGCACAAATGTGTCAGGCTACGCTGTCCCTTCTCCCCTCAGGGGAGAAGGTGGCCGCAGGCCGGTTGAGGGGTGAAGCGGTGCAACTCGCGTTCGCTGAGAAGCTGAACCCCTCACCCAGTTTCGCTACGGACCTGGCGGTCCTAGCTACACTGCCCTCTCCCCTCAGGGGCGAGGGGACGATGTCGCACCGTCCGTGCGAAAGTGCGCCCGGAACCAGAATAGGGAGTTCACTCGTCCCCGCCCGCACCTCCGCCGCCCGCAGCTGCAACTCGCGCCCCGCCAGCTCCAGCTGCCGGTTCATCCGCCTTGCATCCTGCTCTTCGCGCCGCGCCAAGAGCTCATCCTGCCGTTCAACGGCATCGATCCGCTGCTCCAGCTCTTCGGCCTGGCGCTCAGCGCCGATATCCACGGCCTCGGCCATCAGCTTCTTCGTCTCGGCCTCGGTCTTCCTATTATCCAAAGCCTTCCCCTGCAGCTCGAGCATTGCCGCCTGCTGCTGCAGCATCACGGCCTGCTGTTCCCTCGGGTCGGGCGGCTGCGGCCGCTGCCGCGTCGCATCGCGGAACTTCTTTTTCGCCGAGGACGGCATCGACGAGGTTTCGATCAGCACTTCGAGCGCTGCCGCGGCCACGGCCGGCTGCAGCAGCGGGCCGACTGCCGCGAGCGCCTGGCGCACCGAGTCGTTGGTGTCGGCCTGCATGGTCACGGTGTCAGGCCCCTCATCGAGGATGATATCGACATCGAGCGCACCCAGCGCATTGGTGATGGTCGGCTGCCCGGTGCGCGGGTCGATCGCCAGCCGGTTGACCGCGAGCCAGCCGCCTAAGCCCTCGTCATCGGTAACGCGGATCCAGCGTTCAGCGGTCCACAGGCTCTGCACCGCATTCCAGATGGCGCGATACACCCGCTGCTTCCAGCCGCGATAGCCGAGCAAATACGGGCCGAGTTCGGCAATCCCCGCCTGCTGCTGCAGCGCAATGGCGCGGCCGCTCATATCCTCAACCCCCACGCCCAGCAGCGCCGGGTTGAAACCGTAATTCTCGATCTCCTGCTTGGCTTCCTCGAGAAACCCCAGGTTCGCCCCGAGTTCGGCGCCGCGCGCCGCATCGTCGAATTGCGGCATCTCGGCGCCCACCGGCACCACCACCACGCCATCGGGGCGGGCGAGTTCGGCGCGGATCTTTTCCGGCTCCAGCCCCTCGCCATCGCGGATGACGATGCGGCGCGACTGGCTCTGGTGCAGCCCCTTGGAGCGGCGCTGGTTGATCTCGTCCTGGGCCGATTTCATGTTGCGGAAGAAGCCGTAACGGTCGCCGTCGTGATCGACATTGGCCGAAAACATCACATACTTGCAGATGGTGCGGCGCTTCTCGTCGATGAGGTAGCTCTCGCCCTCGGCGAGGATCGCGGCGCCGGTATGGATCGAAAAGTGCCACTGCTTGCCGCGCTTGTACCAGTGGTCGATCACCCTGATACGGCGGTGGTGCTCGTCGCCCATCGCCCATTTGTCGTCGCTGTCCGGGTTGGTGGTCAGCTCGGAACCGAGGTCCACCGAGGCCTCGATCTCGCGTTCCTTATCCGGGAAGGCGGCGAGCAACTCGCTGGCATCGGCCCATTTGCCGATCCCCATGAACCCGGCATCGGAGAAATCGGCGCGGGTCGAAGTCGGGTCGTAAAAGAACCCGGCTGGGTCGACAATCTCGAAGCCGACTTCAGTGTCACCGCGGTCGCCGGCTTCCAGCGTGAGCTCGAGCCCGCCAATGCCGTCGACTGCGCCATTCAGGCCCGCAATGGGGGATTTTTCCTGCCAGCGCTGCTCATCGAGCACATAGCGCAGCACGGCGGTCGCCACCTCCGCCCCATCCTCGTGGCGCGGCGTGCGGGCATAACCCTTGGGGTCCTGGCGCTGTCGCTCAAGCAACCCGACCACGGCGTTGATCTTCCGCGCCATGCGGTTGTAGGTCACCACCGGTTGCTTCCGCTGGTTCAGCGTCTTGATCTGCTTCGCCGTCCAGTGCGCGCCATGGTAATAGCGCCGCGCCAGCTGCTGCTCGTCGATCTCGGCGCGCTTGCCATCGAGATAGTTCAGGTAATCAGCCTTCAACCGCGCCAGCGTCCGGCCCAGCGGGGCCGGACCTGGCGAGGTCACAACCGGGGCAGGGGAGGCGGCAGCCGGCACGGTGTTTGCGAGATCGCTCATCGGAACTCCTGATAACTTCGCTTCAGGCGGCGCCGGTGACGCAGTCGGGTGCCCTCTCCCGCTTGCGGGGGAGGGGGGACCAGCCGAAAGGCTGGTGGGAGGGGGGTGCCACAAACACCGGCCCTTGCCCCAGCCGCCCCCGTCTGTGCGTGGGGCACCTGAGGTCAGAGCGTGGGGCTCCCCCCTCCCACCACGCTTTCGCGTGGTCCCCCCTCCCCCGCAAGCGGGAGAGGGCGCGCCGACTGCGCGTTCAGCGCGCTCGAACCCAATATCTTCTTCGGGGCCCGTCCAAATCGAACCCCCTCAGTAACTCTGCCAGTCGCCCGGCCCAGTGCCACCCGTCGCCGCGCTGTAACCAGTGCGCGCTTTGCCAGGCTCGGGCGCCGGCCGATTGCGCACCCACGGGCGCGACATCGCGGCATAGCGCCAGTCGTCGGCGGCGTGGTCTTCCATGTCGGTGTCGAGATCTTCCGGCCGCGCCGCATCGTGCTGCAGCATGGGGATGGTGCGGATGCTGTCGCGGCAGGTGGTAAAGCAATAAATCATCGGCCGCCCCTCGGGGTTGGGCTTGCCGTCTTCGTCTAGCGTCGTGCCAACGAGGCGCTGGCGCAGCATGTCCCAGCCACCCATGGCGCCGCGCTGCGACACCCGCTTGTTGTCGGCGCCGCGAAAGAACATTTTCTTCGCCCCCGACCCGAGTGTAATACGGCTCGCGATCGAAGGCCCGCCATCCTCGGCAAAGGCCGCCGGGTCCAGCACGCCGAAGCCGACCGTTTCGGTTTCGCGCTGCGCCAGGCCCTTGCCCACCTGTTCGGCGGTCAGCTTCAGGCCCCTATTGGGTTTCCCCACCTCGCAGCCATACCATTCGCGATAGCGGATCAGCGCGCCGCGCGGCAGCAGCACGCCCGATACCGGGTGGCGGGTGTCGTCGCCGACGATCGCCCACCAGCCGAACGAGAACGGCCGGGCGCTGCCCCAGTCGCCGGAGCGGAACTTCGCCCAGTCGGCCGGTAGCGCAAAGGGCTCGATGACATGCAGCCGGCTCGACCAGCAATCAAAGAACGCCCCATCGATAATGTCCCAGTCGCCATGCCGCATGGCATTGACCAAAGCGGCGCTGCCCAGCCCCTCGAGCCGCGCCTCGTAGGCCGGGTCGTCGCGGGTCAAACTCGGGTTGTCCTCGAGCCGCGCCGGAATGTACTGGCGCAGCATGCCGCCTTCGGCCGGGCTGGCGCGGTGAATCGCCAGCTGCGGCGCCGGGTCGATGAAGGTCACCTTGACGAACTGGTGCCCGACCCCGCCGGGGTTGGCGCCGCAGAGGATGCGGGGAAAGCGCCCAACATATTTCTCGGGCACGGCAATGCCGGTCATCCGCACGCGGTTGCGCAGGAACCGGTAGATCACCTCGGTGAAATGGGTCAGCTCGTCGATCAGCAGCACATGGATCTCGGCGCCCTGGTACTTGAAGCGGTCCTTCTCGTCCTTGCAGTGGCAGAGATAGATTTTGCTGCCGTTCCAGAAGCGGATCTCGTCCTCGACGATCACTACAAACCCACAGGCCACCCAGCCGGCCAGCAGCGCCCGAAAACCCGACGGGCCTTCCATATGGTTCTTGCTCAGATCCTCGCGGATGCGGCGAAACAGATAGACCTGCAGCCCCGGGATTTCCGCACACCAACTGATCGCCGCCTGCCGGATCAGGTGCGATTTGCCCCCGCCGGCCGCCCCGCCATAAAGGATCTCGGTCGCCGCCGAGCCGAACGCCACCCACTGCTTGGGGTGCAGCGCGATGCGCAGCGTCGCCGCGCTACTCTCCGCCGCCGCGCTGTTCGCTACTGTCGCGCTGTTCGCTGCCGCCGTGCTGTTCGCTACTGGCATCATCCGGCATCCCCGAAAAGATAATGGTCGGCCGCATGCTGCCATCGGATGAGCGATGGTCGACGGTGGCGTGTTTGGAGTGCAGATACGGCGCCGCCTCATTGGCCGCATCCACCCGCTCACTCCGCGTCGCCGTCTCGTCCCGCATGATGGCGAGGAGGAAGTCGAGCGGGGTGAGGGATGGGTCGGCGGGGGCGGTAGCTGGTGCGTCGGTAGGCGTTGCAGGGCTTTGCTTGTTGCCGACACGAGGCATGGAGTTCTTCCTCGCGGTCTAGGGGCATCCCGACTGATAGAGACGGCCCCCTCCCGGCCTCCCCCATAAAGGGGGAGGTGAAGAGTTGAGGCCGTGTCTTCGATTGCGCCCAACGCACCAGCGGGGCACCTCCCCCTTTATGGGGGAGGATGGGAGGGGGCCGTCTGCCTCAGTCAACGCATAGAAAAGGCCACCGGCGGTGGGCAAGGGGGCAGCGCTGGGCGCAGCCGAGATCTGAACGAGCAAACAACACGCGGCAAACGGGCAACGCCTATCGGCAATCCCGTCACCGTGGGCCCGGAGGTAACCCGCCAAAGCGTCCCCTCACAGTCGACCCACATAGAGGCGGCGGAACCCGCTGCCTGATCCTGAAGCTAGGGTGATTGCGGCGGGGGTGCAAGCGGTGGAGTTTGCGCTCACCACAGGCGGGTGGAGCCTGTGGTGAACGCTAGTATCGGCTCATCCCGCCCGCCCCGCATGCCAAGCCCGAAACCCCGCCACATCCCGCACCCCGTGATCCAGCACTGCCTCGTATACCAGGGCGCTGGGGATATTGCCGTCCGCCGCGTCGCCGTTTGCCAGCACCTGCTTGATGCCGAGTATGGTGCGGCGGCTCGTATCCGTCAGCCGCGGCAGCAGGGTGCGGAGGTGCGCCAGGTCGGGCTGGCGCTCCGGCTGGTCGACCAGCCAGATGTCGAACGTCCAGTTGACGCCGGCAGCGGTACGCACCGATAGCCCGAGGTAGAGGCCGTCCGGATAGCGCTCGGGCTCGACGTTCCAGCTGCCGGCGTCGTTGCGGAAGCGGACGCCGAGCACCAGGTCGGTGCGTTGCATCAGGCGGGCGCCGAGTTCGGCGAAGGCGGCGAGCGTAGCGGCGTCGAGCTTCTTGCAGCTCACCGTGATGTCGATATCGCGCCGCACCATCAGGCCGAGCGCCGAGCTGCCGACCCGGGTGGGCTGGCCCAGTTGCGCAAGCTCAGCCGTGAGATCGAGCGCCTCTACCAGCGCGTCGGCCTCGGCCTGCAATTGGCCCTGGGTCACCAGCAGATCGTCCATCGCTTGCGCCTCCAGGGGGAATGGCTAGCGCAGTTTCGCTGCGGAGCCCATGGTGAAAGACCCAGCGCCCGGCGTTTCCAGTAATACGCGCGCAAACGATTGCAGTTCGCTGAATGTTCTTGCTCCGAAAAGCGTATTTCGGAGGGGCATTCCCGAAATGTTCCCGGTACCAGACTGTTGATGGTCGATTGCTGACAACAAAAGGTCATCTGTCGTCTGAGGGGCGAGCGGTTCGGCTGGCAGCTGTCACAGGAGGGCCGCCGACTGCGCGTCTTGTGCTAGTCAGCCGTGCGAGAAATCCGTTCCAGCACCCCCGCAGACGCCCCGAGGTTGGCGCTCCAAAGCGTCAGCAGATCGTGCGTGCGCGGCGTTCCGCCCCCACCGGCGTCGCCGCGGCGATCGCCTCGAGCCGCGCTATATTCTCTCGAAGACTCCGCGCCGTTGCCGCCAGACGCTCGCGGCGCCCCGCCTCGGGAAGGGCGTCGACCAGCGCCAGGCCGGCGCTCAGCTCGATCAGGTCGAAGCTGCCGAGCGCCTCACGCAACAGGGCGAAGAACTCGGCTTCGCCGGCGGGCGTCGTCACGAACAGGGTCTTGCCCGGCCCGCGATTGCCGGGCGCCTCGGCCTCGGCGGCGAGGATGCCCTCTTTCTCCATTTGGGTCAGCGCATGATAGACCGAGCCGGAATGCAGCCGGGTCCAGGCGCTCGACACGCTGTTTCCGCATCCGCTCTATGGCCGGATGCGCTGGGTCAGCGTGCTCACCCCCGAAACCACCTGGGCGCAATGCCGCCGCCAGCTCGAGGCGGCCCACCAGCTGCGCGAGCTGCGCCCCGACAGCTGGTAGCGCTAAGCGCTTGCGGGCCAAATGCCCGTTACTGCTGCACCTGCAGCTCTTCGATGCGCAGGGCGCGCGACAGGTTGTCGAGCGTGGTCGGGGCGAGGGTTAGTTTGCCGCGCACCACCACCTCTTTGCCCAGCACGTCGCTCAGCGTGGCCGGGCCCGGTTCGCCGCCGCCGGGGCCGTTTGGCACTTCGAGCGCCATCGGCACCTCTACGGCGAAACTGCTGCCGTCGGCGCCCACGAGCACGAGCTTGCGATCGGTGAAGTAGTTGGTGCCGAGGTTCTTCAGCACCCCCTTGAGCACCAGCTCCTCGCCGATGGCGAGCGGCAGCGCCTCGGCCGCCTGGGGTGAAACCGCCACGCTGTCGAGCGGGCCGGGGCAACTGGTGCGGCTCACATAAATGTCGAGCCGGATCCGGTCGGGCAATTGCGTGATGTTGCAGAGCGCCGCGCGGATCTGCTCGGCCCCGGAGCCATCGACAAAGCCCACCTGCAGCGCCCCGGGGAACATATCTCCGGCATCGGCGCGGTTGACCTTGCGGTCGAGGTTGCGCAGGCCATCCGCCTCGATGACGTTCACCCCCATGGCGAAGGGCTGGTTGTTGACGGTGTTGCTCTGGAGCCCGCCATTGACCACGTCGGAATTGACCTCAGTCACCAGCAGCCCGCCGGCGCGCAGCGTCTTGTCGAAGCCGGCCTGCGGGCGATATTCCAGCAACAGGTAGCGCACGTCTTCAGGGTCGGCGGCAGTGCTGTAGTCGACGCGCACCACATCGCCTGTGGTGCGGATCGGCGACAGCTCGACCCCAATTGTGTCGGCGCCGATCTCGCGCGGCGTCACCCAGCCCAGATATTGTTTCGACCAGGCCGACATGTGCGATGGCGTCTCAGGCGAGCGGTTGTCGCCGCCCCACGAGCCGGCGGCCATCAGGTCCCAGTTGCCCAGGCCCTCGGAGCGGGCCGGGTTGCTGGTGTCGTAGAGGTCGGGCAGGCCGAAAGCGTGGCCGAACTCATGCGCGAACACCCCGATCTGGATCATCGTCTGGTTGTCGCAGGCCAGCGCCGGCATCACCACATAATCGTCGATGAGGATCGGCGCGCCGGTCGGGCCGACATCGCCGGTGACGAAATCCTGCCCGGTCAGCTGGCGGTAGGAATAGCGATGCGACCACATGTTGTCGTTGGGCAGGTTGGTGCATTCGCCGCCCATTTCGGGGTGCACCAGGGCGACGAAATCCACATAGCCGTCACCGTCAAAGTCGAAATCGGCGTAATTCAGCGTCGCGTCGGCGCCCTTCAGGCCCTCGAACACCAGGGTAGAGAGGGCGGCCGCGGTGCAGAGGCCATGGCAGGGCGCCGGCCCCGAGTAAAACGTGTCCGGCTGGCTCAGCTGCACCCAGTCGGTCACCGTACCCTCGACCGTCAGGCGGCCCAGCGACATCTCGAAATAGTCTTCGCTCATCGTGCCGCTCGGCCATGGCCCATCGAACAACTGGGCCCGCAACTGGCTGAGCGCAATCGGGTCCTGCGGCGTGTTGGCGAATTTCAGCGGAATGACCGGCACCGCAACCGTGCCGCTCACCGCCTGCCCGGTCACCGGCACGGAGAGCTTCATGCCGGGCGACAGGCGCTCGAACGTGTCGCGCGCCAGCTGCGCCCGCTCCACCAGCGAGCGAAAGCCGCGCCGCACCGCATAGCTTTCGATGGCCCGGGTCTGCACATCGTCGATCACCGGCCCGGGGGCGGCAGCATCCTGTTCGGCCGCCGGCATGGCCAGCGCGCCGGAGCTGAACGCCAGCCCGGCGGCGAGCAGCAGCCCGGCCAGGGGGAGGGCGCGCATCTGCGGTTTCGCCAATTGCGCGCCCCTCTGCTCAGTTCTCGCTGAAGGCGCGGAACGGGATAGACCACAGGAAGTCGGTCTGCAGGTAGACCTGCTCGGTCTTGTCGAAAACGCTCGGGCAGGCGCCGGTCAGCGGCTGGCCCGAGGGGGTGACGAAGCGGCGGCAGTTCGGCGGGCCGACATCGAGGCTCTGCGAGCCGGCATTGCGCACTCCGGTCAGCCCGGCAAAAATCGGCAGGCTGGTGCCGCGCGCCGGCACCTCGGGCTTGAAGGCCGAGGTGGCGTAGGAATGGCAGGTGATGCACGAGGAGACCTGGAAGTTGGCCTCGATCACCGGGTTGGAGAGGATGGTGGGGATGCCGGTGCTGGTGACATAGTCGATCTGGGCGCCGCGCAGCCGATAGTTCTCCCACTTGCTGCCTTTGGTTTCGGGGCGCACCCCGGCCGTGGCGAGGGTGGTTTTGTCCACCATCGGCGTCGTCGCGCTGAACTCCGAGCAGGCGCCGACCCCGGTTTCGCAATCGACATGGCTGAAATCGGACCAGAACCAGTTCGGCAAATCCTTGGTGATGATGTGCAGCGTCGCGAGGCCATAAACCTGCGGCGGTCCGCCGGCGAAGCTGGCAGTGCGCCAGTGGTAGCGCGCCTTGTCGGCGCAGTTGGGGTTGGTGTCGCATTCGGTGAGGCGCACCCAGCGGGCCTTCACTTCCTTGGAATCCTGCTCGAATTGGACCAGCAGCGATTTGCCGTCCGCGGCCGCCGTGGCGGCTGCCGCCTCGATGCCTTCGACGCTGTAGAGGCGTTGGCTGCGGACGGTCTCGTAAGTCGAGCGGTTCATCCGGGTTTCATCGGCTTCCGGGTCGGAGCCAGCGGGGGCAATCAGCACCGCGGCATTTTCCATCGCCCCGACGGCACTCATCCCTTGCAGGCTCGAGGCAAACTCGGCCCGGCCCTTGAAGTCCTGTGACAGGGTCTTTTCGGCGCCGCCGCGCGGCAGCGCGTCCCAGGCCACCGGCTCGGTCGCCGGCTGCTTGAACACCTCGCTCACATTGCCGGCCACCACGATGGCGCCGGTCGCCGCGTCGCGGGCGAGGTCCAGCCCGCTGGCCAGCGCCCAGGATTCCCACACCGTGTTGGTGTCGGCATCGTAGTCGCCCACCCCGGTCTTGGTCGCATCGGCAACGCCAGCGACGCCGGGCTTGGCCTGGTGGTTGACATAGAGAAACAGCCGCCAGGCATATTCGTCGGGGTTGGTCAGCGCCTCGAGCGTATCGGCGGGGGTGCCGCCCGGTTCCGCCAGCTCCTGGCCTGGGCCGGGCTCCATGCGCCCAGCATTGCAGTCAGCACGGCAACAGCAAACCAGCGCATCGCATCCTCCTCAGTCAGGGGCGCCGTTATCGATCCAGTCGACGATCTCGTCGATTTCCGCGTCGCTCAGAAACGGCCCGCCGATCGGCATGCGCGGAAAGCCGTCGACGCCGGTGCGCAGCGCCACCACCAGGTTGGCGGTCGCGCCGGTCTGGTTCGCGATGTCGTCGGGGCTCACCAGCTGAAAGCCGAACGCCTGGCTCTGCAGCAAGTCGGCTTTCGTCGCAAAGCTGAAGCCTGGGTCGTGCTTGGTCAGTATCGCAAAATCACCGGTGCGCTTCTCCCACGCCGCCACTGCGCCGCTGAGTATTTCCTTTACCCGCACGAACGAGATCGCCGTCATGGTCATTGCCATTCCCCCGATCAACCGCTGCCCGACTTGTCGGTGCCGCACGATATCACCTGGTTACTACGAGTCAACGATACCGAGTATTGTGTCTATTCGAGTCAAAAACTAAAAAACACCACTGTCGTCAATGACATCGGCGCCATCAGTGACGCGGGCGCACTGGTGTGCCCGGCTCGAAGTGCGCAATAGTTGCGGGTGGGCAGCCAGTGAGGCGACGATGGCAACCGGCAAGAACAACCGAAAGACAGGGCCAGCGACAGCACTGGCCTGCGCGAGTTTTTCAGCCTCGAACAGCAGCGCGGCTGGCTGGAGGACGGGGCCGGGCCCGATGACGCCGACGAGCGCCCGGAATCGGTGGAGTTGAGGTTCAAGTACCTGCCGCGCTATCACAAGCTCCGCGCCCGGCCGCAGGCGCAACAGGTGCTGGATCTTCTGGCCCGTTATGGCCGGCACTGCCTCCCGATGCTGCGGCGCACCGAGCGCTATTGGTGGTCGGTGTCCTGCCTGCCCTCAACGTCCGACAAGCCGCTGGTGCGGGTCAATGCCAGCTGGATGGAGCTGTTCACCCTCTATGCCGATGGCGAGGATGTGCGCGGGCGGTTCATCCTGCATCTCAGCGATTTCACCACCGATGGCTCGGTGACGCCGGAACAGCTCGATGCCGGCCGGCTCGAGCACTCTGTCGCGGCGCCGGAAGCTATCGGCTGGTTCTTCCCTGCTGGCGCCGACATGCTCGGCCTCAAGGTGCGGGGCGCTGCAGGGCTCACGCAACTGCTCGAAACCCCGCAGATGCTGCGCGCCATCCGCCGCTTCAACCTCACCCACCTGAACCGCGGCCGCAACGCCTACCAGGCCAGCCACAGCTACAGCGTGGCGGACCATATGGTGGGCTGAAGCAGCGCGCTACTTCGCCCCCACCTTGGGACGGCCCATGCTCATCCAGCGGCGCAACAGCTTGAGGATGAAATAGGCGATGAGTGCCGCGGCGCCATAGACCAGCCAGCCGATCGGCGGGTCCAGCCGGTCCGAGCCGCCCAGGACGATGCCAATCGGCAACAACAGCACGCCAATTCCGTCGGCCACGCCGTAGTCGAGCCGAGTAATCTTGTGGATGGCCCAACCCAACAGCGCCCCGATGATCACGCTGCCAATGGTCGCGCCAACCAGCAGGCCGCCCAAATATGCTGAATTCATGAAAAGTCCCCCTGGTAGGGTATTACTAGGGGCAACTCAGCGACCTGTCACGCAATTGCCGAGTGTTTGGTGGGGAGTCGCGCCATCGTGCCGGCTGCCCCCGACGGATAGTGCAGTCGGGTACCCTCTCCCGCCTGCGGGGGAGGGGGGACCACGCGAAAGCGTGGTGGGAGGGGGGTGCCCCACGCACGGATCGTAGGCGGCTGGGGCAAGGGGCGGTGTTTGCCGCACCCCCATCCCACCGCCTGCCGGCGGTCCCCTCCCCCGCAAGCGGGAGAGGGCTCCAGACTGCACCATCCCGTCCCTAAAAGCTCCCGCCGATCGACGCACTTGCCTGGTGCGATTGGCCGTTGGCGGAGAAGCGCCCGTCATAGTTGGCTGCGAGTCCGAGGCCATTGCTCAGCTCATAGGCAAAGCCCGCACCGACGCGCACCCAGCTGGCGTCCGTGGGGGTGCCGCTGATGCTGAAGGGGGTGGCGCCGCCGGCGAAGCTGAAGGCGCGGGCCTGTGCCGTTTCGGTGAGGCTCTGCTCGTAGAGCGCGCGGCCTTCGAGCGCCAAAGTGCCGGTATCGAGCGCCACCCGCTGGCTGACCGAAAGCCCGAGCCCGGCCGCGGCGGCGAGGCTGTCGGTGCCCTCGGCCGTGAGGTTGAAGGCGCCGGCGCCGGTTTCAGTGAAGCCCGATTGGCCGAGCCAGCCAAGGCTCAGCGTGCCGAGCGGCGCGACGCTCAGGCCGTCGCCCAGCTCGAAGGCACGCGAAGCCTCGAGCTCCAGGTTGGCCGCCTGCGCCCAGTAGTCGGCATTGGCCACCTGCGTGCTGTTGCCAACGGTGATCGTGCGGTCGGTGGCGATATGCGCGGCGCCCACCGAAAGCGTGCCGAGCAGCGCGCTGGCGCCGTCGCTCCAGCCGCCATAGGCGGCGCCGGAGAGCGTGTCGAACTGGCTCTCGGAATTGCGGGCGGCAACGATGCCCTGGCCATGCTGATAGCCGAGCGCCACGCCGCCGAAGGCAGAGCCCGCGCCCAGGTCGATCTCGTTCTCATAGCCGAGCGCCAGCCCACCGGTGCTCCAGCCGATTTCGGCGGCATTGCCATCGCCGGTGAGCCAGCCGGTGCTGCCGAGCGCGCCGATCCAGGGGCGCGCCGTGCCGCGGGTGGTCGCGTCGTCGATGGCGCGCACGCCGATATTACCGGGAGCCGCGGCATAACCCATCGGGCCAGCGGCCGCGCCGGCGGCCGAAAGCCCGGCGGCGGTGCGGCGGTTGAGGTTCTGACCGAGCGCGGCAAAGCTCTGCTCCAGTACGTTCGCCATCGAGACATGCGTCTCGCCGGAAATGGCGTCGAGCGCGGCGGGGGCTTCGGCTTCATTGAGCCCCTGGAACAGGGCGAAGCCGGCATTGCCGGGGCCGAGGTCGAACAGCGCATCGCCGGCGGCGCACTGGTTGGCGGTGCTGTTCTCGAGGCAGAAGCTCACCGCTTCCATGCTGGAGGTGAGGTAGAAATTCTGCCCGTCATGGCTGCCGGTGAAGTTGAGATAGGCGAAATTGTCGATGATCTCGGGCAACCCGGCCACGGTCAGCTTCCCCGGCCCCGTGGTGTCGATGATGGTGTAGACGAGGCCGGGCGCATAGGTGCTGCCATCGTCGGTGCCGTTGCCGGCCAACACCCGGATCTTGGCTCCGGCATCGATCGTCGCGGTGCCGGTGACATGGGTGATGTCGTTGTGCACCCCGGCAGTGTTGCCGCCATCCTTCAGCTCGACATCGTAAAACGAGCCCGCGCCGAGGCTCAGCGTGCCGGTGGTCAGCGCGCCGATCGAGTTGCCCGGCGCCAGCACCGCGCCACTGCCCAGGGTAATGCCGCCATAGCTGCCACTGCCGCCGAGCCGGGTACCGCTCTCGGCGGTGACGTTCGAGAGCAGCGTCCCGAGCACGTTGAGCCCGCCGCCGCTCACCGTGACGGCGCCGGTAAAGGTGTTGGTGCCGCTCAGCGTCAGCGTGCCGGTGCCGGTTTTGGTCAGCTTGCCCGTCCCGCGAGCACGCCGCTGAAGGTGGTTGAGGCGTTGTTGCCGCCAACGGTCAGCTGCCCGGCCTCCGTCTGGTATTGGTCCGGCGCGTCGAGCCGCACAGTGCCCGCGCCGGCGAGTCCGCCGATGGTTTGAACGGTGTCGGCGCTGATCCTGAGCGTCGCGCCGGCGGCAACTTCATAGGCGCTGGCGGCCGACAGCGCGTCGCTGATACGGGCCCGCACCGTGCCGGCGCTGATCAGGGTAGGGCCGGAATAGGTGCTGCTTCCCCAGAGGTGCAGCGTGCCGGTGCCCTTCTTGGTGAGGCCGCCTTCGCCGACGAGGCCGGGGTCCATGTGGACTTGGAAGGTGCCGGTATCGATGGTGCCGCCGCCGTCCTCGAGGGTGATATCGCCGGTGGCGAACCCCTGGAACAGACCGAACTGGTTGGCAGTGAGCTTCAGCGTGCCGCCATCGAACGCCACTTTGCCGCTGGCGGCGTCGTTGGTGGTGTCGACGTAGCCCTGCACCTGCTGGGCGTTGAGCTGGCCGCCGCTCTCGATCCGCAGTGTGGCCTTGGAGCCGGCTCCCTCGGCCATGCTCAGAGTACCGGTGGTGAGCTGGCCGCCGTCCGAGATGGTCAGCGTACCGACGGCGCCGGTGCGGCTGCCAAGCGTGATGTAGTTTGCTTCCACCGTCCCGTCATCGGTTACCAGCAGCGAGCCCTTGCCTTCGAGCGCGATCGTTAGCGGGTCGCCCACAACCCATTTGGAGCCGGCGCCCGTGACGGTTGCCGTGGCGGCGTCAGCCGCGGTGCTGGCGTCGATATAGCCGCTGCCGCTCTCGACATTGGCCCCGCCGCTGACGGTGAACGAGCCTGCGTCGAAGACGCTGACGCCGCCATGGGTCACCAGTTTGGTATCGGTCCCATCCACGGTGACGGTGCCCTTGCCGCCATAGCTGACATTGAGCGAGTTGAAGATCTCGACCGAGGCGCCGTCCGAGATCTCGACCGTGCCGGTGCCCTGCCAGCCGACATACATGTCGCCTTCATCGATGTAGCTTGTGCCTGCGCCGGTGACGGTCAGCGTGCCGTCCGAGCCGGCCCCGTAGCCGAGCCAGGTTGCATGGGTGTTGACCGAGCCGCCATTGGAGACGGTGAGCGTGCCTTTACCGCCCTTGGAGCCGGGGTCCAGGCCCTTGCCGCCAAAGCCGATGAACATACCGCCGACGTTCCGGGTGCTCCAGTTGGAGCCGGCGCCGTCAATGGTCACAATGCCCTCGGAGTCCGCAGACGCGCCGATGGTGCCCTCGTTGCTGCTGACCGTGCCGCCCTCGAGGATTTCGAGTTCGCCCTTGTCGCCGTCGAGGCCGAGGGTGATCGAGGTCATCGAGTCAAAGCTGGAACTGGGCCCAACCACCGAGAGCTTGCCGGTGCCGCCATCGATGCCGATGGTCGTGTGGTAGGCCTGGAGCGAACCTTCGGTGATGCCTAGGGCGCCCTCGGCGCCTTGGCCGATGCGGAGGTTTCCGGCTGCGGCGGTGCCGCCGCCGGCGATCTCGGCGGCGGTGGCTCCGTTGACCACCACGTCGCGTGTGTTGTCGGGCTGGGTGCCGGCCACCCAGTTGCCACCGGTGAACCAGTCCGCCGATACGCCGCCGGCCCAGTTGGCAGTCTGGGCGAGGGCCGGGCTGGTGGCCGCCGCGCTCAGCGCTGTCGCCGTCAACAGGCTCGCAACGAATGGCGCGAGGCGTGCGCGTTGGCGTTCGGTGTGGCAGTGCATGGCTATCCCCCGTCCAGTCACCGGCATGGGCGGCGCATGACGCAACCGCCGCAGGGCGGCAGGGGGCACTATCAGCGGAAGGCAAACCTCACATATCGCTAGAAATAGCGACAAACAGGTGGGGCGCGCGGTGCTAGGTCTGGCCGCAGTAGAGAGGGCAGGGGGCGTGTTGTGGCGACAGGTGCGGTGCCCCTCAAGGTGACGATCGTCGAGGACGATGCGTCGTTCCGGGGCAGCTTTACGGCGGCGGTCGAGGCGGCCGAGGATATGGTGCTGCACGCGGTGGCCGAAAACGTCGCCGAGGCGATCGCGCTGCTTTCTGGGCCACCGGCCGATATCCTCGTGGTTGATCTGGGGTTGCCGGATGGCTCGGGCATCGAGGTGATCCGCGCCGCGCATGGCGCCTGGCCCGAGTGCGGCATCATGGTCTCCACCACGTTCGCCGATGACCGGCACGTCATCCCCTCGATCGAGGCGGGCGCTGCCGGGTATCTGCTCAAGGACAGTTCGCACAGCCGGATCGCCGACGATATCCGCACCCTCCATTCAGGCGGCAGCCCGATCAGCCCGCGCATTGCGCGCAAGATCCTGTTGCGCTTCATGCCGCCCAACCGGCCGCCGGTGGCGCATCGGCAACCCATCCTCTCGCCCAGGGAGCAGCAGGCGCTCGAGCTGATCACCAAGGGCTTCAGCTATGATGAGATCGCCGAGCTGATGGGGGTGACGCGCAACACGGTGATGACCTTCGTTCGCCGCATCTACCAAAAGCTCGAGGTCACCTCGAAGGCCGAGGCGATCTTCGAGGCGCGCAGCCATGGCCTTCTATAAGCTGCTGGGGCGCTACCTCGCCGCCCTCGGCATCGTCATCGCCATCGCGGTGGTGCTGCACTACGTCGCCCGGCCGTCCGGCATCCACATCGAAAAAGCCGAGCTGATGGTCGAAAGCTCGGTCGGCTATCAGGCGCCGCCGGCAACGCTCGATCCCGCGGCGCTGCCGGGCGCCTGGGCGCCGGTGCTGCTGCCCAATGCGGGGATCCCGGAACTGGCGCTGTCGCAGCAGGGCAATGGCGCCGCGCCCGACACGCAGATCACCTGGTATCGCACCACGCTGCCCGAGGCGGTGTCGCCGGCCGACAAGGGCTATCTCTATATTCCGCGCTGGAAATCGGATGGCAGCATCGCCGTCTATGTCGATGGCCGGCTGCAATACCAGTCGCATGCGAACCTGCAATGGAACGGCTCCAACCGGCCGCTGCGCATCGCCTTCGATGTCACCGCGGGGGCGCCGCCGATCAGCTCCATCGTCATTCGGCTGCAGCATGTGCGGGGCATCGGCGGGGCGCTCTCCAGCCTCTGGGTCGGCGATTTCGATGAGGTCGGCCCGGCCTATATGGTGCGCAACTTCTTCCAGGCCGAGCTCTCCTATCTCACCGGCGCGGCGTTCCTCGCCAGCGGGGTGTTCTCGCTCGTGGTGTGGCTGGGGCGGCGGCGGGAGCGGCTCTACCTCCTCTTTTTCCTGATGTCGGCGGCGACGTTCGTGCGCGGCCTGCACAATCATCTCGGGCTCGAACGGTTGCCGCTCAGCGATGCCTGGTTCGGCTGGCTGACGGTCAACTCGACGATGTGGATGGTGGGGCTCTCGCACCTGTTCCTCATCACCGTGCTGCGGGTGCCGGCATCCTGGATCACCTGGACGGTCGGCGGCGCGACGCTCGCCATGGGCCTCGCGACGCTGCCGCTGTTCGATGCGGCGCTCGACCCC
The DNA here is from genome assembly GCA_965284115.1 of Devosiaceae bacterium. Taxonomy (GTDB): domain Bacteria; phylum Pseudomonadota; class Alphaproteobacteria; order Rhizobiales; family Devosiaceae; genus Devosia_A. The sequence continues at coordinate 62,021 of CBDIRF010000011.1, forward strand.
ACGCTCACCGCGCCCTTTGCCTATGCGGCGGCCTTCGTCGTCTGCAACCTCGTCGGCATCACCTCGATCCGCGCCGCCTGGCGGCAGCAATCGATGGAGGGGCTGGTGCTGGCGGTGTGGGTGCTGCTCACCGCGTATCTGGGCATCAACGATCTGATGCTGCAGAACAACCTGATCAGCATCGAGGGCTATTTCATCCTGCCATTCGTGCAGGTGGCGCTGGTCTTTGCCTTCTTTCACACCGTGCTGGCGCACTACCTCAAGGCCATGGATACGGTCGAGCAATCCAATGCGCTACTGGCCGAAAAGCTCGCGGCGCGCGAGGCCGAGGTTGTCGCCAGCCACGAGCGAGTGCGCGAGATCGAGCAGCGCGAGCTGCTGTTCCACGAACGCCAGCGCCTCACCGAGGATATGCACGATGGGCTCGGCTCATCGTTGCTCGGCGCGCTGCGCATGGTCGAGCGCGGCCGGCTCGACGAGGCCGAGCTCACGCAGATCCTGCAAGGCTGCATCGATGACCTGAAGCTCACCATCAACTCGCTGGAGCCGGTCGAAACCGACCTGCTGCTGCTGCTCGGCACCCTGCGCTTCCGCCTCGAGCCCAGGCTCGAGAGCACCGGTATCAAGCTCAACTGGAACGTGCGCGACGTGCCGCCGGTGTTCTGGCTCGATCACCGCTATGCGCTCCATATCCTGCGGGTGGTGCAGGAGGCCTTCACCAACATCATCAAGCACGCCAACGCCACTGAAGCGACGGTCAGCACCGGCGTCGCCGCCGGCGATATCGTCATCAGCGTCGCCGACAACGGCAAAGGCTTCGACACCACCGCCCCCCGCACCGGCCGCGGCCTCGCCAACCAGTCCCGCCGCGCCAGCGCCATGCACGCCCGGCTCACGGTGGAGTTGGGGGCAGAGGGGACGAAACTGACCCTGCTGCTGCCGATCCGGCAGTTGGGGGAGGGGATGGCGGGGGCGTAGGGGGCGTTGCATGGCGTCGGCGAACAGCTAGCTTCGTCGTGCGGGGGCTAACATGCGGGTGGTCGCCGGCGTCTCTGACCGGCGCAGCATTTTGTCCCCAGCGAAGTGCGTGGGGCAGGCGATGGCAACGACACCGGCTCTTCGGGCGGCCAAGGGGCAAACACGCCGGGGAGTGCGGCGCCGATCGGCCCACCAGCCGAGATCGCACACACGCAAATGTCCAGTTGAATGGCGCTCTCGCGGCAGATCCGTGCGCCTCTGTGATGATCCAAGGGCCCATTTCCACAGTAGAGAGCAAATCCAGATGGATGCGCAGGTCAACCTAGCAAGGGACGCGGGGAATGGTTGTGCTTGCCCAACCAATTGGTCCCTCGGCTTCGGCGCCGTTCGCGAACGCCGGGAGCGTCGCTGGCGGTCAGGCCTTCGTGCTCGACACCAACAGGTCCTTCTCTGCCAGCGAAATCCGCCAAACGGTGGTCGGCAGCTACCTGCTGCTCGAGATGAACATCAATGGCGACATCATGCCGGCAAGCAACATCTTGATTGACGGACGGACGACGGCACCGACGAGTAGTGACTTCTTTTCTTAGTCGCGGACCAGCTAAATTGTCATGGCGGCGCATGTACATCGACAAGTGCGCGCGGCGCTGGTCCAGGTAGAACACTGAATTCGGCTCCGGAGGGTATTTAGGTGCGCGGTGCTTCGTTTCGGCTTCCGATGAAGGTGCGTCAAGCATTGCTGCGGGTGTGCGCTCACCTCGTAGCGGGCGGACTTGTGACGTATACGATTGCTGCGGAGGTAAACGTTATTTGCCCGCCTCTTGTGGAGGTGCTCAGGGGTGCCGAGTGGGTATTGGCGACAAAGGTGGAAACCGTCCAGTCTTTCGGGATGCTGAGGAAGGGGGGCGGGACTTTCGAGCTGGCCGATCGCGGTGAGATTGCATTCGTCGTGACACGAGAACGCATAATTCGTGACTTTCGGTCAAAGGGCGGTCCGGAGCAGGACAGGAGTATTTTGGTTCTGTCGTTCTCTGCATGTGACAGTTGTTTCACTGACGATGCTCTTGAATTCGCGCCTCGGTTGGGGCGCGCGCGCGTGCTTTTGGCAAATCAACCGACGTTCCCTGGGTTACTAGGCATTCCGGGTGCCCTGAGAGATCTGGCCGTTTCTTTTGATGTGATAGGCAGCAGCACCTGTGCAGACCTGCAGCTTGACGAAAGTGGTTTCAATAAGAATCTGGAAGGCGCGCTCGTGGGGAGGGGAAAATAGTGACAGAAACTATTGTGCTTTGAACCAAATTGCCGAGCTATGCAAATGGGAAGTTCATTGACCCAAGCCAGGTACTTATGAACGAGGGAGAGCAAATCGCTCCATCGTAGTTTGTGGGGAGGCTGCAGAGAAGCATAGATACAAATGGCTTCTTGTACGACGAGAGTGCCGGGGTCCGCGCCAATCTCCTGAGCCAGACCGGTCCGCAGACCGATCCGGTGCGCGATGTGGACTCGGCGCGGCAGAGCCTCCCACCAAGCTGTCGGGGTTGCGAAGGGAGTCGCCCGACGGCGCAGTGGGGGCGTTGGGGCGCGGCAGAGCAGGGTGAGCTTCGGACCCGTCCAGGTCGTCGCAGCGTCCGCTCTCGGTTCTGCCAGCGACCTCAAGGGTCCTCGTGGATGTAAGAACGCTCCGGGTGAAGTCGGGCCACGACGGCCCGGCGCATGGAGATCGCCAGTTGGTCGTGGAAGATTTCGATGCCGCGCTGCGTCTCGTCGGCACTCAGCCATCCATCGGAAAGTCGCCACCACCGGAAGAACAGCCAGTCAAGCTTGTCGCGGCGGCCCAAGATGACACTACGTCGTGCCTGCTCGCGCGTCAAAGGCGCGCTTATCTGCGCGTTCGGGCCGTGTATGGCACGCGCCTCGCGGTACCAAGCCAAGCTCGCGGCTTTAGCCTCTTCAACATCGCCGTCCGTGATGGTGGTTAGCCGGTCCATCTGCGAACGCAGGTCGCCGGGTATAGTGGCTGTCGCCGCGTCGAGCGCAGCGTAGAAACGCCGATCGCTGGTGACTGCCATTTGCCAGATAGATGGCTGATCCCGCCAGAATATCGTCTCCGCGGCAGCGGACCACGCTCCGCCCTCGGCTAGTCCCAAGTCTCTGAGGAGCGATATCACGGGCCGTGTCGCACACGCGGGACCAAGCCCGCTCGACGCTCTGATGTCGGGAGAAGTTTCCAGCGAGAACGGCAGGTACTCAATAAGGCTGTGCTGCTCGGCAAGCCATAAGACAGCAATGCAGATGTCGTCCCACCGCGGCAGCAAAGCGGGAATGACAGGGGGATGACGGGGACGGGCGCCGACTGCTGCGGCGTCAGCTTGCCCGAGAGCGACCAGCGCTTTACACGCGATCTGGTAGGCGGTGGAGGCCATATCGCTCCACTCACCGTCTGGCTCACGTGGCGTGTTCTGCGCCAGAAACGCTGCGACCGGCTCGGCCCAACCAGTTTTCGATCCTTCTGCGCCCAATTGGGTCCTCCAACCTTCGTTGGCCACAATCCACTTTGCGACCTGGTTGCCGGTGCGACCGACCACCTCCCGAGCGCGCCCTAACCCTTCTGCAATGCGCGTTGCAGCAGCGCGGTTGAATAAAACTCGTACGAGGCCGCCTTGTCCGGGAAATCGATCAGATGGACGGTGAAGCGGCAGGGAACGCCGTTTTCGGGAAGGTTATCGGCGAAAAAGGCTGAGTAGGCCTCGGCATAGGCTTTGCGAAGGCGATCCTGCTCAGCGGCATAGCCGGCGGGGTCGGCGAGGATGTTGGGGGTCTTCGGTTGGGCGCCGAACGCGTGCATCTCGATGAAATCGATATCGCGCAAAGACGAGCAGATTCCCGCCTCGACCAACCACTTCTCCCAGCACCTGAAGACCAGGGCGACTTCCTGATGGGGATCCATCGACACGAGGTCTTTGAGTCCCAATACGCCCTTCGCCGAGTAGCCACCGGTCAGGCCGGCGAAATGAATTTTGAGGTCGCCATCCGGCTGTTCCTCGGTGACCAGCGCCGACAGAACTGGGCGATCGCCCTCATAGTAATAGGTGAGTTTGCCGCGCTTCCGGACATTGAATGCCATCGATGATTTCCTGGATTAGCTTGTCAGAACCTGTCGCAGTCGAGCAGCGACGATAGCGGCCTCTTGGCTCGTCAGCGTCTGCGGATTGAGGGCTATGGCGTTCAATTCTACAGCAGCTACCTCGATCCAGACCTCGCCGTTCTTCAGCTCGTCAACGACCTGGTCGCGCGTCTTCCTGAATCCGGCATCGAGACGAACCAACGTGCGGGCGTGCGGTTGACCAGCCTCGCTTGGGAAGCCGCGTTCCGTCGTCACTCCCGCGATTCCGGCGAGGTCTTTGATCCAGTTCTGGACGATCGTCTCGTAACCCTGAAGAATCGCGCCTTCGTCCTGATCCAGCGTGTACTGGACGGCGGCGAGCATGCCGGCGAGCTCTTCCTTTCCGACTTTCATGGGGCGACCGATGCCCTGCGTCGGCGATGAAAGTCGGCGGCAACCCGCGATCAATGCCCTGGTGCCAAGCACCAGGCCGGCAGCTTGCGGGCCACGGATAGCCTTGCCGCCGCTGAAGATGACACCCTCGCAGCCGAGGGCTTTGGTGAAATGCCAGAAACTCGAAACCGGTGGAATCTGGGCAGCAGCGTCAACCAGAACCGGGACGTTGTGCTTGTTGGCGATCGCGATGACAGCCTCGATCGGCGGAGATTTCGCGGCCAGCGCACCAGCAAACCAGACCAGGCACGCCGTACGCCCTGATATGGCCGACTCGAACGCTTCGAGGGTGTCGTCGCACTCAACGACAGAGGCGCCGGTCTGGGCAATGGCGAAGTCGTAGCCGTTACGTTGCGAAGTGAAAACGATGGCTTCGTTCCTGCTGATGCCCTTCAGGCTTGGATACGCCGTCGGATCGGGCGCGTTCGGCGCTGCCATAAGCGTTGCGACCGCGAGCACAATTCCCGCTGCTGCACCTGAGGAAACGAAGGCGGCATCGTTGCGGGTGAGCTCGGCGATACGGTCGCCGACCCGCGTTTGAAAGAGTGGCAGATCGATAAACGAGCCGGCAGCCGCGTTCATTGCCTCGAGGACTTCCCCGGGCATGCGCGATCCACCAAGTCTGGTGAGTGTTGCTGACGCGTTGATGATCGGCTTGATGCCCAGGTCTTCGTAGATGCCCACCCGCAGAACCCCTCGCGAAAATTGCGAATCCACTCGTTGGGCGTCAGCCTACCCATTCCGGACGGCTGCTGCATGCACCGATTCTGCCGCAATGAGGTGTCCTGGTGCAGGGCGCTCCTCGCCATTGCCACTAAGTCCCTGGCGAGCCTAAATGTGGTCCCTCCCTCGCAAAGGACGGCTCTCGAGCGGCACAATCGTCATGGCAAAGGCTGATCCATGAGCGACGTCACGCCGCCCGAGCCGATACGCCCCGAGCCGCTGCGGCGTGATCGGCGGATCGCCTGGACCGCAATGGCCTCAGCCATGCTGCATGCGGGGGTGCTGGTGTTGCTGCTCTGGCAGCCGCTGCCTGACAGCGCCGAAGCCGCACCGCCGGCGGCCATCGACGTGGAGCTGGTGCCGCCGCCGGAGCCGGTCAGCGCCAGCGAGCCGCCGGTGAAGGAGCCTGCGGAGAAGCCTTCGGCTGCGACCTTGCCGCCGGCCAAGACGACCTCGGCCGAACCGCCACCGCCGCAGCAAGCTGCCGCTCCACCTCCAGCGGCGGCAGAGGCATCCCCGCCCGAAACGCCACCCGAAACGGCTGCCCCAAAGACCGCAGCCGAGGCCTCCGCCACTGAGGCATCGGAGCCGCCGCGGGGTTCGGGAACTGCAGCAGAGGCGCCTCCGATACCGCTGTCGCGCCCCAGAGTGAGGGGGCTGACTGCCCCGGCCAACGAGCCGGATGAAGTCGTCGCCGCGGTCACGGCCGACAGTGGCGAGACGGCGGAAGGAACCGCCGCGCCTGCTCAGTCGGCGGAGCCCGATGTTGCGACCCTCGAGCTGGGCGCGCGACGTCGCGCCGAACGCTTCTATCTCGAGGCGATGCTGAGTGAACCCAGCATGGCGCGGGCGCGCACGATGCTCGAAACGTTGCCGCCCGAAAAGCGGCTGGCGCAAACCTGCAACATCGAGGCCCTGGCGCAGATCGGCAATGCCGGGGAAGGCTTTTCGCCCGACGTGGTGATGGCGGAAGCCTATGCCCGCTCGGAAATAACAGGCACCCGCCTCGCCGCCAGCGGCGCGATCTTCCGCTCCGCAGAAAGGTGGTATGGCCTCGCCTTCGACTGCACGCTCAGTGACGACCTCACGGGTGTCACAGCGTTTTCCTATCGGCTCGGCACCGACGTGACGGACGCGGTGCTGGCTCGACTGAGCAAGACCTGACCGGAGCCGGACCTGACCTTACGGCGGGGGCGCAGCCGTCACGGGGGCAGGCTTGGGGACGCTTTGGGCGGTCAGCACGCAGGCCGCGATGATCAGCGCGCCCCCGACCCAGACCTGGGCGCCCGGTAGTTCGGAATAGAAGATGAAGCCAAGCAGGCTCGCCCAGATCAGTGCCGTATAGTCGAGCACGGCAAACACCGAGACCGGCAGGCGCTGCAGCCCGTTGATGAAAAACAGGTAACCCATGGCGCCGAGGAAGCCGACGAGCGGCACCTGCCAGCTGAGGGCTGGCGTGATCTCCGGAATTGCGCCGAACAGCGCCAGTGGCAGCGCGAGGGTACCGGCGACCAGCGACTGGCCCAGCGACATCGCCGCCGCTCCCTCGTCCTTGGAGTGATGCTTCATCACAACGAGGGTTGACGCATAGACCAGCGGCGCGATGACGGCACTGCTCCAGGCGAGGAGATCGTTGGCGCCGTTGAGGACGACGACCTTGCCCCCGAAAATGATCGCTGCCGATCCGACGAGGCCCAGCCCCAATGCGACGATGCCGCGCGGCGCGATCGGCTCCTTGAAGAACAACGCAGCCAGCACCGTCACATAGACGGGTGCCGTCATGGCGAGCGCCGTGCAGATGGCCAGCGGCAAGTGACTGGCGGCATAAAAGAACAGCGTCGCCACCACCAGCAGCATGGCCCCACGCAGCAGGTGCCGACGGAAGCGGGCAAGTTTCGGCCAATCGGCACGGGTGAGTGCGATCCAGATGCAGAGCCAGATCGCGGCGCCATACATGCGCACGAAGACGATCTGGAACGTGGTGAGTTCGGCGCCCAGCGCACGCACCACCGCGTCCATGCAGCACATCAGGACGACGCCCATCGCGCCAAGGATCAGGCCCTTGGGGTCGACGGTCACCGCTGCGCTCTCCGAGGTCATCTGCTGGCGGATAAAGGCATTTGTGGAGAGGGGCAAGCGGAGAGCGGTGGAGGGATTTCGTTCAGCGTTATGGGTAAGCACGGAAGCCAGCATGCTGTTGTGGCCAAGCGGTGCCGACTGCACTGATGCGATGGGGGTGCTGCTGCAGCAACCGCCGGAGGAGTCCCAGATGCGAGACTGAGGGGCAGACTTCCCTACTTTTCCCACCGGTGGTCTTGCCGCAGGGTTTCGGCAGGGGAGGGGAGCTGGGCGACGAGCCACAGCCAGCGCCCTCACCAAAGGCCAGGAGCACCACGGGGGACACCTCGAGGTGCGCGGCGACCGACCGGTGCCCGTGAACACCGGCGGCGGGTGGAGCTAACCCGCGTGTTGTGCGGGATTTGGAGGGAAGATGCATATCGATCGACTAAGAGTTTCGGCCGCCGTGCTGCTGCTCTGTGCTTTGCCGACAGCGGCAGGGGCTCAGGTGGTGCCGCCGACGACGCCGCCGGACGCGCCGAAATTCGAGGCTCAGTCCGAGCCGAACTACGTCATGACCAGCGACGTGTGGCAGTACAAGGCGCTGCCCGAGTATCGCGAGCCGGACTGGGTGACGAAGAATTTCGTCGACAAGGGCCTGCTGCCGCCGGTCAAGGACCGGTTGCCGAAAGAGCCGCTGGTGTTCATGACCGGCAACATGCCCGACGGGATCGGCGTTTATGGCGATGTCATGCGCCATGTCATCGGCGGTCGGCCGGAAGGCTGGAACTACCAGGCCGGCCAGATGCAGGGCTGGGGCGGTATTGACCTGGGGATGTATGAGTGCCTGACCCGGACCGGTCCGCTGTTCCAGATCAAGGCGGAGTCGCTTGAGCCGATGCCGAACCTGGCCAAGAGCTGGGAATGGTCGGCTGATGGCCGCCAACTCACGATGCACCTGATCGAAGGCGCCAAGTGGTCGGATGGCGCGCCGTTCAGCGCCGACGACGTGATGTTTTATTGGGAGGACAATGTCCTCGACAGCAATGTCACGCCGACCGGCGGCGCCACTGCCGAAATGTTCGGCGCTGGCACCACCCTCGAAAAGATCGACGACAACACAGTGCTGTGGACCTTCAAGGAGGCATTCCCCAAGACCTACCTCTACGGCATGGCCTATGGCAGCTTCTGCCCGCTGCCGGCGCATATCCTCAAGCCCATGCACCCCAAATATTCGTCCAACAGCTACGAGCAGTACAAGAACGCCTTTCCGGCGGAGTTCATGAACTTCCCGGTGATGGGCGCCTGGGTGCCGGTCGAATACCGGCCGGACGATATCATCGTGTTGCGGCGCAATCCCTATTACTGGAAGGTCGACGAGGCCGGCAACCAGTTGCCCTACCTGAACGAGATGCACTACCGGCTGTCCACGTGGACCGATCGCGACGTGCAGGCGGCGGCCGGTACCGGCGACTACACCAATCTCGAACAGCCCGAGAACTATGTCGAAGCGTTGAAGCGCTCGGCCCAGCCCGATGCGCCGGCACGCCTGGCGTTCGGGGCGCGCAGCATCGGCTTCACACTCTACCCCAACCTCAGTGCCAATGGCTGGGGCGAACCCGATGCCCGCGGGCAGGCGGTCCGCGAGCTCAACCGCAACCTCGATTTCCGCACCGCGATCACCTACGCCATGGATCGCAAGGCGCTGGGCGAGGCGCTGGCCAAGGGGCCGTTCGCGGCGATCTATCCGGGTGGCATCTACATGGCGTCGCCCTATTACGACAAAGCCTCGACCGCCTATTTCCCGTACTCGATCGACAGCGCCAAGGCCTACCTGCAGAAGGTGGGTCTGCTCGACACCGACGGCGATGGCTTCGTCAACTTCCCGGCGACGACCCCCAATGTCGGCGGCCAGAACCTGCAACTGGTCATCCTGGGCAATACTTCGAGCGTTACCGACCGCAACCTGATGGATGGGGTGGTGGCGCAGCTGGAGCGGGTCGGCATCCAGGCCATTCCGAAAGCCATGTCCGAGGGCACGCAACTGACGGCAGCCACCGGCTCGGGGCAGTTCGACTGGCTGCTGGCCCGCAATACCGGCGGCGAACTGCTGGCGGTGGTCAAGAACACCACCTCGCTGGCGCCGGTGGGGCCGCAGACCGACATCAACCATCACGCCGGGCCGGACGGCAAGCTCGACCTCTTGCCGTACGAGCAGAGCATGGCCGAACTGGTTGAAAAGTTCATTGCGACGGAGGATCCGAGCGTCCGCATCGAGCTGATGAAACAGTATCAGAAGCTCTATACCGAGAACCTCGACGGTATCGGGCTGACGCAGTTCGCCGCGGCTTTGGTGATCAACAAGCGCTTTGCCAACGTTCCCGTCGGCACCCCCAACTACATGTACAACTGGGGCGAAGACGCCATCATGCGCGAACGCCTTTACGTTCCCGCCGACAAGCAGCCGGGCTACGAGTTGCTCCCCGAGACACTGCCCGGCCAGCCGGGCATCGGCAACGGTCCGGCTTCGTAACTCGAAGGGGTCCAGGTCGTCCCGGCTCCCCGGGGCGACCACCACGTGCCTCCCGAGGGGGACGGCGGTTCACAATCCTCCATCTCTGCCGTCCGGCGCCGCAAGGGTGCATGTTCCCTTGCGGCGCCATCTCCGCGGGTTGCGCCTATCGCGTCAGCGGCGCCACCCGGTTTTCGACGCGACAAGCCCAACACCACAAAGGCGTGCGGTCATGGCATCCTATCTCATTCGCAATGTCAGCATTTTCGATGCGCTCGGCGATACTCCGTTCGCCGGCGAGGTGCTGGTCGAAGGCAATCGCATCAAAAGCGTGGCGCGCGGCCACGGGCAGATTTCGAGCGAGAACGCCGCTGTGACCATCGACGGCGAGGGGCAGTTCCTGATGCCCGGCATGGTCGAAGGGCACTGCCACCTGAGTTTCGTCGGGCCGGCGCGCAACCAGGATCTGGGCGAGATTCCACCGAGGAGCACCTGCTGCGCACCATGCGCAACGCCACCATGCTGCTCGATTACGGCTTCACCTCCTGCTACTCAGCCGCCTCGGCCAAGCTCCGCCTCGATGTGGTGGTGCGCCAGGAGATCGAGGAGGGTCGGCTGAAGGGCCCGCGCTACCGCGCCGCCGGCCCCGAGATCACCACCACCGGGGGGCTGGGCGACGAGCGCAAGGCCCATACCAGCTTTGAAAGCTTCGGCATGATCGCCGACGGCGTCGACGAGATCCGGCGGGCGGTGCGGCTCTGCTGCCGCGAGGGGGTCGACAATGTGAAGTTCAATGTCTCGGGCGACGAGTTCGTCAGCAATGCCCGGGCCGAAATGGTGTCACTGTCCGAACAGGAACTGACTGTCGGGGTCGAGACGGCGCATGATTTCGGCAAGCGCGTCGCCTGCCACTCGCGCGCCGCGGAATCGGTGAAGCGCGCGGTGCGGGCCGGCGTCGACTGCATCTATCATTGCGATTTCGCCGACGAGGAGGCGCTCGACATGCTCGAGGCGGTCAAGCACCGCGTCATCGTCGGCCCGGCCTTCGGGCTGGTGCACAACTCGGTGTTCGAGGGCGAGGCGGTGGGGATGACGCTGGCGCGCGCCACGGCGATGGGCCTGCCGCGTAAGCTCGAGCATACCTGCGCGGTGTATCACGAGATGCGCCGGCGCGGCATGCGGGTGGTGGTCGGCGGAGATTACGGCTTCACCATCACCCCGATGGGCCAGAACGCCCGCGATATCGGGCATTTCGTCAAGTTCTTCGGCTATTCGCCGGCCGAGGCGCTGAAATGCGCCACCGAGGTCGGCGGCGACCTGATGGGCCACAAGGGCGAACTCGGCGTCATCCGCGAGGGGCGCTGGCCGATATCCTCCTCGTCGACGGCAACCCGCTGGAGGATCAGTCGATCCTCGTCGGCCCGGACTATCTGTCGCTGATCATGAAGGATGGCGAGCTGCACCGCGATCCGCGCGGCACCCCGGCGTGGCCGCCAATGCGCACGCTGGGGCGGGTCGGGCGGAGCCGGGCGGCCTAGCCACCGGCGGTGCTGAAGATCCTCCCCCGCGGGGCGGGGGAGGGGGACCAGCGAAGCTGGTGGAGGGGGGAGCCCAACCATCGGCATTTCATCCCCCCTCCACCGCCTTCGGCGGTCCCCCTCCCCCGCCCCGCGGGGGAGGACTACCGAGAGGCTGGTGCCCGCTACCCCACCACTTCCGCATAATTCGCCAAAGCCACCGGGGCGCCGCGCGCTGCCGCTGATTTCAGCGTTGCGTCGATGATTTCGAGCGTGCCCAGGTTGTTGCGGCCGGAGGTGAAATAGGCCGGCTCGCGGCCGGTCCGGATGGCTTCGGCGAAGGCGGCGAGTACGCCCGGCCGGTCGCGGCGGCCGGTGGCGGTGGGCAATTCCTCGAGCGGGCCACCCTGGCGCTGGATCAGCAGGCGCTCGCCCGAACTGAGCTCATTGGTGTCGCGCAGGGCCCAGAACAGGGCGCCGTGTTCGAAATCCAGCTGCCACTCGCCGGCCCAGGCCGATTGCGGCGCCGCGTCGAGCCAGGTGCCGCGATAGCTCACCGTTACCCCGCTGGGGAACTGCATCACGATGGCGCCGGCCGGGTCGCCTTCAAACGGGCTGCCGGGCGGGTTCCAGGTGCGGCAATTGAGTTCGGTCGGCTCCTCGCCGACGATCATGGGCAACAGGTCGTGGTGGTGCACCGACATATCGACCAGCAGCGGGTTGGGCAGGCCCCAATAGGGGTAGCCGTCGCGCAGCGCGTTCTTGCGGAAATCCAGCTTGATGGCGCGCAGCGCCCCCAGTTCGCCTGAGCGAACGAGGTTGGCGACGGCGATCGCCGCCGGTGAATGGCGATAATTCTGGCTCACCATCAGCGTCAGCCCCAGCCGTTCGGCCAGCCGCACCACCGGCAGCGCCTCGGCCGGGGTGGGCGCGAACGGCTTTTCGACCAGCACGTGCTTACCCGCTTCGAGCGCCTCGATTGCCACCGGCACATGCAGCTCGATCGGCAAAGCGATGACCACGGCCTCGGCCTCCACCGTGCGCAAAGCGGTGCCGAGGTCGGCGAAACACATTGCCGGCAAAACCCCGGGCAGCTGTTGCGCCCGGGCCAGGGCGGCTTCGTCGCGGTCGACAAAGCCGACCACCTCGACCTCCGGTGTGTGCTGGAAGACGGTCTTGGCCCAATCGGAGCCCCAGCGGCCGAGACCGACATGGATCAGTCGGAGTTTTTCCATCCTATTCCCCTTCGTCATTATGGTTCTCTGCGCTTCGGCAATCAGGCCGGGCTCAGCGGTTCGAGCCGCTTCTGGTTCTGGTTCCTGAGCGGCTCTCCTACCTCGAAGCCGGGCGCCGCCCAGCGTGCGGCGTTGGCCAGCACCCGGCGCACATTGGCGTCGAAATAGGTCGGGAAGCTTTCGTGCCCGGGCCGGAAATAGAAGATCCGGCCCAGCCCGCGCCGGAAGGTGCAGCCGCTGCGGATCACTTCGCCGCCGGCGAACCAGGAGACGAAAATCAGCTCGTCGGGCGTCGGGATGCCAAACGGCTCGCCATACATTTCCTCCCGGGCGAGCTCGAAACAGGGGCCGAGCCCGGCGGCGATCGGATGCTCGGGCGCCATCACCCAGAGCCGCTCCTTTTCGCCGTCGTCGCGCCAGCGCACCGTGCAATCGGTGCCCATCAGCCGCTTGAAAAGCTTTGCATCCTGCGACGAATGCAGCGCGATCAGCCCCATGCCGGCGAGCACCCGCTGGCGCACCCGCTCGACCACGGCGTCATCGACCGCCTCGTGGTGCATGTGCCCCCACCAGATCAGCACATCGGTTTCGGCCAAAGCTGCCGCCGTCAGACCGTGTTCGGGCTCGTCGAGCGTCGCGGTCCGCACCCCCAGCCCATGCTGCCGCAGTCCGGCGGCTATGGCGCCGTGCATGCCGTCCGGATAGATGGCGGCGACATCGGGCAGTTCCCGTTCGTGGCGATATTCGTTCCACACCAGAACCCGTGGTTCCCTCGGCATCGTCATAGTCCCTTTGGTTCCTTGCTTGCTTGCATGCGTGGACGCGACCGCCCTGCACGGGCGGCTTGCCGCTCCGCTCACGGACGGCTTGCCGCTCCGTCGTGAACCTCGGTCATGCGCCGGGTGGCGGGAAGCTGCGAAGTTCGGCGCATAGTCCAGCATTTGGGACGAGGCCGTTGACGAGGTGCCGGCGGAAGCTCATCACTTCAAGCATGGGTATTGCGGGTAGAAGCCGGGTCGACGGTGTCTCCGTCGCCATCGGTGTCATTACGGCACTCAGCCGCTCGGCTGAGCCGATCGCCTTCAGCGATCTCTTGGCGCTGGCGCCACGATCTAGCCTCTACCGGGTGATCGGCACGCTGGAAGCGGCGGGCCTCGTGACGCGGCGCAAAGGCCGGCTCAGCCCCGGACCGCTTGCCGCGGCGCTGCTCGGCGCCGAAGCGCGGCGCCTCAGCGCCGAGCCGCTGCCGCCGGCCCTGCCGCGCCAATCCGAAGGGCTCGATGCCGGCGCCGCCAACGAGCCGATCGCGCTGTCCCGGCCCCGCCAGCGGCGGTCGCAACGACGCGGCTTCCGCATCGGCTTTTCCAACATTTCGCTCGATAACCCCTGGCGGGTCACCCTGGTGCACTCGGTCGAGCGGGCCGCGGCGCGGCTCGATGGCCGGATCGCCCGGTTCCAGGTGCGGCATGCCGATAACAGCGCCGAGGCGCAGGCGGCCGATATCGGCGAGCTGGTCGAAAGCGGGGTCGATGGGCTGATCGTCAGCGCCGCCATTTCGCCGCTGGTGCGCAAAGCCATCGAGGCGGCGATGCAGCGCGGCGTCGAAGTGGTGATGCTCGATCGCGGCATCAGCGATGCGGCGCCCACCAGTATCGTGTGCGGTAGCGACCGGGCGCTCGGCCGGATCACGGCGCAGTGGCTGGCCGAAACACTCCATGGCCAAGGCGGCGTATTGCTGCTGCCCGGAGCCGAGGGGGCCGAGCCGGCGCAGCAACGCTTTGCCGCCGCGCGGGCAATGTTCGCCTCGTTCCCCGAGATCCGGGTGCTGGATACGGCATGGACCGGCTGGCAGCGCGAGCGCGGCTATCGCCTCGCCAGCGAGGCGATCAAGCGCTTCGGCAGCGAGATTTCCGGGGTCTGGTGCGACAGCGGCTTGCAGGGCGTCGGCTCGATGACGGCCTTCATCAAAAGCGGCTGGCGCAATGGCAGCATCCCGCCGCATACCGGGGGCGACCTCAACCTCGCCTATAAGCTGGCGATCAAGCACCAGATCAGGCTCGCCGCGGTCGACTATCCGCCGGCCATGGGCTCGAAGGCGGTGGAGGTGCTGATCGAGGTGCTGGACGGCCGCTATGTGCCGGCCCGGGTCGAGGTGCCGCTGGAGGTGGTGCTGAGCAAGGGCGCCGCCACCCCGTCGGTTTCGCCGCATCTGTCGGTCGAGGAGCGGGTGCGCTGGGATCTGCCTGACGACCTGGTGCTCGCCTCGGGTCTCGGCCGCGCTTACAATCCGCGGGCCTTCCGCATCCACTATCGCGGCAACAGCTACAACCGGTCGGCCGCCCAGCACGCGAGGGGCCGGGCTTGAGCGCCGACACCACCGGGGTGGCGGTCCTCGCGGCGCTGTTGACGCGCGTGGCCCGCGGCGAAAACCTGCAGGTCTCCGAGTTTGCCGCCGAGGCCGGCTTTGCCCGCGCCACCAGCTTCGCGATTTCCCGACGCCTGCGCGAGCATGGCCTCGTGGTCGCCGACGCCGAGCGCGGGCTGGCCGCCGGCACGGTGCTGCAGCAATTTGCCTGGGCCGCCATCGGGCTGCCGGAGCTGGCCGGCCCGGCCGAGGCGGTGCTGCGCTGGCTGCTCGAGCATGTCGATGGTTTTGTGGTGCTGTCACACCATGGCGAGGCGCTGCTGGCGTTGGGAGACAGCCGCCTCGGCGCCGGTGACACCGGCGTGGTCGAGCTGACCGAGAGCGTTGGCGCGGTGGAACCCGAGGTGAGGCTGACCCTGCGGTTGGCCGAAACCGGCCGCGACGAGCTGGCTTTCGCGCAACGCTGCCTCGGGCGCGCCGCCCTGACGCTGGCCGGTTACCGCACCGCGGGTCGGCTCGCGGAGGGGTGATCGCTCAGCTCGCGGTGGCCGGTGGCGTGGTGAGGCGTTCGACCTGCTTGGTCAGGAAGCTTTTGAGCATGTCGAAGCGCCAGGGGTCGTAGATCAGCACGCGGGCCGGAGAGGCGCCTTCGAACAGGCGGGCGACATCCTCGACGCTGCTGAGCCCAGTGAGGTCGAGCCGCCCGATGATGACGGCGCCGGCGTTCATGTACACCCGGACCAGCGATTTCGAGGTCGAGGGTTGCTGTTCCCTGAGGGTGTCGAGAAACAGCACGCAGCGCTCCAGCAGCGCGGCGGGCGGGTGGAAGTCCGAGGCATAATCGGGAACGCCCTTGTCCGCCCGGAACGCCTGGATGGTCGCGACCTGCAGGATGTTGGTGGCGATCGAAATCTGGGTTTGAAACGTCGTCGCCGGGCCGAAGGGGCGCAGCCGATCGTCCGAGGCGCCGAGCCCCTTCAGCAGGCGGCTCGCCGCGCCGTAGAGCGGCTCCATGCGATACTTGCGCAGATCGGCGGCGGTGCCCGCCTGGGTGTCGCGCCAGCGCGCCATGTAATAGGTGCTCAGCTCCTGCGCCAGTTCCTCGCAATCGAAGCGCAGCCGGTTCAGCTTGGTCGCGAGGCTCGGCTTGGCGCGGACATCCTCGTCATAGGCCTTCCTGGCGCGCGACAGGTAGTCGGTCGCCGAGGCGCTGCCCATGACGTGCTGGTTCTGCCCCATGCTCGAAACCATCCGACTGCAGAAGGCGGCGAGGTAATAGGCCTCGCGGCCGGACATGTTGGATTCCGGCTGGGGTCGCTGACCTTCTTTACCGCCACCGGTTCCTGCGGATAGCGCTTGATGGTGTTGATCGCCCGGGTGGCGTGGCCTAGCGCGGTGGCCCATTTCTCGGTGCTGGCAAACACCGCGCCGAGCGCCAGAAACTTCAGATAGCTCAGCTGCCGGTCGTCGCCGCTTTCGGTGTCCTCGATGGGCACGCAATCGGCTTCGATATTGCCGTAATCCTCGACGAACTGGGCGCCCTTGTTCTCATAGGTATTGTTGAACAGGCTGCGGAAGATGGTGTCGGTGTGAGTGAGCGAGGAGAAATAGAGGTCGGGCGGGAAGCGCACCGCGAGCTCCTTTTCGATGATCAGCGACATCGCGCCCATATCGGAGAGCTCGAGCATCGAGCGGTCGCGCTGCCGATCGACGAGTTCGCGGATCAGGCCGACGACCTCGGCTGCGTCGACGCCGGAATTGCCGGGAAACTTCTTCTGCAGGGTGTCGGTGGCCATCTGCGTCAGCCCCAGATCCGCCTCGACCCGCTGCTCGACCGAGCTCTGGATCAGCCGGTCCCATTCGGCCAGCGCCGACAGGTAGAGCTGATCGGGATCGGTCTCGGGCAGGGTCAGCTTCAGCAGCCAGGGGCGCGCGATCAGGTCTTCGACTTCCGAGCGTGAGATCGCCGCCTTTTCCGAGCGCAGCGCGAACAGGCCATGGAACAGGTTTTCCAGCTTGCTGGTCGCGTCGCTTTCAATCAGCGCGTTCTTGGCGAAGGCCCACAGGTGCCGGACATAGTGCAGCGAGAAGCGGGCGAACCAGTTGCTGTGCTTGACGGCTGCTTCGCCCGAAACGGGAAAGCCGAAATAGCGCCGCCAGCCAAGGTGTTCCGCATTGGCCTCCTCGCGGTCGCGGCCGCGAATGGTCTCCTGGATCGCCCGGTCGCGGAGGAAGCGCTGCAACTGCCGGTCTGAGGAATAGGATTGCCGCGACAGGCTGAAAGTGCCGGTGACAAAGACGACGCGATGCGGCACGCCGGCCTCGAGCAGCCGCTTGTTGAGCACCGTAAGTATCGCGAGGCAGTCGGCGTCGCGGTCGTTCGATGCCTCGTTATTGCCCAGCCGGCCCGCCGAGATCTCGCGCCGCCAGAAGGCCCGAAGCAGTTGCAGGGCCCGCTCGTGCTCGGCATCGGCGGCCGGCTCGAGCAACGGCAGCACGGTGTCGGGCAGGTCGGCGGGATGGGCGAGGACGCGCCGCGTGCTGAAGGTGGTTTCGAAGCTGTCGAGGCGCTCCAGCTGCCGCAGCAGGCGGTTCGGCCCTAGGTTCTCGCGGCGCAGGTGGATCGCCGCAACGGTCCGCACGCTGTCGGCGACATCCTGCGGACTATAGTCGCCGCTCAGCCGTCCCAGCCGGGCGCGGAGGATCAGCACGGCGTTGCGCATCTGCTGGTCCGGCTCGTCGAGCCGGCCGGGCCGGCCGACTTCCGCCGCCAGATGCCGGGCCCGCGTGATGTTCCGCTCGGTCTCGCCGTAATGCTCCTCGAACTGCCAGACGAACTCGCGCTTCGAGCCCAGCTTCAGGCAATATTGGGCGAGCAGGCGGGTGATGTTCTGGGCGCGGATATCCTCGTCGCCGCGCAGCGCCTCCAGCTCATCGTGCGGTTTGCCGCCGAGGGCGTTGCTGCGCCGCGGCAGCAGGTGGCCCAGCACCGGCCCGGTGCCATCTTCGCCGAAGCGATCCGGGCCCAGCTCCCAGGGCGCTCCATAGGCGGCGATGATGTCATTGTCGAAAACATAGGAGACCTGGGCTTCCGGCTCATCGAGGAAGCGCTCGGTGGCGCGCTGTCCAAGAAACTCGCGGTGGAGGAACGCGGCCGCGAAGATCAGGCTTTCGAGGCGCTTGGCGCCGGCCTTGGGGGTCATTCATACGCCTCCTGCCGGTCGGCGTGCCGGCTGGCCAGCACTGCGGCGAACAGTTCGGCGGTGGTCACGGTGATGTCGGCGGGGGCATGGTGGAGCGACGACACCAGTTGCCCCTGCGGCCCGATCGCCAGCTCGCGGATGGCTTCGAGCTCGATCAGCTCGTTCCAGCTGGCGGCGCGCGCCTGCCCGAAGGCCTGCGGCAGGGGCGGCAGCGGCGCGTCGAAACTCTCCAGCGATTGCAATTGCTCGATGGCGGTGACCAGCCGCGCCATCGGGGCGGCCTGCGGGGCGCTGTAGCCGAGCAGGGCCTCCAGCCATTCGGCCAGTTGCCGGGCCCTCACATGCAGGTCGCTGCCGTGGAAACCGCCAATGCTGTTGTTGCGGTAGCGCAGGTCCGGCTCTTCGGCGAGGGTCAGCCCCAGCGCGCCGAAGCGCTCGAACAGGCCGGACCACGGCACCACGGCGGCGAGGCGCCTCAGGGGTGACACGCCGACCGTCACGCCGATCGAATGGCCGTCGATGCAGCAGAGTGCGCCGACCGTGGGGTGGCCCGCCCCGGCGGCATAGCCGACCAGCACGACCTGCGGCTCCGTGCCGGCGTGGGGCAGGGCAAAGTCGCTGGCGGTCCCGGCGATCTGCCCTGAGATGGCGCCGATCGATACATGCTCCAGCACCGCCGGGAGGCGATCGAGCGGCGAGGTGGCGGGCGGGTAAAGCGCGATGGCCGGCGGCACCTGCATGCAGACGAAGCCGCCCGGTGGAGCGCGGAGGCTGGCGCCATGCGACGCGCCAGCCGAAACCGCGATGGTCCGCCCTGGATCGGCAAAGACCTGGCCGCCGCTCGCCTCGTGGAACAGCTTGGGCAACAGCGCCCAGGCGTGGCCGGCGGCATCGAGAAACGCCGCTCCGATGGCCGCCTTCGGTTTCTGCCCATCGCGCCGCAGCGCGCCGAACACCGCATCGCCGACACGCAGATCAGTCATTGGTGCGACACGAACTGGAAACCATCGAGGTGACCTTTGGAGTAATGCAGCGGCAGGCCGAAGGCCTCGGGGTCATAGCCGCCCAGTTGCCGGTAGACGCCGTCATTGGCGTCGCTGCCGGGCAGCGCGATCGTCACCTGCAGATCGCCGGCCGCGTCGGGCGCAATGAGGGTCGTGGCATCGTGGAAATAGTAGTCGGCGAACTCGGTCGCGAGCTGGTGCACCACCTCGCCGCCGGTGCTGCCGAGCAGCACCGCGACCTTGTCGCGCAAGCGCTGCAGTTGCGGCGAGCGCTCGAAGATCACCCGGTCCTGGCTGGCGGGCAGCACGGTTTCGATATCGGCGCCCTCCAGCAGTTCGGCGAGCTTGGAGCGAGCGCCGTGCCGCAGCACCATGACGGATTTGTCGGTCACGAACACCGCCTGCAACGGGGCCGGGCAGTTCTTGAGCTCACGGCCGACAATGGAGGCGCCACGCAGGATCAGCTCATGGTGCTGGCCCCACAGGAACGCCACGAGGATCTGGTTGACGATCGAGGCAGAGTTGCTGAACACCCGGCCGCTGCGGGCCACCAGCCCGATCCGCTTCAGCGCGTTGCCCTTGACGAACTGGTCGGCGAATTTGCTGTCCTTGAACAGCTCGCGAAACTCGGCCAGCAGCAGGATGCGGAGCTTGTCTTCCTCCTGCGCCGCCTTGGCCTTGCCCTCGGGTGAGCTGGGGCCGAGCGGGTGGTCGGCAATGCCGAAATGCGCGGTAAACTGGGCCTTCAGCTTGTTTTCGAGATCGGAGGGCTCGCCATCGATATGGGCCGGAATGGGGCTGTCGAGGGTCTTGAACTCCGGTCGCCGGGCAAACGCCGCGATTTCGAGGGCGATATTCTGCTCGGGCGCGGTATGCGGATCCTGGGCGAAGCGGATGCAATCGATCAGACCGCCATCGCCGGTGCCGCTCACCAGTTTGGCATGGGTGCCGTACTCGTGCCGCTCCTGGCTGTAATGGCCGATATGGTCGGGCCACCAGTAGGATTTGCTGGCGGAGTCGCTGAGGTCCGTCTCGTAGCCATAGCCGAGCGCCGACACGACCAGGTGGAAGGGTTCGGTGTCGTCGTCGAGCGGGGTATGAAAGCTGACGCCCACCTCGGGCAGGCCGAAGTTGCGGGGCGATTTGAGTACGCTCCTGGTGGACGCATCGGTGATCTGCCGGATGACGTGGTTGGGTTTGACCAGCGCATCCTTTTCGACCAGCAGGCGCTGCAGCAGCCGATCATCGCGCAATTGCCGGACCACATCGTCGGCAGTCGAGGCGTACCAGTTGGCGAAAGGCCAGGCGGTGGTCGAGCGAAACGGGCGCCCGCCATCCCCGACATTGGGCCACTCGTTGATGCTGGGATGAGCGAAGCGATGCGTGCTCTTGGCCTGGCGGTTCAACAGCTGATGGGTGGCCTCGAAGATCGTGCAGTCCTCGAAACCGAGGATCTGCATGGCCATCCAGAAGGTGACGCCGGCGACGCCGCCGCCCAGCACGGCCACCTTGAGCTTCGACTTGCTGGCGTCGGGGACGGCCTCATCCAGGGTGACAGCCAGCTGAAAGGCGCGGCTTTGCTGGGAGTAGAAGCTGACCACTCCGGTGTTCATCCCGATGGTGTAGATGTTCTGGAATTGCTTCAGCTGGAAATGCCCGAGCCAAGCAATATCGGCGCTCGATAGAGGATCAGACAAAGCAAGCCCCGCGACGCCCGAGAGATGTCGGCATGATACTAACTGTGCGTGACTTTTACGCAACTGTCTAGCTGCGGAACCAACAAGAACACTGGCAGAATGCGCAGGCCACGGTGAATATCGCGCGACGGGGAACTGGTTGTGCTCATGCTCGACCCGCTGGCTGTTATCCGAGCCTGAGGCGTGGCGTCTCGGCACCCACCGGTGCCATTTCCGCGCAGGCAACCTAGTGCGATGCTTCGGCGCCCGCAGCCATCGTGGCTTTCCCCTCATCCGGCCGCGGCGACGGCCATGGCCGTCGTCCGCTGTACGCGCCACCTCCGGGCGAGGGCTACGCCCTCGTCCCGTGACCCGACGGGGAGAAGAACCCGGATAGTGCGGTGACCACCTCTTCCACGGTGAGGGCCCATTGGCCCTCATCCGGACCCCGTCGGGGAGAGGGTGGATCGGCCGTAAGGCCGAGACGGGTGAGGGGTGGCAGGCACCGAGCGGAGTAGCGCGCAACCCTAGCGCCTCGCCGCGCGCGGTCCCTGGCCGGCGGTGCTGGCGCCTTCGATGGCCTGCTGCTCGCTCCAGCCGGCGCCTTCCGCCATCGCCGCACTGAGGCGAGCCGGCGACAGTTGCCGCGCCAGCTCGGCCACGAGGCGCTGGTGGGTGACCTCTTCGGTCCACTCGCGGCTGGCGCTGCCTTTCAAGTAAAACGCCTCGGTAAAGCCCAGCAGCCGGGCGGCGAGCTCGGCCTCGCCTTCGAGGGCGGCAACCAGCGCCAGGTGTTCACTGGCGCGCACGATTGCCCCTGGCCAGCCAAGGGCTTTCGCCTCGCGCAGGCTCTCGCCGGCGGCCTGGCGCGCCAGCGCCGTATTGCCGTCCGACAGCAGGTATGAGGCGAGGTTGCTGAGGCCAAGCGTGGCCTGCCGGCGGTTGTGGTCGGCGCCGCCGAGCATGCGCCGGATGCCGGCGATGGCGCTGGCGACCTCGCCGGCGATGAAATCCATTTCGGCCAGCGCGATCTGTGCGCTGGCGACGCCCCGGATATCGCCGACGCTTCGGCACACCGCCATGGATCTGCCGATCAGGGTGCGCGCCGCCGTGACATCGCCACCGAGATACGCCGCCACCCCCCTCGAGCGGAGGCAACTGGCCAGCGGCTTGGTCGGTCCGAGTGGCTCGAGCACCTTCAGCGCATCCTCGAGATAGGGCAGCGCGTTGCCGATGGTCTCCATGGTCAGCAGCGCCGCCCCGGCGCGGCCGAGGGCCTCGCCGAGATCGAGCCCCCGGTCGGCGGAGCGGAACAGCTGCACCGCCTGATCGGCATAGGAAAAGCCCGAGGCGTCGCCATGCGCGCTGTTGGAGGTCCGCCCCAGATGGAGGCGTGCCGCGATGGCGGGCGGCGCGGTTTGGTCGATGCGCTGCATCGCCAACGCGCTCCAGCGCGCCCGTTCACGGAACAACGACAGCTCATCCCAAAGCCGGATATTCAGCGTCGCGAGCTGCACCCCGAGCGCCGCATCACCTTCAGGGCCGAAGGCCCATTCGAGCGCGACGCGCACATTGTCGAGTTCCGGCTCGTAGCGGCCAAGCCAGGTGAGGGTCGGCGTCCGCGGCCAGGTGTCCCCGGCCTCGGTAAACCGCTCGATCAGATGCTCGGTGAGCTGGTGCTGCCGGCCCGGCTCAGCCTGCTCGCTCTGCCTGTCGAGGGCATAGCTGCGCGTCGTCTCGAGCAGCCGGTAGCGCGGCTCCGCCTCGGTCAGATCGACCGCCACCAGCGACTTTTCCACGAGGGAAGACAAGAGGTCGAACACCTGGTCCTCGACGATCGGCGTGCCGCTCACCACCCGCATCGCCGATGCGAGGGAGCAGCCGCCGGCGAACACGGCCAGCCGGCGCAACAGCGTCTGGTCTTCGACATCGAGCAGGTCGTAGCTCCAGTCGAGCATGGCCCTGAGGGTCTGATGGTGCTTGGGCCCGGCCCGACTGGAGCGGCGGAGCGTCAGAAACGAGGCGCTGAGATTGGCGGCCAGCCAGGCCGGGCCCATCATCTTGAGGCGCCCGACCGCCAGCTCGATGGCCAGCGGGATGCCGTCGACCTGCTTGCAGATGCTGGCGATATCAGGCGTGTTGGCGTCCGTAAGGGTAAAACCTTCGATCAGCGCGGCGGCGCGATCGACGAAGAGTTGCACCGCGCTGTAGTTGACGGCGGCAGCCGGGCTGATCGCCTCGGTGCGACCCGGATAGGCGAGGCTCGGCACCCGATAGAGGCTTTCGCCTGATACCGAGAGGCTCTCGCGACTGGTGACAAGGATCGAGACCGCGGGGCAGGCGCTGAGCAGCATCTCGACCAGCCCTGCCGAGGCGGCGACCAGATGCTCGCAATTGTCGAGGATGAGCAGCACTTCGCGGTGGTTCAAATGGGCGATGGCGCTCTCGACGGCCGTCCGATCGCCGGCCACAGGCACTCCCAATGCCCCGCACAACGCCTCGCCGACCAGTTCCGGATCGGCAATCGAGGCCAGTTCGACCAGCCAGATGCCATCCGCATAGCCCCCGGCGAGCCGGAAGCCGGTTTCAACCGCCATGCGGGTCTTGCCCGCCCCGCCCGGTCCGGTGAGCGTCACCAGCCGGTAGCGGTTGAGGCGGATGAGAACTTCCTCCACCTCCCGGTCGCGACCGACCAGCGAGGTCAGCTGACGCGACAGGTTGTGCGCCTGTTGCGTCCGGCCGAGGGGCTGATCCCGCACCACGGCCACGGCATCCGGCGCCGACCCGGCCCGCAGCAACGCCTTGGTCTCGTCCGCCGGCTCGACCGACAGCTCACGCTGGAGGATGTCGCGACAACGCTGGTATTGCCGAACGGCCAGGGCGCGTTGCCCGGCGGCGAGGTGAACCCGGATCAAGGCACGATGCCCCGCCTCGACAAGCGGATCGATCTCGAGCAGGCGCAGGGCGACCGGTTCGGCAGCGTCGTATCGTCCCGCCCGCTCGTAGGCGGTCAGCAGCCACTCGAAGCGCCTGGTCGCCAGCGTTCGGAGTTCACCCCGCCGGGCCTCGAGCCAGTTCTGGCCGAGCGGATCGCGAAGGCTCAAGCCCTCGAGGAACTCGCCCCGGTAGCTGGCGACGGCCCGCTCCAAATCGGCAACCGCGCTGTCGGCCTCGACCTCAAACAGCGTTGCGACATCCGACTGCACGGCGCCTTCGACAAACTCCAGCTTCTCGCGATCCACCTTGAGCACCGCGCCGATCGGGGAGCGCCGAAGCACGGCCAGGGTCTGGCGCAGGCTCTGGCGGGCCTGGGCCTCGCCGCGTTCGCTCCACAGCAGCGCTGCAATCTCCTCGCGGCTGCCGCTTTGCCGGGGGCGGAGGGTAAGCCATGACAGCAGAAGTCGCGCCGTCCTGAGCCTCAGGTCGATCACCCGCCCATCCTGCAACCGCGCTTCGAACGGCCCCAGCAAATTCAGATACAGGTCGGGCGAAGTCACAGGCCGGCTTGCTCTCTGTTCTATCGACGGCGAAGCGTAGCAGATCGAACAAGAAATCACGAGAAAATCACGTGGGTCACGTGCCCGCATCACGGGGCGATGACGCTCGCGCGCTAGCTTTTGTCGGATTTGTTCAGTGCGTTTTGGCGTACGGCGCAGCAACGATGACATTGACAATGCCTGTCGCTGCTGCCCGTGAGGAGGCGTAAATGGGCGACGTTCACTTCGCCTTCCAGGTAGCGAAATATATCGGGGCAAGCGGTGGCGTGGCTTTCGGCAAACCGGTGCGCGCCATTGCCGCCCACCCGATCGCCGCAGCCGAACGGGTTATGCGGACCAAGCTCTATTTGTTGGGCGAGCCGGAAAACATCCTCGCGGAGGTTTCATATCTCAACCTCGATGGCGACGAAGAGCGGGTGCTGCTCTACCACGATGGATCGAGCGCCAGCGCCGCCAAGGCCGCATCGCGATAGCGCGCGCGCCCAGCCACAAAATTGACGCAGCCGGCGCTTGGGTGGCCTCAAGCAGCCGGCTGGCGGGCCCGGCGCAACAGGGGCACGGTCCGAGTGTCAGGCTAGGTTGCAGCGCGTGAGGCGAGCGTTACGACAACTGTTCCGCGCCGGATGGGCCATGCCGCAGCTGCTTTCGCATGCGGCTCATCCGGCTTTTCAAACCGCCCGCGGCAGACTGATGGAGTTCGACCGATGGCCAAACCGAAATTTCCGATAGAGCGCGACAAGTGGCTCTGGGTGCTGACGAAGACGACCGGGATTTCGGAGGAGCCCGATGGCCGGGGCTTGCACCACGTGACGGTGCAACTGCCCAACGGCAACCTCGAAACCATGCCGTACAATCCATCCAAGATGCGGGCAGACGAAGTGATGGGCCAGAGCCTCAACCCGTGACGGCCGGGCCGCAAACGTAGCGATGGGTTGCTTCGAGAGCGCCGGGGAGCCTCCGTCCTCGCCGCTCTTGCCTTCTCCAGTCGTCCCCCCTTTGCCTGCCTAGACCTCCGGAATCCACACCACCATCGAGCCCTGGCCGCGGTTGGCCCAGAGGTAGTAGGGGAGAGCCGTCAGGTTTGACGGGGCTTCGCGTGGGGGCGTGGTGCGGTAGAGGGTGGTGAAATCCTCCGGCGCGATGGCGCGGGCGGGGGCGGTGAGGGTGATGATGCCGTCGAACAGGTCGGCGCGCGGCGTTGTCTTGAGCTCAGCGTTGCGCGGCAGCTTCAGGCGCTGCACGGCGCCGCCGGCATTGTCGGCTTCCTCGATGCAATAGACCAGCGGGCCGCGCTTCAGGGCGACGCGGCCGATATCCATTATGACGCCGGGATTGGCGTAAACGCGTTCGGCCGGCATCGGCAGCTCGAGCGCGATGGTATCGCCTTTGCTCCAGGTGCGGTGCAGGGTGACATAGCCGCGCTCGGGCTTTGCGGTGACCGGCATGCCGTTGATCGAAAGGCTGAAGCTTTTGGCCCAGCCGGGGATGCGGAGTTTTACATCGAAGGCGGTGGGCGTTGCGGGGGCGAGGCTGATTTCGATATCGCCCGACCAGGGGTAGTTGGATTGCTCCCTGATCTCCACCTTGGTGCCGGCGACCTCGCGGCTGGCGGAGATGCCGCCATAGAGGTGAAAGGCGAGGCCATCGGCGGCGGTCGAGAGGAAATAGCCGCCAACCGAGGCGACGAGCCGGCTGACATTCATGGTGCAGCAGGGGCAGGGGTGCCAGGCCCAGCGCGTTGCCGAGCCGTTGCTTTCGAGCGGGTTGGCATAGAAATAGTGCTCGCCGTCGCGGCTGAGGCCGGAGAGGGCGCCGTTATAGAGCGCGGTTTCCAGCACATCGGCATATTTGCCGTCGAGCCCCAGATGCAGCATGCGCTGCGCCCACAGGATCAGCGCCACCGAGGCGCAGGTCTCGGCATAGGCGGTCTGGTTTGGCAGGTCGTAATCGTAGGTGAAACCCTCATTGTGCGGCGAGGGGCCGAGGCCGCCGGTGACGTACATCTTGGTGATCAGCACATCGTCCCAGAGCGTCTCGCACGCCTGTTTCAGCGCTGCGTCGCCGTGCTCGACGGCGAGATCGGCCATCGCGGCATACATGTACATGGCGCGCACCGCGTGGCCGACCACTTTGGTCTGGTCGCGCAGCGGCTCGTGCGCCTGGTTGTACTTGTAATCGCCGTGGGCATAGAGCTGGTTGTCGATGCCGCGGCGCTGCCGTTCGGCGAGCTCGACATCATAGTAATGCGGGTCCTGCCGGCCGTGCTCGTCGACGAAGTAGCTCGCGAGTTCGAGGTGCTTTTTGTCGCCGGTGAGGTGGTAGAGTTTTATCAGCGCCAGCTCGATTTCGGGGTGGCCGCAGTAGCCGCGCAGCTGACCGGGGCCGGTGCCGAAGGTCTTGGCGATCAGCGCGATGAAGCGCTCCATGATATCGAGCCAGCGCCGCCGGCCGGTGGTCTCGTAATAGGCGATGGCGCCTTCCAGCATGTGGCCGGCATTGTAGAGTTCGTGGTTATCACGCAGGTTGGTCCAGCGGTTCTGAGGCTCGCGCTGGGTGTAAAAGCTGTTGAGGTAGCCGTCGGGCTCCTGCGCCCGCTCGAAATCATCGATGATCGCTTCGATCTTTGCCTCGATCACCGCATCGCGGCGGTGGCTCAGCGCATAGCTCGCCGCCTCGATCCACTTGCCGACATCGGAATCCCAGAACACATGCACGGTGACGCCGTTGGGCCCGCGCGGGTGGCGCAGCGGCGGCACGGGTTTTGGCAGCTTCAACTGCTCGAGCGCGCCGCTATCGTCGAGCCGCTTGTGCTGGCTGAGGATGGTTCTTGCCAAGACGGTGTCGAGCCGCTCCTTCCAGAAGCTGCCCTCGAGGCGCACATCGACAAACCGTACCGGGTGATACTGGCTCAAAACTCTACTCTCCCTTTAGTCGTGTCAGCCGCTTGAGGCGCGGACTATGAGTTGCGGCCCCGCTCCGGGGCTCTTCGGTTCGGGTTTGCGGCCCTGCATCATGTCGATCAGCATGCTGGCGGCTTCGGCGCCGGCCTGGCGGGCGTTGATCGGCACCGAGGTGAGGGCAGGGCGGCAGAAGCGGGCCATCTCGATATCGTCGACGCTGGCCACCGCGAGATCCGTGGGGATGTCGAGGCCGGCATCCTTGATTGCCGCCATGGCGCCGATGGCCACGGCATCGGAGCCGATGAACACCGCATCGGGCGGCGTGGCGAGAGCCAGCAGCTGCTGCATGGCGCGATAGCCGCTCTCCATCGAGAAGTTGGCGTAGACCACCAACTCGGGGTCGGGAGCGAGGCCGGCACTGGCCAGCGCGGTGCGATAGCCGGCGAGGCGCTGGTCGACCGAAAAGATCCCCTCGCTCGCATAGGTGATGTGGGCGATGCGGCGGCGGCCGCGCGCAACAAGGTGCTCGGTCACCATTTCGCCGGTGCGGTGCTCGCCGCCGCCGACGGCGTTCTCCTCATCGAGCCCCTGCGAGCCGAACACCACCACCGGACGGCCCGACTGGATCAGGCGGCGCAGCGAGGGATCGGCATAGTCGGCGTTTTCGACGATCATGCCGTCGATGCGGCCTGAATCCATCAGCTCGCCGAACGGATCGCCCTCGCCATTGCCACGCGCCGTTTCGACCAGCACCTGGTAGCCGCCGGAGCGGCAGCGATGCACGATGCCGCTGAGCAGCAGCGACAGCACCGGATCGACATCCAGCAGGTCGAGATCGCGGATGATCAGCCCGATCGTGTCGGTCTTGCCGCGCACCAGGCTGCGGCCCGAGGCGTTGGGCCGATAGTGCAGCGCCTCGGCCGCCTTCACGACGCGCTCGACGGTATCGTGGCTCAGCCGGGCGGCGCTGGCCCGGCCGGTGAGCACCAGCGACACGGCGCTGCGCGAAACCTGCGCCAGGGTAGCGACATCGGTGGAAGTGGGCTTCTTGTTCATGGGCAGGAAGTGAGGGGGATTCCCGTTTTTCAGGAAACAGGCTGGTTGACAGGAAATCGGCTTGTCGCTAGCTAACACGTGTGAGCGGCGACTGGTTGGCTGTAGCATCCAGTTGGGTGCTCTGCAAGCAGCCAAATGCTAACACGTGTTAGCAAGACAAAGAATGGTCGGAAAGCCCCGACCGGAGGAGAGTTCATGATCACCAGGTTCAGCGTGGGGCGCGCTCTTGGCATTGCCCTGCTCGGCGCTACGGCGCTCAGCTTCGTCACCCCGGCAGGCGCCGCCAATTACAACTGGCTCACTGCCCGCGGCACCGATTCCGGCACGGTGAAAGCCGTGCTTGCCGTGGCCGAGAAGTTCAAAGAAACGAATCCTGAGTTTTCCATCACCGTCGAGGCGATCCCGGATCGGCCGGCCTACCTGCAGAAGGTGAAGATCCTCGCCACCGGCAACCAGTTGCCCGACCTGTTCGATGCCGATGCCGAGCCCTATTTCGCCGATATCGTCGCCAATGGGCTGGTGGCCAATGTCGGGGCGATCCTCGACGAGGTCGGGATCACCGACAAGTTCTACAAGTTCGCGCTCGATTACGAGCGGCTCGACGATGGCAGCCTCTACCTGATCCCGTTCGAGGCCAATACCGAGTATTTCTGGTACCACCCTTCGATGTTCGAGAAGGCCGGCATTGCAGTGCCGAAGACCCTCGACGGCATCCTCGAAGCCTGCACCAAGCTCAAGGCCGCGGGCCTCACCCCGGTATCGGTCGATGGCAAGGATGGCTGGCCGGTCTATCGCTACCTGTCGTTCCCGGCGTTCCGCGAAACCGGCAACCAGTTCCTCGAGCAGCTGAAGGGAGGCGAGGTGGCGATGAACTCGCCGGTCGGGCTCGCTTCGGCGAAGTATCTGCAGGATATGGGCTCGACCTGCTTCCAGCAGGGGTTTGCCACCGCCAACTATACCGACGCGCTGAACCTCTTCACCAGCGGGCAGGCGGCCATCTACTACATGGGCACCTGGGAAATCGGCACGATGACCAACCCGGATGGCACGCTGAAGGATGACGTGGCGTTCTTCACCCTGCCGGTGATCGACGGCAAGACCGCTACCCAGCCGACCGATTTCTACGCCCATTCGGGCATCGGCACCGCCATCAAGGCCGGCTCGGATACGGCGGAGCTCAAGGCGTTCCTGAAGTTCCTTGCCGATAATTTCGGCGATGCGGCGCTTTACGACAATAAGTTCATGCCCTCGATCAAGCCGACCATCCGCCCTGATCTGGCCGAGATCTACAAGACGGCGCTCGGCGATATCGAAAAGGTCGGGACCTATGTGAAGGTCTGGGACGTGAAGCTCGACGCCAATACCGTCGATGTCCTCTATCGGCAGAGCCAGTTGCTGGCGCTGGGCGAAATCACCCCCGAGCAGTTCGCCACCGAGATCGATACGTCGATCCAGCAATACGTCTCGAGCCGGTAGCCACCCCTACCACCGAGACGCCGGCCCCTCTCGCTCCCGGTGAGAGGGGTTTTCACCCAAGGGCTGTCGAATATGGCGTTACGCACCGGACTATCCGTGATCCTCCCCTGCGAAGCGGGCAGCGCAATCTCATATGGCTGCGATGAGCACCTCTTGCCTTCTCCCCTTGTGGGAGAAGGTGCCCGAAGGGCGGATGAGGGGTCCGCGCAACGAAGTGTAGCGCGACCTGAGCGTAGCGAGGGGCGATTGAGTACGCGGAGAGATACCCCTCATCCGGCCTTCGGCCACCTTCTCCCACAAGGGGAGAAGGCACTCCGTCTGCCGTCTGTGCACACGTGCGCTAGCCCTCGTTCCGCCCGCTAACAGGTTGCAATGGTCAGAAAACCTCTCACTGCCTGGCTGTTCGTCTTCCCGGCGCTGCTGGTGTTCACGGCGCTGGTGATCGCGCCGATCCTCTGGTCGCTGTCGCTGAGCCTCGTGCGCTGGAACGGGCTCGGCAAACAGGTGTTCGTCGGCTTCGGCAACTACCTGCAGATGCTGCGCGACAAGGTGTTCATCGAGGCCTTCTTCAACACGCTGTTTTTCAGCGTCGTCGGCTCGGCGGTGCAACTCTTCATCGGCATGGCGATGGCTGTGTCGCTGCTTTCCATCCGCTCGTTCCGCAACCTGATCCGCGTCGCCTATTTCGTGCCGGCGGTGGTCTCGTCGGTCGCCATCGCGCAGATCTTCGGCCAGGTGCTGGCAGTGCAGCCCGAGGGGCTGGTCAATGCGCTGCTCGGGGCGCTGGGGCTCGGCCAGTTCAAGGCGGCCTTCCTCTCCGAGCCGAAGCTGACGCTGCTGATCGTCACGCTGGTCGATGCCTACAAGTTCTGCGCCATCTACATGGCGATCTACTATTCGGCGCTGATCTCGATCGATAGCGAAATGCTCGATGCTTCGCTGGTCGATGGCGCCAACTGGCTGCAGCAGCTGCTGCTGGTCCGCATCCCGGCGATTCGCGCCAGCATTGCGGTGACCATCGTGCTCGTGGTCAGCGGCACGCTCAAAGGGTTCGACGTGTCGTTCGTTTTGACCGGGGGCGGGCCCGGCGCCTCGAGCGAGCTAGTCTCGACCTATCTCTACAAGTCGCTCTTCAATTCCTCGAACTTTGGCTATGGCAGCGCCATCGCGGTGTTCCTCGCCATCGAGTGCCTCCTGGTGGTGATCGTGCTGCGCTGGGCGCTCCGTTCCGAAAGGGCCGCGACATGAGCGCCATCACCACGCGCCGCGGTTCGGCCTTAAGCCTGTTGCCCTGGCTCGCCGTCGGCTTCTTCCTTCTCGTGCAGCTGCTACCGCTGGTGTGGATTGCCATCGCCTCGGTGAAGACCCCGGCCGAGCTGGCCGGCACACCGATGTATGCGCTGCCAGCCAGCATCGATTTCGGCAACTACATTCGCGCCTTCGCCACTTCGCCGCTGCTCAAATATATCGGCAACAGTGCGCTGGTGGCGCTGCTGACCATCGCCTTCACCGTGGCGCTGGCGGCGCCGGCTGCCTTTGCCATCGAAAAGCTGCGCTTTCCCGGCGCGCAAAAGGTGCTGGCCTATTTCCTCATCGGGCTGATGATCCCGGTGTTCGTGGCGCTGTTGCCGACGTTTCTCGCCTTCAACCGCATTGGGCTGCGCGATACCTATTGGGCGCTGATCCTGCCGCAGGTGGCGTTCAACCTGCCGATGGCGATCTACATCTATACCGGCTTCATGCGGAATATCCCCGATACGCTGATCGAGGCGGCAACCATCGATGGCGCTTCGAGTTTCCGCATCTTCCGCTCGGTGATCCTGCCGCTCTCGACCAATGCGACGGTGACCATCGCGGTGTTCAACTTCATGTTCGCCTGGAACGAGTTCGTTTTCGCCAACACGTTCCTCACCAGCCCGGCGCTGAAGACGCTGCCGGTGGGCCTGCAGGATTTCGTCGGCCAGTATGGCAAGACCGACCTCGGCGCCACCTTCGCGGCAATCGTCGTTTCCATCGTGCCGACAGTGCTGCTCTACCTGTTCCTGAACCGCCGCGTCATTGACGGGATGACGGCGGGAGCCACCAAGGGCTGAGCGCTGAAGCGCGAGCGCCCGATAACAAGACCAACCTCGTCGAGGAAAACCATGAGCAAACAAGCGCCGCACGCCACCATCAATGCCAGCCGCGATTTCGGCTATCAGCCGTGGGACCGGATGATCCTCGGCCACTTCATCGAGCACTTCCATACCCAGATTTATGGCGGGCTCTATGAACCGGGCTCGCCGCTATCGGACGAGGATGGTTTCCGCACCGATGTGATCGCCGCGGTGCGCGAGCTGGGCGTGCCGATCATGCGCTGGCCGGGCGGCAACTATGTTTCCGACCATCACTGGTATGAGGCGGTGGGGCCCGAGCGCATCCCCTCCTACAACAAGGCCTGGCGGGTGGAAGAGCCCAACACTTTCGGCACCGACGAGTTCATCAAGTGGTGCCGGAAGGCCGGGGTCGAGCCCTATATCTGCACCAATGGCGGCAATGGCACAGCGGAAGAGATGTGCAACTGGGTGGAATACACCAATGGCTGGCGCGACACCCGCTTTGCCCGGCAGCGCCGCGCCAACGGCAATGACGCGCCTTACGCCGTTCGCTACTGGGGCATCGGCAACGAGAGCTATGGCGATTGGCAGATCGGCGCCAAGACCGTGGCCGAGTGGGGCCCCTATGTCGCCGAATCCGCCAAGATGATGCGCGCGGTGGATGAGGAGATCGTGCTCTCTGCTTCCGCAGTGCCCGATGCGGAGTGGACGCTGGCGCTGCTCAAGCATGCCGGGCGCTACCTCGACCTGTTGTCGATCCACGGCTACTGGGATATCCTCCACGGCGTCGACAATGTGAGCGACTATCTCACCTGCATGATGGCGACCGAGAACCCCGAGGAGATGATCGAGCAGACCCGCCACGTCATCGCCACGGCGGGCTTTACCGGCCGGGTGAAGATCGCCTTCGACGAATGGAACCTACGCGGTTGGCACCACCCGGGCGGCAATTCGCCCGAGGCGCTGGCCGCCCGCGAGCGCAACAATATCCCCACCACCTACACCATGGCCGATGCAGTGTTTTCCGCCTCGTTCCTCAATGCGTGCCTGAGGCATGCCGATGTGGTGACCATGGCCAATATCGCGCCGACGGTGAACGCCCGCGGCCCGATCTTCGTCCACAAGGATGGGCTGGTGAAGCGCACCACCTTCCACGTGCTGCGCATGTATCACGAGGCGCTGCGCGCCAATGTCGTCGCCAGCGCCGTCAACTCCACCCCGCTCGAGCATAACGGCAAGTCGGTGGCGGCAGTCGACGCGATCGTTACCGCCGACGAGAGCGGCCACACCGCCATCGTCAGCAACCGCCACCCCAGCGACAGCGCCAGGTGCCTGCTGAAGCTCGACGGCATCCCGGTGGTGGGGACGCTGGAGGCGGAGATTCTCGAAGGCGATGGGCCGGACAGCCATAACAGCATCGAGGAGCCCGAGGCGGTGCTGCCGCGCCGGGCGACGCTGTCAGTGGTGGATGGCTATGTGGAGATCCCGCCGCACTCGGTTTGCGTGCTGCGCTGGTAAGGGCGGGCGAGGGGAGGGGCGTGCAGAGCCACCGGGCTTGGTCGCGCCCCGTCACTCCGCCCAGGCGCTGACGCTGTCGCGCAGCACGATGGTGCAGGGGATTTCGAAGCGGTTGTGGTTGCTGGTGTGCTCGCCGAGGACGATGTCGGTGATGAGTTCGGCGGCGCGGCGGCCGAGCTCAGTGGTGTCCTGCTGCACGGTCGACAGCGACGGGGTCATGAATGGGCCGACGGCGGCGCCGTCAAAGCCGATCACCGAGACATCGCCGGGCACCGCGAGGCCGGCATCGAGCAAGGTTTTGATGAAGCCGATGGCGGTATCGTCATTGGCGCAGATCACCGCGGTGGGGCGGGTGGCGGGCTCGAGCCCGAGGAACTCGTGGCCGGCGGCGATGCCGCCCGAAAAGTTGAAATCGCCCTGGCTCAGCAGCAGCGACGTCTCGGGGGGCAGGCCGCTCTCGGCCAATGCGTCGCGCACGCCGCGCAGCCGTTCGATCTCGTGATAATTGTCGGGCCGGCCGCGCACATAGAGGAAGCGCCGGTGGCCGAGCCCGACCAGCCGCTTTGCCGCCTCGCCGACGGCCTCGTGATCGTTGCTGATCACACTGGGGACATTCCGTCCGCTCAAATCGAAATGCAGCGACACCATCGGCAGCCCGAGATCGCCGAGGCTGCGGCCCGCGACTTCGGGGATATTGGTGGCCATCAGCAGCACGCCCGACACTGTGCCGCCGAGCGCCACGGCGAGGATGTGCTCATCGGCTTCGGCCTCGCGCGAAACGTTGGCGATGAGCAGAGAGAAGCCGCGCTCGCTGAGCCCCGAGCCGGCGGAGCGCAGCACTTCGGTCACCGTCTGCGAGGCGCCGACATAAAGCTCTTCGGGGAGGACGATCATGATCGTCCGGGCGGTGCCGATGCGCAGGTTCCGCGCCGTCTGGTTGCCGCCGGTATAGCCGAGCTTTTTGGCCGCCGCCTCGACCTTGAGGCGGGTCGGCTCGGCAATGCGGCCGGGCATGGTCAGCGCGCGGCTGACCGTCGATGTCGCGACCCCGGCTTCCCGGGCGACATCGGCGATCGAAGGTCCTGCCGTCCGCATCTCCGTCCGCTTCGCCATCGCCTCTCGGTCCGCCGCTCCGCTGAGCGGGATTGTCACGTAGCAGCGGAGGGTTGTGAGCGTCTAGGGGGGCTTCTTCCAGTTAGTTGCCTTGACGCTCGACGCTCTTACTTGAGTGATGGTGGACTTATTGGTCCTTCATCTCTCATTAGCCTACTTCGTCCCTTCTCCCCTCAGGGGTACCGGACGAGGGCATGGCCCTCGCCGGAAGGTGGCGCGAAGCGCCGGTTGAGGGGTGAGGCGGTGCAGCGAGTGCTCGCTGAGAAACTGAACCCCTCACCCAGTTCCGCTACGGACCTATCGGTCCTAGCTGCACTACCCTCTCCCCTCAGGGGAGAGGAGACCCCCCCTAACCCCGCAACTCCCCCGCCAGTTGCCGGCACGCCCGCACCGTCATTGCCATGATGGTGAGCGTCGTGCCCGACACACCGCCGCCGGCGAAGGCGCTGGCGTCGGTGACGAGGAGGTTCGGCACATCCCAACTGCGGTTGTAGCGGTCGAGCACCGAGCTCCCCTGGTCCGCGCCCATGCGCGCGCCGCCGGCTTCGTGGATGGCGGCGCCCATCACCATGGTTTTTTTGAACAGGGCGCGGAAGGCCAGCCGGCTCAGCGGATCGGCATCGGGGTAGGCGCCGCGGCCCATTTCCGTGAGCCCGAGCGGCGAGCCGACATATTCGAGTTCGCCACCGGCGCCTTCGATGGTTTCGACCATTGCGGCGATTTCCCGCTGCAGCGTCTCGACATCCTCGGGGCCGATCTTGCAGCGGATATGGGCGATCGGCATGCCCCAGGCATCCTTGCGGCGGCGATCCAGCGTGATGCGGTTATCCGGGTCGGGCGCCATCACGCCATAGCCGAAAAAGCTCAGCCGGGCCGGGCGGTCGGGGGCGGTGCGGCTGCGGCCGACCGAACCCTGGTAGGCGAAATCGGTGCTGGCCGTGCCGTCCTTGCCGACGAAGCGGGGCAGGTAGACGCCACCCGAGGGGCCGTAGAACGGATCGGCCGGCGCCGTATCGGCGGTGGACCAGCCTGTGGCGGCGGGGAAGCTGCCGGCGGCGACGGCGGGCAGTTGATCGACGAAATAGCGCCCGAGCGTGCCCGAGCTGTTGCCGAGGCCATCGGGGTGCCGGTCGGAGGCGGAGTTGAGCAGCAGCCGGATGCTCTCGATCGGCGAGGCGCAGACGACGACGGCGCGGGCGTTCAGCACCGTGACCTTGCCGGTCAGCGTATCGATGGCTTCGACGCCGGTGGCGCGGGTACCGGTGTCATCGGTCAGCACTTTGCGGGCGTAGGTGTTGTAGCGGATGTCGAGCCGGCCGGACGCGATGGCGTCGCGCAGCGGGCGCAGCACGCGGGTCGGCTCGGGGCCGATATAGCGCCAGGTGACGACCTTCCGCTCGGGCCATCTGGCTTCTACCGCGGCCTTGAACTGCTGCTCCGGCCCGGTCAGTTCGGCCCGGTGCGCGTAGAGGCTGTCGGGCAGGGTGGGGACGTTGTCGGGCTGGCCGTAGAGCCCGAGCGAGCGCTCGACCTCCTCGTAAAACGGGGCGAGTTCGGCATAGTCGATCGGCCAGTCGACGCCCTTGCCGGTTCGGCTCATGACCTTGAAATCGTCGTCGGTCCAGCGCAGCAGCACCCGCCCGAAGGTATGGGTGCGGCCGCCGGCCTGGCGCGCCCGGATCCAGACGAAGGGCGCGTCCTTGGGGGTGGAGTAGGGGTGGGCGCGATCGTTGACGAACAGGTGCCGCATGCGGCCATCGAAGAAGGCGGCCCGGGCCTGCACGCCCTGGCCGCTGAGCGTCGCCTTGGCCCGCTGCCACAGGTTGATGTCGGTCTGGCGCGGCGTGTTGGCGGGGTCGAAATCAGAGGGGCCGATCTCGGGGCCGGCTTCGAGCTGCAGCACGCGGAGCCCCTGGGCCGTGAGTTCCCGCGCGGCAAACATCCCTGAGGCGCCGGAGCCGATGATCAGCGCGTCGTAGGTGGCATCAGCCATGGTTAGAAGTGCTCCGTATTGGAAACTGGCCGGTCAGCCAGAGGCAGTGGTGTGAGTGCCTTCTCCCCTTGTGGGAGAAGGTGGCCGAAGGCCGGATGAGGGGTTTCTCTCCGCGTGCTCGTCGCTCCTCGCTACGCTCGGATCGCGCTACACTTCGTTGCGCGGACCCCTCATCCGCCCTTCGGGCACCTTCTCCCACAAGGGGAGAAGGCAAGAGGTGCGTGTGGCCCACGCATGAGAGTGGCCCGCCCTGCGGGGAGGATCACCGAGAGTTCCGTGCCCGCTCCGCCCAACAAATCCATCACCGCCAATGGCTTAGCGCTCAGCGCAACTGCCCATCTCATGTGCATAAATCCCGCTTGCGTAGAAAATCAGCATATGCAACCAATAGCGTTATGGCAATCGATTGCCAAGCCTAACCGGTGTCTCGAGGGAAGACGTCTAGTCGGCGCCCGGGGACACCAGATGTGCCTACTCATCACCACTCGGGGAAACAGGTATGATGTCCACCAATCGCGTAGCCCGGAGAGCCGTTCTTGTCGGCGCCTCCGCCCTGGCCGTGTCGCTCGGCCTTGCCGCCACTGCCTATGCGCAGACCATCGATGACGCTCCGGCCAGCGGGGTGCTGCAGCTGTGG
Source organism: Devosiaceae bacterium (assembly GCA_965284115.1). GTDB lineage: Bacteria > Pseudomonadota > Alphaproteobacteria > Rhizobiales > Devosiaceae > Devosia_A. The sequence goes on from CBDIRF010000011.1 coordinate 99,134, forward strand.
ATCGGCGGCGCCGAAGGCGAAAAGCTGCCGGGCTTTCTCGCCGATTTCGAGAAGGCCAACCCGGAGCTGAAGATCGAGATCACCCAGATCCCGTCCGACCAGTTCGATGCCAAGCTGTTGACCGCCATTGCCGCCGGCACGGTGCCCGACCTGGTGCGGCTCTATTCGCAGAGCCAGGCCAGCCTGATGGCGACCGGGGCGTTTGCCGCGGTGCCCGAGGGGCTGGTCAACGCCGATGATTTCTTCCCCGGCGCCTATGCCACCAACGTCAAGGCCGGCGTCGCCTACGGCGTGCCGATGGATGCCTATGCCACGATGTTCCAGTATCGGAAGGACCTCGCCGACAAGGCCGGGCTCGGCGCGCCAAAAACCTGGGACGAGATGAAGGCCTTCGCCAAGGCGATGCAGGGGCAGGGCGCCACCTGGGGGCTCGGCATGGATATCGGCTACGATATCTACAACGCCCAGGGCCTCAACGAATATGTGCACCAGGCCGGCGGCAGCTTCATCAGCGCCGACGGCACGCAATGGACCATCAATTCGGACGCCAATGTCACGGCGCTGGAGTATTGGGGCTCGTATTTCACCGAAGGGCTGGCCTCGCCCGATGGCCCTAAATTCCTCGATACCGTGCCGTGGTTCACCTCCAACGAGATCGCCGGCAAGGATATCGGCCCGTGGTTCGAGCAATGGCTGGTCGATGCCAATGGGCGCGAATGGGTGAACGCCAACCTCGCCACGGCGGTCATGCCGGCGGGCTCGGCCGGCAGCGTCTCGGCGCTCGGCTCGGGCAGCCTCGCCGTGCTGAAGGACGGCAAGAACCCGACCGCCGCCTGGAAGCTGGTGCGCTATATGACCAAGCCCGAGACGCAGGTGGGCTGGTACAAGTATTTCGGCAGCCTGCCGGCGGTGAAGGCGGCCTGGGATGACCCGGCGATTGCCGCCAACGGGTTGCTCAACGCCCAGCGCGAGGCACTGCAGACGGCCGTCGACGTGCCGCAGGTTTCAACCTGGAACCAGGTGGGCACCTATCTCGGCCAGCAGATGGAACTGGTGGCCCGCGGCCAGGCGACGGCGAAGCAAGTGCTGGACGACGTGCAGGCGTTTGCGGAGTTGGCTGGGCTCGGGAACTGAGGCTTTCTGCTTCCCTCCCCCTTGAGGGGAGGGATTGAGGGAGGGGGTGGTGCGGTTATCACCGATGGACCCCCACCCCCCACCCCTCCCCTCAAGGGGGAGGGGGCTCAAATCCAGCGCCTACACCATCTCGGAGAACTCTGTTGGCCACTATGGGCACAAGGCGAGGATCGTCGTGGCAGGCTGCCACGGCCTGGCTGTTCGTCGCGCCGTTCCTCGCGATCTTCCTCGTCTTCACCGCCATCCCGGCGCTGGTGGCGCTGGTCTATAGTTTCACCGATATGGGCGTTGCCGATATCCGGCGGCCGCTCGAGGTGGATTTCACCTTCCTCGACACCTTCGCCCGCGTGCTCAGCAATGCCGGGTTCCTCAAGTCGCTGTGGACCACCGGCATCTTCATCGTCATCGGCGTGCCGCTGACCATGGCGATCGGCCTGCTGCTCGCACTGGCGCTGAACAGCGGCATCCGGAAGCTGCGCGCCGTCTACCGCTCGGCCTTTTACCTGCCCGTGATCACCAACATCGTCGCCGCCGCGGTGATCTGGCAATACGCCTTCACCCTCAAAGGGCCGGTCAACACCTTCCTTGCCTCGCTCGGTTTGCTCGGTCCCAACTGGCTGGGCGACCCCAATATGGCGATCGGCACGGTGATCCTCCTCACCACCTGGCGCAATGTCGGCACCTGCATGGTGCTGTTTCTCGCGGGGCTGCAGGCCATCCCCGAGGATGTCTACGAAGCCGCATCGATCGACGGGGCTTCGGCCTGGCGCCGCTTCCTGTCGATGACGCTGCCGCTGCTGAAGCCGGCCACCGTGCTGGTCAGCGTCTTGATGACGGTCTCCTACATGAACATTTTCGATGAGCCGTACCTCCTCACCAAAGGCGGGCCGCTCAGCTCGACCAAGTCGGTGGCGCTCTGGGTTTACGAGCAGTTCGGGCATGGCAATATCGCCGCGGCGATGGCCGGCTCCTATGTGATGCTGGCGATCGTGGTGCTGCTCGGCATCCTGCAGCTGCGGCTGTTGAGGGCCTGGCGATGAACGGCAAGCATCCGTTGCGCACCGCGCTGCTCTACATCGCGCTGACCGTCGTCGCCGCCATTGTGCTGTTGCCCTTCGTCTGGGTGCTGTTCGGCGCCTTCAAGACGCAGGGCGAGATCATGGCGGCGCCGGGCGCCTGGCTGCCGCAGGACTTTTCCAACCTTTCCAACTTCACCGAGCTGTTCCAGCGCCGGCAATTCGGCACCTATATGGGCAACTCGCTGATCGTTTCGGCCTTCACCGTCGCCTCGAACGTCTTGTTCAGCTCGCTCGCCGGCTATGCGCTGGCGAAGCTGCCGTTCAAGGGTAGCAAGCTGGTGTTCGGCTGCATCCTCGCGGCGATGATGATCCCCTATATCGCGCTGTTCGTGCCGCAATTCTTCATCATCGTGCAGTTCGGGCTGGTCAACACGCTGGCCGGCATGGTGCTGCCGATCGCTGTGATGCCGATTGCGGTGTTCATCATGCGCCAGTTCGCCGACTCGGTTCCCGATGAGCTGCTCGAAGCGGCGCGGCTCGATGGCGCCGGGGAGTTCCGGATCTTTTTCGGCATCTTCCTGCCGCTGGTCGGGCCGGCCATCGCCACGGTGGCGATCATCACCTTCCTCAACTCGTGGAACTATTTCCTCTGGCCGCTGATCGTGGCGCAGGACCAGGGCACCTACACGCTGCCGGTGGGCCTCGCCGTCGCCAGCCAGGCGGCGCGCTCGATCGACTACGGGCTGCTGCTGGCGGGCGCCATCGTGGTGCTGCTGCCGGTGCTGATCCTGTTCCTGTTTTTGCAGAAGTACTTCGTGCGCGGCGTCGCCGTCACCGGGCTGAAGTAGTCGCGGCGGGCGTTCGCCCGTCCGCCCGCGGCGGGCTCTTGCCCGTCCGTTCAACGCGGCGAGCTCTTGCTCGTCCGCACTGTCCCCGCGGCGGGCTCTGGCCCGTCCGCACTTCCCGCGGCGGGCTTTCGCCCGTCCGCTATCCAGCGGAGATAACCCCATGGCCAGCCGGCTCGCGACCGACATCATCACCTTTTACCACCCCCGGTTCTGGGGCCTTCAAAGCGAGGCCGAACTCGGCAGCTGGGCGGCTGCCAATCTCGATAAATTCTGGACCACGGTGCTGACGACGCTGAGTGAAACCGGCGTTACCGGGATCGAGCTGACCTTCAACCCCGGTAGCATCGACAATGTGCTGAAGAGTTTTGGCAGCGCGAAAGCCTTCCGGGCCGAGCTCGAAAGGCGCGGCCTTCAGGTGGTCAGCGCCTTCATGGCCGATGCGCCGGCCTGGAGCGCTACCGCCGACCTCGGCGCCATCGTCGCCGATGCCGAGCGGCGTGCTGCGTTCATCGCCGAGGCGGGCGGCGAGCTGCTGGTCACCGGGCTGCCGATGCGCAAAACCCGCGGCGAGCGGCCGCCAATGTTCATCGATGCCGCCTTCATGGCGCAGATGGCGGGCATCGCCCATGCGGTGGGCGAGGCGATCAGCCAGGCCGGCATCAAGCTGGCGCTCCACACCGAATCCAACAGCGCGCTGTGGTACGAGCGCGATATCGCGCTGTTCATGGCCTATACCGACCCGCGCTATGTCTGGCTCTGCCCGGATTCCTGCCACATCACGCTGGGCGGTGGCGATCCGGTGCGGGTGGCGCGCCAGCACGACCAGCGCATCATCCTCGCGCATTGGAAGGATGCGGTTGGCCGGATCGATACCGACCTCACGATCGACCACAGCATCTACAGCCAGCAGCAGCGCTACATGGCCGATTTTGGCGCCGGCATCGTCGATTGGCCGGCCTGGTCGGAAGCGATGCTCAACACTCCGGGCAAGGACATCGTGCTGCTCGAGCTCGATGCGGCGAGCGATCCGGTGGCGGCGCTCAAAGCCGGCCGGGCGGTGGTCGACGCGGTGCGGGCCAAGTGATCGACTTTTCCGTCTCGATCGAGCTGGCTTTCGCCGAAGGGGAGCGCAGCTTCCCAGAGCGGGTGCGGGCAGCAGCGGCTGCCGGTTTCCCGGCGGTCGAGATCTGGGATTGGCGCACCAAGCCTCTGGCCGAACTCGGCCGCGCGCTGCGCGACAGCGGCACGCGGCTCGAGACGCTCTGCGTCGAGGACTGGCGCGACAAGTGCCAGCTGGCCGCGCCGGCCGAGCATGCCGAATTCGTCCGGCGCGTGTCAGAAACGGCGCGGGTGGCGGTCGAGCTTGGGTGTTCGAAACTGGTGGTGCTGGCCGGCGACCGCCGCGTCGGCGTCGCGCTCGAAACGCAGCTTGGCGTCGCCGGCGAGGCGTTGCTGCGGGCGTCCGATGCGGTAGCCGACCTGCCGGTCGAGCTGCTGGTCGAAGTGGTGAACCGGCAGTTCGAGGGGCCGAACGCCTTGCTGCAGGATTCGCAAACCGCGCTCACCCTGCTGCGCCGGCTCGGCCGACCCAATGTGCGGTTCCTCTACGATCGCTACCACGCCATCCTCAATGGCGAGCCGCTCGGCTGGGCCGTCGAGGGTAACATCGATCTGATCGGCCACATCCAGGCCGCCGATATCCCCGGCCGACACGAGTTCGGGGCAGGGACCCACGACTGGGCAGCGGAGCTCCGCTGGCTCGAGCAGGCCGGCTATGCCGGCTATGTCGGGATCGAGGCGATGCCGCTGGGGGCCAGCGAGGCGCTGTACGAAAGCGCGCAGGCAGTGTTGCGGCGGGCAAGGGCGGCACCGGCCAGTCGGTAGCTAGCGAATCGGTTCGTAACGCGGTGGCCAAAGCTATCGATCCGGATCAGGGCCACCGCAAGGCCGGTGCTGCATCGCTCTTGCAATCCGCAAGGTCACTTGACAGCTGCAGGTGTCCATAGGCTATACCGAAACGGTTCGGTAGATCGCGCCGATCTACCGGCATCCAGCTCGAGTATGGCCGACTTCCCGGCATCCCGGAGGAACGATGGATATCGCGTATCAGCTCTATACCTCACGGAAGGCTTTGCCGCTGACCGGTCAGTTTCCGTTTCTGAAGTCCGTCGGCTACGACCATATCGAGGTGTGGCCCGGGGCCTACCAGGCTGACCCCAAGGGGTTTCGGCAGGCGCTGGACGATGCCGGGCTCGATGCGCCCAGCGTCATGATCCCCGATCCGACCGAGGTGGACGATATCGATCGGTCCATCGAGGTGGCGCAGCTGCTGGGGGCGAAGCTGATCGTGCGCCCCGGGCTGGCGCCCGGCCGGGTGCCGAGCGATCACGAGGGCTGGAAGCGGCTCGCCGATCGGCTGTCCGGGGATGCCCGCAAGGCCGAGCGGGCAGGGCTGCAGTTCGCCTGGCACAACCATGATTTCGAGTTCGCCGCTTTGGCCGACGGGGCGCGTCCGATCGATCTGCTGATGGGCCATGCCGATCCGCTGGTACGGCTCGAGCTCGATTGCGGCTGGGTGTTCCAGGCTGGCGGCGATATCGAGGCCGAGCTGCGGCGCTTTGCCGATCGGATCATTGCCATCCACGCCAAGGACGCAGCGCCACTCGGCACCGTCGCCGAAGATGGCTGGGTGGCGCTCGGCGATGGGGTGATCGACTGGCACGGGCTATTGCCGGCGATCAATGCGACCGGGGCGGTTCTCGCGGTGGTCGAACATGACGAGCCGGCTGACTGGCAATATGTGGCGCGGCGGTCGTTCGAGAGTTTGAGCGGGTTGTTTCCGGGGTAGGGGGATTCACGATCAGGCTGCGCCCGCGCGGCGGTTGGGCTCGGGCCTGTGCTTTCACGATCGTGCTCCAACCACCGGCTGTCATCCCTGCGAAAGCAGGGACCCAACTCACAACCTGTGCCGGCGGATAGATGGGTCCCAGCTTTCGCTGGGATGACACCGAGTTTGGGGTGATGCCGAGCGCCCTTATGCGTGCATCGGAGCGGCGAAATCCCGTAACCGATGCAGCGTCCCTCCATCTTCCCGCCTGCGCGGGAATGTCATCGGTGGGGTGCTGAGACGTCGTGCTTCAGGGTTGATGAAACGCTGATGCGCCCTCAATGCCGCCCCCTAGCCCGGCGGCGGGGCGCAGCTGTTGCCGGCGACGAATTTCGGGGTGAAAATCCGCTCGCGCGGCGGGATCACCTCGTGCGGGGCGTTGATCCGGTCCATCAGGAAGGCCGTGGCGGCGTTGGCGATTTCGGCGATCGGCTGCACCACCACGGTCAGCTGCGGGCAGATGACACTGGCCCAGGGCACGGTGTCGATCGAGGCCAGCGAGATGTCGTCCGGGCATTTGAAATTGAGGTCGTTGATCGCCTGCAGGGCGCCGAGCGCCATTACCGCATTGGCGGCTATGATGGCGGTTGGCCGCTCGGGGCGGGTCAGCAACCGCATGGCCTGGTTGTAGGCTACCTGTCCGTCATACCCGCCATCGACGATAAGCGCTTCGTCCACCTCGACCCCGCTCGCGGCCAGCGTATCCCTGAAACCCTTCTTGCGCTGTTCGGAGGTCCACAATCCGGCCGTGCCGGCAATGTGGCCGATGCGGCGGTGACCAAGGCGCAGCAGTTGCGAGGTCAGCATCGCCATCGCCAGCTCGTTGTCGATGCCGACGAAATCGGTTCGAACGCCGTCGAGCCTTTGATCGATGACGATCAGCGGGGTCTTCAGCCTGGCGAGGAAATCCCGGTGCTCGGGCGTTGTGACATAGGGCGACAGGATAATGCCGCCGACCCTTTGCCCACATAGTGCCTCGATGGTGGCGCGCGCGCGGTCGAGGTCGCCGCGCGTTTCAGAAAGGGTGACGAGATGCTGGTGTTGGTGGGCGGTCGCTTCGATGCCGGCCATCAGGTCGCCGAACCAGGGGTTCTGCATCGAGCCGACAACGACCCCGATGAGTTTCGAGCGGCCGGCCTTGAGGCTCTGGGCCACCGGGTTTGGGGTATAACCAATGGCTTCGGCGGCGTCGGTGATGCGCTTCAGCGTCTCCGGCGTCACCTGCGAGCCATCCTTCAGCGCCACCGAGACGGTGGAGATGGAGACTTTCGCCAGTTTCGCGACATCGCGGATAGTTGCCATGCTGCTGCCGAACCGTTTCTGTAGGCTGTTCGGCGGCAAGATAGCGAGCGTTCTCCTGCGCCGCAACCCGATACGGGCGGCGCTGCGGCGGCATGTGGGACAGGCGTGCTGCAAAATTCCTCACTGACGGGTGCTTGACTCCGAACCGAACAGGCAGGATAACCGAAACGGTTCGGTGATTGCGCCTAGTGATCGCCGATTGGGAGGATGGACCGGGCCACGAACCGGTTCTGCAATCAGCCATGCGGCCGAACAACCCCGGCGACGGGGAGCGTCGGGCCATGGCCGTCACGCAGGGCGCGTGACGAATTTGAGATAGGCTACAGCTCACAGGGAGGAACCTGAGCATGAATGACAAACCGGTATTCGCGCAGCCGATGAAACGGCGAACTTTCCTTGGCGGCACTGCCGCCGCCGCGGCGGCGCTGAGCCTCGGGATCAACAAATCCTGGGCCCAGTCGGGCGAACGGATCAAGTTCTGGGACATGGTGTGGGGCACGGGCCAGAGCTACACCGCCGCCGCCAAGGGAATCGCCAATTCCTATGTCGCCGCCGATGGGCTGCTCAATGTCGAATACCAGTCCATCCCCTGGGCCAGCTGGTACCAGACCTTTACCGCCGCCGGCGCCGCCAACACCACGCCGGCCGTCAGTTCCGGCGCCGCCTACCTGCCGTTCTACTTCATGGAAGAAGGCAAGATGGCGCCGGCCGACGACCTGCTGGCGAACCTCGACAAAGCCGGCAAGAACGATTTTCTGCCGGGGCTGATCGATGCGCTGCGCACCAAGGATGGGCTCGCTGCCGTGCCGTGGTCGATCGACCTGCGGGTGCTGTGGTATCGCAAGTCGATCCTCGAGCAGGCCGGCGCGGACGTGCCGACCGATTGGCAGAGCTTCATCAAGACCGGCGAGGCGCTGGTCAAGGCCGGCCATGTCGGCTTTGCCACCTCGGGCAACGGCTTTCACGGCATCGCTTCGGTGCTGCTCAACAATGCCGGCGGGCTGTTCAACGAGGCGGGCGAACCCGACTGCGTCACCGACCGCAATATCGAGGCGCTGGATTTCCTCAATGAGCTGGTGGCCAAGCAGATCATCGACCCCTACGCCATCGGCTACGACTATTCGGCCAATGTGGTGCCCGACTGGGCCAGCGGCCACATCGCCATGGGGTTCGAGCAGGTCGGCCTGCCCGGCAAGATGCCGGCCGACACAGCGGCCGACCTGGTCGTCGCCTCGCCGCTCACCAGCGTCAGCGGCAACAAGGGCGCGGCCTACTGGATCAACCCGCTGATGATGTTCAAGACCACGGCGTCGCAGCCATCGTCGGAAGCGTTCCTCGCCCATTATCTCGATAATCTGCATCTGTTCTGGGAGCAGGGGCTGAACTCCGACCTGCCGGTGAAAAAGAGCATCACCGACCTGCCGATGTTCCAGAACGACCCGAACCTTGCCCGCTCGATCAACGAATGGCAGCCGGTCGGCAAGACCATTGCCGCCCACTCCAAATATCCGTTCGGCGCGCTCAACGCCGTCGATGGCGGCTCGGCGATGATCAGCATGCTGCAGCGCGTGCTGCAGGGCGAAAGCAACTCGAAGGCGCTGCTCGAGGAGTTGCAGGTTGGCCTGGTCAAGGTGCTGAGTCCCTGATGACCACTCAGCTGGCGACCGAACCTATGACCTATGACCTGCCGGCGCGCCGACGCACGCCGCAATTCGGCCGCCGGCTGACCCTGAGCGGGCTGGCGCTGCCAGCCCTGCTGCTGATGGTGGTGGTGAACGCCTATCCGCTGGTGTTCGCCATCATCCAGTCGGTGCATAGCGGCAGCCTGATCACCCCCGGCCAGTTCGTCGGCTTGCGCAACTTTGCCGATGTGCTCGCCGATCCGGGCTTCTGGAAGGCCACCGGCTTCACGCTGATCTTTACTGCCAGCGGGGTGTTCGGCAGTTGGGCCCTCGGCTTTGCGCTGGCCGCGCTGCTGAAGCCGCAATTCCCCGGCCGCGGCGCCTTCAAGGTGCTGCTGCTGTTGCCCTGGATCGTGCCGATCGTGGTGACGGCGATGAGCTGGAACTGGCTGATCGCCGGGCGGGAGAGCCTCTTGCCGAGCCTCGCTCGGGGGCTCGGCATGGGCAACGTGATGTTCCTCGGCAACCCGACCCTCGCGATGATCACGGTGTGCGTGTTCAAGGTGTGGATCAGCTACCCGTTCATGATGATGATGTGCGCGGCGGCGCTCGAAAGCGTCGAAGCCAGCATCTACGAGGCGTCCGAAATCGACGGCGCCAACAAGTGGCAGCAGTTCTTCCATATCGTGCTGCCGGTCACCGCGCGCTCCACCTATATCAGCTGGATCCTGATGGCGGTGTTCTCGATCAACGACTTCCCGACCATTTACCTGCTCACCCGGGGCGGACCGCTCGAAGCGACGAGCTCGCTGATCGTCCTCGCCTACAAGACCACCTTCTTCGATTTCCTGCCCGGCAACGGCATCGCCATCGCCTTCTTCATGACCGCGGTGATGATCGGGCTTTCCGTCGTGCTGCTGCGCCAGATCCGAAAGGCGAGCCTGCAATGAGCGCCTCCCGTCACCGTTCCAACCCGGCGGCCCGCTCATGGGGCCGCACGGCGGCCACCGCCGCCATCACCCTGGTGCTGCTGTCGCCGATCCTCGTGGTGTTCTGGCTGGCGCTGCGCCCGCCTGTCGCCTGGCAGCAGGTCGGCCCGACACTCGGCACCTTCTGGTATGTGCTGACTGAAACCCAGGTGCTGCACTGGCTGGGCAATAGCCTCCTGGTCAGCCTGATCTCGACCGTCTGCTCGGTCATCGTCGCGGCGCCGGCCGGCTATGTGCTGTCGCGCGGCAAGGGCAGGGCGACTTCCGCCTTCTCGCTGTTCATCTTCGTGCTGCAGAGCCTGCCGGCGGTGGCCTTCATCATTCCGCTGTTCATCATGTTCGCCAATCTGGGGCTGGCCGACACGCTGGCCGGAGTGTCGATCGTTTATGTCGCCTCCTCGATTGCGGTGGGCTGCTGGATGATGACCGCCTATTTCGACACGTTGCCGGTGACCCTCGAGGAAGCGGCGTGGATCGATGGCGCCTCGCTGTTCGGTGGGTTCGTCCGCATCATCCTCCCCAACTCGCTGCCGGGCATCCTCTCGACGGCGCTGTTTGCCTTCCTCCACTCGTGGAACGATTACCTCGTGGCCTCGGTGTTCCTGCGCTCGGAAAGCGCCTTCACCATGCCGATCGGGCTGCAGACGTTTTTCCAGCAGAACCTTGCCGACTGGGGCCCGGTGATGGCCTGCGCGGTGATCATGCTCGCCCCACCGGTGATCGTGTTCGCGGTTCTCAATCGCTATTTCAGCATTGGCGGTATCGGCGGCTCGCTCGCCGGACGCTGATCCCTCCCTCAGGAGTTGATGGATATGAATACGGCGCTGCTGCTTGCCGTAGTGGCTATCATTGTGCCTGCCGATCAGGATGGCGGTGCGCTGGAATTCGGTGCCCCGGCCTATCTCGAGCGGCACTTTGCGGCCTTCCCGGCGGATGCCGCGGCGATTGCCGAGGGTCTCTCGGGCCTGCCCGACATTTTCGTCGGCTTTGCCCCCGAGGTGCAGGCGGCGCTGCTCAGGGCCCATGAAACCGAGGCCTGGTTTCAACTGCTGGTCGAACTGGTGGCCGAGGGGGTCTATGCCGACCCGGGCAATGGTGGCAATCCCGATGCCGCGTCGTGGCGCATGGTGGGCTATCGGCACGGCTTGCCGGACGGCCCGACCGGCCCAGCCGCGACGGCGGGACAGCCGCCCATTCCGGTGCCGGTAGCGCTCGATTTCGACGTGGTGATCGTCGGGGCCGGCGCCGGTGGCGGCGTGGCCGCGGCAGTGCTGGCTGAAAGCGGCAAATCGGTGCTGCTGCTCGAACGCGGGCTCGAGCGCAACTATGCCGATAGCGGCCATCGCGATCACCTGCGCAACCACCGGCTGTCGCTCTATGGGCATAACACTGGCCCCGACCTCGAGGGTAATCCGCGGGTGCTGGTCGATCTCGACGGCAGCCAGCAGGTGGTGCGGCCGCACGAGCCGGGCTACCACAACCTCGCTTCGGCGGTGGGCAGCGGCACGCTGGTTTATGGCGCGCAGGCCTGGCGCTTTCACCGCGACGATTTTCGCATGGCCAGCCTTTATGGGGTGCCGGAGGGGTCGTCGCTGGTCGATTGGCCGCTGAGCTACGACGAGCTCGAACCCTATTATGAGCGGGCCGAATGGGAGATCGGGGTTTCGGGCGCCGGCGCCGGCAACCGGCACGAGGGGGTGCGCATGCGCGATTACCCGATGCCGCCGCTGCCCGAGGAGCCGACGACGCGGGTGCTGCAACGTGGCGCGGTAGCCCTCGGCATCGACACCACGCGGGTGCCGCTGGCGATCAACAGCGTCGCGCGCGATGGCCGGCCAGCCTGCGTGGGGTGTGGTACCTGCGTCGGTTTCACCTGTCCGAGCGATGGCAAAAACGGCACGCAGAACACCACCATCAAGCGGGCGCTGGCGACCGGCCGCTGCACGCTGCTGACTGGTACCATGGTGCAGCGCGTGCTGTCGGATGCAGGCGGCAAGGTCACCGGCATCGCCTTCACCGATGCCACCGGGCAGCAGCATGTCGCTCGCGGTAAGGTGGTGGTGCTGTCGGCCGGCGCCATCGAAACGCCGCGGCTGCTGCTCAACTCCGCCACCGAGCGGGAGCCCGCGGGGCTCGGTAACAACCGCGACCTGGTGGGGCGGAACCTCCAGGGGCACTATTATCCGGGGGCCTATGGGCTGTTCGACGAGGTGGTGCACAGCTCGCGCGGGCCGGGGGTTACGATCGCCACCACGGCCTTCAGCCACGGCAACCCCGGGCTGATCGGCGGCGGCATGCTGGCCGACGATTTCGTCCGCCCGCCAATCCTGTTCTTCAAGCAGTTCCTGCCGCCCGACCTGCCGCATTGGGGGCAGCCGGCCAAGGATTTCATGCGTGACAATTTCAACCGCGTGATGCGGGTGATCGGCCCGGTGCACGAGATCCCCACACCTGAAGCACGAGTGCGGACCGCCCCGGAGGTGCGCGATCGCTGGGGCATGCCGGTCGCCATGCTCTCTGGCGGCGTGCACCCCGAAACGCTGCGCACCGCCACCTATATGCACCATCGCGCCAGCGCGTGGCTGCAGGCCGCCGGCGCGCTGCGCACCTGGGGCAATGCGCCGGTGCCGGCGCTGTCGGCCCACCACCATCAGGCCGGCACCTGCCGGATGGGCACCGACCCGGAGCACTCGGTTACCGACAGCCATGGGCGGGTCTGGGGGCACGACAACCTGTTCGTCTGCGATGGCTCGCTGCACCCCACCAATGGCGGCTTCAACCCGGTGCTGACCATTTTGGCGCTGGCCTTTCGCACCGCCGAGCACATCGCCACGCTCGATTGAGCGGGCGCTTTCGCAACCCCAGAGGGAGGGACCAAACTCATGAAAACCATCAAAGGGCCGGCGATTTTTCTCGCCCAGTTCGCAGGCGACAAAGCCCCGTTCGATACGCTGGATAACATCTGCGGCTGGGCCGCCGACCTCGGCTACAAGGGCGTGCAGATCCCCACCTGGCTCACCCACTTCGTCGATGTGGAAAAGGCCGCGACCTCGAAGACCTATGCCGATGAGGTGAAAGGCACGGTCGAGAGCCATGGCCTCGAGATCGCCGAACTCGCGAGCCACATCATCGGGCAACTGGTCGCCGTGCATCCGGCTTACGACACGCTCAGCGACGGCTTTGCCATCCCGGAAGTGCGGGGCAATCCCAAGGCGAGGCAGGAGTGGGCGGTGCAGCACCTGAAGCACTGCGCTGCCGCCTCAAAGAACCTCGGCCTCAAGGCGCATGCCACGTTCTCCGGCGCGCTGGCCTGGCCCTACCTCTATCCGTTCCCGCAGCGTCCCGCCGGTCTGGTCGAGGAAGCCTTCGATGAGCTGGCACGGCGCTGGACGCCGATCCTCAACGCGTTCGACCAGCACGGCGTCGACCTCTGCTACGAGATCCATCCGAGCGAAGATCTGTTCGACGGCGCGACCTACGAGATGTTCCTCGAGCGGGTGAACAACCACCCGCGGGCGAACCTGCTCTACGATCCCAGCCACTTCGTGCTGCAGCAGCTCGACTACCTGCAGTACATCGATTTCTACCACGAGCGAATCCGGATGTTCCACGTCAAGGACGCCGAGTTCAACCCGACCGGCAGGCAGGGGGTCTATGGCGGCTTTCAGTCCTGGGTGAACCGGGCCGGCCGCTTCCGTTCGCTCGGCGATGGCCAGGTCGATTTCGCCGGCATCTTCTCAAAACTCTCGGCTTACGGTTTTGACGGCTGGGCGGTGCTCGAGTGGGAATGCGCCATCAAATCGGCGGAGCAGGGGGCGGCGGAAGGTGCGCCGTTCATCCAGAGCCACATCATCAACGTCACCGAGAAAGCGTTTGACGATTTCGCTGCGTCGGGTGCTGACCAGGCGGCGAACCGCAGGCTGCTTGGGTTGAGCTGATCACTGGGGGCAATCCCAAGCGCGGTGTCATCCCGGCGAGAGGCCCATACGCGCTAAGTTAAGTGTTGCGCGCTACCCCGCTCGGTGGCTGCAACCCCTCACCCGTCTCGGCCTTCGGCCGATCCACCCTCTCCCCGACGGGGAGAGGAATAGTGGTGGCTCACCTATGCCTCAGGATTCTTCTCCCCGTCGGGTCACGGGACGAGGGCGTAGCCCTCGCCCGGAGGTGGCGCGTAGCGCCGGATGAGGGGTAAGCCACGATGGTGCGGCTACGTTACAGGACCGATCGATCTGCCCTAACTTAGCGCCCATGGGCCTTCGTCGGGGTGACGCGGTGGATGTGGCGGCACCCGTTCAGCGTAGTGGGCGCCGTCGAGCTGGCAACTGGCTCGGCGGCCAGACTATCGGGCCGTCCTGGGCGCTCGCTCTGCTTCCGGCGGATCAGACGCGGTCCGTGCTCACCTGCCGCTCTGCAGTAAATATCCAATTGAGATAGTTTTACGGCTTATCCGCCCTGACGTTCCCGACTATAGCTGACAGCAGCAAATAGGCTCGCGGGGGCGGCGACGATGCGTGGTTTGCTTCATCTGCTCGTGGTGCTGTGCCTGCTTGTTCCGCATGCCAAAGTCTTGGCAGAGGAGCTGAGATTATCCGGGGAGGCGGCGGATGCGAGGGCCGCCTTCAACTCGGTAAATGCCCGGGCCCAGGACATCATCACCTATGTCACCTGTGCGCGCGAACCCGATTACTACGAGGCGCGCAAGGGGTTCCGCGACGGCGCGCACCCGAGCCAGGAAGACTTTCTGACGATCATTGCGGCCAAGCTGCACTGGGTGATCAACGAGAATCGCGGCTGCTCCGTCATACTGGACGTCCCGATCGCCGAACGCGCCCCGCTGGATGCCACCATCACCGCGTTGCAGAGCGACGTGAACCTGCCGACCCGCTGCGCCAGGATCAGCTATGTGTCCGAGGTGCCGGATGGCGCCAGGTATCAGATCGATATCGATCGAGCCTGCCTCGTGGCGCAGATCAACGAGGGGATAAGGGCCTTCGCCAAGGACGCCGTGGTGGGCTCGTCGGATCTGCCATGCCTCGGCAGCTCCAGCTTCCCCTTCGCCGTGCAGACGGTGGAGGGCGAGTGGGACGTGCCGTTGCGCGCACTCACGCGGCTGCTCTGGATGGACTATGGCCACGGCATCCTCGAGCCGGCGACGACCGACCATATGTGGCGCCACCAGCTATCGGTGAGCGGCGGGCCGTTTTCGAGCGGCGACTATCCGGTGCTGCAACTGTGCGGCGACGAGCGGGCCGGCGAAGTGTTCGGGCTGCCGGGCGAGCGGCTCGATCGCGAACACTGGTCGCGCGAATTGCTGCGCTCGCTGTGGGACATTTTCCGCTGGCTGCTCGAGTACAACGCCAAGATGGCGGCCCTCTACGCGCTGTCCAGCACCGGCATCGGCGCCCTGCCGTTCGCCTTTGCGATCGGCCCGGCGGGCGACCTTGCCCCGGCCTTGTCGTTCAGGATCGAGGAAACCGAGAACCACCTGCTGCAGATCGAGACGTCAAAATATCTCATCAACCAGATGGTGCTCAAGCTCGAGCCGAACCACCCCGAACGGCGGGAGTTCCGCGAGGAGCAGGACGCCCTGCGCGAGTGGCTGCTCAAGCGGTTCAAGACGATCGCCGAGACGGATTTCGACGAGTACAATTCGAGGCCCTATACCCGCTACAGCCTCAACGCGGTGCAGAACCTCGCCGTTTACGCCGAGGACCCCACAGTCAAGGCGGCGGCAAAGATCGTGCTGACCCTGTCGGCAGCGAAGTTCGCGGCCGGTAGCAATGACGGCCGGCGCATCGTGCCCTACCGCCGGCTGTCGAATGTCGACATCGTATCGACCCTCTACCCCACCCATAGCGGCTCGGACCACGAGCTCGCCCGCGCCTTCGTTTATGCGGGCCAGACCCGGCTGCGCGGCAACGCCATCGACGGCGCCGAGGCCAAGCACCTGATCTATGCGGCGATCGACGGGGCGGCGACCGGCGAGTTCCCCGATGGCCGTTTCCGCTGGCCCATCCAGGTGCTTGAGACCGCCGTCGCCACCAAGGATCGGCCGCCGTTCGAGCAGCACATCGCCCATGACGGCATCGAGTCCTATTACGCAACGCCTGCCTTCACCATGGTTCTGGGAGGCATGCGAACCGACCCGGTCCAAGCGTTCCTGGGTTACACCCACAAAACCGATGACACCGGCGCAGCCGTGCCCTCGATGATCATGCCGACGGTGCAGGGGCGCGAGCCGGACACGGTTTTCCGCATCCTCGGAACCGGCTCGGAGCACCGCCGCTCGATGAACCTCTGCGGTTATCATGGCTTCATCTGCGGCCTCAATCCGCGGATTCCGGCCGCCACCTACGCGGCGTGCCTGACGCCATCGGACCGTGGCATCGCCTTTATCTCATCGAAGCGCTGCTTCCCCGATGCCGCAAAGCCGCAGTTCTATGCCGCCATTATGGAAGGGGCGTGCGACGCGTTCTGTGGCGGAGAGCACCGCTGGGGCCTCATCGAGGTGGCGTGGGCCCGCGACCCGGTCGAGGGATGGGACCAGGCCTATGAGGATTTCAAGCTGCTTCGCCATGTGGCGCTGCTGAATGCCGAGCCCGATGACAGCGGCCGCGGCAAATACGTCACCTCGGATGGGCACAGCGTCAATTACGTGCTGAACGCGGCAGGATCCTATTCGACCTGGGCCGACGGATCGTCCACCGTTCCCGGCGTCGCCATTGTCATCGCCCCCGGTTCCGGAGCGATCTCGGCGATCCCCGGGATCAGGACGGGCGACATCATCTTCGAGGAAAATACAGCGGAAGGGCCGCTCATCCACGTCAGCAGCCCGTTCTCCGCCACGCCCGACATCGTCATCGACTTCCGCAACTGGGACAACCCGAGCATTACGCCATGAGAGGGCTCGCCAACTGGCTGCCGGCCGTTACCCTCGCCATGGCGATGGCGGCCGCCCCGGCCGAGGCGGCGACGATCCGCGTCACCAGTTGCGCGTCCGATGTCGCCGGCGGTGGTCAAAATCTGCGCGATGCGCTGCAGCGGGGTGGCGAGATCATCTTCGATTGCCCCGGCGGCAGCGCCACCATCCGGATGACCATGGGCCACGTGCTGCCGGCGAACACCAGCATCGATGGTGGCGACCGCATCATCCTCGATGCCGAAGGCCGGGCGCTCGAGCTGCTGGTGGTGCCGGACGGCGATTTCACGGCCCGCAACATCACCATCACCAATGTGCGGGCCCGCCGGCCACTTCAGGGGCGACGGTTCTATCCGTCGGTGCTGCAGGTGCGCAGCGGGACCGCAACGCTCGACAATGTCACCATCCGCAACAGCGAATTGGCGGTGGTGGCCGACAACGCCAAGGTCAGCCACAGCCGGTTCAGCCGCAACACCATCACCGCGCTCGAGGTCAGCGAGAAAGTGGAACTGAGCGATACCAGCTTTCGCGGCAATGCCGTGGCCCTGACGATGGCGGGCGGCTCGCTGCGCGGCAACAGCTTTGCCGAAAACACCATTGCTGCGGTCCGGATCATCTATCCGAACTGGCCGGTCGAGATCATCGACAACTATTTCCACGACAACACCGGCGATGGCGCCGTGGTCATATCGCAACGCTCGAACAGCTCGAACGGCAGCCAGCTGATCAGCTTTTCCAGCAACACGTTCGAGGATAACCGCAGCGAGCAGCGCGGCGGCGCCATCACCATCTACGATACCGTCACCGGGTCGGGGAGCGCGCAACAGCTCATCCGCTTTCCGCCCAGCCGGTTCGAATTCAGCTACGACAAGTTCCTGCGCAACAGCGGCGGCGGCGCCGGCGCGATCTTCGCAGACCTGTTCAACACCGAGGGCATGCGGATCGTCGGGGGGATTTTCGTGGGCAACGAGGCCACCGGCGGCCGCGGCGGCGCCATCAGCTGGAGCTCCGCCTCGGTGGCGCTGAGCCACAGCGCGTTTATCGGCAACCGGGCGGCGGCGGGCGCCGCCATCCATACCGGCAGCCTGGCCGATGCCGATCGCTGGCAGATCGCCAATTCCATCTTCACCCGCAATGTCGCCGGCCCGGGCGGCGGGGTGATCGAAACCGGGCGCATGGAGCTGACCAACGTGACCATCGCCCGCAACGACGCGATCGGCTTTGTGGGAGACCAGCATGGGTCGCCGCCCGAGCTGCCGATGGTGGCCAACTCCATCCTGTCCGAGAACAGCCAGGGCAATTGCCGCGGCATCAATCCCGAGCGGTTCCTTGGCCGGAACGTGCAGTTCGGGGGCGATGATTGCCCGTCGGTGCCGCAGCTCGATCCGCTGCTCGATCAACTGCTTATTCCGCAGCTCGGCGGGCCGGCGCTGACCATGGGGGATCTTGCCATCTGCCTTGCCGATCCGGTGGGGGCCGAGGACCTGCTGTTCCGGCGGCGCGGCGCGGCCGGCGTCTGCGCCCTGGGCGCCTTCGAATATGCCCCGCGCGACCAGGTGGGCGCCATGGCCGGAGAGGACCGATGAAAGCCCGCCCGATCGCCGTTGCGCTGCTCGCCCTGCTGGCGCCGGCAACCGCCGCCATGGCGCAGCAATCTGCCCGCGAAATCATCCTCAGTGCCGCCGCGGCCGAGGCGATGGCCACCTTCAAGCAGGGGCAGCTGCATTACACGGTTGGCGACAAGACGCTCACCTACGAGATCCGCCGGCAACTGCCCGACCGGGTGCATGTGCGGATCGAAACCGAGGGACAGGAACAGGAGACCATCGTCATCGGCACCACCAGCTATTTCCGGACGCCCGAGGGGTGGCAGACCATGACCCTCGTCGCCATGCCCGGTGGACCGATAGCGCTGGCCGAGCTGCTCGGCGAGCGCTACCGAAACATCGAGGAGGCGCCTGCGGTGCAAGGGGCCGACGGCATCCAGCGGCGCTTCGTCGGTGAGATCGACTGGCAGCCGGCGGCCGGCCTCACCAACACTGGCGCCCTGACGGTGTTCATCGGACAAGCGGATCAGCGGCTGCGCGCGCTGCATTTCGAGGGGCAGTGCAGCGGCGCGCCTTGCGCATTCCAGTATGCGATCGATTACGCCGAGGTTCCGGTCGAAGCGCCGCAATAGTGCGACCGGACTGAGGGTGGCGGCTTCCTTTACGCCGCCAACTCCTCCACCTGGCCCGGCTCCAGCTCCACCGGGGTGGGGCGGCCGAACAGATCGAGCAGCACTTTCAGCCGGCCCAGCGATTCCACCGCTTCCACCGTGCCGGCAAAGCTGGTGAACGGGCCGGCGGCGACGCGGACCGGCTTGCCGGTGAGGCGCTTCTGCATGGCGCTGAGCGTCTGCTTTGTCGTCTCGCCGCGCCGCCGCCGGGCGGCGTCGGTGTCATCGAGCAATTGGCGGGCCTCGGCGTCGCGCAGCGCCAGCACGTCCGCCATCGGCACCGGCTGCGGCGGGTGCGGGCGGCCCGGCAACAGCTCCAGCACCTGCGTGCTGGCCAGCACTTTCGCTGTGTCCTCGAGCCGCGCCATCTGCACGAACAGGTAGCGCGGGAAGTGGCAGAGGGTGAGGATGCGCCGCACCCGCAGCCGGCGGTTGTAGCGCTCGATCCGGTATTGCGGCAGGTAGGCCTCGAAGCCCGCCCGCTCGAGCTGGCGCAAGGCCTCGCGCTCGCCCTTCGCCCGCGTCCGCACTGCGTACCAATCTGCCATGCTCGTTCTCCTTCAGCTGCCGATCGAGCGCCCGCAGGGCCGCCCGGATTTCTGCCATCGCCGCGCTGGCGCCGAGGCCGCGATCGGAATATTCGGCCGCCACCTCGCGGATGCGCTCGATAAAGCTTTTGCGCCCGCCGCCGCGGCGCTCGGCGCCGGTTTGCGACCAGGTCATGCCGCCGCCTCCCGTTGCGCGCGGCAGCCAGTGGGCCCGCACCAGCATTTCAGTTTGCCGAAATCGTCGGTGCGGATGGCGTCGCGCAGGCTCCCCATGCCGTAGGGTGCATGCGGGGAACCGCAGCCATCGCAGCGGCGGACGAAAACACGGAAACCGGGTGCGGTTTCGATCCTGCTGAGCGGCATCACGACCTTGCTCCCGCGAGCAGCCGCACCCGGCTCGGGCCCCGCCAATTGTCGGTGCGGCCGCCCAGCGCCACGGTGCCGGCGGGCGGGTTTTCGCCCATCGGGTAGCGCACCAGTTGCGGGCCCTCGGCCAGCGAGCGGGCCGCTTCGCCCAGGGCATTGGCCAACGCCGCGAGCCGTGGCGCGGTGGGCGGAAAATCGACATTGTGGCCTGCCACCTGGCCGCGCAGGAACGCCGTGCAGGCGGCCTCGATGGCGAGGAGCGGGCAAGGCTCGACAGCGCGGAGGTAAGCCATCGCCGTCGCCTCACCGATCGCCGATTGCGCGCTGGGGAAACCCGCCAGCATCGTCGCAATCGCTTCGAGCGCCCGGCCCTGATCCCGCAAATTCATCCTGCATTCTCCGTGCTTGCTCGAGCAGGGCGGCGGCGCCCTTGCTGCTGCGACGTGGGGCCCGAGGCGCGACCCCGTGGGGGACTTTTTGGGGAAATTGAAGTCTTGAGTCTCAGCACTGGGTGGCCCATTGGCCGACCCATTGGGTGCGCCGGATTGCGCTGTCGATTTAGGGGCTTGCGCCCAGCGGCGGTTGGCCGATTTGCGCCCCAGATTGGCGCGTTCATGGTCCTTGACCATGCGGCGCGATAGAACGATGCCCGTGCTCGCCATGCTGAGGACGCCGGCTTTTCGAAGCTCCGCCATCAGGGCGCGAACCTCGTCCACCGGCACCCCTGTCATACGCGCCAGGGTCTCGTCACCGATCGCCGTGCCGTTGAGCACCAGGTGCCCATAGGGCTTGGCCTCATGCATAATGCACAGGCATTCGATCCACAGGCCGCGCGCCGCGAGGCTGACGGCCCGCAGCGCCTGATCGCCCCGCCAGGCGGCCGGCTGGAATTTGAACCAGGGCTGGCTCATGCTGCACTCGCATGAGCTGCCAGTTCCGCCTCGTAGCGGCGGATGTTGTAGAGCACCGTGGTGTGGTCGCGGCCGCCCAGGTGCCGGGCAATCTCGGGCAGGCTGATCTGCCGGCCATTGACCAGCACTTCGTGGCGGATGCGCCAGCTCGCCTCGCGCCGGGCTGCGGTCACCGGGGCGCGCCGCGAGCTGCCGGCGAGCTCGTCCCGGCTCACCCCGTGCTTTTTCACCACCGCATCGATGATGTCGCGGGCGGTGACGCGGCTCGGGGCAGGGGGACCGGCGACGAGGTATCGCGCCGAGTATTCCATGGTGTCGTAGGGCGCTGGCTCGCGATAATCCGGCCAGATCTCCGCCGGGGGCAGCAGCGGCCGCGGGCGCGCCGCGTGGTATGGCCGCACCGTGAGGTTCGTGGCGGGGAGCGGGCTTTGCGCGGCGCGGCGGATCCGCGCCTCGCGGGCCCGCCGTTCCTCGGCATAGGCCTGCTGGGCTGGCGTCGCATCGGCGGCCCGCACTGGGGCAAGGCGCGACTGGCGATAGAGTAGCATCGGGGCACTCCCGGGCATGGTGGTGGCGTTCACCGGCACGAGGGTGCCGGCGGCGGATGGTCTGGTGGCTCGCGGGGCAGGCGACGAGCTGTGGCGTGAAATCAGGGACGCGCGGTGGTCAGTCGACCGGTCGCGACTTCGAACAGGGATGGTGCTGTGCTGTTGTTCATGGGGACACAAACTGAGCATTAATGCACAGTCTGTCAAGTACGAATGCATGATGCATTCGTGCATAAAGGTGCTAGCCTGTGCAGATGCCAGAAGCCAACCAGCTCGCCGTCGATTACATCCGGCACGTCCTCAGCCTTACCGGGCTGTCGCCGACTGGCCTGGCGCTGAAGGCCGGCATTTCCTCGACCACGCTGACCCGGCCGCTGAACTCGGCCGAGTACAAGTTCGCGCTGACCAACACCACGCTGCAAAAGATCGAGGCGGCAACCGGCATCGGCTTTGTCGGCTTTGCGGCGGCCTACAGCGCCGATCAGGCTGCCAACCCCTATCCGCCCGGCCCGGCCGAGGCGCCGAGCCCGCGGATTGAGGGCCAGCCGGTGCGCTTTGTGCCCGGCGAGCAGGTGGTGCTGTCCGGCCGGCGCAACCGCCTGCCGGTATTTTCAGGCGCCATGGGCGGCGATGGCAAGCTGATCGTCAGTTCCGATTTCGTCGACCACATGGCCATGCCCGCAGCGCTCGATGGGGTGCAGGGCGCCTATGGGCTGATCGTCGATGGCTCATCGATGAACCCCGAATTCTGGGAAGGCGACGTGGCCTGGATCAACCCGCACCTGAAGCCGGCGCGCGGCCGCAACCATGTGTTCTTCCACACCCCGCCGGGGGGCGAGGATGCCGAAGCGATCATCAAGCGGCTCAACGGCTGGAACGATCGCGAGTGGCAGCTCGAGCAGTGGAATCCGGCCAAACAATTCACCGAATCCCGCCGCATCTGGCCGATCTGCCACCGCGTGGTGGGCAAGTACGAAGCGCCGTAGCGGGCGAGGCTAACGCACCGGCTCCTCCGTGGTCCTCCCCCGCGTGGCGGTGGAGACGGATGAGGGCCAGGCCCTCACCGTGGAGGGGGCGGCCAGACCCTCCGTCCAATCCCGCCGCCTCCAACCCAGCCGCTCGTCGCTCCGCTCCAAGCGCGCGTCGCGTCGCTTACCGGCTGGATCCAGGTTTTTGTGGGGGGTGTGCTGGGCAAGTGCACCAAGCTCGATGCCCACCTCCCCCTTGACGGGGGAGGCAAGCGAAGCTTGGGAGCGCGAGCGACCTAGCGCAGCTCGGAGGGGGTGAGCAGCAGGCACGGTGCCGCCGGCAATCACAAGATGGGCTGAGCGAGGCTCTGCCTCAGGTCGAAAGGAGGCCCCTCAAGCCGCCGCCTCCGCCAACAACTCATCCGACACCGCCCCCAGCCGGCAGATCACCTCCGCATCCTGCCACTCCCCGGTTGAGGGATCACCGCTGCGCGAAAACGCCACCGCCGCCATCCGGTCGAGCATCAGCCGCTCGCACAGCGCCCGCGCGTAGCGCGCATTGGGCACCTCCTGGCTTTCCTCGGGGATCGGATAGCCGTTCTTGCCGCGCAAAAACCCCTGCACCACGTAATATGTCGCCATCGCTCAAATCCCTCAAAGTTCACTATTTGTTCACATTCAAACACCAGGCCAGCGTCGGAGTCAGTTTGCTCTCGTGACCGCAGCGTGATGTGCATTTGTGCATGGGTACGCTTGACGAAGATTATGCATTAATGCTCTGATGGCGACATCGCACCCGGAGCTGGCCCATGACCTCCTACCTGATCGCCCGCGGCGCCTGGCCCATCGACGCCAAAACCATCCGCCACGCCCTCGGCCTCAAAACCACCGCCCTCGATCTCCTCATCACCGCCGGCATCGCCTCGATCTGCTCGATGAGCGTCCGCCCCGTCGCCAGCGAAGTCTGGGACGTGACGCTGGACGAGGATCCCGACCGCTTTGGCGTGCCGCTGTCCGTCAGCGCGCCACGTGAAGGCAGCTCCGATCGCCGCCTGGTGCGGCGGGTCGAGTACGTCGCCGACGATATCGCGGTGGCGAAAGCGCGGGAACGGGTGGAGCGTTGGTGCCGCAACCAGCACGACATCGCGCTGGCTTTGCTGGCGGAGCGGGCGGGGCAGGGGGAGGCAGTGGGGTTGGCGGAGGTGGCTTGAGAGAGAAGCTTGCCAAATGATCTATAAATGGAGCGCCAGATACGCTCGTGTTCCATTTATGGAGCGCGGGTTGACGTAAAGGCCTACCTGCTGATAGAAGGTCCATAAACAGAGCGTATGACGCCATCATGCGCCGTTTATGGAACATAGATGCCGAAGCCAATCGATCGCCCAACCTCCCGCTACGCTCGTGACGCCGTCCAACTGCTCGGGCTGCTGATCAGGCGTGCGCGGGTGGAGCGGCAGATGACAGTGGAGGAACTGGCCGAGCGGGCCGGCCTGTCGCGCGGTCTCGTCTCCCGCATCGAGAAGGGCGATCTCGGCTGTTCGGTGGGCGCTGTGTTCGAAGCCGCCTCGGTGGTCGGGCTGCGTCTGTTCGACGAGGATCAGCGCGGTGTGTCCGGCAAGCTTGCCGATGCGAACGCCGCCAACACGCTGCTGCCGCAGGCGGTGCGCGCCTCGACCGGCAAGGTGGACGATGATTTCTAAGGCGCCCGCCAGCGAGACCGGAAAGGGTGCGCTCGCAGGGCCGGGCGAAACCTTCGTGTGGGCCTGGCTGCCCGGCGCCACCGAGCCGGTCGTTGCCGGGCGGCTCGCACGCTCCGGCAGCCAACTCGTCTTCAACTATGGCCGCTCCTATCTCGAGCGGCCCGATGCCATTTCGCTTTATGAGCCCGAGCTGCCGCTCAGGGCAGGGGCGCTGCCGGTGCCCACCGGCATGGCAATGCCCAGCGCCATCCGCGATGCGGCGCCCGATGCCTGGGGGCGGCGCGTCATCATCAACCGGATGCTCGGCGAGGCCCGCCGAAATGCCGATCCCGCTGATCTCGATGAGCTGACCTATATGCTGCAATCGGGTTCCGACCGGATCGGGGCGCTCGATTTCCAGGCATCGGCGCGCACCTACCTGGCGCGCGAGCCGCGCGAAGCCACCCTCGCCGAGTTGCTCGATGCCGCCGACCTGGTGCAGCAGGGCGCGCGGCTGCCGCCAGCCCTCGATGCGGCTTTGTTCCATGGCAGCTCGATCGGCGGGGCGCGCCCGAAAGCCAACATCACCGATGGCGCTGCCAAATACATCGCCAAGTTCTCGGCCCAGGGCGATCTCTATAGCGTGGTGAAAGCCGAGTTCGTCGCCATGCGCCTCGCTGCCCTCGCCGGCATCACCGCGGCGCCGGTGCGGCTGGCGCGCGCCGCCGGCCGGGATGTGCTGCTGGTCGAGCGTTTCGATCGGCAACGTTCGGAAGCGGGGTGGATGCGCCGCGGCATGGTCTCGGGCCTCACCCTCCTTGGCCTTGATGAGATGCTGGCGCGCTATGCCAGCTACGCCGATCTCGCCGAGACCATCCGCCATCGCTTCGAGCGGCCCAGGGCAACCCTCCGCGAACTGTTCGCTCGCCTGATGTTCAACATCCTCTGCGGCAATACCGACGATCACGCCCGCAACCACGCCGCGTTCTGGAACGGCCGCACGCTCGCCCTCACCCCAGCCTACGACATCTGCCCCCAGCCCCGCGCCGGCAACGAGGCCTCACAGGCAATGCTGATCACCGGCGACAACCGCATGAGCCGGATCATGAGCTGCGTGGAGGGCGCCGCCGCGTTCCAGCTCGGCGCGGAGGAGGCGCTGAGCATCGCGCGCGGGCAGATCGAGGTGATCGCCGGCAACTGGCAGGCGGTGTGCGACGAGGCGGGGTTGAGTGAGGTGGATCGGGCGGTGTTGCGGGGGCGGCAGTTTCTCAATGCGTATGCGCTTGAGGGGGCGCCGACGGGGTTGCGGGAGATGGTGGGGTAAGCAAGCTGGCGAGTGCAGGCGGGTGCTTCGCTCGCAGTTCGGTGTCGTATGCCGTTGCATGCACTGCAAGCTTATGGTCCTGTGCCGCCGGGGATTTCACTTTGTATAATTGTCCATGAAGCCGTTTTACGAGCAGCCGATACTCAATTCGCCGTACTACGCGCCGACGCGTCACCACGCGCTTGGCGACGATGGTCGTCCGCTTGAACACGAGCCGATCACTGGCCGGCGCAGGTCGCGGTACATGGTGCCGGTGCCCAAGAGCCGCCGCGACGCGGGCGGCACCAAGCAGGCGGAGTTCGGTTTCGGCGATGAGGGCGAAAAGGGGCGCTACAGCGAGAACGCGATCGTCAACGAGATTCGCGGCTACCTCGAGAGTTGGCGGACGCTACCCGATCCGGTCGACTGGGGGGTGACCCCGGCGACGCAGCGGCTTTTGCAGCACTGGCGACACTACAACTATTCCGGCCCGCGACCGTTCTTCTGCCAGCTCGAGGCCGTCGAGACCGTAATCTGGCTCACCGAGGTGGCGCGTGGGCGCAAGCAATACGCTCACATCTTCAGGGACTTGGAGAAGGCAAACGCCGACGCCAACCCGGAGTTGTTCCGGCTGGCGCTGAAACTCGCCACCGGCGCCGGCAAGACCACCGTGATGGCGATGCTGATCGCCTGGCAGGCGATCAACCATGCGCGCCAGCCCGGCTCGTCGCTGTTTTCCCGTGGCTTCCTGATCGTCACTCCCGGCATCACCATCAAGGACCGGTTGCGCGTGCTGCTGCCGTCGGACCCGGAGAGTTACTACAGGGATCGTGAGCTGGTGCCGCCCGAGATGATCGGCGACCTGAACAAGGCCAAGATCGTTCTCACCAACTATCATGCGTTCCAGCAGCGTGAGACGCTCGACACCAACAAGGTCGGCCGAGCCGCGCTGAGTGGGTGGCGCAACGAGAAGCTGATCACCAGGGAAACCGAGGGGGAGATGCTGCAGCGCGCCTGCGGCGAATTGCTCTCGCTCCGCAACATCGTCGTCCTCAACGACGAGGCGCACCATTGCTATCGCGAGCGCGCCGGCACCGCCGAGGAGCAGGCGCTCAAGGGAGAGGAGAAAGCGGAAGCCGACGAGAACAACGAGGCCGCCCGGCTGTGGATCTCCGGTATCGAGGCACTGAAGCGCAAGGTTGGCCTCCGCGGTGTGTTCGATCTGTCGGCCACTCCGTTCTTCCTGCGTGGGTCGGGTTATGACGAGGGATCGCTATTTCCTTGGGTGATTTCGGATTTCTCGCTGATCGACGCCATCGAGTGCGGCATCGTCAAGCTGCCGCGCGTCCCGGTGTCGGATAACTCGATCAACGCGCCAACCCCGGTGTTCCGGAACCTGTGGGATCACATTGGCAAGAAGATGCCGAAGAAGGGGGCCGGCAAATCCGGCCAGCTCGATCCGCTGGCGCAGTTCCCGACGCTGCTCGCCCAGGCACTCAACTCGCTCTACAGCCACTACGAGCAGACCTTCGATGCCTGGGACAAGGCCGGTATCGGTGTCCCGCCGGTTTTCATTGTGGTGTGCAACAACACTGCGACCTCCCGCCTGGTCTACGAGTGGATCTCAGGCTGGCAGCGCCAGGTCGAGAGCGAGCTCCAGACCATCCATCGGGGTCACCTCAAGCTCTTTTCCAACTTCGACGAATACGGCAATCCGCTGCCGCGCATGAACACCATCCTGGTGGATAGCCATCAGATCGAATCCGGCACGCTCGACGACGCCTTCAAGGAGATCGCGGCCGCCGAGATCGAAAAGTTCCGCCAGGAAAAGGCCGAGCGCGAGGGCGCTGCCTCGGCCAGCGCCGTCTCGGATAGTGAAGTGCTGCGCGAAGTAATGAACACCGTCGGCCGCAAGGGGCGGCTGGGCGAGCAGGTGCGCTGTGTGGTCTCGGTGTCGATGCTCACCGAGGGGTGGGACGCCAACACCGTAACCCACATTCTGGGTGTCCGTGCCTTCGGCACGCAACTGCTCTGCGAGCAGGTAGTCGGCCGCGGCCTGCGCCGGCAGTCCTACGAGTTCGGCGACGAGGTATCGTCCGACGGCCACAAGCTGTTCGACACCGAGTATGCCGATATCCTCGGCATCCCGTTCGATTTCGCCACCGAACCGGTCGAGGTAAAGCCCAAGGCTCCCAAGCCGGTGACGCGCGTGCACGCCGTCAAGGAGCGAGCTGCGCTGTCGATGCGTCTGCCGCGAGTTGCCGGATACCGTACCGAGTTGCCGCCCGATCGGCTAAGCGCGAGCTTCACCGACGAGCATCATTTCCAGCTCGATCAGGATATGGTCGGGCCGACCATGGTGCGGCTCGAGGGGCTGGTGGGCGAGGGGGTGGACATGACCCCCGCGGTGCTCGATGACATGCGCGACAACACCGTCGCCACGCACCTCACCAAGCACCTGTTGCAGCGCTACATGCGCGACGATCAGGGCAACCCGCCCTATCATCTCTACAATGCCGTGCAGGCCATCACCCGTCGCTGGATCAGGGAATGCCTGGTCCTCAAGGGCGGCACCAAGGTGGGGATGCTCACCTATGCCGATATCGCCGGAAAGGCCGCGGCGCTGATCTACAGCGCCATCGTCCAGGCGAGCGGCGGCGCCGGCGCGCCGATCGTCAAGGCGATGCTCGATCCCTACAATCCGGCAGTGGTCACCGACCACGTGCAGTTCATCACGTCCAAGACCAACCTGCTCGCTACCGATCCGAAGAAGTGCCACGTCAATTTCGTGGTGGGCGACAGCGGCTGGGAAATCCATTGCGCCGAAATCCTCGAGCGGCATCCGTCGACGCTGGCCTATGTCAAGAACCAGGCTCTCGGCTTCGAGGTGCCCTATCTGGATAAGTCCGAGCAGCGCATGTACCTGCCCGATTTCATCGTGAAGGTCGACGACGGCCACGGGCCGGAGGACCCGCTCAACCTGATCGTCGAGGTGAAGGGACAAAAGGACATCTTCGATCAGATCAAGGCTGAGACGATGCGGGCGTTGTGGGTGCCGGGCGTCAACGCGCTGGGCACCTGGGGGCGGTGGGGGTTCATCGAACTGTCGGACGCTCCCGGGATGGAAGCGGATTATGCAAATGCACTGTCGGGCCTTGGCGCCCGCCATGCCGCGTTGGCCTGAGCCGTCTATGCGAAACACGATTGTGCGCGGCTGGGGGACCGAATTGAGGCTTGTAGCTTTACTCTCGCGCAGGAAATCACATATACACTATGCATATCCGCCCCTTGGGAGTAGGCGCGCTCAATCATCCAGAGTGCAGCTGAAACCCTGGGGCTTTGGCTTTTTTGGCGCATGTGGGGTGTCCGCATGCGCATAAGGCGGATAGCGATCCTCATCGATGCCGGGTTCTTTCTGAAGCGGCTGCCAAAGCTGGTGGCGCGTCCGCATCGCAACACGCCCGACAAGGTCGCGCGCATCGTCAACCTGCTGTGCCGCACGCATGTTCTGCACCTCACGGAGGCGGAGAAGACGCGGTGGCACGACCACGTCTATCGCATCTTCTTTTACGATGCCGTGCCGTATTCCGGCCAGGCGCACCACCCCCTGAAGAACCAGCAGATCGATTTCGGCAAGACCGACGAAGCTCAGTTTCGCCGGGCCCTGTTCGATTGCCTGCGTCGGCAAAGAAAGCTGGCGCTGCGGCTCGGCAAAGTTACGCGTGAGGGCGATTGGTCGCCGCCGACGGACAAGGTGAGGCGCCTCTTGCCGACGCGCGATTGGCTGGCTGGTCTCGATCTCGAAGGTCTCGAACATGGCGGCCAGCTCACGCTTACCGCACAACAGGCGGAAGAAGCGGTCCGCCTGCAGAAACGCTGGAACGAGATCGACGATGATGGCATCAGCCTCGGCCTTCGGCAAAAAGGCGTCGACATGCGGATCGGTCTCGATATCGCGTCGATTACGCTGAAACAGCAGGCCGATACGATCATCCTGATTTCAGGGGATAGCGACTTTGTCCCCGCCGCAAAGCTGGCACGGCGCGAGGGTGTCGAGTTTATTCTCGATCCGCTTTGGCAGTCGGTAAACGAAGATCTCTTCGAACACATTGATGGGCTGCATTCCGGCCTGAGCAGGCCCACCACCCAGGCGAACGCCGGCATTGCCGCTGCGATCGCCGAAGCCGATCAGGCCGGCGCCGACCAAGGTCCGGCAGCGGCCGAAGCAGAATTAGAGGACTAGATGGCCAAGCCCCCCAAACCCAAAGACATCTCCTCGCTTACGCATGACGCCGCGCGCCGGATCAACAACCCGACGGCGGAGATGGCGTCGCTGTACGAGCAGCAGGAAGAGTTGATGCGGACGCGGTGGAAGGCGATGCGGGTGCCGCGCGACCGGCCGCTGGCGGCGGGCGAGGTGCGCGAACGTGACGGCGACCTCGATCCGCAGATCATCTGGAACGGGGTGAAGATCACGCTGACGCTGGCGCAGGTACGGCAGCTCAGCGAAACCGGCACGATCGAGATCGGCGATGCGCAACTGGTGTGGCGCGGCAAGGACACGCAGGATTGGTCGGACCTCGTGGTCAATGCGCCGCCGCTCTACATCCAGGAGAAGGTGCACCCCAAGGCGATCATCGACGATCTGAAACGCCGCTCGGGAGCCTCACGGGCGAAGCAGTCCGACGAGCCCAGCATGTTCGACGATTTCAACGGGCTCAGCGACCCCGAGGCGCGGGCCGAGTTCTATCGGCATTCGATGCACTGGCAGAACCGCTTCATCCTCGGCGACAGCCTGCAGGTGATGGCGAGCCTGGCGCAGCGCGAGGGGCTGAAGGGCAAGGTGCAGGCGATCTATTTCGATCCGCCCTATGGCATCAAGTTCAACTCCAACTGGCAGGTCTCGACGCTCAGCCGCGACGTGAAGGACGGCAAGCAGACGGACATGAGCCGCGAGCCCGAACAGGTGAAGGCGTTCCGCGACACCTGGAAGGACGGGATCCATTCCTATCTCACCTATCTGCGCGATCGGCTGACCGTGGCGCGCGAGCTGCTCACCGAAAGCGGCAGCATCTTCGTGCAGATCGGCGATGAGAATGTGCATCGCGTGCGGGCGCTGATGGATGAGGTGTTTGGGGCGGAAAATTTCGCATCGCTCGTTACCGTACGAAAGACCACGAGCGAAGGCAGCAACCTAATCGGGGCAACCACAGACTTCGTGATTTGGTACTGTCGACGCCGGGATGCTGCCAAGTTCCGCACTCTTTATCAGGCGCGCTCCGACGAAGCGGAAAGCCGCTACGGCTCCGAGTATTTCGACGGTCGGCGGTATCAGGCAGACAACATCACTAGTTCGCGACCTGCGGGCGAGGGGGACGTCACTAGTTTTGCTTATCACGGGCGCGCGCATACACCGGGGAAGGGGACGTTCAAGACGAAGCGCACTGGACTTGAGCGCCTTGCGAAGTCCGATCGCTTCGATGTGACTGGTCGCGGCATGCTGAGGTATCGGCGTTTCGCCGAAGACTTTGGATACGGCCCCGTGGCCAACTTCTGGGGAGACATCAGCGGGGCCGTCCAAAGCCGGAGCGACCCAAAAGTCTATGTGGTCCAAACCTCAACTAGCGTTATCGCTCGTTGCCTCCTGATGACAACGGACCCTGGCGACCTTGTCCTGGACCCAACCTGTGGCTCAGGTACGACAGCGACAGTCGCCGAACAGTGGGGTCGGCGCTGGATTACTGTCGACACCTCTCGTGTGGCACTGGCGCTGGCCCGACAAGGCTGATGAGTTCAAAGTATCCTTACTACTACCTCCTCGACAGTCGGGAGGGGCGGCACAAAGAGGGCAAAGAAACAGGCCGTATCCCTTCGGATACGTCGACCGGGGGAGATATCCGCCAAGGCTTTGTCTATGAACGGGCGCCGCACATCACGCTGAAATCCATCGCCAACAACGCCGAGATCGACATCATCTGGGAGCGCTGGCAGGAGGTGCTGGAGCCGCTGCGGGCGGAGTTGAATTTGGCGCTGTTCAACCTCTCCCTTGGTAAGGGAGAGGTTGGCTGGGAAGAGTGGCAGATCCCGCGTGATCTCGACGCCTGGCTTGACACCAAAGAAGGCAAGCCGCTCGCCGGGCTGGTGTCGGCCAAGGTGCGCGAAACACACGCCAAGTGGTGGGAGGCGCGCATCGCCCGGCAGCAGGAGATCGATGCCTCGATTGCCCGTGCTGCCGATGTCGAGCTGCTCTACGATCGGCCCTTCGAGGACAAGTCGCGCGTCCGGGTGGCCGGCCCGTTCACGGTGGAAAGCCTCAGTCCGCACCGGGTGGTTACCGCACGCGACGAGAGCTTGGGCGACGCCATCGCCGCTGCCGAAGGCACGCTGCAGCCCGACCCGGCCAATGTGCCGGAGGCGGATTTCGGCGCTATGGTGGTGGAAAACCTCAAGGCCGCCGGCGTGCACCAGAAGGACAAGGCCGATGCCATCCGCTTCAACTCGCTCGAACCCTGGCCGGGCAAGTGGATCGCGGCCGAGGGCCGCTACACCGACGGCGAGCGGCGTGAGCGCCGCGCCGGCATCCTGATCGGCCCCGAGTTCGGTACGCTCACCCGCAGCCAGATCACCGCCGCTGCCCGCGAGGCCTCGGAAGCCCGGTTCGACGCGTTGATCGCCACCGCCTTCAACTTCGAGGCACAGGCCAGTGACCTCGATCGACTCGGCCCGCTGCCGATCATCAAGGCGCGGATGAACCCCGACCTCCACATGTCGGACGAACTAAAATCCACCGGCAAGGGCAACCTGTTCGTGGTGTTCGGTGAGCCCGACATCACGCTCATGGATACGCCCGAAGGCGAAATCCGCGTGAAAGTGAACGGGGTGGACGTGTTCGATCCTTCCACCGGCGAAATCCGCTCCGACGGCAAGGAAGGCATCGCCGCCTGGTTCATCGACACCGACTACAACGAAGAAAGCTTCTTCGTCCGCCACGCCTATTTCCTCGGCGGCGGCAGCGATCCATACAAATCGCTGAAAACCGCGCTTCGGGCGGAAATCGACGAGGACGCCTGGGCGACGCTTTACTCCGATGTGTCGCGTCCGTTCGCGCGGCCGAAGACGGGGCGGATAGCGGTGAAGGTCATCAACCACTTCGGGGATGAAGTGCTCAAGGTGTTTGGGATATGAGGTCCAAACCGATGCCGCATTCCGGTCTCGGGGTGGTCGAGTGCCGCTCCGCCGACAGCAGGCCCGGCTCGCTTGTGGGCTACTATGGCCAGCTTGCAGAGCAAGCCTGGGATGAGCCCCACTCATATTCGGCGGCCATCGTCGGTAGCGAGAAGGCGCTCAAACCGGCGCTTGCGCAACTGGCTGCCGACTGCGATGTCAGATGCATCTGCATCGCCGGCCACGGGCGCAGGAACCACATCGAATTTGCCGATGGCAGCAGTGCGGACGAGGGCACGCTCGCTTTCGCATACCCGCCAGATGCAGCAAGCGTGAGAGGCTTGCACCTGTCCAGCTGTTCGACTGTGACGCCCGAACTTGCCAATCGCCTGTTGGCCAGCAACAGGGCCCTCAGGTGGGTGTCTGGCTATCGGAAGGACGCGAACTGGCTGCAGAGCTTGGCCGCAGACTACTGCTTTCTTGGATCGTTCCTCTGCCTGCCGCTTGTACGCTTTCGGCTCGATAGCGCACGAACAGCTTGCAATGCCCTCCGCCAATCTATTGGAGGGCTCGTCGACGAACTGGGTCTCGCGGTCTTTGTTCGTGATGAGGGTGACCGGGTGGTCGATCTGTTGCGGGTCCCCAAGTGACCACCATCCTCGCCGACAGCTTCACCTCCTCCCTCGCCAAGCTCAGCAACGATGAGCAGAAGCAGGCGAAGCTGACGGCGTTTGATCTGCAGGTGAACCCGGATCAGCCGGGGCTGCAGTTCCATCGGATCGACAAGTCGCGTGATCCGAATTTCTGGTCGGTTCGGGTCAACCGCGATGTGCGGATCGTCGTGCACAAGACCGGCGACAGCCTGATGCTGGTGCACGTCGCCCACCACGACGATGCCTATAAATGGGCGGAACGCCGGCGCATCGAAGCGCATCCGCGGACCGGCGCGCTGCAGATCGTCGAAGTGCGCGAACTGGTGGAAGCGGCCGTGCCGTCGTATTCGGTCCAGTCCGAACTCGCCCTGGAGATGCCGGCGTCGGCGGTGGCGGTTGAACCCCTGTTCGCCGCCCTCAGCGACGAGAACCTGCTGTCCGTCGGTGTGCCGGTGGATTGGCTGGCGGAGGTGCGCGCGGCCAACGAGGAGCGCTTCTTTTCCATCGCGGGCCACCTGCCTCCCGAGGCGTCCGAAGCCCTGCTGGAGTTTGCGGCAACAGGACGGCTCAACGCCGCGCCGCCGCCGACTGCCGACCCGCTCCAGCATCCCGACACGCTGCGGCGGTTCCGGGTGCTCGATGGCGTCGAGGAGTTGCAGGCGGCGCTCGATGCGCCGTTCGAGAAGTGGCTGGTCTTCCTCCACCCCACGCAGAAGGGTGTGGTCGAGCGCACCTATTCGGGTCCCGCGCGCGTCGCCGGTTCTGCAGGAACGGGCAAGACGGTAGTCGCACTGCACCGAGTTTTCCGGCTGCTGCGGGAAGTCCCTGATGCGCGAGTGCTGCTCACGACATTCTCCGAGCCCTTGGCACGTTCGTTGCGCGACAAGCTCAAGATCCTGTTCGGGGAGCGCGCGGCGCTCATGGATCGGGTTTCGGTCAGCTCCTTCCTCGATACGGCTGCCCAGCTCCACGCGCTCGCTACGGGGCGGAAACCGCACCTCGCCGTGGACGACATCATCCGCTCCCTGCTGGCCAAGGCCGCGACTGCGGGCGGCGTCACCGAGTTCACGCCGCAGTTTCTCTACTCCGAGTGGACCTATGTTATCGACGCCTGGCAGATCACGACGCCTGAGGGATATGCCGATGTGCCTCGGATGGGCCGGAAGAACCGGCTTGGCGCCAAGCAGAGAGAGCGGCTGTGGCAGGTGTTCGACACCACTCGCAAGAGCCTGGCGGAACGGGGGCGATGACCCCTGCCGGTATCTTTGCGGCAGTGACCGAAACCTACGGACGCCGGGCAGAGAAGCCCTTTACCCATATCGTTGTCGATGAAGCACAGGATCTCGGCGTTGCCGAGCTCCGCTTCCTTGCCGCCATCTCCCCCGCCAAACCGGACGCCCTGTTTTTCGCCGGTGACCTTGGGCAACGGATCTTCCAGCAGCCTTTCTCCTGGAGCGGGTTGGGGATCGACGTCCGTGGGCGTTCCGCCACGCTGAAGGTCAACTACCGGACGTCGCACCAGATCCGCCGCGCCGCCGACCGGTTGCTTCCCAAGAAGCTGCGGGACGTAGACGGGATGGAGGACGATCGGGCCGGTACCGTGTCGGTGTTCGATGGCCCCGATCCCGACGTATTCGTTGCATCCAACGTTGAAGGGGAAACTGCCGGCGCCGCCGAGTTCCTGGTGCAGGCGCTGCAAGACGGCATTGTGCCCGGGGAAATTGGCATCTTCGTGCGCTCGCCCAACGAACTTGGCAGGGCCCGGGCCGCCGCTACTGCCGCCGGCCTGACGGTTCGCACCTTCGTCGATGGCAAAGCCGGGAATGGCGCGGTTCTGGTCGGCACGATGCATTTGGCCAAAGGGCTCGAGTTCAGGGCAGTGATGGTGATGGCCTGCGATCAGGGCGTGCTTCCGCTCGAGGAGCGGGTTTCGGACGTAGCCGACGAATTCGAACTCGACGAGGTCGTGGCGACAGAACGCCAACTGCTCTACGTGGCGGCCACGCGGGCCAGGGACCGCCTGTGGATTTCCGGCGTCGAACCGGCTTCGGAGTTCCTCGAAGAGTTCCGTTGAGCGGAGTGGTCTGGAGGGTGTTGTGAGATACCTGCGACTACTGGTTCGATGGTTTGGGAGGCGCGGTCGCCTGCGAGTTGTTCGAACCAACACGTAGCCGCACCGACCGTTCGAGTTGCGCACGCGGGTGGAACCGCCGCTTGTCGTGATCGATCGTCCTGCAGTGCTGTTGGCCGGTACCGTGTTGCGCGACAAATGCTGGGTGATCGATGGCGACACCATCGTGATCGACAACGTCCGGCTTCGGTTGCCGCCAGATGCGCGGCAGCGGCTCTGGCGAGCCAAAGCGCGTCAGCGCGGTAGGATGCCACCAAACTCTCGGTCGATGCCGGAGTAAAGGGTACCGTACACACCCTACTGCACCACAATCGAACTCCTCAGCGCGATCGGGTCCGCAATGTGGTGCAGCCCCTCGATCCCCGAGCCGGTGCCACGCACCACGATTGAGCCATAGCCCAGCAAGCGCCCGAGAATGCTCTGGTCGACGATGACCGACTTGACCTTTTCCATGTTCATTTCGCCGGTCTGGCGGCGGATGAGGCCGCGTTTCTGGATGACGCGGCGGGTGGTGACGGCGATCTCGGTGGTGGCCTGTTCGATCGAGGCGCCGGCGAGGCTCCAGAGGCCGAACAGCAGGATGATGGCGCCGACGATGGCGAGGGCGGTGCTGAGGCCGGGGCCGGCTGGGGCGAGGATGAGGATCAGGCCGACGGCGGCGAGAAGCGCGCCGCGCAGATAGACGATCCAGTGCATGCGGCCGATGGCCAGCACCTGCTCGTCAGGCTTCAGAACGCTTTCGACATAGCCCATCTCGGAAGGCCTCTCATTCACGCTGGCTCTATCTATCTGGGCCCGCCGCGGCGGGTCAGCGGTTCGACTCAGGGCACCGGGCCCTCGGCCAAACTAATATGTGCTGTTCCTTATTACGCGGCTAAGGACAAGCCGCGTGGCTGTGCGTCGTGCTTTGCGGGCTGCGGTCTCGAGGGGATAGGGGAAGGCTCGTCGTCGACGCAGGGTGCGCCGGTCAGGACTCCGGCAATTCCAACAACGGACCACGATCCCGGGCGTCGGCGGCGCGGAGCGTGGCGATGCATGGCATCGCCGGTGGTTGCTGTTCGCGAGGTCGGTACCGCCGTTCTGTCAATGAATGGACTGACGACTGTCGGGCAGCTGTCAAACTCACGGGATGAGGCGCGCAGTGGTGGCCGCGGCCCGCCGCATACCCTTGAAGCTGGTCAGCTCAAGTGTAAGCGTCTTCGATGGCGGCGAACACGAAGCAAAGCAGCAGAATGAACAGCAGCACGAGAACGCGACGGAGCAGCTGGCGGCGCTCCTGCTTCCGTCGAACCCGCCGGGCGATCTCGGTGACCGCCTCGTAGAGGCCGGGGCTGCGCCGGTAGATAGCTTCCATCGCCTCTCGGCGTTCGGCGGCAGCCCGAGTTGCAACCTGCTCCGGGGTCATGCGGGGCGTGTCGCGGGTCGCTTCGATGACCAGGGCTTTTACGCCCCGCACCAGTTCCTCGTCGCTCATTGCGCCACGTCGATCCCCACACTCCGGAACAGCGCCTCCGTCAGCTCCGGTTCCACGATCACCCGTGGTGTCTTCGAGAACTGGTCGACGTACATGATGCGCCAGAACTGGTTGCCGCTTTGGGCGGTGTAGACGGAGGTGGGGTAGCCCTGGGTGGTGAACTGGCCGCTGGCGGTCCAGACGCCGGGATGGGGCGACATGGACCAGTCGCCGAGGGTGGCGCTGGCGCTCATGCCCTGGGTGAGGGCCCTGAGGTAACCCGCCATATCCATGTTCGGCATGGTCTCGACCGCGAAGAAGCCGACGAGGCCGGTCTTGGCATGGGAGAAGCCGTGCAGCGGTGTGCCTTCGGGCCCGGTAACCTGCTCGTAGGTCCAGCCAGCGGGGATGGCGGTGGCGAGGCCGGTGGTTGGGTTGGTCCAGATGACCGACTGGGCGACTGGCTGGTAGGCGCGTTGATCCATAACGCGGTCCAGCATGCCCAGCGCCGCGACGCCCACATAGAGTGCGAGCGCGAACAACATGCCCAGGGTGCGGCGGACGCGGCTCTCGGAGTAGGCGCGCACGGTGGCGCGTCCGAGGTCATAGGTCGTCGGCGCGCCGCGCAACACGGCGCGGAACGCCGGCACCATGGCGAAAAAGTTGAGCAGCGGGATGCCCAGCGCCATGCCCTGGATCCAGACGCGGAACTCACGCATCAGGTTGGCGCCCCAGCCGAAGCGCGTGTGGGTGTTGTCGGTGGGTTCGGCCCGGATCGCGAAGATCGCCTTGCCCAGCGAGTTGCCGAACAGCGTGATGATGATGGCGTTGGTGAGGAACGCCAATGGCAGCAAAGGCAGCAGCAGTGTCTGCGGGCCGAGCGCAAGGATTTTGGCTGCCAGCGGGGGCATCGTCAGCCGCAGCCCCAGGTAAATGGCTGTCGGCAGCAGCAACAGGATGATGATCAGATCAATGGAGCGGGCGAAATAGCGCGTCCATGGCCCGGCGAGAACCGGCGCGACATTGGCGGCGGTGAGCCCAAGGGCCGAGGCACGATCCCCCTGGCTCGCGTCCGCGTCCAGGTCTTCGCCGGGGCGATAAGCCGCTTTGTGGTCGCCGGCCGGGCGATCGTCAACAAGCAGATCGGAGCGATCGTCCGTCTCGGGCCGCGTTGCTTGCCGTCGGGGCAGCGGAACTGGCGGCGGTGGCGCGTCGACAAGCAAAGGCGCGAATTCCTCGGCATCGGCGAGGGCGATCCAATCGGCCAGACCTTTGCACCACACTAAAGTGGCAGCGTTGAGCTGGCCGCTCTGCCGCAGGATTGCGATCTCATCTGCGGAGTGCGGCCCGACCGGGTCTTTGCCCGCTGAATAGTACCATTTCACCGTGAATTCCCCCAAGTCGGGCCGATCGTTACATGGTCCCAAGGGTGGAGTGATCGGGTTTGTTTCCCTTTCGTTCACGTCAGGGCGAGGGCGATAACGATCAGGAAGTAGATCAGCACTGCGGACAGCGCCCAGGTCATGCCGCGCTGGTGGCGGAGGCGAAGGCGTTGCCGCCGCTCGAACTCGTCGGTGACATCGGCAACCGCGCGGTAGAGGCCGGGAACCTGGCGATAGAAGGGCTCGGCTGCCTTCTGCCGCTGCTTCATGGCGAGGGCGGCCACCTCCTGGGGCGTCAGGCGGGGCGTGTCGCGGGTCGCCTCGATCGTCAGGGCCTTGATGCCGCTGACGAGTTCGTCGTCGGTCATCCCCCAATGCCGATCCCGGCGCTGCCGAACAGCGCGCCGCTCAGCTCCGGCTCGACGATCCGGCGCGGCGATTTCGAGAGCTGGTCGATATAGATGACGCGCCAGAACTGGTTGGCGTTCTGCCCCACATAGGCAGTGCTGGGGTACCCCTCGGGGGCCACTTGGCCGCTCGCCGTCCACACCCCGGGCAGATCCGACATCGACCAGTCGCCGAAGGCGATGGAGGTGCTGAGTACACGGGAGAGCGCCGCGGTGTAGGTTGCCATGTCGACATTGGCCTGGTTCTCGACGGCGAAGACGGCGGCGAGGCCGGTCTTCATGTTGGTGAAGCTGTGCAGCAGCGATGCGCCACCAGCCGCGGGCACCGCCTCATATTGCCAACCGGCGGGGATGGTGGCGGCGCGCTGCGTCACCGGGTTGAACCAGGTGCTGGGCTGCTCGAGCGCTTCGAGGGTGGTGCGCCCGGTGGCGTTGAGCGCGAAAATGCCCAGATAGAGCGACATGCCCAAGAGGATGCCCAGCGTGCTGCGGAGCTGGCTCTTCGAATGGGCCCGCACGGTGGCGCGCCCGATGTCGTAGCCCGCCGGCTTGCCGCGGTTGACCGCCCGATAGGCCGGGATCAGGGTGAACAGGCTGACCAGCGGGAGGCCGAGCGCCAGCCCCTGGGTCCAGACGCGGAACTCGCGCATCAGGTTGCCGGCAAAGCCGAAGCGTCGCCGGCCATCGACGGGTTCGGCCTTGATGGCGAAGATGGCCTTCCCCAGTGAATTGCCGAACAGCGTGATGATCGTGGCGTTGATGAACAGCCCCAGCGGCAGCAGGAGCAGCGTCATGGCGGCCGGGTCGACGAAATAGAGATCGAGCGCCAGCTTCGGGCTGATCCATGGCAACACCAGGTAGGTGCCGG
This sequence comes from Devosiaceae bacterium, assembly GCA_965284115.1. GTDB lineage: Bacteria > Pseudomonadota > Alphaproteobacteria > Rhizobiales > Devosiaceae > Devosia_A. The sequence goes on from CBDIRF010000011.1 coordinate 138,453, forward strand.
TCAGCAGCACCGACAGGATGATCATCAGGTCGATGGAGCGCGCGAAATAGCGCTCCCACGGCCCGGCGAGGGTGGGCGCGGCGGCAGCGGTGAGGTCAGGGCTGATCGTCATCCGGGTGATCATCCCCGGGGCGATCGTCCGCGACGGCATCGTCGGCAGCGCGAGCATCGGCAAGCAGCTCGCCGGCTGGCGTGTCGGCGGTTGCTTGCCGCTGGGCCGGCGGAACTGGCGGGGGCAGGGCGTCATCAAACAGGGGCGCGAATTCTTCGGCATCGGCGAGGGGGACCCAATCGGCGAGACCTTTGCGCCACACTAACGTTTCGGCGCTGAGCTGGCCGGAGTGAAACAGGTTTTCGATATCGTCTGCGGAATGCGGCCCGACCCGGTCCCCGCCGGCTGAATAGTACCAGTTCATCGTGAATTCCCCCCCAATTGGGCGGATGGTTACATGGTCCCGATGGGGGAGTCATCAGTTTGTTTGCGTTTTGTTCACGGGTGAGATGGCGCGAGGGGGCGGTCGAACTCCAGCGCACCCGGTCTCCGCCTTACAGGTCCGTGGCCTCGGCTGAAACATCCCGTCCCGGCCGGGCATCGGTGCGTCGCGCCGTCGGCGGCTCCGGCCGGTCGGCGGCGGGCAAATGCAGGCGGAGGCTGGCGCCGGTTTGGCGGCGGGCGCAGGCGCTGATGCGCCAGCCCTGGGTGGCGACGATCTGGCTGACTACGGCGAGGCCGAGCCCACTGCCTTCGGCGCTGGCGTGGTCGCGCTCCAGCCGTTCGTTGCGCAGCAGGGCGCGCTCGAACGCAGCGCCGCTCAGCCCCGGGCCGGTATCGTGGATCTCGATGCGGTGGCCGTCGGCCTCGCGGCGGAGCGCGATCAGGATGCGGCCTTCCGGGGTATATTTGATGGCGTTGGAGACGAGGTTGGCGAGGACGCGCATCAGCGGGTAGGCGGCAACATCGGCATCGGGCGTCGCCAGCACCAGCCGCAGCCCCAGCCCCTTCGCCGCGGCTTCGGCCGCGAACATATCGGCGACGCCGCGCAGCACCGCATGGAGCCGCGGCGCGCCGGCCGACGGGTTGGCCGCCGGCGCGGCGGCGGCTGCGGCCGGCGGGGCATCGGCGAGCCGGTCGGCGACGAGCTTTTCCATATAGCCGAGCGCCGTCTCGACCTGGCCGATATCGGGCGCCGGTACCTCGGGGTTGAACATCTGGCGCAGCGACAGGCGCAGCGCGTGCATCGGCTGGCGCAGGTCGTGCACGGTGTCCTGCACCGATTCCTCGCGCTGACGGGCGGCCGATTTCAGCTGCTCGTAATGCTCCTCGAGCAGCGCCAGCCGCTCGCCCAGCGCCAGGTTGCGCTGCGCATGGGCGAGCGTTGCTTCGAGCGCCGCCTGCCGCTGCTGGTTATAGCCATCGAACACGGCGAGGCCCATCAGCAGCGCATCGACGACCAGCGCCAGGCGGATCGCGTCATAGGGGGCAATGAGGCTGGTTTCGAAGCCGAAGGCGAAGCGCGCGGTGAACAGCGCCGCCGGAATAAGCCCGGCGAGCCAGGCGAACAGATAAAAGCGCACCACGCGGAAGCGGGTGCGGGCAGCCACCAGCCCCGCCGCGATGAAGGTGAGCGTGCACACCGAAATCATGATCACCAGCAATTGCTTCAGCAATTGCGGGGCGAGGGCCCAGAGCACGATATCGGCGATGAGCAGCCCGGCCAGCACCCCGATAATGATGCGGTGCAGCAGCGGGTGATATTTCCTCGTCTCCAGCACCGTCATGGCGAACAGCCCGCCGAACAGCATACCGCTCGAGCCCAAAACGATCGAGGCCATCGAGTTGAACTGCGGGAAATTCGGCCACAGGTACTGGAACGCCACCCCATCGGCATGCGCGATATAGGTGAGCACCGACAGCACATAGCCGACATAGGCGGCAAAGACCGGCCGGCGCAGCACTAAGAGCGCTACGCTGGCCATGGCGGCCAGCACCAGCATCATGCCGTAAAAGGCGAAGTTCTTGGCCTCCTGCAGCCGGGCCTGGGCGGTGAAGCTTGGCAGCGTTTCGAGCGACATCGAGATGCGCGACGAGCCCTGCGAATAATAGGCGATGAGCAGCGTGGCGCTTTCCCCCGGGGCCAGCGCGAACGGCGCCACCATCTGCGGGTAATCGACCGGCCGGGCGCTGAACGGGCTGTCGGTGGTCAAATCGAGAATGGTCGATTGGCTGCCATCGGCCGCGACGCGGTAAATGGCGATCTGTTGGGTGAAGTTGGCCTGGGCGAAAAACCGCCACTGATCGATATCGGACGTGGCATTGGTCAGCGGCAGCCGCAGCCAGATGCGGGCCGGGGTATAGCCGAAATCCGGCACGCTGCCGGGCATTGGCTGCATCTTTGTGCCGCCCGGGCCGATAAAGTCTATCGGGGTGCGGCTCCAGTCGAAATCCAGAAAATAATCGAAATGACGGCCCGTCATTTCAATATTGGCTGGGCCTGTTAAGATCAACGCTTCACGATCTGCGGCTGTGGCCGGTAACGCGAGAAGCGCCATGAGCATGCCGAGGATCAGCCCCAGCCAAGCGCCGGCGGCGCGCTGCGCCGGAGGCCGCCGGTGAAGAAAAGAGTGGTGATCGCCGACGATCATCAGTTCGTATCCTGGGGCCTTGCCAAAGCGCTCGGCGCACTTGCAGACGTCGACATCGTCGGGTCAGCAACAAACGGTATCGAAGCCGTCGTGGAAATCAGGAAGACCAGTCCTGATTGCGCCATCCTCGATTACAATATGCCGGGCGCCAATGGACTGGAAGTCTTTCTGGAGTCGAAGCGGTGGTCGCCGACGACACGCTTCATCCTGCTGACCGGATCGACTACCGCCGAGACGATTTCGACACTGGTCGAGAGCGGGATACACGGGGTGTGCCTGAAGGATGCAACGGAAACCGAGATTATCGGGCTGGTGCGGCAGGTGCTCGATGGCGCCACGGTGATCGGCGCCAGCGCGGCGCGGCTGCTGGCGACGCCATCGCGCCACGTGCCGCTGACCGAGCGCGAGCTGGCCGTGCTGCAGGCGATCGCCCGGGGCCACACCAACCTCAGCGCCGCCGAAAGCCTCGGCATCAGCCCCAAGACGATTGACAGCCATCGTACCAGCCTCATGCGAAAATTCTCCGTCAGTTCGACCGCGAGCCTCCTCGTGGCGGCGGTGCGCGTCGGGCTGGTCGATCCCTCCAGCATCCGTTGAGCGGTTATGGCCTGCGCCGTGCCGCGGGCAAATCAGGTGATCGCCTGATTGGCCCCATTGCCGCCTCCCCCCAGATTGGCCGGGTCCAATCCCGGGGAGGGGCAGATGGATTACCTGGCGTTCGGTCCGTATTTTCTGGCGCTCTTGGCCTATGCTGCGTCGCCGGGGCCGCTGATGGCGGTGCTGGTGGCCCGGGCGCTGGGGCATGACTGGAAGGGCGCCACCGCCTTTGCCGCCGGCCTCTGCATCGGCGAAGTCATCGCGGTGGTGGCGGTGATCTTCGGCATCGGCATCTGGGCCCAGACGCAGCCCGAATTGCTGGCGCTGGCCAAATATCTGGGCATCGCCTACCTGCTGTGGCTGGCGGTGAAGATGTGGACCAGCCATTCGAGCATCGCCGCCACCAAGCTGCGGAAGACCGGCTGGCTGGCTTCGGCCGGCGCCGGGGTGGCGCTCTGCCTCGGCAACCCGGCAACGCTGTTGATGCAGATGCTGCTGCTGCCGATCGTGGCGCCCCAGGGTATGGTCAGCCTCGCGCATCTGGGGCTCATCGTCCTCGTCACCTTTGTTGCCTTCGGGCTGGTGTTTTTCGGCACCATCCCGCTGGCCCGGCAGTGCAACCGGATCATCGCCTCGCCGGGCACGTCGGTGCTGCTCAGCCGGGCCACGGCGCTGGTGATCGGGCTGACCTCGATCTGGATGGTCGCGGCCTAGCCCCAGCCGGGCGCTGTGCCCGCAGCAGCGCAGCCGCAGACAAATCCCACCTCGCGCCGCATTGCCAACAAAGTTGTGGTTCGCATTTGGGCGCGCTGACAGGGCAAGCAATGCGAAGGCCGCGGGGCAGGGCGAACCGGGCAGGGCGAGCCTGCCGCGTCAGCACAGTCGGGCAACGGGGGAGCTTTGCCATGATCATCGACGATAGAATTGTTGCAGGCGAGCCGGAGGCTACGGGGCGCTGCAGCCGGCGTGCGGTGCTGTTCGGTGCGGCAGCGGGGCTCGGCGCCCTGGTGCTGGCCGGGTGCTCGCCGGCCGGGATGAGCGTTGCCGAAGCCGAGCGGGTCTATGGGCCGCGGCCCAATGAGCGGTTCCCGATCCCGGCGGTCAAGGTTTCGAAGATCAACCCGAAATACTTCCGCCGCACGGTGCGCTACGACAGCAAGGAGGCGGTGGGAACCATCATCGTCGATCCGCGCAACCACTATGTCTACCGCATCGAAGGCGATGGCTATGCCACCCGCTATGGGGTCAGCGTCGGGCGCGCCGGGTTCCTGTGGAGCGGCGATGCCTATATCGGGCGCAAGGCCGAATGGCCGATCTGGACGCCGCCCAAGGAAATGATCGAGCGGCAGCCGGAAGCG
>CBDIRF010000012.1:0-134621 GCA_965284115.1 Devosiaceae bacterium
CGCCGCATCGATCGCGGCATTGCCCTTGCCGCGCCAGTCGGCGATGAACTGATCGAGCGCCGCCTTGTCCGTCGCATATTGGCTGAGCACGCTGTAGTAGAACGTATTGGTCGGGTTCTTGGTGTACTGGCGCAGGAAAAACTGCTGCTGCGCCACCGAATGGAGGCCGCGCTCAGCGACGTCGCCGGCGTTGAAATCCCCCCGAGGATCACCGGGTTGAGCTGCGCCTTGGCCCAGGTGGTGATCAGCTTCACCTCGTTGATGCGCTGGGTCGGCTGGTCGCCGGAATCGAGGTGCACCGTGGCGATGGTGGTGGTGGGGCGGCCATCCGCCCCCGCGGCGATGGCGTAGGAGAGATTCCGCCCTGGGCGCCGCTGCCGGTCAGGCTGACCGTGCCGACGCTGCCGTCGAGGCGCGAAATGAGGCCGGTACTGCCGTTGCGGGCGCCCTTGTAGGTGCCTTGGCCAGCGGCCGACAGCATGCCGGGGATATTGTTGACGTAGTTGCTGCCAACCTCCTCCTGGAACATCAGCACGTCCCAGTCGCCGCCGACGAAGAAGTTCTTGGCGTATTCCGGGTTGCTCTTGAATTTGTTCCAGATGTTCAGCGAGAGCAGGCGCAGCGTGCCATCCTCCGCCTGGGCAGCACTACCCACGATCGGCAGCAGGGCGACGGAACAGAGGAGCAAATTCCTCCAGATGGGCCGGCGCGGGCGACGCGCCGGAACAGCAAAAGATACAAACATGACATTGCCTCGGGTTGAGCTATGCGCCCATCCCGATCGAGCAAGCGGACGCAGATGTTGCGTTAGCAACATTGAATGTCACTTTTGCTACATTGATGCCGATAGGAGGTTCGCTTGCCCCGGCGATCAAAGCCGGTCGGCGTGTAACTGGCGTGACATTGGATGTTGAGGCACCGCACTCTGAGTGGTCCTCCCCCGCGTGGCGGGGGAGGACCAGCGAAGCTGGTGGAGGGGGCGGCCAACCCATCGGCTCTTCATCCCCCTCCACCGCCTTCGGCGGTACCCCTCCCCCGCCCCGCGGGGGAGGACCACTGCACCGCCAGCGCCCAATCACCCCACCCCATTCCCCGCAACTCATTGCAAATGCAACGAACTTTCCCGCCGCCGCGAAATCTCAATTCTATGGCTGGCGTCGCGCCGGATTGTCGCTAAATTCGCCGGCGGGGCTCAGGGGACGGGGCATTTTCGTCGACCCACGGGCGAAAACGAGAGTGAAGATGGCTCACAAGCACAATGTTCTGACAGTTGCGCTGCTGGCTGCGATGGCGATGGTCGTCACGCCGGTGCTGGCGCAGGAAAACTTCCCAACGACCCCAGGCTGTTCACGCCGGGCAAGCTCACCGTCTCGACCTCCGAGCCGAGCTATCCGCCGTGGGTGCTCGACAACAACCCGGAAGCCGGCGAGGGCTTTGAGGCGGCGCTGGTTTATGCGCTGGCCACCGAACTCGGCTTCAAGAAAGAGGACGTGGTGTGGGTCGATGTGACCTTCGACGGCGCCATCGCGCCGGGCCCGAAGGCCTATGACTTCTCGATCCAGCAGATTTCGGTGACCCCGGATCGCGCCAAGGTCGCGACCTTCTCCGATGTCTACTATCAGTCCGACAAGGCGGTGATCGCGCTCCCGGCCTCGACCGTCGCCAGCGCCAAGAGCTTTGCTGACCTGAAGGCCGCCCGCTGGGGCGTTGCCGTCGGCACCACCGATTTCGACTACGTCACCAACGTGCTCGGCATCGACAATGCGGCGGTCTATGACGACCAGGCCGGTGTGTTCCAGGCGCTGCAGGGTGGCCAGATTGACGCCACTGTCGCCGCGCTCCCCACCGCGCTTTACGCCACCGCCGTGCAGGTGCCGGAAGCCAAGATCACCGCGCTCCTGCCCAAGGACCCCAAGGACGAAGGCCTCGGCCTGTTGTTCGCTTACGAGAACCCGATCGTGCCGTGGATCAACGAGGGGCTCACGAAGCTCAAGGAAAAGGGCACTATCGACGCCCTGGTCCAGAAGTACCTGGTCGCCGATCCAACCATTCCGGTGATCAGCCAATGACAAGACGACCCGGCAAAGGACGCCGGCAGATCGCTCTCAAGGACCGGCTCGCGCCGGTCCTTATTAGTTTGGTCAGCGTCGTCGTGGTGTTCGGCGCCATCGCCTATTTCGTCGGCTCGGCCGAGCAATGGCCGCGCATCCAGAGCCAGTTCTTCAGTATCGACGCCATGATCGAAGCAGCACCGGGCGTCGCCAAGGGCTTCCTCGTCTCGCTGCAGATCTGGCTGATCAGCCTCGTCTGCATCGGCATCTGGGCCTTGGTGCTGGCGATTTTCCGCGCCATGGGCGGCCCCTGGTTCGCGCCCTTGCGGGTCTTCGCCATCGTCTATGTCGATCTGTTCCGCGGCCTGCCGGCGCTGCTGCTGGTGCTGCTGTTCGGCTTCGGCATCCCGGCGCTCAACCTGCCCGGCCTGCCCAAGGAAGGGCTGTTCTGGGGCGGCGTGGCGCTGATCCTCAGCTATTCGGCCTATGCCACCGAGGTCTATCGCTCCGGCATCGAGGCGGTGCACGAGGGCCAGGGCATGGCCGCCAAGGCGCTCGGCCTCACCCAGTGGCAGACCCTGCGCTACGCCATCCTGCCGCAGGCCTTGCGCAACGTCGTGCCCGCCATGCTGAACCTCGTCGTGGCGCTGCAGAAGGATGTGGCTTTGCTCTCGGTGCTCGGCGTCCGCGACGCCGTGCGCGAGGCGCAGATCTACACCGCCCGCACCTTCAACTATTCCTCGCTGGTCGTCGCCGCGATCCTGTTCCTGCTCGCCACCATTCCGCTGGCGCGCCTGACCGATCACCTGCAACGCCGCGACCGGCAGCGCCGTCTGCAAGGTGCCAGGTGAGATGAACCGCATCGAAATCGAACAGCTCACCAAATTCTACGGCGAGCGCCAGGTGCTGGACGCGGTCGACCTGAACATCGCGCCGCATGAAGTGGTGTGCCTGATCGGCGCCTCGGGCTCCGGCAAATCCACCCTGCTCCGCTGCATCAACGGACTCACCGAGTTCGATGAAGGTACGGTGCGGCTCGACGGGGTCGATATCTACGACGAGAGCTTTGGCCGCACCGGCCTCTACAAGCGCGTCGGCATCGTGTTCCAGGCCTATAACCTCTTCCCGCACATGACGGTGCTGGAAAACACCACGCTCGCGCCGGTCCGCGTGCATGGCCGCGACCGCCGCGAGGCCGAAGCGGCGGGGTTGAAGCTGCTCGAACTGTTCGGCCTGGGGCCATACGCCAGATCCTATCCCGAGCAGCTCTCCGGCGGCCAGCAGCAACGTGTCGCCATCGTCCGCTCGCTCGCCACCGAACCCGATGTGCTGCTGCTCGACGAGGTGACGGCAGCGCTCGATCCCGAACTGATCGGCGAAGTGCTGAAGATCATCCGCGATCTCAAATCGAGCGGCATGACCATGGTGATCGTCACCCACGAAATGGGCTTCGCCCGCGACGTCGCCGACCGCGTCTGCTTCCTCGACAGCGGCCGCATCGTCGAACAAGGCAACCCGCACCAGTTGTTCTCGAAACCGGAAAATCCAAGGACGCAGAAGTTCCTGGAGCGGATTATCGCGGCGGGACGGCTGGAGGCGACGGTTTAGGCACCGGGCTGGCAGTCGGCGAGCTCGCTCACTGCTGGCCTCAGCGCGCTTGGCGCCCCTCACCCTAACCCTCTCCCCAGAGGGGCGAGGGGACGCACTTTGCGCCGCCGGTGCCACAACGCCCCCTCGCCCCTCTGGGGAGAGGGCGGGGGTGAGGGGCGCCAAGCACACCGGATGGGCAGCTTTCCCTTCTCCCCTCAGGGGAGAAGGTGGCCGAAGGCCGGTTGAGGGGTGAAGCGGCGCAAATTGCGCTCGCTGAGAAACTGAACCCCTCACCCGAGTTCCGCTACGGACCTTCGGTCCTAGCTCCACTAGCCCTCTCCCCTCAGGGGCGAGGGGACCCTGGCCCTACCCATTCCCCGCCAGAAAATCCTCCACCAACGCCACCCAGTACCGTGACGCCGGTTCGATCACCGCATCATTGAAATCATAGCGCGGACTGTGCAGATCCGCGCTCGGCCCATTGCCGACGAACAGATAACTCCCCTTCTGCCTTTCCAGCATGAAGGCGAAATCTTCGCTCACCAGCAGCGGCGCCATCGTCCCAACCTGCCCCGCGCCAAAATGCCGGATCGCCGTCTGCCGGGCGAACTCGGTCTCCTCGTGGTGGTTGGTGAGCGCCGGAAAGCCCGGCGGGTGGTTGACCTCGGCGACGGCGCCATAGCTTGCCGCCTGCGCCTCGGCCAGCACCTTGATCCGCTGGCGCACCCGGTCGCGTACCGCGTCAGTGAAGGCGCGGGTGGAGATCTGTAGCTCGACGCTGTCGGGGATCACCGTGGGCATGCTGCCGCCATGCATCATGCCCACGGTGATCACGGCGGTTTCCCGCGGGTCGACATTGCGCGACACCAGGGATTGCAGCGCCATCACCAGCGACGACGCCGCAACGATCGGATCGACCGCCTCGTGTGGCACGGCGCCGTGCCCGCCCTTGCCCCGCACCGTGATGATGATCCAGTCGACCGAGGCCATGGCCGGGCCGTCGATGAAGCGAAACTCGCCGGCGGACACCCCCGGCCAGTTATGCATCCCGAACAGCGCATCGACCGGGAAGCGTTCGAGCAGCCCGTCCTCGAGCATCTGCACCGCCCCGCCGACTTCCTCGGCCGGCTGAAAAATCAGCCGCACCGTGCCGGAGAATTTTCGCGTTTCGGCGAGATGCTTGGCCGCCGCCAAGAGGATCGTGGTGTGCCCATCATGCCCGCAGGCATGCATCACGCCGGGCTTGCCGCTGGCATAAGCCAAGCCGGTCGCCTCGCTGATCGGCAGCGCATCCATATCGGCGCGGAGCCCGATCACCCGCTCCCCTGCCCCGGCCCTGAGCGTCGCCACCACCCCGGCGCCGCCGATGCCGGTCGCCACCTCAAAACCCCAGCCGCGGAGCAACTCGGCCACCAGGGCGCTGGTGGCGAATTCCTCGCGGCTCAGCTCCGGCGCAGCATGCAGCCGCCGGCGCAGGGCGATGAAATCGGCGAGGTCGCGCGGGGCGGCCAAGGGCGGCAAAAGGGGCGGCAAAGGGGCGGAGTGACATTCATGGCGAGCGCCTGTATCGCAGACTTCCGACCCCGATAGAACAGGTCTTGTCGAAGCCTCATGCCCCACCCCCTCCTCGATCTGTTGACCGGCGCCGCCGAGGGGCGCTTTCCGCCTGTCGATGGCGGCGTCACCGTGCTGCCGCCGCTTGCCGGCGGCTGGGAATGCTCGGTGGCCTTCACCGGCCACGCCGTCATTACCACGGCGCGCCCGGCCGACGAGGTGCTGCAACAGGGCCCCGATGGCTACGGCGCCTCGCTGGCGCCGGATTTCCTGCGCTGGCTCGCCGGCCCCCAGGGCCTTGTCGGGGTGATCGACGCCATGCTCTATACCCGCGGCACCGGTGCCTCCACCCTGCCGCTCCGCACCGATGCCGACGACCACCCACGCGTGAAATATGCCCGGCAATATCGCTCCGACGTCAAAGTCTATGGCAACGAGCGTGGCCTCATCACCATCGGCGCCGGCCTTGCCGGCCGGCGCGAACTGAGCGTCGAAGCCGACACCCACAATCGCGGCGACGGCACCGCGCTGATCAAGGAAGCGGTCGGGCTTGTGCCTGAAGGCGAACTGCTGTTCGCCGCCGTCTCCCCCGGCAACGCCCGCTCGCTGCGGGCGTTCCTGAGTTTGGGGTTTACCCCGATTGGCAGCGAAGCGCTGATCCGGCCGGGGCGGTAGCGCGCCGGCCTGTGGCAACACGGCCGAGAGGCTGGTGCGGGAAGATACCCCCACCCCTGTCCCCTCCCCGCAAGGGGGAGGGAGACCCTCTCACCAGCGCCTGTGTTCTGGTCTCCTCCCCCCTTGCGGGGGAGGGACAGGGTGAGGGGTACTCTTCCCGCACCGAACTATCCTCGTGTGGGCGGGAGGATTACTGCCCAGCCCTCAAACAAACCGCCCCGCATTATCCGCCACATAATCCACCAGCCGCCGCGCTGCGCGGCCGGTGACGCGAGAGACATCGCCTGTATCCGCCGCCACCCAGCCCTGCGCCACCGGATAAAAGATCGGTGCAATATGCTCGGCATATTCGCGCGTCAGCCCGCTGCGCTCGGCCGAGGCGATGAACTCATCCGCCTCTACTGCCTCATAGCGCACCGGCTTGCCGCTCACTGCCGACAGCACCGCGGCGGCGTCGGCGTAAGTGAGATTCTCCTCGCCCGTGAGCGTCAGCGCCTCACCATCGAAATCCGGCCGGGTCAGCGCCGCTGCCGCGACGTCGGCAATGTCGCGCGCATCGACAAAGCTGGTGCGCATCTCACCCGCCGGCAGCTGGATCAGGCCGCGCTCGCGCACATCCTTCAGCCAGTAGGTGTGGAAATTGTCGAAGAACCAGTTCGGCCGCAGCACCACATAGGGCGTGCCCGAGGCTTCGATCTTCCGCTCCAACTGGCGGAACGGGATCGCCTCGTCGGCATCGACGCCGATGGCCGATTGCAGCACGATCTTGATCCCCTTGGCCGCCGCTACGTTGACGAAACCGCCCAGCAGCTGCAGCGGATGATGCGGTCCGGTCGGCACTACCAGATAGACCGCATCCACCCCTTCGAGGGCTCCCGCAAAGCTGGCGGGCGTTTCGAAATCGAGCACGGCGGCCTCGCCGAGGCTGGCCCGGCCGGTGCGCGACGCAGCGCGGACGCGATGGCCCGACGCGAGCAGGCGCGGCACCAGGTGCTGGCCGACGGTGCCGTTGGCGGCAGTGACGAGAATGGTCGAAGACATGGGAAACTCCATTGGTTGCCGGCCATATGTCGGTCGCCCGGATGAGCCGATCCATGCTCATCGCGCGCATTCTTATTGCCGATCGTCTCATCGGCGCCTATCTGTTGCCTATGAGCGTGCTCGATGAATGGATGCGGATGTACTCGCGGCCTCAGCTCACCCTGGTGCGCAGCGCCGTGGTGGGGCGTTGGGGCTTTCGGCTCGACCCCGGCGCCACGGTGGCCTTCCACCTGGTGAAAAAGGGCAGCGGCTGGCTGCGCCGCGATGGCCTGCCCGATGTCCGGCTCGCGGAGGGCGACCTGGTGGTCATCGCCAATGGCGAGGCGCATGACATCATCGATCGGCAGGGCGGCTTCGCCGAGCCGGTGGCGGAGTTTGCGCAGCGGACCTTCGATCTCAGCAGGCACGGGCCCGACGCGGTGATCTTCTGCGGCACGCTGCGCGCCGATACCGCGCGGCGCCAGACCGGGGTGTTCGCCATCCCGCCCTTCATCCACCTGTCGGGCGCCGAGATCGCCGACGATCCGGGCATAGCCAGCCTCGTCTCGCTGCTCAGCGCCGAACTCGAATGCACGTCTCAGGGCAACGAAACGCTGATCGAGAGCCTGACCAGCGGGCTGATGATCTATGTGCTGCGCCGCGCCGCCGAACTCGCCGGCCACTCCCCTGGCTGGCTGGTGGCGATGAACGACCCGCAACTGGCCCAGGTGTTCCAGGCCATCCACGCCACCCCGGCCGAGGCCTGGACGGTCGAGGCGATGGCGGATTCCGCCGGCCTGTCGCGCGCCACCTTCTCCCGCCGCTTCACCGACCGGGTCGGCGAGCCGCCGCTGAGCTACCTCACCGCCTGGCGCATGACCCTGGCCGGCCGCCGCCTGCTGCAGGGGAAGCAACCCCTGGCCCGGATCGCAGCAGAGGTGGGCTACAGCTCGGAAGCGGCGTTCAGCCGGGCGTTCAAGCGGCACCATGGGGTGGCGCCGGCTGGGTATCGCAATGGGGCGGTGGTGGGTTAGCCGCGGAGCCGAAGCGCTCCCCTCCCCCTTGAGGGGAGGGGTGGGGGGTGGGGGTGGTGAGGGGAACCTCGGTGCTGACTGCACCACCCCCTCCCTCAATCCCTCCCCTCAAGGGGGAGGGAAGCGTTGTGGCACCGCCGGTGTTAGCCCCTCAAACCCGCCGACAGGAATTCCCCGGCACGAACTTCGGCGCCAGCACAAAGTCCTGCGGCGGCTCGGCTGCGGCTTCCGGCGTGCTGATCCGCTGCAGCAGCCGCCGCGCGATAATGCCACCGAGCTTCAGCGTGTCCTGCACCACCATGGTGATGCGCGGGGTGATGACGTTGCTCCACTGCACGTCGTCGATCATGCACAGCGAAATGTCGCCCGGGCAGTTGAAGCCCAGTTCCTGCATCGCCTGCAGCGCCGCCAGCGCCACCGCGTTGTTGGCCCCGAGGATGGCGGTGGGCCGTTCGGGCTGGATCAGCAGCCGCATCGCTGCTTCGTAGCCGGCCGAGCGGGTGAACTGGCCATCCACCACATAGTTGGGGTTCACCTCCACCCCGGCGCTGGCCATGGTTTCGGCGAAGCCGCGATGCCGCTCCGAGGCGGTATGCATGTGCTGCGGCCCGGCGATGAAGGCGATGCGCCGGTGCCCGAGCTGCAAGAGGTGCTCGGTCAGCATGGCGCCGGCGAGGTAATTGTCCGAGCCGACGAAATCGCGCTCGATGCCGGCGACCTTCTGGTCGAAGCAGACCATCGGCACCTTGATCCCCTCGACGAACTTCACATAGTCCGGCCCGAAGCTCGAAGGCGCCAGCGCCAGGCCCGCGATCTTCAGCCCGATCAGATGCTCGACCAGCGCCTGCTCGCGCTCGCGCTTGCCCGAGGAGTCGGTGATGAGGACGAAATGCTCGTGCTCGAGCGCATAATTCTCGAGCTCACGGCGAATATCGCCGAAGAACGGGTTGCCGACATTGCCGACCACCAGCCCGATCATCTTCGATCGTCCACGCGCCAGACTCTGCGCCAGGGGGTCGGCGACATAGCCCACCGCCGCTACGGCGCTGCGGATCCGCTCCAGGGTTTTCTGGCTCACCCGCCCCGGGTTGGAAAGCGCCAGCGACACGGTCGAGACCGAGACTTCTGCCAGCTTGGCGACGTCACGAATGGTGGCCATCAGTCTGTTCTCGAACCGCTTCTATGCAACGTGGGAGCTGTGCTGGTGGGGTGCTCGACAGGCAATTATGCTGCAATACCTAGCAGTTGCGGGGCTTCGCGCAACTAAAATCCACTGAAATGCCGTGTTCCAGATTTTGCCTTAACTCATCGCGCCGTCGCCATCAGGATGAAAATCGAACCGGTTCGATAACCGGACTTAGGAGGATATCTTGGATAGCGCACTCACCGTCAGCGGCGGCATCGACAACTCGGCCGGCAAGGCGTGGTTCGGCAATGACCGCTTCGGCATGTTCATTCACTTCGGGCTTTACGCCCTCGCCGCGCGCCACGAATGGGTGCAGCACCGCGAGGAAATCGCGCCGGAAACCTACGCCAAATATTTCGAGAACTTCGACCCCGATCTCTACGACCCCAAGGAATGGGCGCGCCGGGCGCGCGAGGCCGGGATGAAATATGTGGTGCTGACCGCCAAGCACCATGAAGGCTTCTGCCTGTGGGATAGCAAGTTCACCGACTACAAGGCGACCAACACGCCCTACGGCAAGGACTTGCTGAAGCCCTATGTCGAGGCGTTCCGCGCCGAGGGGCTGAAGGTCGGCTTCTATTATTCGCTGATCGACTGGCACCACCCGCAATTCCCGATCGACGGCATTCATCCGCTGCGCAACCACCCCGATGCACTCGAAATGAACAAGAGCCGCGACGTCAGCAAATACGCCGAATACATGCACAACCAGGTGCGCGAGCTGCTCACCGGGTTCGGCGAGATCTCGGTGATCTGGTTCGATTTCAGCTACCCCAAGCGCGAGTACAGGGGCATGCCCGGCAAGGGCCGCACCGACTGGCAGTCCGAAGAGCTGATCGGGCTGGTGCGCGAACTGCAGCCCAATATCATCGTCGGCGACCGGCTGGACCTGCCCACCGACGGCAACTTCCCCAAGGATCTCGCCACCCCCGAGCAGTATACGCCGCGCATCGCGCCGACCAGCAACGGCAAGCCGGTGCGCTGGGAAGTCTGTCATACCTTCTCCGGTTCGTGGGGCTATCACCGCGACGAGAACACCTGGAAGGACGCCGGCCAGCTGATCAACATCCTGATCGATACCGTGGCGCTCGGCGGCAACCTGTTGATGAATGTCGGGCCCACCGCCCGCGGCACCTTCGACAAGCGCGCCGTCACCGCGCTCGAAACCTATGGCGAGTGGCTCACCGTCAATGGCCGCTCGATCTATGGCGCCGGCCCATCGCAGTATCAGGCGCCGGCCGGCACCCGCTTCACCCAGAAGGGCAACCGGCTTTACCTCCACCTCCAGACCTGGCCGTTCCGCCACGTCCATATCGAGGGGCTGGGGCGCAAGGTGAAATATGCGCAGCTGCTGCACGATGCGAGCGAGATCCACTGGCTCGACCCCGATGCGGAAGTGGATTCCAACATCGGCGTCGCGGTCGGCGACGGCATCCTGACGCTCGAACTGCCGGTGCTGAAGCCCGATGTGGTGACCCCGGTGGTCGAACTGATCCTGAAGGACTGGGGGAACGGCAGCCGCAGACCTGGTGACGCCATGGCTCACGAAGCCGAATTGATCGCGGCGATGGCTCCGCTCGTCGCCGACCTCGCCGAGGACGGCGCCGGCGCCGTGGCCCTCGCCGGGTCGCGCGGCAAGGGACGCTCGGACCGGCAGTCGGATTACGATTTCCGTGTCTATGCCCATGCCTACCGGCCCGAACTCAAGGCGAGCCCGCAATGGGCCCGCTTCGAGGCCGGCATGGCCGAGTGGCAGGCCGAGGGCGTGCGCATGGATGGGGTATGGATGCGCAGCTATGCCGGCGTCGAGAGCGATCTCGGCGCCTGGCTCGGCGGCACCGCCATCCCCAAAAGCTTCGAGTGGACCATCTGGGGCTACCACCTGCCGACCGATCTGGCGAGCCAGCAGATCGTTAACGACCCGGAGGGCCGGCTGGCCGACTGGAAAGGCCAGCTCGCCAACTATCCCGAGCCGCTGCGCAACGCCGTGCTGCGGCAATACCGCGAAGTGCTCAGCTACTGGGCTGCCGACTACCATTACGAAAGCAAGGTCGACCGGCGCGACCTGGTGTTCCTTGTCGGCATCACCGGCAAGCTTGCCAACGCGATCCTCCAGGTCGTTTTCGCGCTCAACCGTGCCTATTACCCGGGCGATGGCTGGAACCTGCCGATGGCGGCAGAGCTGCCGCTGCTGCCGCCCGACTTTACCTCCCGCATGGCGGCGATCCTGGAGCCGGGGCGCGACCCCGACGCCTTCCACCGCCAGCGGGGTGAGCTCATCGCCATGATCGCCGATCTGGAGGTGCTGATCGCGGCCTGACCGGCCGTGGTGACGCCGGAGCCGAGGAACTCCGGACCAACGACCAAAACAACCGACGACCCAACAACGACGACCTGTGATTTGAGGAGACACATCGTGAAGTTCACGCATCAACTGGCGGCCCTGGCGCTCGCCGGCACCGCCATCCTGTCCACCGCCAGCTACGCCCAGGACCAGGTGAACCTGACCTGGCAGATGTGGGGCGACGAGAAGGACACCCCGCTGTTCCAGAGCCTCGCGGACCTGGTGACCGCCGAATACCCCAACATCAAGGTGACGCCGCAATTCTCCGGCTGGACCGATTACTGGACCCGACTGCCGGTCCTGGCCTCGTCCGGCCAGATCGCCGACCTCGTCGCCATGCAGTCGATGCGCATGCCGAGCTTTTACAGCGTGCTCGAGCCGCTCGATCCGTTCATCGCGGCGGATAATTTCGACAAGTCGGCGTTCGAATCCTCGATCATTTCCGGCCTCTCGGCGGATGGCGTGCAATACGCCCTGCCCTATGACGTCGGCCCGTGGCTGATGTTCTACAACCGCGACAAGTTCGCCGCGGCCGGCCTTGCCGAACCCAAGCCCGATTGGACTTTTGACGACTTCAAGGCCGCCGCCGAAAAGCTCACCAGCGGCGACAATTACGGCTACGCCGTGCAGGCCTTCGATTTCGTCGCCCAGCCGGTGGCTTTGGGCGCCGAGTATTTCAACGACGGCAACCAGTTCGACCTGACCAACCCCGGCTACGAGGCCGCGGTCGGTAAGCTCGTCGACCTCGTCGCCGTGGCCAAGGCCTCGCCGGTCTTCGCCTCGGGCGCCGGCGCCCAGACCGGCAGCGGACGCTTTGCCGCCGGCAACGCCGCCATGGTGATCGATGGCCCCTGGTCGCTGCTGACCACCCAGGCTTCGGTCGGCTTCAAGGTCGGCGTCGCACCGCTGCCGCGCGGCGAAGGTCCGTCGCGCTACATTACCGCCGGCTCGGGCTGGGGCATCTCGGCCGCCAGCCAGCACAAGGAAGAGGCCTTTAAGGCGCTGAAGGTGCTGACCGGCCCCAAGGCCGCCGAGATCCTGGCTTCCGCCGGCCGTGCGCTCCCCGGCCGCCTCGCCGAGCAGAAGTTCTGGTACGATGTGGCCGCCAAGGATATCGCCGGCGCCCGCGAGACGCTGCAGTACTCGTTCGAGCATTCGACCCCGTTCCGCCTCAACGAAAGCTGGAACGAGTTCGAAAACCTGCTGACCCAGTACCTCCCGCTGGCGCTCAACGGCGACAACACCACGGACGCGGTGCTGGCCGATATCCAAAGCCAGCTGCCGTAAGTCCCGACGCCCGGCCGGCCCGAATTCGGCCGGGCGTTCCACTGCATCGGCGCCCCTCGGGGGCGCCGCGAGGGAGGAGGTGCCCATGACGATCATCGAGGATACCGCGGTCGCGACCAGCGCCACGGCCGCCCGCCCGCGACGGCGCAGCGGGCCACGCGAGGGCCGTACCGCCTTCTTCTTCCTCTTGCCCAGTCTGTTGGGCGTCCTGCTGTTTCTGGTGCTGCCGATCATCGCATCGCTGGCGCTGAGCTTCACCAACTGGAAGCTGCTCGGCAAACCCGCCTTTGTCGGCTTCCAGAACTATGTCCGGCTGTTCACTGCCGATCCGCAATTCTGGACCGTCTTACGCAACACGCTGTTCTTCACCGTCGAATACCTGGTGCTGAACATCATCATCTCGGTGGGGCTGGCGACCTGGATCGCCAGCCTCAAGCGAGGGCAACGGTGGTTCCGGGTGGTGTTCTTCCTCCCCACATTTACACCCGGAATCGCCGTCGCCATCGTCTGGATGCTGATCTTTGCGCCCGGCGGCTTCTTCGATTTCATCATGAAGTCGCTGTCGCTGGGCGTACCGAACCTGTTGACCGACCAGACGCTCGCCATGCAGGCGGTGATCATCGTCTCGCTCTGGGCCAATGTCGGCTACAACACCGTGCTGTTCAACGCGGCGCTCGACATGGTGCCGCCGAGCTATCTCGAAGCGGCCAGGATCGATGGCGCCAGCGCCTGGGATCGCTTCTGGAAAATCCGCCTGCCGCTGATCTCGCCAACCCTGTTCTTCGGCACGGTGATGACCGCCATCACCTCGCTGCAGGTGTTCGACCAGATCTATGTGATGACCCGCGGCGGCCCGGGCAACGCCACCGCCACGCTGGGCTATGCCATCTACCAGCGCGGCTTCCAGAATTTCCAGATGGGCTACGCCTCCTCCATCGCCTGGGTGATGTTCGCGCTGATCATGGCGCTGACCGCCCTGCAATTCTGGCTGCAGCGCAAATGGGTGCACTATGACAACTAAAGCCCGATCCCGGCGCGTCGCCCTGGCGCTCGATATCGTCAATCATGGCGCGCTCGCCCTGGTGGCGCTGCTGTTCCTGTTCCCGTTCTTCTGGATGGTGTCGAACGCGGTGCGTTCCAACGCCGAGGTGATGGCCATCCCGGTGCGGATCCTGCCCACCGAGTTCCAGTGGGACAATTTCCAGAAGACCTGGTCGGAGCTGCCGTTCGGCCGGTTCTTTCTCAACTCGATGGTCGTCGCCGGCAGCGTAACGGTGATCACCGTGGTGGTGTCGAGCCTTGCCGGCTACGCCTTCGCCCGGCTGAAATTCCCCGGCCGCGATGCGCTGCTGCTCGGCTATGTCGGCACGCTGATGGTACCTTCGATCATGCTGATCATCCCGCTGTTCCTGATCGTCAACAGCCTGGGCATGGTCAACACCTTCCAGGGCGTCATCCTGCCGGTCGCCTTCGGCACCTTCGGAGCCTTCCTCTTGCGGCAGTTCTTCCTCTCGATCCCGGATTCGCTTGAAGAAGCAGCACTGATCGACGGCGCCTCGCGGCTCCGCATCCTCGTCAGCATCATCATCCCGCTGTCGATGCCGGCCATCGGCCTGCTCTCGCTGTTCACCTTCATCGCCCAGTGGAACAACTTCCTCTGGCCGCTGATCGTCATGACCGGCCAGGAAAACGCCACCCTGCCGGTCGGCCTCACCCACTTCCAGACCCAGCAGGGCACCCAGTGGAACTACATCATGGCCGGCGCCGCGCTCTCGATGCTGCCGGGCATCGTGCTGGCGATCTTGCTGCAAAAGCTGATCTACAACTCGATCGCGCTGAATGCCGGGATGGGCGGGCGGTAGAAGTCCCGCTTCTCAGATAGCTTCCCACGCCCCAAAGCCGGCAGTCGGCGCACCCTCTCCCGCTTGCGGGGGAGGGGGACCACGCGAAAGCGTGGTGGGAGGGGGGAGCGGCAAACACCGCCCCCTGCCCCAGCCGCCCACTGCCTCTCTGGTGTCGGCCAATTGCTTCAGCGCGTGGGGCTGCCCCCTCCCACCAGCCTTTCGGCTGGTCCCCTCCCCGCAAGCGGGAGAGGGTTCGCCGACTGCAACCCCATAGCAAACGGGGCGCCCCGTGAGGCGCCCCGTTCAAAGTCTCGTGGGTAAAATTCCCCCGCCCCTACTTCAGCATCCCCGTCTGCACCGAGCCCTGCAGCTGGCGCTGGAAGATGATGTAGGTGACCAGCACCGGCAGCACGGTGATCACCACGGCGGCGAACAGCGCACCGAAATTCACCGCATAGCCGGCCTGCGAGGCGAACGACGCCATGCCCTGGCTCAGCACGTAATTTGCCGTGTTGGTGTTGAGCGCGATCGGCAGCAGGAACTGGTTCCACAGCCCGAGGAAGTTGAAGATCGCCACCGAGGCGATGCCGGGCTTGGCCATCGGCAGCATGATGGTGAAGAAGATCCGCCACGGCCCGGCGCCGTCGATCATCGCTGCCTCGGCGATCTCCTGCGGCAGGGTGCGGAAGAAGGCGTAGAGGAAGAACACCGTGAACGGCAGCGCGAACGCCACATAGGTGATGATCAGGCCCGGGAAGGTGTTCAAGAGCCCAAAGCCGCGCAGCGTCTGGAACAGCGGCACCACCGCGAGGAAGATCGGGAAGGTGAGCCCGGCCAGCATCAGGTAGTAGATGATCTTGCTGCCGCGGAACTCGTAGCGCGCCAGGTAGTAGGCGCACATCGAGCCGAGCAGCATGACGATACCAAGCGCAAAGCCGACCACGATCACCGTGTTGACGAAATAGGTGCCGATCGACGCCGAGGTCCACGCCGACACGTAGTTGTCGAAGTTGAAGGTGGTGGGCAGGGTGAACGGCGAAGCGAAAATCTGCTGCGTCGTCTTGAACGAGCTCATCAGCACCCAGAGCAGCGGCGCGCAGATGATCACCACCCAGGCGATCAGCGCAATGTGCGAGATGGTGGCGACGGTCTTGTCGGTCCAGATGGTCTTCTTGGCATGCGGATGCTCGAACTGCGCCACCGGCTTGCCCGTCGCGGCGGCGACCGGGGCGGCGCGCACCAGGGGCGCCACGGCGGTGCTCACCGGCCCCGACTTGGGCGGACGACCGGTCCACCAGAAGATGAAGAACACCAGCGCCGCGAACACCAGCGTGATCACTGCCAGCGTCGCGCCCATCGAGGTCGCATAGCCGAACTTGCCCTTCTTGAAGGCGGTGTTCAGCAGGTGCTGCGAGATGACGACGGTGGAGTTGGCCGGGCCGCCCGACGGGTTCAGCGCCTGCATATAGACGAAGGCGTCGAGCGCCAGGATGCCGAGATAGACGTAAGCGGTGCGGATATTGTCGCGGATCATCGGCACGGTGATCGAAATCGCCGTACGGAAGCGGCCGGCGCCATCGACGCGCGCCGCCTCATAGACCTCGGCCGGAATGCCTTTGATCGCCGCGATGAACAGCACCATGTAGAAGCCGACCATCGACCAGGCGATGACGAAGATCGAAGCGCCCATGGCGGTGCGCTCGTCGCCGAGCCAGGCGAAAGACTTGAAGAAATCGAACCCCAGCGCCGTGAGGATACCGTTCAGCAGGCCGCTGGACGGGTCATACATCTGCGCCCACAGGATGCCGATGACGATCGCCGGCACGGTGTAGGGGAAGAACGAGATCACCCGGTAGATGCCGGAATGCTTGAGCCCCTGGATCTCGCCGCGGGTCACCCCGCCAATGGTCACCAGCGTCGCCAGTGTTACCGAGAGGATGATCACCAGCGGCGGCAGCACCACCACGAGGACAATCGAGTTGTAGACGGCCTTGGTGAAGACCGGGTCGCTCAACAGGGTGACATAATTGGCCAGGCCAACGAAGTTCATCTTCTTCGAAAAGCCTGACCAATCGGTCATCGAGTAGTAGAAGGCTTGCACGAATGGCGAGATCACGAAGATCACGTAGATCGCCAGTGGGAGCCCCAGGAACACCAGCGCGAAGCTGGAGCCCTCGAGGCTTGGCATTTTCCACCGGCGGGTCGTAGCGGCTGGTGCCCTCGCCATCGTGCTGTCCATTACTTCACTTCGACTTTCGTGACGGAGGCGTCGTTGTAAACGGCGCTGGTGATCGCCTCGAGAGCGGCGGTGAAGGCGGCGACGTCAAGCTTGCCATCGAGGAAGCTGTTCCAGACGACGAGTTCGTCCTGGTTCGTGCCGTAGAGGTCGAACGAGTTCCAGGTGAACACGTCGTTGCCGGCTTCGGCGAGCAGCTTGCTCTGCGAAACCAGAGCCGTCGAGCCGAAGCCGTCGGCCGGCACGGTGTCCTTGACGATGGTCGGAGCGAGCTTCGTCTTGGCGAAGTTCGTCGCGGCTTCCTTCGAGAGCATCGTGCGGAGCAGTTCCTTGCCACCGGCAAGGTTCAGCGCGCCCGCCGGGATGATGAACGGTTCGCCCGCGGTGGCGTGCAGAGCCGTCTTCGGCAGCTTGTCGTTGGCATCGATCGAAAGTTCGGCCATGCCGGTCATCTTGAAGTCCGCCTTGGTGGCCGGCTTCATTTCGTTCTCGATCCACGAGCCCGACGGATAGAGCAGGAACAACTCGTCGTTCGACCACTGCGCCTGTGCAGCGGTGAACTGCGTGCCCGCGCCACCCGGCTTCATCATGCCGCCCGAGATGATCTCGTACAGCGCGGTGAAGACGGCCTGGAACGACGGATGCGACCAGAAGCCGGGGGTGAAGTTGTCGACGGCGAGACGCACTTCGTCGCCGCCCGCCTTGATCGCCGAAGCGACTGCGGTGGTGCGGTAGTAGGTCGCCGCTTCCTTGCCCCAACCAAACAGGTAGATGCCCTTTTCCTTGGCAACCTTGCCAAGTTCGATGGCTTCGGCCCAGGTGGTCGGCGGCGTCCAGCCATTGGCCTCGAACAGCGAGGCCGAGTACCAGATGCCGTAGACGGTCATCACGTAGTTGAGCGCGACGAACTTGTCGCCGAAGGTGCCCGGCTTCTCGACGCCACCCACCAGGGTGTCGCGGATCTTGGTGCCTTCGAGGCTCGGCGCGTCGAGCACCGAGTTCATGTCTTCGAGCTGGTCGATGATGGCCGCGAAGCCGATGGCCTGCGCGCCCGAGTTGTCGATCAGGTCCGGCGGGTTGCCGCCGAGGAACCGCGGCTGCAGCTCCTGGGCGATCTGGGTCGACGGCGACACCTTCACGGTGACGTTCGGGTGGTTCTTCTGCACGAGGTTGGCGGCGAACTCGACATAGTCGATGCCGTAACCACCGTTGAAGATCACCGCGTCAACGGTCGAGCCGTCGGCGACAGCAAACGGATTGGCCGCGTCCTGCGCGAAGGCGCTGGTCGAGCCGAGCAGTCCGCCGAACGGGGCAACGGCCACGAGGGCCGTCGTGCCGCGCAGAAATGTGCGGCGGTCGATGGTCTTTTTGAACATTTAGTTCCTTCCCTTCTCCAAGTATTTAGTCGTTAGGCCTCACGCCAAACGCTTCCGTAATCCCTCAGATTCCCCACGGATGCGCTTGCCGTAAAGATCTTCGAGAGCGCGATTGTGTTCGTCGCCCCCGGTATATTTGCCGAAATGTAGAGCGGCGGCGTCTTGCCGCGCTGGAGCAGCGCCTCGGCCACGCCGATGGTGATGCGCTGAGCAATGAATGCTGCGGTGAGCGAGGAGACTGCACCAACGCCCATGCCACCCTCCAGTTGCAGGGTACTGTCGCCGAAGGGCGCCAGGTTGTCGATGGCGATATCGGCCACTTCCATCAGCCGTTTGCCGCTCGGATGCTTGGGCGTAACTTTGCTGGTGTGGTCGAAGCTGGTCACCGCCACCACCTTGTGGCCACGCGCCTTGGCGGCGAGCGCCAGCCCGACGATCGAGCCGTTGACGCCCGAGTTCGAGGCGATGATGAACACGTCGTTCTTGTCGAGCTCGTAGAGCGACAAGAGGTTCTCGGCGACATTGGGGTCGCGCTCCAGCGCCGCCCCACCGAGGATCGACAGGTCCTTGCCGCCGCGCAGCACCAAAGCGCGCAGCGGAATGCGGTTGGCCGCAATCAGCCCGCCGGCACGGCCGGCGATTTCCATGGCGAAGGCTTCCGAGTGACCGGTGCCGAAGGCCTGCACCACGCCGCCGGCGGCGACCGCATCGGCCACCAGCGCGATGGTATCGTCGATTGCCTGGTTCGGGCCGGCAAGCTTGGCGAGCCGGGTCGAAACTTCACTATGAAACTGCGTAGTCAGGTCGGTCATAATCACATGGGTTCCGTTAGGTCTGGGCCGCCGCGCGGCGCGCGGCAGTATTGGGCAAGGCGCCACCCCGCATCGGGCGGCGGCGCGGCGCCACTGCCGCCCCTGAGGCGGCGAGGAAGCGCGTCGTGCGGTCGAAATTCGACTGCGCGATCAGCAAGTAAAGCAAATCCACCACGAACAGCTGGCAGTGCCGGGCGGAGAGATCCGCCGGCTGCAGGTAGCCATCCGGCGAGGCGGCGATCAGCACGTCATGGGCGAGCCGGGCCAGCGGCAAATCCGGGTTGCCGGTGATCGCCACGGTATGGGCGCCTGACGCCTTGGCGACGGTCAGCATCTGGATGGTTTCGTCGGTGCGTCCGGTATTGGAAATGCCGATCGCAACGCAGCGATCATCGAGTATGGCGGCGCTGGTCAGCCCGTTATGCACCTCCGCCCAGGTGTGGACATTGACCCCGATGCGGTAGAGCCGCGCCTCGGTTTCGAGCGCCGTCAGCGCACTGCCGCCGACGCCATAGACGTCGAGCTGGCGCGCCTTGACGATCGCCTGCGCCACGCGGATCGCCGTGGGCATGTCGAGCAGCCCGGCGGTGGTCTGGAGGCTAAGTACATGGGTGTTGAGCAGCGCGTTGCGGATTTCGTCCGGCAAGTCATCCGGCCCGAACGAGCGGCCGATCTCGCCGATCCACGCCGCCTTGGCGCCGCCGCGGCCAACATCCTCGGCAATCCCGACGCGCAGCTGCGAATAGCCGCCATAACCGATCATCCGGCAGAACCGGGTGACGCTGGCGGCCGAAGTGCCTGCCCGTTCGGCAAGATCAGTAATCGAGAGGTTCAGCGGCGCCTTCGGATCGTCGATCAGCACGGCCGCGATTTTGGCCATCGTAGCCGGCATCTGGGACTGGTAAGTCCTGATCCGGTCGAGCACGCTGAACGTCTTTGCGATGGCGGTCATCTATGTTAGGAGCCCATACCCTGAAAATCACTCTCAAGAAGGCCGCTGTGCGGATGAAAACAATTCTTATCCAGCTATTTTCACGAAGGCAAGCGGGTCGATAACGCGATGAACAAGGCGTTGCTCGCCATCGATGTCGGCGGTTCCACTTCGCGCGCCACCCTGGTCGACCGCGCCGGCCGCTGCCTCGGCCAGGGCCGCAACCGTGGCGGCAATCCGGCCTCCAACACCCCGGACCAGGCGGCTTCCGCCATCATCTCGGCCGTCGAAGCGGCGGTCGCCGATGCCGGCGCCCCGCTCGATATCGAGCTGGCGCTGATCGCGCTCGCCGGCCCGCGCGCCCATGTGGCGCAAGATCGGCTGGAAGCGGCGTTTCGTGAAAATGGGCTGAGCGGAGCACTGGTTTTCGCCGGCGACCTCGAGGCCATGCTCGCCTCGGTCACCGCGGCGCGTGATGGCTACTGCATCGTCGCCGGCACCGGCGCCGGTGCGGTGCGGGTGCGCAACGGCAGCATCGAAGCGGTAGTCGATGCCGCCGGGTACCTCCTCGGCGATCTCGGCTCGGGCTACTGGCTCGGCCACCACGCCGCCATCGCCGTCACCGCCGATCTCGAACACCGCGGCCCAAAAACCGCTCTGACCCCCGCCCTGCTCGGCGCCTTCGGCATCGCCTATACCGAGGAAAAGGCCTTCACCGGCCGGCAGGTCTGCCTGCAGCAATTCGTCGACGCGGTGTACAAACTCCGCCCGATCGAACTGGCCCGTTTCGCCCCGCTGGTCATCGCCAACCGCACCGACCCGGTGGCGACCGCGCTGCTGGCCCAATCCGAGGCCTACCTCCTCGCCGACTTCAAGATGATCTTCGATCCCCAAATGCCTGGCCCCGTAGCGCTGGGCGGCGGCATCGCCCCACACTTGCTCACCCTCCCCGCCGCCGTCTCCGAAGTCATCCGCGCCGCCGGCCACACCCCGGACGTCCGCATCGCTGGCGACGGCTCGGTGGGCGCCGTGGTGCTGGCGCTGCGTGCGGTGGGCGTGGCGGTGGATGATGACACGGTGCGCGCGGTGACGGCATCGATGGCGGCAAGGACCGCGACGCCGGTGGTGTCGGCTTAGTTTGGACGTGAGGGCTGGTCCTTCCCCACCCACCGGTGTCATCCCAGCGAAAGCGGACCCAACTTACAGGCCGTGCAAGCGGTGAGATGGGTCCCTGCTTTCGCAGGGATGACACCGAGTTTGGGAGGGCTACACTGGTCGCTGGTCTTTTCGAGCTGGAGGGTGTCTCGGTGCAACACCTATTTCGTGTACCTGCTCGCCTCCCGCCGAAACGGAACACTCTATGCGGGTGTGACCAACGATCTTATGCGCCGCGTTGCGGAGCATCGAGAGCATGTCGCCCCTGGGTTCACGAGCAAGTATCATGTCACGCGGCTCCTCTGGTTCGAAGCACACGACTCAATCGAAGCGGCGATTACGCGAGAGAAACAGATCAAGAAATGGAAGCGTGCCTGGAAAATCGAGCTGTTCCGAGAACTGAACCCGAACTGGGATGATCTGTTTCCCTCACTCGGGAAAGGCATTTGGTAGGCACAAACTCGCCTCCCCACCGGTGTCATCCCTGCGAAAGCAGGGACCCAACTCGCAGCCCGTGCGAGCGGTGAGATGGGTCCCTGCTTTCGCAGGGATGACACCGAGTTTGAGACAACTTCGGTGCATGACAGCGGCTTATCTCGAGCATCCACCCACCCGCTTGCCCAAGCACCGCATGTCTGACAGCTTCACCACCAATGAGAGCGAACTGAGCTTCGTCCGTAGGGGGACCACTGCCGTGACTGATACCGTTTCCACCCGCCGTCGCGTCGGGCGCACCGCGCTCGAACTGCCGGTGTTCGGCTTCGGCGCCGCCCACCTCGGCGAGCTCTACGCCAAGCTCGACGAAGCCCAGTCGCAGGCAACGCTCACGGCAGCCTGGGACGCCGGGGTGCGCTTCTACGACACCGCCCCCTGGTATGGCCGCGGCCTCTCCGAACACCGGCTCGGCGGGTTCCTGCGCACCCGGCCGCGCAACGAGTTCATCGTCAACTCCAAGGTCGGCCGCATCCTCCATCGCCCGGCCGATCCCGCGACGTTCAGCACCGCTCCCTGGGCCGGCGGCCTGCCGTTCGAGGTGGAGTTCAACTACACCTATGACGGCGTGATGCACGCTTACGAGCAGGTACTGCAGCGCCTCGCGCTCAACCGCGTCGACTCGCTGGTGATCCACGACCTCGACACCATGTTCCACACCCCCGAACTGGTGACGGGTTACCTGAAAGAGCTCACCGACGGTGGTGGGCTCAAGGCTTTGCAGGAGCTGAAGGCCGCCGGCGACATCAAGGCGATCGGTGTCGGCAACAACGTGCCGGGCAATCTCGATGAGATGCTCTCAGCCATCGACGTCGATTTCGCCATCGTCGCCATGCCCTACACCCTGCTCGACCAGGGCGTGCTCGATACCTCGATGCAGCGCTGCCTCGATCGGGGCATCAGCGTCATCATCGGCGCCCCCTTCGCCTCGGGCATCCTGGTCACCGGCTCCGGCGCCGGCGCCATGTACGCCTATAGCAAGGCCTCACCCGAAGTGCAGGCCAAGGTCCGCGGCATCGAGGTGGTGTGCAAGACACACAACGTCAGCATGCCGGTGGCGGCGCTGCAATTCCCGCTGGCCCATCCGGCCGTG
Organism: Devosiaceae bacterium; assembly: GCA_965284115.1. GTDB lineage: Bacteria > Pseudomonadota > Alphaproteobacteria > Rhizobiales > Devosiaceae > Devosia_A. The sequence continues at coordinate 22,681 of CBDIRF010000012.1, forward strand.
GTGGCAGTGATCCCCGGCGCGGCGAAGCCGTCGGAAGTGCGAGAGAATGTCGCCGCGCTGACGGTGGAGATTCCGGCGACGTTCTGGGCGGATTTGAAAGCGCAGGGCTTGCTGGCGGCGAATGCGCCGGTGCCGAGGAACTGAGCCACGATAGCTCGGTGCGGGAAGAATACCCCCACCCTGTCCCTCCCCGCAAGGGGGAGGAGACCAAAACACTGGCGCTGGTTGGAGCGTCTCCCTCCCCCTTGCGGGGAGGGGACAGGGGTGGGGGTACTCTTCCCGCGCCGGCCTATTAGCCGAGATGGTCCCGACTGCACCACCCAGCCCTAATCCAACACCCGAACCCGCAGCGCCAGATACGGCCGGCTCGGCAGTTCCACCCCGAACGCAGCGTCGGCCTTGCCGCCGCGCACCACCTCGCCATGCCGCGTCGGGTGCGGGATCAGCGCCGGGATGCGATTGGCCGGTGTCACCGTCATCGCCCAGGTGTCGATCAGGTCGACCTCATAATTCCCGTCTTCCTTCGGCAGCCCGGTGGTCCACTGGTTGGGCTGGTGCTCGCCGAAATAGATGTAGCTCACCTTGCCGTCGCGGCCCCCCGAGATCCGGCTCCACGGCCAGCTGGCATTGTGCCCCATCGGCGTCAGCCCCTCGCGCGCGTCTTCCTCGACAATCTGCCGCAAGAACCCGATCCGCTTCCAGGCTTCGCCATGGAGCTTGCCGCCCTTGGCCCACCAGATCAGATCGTCCGGGTCGGCATAGGTCTCGCCATGCCCGGCATAGCCACCGCGCATGACGGTGGTCCAGAACCGGTGGGTCAGTTCCTGCGCCGTGATGTTGCCCCAGCTCGGCCAGATATTGCCCTCGTATTCCGGCTCGTCGTTGACCACCGGCTTGCCATACTGCTCGCGCCATTCCGGGGTGCGCTTCACATCCCAGTTCTGGATGCAGACATGGCTGATCCAGGCCTTGCGATGGTCGAAATTCATCGACTGGTCGCCGTTGTGGATCGATTTCAGGTGCCCGTACGGGTCGTTCTCTTCGAGGATGTGGAAATAGCGGTCCCACTGCGCCACCGGCTTGGTGTCGAGCAGGAAATCGTACTCGTTGGCGAGCGCCCACCAGACGTTGGAATAGGCGGCGAGCCGCGCCGCCAGATAGGCGACGTAGCGGAAATCCTGCTCCGCCGACATGCTGGAATAGCCCCAGCGGTCATAGGGGTGGAAGATGATGAGATCGGCCTCGATCCCCATATCGCGCAGCTTGCCGACCTGCTGCTCGAAATGCTGGAACGCTTTGGGGTTCGGCCGGTCGTAGTCGATCTTGCCATCGGCGCCCTTGAGGTAGACGTCGAGCAGCGGCTCATTGGTGTTGAACGGATAATCCTTGGGGAACACCCCCATGCGGATCTTGTTGAACTTCGCCTTGCCGAGCGTTTCGAGCGTCTCGGCCTGCATCGCCAAAGGCTGGTGCGTCCAGGCATAACAGGTGGTGCCGAACGGCGCATAACCCGTGCCGTCGGCATGGGCGAAATGGAACTTGTTCTTCACGGCCACCGGCCCGTGCTGCCCGGGCCGCGCCGCCGTGGCGGTCAGGCTGCCGGTCTGCCCGTCGAGGTCAGCGGTCTTGCTGCGCGTGCGAAAAGTCCACTCGCCCTCGTTGTCCGGCATGAAGCGCACCCGGTAGGTGCCGTCGCCGTCATAGAAGCCGGGCACCCGCACCTCGCGCGAATGCTGCGCGAAAACCGCGTCAAAACTCACCTCGACATAGGGGTTGCCCGTCGCCGGTCCGCTAAAACTCGCTTCGAAAATGTCGTACTTGGCGACGGTGGTCATAGATCTGCTCCAGGGGGCTAACTTACCAGGCGGTGAAACCGCCATCGACGACGAGGTCATGTCCGGTGACGAACGAGGCGGCCTGGCTCAACAGGAACAGCGTTGGCCCGACCATCTCGTCGACCGTTGCGATCCGCGCCATCGGCGTCTCCTCGGCAAAGCCCAGCAACTGCTCGGCGACTTCCGGCCGGCGGTTCATCGGCGACAGCGTGTAGCCGGGGCTCAGGCTGTTGACGCGGATGCCGCGCGACACCCACTCCATGGCGAGGCTCTTGCTGAGGTGGATCACCCCTGCCTTCGAGCTGTTATAGTGGGCCTGCGTCAGGCCGCGATTGACGATCGAGCCGGACATCGATGCGACATTGACGATGGCGCCGCGGCCATGCGCCAGCATCGCCCGCGCTTCAGCCTGGCAGCTGAGGAAAACCCCGGTCAGGTTGGTGCGGATCATCCGCTCCCAGTCGCCCAGCGCCATCGTCTCCGCCGGGAAGGCATTGGCAATGCCGGCAGCATTGACCGCTAGGCTCAGCGCCCCGAGCCCGCTTTCGGCTGCGGCAATCGCCGCCGCGAGATCGCCCTCGCTGGTGGCATCGCCCGTGGTGACGAGGGCATGGCGACCGTGACCGGCCACCCCACGCGCCGTCTCGGCGAGCCCCGCGGTTTGCCGCTCGAGATCGAACAGCGCCACATCGGCTCCCGCCTCGGCCAGCCCGATGGCGATGGCCTGGCCGATGCCGCTGCCTGCCCCGGTCACCACCGCAACTTCACCCTCGAGCGAAAACAGCTTCATCTATGTGTCCTCAGTCGATGCGCTTGAACAGCAGCGCCAGGTAGGGTTTCGGCTCGAAATGCAGCACGTCGCCGCGCTTCACGCTGGCTGAGAGCTGTATTTCGGTCATGTTCCAGGTGTCGATCAGCGTGGCGCTGTAGTGCTCGTCGGGTGGCACGGCGACGGTCGCTTCGCTCGGCTGGTTCTCGCCCATGTAGCTCAGGTAATAGCGGTGCGGCTGCCCGGCGGTCGGCCACCAGGCCATCGCCGGAGCCCAGCCCTCTTCACCTGCCGGCGGCACGAACAGCTGCTGCAGCACCACATTGTCGAGCCCACCCTGCATCGCGATGCGATAGGCGCCGGTGGATTTGATCGGATCGAGCCCCTCGTCCGGCCCCTCCTCCATGATGCGGCGGAGGAAGGCGATGCGCGCAACGCTCTCGCCGGTCAGCTTGCCGCCCTTGGCCCACCAGATGGTCTGCGTGTCGTTGTTGAACGTCTCGCCATGGGTGACGTAGCCGCCATTGACCACCCCATCCCAGAAGCGCCGCACCATCTTTTCACCCGAGATATTGCCCCAGAGCTCGGCAATGGTGCCCTCGTAGCAGCACTCGTCGATCGATACGGGCTTGCCATACTTCTCGCGCCACACCGCCGACTGATTAGCCGCCGAACGCTGGATCGAGGCGTGGGTGATACGCGGGTGGTTGTGATCGTAGAACTTGAAGCAGTTATGGACGGAAAGCAGGTGCCCGAACGGGTCGTTGTCCGCGGTGATGTTGATAAAGCGATCCCAATCCTGAGGCGTCTTCTGCGGCATCAGGTCGTATTCGTTCGCCATCGACCACCAGACATTCGGGAAGGCCGCAAGCCGGGCGGTGAGGTAGCGCAGATAGCGGTCATCTTCGGCCGGCGACATGCGCGAAAAGCCCCAGCGGTCATAGGGGTGGAAGACGATCAGGTCGGCTTCGACGCCAATCTCGGCAAGCTGGTTGATCCGCTGTTCCAGGTGCCGGAAATACGCGGGTTCGAACTGGGTGAAGTCGAATTTCCAGCCGTACTTGTCGGCCCCGGCAAAGCTGCCGTCCCACTTGCATTTGCCTGCGGTCAGCAGCTTGAACGGATAAAGCTCGGGCTCGTTCTCGTTATAGCGATAGTGCTTGGGGAACACGCACATGCGGATCTTGGTGAAGGGCGCTACCGCGAGGGTTGCAAGCGTCTCTTCTTCCAGCGGATCGCCCTGCAGGTTCCACACATAGGCGGTGGTGCCGATATTGATGTAGCGCGTACCATCGGCGTAACGGAAATGGTGCCGGTTGGCGACCCGCACCGGGCCATGGTGGTCGGGCAACGCCGGGGCTACGTCGAACGCGCCGGTGACATTGTCGAGTGCGGGGGCGTTGCTGCGCGTCTCGTAGCTCCAGGTGCCGGTCGTGTCGGGCAGCAAGCGCAGCTTGTAGACGCCGTCGCCGTCATAGAAGCCGTTGACCCGCACTTCCCGCTCGCCCTGGCGGAAGATGGCGCGCAGGTCGATATCGAGGAACGGGTTGCCGGTTGAGGGGCCGGTGAGGGTGATCTCGTGGGTCGCCCATAGCGTGGCGGTAGTGGTCATCGGCAAATTCCCTTGAAGTACAATTTGGTAGGTGAGCGCCAAAAGGCCCCCTCACCCGGCCCTTCGGGCCGACCTCTCCCCCAAGGGAGAGGTGAAGGTGAGGCGCGATCTCGCCCCATCACCACCTCTCCCTCTGGGGGAGAGGTCGCCGCGCAGCGGCGGGTGAGGGGGCCTTTTGACAGGCAAACTCACGCCGCCCTACGCGGCCGCCAACGGCTCTTCGTTGTGGGGATCGAGCTCAGCAGCAGCTTGGTATACTCGTGCTGCGGGTCCCCCATCACCTGCCGGGCATCGCCGAACTCCACCACCACGCCCTTGTTCATCACCGCCACGTAGTCCGAGATGTAGTAGGCGGTGGCGAGGTCGTGGGTGATGTAGAGAAAGCTCCGGCCCGCTTCGTCGCGCAGCTGCTTGAACAGGTTGATGATGATCATCCGCCGCGACGCATCGATCATCGATACCGGCTCGTCGGCGACGATCAGCTTGGGCTCGGGGATCAGCGCCCGCGCCACCGAAATGCGCTGCAGCTCGCCGCCCGAGAACTGGTTGGTATATTTGCCGCGCACCGCCTCGTATTTGAGCCCGACGCTCAGCAGCGCCGCCGCCACTGCCGCCTCGGCTTGGCTCGCATCCATGCCGGCCACCCGCTGCGCCGTCTCATGCAGATACGCATCGACCGGGCGATAGCGGCTGAACGCCTCGAACGGGTTCTGGAAGATCGGCTGCACCAGCCCGAGGAACTGTTGCTTCGATAGCGTCGTGCCTTTGCCGGTCACTACGTTGTCGTAGACGATAGCCCGGCCCGAGCTCGGCGTTTCGAGCCGCAACAGGGTCTTGGCCAGGGTGGTCTTCCCTGAGCCGGATTCCCCGACCACGGCGATCACCACCGGCTTGTCGCTCTCGACATCGATATTGACGTCGTTCAGCGCCTTGACCTGCCGCGAGCGCACCAGGCCGCCCTGCCGGTAGACCTTGTTCAGCCCCTCGGTCCGCAAAATGATGGTCATGCCGCCACCCCCACGCTTTCGCTGGGCCGCGCCATGAAGTGCCCGGGCTTCACCTCGATCAGCTCCGGCTCCACCCGATAGGCCCGGTCGCCCCCTGCCCCGGCCATGCTGGCCAGCACGCCGCGCATGCTGTCGTCACCAATGGTGGGCAGCGAGTCGATCAGCATTTTGGTGTAGGCATGCTGGGGGTCAGCGAAGACGCTTTCGGTGTCGCCGTATTCGACCACCCGGCCGGCATACATGATCAGCATCTTGTGGGTGACCTGGTAATGGACGCCCATGTCGTGCGAGACGACGAGGATGGTGTTGCCCATCAGCTCCTGCACTTCCATCAAGAGCATCAGGATTTCCTTCTGCACCACCACGTCGAGCGCCGTGGTCGGCTCGTCAGCAATGATCAGCTCGGGCTGGAAGAAGGTGGCGAGCGCGATCATCACCCGCTGCCGCATGCCACCCGACAGCTGGTGCGGGTAGGACTCCATCGCCTCGGCGGGCAGGCCGAGCTTGCCGATATAGGCCCGGGCCCGCTCCAGCACGCGCTTCTTGTTGCTGTCGGTGCCGGGGAAATCGGTGAACTGATCGCGGATCCGGATGACAGGGTTCAGCGAGTTCATCGAGCTCTGCGGAATGTAGGAGATCGATTTGAACCACTCCCGGCGGATATTGCCTGTGGTCACCGGTTGGCCGTCGCTGCCGGTCATCCCGTATTCGATGCTGCCGCCACTGAGCGACATTGGCGACTGGATGTCGCCGTAGATCGCTTTCATCAGGGTGGATTTGCCGCAACCGGATTCCCCGGCAATGCCGACGATCGAACCGTCAGGGATGCTCAGCGTCACGCCGTTGACCGCCTCGATCACCCGGTTGCCGATGCGGTAGCTGATCTTCAGGTCATTGAGCTTGATCATGCGACACCCCGCTTGTTGGCGAATGCGGCGTTGAAGCCGGTCGAGGTCAGGAACAACCCGAGGAATAGGAGGATCGAGGCGACGATCGGCGCCACCAGCCAGGGGTAATTGCCGGTGAACAGCGCGTTGTAGTTGAGCGCCCAGAAGATGATCGAGCCGAGCGTCGGCACTTCGACCTTACTGAGCCCGATCACCGCCAGCGTCGCCTCGGTGTTGACGGCAAACAGGATCGTGTTGATGAAGCCCACCACCATGTAGGCCGACACATAGGGGAAGATCTCGCGCACGATGATCGCCACCGTGCCGGCGCCCGAAAACCGCGCCATGTTGATGAACTCGCGCTCGCGCAGCGACAGCGCCATCGAGCGGATGGTGCGGGCGCCCCAGGCCCAGCCGAACACCACGATGATCAGCCCCACCGTGAGGAACGAGCTGTTGCCGCGGATCACCGCACCGAGGATGATCAGGATCGGCAGCAGCGGGATGGTGATGAAACTGTCGACCACCAGCATCACCACGCGCTCGTAATTGCCGCCGATATAGCCGGCGCTGAGCCCCACGGCGGTGGAAATGATCGTCACCCCGACACCCACCAGCACGCCGAGGATCAGCGAGTTGCGGATGGCGAACACCAGGAACCAGAAGATGTCCTGACCGATCGCGTTGGTGCCGAGCAGGTGTTCGGCCGACATCGGCATGTTCTTCAGGTATGTCGCCTGCAGCGACGGATCGGCTGGCGCAAAGAACGGCAACACGATCGAGCCGACGACGAAGATGGTGATGAGGCTGAGCCCGATGACCAGCCGCGTGTTCATCAGCCACAACAGGCTGTCGCGGCGCCTGGCTGTCGCCGGCGGGGCCGGCACGGGGGCGGCAGCCGCCGCCGATGAGCTGTCCGTCGTCATTTGTGGCGGATCCGCGGGTCAAGGAGGGGATAGATGAGGTCGATGATCAGGCCGGCCGTGGCGACGGCGATGATCGAAATGGCGATGGCGCCGTAGAGCACGTTGTAATCGCCGCCGCTCGCCGCAGTGCGCATGATCAGCCCGACGCCCGGATAGGAGAACAGCATCTCGGTGAGCAGCGCGCCGTTGAACACGGTGCCCAGCGACAGCGCCAGCGCCGTCACCTGCGGCAGCATGGCGTTACGGAACACGTAGCGCACCATGCGCGTCCAGTTCGAGGCGCCCTTCAGCCGCGCATAGGTGACATAGGGCTCCTCGGTGGTCGCCACCGCCAGCGCCTTCATCGAAAGGATGTTCCAGCCGAACCCGGCCAGCACCAGCGTCAGCGCCGGCAGCAGCGAGTTGTAGATCACCATGCCGAACTTCTGCGGCGTCATCTGCCCGACCGGGAAGGTCGGCGAGAGCGGGAAGATCGGGAAGATATAGGCGAGCAGCAGGATCACGCTGACCGCGAGGATGTAATAGGGGATCGGGTAGAGCAGGATCCCCACCACCTCGAGGATCGTCGCCGCCTTCTTGGTGTGGAAATAGCCCGCCACCAGCCCCACCATGTTGCCGAGCAGCCAGGCGATGAAGGTCGAGACCAGCAGCAGCCCCAGCGTCCAGGGCAGCGCGTTGAAGATCATCTGGCTGACCGGCTGCGGGTAATAGGTGAAGCTCGGGCCGAAATCGAAATTCAGCACCACCCGCTCGAGGTAGCTCAGATACTGGCTGAACAGGTCGCCCTTCAGCCCGTAAAGCTGCTCAAGATTGGCGCGCAGCTGCACGATATCGTCGGCGGTGAGCGCGCCGCTGGCCCGCGCCTGGATCTGGCCGATATAGCCATCGATCGGGTTGGCCGGCATCAGTCGCGGCAACAGGAAGGTGATGGTCAGTCCGATGAACAGGACCGCAAAGTAGAGGCCGACACGCTTGGCCACGTATTGCAGGACACCCATTGGCCCACCTGCTCCGAGAACGAGAAAAAGGGGGATGGGGCGGCTGGGAGGTACCGCCCCACCATCAACCGGCGCTTACTTGCCGGTCGGTTCGATGTTGACGATCGTCTTTTTGAACGACGACCACCAGGTGTAGGGCGCAGCGTAGAAGTTCTGCTGTTTGGGGTAGTTCTTCCAGTAGGTGTTGTTGGTCGGGATCGTCGTCGGGATGTTCATCAGGTTGATGAACTGCATCCCGCTGGTCAGCTTTTCGGCGATCTCGCGGCCATTGGCGACGAACGCGTCGGAGCCGATCTCGAGGCTCTTCGAATCCTGCACCAGCTTGAAGATCTCCGGGTCGGTGACGCGGACATAGTTGCCCTGCAGCGGTTCATTGGAGTCGGCCGGCTTGACGAAGGTCTCGCTGAACGAATTCCAGCTGTTGAACCAGTTGGAGTTGTAGGTGCAGGTCATGTTCCAGTTGACCATCAGGTCGAGCTTGGCGTTGGTGTTCTGCACCGTGGTGAACTCGCCATTGTCGGCCTGCCGGGCGGTGACGTTGAACCCGGCCTTCTTCCAGCTGTCGGCGATCGAGAAGCCGGTGCGTTGCATCACCTTGTTCCAGTCCGCCGGGATGACGAAGTCGAGCATCCACGGTGAACCGTCGGGCTTGGTGTAGAAGCCGTCCGCGCCCTTCTTGATGCCGACCGAGCCGAGCAGCTTTTCAGCTTCCGCCGGATCGTACTTCCACCAGCCCTGGCCAAAGCCTTGCTTCACCGCATCGCCGGTCGGCAGGTCCGCTTCCGGGGTGCCCTGCGCCTTCAGCGCCGCCACCATGCCGTCGCCGAAACCGGCATCGAACGGCTTGTAGCCGTCCGAGAGCGTCAGCCCGTTGAGGAACTCGAGCATCGGCTGGTAGTAGACCGGATCGGTGATCGGGGTATCGGCGAAGGGCAGCGCCGCGGCCTTGAACTGCCCGCTCACCGCGCTGATGCCGACCTGCTGCAGGTTGACGCTGAGCGCCAGCGCCCAACGGACTTCCGGCAGGTCATACGGCGATTTCTGCTGGTTGAAGTAGATGCCATAGGCGCAGGCATCGTTCATGTCGTGATAGGGCAGCGTCGGCGAGAACGTCTCGATCGCCGGGTTGCGCGCCTTGGCGGCGGCAATCGAGTCCGGGCTCATGAAGGTGTCGACGTCGTACTGGTTCTGGACGAACGCCAGGGTGCGGGTCTCTTCGGCGCCGAAATCCTTGTAGAGCACGTATTTCGGCTTCGGTGTGCCCAGGTTCCCCCAGCCCGAACGCTGCCAGTCGTCACGCAACTCCCATAGCTGCCAGAAGCCGTTGGGGTCGAACTCCTTGATCTTGTAGGGCCCGAGCGTCACCGCATTGGTGTTCTTGAAGGTGACGACATTGTCGCCCTGCCCTTCGAACACGTGCTTGGGCACCGGCACGAACAGCGAGCCCCAGGTATAGACCCCGAGCACCGTCTGGAAATCGTAGGCCGGGCTCACCGTCTCGACATCCATGGTGTAGTTGTCGACCTTGGACCAGCTGCCCTCCTTCACGTAGTTCACCGTGCGGGCGACGAAGGTCAGCTTGTCCTTGTACTTGAACGAGGTCTCGAGCGTGTAGATCAGGTCGTCGACGGTGAACTCGACCCCGTCGCTCCAGAACACGCCGGGGCGGATCTTGATGCGGAACTTGGTGCGCTCCGGGTTGAGCGCTTCCACCGGGCCGGCGGCGAGTTCGGGATAGGATTGGCCGGTTGCGGTGTCCATCTCCCACAAAAAGCTCCAGCCCAGCTCGCGGAAGCCGCGCCAGATCGCATACTGGTTCAGCGGGTTCTGCGCATCCGGGTTGGCCGCCTTGCCGTCGAAGGTCTGCACGATCAGCGTCTCGTTGCGGGGCGTGCCCACATCGGTCATTTCCTGCGCCATGCTGGCGCCTGCCAGCAGCAGCCCCGCCAGCGGGGCCAGCACGTATCGGCCAAGCCGTACCATTATCCGTGTCCTCCTCGTTGCCCGGGATCGCCGCCGGGTCTCGGCCATGGCGTCCGGGGATCTGAACCATCTCGGTGGTCGCCCCTTGCGAGCCGTGCCGTCAGCCGGCTTACGCCGGCAGCGCACTACGTCGCCGTGTTCGAAGGGCTCCTCACCTGCTCCCCGTGTGCACCAGGTGCATCCCTGCACTTTTGGCGCACATCGCAACCAGACGAATTGCGTCTACTTTTGTTTGTTTGCGATTAATGAGGATTACGGAGCTATCAAGCGCGAGTCAATGCCGAATGTGCTGTGATCCGCCAACTCATTCACCGATGAACGAAATGTCTAGGGCGCGCAGCATCGCCATCGCGGCGGCAACGCAGCCGATGACGGACGCTAGTTCAATGTTCTTACTGAGGAAATTACCTGGCGACGATCAGCTCGATGCCGCGGCGCTCGAACTCGCGGGCATCTTCGTCGCGGATTCCGTCATCGGTAATAAACGAGTAAATCACGTCCAAAGTGCCAAGCCGCGTGAAGGAAGTGCGGTTGATCTTGGTGGAATCCGCCACCAGGTAGACGTGCTGCGCCGCCTTGATCATCGCCTGTTTGAGCTGCAGGTCGGCAAAACTCGGATAGGTCAGCCCGGCATCGAGCGACACCCCGGCGGTGGCAAGGAACAGCTTGCCCGAGAGGATATCGCGAAAATACTCCACCGACTTGTCGCCGCTCAGCGACAGGGTCGGCGCCTTGAACTGGCCGCCCGGCATGTGCACCGCGAATCCCGGCACGGCGCCAAGGATCAGCGCGATGTTCAGCGCATTGGTGATCACGGTGAGCTCGCGCCGCTGCAGCAGCCCGTGCGCCACCTCGGTGGTGGTCGAGCCGGCATCTAGGATAATGGTCTCACCATCGCCGACCAGCGATGCGGCGCGCACCCCGATCTTGCGCTTTTTGTCCATGTTCTCAAGGTGTTGCAGCGACAGTGTCTCGACCTGCCGGGGCAGCGTCTTGAGGAAAGCGCCGCCATGCTCCCGCGAGATATAGCCGTCGGCCTCGAGTCGCTCGAGGTCCTGACGGATCGTCGCTTCGCTGACCTCGAAGGCCGCCGAGAGATCGCGCACCCGGGCGCTCCCCTCTTCCTGCAGCCATTCGAGAATCTTGCGCCGCCGCGGCTCGGCCAACAGCCCGCTCAGCGTGCCGGCATCGACGCCGCCGCCGGCCTTGCGCTCCTGTCGGCGGATGCTCTTCTGCTCGTTCATTTTTCAGGCGCACCTCTGCTCGACCCTTGGCAAAATACCGTGCCGCTCGGGTTTTCCGCAACCCGCGGACCCCGGTTTCCCCCTTGGGATAACCCGGTTTCCCCTTGGGATAACCCGGTTTCCCCCTTGGGATAACCCGGTTTCCCCCTTGGGATCACCCGGTTTCCACTTCGGATATCTAGCGACTATATGCCAAACGAAACCATTCGCAAATTTTCGATAGTGACGAGTGACAAACAATCGGTTAGTTGTCACAGCAAGATGCATGGGAGGCATCGGCATCCGCCGGTCCCTACCCCCCGCTGGAGGAGGCAGTATTGACGGTCCCGGCTTCCGCCGAGCTTCGCAACGATCCGGTCGCGCTGATCCGCGACAAGGCGCTGTGGATCCGCCGGCGTAGTTTTCAGATGGTCTACGAGGCGCAACTGGGCCATCCCGGTGGCGATTTCAGCGCCGCGGATGTGCTGGCAACGCTGTATTTCGGCGTGCTGCGCCACGACCCCAAAAACCCCACTGCCCCGAACCGCGACCGCTTCGTGATGAGCAAGGGCCACTGCACCGGCGCCTTCTACGCCGTCTTGGCGGCCGCCGGCTTCTTCCCCGAGGCGCAGCTCGCCACCTACATGCAGCCGCTGAGCAAACTCAACGGCCACCCAAACCGCAACTACCTGCCCGGCGTCGAGACCAATACCGGCCCGCTCGGCCACGGCCTGCCGGTCAGTGTCGGCATCGCCATTGCCGGCCAGATCGACAATGCCGATTTCCGCACTTTCGTGCTCACCGGCGACGGCGAATTGCAGGAAGGCAGCAACTGGGAAGCCGCGCTCACCGCCGGGCACCGGAAGCTCGAAAACCTGACGCTGATCATCGATCGCAACCGCCTGCAGCAGGGCGCCCGCACCGAAGAGACGGCATCGCTCGATCCGCTCGACGACAAATGGCGGGCCTTCGGCTGGCAGGTCGAAATGGTCGACGGCCACGATCACCGCGCTCTCTACGAGGTGCTCAGTGCATCGCCCAGGGGCCGCGGCAAGCCGCTCTGCGTCATCGCCAACACCTTTAAGGGCAAGGGCGTCAGCTTCATGCATGACAATGTCGCCTGGCACCATGGCGTGCCGACCAAGGACCAGTACGAACAAGCCATGCGGGAGCTGGTGTAATGAGCGCCGCCGCCCCTCAACCCGCCGGCTGGCACGATTGCCGCGACACCTTCTCCAGGACCGTTGAAGCGCTGGCCGAAGCCGATCCGCGCATCGTCACCGTGGTCAGCGACAGCGTCGGTTCGTCCAAGCTGGTGAATTTCCGCAAGCGCTGGCCCGAGCGCATGGTCAATGTCGGCATTGCCGAGCAGACCGTCGTGGCCGTGGGCGCCGGCCTCGCCAATGGCGGCAAGATCCCCTTCGTGTCCGCCGCCGCCTGCTTCCTCACGGCGCGGGCGCTCGAGCAGATCAAGGCCGATATCGCCTATACCAATGTCAACGTGAAGCTGATCGGCCAGTCGAGCGGCATCGCCTATGGCGAACTCGGCCCCACCCACCATTCCATCGAGGATATGGCCTGGCTGCGGCTGCTCAACAACCTGACGCTGATCGTGCCGTCCGACCCCTGGGAGACCGAGCAGGCGATCCGCGCCGCCGCCGCCCTCGATGGCCCGGTGTTCATCCGGGTCAGCCGCATGCCGGTGCCCGACCTGAAGCGCGCCAACCCGCATTTCGAAATCGGCAAGGCCGAGACGCTGCGCGACGGTAGCGACATCGCCATCATCGCCAATGGCGTGATGGTGCACCGCGCCCTGGCCGCCGCCGAAGCACTGGCCGCCGATGGCATCGCCGCCCGCGTCGTCAACATGTCGACCGTGAACCCGCTCGACGAGGCGACCATCCTCGACGCTGCAAGGACCGGCGCCGTCGTCACCGTCGAAGAGCACTCGGTGCGCGGCGGTCTGGGCGGTGCTGTGGCCGAAGTTCTGGCGACCAACAGCCCGGTGCCGATGCGCATCCTTGGCTTCCCCGGCTTCCTGCCCACCGGCTCCGCCGACTGGCTGCTCGAGCACTTCCATCTCAACGCGACCGGCATTGCCGACGCCGCACGCCAGCTGCTTTCGCGCAAATGAGCAACGGGCTGATCCTCGCCATCGACCAGGGGACCACCAACACCAAGGCCCTGGCCTTCGACGCCGAGGGACGGGTGGTCGCCGGCGCCTCGGTGGCGATGGCGGTGAACTATCCGCAGCCGGGCTGGGCCGAGCAGTCCGCCGCCGATATCTGGCAGGCGGTCCGCACGGTGATATCAGACGTGGTCAGCAAGGTCGGGCCCGATCTCGACGCGCTGGCCATCTCCAACCAGCGCGAAACCATCGTGGTGTGGGACAGCCGCACCGGTGCGGCCGTCGCGCCCGCGATCCTCTGGCAATGCCGCCGCTCCGCCCCGGCCTGCGCCGCCATCCGCGCTGCCGGGCACGGCGAGCTGATCGAAGCGCGCACCGGGCTCGGCATTGATCCGCTGTTCCCGGCGGCAAAGCTCAGCTGGATCCTCGACAACGTCGCGGGCGCCCGCGACGCCGCGGCCTCGGGCCATTTGCGCGCCGGCACCATCGATGCCTGGCTGCTGTGGAACCTGACCGGCGGCGAGCACGCCACCGACCACTCCAACGCCTCGCGCACCCAGCTGTTCAACACCGAGGCTTTGGCCTGGGACCCCGAACTGGCCCGCATCTTCGATGTGCCGCTGAGCCTGCTGCCGAATGTGCGCGCCTCGGACAGCGCCTTCGGCACGGTGGCAGCAGGCGTCTCCGCCCTCGCTGCCGGCACGCCGATCCACGCCATGATCGGCAACTCGCATGCGGCGCTCTTCGGCCACGGCGTGCGCGAGCCGGGCACGGTGAAGGCCACCTACGGCACCGGCTCGTCGCTGATGACGCTGACCACCGGCCGCATCATGAGCCGCAGCGGCCTCTCTTCGACCATCGCCTGGAGCACCAGCGCCGGCGTCGCCTATGCGCTCGAGGGCAATATCTCGGTCTCCGGCCAGGCCGTCGCCTTCATGGGCAGCTTGCTTGGCCTTGCCGATCCCGCCGCGGTCGCCGCGCTGGCCGCCACGGTGCCCGACTGCAATGGCGTCACGTTCGTGCCGGCTCTCGTCGGGCTCGGCGCGCCGTACTGGGACCCCGACGCACGGGGCAGCATTTCGGGCCTCGCGCTCGGCACCACTCCGGCACACCTGGCGCGCGCTGCCGTCGAGGCCATCGCCTTCCAGGTCGCCGACGTGTTCAGCGCCATGGAAACCGATCTCGGCCAGCCGCTGGCCCGGCTCTCCGCCGATGGCGGCGCGGCGCGCAACGACATGCTGATGCAGTTCCAGGCCGACCTGATCGGCCACCCGGTGCTGCGCGGCGACCTCCCCGAAGTCAGCGCCGCCGGCGCCGCCCTGCTGGCGGCCTCAGGCCTCGGCCGCAACACCACCCGCCCCAAGGGGCGAGAGCACCAATTCACCCCGCAAATGTCCGAAGCACAGCGCAACGCCGCGCTCTCGGGCTGGCTCGCCGGCGTCGGCCGCGTGCTGCAGCGGGACCAGATCACCTGAACCAACCGCTTCCGGGCGGATAACAAAACGAGGGAGACAACCAGGATGAGCAAGCTGCGCTTCGGAGCCGGCATCTGGCATTTTGCCACCTATGTCGATCGCTACGCCACTGACGGCTATGGCGAGCCGCGCAACGTCATCGAGGCCATCGACCTCGCCGGCAAGGTGCGCGATTTGAGCGTCGTCGACATCAACTACCCGTTCTTCGGCGGCGAGTTTTCCAACGCTGAAATCAAGACTGCGCTCGACCGCAACAAGCTCGGCGTCATCGGCATCACCCCCGAAATCTACACGCGCGAATTTCGCAAGGGCGCCTTCACCAACCCCGACCCGGGCGTCCGCCAGCGGGCGCATGAGCTGATCACCGAAGCCGCCGGCGTGGTCCGCGCCTTTGGCGCCGAATACGTAAAGCTGTGGCCGGGCCAGGATGGCTGGGATTACCCGTTCCAGGTCGATCACGGCACGCTGTGGAAGAACTCGCTCGACGGTGTCGGCCGGCTCGCGAGCGAAAACCCCGACCTGAAATTCGTCATCGAATACAAGCCGCGCGAACCGCGCGTCCATATGAGCTTCAACTCGCTGGCCCGCACACTGCTCGGCATCGAGAAGATCGGCCTGCCCAATGTCGGCATCCTGCTCGATTTCGGCCACGCCATCTTCGGTGGCGAATCCGCCGCGGATTCGGCGCAGATGGCCATCGATTACGGCCGGTTGTTCGGCATGGACGTGAACGACAATTACCGCTCCTGGGACGACGACCTGGTCACCGGCAGTCTCCACCCGATCGAGCTGTTCGAGTTCTTCCACGTCTTGCGCAAGAACAAGTGGGACGGCGTCTGGCAACTCGACCAGTTCCCCTTCCGCGAAGACAGCGTCGAAACCGCCGACCACGCCATCGACTTCCTCAAAGCCGTCGATCGCGGGCTGGACGCGCTGGACGTGAAGGCGCTACGCCAGGCGCAGGACAACCACGACGCGATCGCGGCTTTGCGCATCGCGCAGAAGGCGCTGTTCGGGGCGTTTTAGGGCGCCAGCCACCAGCCTCTCCGTGATCCTCCCCCGCGTGGCGGGGGAGGGGGACCAGCGAAGCTGGTGGAGGGGGGAGCCGAACTCTCGGCATTTCACACCCCCTCCACCGCCTTCGGCGGTCCCCCTCCCCGCCCCGCGGGGAGGATAACCGACTGCACCTACTGCGCCTCCGCCACTACCGGCGCTTCCACCCCGCCCTTCGGAAACAACAGCGGCGCCATGGCGAAGCCGACGACGGTGAGAACCACCATCGTCCACCCTGCCACCGCCTTGTGCCTTTCGATGAAGGTGTTGGCCACCGGCCCGAAGAAGTAGAACAGCCCGCACGGGACGAAATAGCGCACGCCCCGGCCGATCAGTCCGAACAGCACGAAGGTCCACAGGTCGAGCCCGGCGACGCCGCTGGTGATGGTGATCACCTTGTAGGGGATTGGCGACAGCGCCCCGATCAGGATCATCAGCGGGCCATTGTCGTTGAAGCTCTGGGTCAGCGAGGCAAAGCCCTCGCCGGCGCCGTAAAAATCGATGATGGCGCGGCCGACGGTATCGAACAGGAAATAGCCGATGGCATAGCCGGCCATCCCGCCGGTGACCGACGAGACGGTACAGATCGCCGCCAGCCGCCAGGCCCGCAGCCGATCGGCAATGATCATCGGCGCCAGCATGATCTCAGGGAAGATCGGCAGGATCATCGCCTCGAGAAAGCACAGGAGCGCCAGGATCGGCTCAGCCAGCCGGTGCTTGGTAGCGGCCTTCAGTCGATCGTAGAGCCTGGGGCGGGCAATAGCAGCGGCTTCGGTCATCGTCCCTCCTGATTCGGTCGGGCCGACCGTAACGGCGGCGTTGCTGACGGATGGGACACTTCTGCGTTAGATAGCATTGAAGCCCGCAGTCGGCTCCCCGACTGCGCCTTCCGGGCCCCTCAAACCGGACAAGTGGCCGCACCACCAAATGGGGCACTTTCCAAACCACCCAAACCACACTTATACCCATTCGACACACTGATTTGAGGACGGGACGCTGCCGGGGATTTCGCCTGACGTCGCATTGGGAACACTGGGTGCATTGCCATTCGTGGCATGCGTCCTCGCTTATGCGTTGCAGGGTCGCTTTTCCGGCTGGGCGGTCTATGTCGCCGGCGGCGTGGCGGGCCTTCTGTTCCTCGTCACCCTGCTGCTGTTTCCGCAGATCTCGGACGGCGCTATCGTCTACCGCATCGAGTGGATCCCTAAGCTCGGGCTCAACCTGACGCTGCGCATGGATGGGCTTGCCTGGCTGTTCAGCGTGCTGATCACCCTGATCGGCCTGCTCGTCGTGCTCTATGCGCGCTATTACATGTCGCCCAAGGATCCGGTGGCGCGCTTTTATGCGCTGCTGCTGGCCTTCATGGGGGCAATGCTGGGGCTCGTGCTCTCCGGCAACATCATCCAGCTCGCCGTGTTCTGGGAGCTGACCAGCCTCGTCTCGTTCCTGCTCATCGGCTACTGGTACCACCGTGGCGATGCCCGCGACGGCGCCCGCATGGCGCTGATCGTCACCGGCATGGGCGGCCTCGCGCTGTTCGTCGCCATGCTGCTGATCGGCCATATCGTCGGCAGCTACGAGCTCGATGTCGTATTGGCCTCCGGCAGCACGCTGGTCGATAGCCCGCTCTATCCGGCAACGCTGCTGCTGTTCCTGCTCGCCGCCTTCACCAAGAGCGCGCAGTTCCCGTTCCAGTTCTGGCTGCCCAATGCCATGACGGCGCCAACCCCGGTCTCGGCCTATCTGCACTCGGCCACAATGGTGAAGGCGGGGGTGTTCCTCCTCACCCGGTTCTGGCCGGTCATGTCGGATTCCGAACTGTGGTTCGCCATCGTCACCTATACCGGCTTGGCGACCTTGATCTTCGGTGCCGCCGCAGCCCTGTTCCAGCGCGACCTCAAGGGCCTCCTCGCCTATTCGACCATCAGCCATCTCGGCCTGATCACCACGCTCCTCGGCATGGGCACGCCGCTGGCGGCGGTGGCGGCGATCTTCCACATCGCCAACCATGCGGTGTTCAAGGCCTCGCTGTTCATGGCAGTGGGCATCATCGACCACGAAACCGGAACGCGAGATGTGCGCAAGCTCAGTGGCCTGTGGCGGCTGATGCCGGTCACCGCCACCTTCGCCATCATCGCCAGCGGCGCCATGGCCGGCGTGCCGCTGCTCAACGGTTTCCTGTCCAAGGAAATGTTCTTCGCCGAAACGGCGGAGTTCAACCCCGACATCTTCGTCAACTATTCGCTGCCGATCGGCGCCATCATTGCCGGCATGCTGAGCGTCGCCTACTCGATCAAGTTCGTGCATGGCGTGTTCTTCGGCCCGCCGCCCACCGAGCTCGACCGGGTGCCGCACGAGCCGCCGGCCCTGATGCGCCGCCCGGTGGAGTTTCTGGTGGTGCTCTGCCTCGCCGTCGGCATCATCCCCGCCATCACCATCGGGCCGTTCCTCATTGCCGCGGTACACTCGGTGCTCGGCGCTGCGACGCCCTATTACAGCCTCTCGGTCTGGCACGGCTTCACCTGGCCGTTGCTGATGAGCGTTCTCGCCATGCTCGGCGGCGTGGCGATCTACGTGCCCTATTACCGGCGCTTCCGCGACGTCGACGGGCTGCCCTTCCTCACCCGCTTCCGCGGCCAGCGCATCTTCGAGCGCCTGCTGCTCAACGCCACCAACAAGTGGGCCCGCAGCTTCATCGAGCTGTTCGGCACGCAGCGGCTGCAGCCGCAGATCTTCATCGCCGTGCTGCTGGTGCTGTCGTTTGGCGTCGCCGCCGGCTGGGCCCGCATGGGCAACCTGCCGCTGCCCAGGAGCTTCGATCCGGCGCTTGGCCTCGTCTGGCTGGTGGGCGGCATCAGCGCCATCGCCGCGGCGCAGCAGGCGAAGTTCCACCGCCTCGCCGCGATGATCCTGATGGGCGGCGCCGGGCTCGCGACCTCGATCACCTTCGCCTGGCTCTCGGCGCCCGACCTGGCGCTGACCCAGTTGCTCGCCGAGATCGCCACCACCGTGCTGATCCTGCTCGGCCTCCGCTGGCTGCCCAAGCGCCTGCCGGTGCCCGATGACCTGACGCTGAGGACACGGATGCGCCGGGCCCGCGATGTCGGCCTCGCCGTGCTGGTGGGCCTGGGCGCGGCGCTCGCCAGCTATGCCGTGATGACCCGCGGCGCCCCCGGCATCTCGGACTTCTTCCTCACCAACGCCTATAAACAGGGCGGCGGCACCAACGTCGTCAACGTCATGCTGGTGGATTTCCGCGGCTTCGACACCATGGGCGAAATCACCGTGCTCGGCGTCGTGGCGCTGACGGTGTTCGGCCTCTTGCGCCGCTTCCGCCCGGCCGCCGACAGCGCCGATCGGCCCGAGCAGCAGCGCCTGCTCGATGGCAGCGCCGAAGGCCAGCGCGTCGCCGACGATTTCCTCCGCATCCCGGCGCTGATCATGACCTGGCTGTTCCCGGTCGTCGTCCTCGTCGCCATCTACATGCTGCTGCGCGGCCACGACCTGCCGGGCGGTGGCTTCATTGCCGGCATCATCATGTCGCTGGCCTTTATCCTGCAATACATGGCCAACGGCACCCGCTGGGTGGAAGAGCGGCTGCGCGTCCTGCCGGTGCTATGGATCGGTTGGGCCTCGGGCTCGCCCTGCTGACCGGGCTCGGCGCCATGGCGCTCGGGGCGCCCTTCCTCACCTCGGCCTTCGTCTATGCCGAGATCCCGCTGATCGGCAAGTTCCCGCTGGCCACCGCGCTGCTGTTCGATTTGGCGGTGTTCGCGCTGGTGGTGGGCGCCACCGTGCTGATGCTGATTGCGCTCGCCCACCAGTCCATCCGCCGGCCCAAGCCCGCCGGCTCGGCCAAGCCGAGGGAACGCGAGGGGCTGGCAAAATGGAACTGATCCTTGCCGCCGCCATCGGCGTGCTCACCGCCTCGGGCGTCTACCTGATCCTCCGCCCCCGCACCTTCCAGGTGATCATCGGGCTGTCGCTGATCTCCTATGCGGTGAACCTCTTCATCCTCGCCATGGGCCGGCTGCGCATGGATGCCGCGCCGATCCTCGACAAGACGAACACCAACCCGGCCGACTATGTCGATCCGGTGCCGCAGGCCCTGGTGCTCACCGCCATCGTCATCGGCTTTTCCATGACGGCGCTCTTCCTCGTGGTGCTGCTGGCGGCGCGTGGCCTCACCGGCAATGACCATGTCGACGGGAAGCTCGACTGATGGCGACGCTCAACCACATCGC
Organism: Devosiaceae bacterium; assembly: GCA_965284115.1. Taxonomy (GTDB): domain Bacteria; phylum Pseudomonadota; class Alphaproteobacteria; order Rhizobiales; family Devosiaceae; genus Devosia_A. Next base: position 42,821 of record CBDIRF010000012.1, read on the forward strand.
CATCCTCCCCATCCTCGTGCCGATGGCGGCGATCATCGCCAACCTGCTGCTCGGCAACCTTCGGACCCCCAGCCGGGTGCGGCTCAACATCGCCTTCAGTGTCGTGCTGCTGCTGGTGTCGATCCTGCTGCTGGTGGTGCTGGCACAGTCGGATGGGCCCCTCGCAGCAGTCTACCCCCTCGGCAACTGGCCGGTGCCGTTCGGCATCGTGCTCGTCGCCGACCGCCTCGCGGCAGTGATGGTGCTCGTCACCTCGATCCTGTCGCTCGCGGCGCTGATCTACGCCTCGGCCCGCTGGCACAGCCGCGGCACCAATTTCTTCCCGCTGTTCCATGCCCTCACCATGGGGCTCAACGGCGCGTTCCTCACCGGCGACCTGTTCAACCTGTTCGTCTTCTTCGAGCTGCTGCTCGCCGCCTCCTACGGACTGGCGCTGCATGGCGGGGGCCGCAACCAGGTCAAGGCGGCGCTGCACTACATCGCCATCAACCTCGTGGCGTCGTTCCTGTTCCTCATCGGCGTGGCGCTGATCTATGCCACCACCGGCACGCTCAACATGGCCGACATCGGCCGCGCCGTGCCGCTGATCGCCCCTGACGATCGCGGCCTGTTCGATGCCGGCGCCGCGGTGCTCGGGGTCGCCTTCCTGATCAAGGCCGGCTCCTGGCCGCTGCATTTCTGGCTGCCGCGCACCTATTCCTCGGCGGCGCCACCGGTGGCCGCCCTGTTCGCGGTAATGACCAAGGTGGGGTTTTACGCCATCCTCCGGCTCTGGACCTTGGTGTTCGCCAACTCGTCCGGGCCCGAACTGGCCTTCGGGCAGAACGTGCTGCTGGTGCTGGGGCTCGCCACCATCAGCTTCGGCAGCATCGGCGCCCTCTCCAGCAAGGCGCTCGACCGGCTGGCGAGCTACCTGATCCTCGTTTCCGCCGGCACGCTCCTGCTCGCCGTCGGCTACAACGCGCCGGGCGTCACCAGCGGCGCGCTATATTACGTCGTCGTCGCGACTTTGGCCGCCGGCGCGCTGTTCCTGCTCAAGGACGTCATCGACCAGATCCTCCCCGCCGAAGCTCAGGTGCTGGCGGTGTCGCTCGAAATCTACGGCGACGAAGAAGAAGCGCCCGATGACGCCGACGAGGTGAGCCGCACCGTGCCGGGCGCCGCGACGCTGGTCAGTTGGTGCTTCGCCATCGCCGCGCTGATCATGGCCGGTCTGCCGCCGCTCTCCGGGTTCGTCTCGAAATTCGCCATGATCTCAGCGGCGCTCAGCGCCGGACCGACCGCCGCCACCTGGTGGTTCATCGGCGCGCTGATCGTTTCGGGCTTCCTGGTGCTGGTGGCGATGGTGCGCAACGGCATCAACATCTTCTGGACCTCGCTGCCCGACAGCGACACCCCGCGGGTGCGGGCGGTCGAACTGGCGCCGATCGTCGTGCTGCTGGCGCTCTGCGTCGCGCTGGCGCTGGCCGCCGGCCCGGCAATGACGTTCTTCACCGAAACCGCGGCCTTCATCCATTCGCCGCAGGGCTACATCGATGTGGTGCTGCCACAAGCGGTGGCGCCATGAAGCGGCTCCTCCCTTACCCCGTGCTGGCCGGCGTGCTGCTGGTCCTGTGGCTGGTGCTGCAGCAATCGATCGGCTTGGGCCATATCCTGCTGGGCGGCGCCATCGCCATTGCCGTGGCGTTCGCCGCCAGCGCCATCCTTCCCGGCCGGGTGCGGTTTCGGCGCCTCCTCAGCCTGCTGCAGCTGGTGGCAGTGGCCGGCATCGATATCATCCGCTCCAACATCGCGGTGCTGCTGATCCTCATCAACCCCCGGGCCGAACCGAGGGCCGGCTTCATCAAGATGGAGCTCAAGCTCACCAACCAGTTCGGCCTCGCAGTGCTCGCCTGCCTCCTCACCGCGACGCCGGGCAGCGCCTGGCTCGAATATGACGGTGAGCGCAACACCGTGCTGATCCACGTGCTCGACCTGATCGACAAGGACGAATGGGTGGCGACCATCCGGCACCGCTACGAGCGGCTGCTGCTGGAGATTTTCGAATGAGCCAGATGATCCTCGATTGGAGCCTCCTCGCGGCGCAGCTGATGCTGGGCATCGGCATGCTGGCGACGCTCTACCGCATGGTGCGCGGCCCCCGCGCCCAGGACCGCATCCTGGCGCTCGACGCGCTCTATGTCGTCGGCCTGCTGCTGCTGGTGACGCTGGGCATTCGCACCGGCTCGCAGGTCTATTTCGAGCTCGCCATGCTGATCGGCCTGCTCGGCTTCGTCGGCACCGTGGCGCTGGCCAAATTCCTGATGCGCGGCGAGGTGATCGAATGATCGACGAGCTGCCGCTCTGGCTCTCCATCCTCGTTTCAGTCTGCGTCGTCGTCGGCGCCGGCCTCACCATGGCCGGGTGCCTGGGGCTGGTGCGCTTCACCGATTTCTACCGCCGCATCCACGCCCCCACCATGGGCACCAGCATGGGCGGCGGGCTGATCCTTCTGGCCTCGGCAATCTTCTTCACCGTCACCCAGCAGCGCCTGGTGGTCCACGAGCTGGTGATCTTCCTGTTCGTCACGGTCACCACCCCGGTGACCCTGATGCTGCTGGCCCGCGCCACTTTGTTTCGCGACCGCATCGAGGAAACCGGGGAAGTGCCGCCGGCGGATGCGGGGAAGGTGCAAGACGGCAGTCGGCAATAGGCAGTCGGCAGTCGGCAGTCGGCAGAAGATGGGCAGTACGACTGCCGACTGCCTACTCCCGACTGCCGCCTTCACTACCAACTGTAAGCCTGTCGCAAGCTTGCCGGCCTAGGGTGCCCCGACGTGAATCGAGGTGCCCACCAATGACCCAGCCCGACCTGACGATCGTCCGCGACGTGTTCGACCTGACCGGAGCGCGCTGGACCGTGCCGGTGCTGGTATCTCTGGAAACCGGACGCATGCGCTTCGGCGAGATCGCCCGCGACGTCGGCGGCGTGGCGCAAAAGCAGCTGGCGGCGACGCTCAAGGAGCTGGAGCGCGACGGCTTCGTCACCCGCACCGCCTTCGCCACCATCCCGCCGCGGGTCGAGTACGAACTCACCGAGCTGGGCGAGGAACTGGTCGGCGGGGTGAAGCAGCTGGGCTCGATCGCCTACGCCAACCGCGAACGCATCGCCACCGCAAGACGGGAATTTGCCGAACGGGCGGAGAGCGCGTCGGCGTATTGAAGGCCTGACTGATAGAGACGGCCCCCTCCCTCGCCATTCGAGCATAGCTCTCATGGCCTTCTCCCCTCAAATCGCTCCACTGGAGCGATTTGCCCAATGGGACGGCTCGAAGTCCCCCATAAAGGGGGAGGTGAAGAGTGAGGCTCGGTCCTCGATCGTGCCCAGCACACCGGCAGGGCACCTCCCCCTTTATGGGGGAGGATGGGAGGGGGCCGTCTGCTGGCGTGTGTCCCTACTTCAAGACACCTGAACTCGCCGCCCCCCTCACGTCCCCGCCAATGCCCCGATCCCACCGCCGATCGCCACGTTCAGCGCCACATAATTGCTGGCATATTGCCGCGTCGAGGTCGCCAGTTGCGCCTTGGCGTCGAACAGGCTGCGCTCGGCGTTGAGTACGTCGAGGATCTGCCCCTGCCCTTCCTGGTAGCTCTTCCGCGCCAGCTCCAGCTGCCGCTCTGCGCTCTCCGACACTTTGGTCGCCGCATCGATGCTGCGCCCGTCACGGCGCACCGCGGCCAGCGCGTTCTCGGTCTCTTCGATGGCGCCGCGCACTTCGCCCTGCCAGCTGAGATAGGCCTGGTTCACCTTCGACAATGCCGCCTGGTGGTTCGCTTTGGCGCGGCCACCGTCGAGGAACGGCAGGTTCAGCGTCGGCCCGAAACCCCAGCTGGTGCTGTTGGCGCCGCCGAGCGATGCCAGCTGGATATTGCCGCTCAGCGTGATCGAGGGATACATCTGCGCCTCGGCGATCCCGGCATTGGCGGTGGCGGCGAGCAATGCCCGCTCGGCCGCCTGGATGTCCGGGCGCTGCCGGATCAGGTCGGCCGGGACGCCGGCATTGACCTTGGCCCGTGGCCAGGGCTGCGGCGCGCCCTTGATCAGGTCCTTTTCGATCGCCGCGCTCGATTGCGCAGTGAGCGTCGCCAGCCGGTTGAGGCTGCGCACGAACCCCAGTTCGAGGCCCGGCAGTTGCAGCGATGCCGCGTCGAGCGCGCTCTGCGCCTGCAGCACATCGAGCTGCGAGCCGGCGCCGTTCGACAGCAGCGACTTGGTCAGCTCGAGGGTCTGCTGCCGGGTGGCAAGGCTCGAGCGGGTGAGCGCCAGGGATTCCTGATAGTAGCGCAGGTCGATATAGGCGTTGGTGAGTTCGGAGAGGAACGTCAGCCGCGCCGTGTCGGCCGAGAGGTACGACGCATCGAGATCGGCCTCGGCCGCCTTCCGCGAATTGCCATATTGCCCGAACAGGTCGAGCATCCAAGAGGCGGTGGCGCCATAGGTGACCGACGCGCTCGAAGCGCCCGGGCCGCCGGCTTCGCGGCCGGTGACGCTGGCCGAAGCCGAGGGCAGCACCGTCGCGCCCACGACGATCATGCCGGCATTGGCCTCGTTGATCCGCTCCACCGCCTGGGCGATCGAGAGGTTCTGCGCGAGGCCGCGATCGATCAGCCGGCTCAGCCGCTGGTCGCGGAACGCCGTCCACCACGCCGTCTTGCTGTTATCGACCGAAGCCGATTTCGGCGAGGCGCTGAACGTCGCCGGCACCGCCATCTCAGGCTTCTGGTAGGCGAGCGACGAGCAGCCGGCCAGGAGCGCGGCAATGCTGGCGGCAACGAGCAGGCGCGGCAGGCGCGCCGAGGGCGCCCGCAAGGCCGATGCGGTGGTCATGACAAATCCTTGGGTTACCTGGTTAGTGCTGGGCGACCTCGGTCGCCGCAGGTGTCGGGGAATGCTGCGCCGGCTCGCGCCGGCGCAGCACGCGCTTGACCAGCCCGCTCAACGAGTTGGTATAGGTCAGCATCACGGGAACGACGACGAGGGTGAGCAGCGTCGAGCTGATCAGCCCGCCGATCACCGCATGCGCCATCGGGGCATTCTGGCTCGAGCCCTCCTGCAGGCTCAGCGCCAGCGGCAGCATGCCGAACACCATGGCGAGCGTCGTCATGATGATCGGGCGGAAGCGCGTGCCGCCGGCCTCGACCAGCGCATCGAACAGGTTCTGCCCCTCGCGCACCCTTTGGTTCGCATTGTCGACGAGGAGGATGGCGTTCTTCACCACCAGCCCCATCAGCATGATGAAGCCGATCATCGACATCATGTTGAGGGTTGAGCCGCCGATCAGCAGCCCGACCAGCACGCCGATCAGCGACAGCGGCAGCGCCATCATGATGGCGATCGGCTGCACGAAGCTGCCGAACTGGCTGGCCAGCACCAGATAGATGAACACCACCGCGAGCAGTAGCGCCGAGCCGGCCGAGCTGGCAGTGTCGCCGAGCTGTTCGGCATCGCCGCCCATGCCGAGCCGATAGCCCGGCGGCAGCTCGATCGAGTCGATCGCTGCCTGGATTTTCGGCATCACGTCGCCGATATTGCCGCCCACGATATTGGCATCGATGGTCACCTGGCGGGTGCGGTTCTGCCGCGAAATCTCGCCCGGGCCGGTCGACATCGCCACTTCGGCGACATCGCCGAGCCGGATCACCGCGGTGTCGCCACGGCTGATCGGCAGGTTGCTGAGCGCCTGCACGTCGTTGCGCTCGCCCTCGGGCAGGCGGACCACCAGTTTATAGGTCTGCTCCTCGGGCGAGGTCCATTCGCTGACCTCCTGCCCGCTCAGCATCGGCTGCAGTACGCCGCCGATCTGCTGCAGCGACACGCCCGCTTCGCTGGCGAGCTCGCGGTTGACCCGGATGCCGACCACCGGCTGCGCCGCCTCGAGCGAGGATTCGATATCGGCGAGGCCATCGATCTGGGCGAGCTTCGCCACCAGCTGGTCGCCGATATCACCGAGCGTCGCGAGGCTGTCGCCATAGGCGGTCACCTGGATCGGCTTCTGCGCTCCGCCGAGGCCGGAAGCGGCGGAAAAGATGGTCTTGATGCCAGGCAGTTGCTGCAGCGCCAGCCGCACCGGCTCCGACATCGCCGTTGGGGTGATGCTGCGCTCGGCCGCCGGCACCATGGTCACCAGCACGCTGCCGGTATTGGCGCCCGAACTGGCCTGTCCGCCGGCGACGGTGGCATAGGTGCGCTCCACCTGCGGCAACTCGCGCAGCACCGCTTCGACCTGGCGGATCTTCTCGCCGGTATAGGCCAGCGACGAGCCCTGCGGCGTTTCCACCTCGATGGTGAACTCGCCATTATCGGTGGGCGGGATCACCTCGACGCCGACCAGCGGGACGAGCGCAAAGCTCGCAAGGAACAGCACCAGGGCCGTCGCCAGCGTCGTCATGCGATGCCGCAAGCACCAGCGCAGCAACTTGCGATAGCCGCCGGCGCACCACTCGAAGAACTGGTCGAACTTCGCCACCGCCCGGCCAAGCGGCCCGCGCTTGGCGCCCGGCTCGGAATCCGGGTCGTACCAGACCGACGACATCATCGGATCGAGCGTGAAGGCGACGAACAGCGAGATCAGCACCGCCACCGACACGGTGACGCCGAACTGCAGGAAGAACCGGCCCATGATGCCGTCCATGAACGCCACCGGCAGGAACACCGCAACGATCGACAGCGTCGTCGCCAGCACCGCGAGACCGATCTCGTTGGTGCCGTCGAGCGCCGCCTGCACGTGGTTCTTGCCCATATGCAGGTGCCGCATGATGTTCTCGCGCACCACGATCGCGTCGTCGATCAGGATGCCCACCGACAGCGACAGCGCCATCAGCGTCATCATGTTGAGGCTGAAGCCGAGGACGAACAGCACGATCATCGTGCCGATGATCGAGATCGGCAGCGTCAGCGCGGTGATGACGGTCGAGCGCCACGAGTTGAGGAACAGGAAGACGATCAGCACGGCCAGCGCCGCACCCTCGATGATCATGTTCTGCACGGTGTGGAACGACTGCTCGACCGGCACGGCATTGTCGCGGACGACGTCGATCTCGACGCCCTGCGGCAGTTCGCCCGCCTTCAGCTTGTCGAGTTCCTTATTGATGGCCGCAGCGACACCGACCGTGTTGGCGCCCTGCACCTTGACGATATCGATGGCCATGGCGCGTTCGCCATTGATGAAGGCGAGGCTCTTCTCGTCGGCCTGCCCCACCGAGACGGTGGCGACATCGGCGAGCCGAACTGCCTGCCCGCCCTTCCGCGCCACGATGATCGCGTTGAAATCATCGACATTCTCGAGCCGGCCCTCGACCTGGATCGAGCGCGAGACATTGCCCTCGGTGACGGTGCCGGCCGGCAGGTTGACATTGTTCTGCCCGATGGCGTTGAGCACTTCGGTCATGGTGACGCCGAACGCATCGAGCCGGTCCGGATCGACCAGCACGTCGAGCTGCGACGGCACCCCGCCGACCAGCGTCGCCGAGCCGACGCCCGGGATATTGCGCAGCCGCTCCACCACCACATCGTCGGCCAGTTCGGTGAGCGCCGTGGGCGTCAGGCTGCTCGAGCGCACCGCCAGCGACATGACAGGCATGGCGGCGGGATCGAAGCGGAGGATCTGCGGCTTGTCGGCATTGTCAGGCAGGTCCGCTTCGATGGCCGAAACCTTGTCGCGCACATCCTGCAGCGCCGCGACCGAGTTGACCTCGAGATCGAACATCATGACGATCATCGCTGCATTGGGGCGCGCGGTCGAACTCAGCGTATCGATGCCGCTGATGCTGGCAACGGCATCCTCGATCGGCTTGATGACGTCGTTTTCGACCAACTCGGCCGAAGCGCCGGGATAGCTGACCAGCACCGCGACGACCGGCAGGTCGATAGCGGGCAGCTGCTCCACCGACAGGCGCTGATACGAGTAGAGGCCGAAAACCAGCAACGCCACCATGACCATGGTGGCAAAAACCGGGTGGCGTACGCTGATCCTGGTCAGAAACATCGATCAGTTCCCCACGACGGTGACGCGCATGCCGGGCGCGAGATCATCGAGCTTGCCCGCCACATAGCTCTCGCCGGCGGTGAGGCCGGAAGCGAGCTCGGCCTGCCGGCTCGAACTCCAGTTGCGGGCAACCGCAATCGGCTGGCGCACCAGGGCGCCATCGACGATCTTCAGCACATAGGTGCCTTCGTCATCCTGGCGCACCGCCGCCTCGGGCACGGCGAGCACGTCGGCCACCTGCTCGATGGCGATGCGGCCCGAAGCGAACATGCCGCCGCGCAGCAGCCCCCCGGGGTTGGGCACCGAAATCAGCACCGGCACGGTGCGGGTGCCCTGCGCCGCCACCGGGCTGACGCCCTCGACCGTCGCGGCAAAGCTCTGGCCGGGCAGCCCTTCGACGGTGAGGGTCACGCCCTGCCCCGGCGACAGTTTCGGGCTGGCGCTCACCGGCACATAGGCGGTCATTTCCATCATCGAGAGATCGACGATGTCGAACAAGGCGGCGCCCGAGCTGATCAACTGGCCCGGCTCGATGGTGCGCGAAGCGACGATGCCGTCGAATGGCGCGGTGATGGTGGCGTTGCGGATCACCAGCTCGGCGCCCGCGACCTGCGCTTCGAGCGCTGCGAGATTGGCCTTCAGCGCTTCGATCGAGGCTCTTTCGGATTCGACCGTGGCGCTGGGGGTGAGGCCGCTATCGGCGAGCCGCAGGGTGCGTTCGAGCTGGTTCTCGGCCTGCGCCAGCTGCGCCCGGGTCGCCGCCGCGGTGCTGCGCTGCTGGCTGAGCTGGATCTCAGAAGTCTCGACATCGACCGTCGCCAGCACATCGCCGGCCTTGACGCTGTCACCGATGCGCACGTCGACGCTTTTGAGCGTGCCGTTGACCTGCGAGGCGATGGCAATGGACCGCCGCGGCATCAGCGAGCCGGTGGCCTTCAGCGTTTCGCTGAGCGTCGCCGGAGCCGCGGTGGCGACATCGATGGCGAGCAGGCGCTTCGCCACCTCAGCCGTCGGTGCAGCGGCTTCGGTTGGCGTCGAGGCCTGCGGCGCCAGCATCGGCGGCAACACGAACACCGCGAGGCCGACGACCACTACGGCGGCGCCGGCCCATATCCAGGGGAAGCGCGCCGGCTGGATACCGGCCGCCAGCAGCGCCCGCTTCTTCAGTTCGCGCCGGCTCAGCGCCCACTCGGGCTTCGGCATCGGCTGGGGCTCGTCCATGGCGCAGTCCTCAGGTAGATGGGTTCAAACGTCTCGCTGGGGATCGCAAGAGCGACCCCGGCATTGCGAGGAACGGCTTTTCTGCCGGCAACCTTGCATGAACCTTGCGCCCCTGGGCCGTCGCGCATGGGCCGGTTGCATAAGGCGCAGCCGCCGGCGCAAGCTTTTGGCAAGCTTGATCGGCGATGACGACCAAGGAGGTGCCGATGCGGCTATTGCTGGTGGAAGATGAGCCCGACATGGCGGCGCTGCTGCGCGCTGCCCTCGAGAAGCACGATTTCGTCACCGATCACGTGCCCTCGATCGAATACGCCATCGAGGCGATCGAGACCGTAGCGCACGACCTCGTCATCCTCGACCGCCAGCTCGGCGATGGCGACGGCGCCTCGTTGATCGCCCTGATCCGCAAGCGCCGGCCGCACACCCCCATCGTCGTGCTCTCGGCCATGGGCGGCGCCAACCACCGCATCGAGGGCCTGAACCTCGGTGCCGACGACTACCTCGCCAAACCCTTCGTGGTCGATGAACTGGTGGCACGGCTGCGCGCCGTGCTGCGCCGCCCCAGCCAGGTCGAAACCGCGCCGCTGAGCATCGGCAACCTGTCGCTCGATCTCAACCACGGCGATGTCTTCGTCGATGGAGTGAAGGTCGATCTGCCGCGCCGCGAATACCTGGTGCTCGAAAGCCTGATGCGCCGCACCGGCCGCACCGTGCGCCGCGCCGTGCTGGAGGAAGATGTCTACGGCTCCGACGACGAAATCCAGTCCAACTCGCTCGAAGCCCATATCTCGCGGCTGAGGCGCAAACTCGCCGAGGCCGGCAGCACGGTGGAAATCCACCCGGTGCGCGGCGTCGGCTACCTGCTCAGGCAATCATGATCCGCGAACCCAGACCAATCCGGCTCGAGCGCCGCCTCACCCGCCGCATGATCCAGGTGCAGGCGGTGGCGTTACTGCTGTTCTTCGCCCTCGTGGTGTTTCCGCTCGGCATCTACCCGGCGCTCCGCTTCATCGATGCGCCGCCGCTCGATCCCGGCAACCCGCAGACGTTCGCCGAAGCGATCCGCCCGGCTCCCGGCGGTGGCGCCGAGGTGGAAATGACCCCCAAACTCAAGCAACTGATCGCCGACAAGCCCGGCGTCTGGTTCCTCGCCTCGACCGAGGCGGGCACCACGGTTTCATACGGCAAGATTCCGGTGTTCTACGACGAGTTGAACACCGCGCTCTGGGAGTTCGCCTCGGTCGACGTTCGGCCGCGCGCCGGCTCCCCTGTGGATGCGTTGCAACTGGAACGGCAGCAGAGCCGGATCGGCGATGTCATGGTGGCGTCGGGCGGCGGGCGCACCATCGGCGTGGTGTCGTTCGTCGCCGGGTTCTGGGCCCTGTTCAGCCTGGCCTTGCTCGCCATCACCACCATCGCCGCCGCCATCATCATCCCCCGGGTGATCCGCCGCGAGCTGCGCGGCCTGAAGCAGGCGGCCGAAGAGGCCGAGCGCATCGATATCGATGCGCGCGGCACGCAACTGCCGGTCGAGAACGTGCCGCACGAGGTCCGCGCCCTGGTCGATGCGGTCAATGGCGGCTTGGCGCGGCTCGACAAGGCCTATGCGCAACGCGAGCGCTTCCTCGCCGACTCCGCCCATGAGCTGCGCACCCCGATCGCCATCCTCCAGACAAGGCTGGAGACCGCCGAGCCCTTTCCCGAAAAGGCCCGGTTGCTGATGGATGTCGCCCGGCTGTCGAGCCTCGCCGACCAGTTGCTCGATCTGCAGCGCATGGACCTGGGCGAAACCGCCATGCAGCCGCTCGACCTGGTGGAGCTCGCCGGCAACGTCGTCAGCGACCTCGCCCCGCTCGCCATCAATGCCGGCTACGAGTTGGCCCTCAATGCCCCGGAGACGCCGGTGCTGGTCAAGGGCGACGAAGGCAGCCTCACCCGCGCCCTCGCCAATGTGGTGCAGAACGCCATCGTCCACGGCGCCAACCACGGCCAGATCATCGTCGAAGTCAGCTCCACCGGCACCATGTCGGTCATGGACGACGGCCCCGGCATTGCGCCGGCCGACCGCGAACGCATCTTCGAGCCCTTCTACCGCATCAAGCCGCTCGCCACCGGCGCCGGGCTGGGCCTGAACCTCGTCGCCTCGATCGTCCAGCGCCACAAAGGCCGCGTGGCGGTAACGGAATTGCCGACCGGCGGGGCAGATCTCGATGCTGCTGCCGCTGGTGGACTGACCTCGATCGTGCAGTCGGCGTCCCTCTCCCGCTTGCGGGGGAGGGGGGACCAGCCGACAGGCTGGTGGGAGGGGGGTGCCACAAACACCGGCCTCTGCCCAGCCCGCTTACGATCTGTGCGTGGGGCACCCCCCTCCCACCACGCTGTCGCGTGGTCCCCCCTTGTTTGTTTGAAGCTTGTTAAGGTTGGGGGTCTCCGGGCAATCCGCCTGGCGTTGAACCCGCCAGGCGGACAGCCGGTGGAGGGGCCGTTCTCCCCATAGCCTTTTGGGCTGCGGGGGAGCTGGGCCGCCGCCGGTAGTGTTGCATCGACCCGGATGGTTGCAGGGACTTTGGGTCCGAAGCCACAAGGATGGGTCAGATGGAACAGGTACATGTTAGCACGACGACTGCCGGGATCGATGTGGGTAAGCGCTGGCTCGACGCTGCGGTCGAAGGCGTGAGTGAGCAACTGCGGATCGGCAACGAGGCGCAGGGGATCGCGAAGCTGCGCGACTGGCTGCACGAGCACAAGGTTACTCGGGTAGGTCTGGAAGCCAGCGGCCCCTATGGCCGACGGGTGCAAAGCGATCTGGAAGCGGCCGGCTTTGAGGTGGTGGTGCACCAGCCGCTGGAGGTCAGGCTGTTCGCCCGGCTGAAGCGTCAGCGGGCCAAGAGCGACCGGCTCGATGCCAAGCTGATCGCCGCGGCGACGGCTGGGATCGAACGGCAAGCCATGGTGTGTGATCGGGAGTGTCAGGATTTCCGTGTGCTTGCGGGCGGTTGCACATTACGCCGCCATGGCTTTGATAAATCGTTCGCCGAAGATGACGGCGAACTGAGGCTTTGCCATTGACCACTCACGAGGCGGCATTTTCCACTCCTTCTCGGAGCGGTTCAAGATCAGATAGAGCAGTTTGGTTGCGGCCTCGTCGGTGGGGAAGTGGCCCCTGGCTCGGACGGCTCGTCTGAGCTTGGAGTTCAGCGCTTCGATGGCGTTGGTCGTATAGATGATCCGTCGCACGGCATCGGGGAAGGCGAAGAACGGGATGATCTCGCTCCACACCCGCCGCCAGCTCTGGCCGATCGCGGGATAGCGTTTGCCCCATTCGCTGGCTTCGAAGGCGACCAGCGCCTCTTCGGCGGCCTTGGCATCGACGGCGCGGTAGATGCTCTTCAGCGCCCCCACCAGCGGCTTGCGGTCCTTCCACGATACGAAGTCCATGGAGTTGCGCAGCAGGTGGACGATGCAGGTCTGGACCACGGCTTGTGGGAACACGGCGGTGATGGCGTCGGGGAAGCCCTTGAGGCCATCGACGACGGCCAGCATGATATCCTCGGTGCCTCGGTTGCGGAGCTCGTTCATGACCCTGAGCCAGAACTTGGCGCCTTCGTTCTGCTCGACCCACATGCCGAGCACCTCCTTGCCGCCGTCGGCGCGCACGCCCAGCGCGATATGGATCGCTTTGGAGCGGACCATGCCTTCGTCGCGGATCTTCACCCGGATGGCATCGAAGAACACCAGGGGATAAGCCGGATCGAGCGGGCGGGCCTGCCAGGCGGCGACCTCATCGAGCACGGCATCGGTCACCGTCGATATCAGGGCGGCAGACACCTCGATGCCGTAAAGCTCGCGCAGATGCCCGGTAATCTCCCGCGTGCTCATGCCGCGCGCGTACATCGAGATGATCTTGTCGTCGAAGCCGGGAAAGCGACGCTGATACTTGGCGATCAGTTGCGGGTCGAAGTTGCCCTGACGATCACGGGGGACGTCGATCTCGATCTTGCCGGTGTCCGTCACCACCGTCTTGTGGCCGTAGCCATTGCGGCTGTTGCCCACCTGTTCATCGCCGCCCAGATGATGATCCATCTCGGCATTGAGCGCACGTTCGGCCAGCGCCTTCTTCAGCGTATCCAGCAATCCGCCCTGATCGAGGGCGGCGGCGGCATCGCTGCCAGCCAGAAGCTGGTCGAGTAAATCAGCCGGGATCACCGGCTCTTTGCGTCGGGACATAGGGAAGACTCCTTCTCACCCATTATGCCCGCCCGCACACCGAAATCAGGACAGTCCCGTGTGATCCGCGGCTGGTTGAACTGGCCGAGCGGTTCACCGTCTATGAGCGGATCGCCGAGACCATTGCGCAGCTCAAGAACCTGCTTGAGAGCGTCACTCTGGCCGACCTGCGCCAAAGCGTGCTCGAGCAGATCGAGAAGCTCAAGCTGTACAAGGCCGAGCTGGCCGCGCACATGCTTGCCCAGATCCAGGCGCATACCGACCTCAGGGAGCGCCTGGGTCTGCTGCTCAGCCTGCCTGGCTTCGGTTCGATCGTGGCCGCCAGCATGCTGGTGCGCATGCCGGAACTGGGGCACATGCAGCACGGCCAACCGGCCGCGCTGATCGGCACTGCCCCTTACGATCGCGATACCGGCCAGTATGTCGGCCAGCGTTGTATCGCTGGCGGGCGGAGCAGGCCGCGCCGCATGCTCTACATCGCTGCCCTCAGTGCCCGCCGCTGTGATCCTAGCTTCAAGGCCTTCGCTGACCGGCTCGAAAGCGCTGGAAAGCCAAAGAAGGTCATCATCGTCGCAATCATGCGCAAGCTCATCGAGGCGGCAAATCTCGTCCTCAAGCGAGCCTCACCGTGGACGCCGCAGACGCCATAATCAACATGGTTGCTCCCCCGTAAACGGGGGATCCCGACTGCGCCTATTGTGTCTGCCGCCCTATGGCCGCCAACACGGCAGCCGGTCGCATCTCCACCTCCTCGACCGAGAACCGGATCACCGTGATCCCCTCTTTCCCCAGCCACGCCGTCCGGTGCTCATCCCGCTCCGCCTGCTCCTCATGCACCGGACCATCGACCTCCACCGCCAGCTTCATCGCCGCGCAGTAGAAATCGAGCACATAAGGACCAACGGGGTGCTGGCGGCGAAAGTGCCAACCCCGCTCGTTACGGCGCAATAACGCCCATAGCGTCTTCTCCGGCCGCGTCAGGGTCCGACGCAAATCCTTCGCCCGATCACGAATGAAATCCGGTGACCGCAAGGGGTAACTCCAAGGAATCCCGACTACGCCGACTGACTCTGCCACCGAACCCCGCAGTCGGGAACCCTCTCCCGCTTGCGGGGAGGGGGGACCACGCGAAAGCGTGGTGGGAGGGGGGTGCCCCACGCGCAGATCTCAGGCGGGCTGGGAGTGGGCCGGTGTCTGCCGCTCCCCCCTCCCACCAGCCTGTCGGCCGGTCCCCCCTCCCCCGCAAGCGGGAGAGGGATTCCCGACTGCGCCACCGTGCCTAGCTACGAAGCCAGACTGATATGCGACGTCGTATCCCGCGCGATGTAGCTCTGGATCTGCCGCACGATCTGCGCGGCGTGCCCGGCGGCGAGTTTATCCGCCAGCTCGGCATCCCCCGCTGCGACCGCCGCGACCATCGCCTCGTGCTCATCCACATATTGCCGTGGCAGCGTGTCGTCGAAGCTCTGGTAGTAGAGCCGCAAGATCCGCCGCCCCTCGTCCAGGAGTTTCGTGAACAGCCCGGTGAAATAGCTGTTGCCGCCGGCCACGGCGATGGCGACGTGGAAATCGCGGTTGGACTGGATCATCTTCAGCGCGTCGCGCTGCTGCACCGCATCGGCATAAGCCGCCTGCAACTTGCGGATCGCCAGCATGTCGCTGTCGCGCCGGTGCACGGCGGCGCCGCGCGTCGTCACCCGGTACATCAGCGTCAGCGCCTCGAAATAGATCGGTAGCTGCACGAAATCGATCGACGAAACGATGGTGCTGCGGTTGGGCAGCGTCGTCACCAACCCCTCCGCCGAGAGGCGCACCAGCGCCTCGCGGATCGGGGTGCGCGACATGTCGAACTGCACCGACAGGCCCACCTCGTCCAGCGGGCTGCCCGGCTCCAGCGTCAGGTCGAGGATCGACTGGCGCAGCTTGTCATAGACTGTCTGCGCCCCCTGCCCGCGCACCCGCACCGGCTCGTCGCCGCTTGGCGCGGCGGCCTTGCCCGCTGCTGCCTTGATCTTTGCCGCCCCGCGCGCTGCAGCCACGACGATTCTCCTGAATTGCACTGGGCGCTAGAAAACCGGTTCCGCCGCCGATTGCAACGACTGGCTCTGCTAGGCCTCGAGCAGCCATACCAGCATGCCGCCCGGCGCGCGATTGGCCCAAAGATGGTAGGGGATCGCCTTGAACCGCACCGGCTCCATTGCCGACGGCGCATTGCGGTAAAGCGCCCCGCCCCAGCCGGCATCGCTGGCTTTGACCGCATTGCCGCTCAGCGTCACCGCCCCACCGAGCAACTGCGGATCATACGCCGTTTCGATCGCTGCTCCGGGCGCCAGCCGCAGCCGCTGCGGCGCAAAGCCATTATCGACCTGTTCGAGGCAATAGACCACCGGCCCGCGCTTCAGCGCCACGCGCCCGGCATCCTCGGTCACCTCGGGGTTGGCGTAGAGCCGCTCGACCGGCATGGCAAAGCTGATCCGCACTTCGTCGCCGGCCCGCCACTCCCGCTCGATCGTCGCATACCCCTTGTGCGCCTCGACCGGTACGAAGGCGCCGTTGACGCTGAGTTTTGCCTCGCGGCACCAGCCGGGGATACGCAGCTTCAGCGCAAAGCGCTTCGGCGCCGCCGGCGAGATGGCGAGCCGGATGTCGCCATCCCACGGGTACTGTGTCTGCTGGCTCAGTTGCACCACAGTATCACCCAGCACCGCCTCGGCACGGTTGGCGCCATAAAGGTGCACCGCCAACTCATCGGGCTTGGTGGTATAGAAATAGCTGCCGAGCGAGGCGATCAGCCGGGCGATGTTGGTTGGGCAGCACGGGCAGTAATGCCACTTCCAGCGCCTGTTGTCGCCGTGGCTCTCCAGCACGTTCTCGTAGAAATAGTGCTCGCCATCGCGCGAAATCCCCGACAGCGCGCCGTTGAACAGCACCAGCTCGACCTGGTCGGTGAAGCGCCCGTCGAGCTCGATCTGCGCCATCCGATGGCCCCAGAACGCCAGCGCCACGGCGGCGCAGGTTTCGGCATAGGCGGAAGCGTTGGGCAGGTCATATTCCCGCGTGAACCCTTCATTGGCATGCGCCGGCCCCAGCCCGCCGGTGACATAGAGCTGCCGCCCGGTGAGGTTGTCGAACAGCCGCTCGCAGGCGGCGAACAGCGAGAGGTCGCCGGTCGCCGCCGCGACATCGGCCATGGCCGAGAAGAGGTACATCGCACGCACCGCATGACCCACCACCTGGGTCTGCTCGCGCACCGGCATATGCGCCTGGCTGTAGGAATAATCCTTGAAGATGTAATCCCTGGGGTCCTTGCCGCGCCGCCGTGCCTCGTCGTCATAATAGGCCGGCTGCTGACCGCGCTCGTTGACGAAGAAGGCGGCGAGCTCGAGATGCCTGGGATCGCCCGTCACACCGTGCAGCTTGATCAGCGCGATCTCGATTTCCTCATGCGCATCATAGCCGCGGAGCTTTCCCGGCTCCGGCCCAAACGTCTCGATGATGTGGTCGACCCCCCGGATCATCACGTCGAGGAAGCGGCGCTTGCCGGTCGCCTCAAAATACGCCACCGCGCCTTCGAGCAGGTGCCCCATCGAGTACATTTCGTGGAGGTCGCGGAGGTTGCTCCAGCGCTTCTCCGGTTCGCGGCGAATGAACCACGAGTTGAGATAGCCATCGGCCATCTGCCCCTTGGCCAGTTGCTCGACGATCTGGTCGATCTTGGCTTCCAGTTCCGGGTTGGGATGCGCCTTCAGCGTGTAGCTCGCCGCCTCGATCCACTTGCCGAAATCGCTGTCGAAAAAGTGCTGCATCGACAGCCCGCTCGGCTGGATCGGGCGCACCAGCGGCGCTGGCGGCAGGTGAAAGTTGAGGACTTCGAGGAAGCCCTCCTCGTCGAGCCGCTGATGCTGCGTCGGCACGGTAACCTTGCGGACGGTCTCGCTCCAGCTCTCCCAGAACCCGCCGGAGAAATCGACCTTGGCATGGTCGACCGGGGTGTAGCGATCGAGGCGAGGTGGGTTGGAGAGGTCGGTCATGGAGGGGGCTTTCGAGGGGTTAGGTGTTCACGGCTGCAACTGAAACGTCCTGCCCCTCACCCCAACCCTCTCCCCAGCGGGGAGAGGGGGCGATGTGGCACGGTCCGCGCAAAGTGCGTCCCATCTCCCCGTTGGGGAGAGGGTTAGGGTGAGGGGCAGGTCGCTCCGATATAGCTCAATCGATCACCGCAATCGCCGCCGTCATCCGCTCGAGCCAGCTCTGTGCCCCAGCCGACAACCGCCCCGACAGCGCCGCCCGCACCCGCGCATGGTAGGCATCGAGCCACACCACCTCGTCGCGCGTCAGCGCCCCGACATCCGCCAGCGCCAGGTCGATCGGCGCCAGCGTCAGCGTCTCGAAGCGCAGGAACCCCGGCGCCGCCGCAACGGTCTCCACCTGGTTCTCGACCCGCAGCCCAAACTCGCCTTCACGGTAATAGCCGGGCTCGATGGTCATGATCACGCCGGGGGCGAACTCGTAATTGTTCACCACCTTGCCGAAGCGCTGCGGATGCTCGTGCACCGAGAGGAAGTGCCCGACCCCGTGCCCGGTGCCATGGTCGTAATCGAGCCCCAGGTCGAGAGCGGCCGCCGGGCCAGCGCATCGAGATGATGCCCCCGCGCCGTCACCGGGAACTGTGCCGTCATCAGCGCCACGAAGCCCTTGAGCACCGCGGTATAGGTGCGGCGCACCTCATCCGACACCGGCGCGAAGGCCGTGGTGCGGGTGACGTCGGTAGTGCCGGTCAGATACTGCCCGCCGGAATCGATCAGGTACACCTCGCCACGCGTCAGCGCCGCGTTGGTCTCGACGCTCGACGCATAATGGCACATCGCGGCGTTGGCCGCCGAAGCCGAGATCGAGCGGAAGCTCGGCTCGACGAAGCCTTCGCCCCGCGCGCGGAACTCCAGCAGCTTGTCCTCGGCTTCAAGCTCGGTGATCGGCTTGCCCGAGGCCTCGCGAGCCGCGACATTGTCGGCGAGCCAGCTCAGGAACTCGGTCAACGCTACGCCGTCGCTGACATGCGACGAGCGGAAACCCTCGAGCTCGGTGCCGTTCTTGATCGCCTTGGCGACGGTGATCGGGCTGGTTTCCGACAGCACGGAACCGCCAGCCCCGCTCACCGCCAGCGCCGTCGCCACCGAGGCGAAGCGCGGATCGACCAGCGCCCGCTTGCCACTGGAGCGCGCCGCGATCCGACCCAGGAGGTCAGCCGGCGAGCGCGTCGTCACTGCGTCGAGCTCATAGGCCTCGCGATCGTTGGGGAGCTTTCGTTCATCGACGAACCACTCGGTTTCCCCGCTCTTGTCGAGCAGCAGGAACGATTGCGGCAACGGCGTGTATTTGACATCGCTGCCCCGCACATTGAGCAGCCAGGCGATATTGTCGGGCTGCGTCTCGACCAGGAAATCCGCCCCGAGTTCGCCGAGCCTTGCCCCGATCCGCCGGCGCTTTTCCACCGCCGCCTCGCCGGCATTGGCAAAGCTGGTGATCCGCCCGGTCGGCGGCTCCGGCTGGTCCGGCCAGATCGCATCGATCGGATCGGCCTCGAGCGGCACCAGCTCGCCACCCGCCTGCGCCATCGCGGCCTTCAGCCGCTCATAGAGGTCGGACGGGATCAGCATCGGGTTGAAGCCGATGCGCCTGTTCCGTGCCAGTTTTTCGCCGAGCCAGCGCTCCAGCGGAAAATCATAAAAATGCGAAATCTCGAACGCTGCGAGATCGACCTCGCGGCGCACCTGCACCTGATAGCGCCCATCGACGAAGATTACCGCCGCGTCGGCTGTCACCAGCGCGATGCCCGCCGAGCCGGTGAAGCCGCTGAGGTAACGCAGCCGCTCGTCATGCGGCGCGCAATACTCGCCCTGGTGGGCATCGAAACGGGGCACGATCACCCCATCGATGCCAAGAACTCCGAGCTGGGTCCGGAGCGCCTGAAGTCTGGTCATGGTTCAGAAGCCGTATTTCGAGAGATCCGGACGGCTCTTCAGCCCGGCCTGAGTGATGGCGCGGACATGCGCTTCGTCGGCGCCAACCAACGGCAGGCGCGGCGCCCGGGTCACCGGCGAGGTACCGCGCACGATGGTCTCCACCAGCTTGATGTTCTGGACGAATTTGGGCCCGATATCCATGCTGAGCAGCGGCAGGAACCAGCGGTAGATTTCCATCGCCTCGGGGATCCGCCCCTGCTCCACCAGCTTGTAGATGGCCACCGTCTCGCGCGGGAAGGCCACGACGAGCCCGGCGATCCAGCCGGTGCAGCCGAGGATCAGGCTTTCGAGCGCCAGGTCGTCGACCCCGGTCAAGAGCTGGTAGCGATCCCCCAGCGCCCTGAGCGTCTCGTTGATGCGGCGGGTGTCGCCGGTCAATTCCTTGATGGCGACGAATTTCGGCTCGTCCGCCATCTCCTTGAGCATCGCTTCGGTGACATTGATGCCGTAGGCGATCGGGTTGTTGTAGATGATGATCGGCAGGCCGGAGGCGGCGGCGATGGCGCGGTAATGCGCCACCACTTCGCGGTCATCGGCGAGATAGCGCATCGCCGGCAGCACCATCAGCCCCTCGATGCCGATGGCTTCCGCCTCGGCGGCGAGCAACGCGCCGGCCCGGGTGGAATCTTCCGCGATGGTCAAAAGGATCGGCTTCCGCCCCGCCGCTTCGGCAAGCGCTGCCTTGGCGATAGCGAGCTTTTCCTCACGCGTCAGGCTACTGGCCTCGCCCAGGGAACCGCAGACGATGACGCCGTCGACGCCGGATTCGATCTGGTAGGCAACGTCGGCGCGAACCGCCGCAATGTCGACCTCCTGGTCGGCGGTCATCTTGGTGGTGATCGCCGGGAACACCCCGCGGAAATCGCTCTTCTGCATCTCAGATCCTTGTCTCGCGGACAACGGCCGCACACCTCGTTTCGGACGCTTGGGGGCATCCGGCTTTGCCAAACTCATAGGCTGAAAAGCAACTGTCGGCAAGTTGTCGACATTCCTATTGACAAGCTGCGTACAGGCTGTCGACTATCCCTGGCACGGGAGCGGTCACCGTCGGTGGCTGCTCGACCATGAAGGAGGGAACCCATGGCGCATACCACCCCGAAACGCTTGAGACTGCTGCCGCGGCTGGCGCTCGCCGGCCTCGTTGCCACTGCCCTGTCGAGCTTGCCGAGCCTCGCGCAGGACGCCCAGCCGGGCGGCACGCTGCGCATCCTCGGCACCGAGGATCTCGACCATTTCGACCCGACCTCGGCGGCTTTGGTCACCACCAACAATTTCCTGCGCGCCGTGTCGCGCCAGCTGATCTCGTATGAGGCCTCGACCGACGAGACGGTGCGGATCACCCCCAAGGGCGACCTCGCCACCGAAGTGCCGCAGCCGACCGATGACGGCCTCACCTACACCTTCAAGCTCCGTCAGGGCGCGCAGTGGAACGCCCCCTCGGGCGCCCGCCAGATCACCTCAGCCGACCTCGAGCGCGGCTTCAAGCGCATGTGCAACCCGGCGCTCGGCTCGGCGGCATTGACCTATTACTCGAGCCTCGTCGCCGGCATGGCCACGTTCTGCGACGGCTTCAGTAAGGTCGAGCCGACCGTCGAAGCGATGAAGGCCTATATCGAGGGCAACGACATCACCGGCATCGAGACCCCGGATGATGAGACCGTGGTGATCAAGCTGACGCAGCGCGCCGGCGACTTCATCTACATGCTGTCGCTCGCCACCTCTGCTCCGGCGCCGATCGAAGTGCTCGACTATCTGCCCGATGGCCCGGATTACCGCAGCAATTTCATCGCCAGCGGCCCCTATACCCCGGGCGCCTATACCCCGGATTCATCCCTGCAGCTGGTGCGCAACCCGGCCTGGACCGCCGACAGCGATCCGCTGCGCAAGGCCTATGTCGACCAGATCGACCTCACGTTCGGGCTTACTGTCGACGCGATCATGCAGCAGCTGCAATCGGGCGATGGCGACATGACCTATGACGTCACCATCCCGCCGGCGATCCTCCAGATGCTGACCGCGCAGGGCGACGAGAAGCTGATGACGGTGTCCTCGGGCAACACCAACTTCATCTTCATCAACACCGTCTCGGGCAACAATAACGGCGCGCTGAAGGACCTGAAAGTCCGCCAGGCGCTGAACTACGCCGTCGACAAGGCCGCCATCGTCCAGCAGATGGGCGGGCCCTCGATCGCCAAACCCGTCAACGGCATTTTCGGCCTCGGCGTGCTCGGCTATCACGAGTTCAACCTCTACCCCTCGGCCGACGCCAAGGGTGATCCGGAAAGGGCCAAGGCGCTGCTCGCCGAAGCCGGCTTCCCCAACGGCATCACGCTGAAAATGCCGTTCCGCAACAAGGGCAACGAGCCGGCGGTGGCGCAGACCATCCAGGCCTCGATGGCCAAGGCCGGCATCACGCTCGAGCTGACCCCGGTGGCGCCCGCCGACTACTATTCGAAGTTCATGACCAACCCGGTGAATACCCAGGAAGGCACCTGGGATATCGCCCCGGTCGGCTGGACTCCGGATTGGGCCGGCGGCTCGGCGCGCTCGGTGTTCCAGCCGCAGTTCAGCTATGACGGCACGCACCAGACCTACAACTACACCGACTACAACAACGACAAGGCGAACGAGCTTGGCCAGCAGGCGATCAATGCCACGACGCCCGAGGAAGTCGGCGCGCTCTGGGCCCAGGTCGATGAGCTGGTGATGGCCGATGCGCCGGTGGTGCCGCTGATCGCCAACCTGATCGTGCTCTACCACGGCGCCGCGGTGCAGAACTTCCAGCCCTACTCGATCGGCGTCCAGGGCGACTGGACCAACGTCTGGCTGCAGCAATAGGCTGAAGTCTGCGCACACGAGGTTCCGCGCCAAGGTAGTTCGCGTTTGGTTGGTACTGCCCCTCACCCTAACCCTCTCCCCGGCGGGGAGAGGGGACGCGAGTGGCACCGCCGGTGAGCCCATCGCCCCCTCTCCCCGCTGGGGAGAGGGTCGGGGTGAGGGGCAGTCACCGGTCTCTCAACCCATCGCGAACTGACGCGGGACCGTCTTTCTTCTGACTGGAGCAGTTGCGTGGCAGTTCTCGAAGCGCGGCATCTGAGCGTCGATATCCCGACTGAAGACGGCGTTATCCACGCGGTGCGCGACGTCTCCTTCGCGCTCGAAGCCGGCGAACTGTTCGGCATTGCCGGCGAGTCCGGTTCGGGTAAGAGCGTCCTCACCCAGGCGATCCTCGGCCTTCTGCCCAACGCCACGGTCACCGGCGAGGTGCTGTTCGAGGGCAGGAATCTCCTCGGCCTCAAACCCGCCGCGCTGCAATCGATCCGCGGTTCGCGCATCGGCATGATCTTTCAGGATCCGATGTCGAGCCTTCACCCCTACTACACCGTCGGCAGCCAGATCACCGAGATGATCCACGCCCACGAGAAGGTGGAGAAGGCTGTGGCGCGCCGCCGCGCCGTCGACCTCCTCGCCCGCGTGGGCATTACCGATGCGGACCACCGCTTCGACAGCTTTCCGCACCAGTTTTCCGGCGGCATGCGCCAGCGCGTGATGATCGCCATGGCGCTGGTGCTCAATCCGCCGCTGGTCATCG
Source organism: Devosiaceae bacterium (assembly GCA_965284115.1). GTDB lineage: Bacteria > Pseudomonadota > Alphaproteobacteria > Rhizobiales > Devosiaceae > Devosia_A. The sequence goes on from CBDIRF010000012.1 coordinate 65,907, forward strand.
CCGACGAACCCACCACCGCCCTCGACGTCACCGTACAGGCCCAGATCGTCGCGCTGCTCGACGAGATGCGGCGCGAACGCGGCACCACCGTGGTGATGATCACCCACGATCTCGGCCTGCTCTCGAGCATCGCCGACCACGTGATGGTAATGTATGCCGGCCGCCGCATGGAGCTGGGGCCCAGCGCCCCGCTCTTCGCCGCTCCGGCCCACCCCTACACCGCCGGCCTGCTCGCCTCCTCGCCCGCCAACTACGAAGCCGGCGCCGAGCTGGTGCCGATCCCCGGCCGGCCGCCGAGCCTGCTCGATACCCCCGTCGGCTGCGTGTTCGCCCCACGCTGCGCCAGCGCCATGCCGCGCTGTACCACCGAGGCGCCGCCGCTCCGCGTCTTCAGCGACGGCTTACAGTCGCTGTGCTGGCTCGAAGGCCCACCCGCCGATGCCGGCGCCCAAAGCACCGCCGTCGCCAAGGCGCCGGCTGCCGACGAAGTCGTGGTCAAGGCCGAGGGCGTCCGCCTGACCTATGGCGCCGGCAGCCTCTTCAACCCTGGCGCCGGCTTCGAAGTGCTGAAGGGCATCGACCTCGAACTCAAACGTGGCGAGACTCTCGGCCTCGTCGGCGAAAGCGGCTGCGGCAAATCCACCTTTGCCCGCGTCCTCGCCGGGCTGATCCCGATGACATCAGGCAAGGTCGCCCTGCTCGGCCGCGACCTCGGCTCGCTCGACGCGCGCGCCTGGCAGGCAATGCGGCGCGAGGTGCAACTGGTGTTCCAGAACCCCTTCGGCGCCCTGAACCCGCGCCGCCGCGTCGGCGCCATCATCGGCGACCCCTACCGCATCCACGGCCTCGCCAGTGGCGCCGAGCGGAAGCGCGAGGTGCAGCGGCTGATGGAACTCGTCGGCCTCAACCCCGAGCACTATAATCGCTTCCCCTCGGAATTCTCCGGCGGCCAGCGTCAGCGCATCGGCATCGCCCGCGCCCTGGCGCTCAACCCCGCGCTGATCATCTATGACGAACCGGTCTCCGCCCTCGATGTCTCGATCCAGGCCCAGGTGCTCAACCTGATGCGTTCGCTGCAGCGCGACCTCGACCTCACTTACCTCTTCATCTCGCATGACCTTGCCGTGGTCCGGCATGTCTGCGACCGCATCGCCGTGATGCAGGCCGGCCAGATCGTCGAACTCGCCGAAGCCGAGACGCTCTACCGCGCGCCACAGCATCCCTATACGCGCACTCTGCTCGCTGCCTCGGTCACCACCCCGCCCCGCCACCCCGCCGCCGGCCGCACGCTCATCGCCTCGCATGTCGCGGTGGCCGCCGAATGAGCGCCGCAGCTTCCACCGCCGTGGTGCAGCGCGGCTCGCTGGCGCTGACCCTCCGCCGCCTCGGCCGCGACCCGGCGATCATCGCCGCGCTGGTGTTCATTGTCCTCGTGGTGCTGTTCGCGCTGTCCGCCCCGTGGATTTCGGCGCTGACCGGCCACTCGGCCATCGAGCAGTATCGCGATACCGGCCTCTCCGAGATGGGCCTGCCGGTAGCGCCCAATGCCGAATTCCTGTTCGGCACCGATCATCTCGGCCGCGACGTGCTGGTCCGCCTCGCCTATGGCGCGCAGGTCTCGCTCACCGTCGGCGTCCTCGCCGCCGTGGTCGCAGCGCTGATCGGCATCACGGTCGGTATGGTCGCCGGTTATTTCGGCGGCTGGGTCGATACCGTCCTGAGCCGCGCCATGGACCTGGTGATGAGCGTGCCGTTCCTGCTCTGCGCCCTGGCGCTGGTCTCGGTGTTCGGCCCCAGCCTGTCGCTCAGTATCGGCGTCATCGTGTTTTTCAGCTGGACCACCATGGGTCGCGTCATCCGCGGCCAGGTGATGTCGCTGCGCCGGCAGGAATTCGTCGAAGCCAGCCGCTCGCTCGGCGCCGGGCCGCTATCGATAATGTTCATCGATATCCTGCCCAACCTCAGCGTGCCGATCATCGTCTACACCACCATGATGATCCCCGGTTCGATCGTCTTCGAGGCGACGCTGAGCTTTCTCGGCATGGGCATCGTGCCGCCGGCCCCGAGCTGGGGCGGCATGCTGGCCGATGCGGCCGGCAACTCGCTCTACCTCGTCGCCGCCTGGCTGGTGCTGATCCCCGGCCTCGCGCTGCTGTTCACCACGCTCGCCTTCAACATCCTCGGCGATGGCCTGCGCGACGCGCTCGATCCGCGCGGCCGGGCCACCAAGAGAGCGACCCAGAGGAAAGCCAGATGATCCGCTACCTCACCGGCCGCGTGCTGTTCGGCGCGCTGATCCTCCTCGTCCTCAGCATGTTCGTATTCTTCCTGTTCTTCGTCGCCCCGGGCGACCCGGCCCGCATGGTGGCGGGCGACAAGGCGACCGAAACGCAGCTGATCCAGATCCGCACCAATCTCGGCCTCGACCGGCCGATCCACGTGCAATATCTGAGCTTTCTGGGGAAGGCGGTGACCGGCGATCTCGGCTTTTCCTACCGCAACCAGCAGCCGGTCGCGAAGCTGATCTTCAACCGCCTGCCCGCCACCCTGTCGCTGGTGGTGGGTGGGGTGCTGGTCTGGCTCGCCGTCGGCATTCCCATCGGCATCATGTCGGCGCGTCATCCCGGCGGGGTGCGCGACCGGCTCGGCCAGGGCTTTATCCTCATCGGCCTCAGCTTTCCGACCTTCGTCCTCGGCATGATGTCGCTTTACCTGTTCTACTTCCTGCCCCGGCAATCGGGCTTCATGCTGTTCCCGGCCGGCGGCTTCAAACCGTTCCTCCCCAACCCTGCCATCTGGGCCTGGCACCTGATCCTGCCCTGGACCACCCTGGCGCTCACCACCGCCGCGGTCTATGCCCGCCTCACCCGTGGGCAGATGCTCGAGGTGATGGGCGAGGATTACATCCGCACCGCCCGCGCCAAGGGGCTGAGTGAGCGGAAGGTGGTCTGGAAGCACGGCATGCGCGCCACCCTCACCCCGCTCGCCACCCAGCTCGGCGCCGATATCGCACTGCTGCTCGGGGGTGCCATCGTCATCGAACAGGTCTATGGCCTGCAGGGTGTCGGCGCGCTGGCGGTGCAGGCCGTCGCCAACCAGGATCGCCCCATCATCATCGGCGTGGTGCTGCTCGGCGGCCTGTTCATCGTCGTCGCCAACATCATCGTCGATATCGCCTACGTGCTACTCGACCCCCGTGTCCGGTAAGGAATTGCCCGCTATGCCCGTCGCCGAATACACCATCCCCGGCATGCTGATCCGCGACCACCTGCTGCCGGTGCCGCTCGATTGGAGCCAGCCGCAGGGCAAGACCATCGAGCTGTTCCTGCGCGAGGTGGTCGACCCGACCAAGCGCCATGACGACCTGCCGCTCTTGGTGTTCCTGCAGGGCGGCCCGGGCGGCAAGTCGCCACGTCCGACCAAGGGCAGCCCGTCCTGGCTGGCCGAGGCGCTGAAGACGCATCGCGTCATCCTGCCCGACGAGCGCGGCACCGGCCGCTCCACCCGCATCGAAGCGGCCATCATGGCGCAGTTCTCCGACGCCGATGCCGCCGCCGACTATCTCAGCCATTTCCGCGCCGACTCGATCGTCGACGATTTCGAGCACGCCCGCAAAACCCTGTTCCCCGGTAAGCGCTGGGAATCGCTCGGCCAGAGCTATGGCGGCTTCCTCACTCTCACCTATCTCAGCCGCTACCCCGAAGCGCTCGCCGCCTGCTACGTCGCCGGCGGCCTCGCCAGCCTCCGTCCTTCGGCCGATGAAGTCTACCGCCGCACCTATCCGCGCGCCGCTGCAAAGACCCGCCTTTACTACAAGCGCTACCCCGACGACGTCGCCCGCGTCGCCGCCATAGCCGATGCCATCGCCGGCAGCGACGTGCGCCTCCCCGATGGCGACCGGCTGACCGTCAAGCGGCTGCAGACCATCGGCATCGATCTGGGCATGGCGCCCGGCCACGAGAACGTCCACTGGCTGATCGACGAAGCCTTCTCCGCCCCCAACCGGCTTTCGGACCATTTCCTGTTCAGCGTCATGAGCCTCACCAGCTACGACACCGGCCCGCTCTTCGCCGCGCTGCAGGAAAGCATCTACGGGCATGAGGCCGGCGCCACCAACTGGGCCGCCGAGCGGGTGCGCGCCCAGCACCCCGAGTTCGACCCATCAGCCCGCCCGCTGCTGTTCACCGGCGAGATGATGTACCCGTGGATGTTCGAGGAAATCCGCTCGCTCCGCCCGTTCAAAGCCGGCGTCGATGCTCTGGCGCAACGCGAGAGCTATTCGGCGCTCTATGACCCCAAGCGCCTCGCGAAGAACGAAGTCCCGGTGAGCGCCGTGGTCTATTACGACGATCTCTATGTCGATGCCGGCCTGTCCCTCGAAACCGCAGCGGAAGTCGGCAACCTGCAGCACTGGGTCACCAACGAATACGAACACGATGGCATCCGCCAGAGCGGCAATGTGTTCAAGCGGCTGGTGGAGATGGTGAAAGAGGCGGGCGGGCCGCTGAAGGGCTAAGAGCTGAGGCCAGCAGTCAGGAACCCCTCGCCCTCGGGGGCGCTATCGCGCTCCCCTAGGAGGGGAGAGGGTAGTGAAGCTAGGACCAAAGGTCCGTAGCGGAACTTGGGTGAGGGGTTCAGCTTCTCAGCGAGCGCTCTCGGCACCGCTTCACCCCTCATCCGGCGCTGCGCGCCACCTTCTCCCCTCAGGGGAGAAGCGACGGAGAGGCCGGCGCCCTTAATCCTCAAAATGCCCGCGCACCGCAAAACCCCCGCCCTGCAGCACCGCCACTTTCGGCTCCGGCAGCGGCCACCCTCCCGCCGGCGCCGGCAGCTCACTCGACGAATGCTCCGGCCGCCACCCCAGCGTCTCCGAAGCCTCGTTCCGATACCACGCCCCCACATTGTCGGAGATCGCGAACACCGTGCGATAGCCCAACTCCGGCGCATCGAGCCCGGCAAACACCAGCCGGGTGAGATCATCCGGGTGACACCAGAGCTTCAGGTCGCGCTGCGAGCCCGGATTGTTCGCCGCGCAGATCCTCATGTTCAGGCACTCGATGCCGAACTTGTCGTAATAGAGCCGGCTGAGGTTCTCGCCGAACAGCTTGCTCACCGCATAGAGCGAATCCGGCCGCACCTCGGCATGGCGGTCGAGCGGCGCCGCGCTCACCTCATGCATCCCCAGCACATGGTAGGATGAGGCGTAGATCACCCGCTTCACCCCGGCCTGCCGCGCCGCCTCGAACAGGTTGTAGGTGCCGGCGATATTGGCATCGAGTATGGTCTGCCACGCCGCCTCGTTGGCCATGCCGCCGAAATGCACCACGGCCTCGATATCCTCGGCCATCAGCGCCTCCACCGCAGCGCGGTCGGCAAGGTCGGCCAGCACCACATCACCACCGTCAGCGGGAGCGACAAGGTCAGTCGCCAGCAGCGGCCGGCCCGCCCTCGCGAACTGCGCGCGCAGATAATTGCCGAGCCGCCCGGAGGCGCCGGTGAGCAGGGTTTTCGGCATCTCGCACCTCAGGCGCCGTACGGATCCCAGCCATTGGCCTGGAACAGCGCGATGATATAGCCGAAGCAGAAGGCGAAGGCGGTTTCCATCGAGTTGTCCGCATCGATATGCGGCACGTGATCAGGCATGATCATGCCGTCATAGCCGACCTCGTGATAGATCTTCAGCGCCGCCGGCATGTCCATGTCGCCGGCATCCGGGAACTCCTCGGTGAACGAGTAGCGGCCGCCTTTGATGTTGCGGAAATGCACGTTGAAGATCTTCTTGCGGCTGCCGAACCAGCGGATCACCTCGCCGATCTCGGCCCGCGGGTTTTCCATCCCCTCGGCCACCGTGCCCTGGCAGAAATTGAGCCCGTGGTACGGGCTCTCGCAGGTCTGGACGAACCGCATCAGCCCCTCGACGCTCGACAGCACCCGGCTTTCGAAGCCGCGATAGCCCGGCGGGGTCATCGGGTCATGCGGATGGCAGGCGAGCCGCACCTTGCTGGCGGTGGCCACCGGCACCACGCGCTCGAGGAAATACTCGATGCGGCCCCAGAACTCCTCGGAGCTCACCTTGCCGGCAATGGTCAGCGTCTCGCCATCGGTGGCCTCGTTGGCGCGCCAGGTCGAAAGCTTCTGCCCGCCGCGGCCGGTTTCCGACACGGTGCGCGGAATCCCCAGCACGTTGAAATTGTACTTGGCGGCGCCGATCCCGGCTTCCGCCAAGGCCTCGATGATCCGGCAGATGCCGTCGATCTCGCGGTCGCGCTCGCCCGGCTTGCCGAGCACGATCCCCGGCGCCTGGTGGTTGCGCTCGATACCCGAGGAGGGGAGCGGCAGTTGCACCATGTCGAGCACGAGGCCGAACTTCGACACATGCTCGGCATGCCGCATCAGGATATCGCGATCCCACTGCCAGGGGTCGCCGACCGGGTCGATGCACACATGCTTCACCCCGAGCTGGGCCAGCTGCTTCAGATAGCGATCGCCGACCTTGGCGAACTGATCGCCGCCGAGCTGGGTGCCTACATACATGTTATCCCCTCCTGTACTATGACTTTGCCAAACCAGTATGATGATTCCTGAGATGACTGCACCCACCATCACCATCGTCGATGCCGATCGCTGCGACATCGGCGAGAGCCCGGTCTGGGACGAGCGCACGAGCCGTCTGTACTGGGTCGATATCACACCCGGCATCATCTACCGCCTCGATCCCGCCACCGGCGTCCGCGAACGCTGGGAAATGGGCGAGCCGGTCGGCGCCCTCGGGCTCTGCCGCTCCGACAGGCTGGTCGTCGCACTCAAGAGCACGGTGATCCTGTTCGACCCGCGCGACGGCAGCCGCCAGCCACTCGCCGCGGTCACCCACCGCAAACCGGAGATGCGGCTCAACGATGGCAAGGTCGGCCCCGATGGCGCCTTCTGGGTCGGCTCGATGGATGCGAGCGGCACCGCCGATCCGGCCGGCGTGCTCTATCGCGTCGCCCCCGATGGCGGCACCACCGTCATCGCCGAGAATTTCCGCATTTCCAACGGCCTCGCCTGGGATGGTTCCGGCACCCGCATGTACCATTCGGACTCCCGCGGCATCTGGGTCGATATCTACGACTTTAACCCATCAACCGGCACCGCCTCCAACCGCCGCCGCTGGCTCGACCTCGACGAATTGACCGGCCGCCCCGATGGCGGCGCCTGCGATGTCGATGGCAACTACTGGTCAGGCGGCGCCTCAGCCAGCCGCCTCAACTGCTTCTCGCCAGACGGCAAGCTGCTGCGCTCAATCGACCTCCCCAACTACCGCCCCACCATGCCCTGCTTCGGCGGCCCCGACCTCTCGACGCTCTACGTCCCCAGCCTCAGCGCCGGCGTGTCGGCCGAGGACCTGGCGAAATGGCCGCTCTGCGGGGCGATGGTGAGCTTGCCGAGTGGGACGCGAGGGGTGCCGGTCGGGCGGTTCGCGGACTGACGCACCGGCCTCTCCGGCGTCTCCCCCTTGCGGGGGAGAATTCAATTTCTTGGGCTTAGCTCCTTCGCTAAGCCTTAGAAATTCCAAGAGGGGGACGTTGCGGGCACCGTGCCTCCCATGCCCCCTCTTGCAAAAACTAAGGACTTGGCTGCGCCAAGCCCAAGTTTTCGCTTTCTCCCCCGCAAAGGGGGAGACGACGGAGAGGCCGGTGGCTGCCTCAGAGGCCACCAACCAACTGCCCAATCCACCAGCATCTCGTGCATCCGCACCACACCTGCACAATTTTTCTGCATACCCACCCTCAATGCACACATCTCGGTATGCCCCCACCCCAGACTGTGCATAATCAGCTCGACCAACCCCGAGGGCCGAGCCTTGCCGCAGCCGACTTCCCCCACCGCCGCCGTGCACCAGGCTCTCGCCGCCCTCAAGGCCTATGACGACCCCGCCACCTTCATCAGCCTCAAGCCCGAAGCGACCCTGCTGGCCGAAGCCGCAGCCCTTGAAGCCGCCGGCCCCGAGGGCAAGCCGCTCTACGGGCTGATCTTCGCCGTCAAAGACAATATCGACGCGGCCGGCCTCCCCACCACCGCCGCCTGCCCGGATTTCCTCTACACGCCGGCGCGCTCGGCCTTCGTCGTGGCCCGGCTCGAAGCTGCTGGTGCTATCGTCCTGGGCAAAACCAATCTCGATCAGTTCGCCACCGGCCTCGTCGGGGTGCGTTCGCCCTATGGCGTGCCGCGCAACGTGCAGCGCGCCGACCTGGTGCCGGGCGGCTCTAGCTCCGGTTCGGCGGTGGCCGTGGCCGCCAGCATCGTTGATTTCGCCCTCGGCACCGACACCGCCGGCTCGGGCCGCATCCCGGCCGGGATGAACGGCATTGTCGGGTTGAAGCCCACGCTCGGCCTGTTCTCGGCCTCGGGCATGGTGCCGGCCTGCCGCACCCTCGACACCATCTCGGTCTTTGCGCGCGACGTCGCCACCGCCTTCCGCGTCACCACGGTCGCTGCGGCCTACGACGCCGCCGATGCCTATTCGCGGCAACTGCCGGCGCCCACCCTGTCCGCCATGCCGCCGCGCCTGCGGGTCGGCGTACCGCTGCCGGCCCAACGCAAGTTCTTCGGCGATACCGCGGCCGAACCCTCCTATGCCGAAGATCTCGAGCGCCTCGCCGCACTAAGCGCCGAGATTGTCGAGGTCGATTTCGAGCCGCTGCATGCCGTCGCCCGGCTGCTCTACGAAGGGCCGTGGGTGGCCGAGCGCTACGCCGCGACGAAAACCCTGATCGAGGCCAGCCCCGACAGCTTCCATCCGGTAACCCGCAAGATCATCGAGGGCGCTCGCGGCCTCACCGCCGTCGCCGCCTTCGAAGCCACCTACCGGTTGATGGAGCTGAAGCGCGCCGTCGCGCCGCTGCTCAACAGCCTCGATTGCCTCGCGGTCCCCACGGTGCCGCGCGCCTATACCGTGGCGGAACTCGCAGCCGACCCGATTGCCCTCAACTCCAACCTCGGCAGCTACACCAACTTCGTCAACCTGCTCGATCTCGCGGCGCTGGCAGTCCCCACCGGCAGCCGCTCCGACGGCTTGCGCGGCAGCCTGACGCTGATCGGCAAGGCCAACACTGACGGTACCCTCGCCGGCATCGGCGTCGCACTTGCAGGCGAAGCGCTCGCCGCTCCATTGCGCGCCACAGCAGAGCGCATCGAGATCGCCGTGGTCGGCGCCCACCTCTCCGGCCTGCCGCTCAACGGCGAGCTGACAGCGCTCGGCGGCAGCTTTGTCCGCGAAGCCGTCACCACGCGGGATTACCGCCTCTACGCCCTCCCCGGCACCACCCCGCCAAAACCCGGCCTGCTGCGCGTTGGCGACGGCACGGGTGCAGCGATTGCTACAGAAGTGTGGTCGCTGGATGCTGGCGGGTTCGGGGCGTTCGTTGCAAAGATCCCGGCGCCGCTTGGCGTGGGCACGCTGCGGTTTGCCGATGGCACCACCGCCAAGGGGTTCCTGGTCGAAGCCGAAGCGGTCAGCGGCGCGCGGGATATTTCGGAGTTCGGCGGCTGGCGGAAGTTTCTGGCTGCGAAGGTACCGGCTTAGTCGCCGGCCTCTCCGTGATCCTCCCCCGCGTGGCGGGGGAGGGGGACCGCCGAAGGCGGTGGAGGGGGTATGAAGAGCCGATGGTTTGGCCGCCCCCTCCACCAGCTTCGCTGGTCCCCCTCCCCCGCCACGCGGGGGAGGATTATGGCACCGCCGGTGCTTCCCTCAAACCCGGCTCAACCGCTCATAAGCATCGCCGACAATCGCAATATGCTTGCGCATCGCCGCCTCGGCCTCAGCGCGGTCACCCCGCAATATCGCTTCGACGATCAGCCCGTGCTCGGCATGCGATTGCTGCAGGCGCCCACGGGCCCCGAACTGGGCGCGCCGGAACGGCTGCAGCCGCTGCCGGGTCGAGACGGTGATTTCGCTGAGATAGGCGTTGTGTGCCCCATCGTAGATAGCGGTGTGAAAGGCGTCGTTCGCCTCGGCATAGCCGGTGGCATCGCCGGCCCGCACGATGCCGGCCATCTCGGCATGCTGCGCATCGAGCGCCTCGCGCTCGGCCGCATTCATCATCACCGCGCAGAGCCCGGCGCATAGCGCTTCGAGATAGCCCATCACCTCGAACATCCCGGCCAGCTCATCGGGCGCCGGCTTTGCCACCAGGGCCCGGGCATGTGGCTTCTGATCCACCAGCCCGCTGGCCGCCAGCAACCGCAGCGCCTCGCGCACCGGGGTGCGTGACACCGCGAATTCGCCGGCCAGCAGCGTTTCGTCGAGCGGCGTGCCCGGTTCGAGCTCGCCGGCGATGATGCGGCTGGCCAGCACGCGGCGGATCTCCTCGCCGGAGGTGCGTTTCAGCATAGTCCCCTCAAGAATAGTCTAAGTCGTAGCGTCGATGACGCTGACATGCGCCGCGGCGATGCGCCAGCCATCCGGCATCCGTATCCACGTCTGCATCTGCCGGCCCACCTTGCCTGGCGCGCCGGCATTGTGAAACAGCGTCGACGCGATCGCGGTGTCGCGGCCATAGCTGGTTATCACCGTCCGGGCCAGTTGCCGGCCCGGCCCGGCCAGCGGCCGCAGCCGCCGGAACGCGCGGATCGCTTCGCTGCCATAGAGGTTTTCGGCAATGCCGTAGCGGATGGTCAGCGCGCTATCGAGAAACAGCTCGTCGAGCACTGCGAGGTCATTGGCAACCAGCGCCGCCTCGTAGCGCGCGAACACCGCTTCCACCTCGGCGACGACTACGGGATCGTTGACCATCATGCCCTAACCGCCGCTTCCAGCGCCGCGAGCGGCGTCACCCAGCCGACAATGCCGCCCTGCGCCGCGATCATCGCCAATGTCGCCGCCTTGAACTCGGCGAAATAGCTCTCCGTCGCATCCTCGATCAGCAGGCACTCGTAGCCGCGATCGTTGGCCTCGCGCATCGAGGTCTGGACGCATACTTCGGTGGTGACGCCCGCGAACACCAGGTGGGTGATCCCCAGCCCCTGCAGCTGTTCGTGCAGCCCGGTGGCCCAGAACATCCCCTTCCCCGGCTTGTCGACGACGATCTCGCCATCGATCGGCGCCAGCGCCGCAACGATCTGGTTGCCCGGCTCGCCCCGCACCAGCAGCCGCCCCATCGCCCCGGCCTCACCGATATGCAGCGAGGGGTTGCCGCGCCGGATTTTCGCCGGCGGGCAGTCGCTGAGGTCGGGCATATGCGCCTCGCGCGTATGGATCACCGGCCAGCCCTTTTGCCGGAACAGCTCCAGCAGCGCCGCCGTGGTCGGGATGATCGCCTCGAGCCGATTGACGTCATTGCCGAGCGAATCCCCGAAGCCGCCGCGCTCGATGAAATCGCGCTGCATGTCGATGACCACCAGCGCCGTGTGGGCGGGGTCGAGCGGGTATGGGTAGGGACGGGAGGGGACGGAGATCATTGAGGGATCACGAAAGAGCCGCGGATAGGGATGTGGATCAGGAGGTAGTCCGCTAGCTCACCGCCTGCGGCCTCCCCCCTCCCAACCTCCCCCGCAAGGGGGGAGGTGCCCGCTGGTGCTTGAGGCACGACGTTGCCAGAAACTCGGTGCGACACCCTCCCCCTTGCGGGGAGGGTTGGGGAGGGGGGAGCCGCACGCTCGAAACCATCCGCCTCGCTCCAGCGCTCCACCAGAAAGTATGTGAGGGGGCCCTTCACCCTGCCACGGACCCAATTGAGGGCCCCCTCACCCGGCGCTGCCCACCGCCAGCCTCTGCCCCAAGCCTGAGGTTTCGTCTGCCCTGTCGCGGTCGCAGCGCGCATCTCAATGTCCCGCCATGTGCTGGCCGATGGTGTTCCGGTCGGTGTCCTCGATGCGCGCCACATAGTTGATCGTGCCGCCACTCATCACCGCCACCCGGTCGGCGAGCTCGAGGATTTCGTCGAGGTCTTCGCTCACCAGCAGCACTGCCGCGCCGCGGTTGCGCTGTTCCATGATCTGGCTGCGGATGTCGGCCACCGAAGCGAAATCCAGCCCGAAGCACGGGTTGGCGACGATCAGCACATCGACATCGCCGCTGAGTTCGCGCGCCAGGACCGCCCGCTGCACATTGCCGCCCGAAAGTGTCTCGATCGGCGCGTCCGGCCCCTGCGTCTTCACCCGATAGCGGGCGATCAGTTCCTTCGCCTTCTCCCGCATCGGCCCCGGCGACATCCACCAGCCGAGCTTCGCCACCGGCGGCTTGTCGAAGGAGCGGAACGCCAGGTTTTCGGCAACGCTCATCCGCGGCACGGTGGCGTTCTTCAGCGGTTCCTCGGGCAGGCCGAACACCTTGTAGCGGTCGAACGCCCCGCGTTTGGGCCGGAAGAACTCGCCATTGATGTAGATGCCGCCATCCGACAGCGGCCGCTGCCCGCTGAGCGCCTCGACCAGCGCCGATTGGCCATTGCCCGAAACCCCGGCAATGCCGACGATCTCGCCGGCTTTCACCTTCAGATTGACCGATTTGATCGCCGGCAACCCGTCATTGTCTTCGGCGAACAGCCCGGCCAGTTCCAGCCGATCCGCGCCTTCCGCCTGCACCTTGCGGGCGGCGCGCTCGCGGATCGCCGTATCGCCGATCATCATGGCGCTCATCTCGGCAACGCTCACACTCTTCGCGTCACCTGCTCCGGTAAAGCGGCCGCGCCTGAGCACGGTGAAATGGTCGCAGAACGCTTTCACCTCACGGAACTTGTGCGAGATCATCAGCACGGTGATCTCTTTTCGCGCCGCCATGCCACCCAAGAGCCCCAGCATCTCGTCGGCCTCACCCGGGGTCAGCACCGAGGTCGGCTCGTCCAAAATCATGAAGCGCTGGTCGAGATAGAGCAGCTTCAGGATTTCGAGCTTCTGCTTTTCGCCCGCCGACAGCGACGATACCTGGGTATCCATCGGCACCCGGAACGGCATCTGCTGCATGAAATCGTCGAGGTGCTTCTTCTCCTTGGCCCAATCGATAATCGCAGGCGTATCGGCCCGCGAGATCACCAGGTTTTCCGCGCCCGTCAGGCACGGCACCAGGGTGAACTGCTGGTAGACCATGCCGATACCATTGGCTCGCGCATCGCGCGGCGAACGGATCGAAACTTCCTTCCCGTCGAGCTGCACCTGCCCTTTGTCGGCGCTGTAGAACCCCATGATGCACTTGACCAGCGTCGACTTGCCGGCGCCGTTCTCGCCGAGCAGCGCATGGAACGAGCCGGCTGCAACCTTGATCGACACCTGGTCGAGCGCCAGCAGCGGCCCGAACGCCTTGGTCATGCCGATGGCTTCGAGCGAAGGGGCGCGGCCGGCCATCACAGCACCTCCATCAGCGCTTCGGAGGTCGAGACGGCGCCGAACACCCCGCCCTGCATCTTGATCATGTCGATGGCGGCGAGGTGGTTGTCGTATTTGGTGGCGGCGCAGCAATCCTCCAGCAGCACGCATTCGAAGCCGCGATCATTGGCTTCGCGCATCGTGGTGTGGACGCACACATCAGTGGTGATGCCGGTCAAAACGATGTTGCGGATGCCCTTGAGCCGCAGGATCAGCTCGAGATCGGTGGAGGCGAACGAACCCTTGCCCGGCTTGTCGATGATCGCTTCACCGGGTTGAGGCGAGAGTTCAGGGATGATCTCCCAGCCCGGCTCGCCGCGCACCAGGATGCGGCCCTGCGGCCCCTGGTCGCCGATGCCGGCGCCGATCCGTTGCGAGCGCCAGCGCTTGTTGGCCGGCAGGTCGCTCAGGTCCGGCTTGTGGCCCTCGCGCGTGTGGATGATCGGGTAGCCTTTGGCGCGGAACGCCGCGAACAGTTTTTGCAGCGGCGCGATCGGCGCCCGCGTGAGCGAGATGTCGTAACCCATCGAGTCGACATAGCCGCCCGGCCCGCAGAAATCGGTCTGCATGTCGATGGCGATCAGCACCGTGTTGTGCGGCCCGAGGTCGCCGTCATACGGCCACGGGTAGGGCGTCGAAGCGACGGTCCGTCCATCAGGCACCAGCGCCGCCTCGATCCGCTCGTCCATGGAACTGCTCATCTCGCGCCCCTCACTTGGTGATCGACAGTTCGCCCGGCACATCGCGGGCCGAACTTTTGGAGCCGGCTGAGATGATCATGATGATCAGCGTCAGGATGTAGGGGGCGGCGTTGAAGAAGTAGTAGCCCTGGAAATGCCGATCGATTGCAGCGACGGGCCGATGGCTCCCGCGGCGCCAAAGAGCAGCGCCGCCCAGATGCATTTGATCGGGTCCCAGCGCGCAAAGATCACCAGCGCCACGGCCATCAGCCCCTGCCCCAGCTCAGCCCCTGGTTCCAGCTGCCCGGATAGTAGAGCGACAGGAACGCCCCGCCGATGCCGGCGAGGAAGCCGCCCGCCGCGGTGGCGAAAAAGCGCACCAGATCAACCGACACGCCCATCGCCTTGGCCGAGGCGGCGCTGTCTCCAGTCATCCGGACGATCAGCCCCCAGCGGGTGTTCCTGAACGCCCAGAACATGAAAATGGCGAGCCCGATGCCGACAAAGAACAGCGGGTTGACCTGCAGCGCCTGGGCCAAAGCCGGGTTGCCGGTCCAGTCGCCGAGCGGAATGGCGTCGAGCCGCGGTGCGGTGGGCTGGATGAACGGCTTGCCGAAGAAGAAGGCGATGCCGGTGCCAAAGCTCATCATGGCAATGCCGACGGCGATATCGTTGACCCTTGGCAGCTTGCAGATAAGCCCATGCAACGCGCCGAGAAACAGCCCCGAGCCGCCAGCCGCCAGCACCCCGAGCCAGGCATTGCCGCTGAGATAGCTGACCGCATAGGCGACCATGGCGCCGAGCACCAGGTTGCCCTCGAGCCCCAGGTTGATGCGGCCGGATTTCTCGGTGAGCGTTTCGCCTAGCGCCACGAACATGAAGGGCGTCGACACCCGAATGGCGCCGCCGAGCATGGCGATCAGCACGGTAACCAGCGCATTGTCCATCAGGTGCGCTCCCCGCTCGCCCTGGGCTGGAAGATCTTGAACCGGCCATAGAGGGTTTCAGACACCAGCAGCACCACGAACATGATGCCCTGCAGCACGAGGATCGTGGCGTCGGGCATGCCCATGCGCCGCTGGATCACCCCGCCGGCTGCGGCCAGCGCGCCGAACAGGATGGCCACCGGAATGACGGCCAAGGGGTTCTGCCGGGCGAGGAAGGCGACGAGGATGCCGGTGAAGCCATAGCCGGCGACCAGCGAGGCATTGGCCTGGCCATGGATTGCCGCCACCTCGAAGAAACCGGCAAGCCCGGCACAGGCTCCGGCAATGGCGCAGCACACCACCATCAGCATGCCCACTGGCAGCCCCTGCGCCCGCGCCGCCCTGAGGTTGCCGCCGGTCATCCTTGCCGCAAAGCCGAAAGTGGTGCGGCTCATCAGCACCCAGAGACCGATCGCCAGCACCACGCCTGCCGCAAAGCCCCAGTGCACGTCGGTGCCGGGGATCGAGCCGATGCGGTAGGCATCGCCGATCGGCATGGTCGAGGGCTTGTTGGCCGAGGCCGGATCGCGCAGCGCCCCCTCGACGAAGAAGTTCATGATGGCGATGGCGATGTAGCTCATCAGCAGCGAAGCGATGGTCTCGTTGACCCCGCGCGCATATTTCAGCCAGCCGGTGAACCCCACCCACAGCCCGCCCGCCAGCATGCCGGTGGCGGCCATCAGCAGCAGCGTCACCGGCACCGGCGCCGCACTCGACACCAGCGGAATGGCGATCGCCGCGGCGCTGAACCCACCCAGCACCAGCGCCCCCTCTCCGCCGATCATGGTCAAGCCAATGCGCGCCGGAATGGCGAAGGCGAGGCCAGTGAGGATCAGCGGCGCGGCGCGCTGCAGCGAGTTCTGGATCGAGAACGACGAACCGAACCCGCCGGTCCAGATCAGCTGGTAAAACTGCATCGGGTCCTTGCCGATGGCGAGGAGGAACAGCGCAAACAGCAGCGCCGACACCAGCAACGCCCCGAGCGGAATGGCCAGCGCCTCGGCGAAGCGCAGCAATTGCAGGTTGGCGCCGGGATTGGCGGGAACTGCAGTGCTGTCGGCGGTTTCGGCGGTCATGGTGCACTCCGCGCTTTCCGAAAGGCCCCCTCACCCGGATTGCTTGCGCAATCCGACCTCTCCCCCAGAGGGAGAGGTGATCGTGGGGCGAGATCGCGCCACCGCGTCACCTCTCCCTTGGGGGAGAGGTCGGCGCGCAGCGCCGGGTGAGGGGGCCTTTTTCGCGACATCTGGACTAAGACCGGCTCAAGTGATCGAGCCCTGCACGCCCTCGAGCAGCCAGTTCATACCATCGAGATACGGGTCGTAATTGTCGTAGTCCTTGTCGACCACGACATTGCCGGCATTGTCCTTGAGCGTGCCCTTGTAGATCGGCGCGCCCCCGACCAGCGCTGCGATCGCGGCATCGGCCGCGGCGATCGCCTCTGGCGTCGCACCGGCGCCATACGGCGTGTTGCGCAGCATGTCGTTATTGTAGCCGCCGACGAGGAAGTTCGGCGGGGTTTTGCCAGCGGCGATGTCGTCGGCGTAGGACTTGTAGATCGTCTCCCACTTGTATTCGGCGCCGGTGATGAAGCCTTTCGGCGCCAGCGGCGCCTGGCTGGCATTGTGTCCGGCGGTCTTCACCCCGCGGCCTTCGGCGGTCTCGATCACCACCTTGGGGCTATCCACGTGGCAGGTGATCACTTCGCAGCCGGCATCGACCAGTGCGTTGGTGGCTTCCGCCTCGCGCACCGGCAGGCTCCACTCGCCGGTGAAGATCACCTGCACCGTGGCATTGGGGTTCACCGAGCGAGCCCCGAGCAGCACCGAGTTGATGTTACTGAGCACCGACGGAATGGGCTTTGCCGCGACAAATCCGATCTTGCCGCCCGAGGACAGCCCGGCGGCGACGCCGTTCACGTAATGCGCCTGGTTCAGGTAGGGGAAATACGAGCCGGCATTGGCCGGGTCCTTGTCCTTGTTCCACAGCGGCGCCGCGTGCCGGAAGGTGACGTCGGGATACTTCTTCGCCAACTCCACCACGAACGGGTTGTAGTAGCCGAAGGAGGTGGCGAGGATCAGGTTGGCGCCATCGAGGTTGATCATCGACTCCATGGACTTGGCCACGGCGTCGGTCTCGGGCACATTCTCCTCTTCCACCACGGTAATGCCGGGCAGTGCCTTCAGCGATTGCACCGACACGGCGTGCGCCTGGTTCCAGCCGAAGTCATCCTTCGGCCCGACATAGACGATGCCGAGTATGACGCTGGTCTGCGCCTTGGCGATCCCGAACGGCAGCGCCGACGCCGCCAAACCGGCTGCACCGGCTTTCAGCAACATACGGCGAGAAATTGCGTTGAATGTCATGACGTCTTCCCCTGGATTGCACCGTCCGGCCCCGCCTTCAGTGCCGGCGCCGGTATCCAGGGGGATCAATGCAATCCACGTGCCAAGCTGTGGCGAGCTTCGGCGGTCGTTATTAGCGCAACGAATTCAGTGTCTTGGCTTGTTCCGGCCGACAAGACCGCTTGCACCGCCGGGTCGACAGATGCTTAATGGCTTCGCATGCTCAAATAAGCTGCACACATTTTGTGCATCTTACTCGACATTGCATACAATGAATTGAAGGCCGTTTACCGAAGGGGATGCCGACCATGGCCGACTGGATACCGATAGCGCTCGGCCGCGACGTCCCCGTGGGGGTGACGCGCGCCGTCATCGTCGCTGGCCGCGAGCTGGTGATCTGGCGGGGCGAGGATGGCGTGGCGCAGGTCTGGGAGGATCGCTGCCCGCATCGCGGCATGCAACTCAGCCTCGGCTTCGTGCGCGGCAATGCGCTCAACTGCCTCTACCATGGCTGGCAATATGGCGCGGGCGCCCAGTGCCTGCGCATCCCCGCCCATCCGGATCTGACCGTGCCACCCAGCATCCGCGCCAACGCCTTCGCTTCAACGGAGGTCGGCGACATGATCTGGATGAGCACCGACGCCGCGGACGCGCCGCCTGCCCTGCCCGAGCTGACCCCGGTGCTCAGCCTCGCGATCGACGCCGCCCCCGCCGAGGTACTGGCGGCACTCGGCGGATCGGCGGCGCAGCTGGTGATTGCTGTGCCGCTCGGCGGCGAAACGCTGCATGTCGGCTGGCACCGCGTCGACGCCAGGAGGACCATGCTGCACGCCACCACCTCCGGCAGCGATATCGCTGCCGCCACCCGCTATCTCCGCACCTTGCGGCAGAGCATCGAACAGGGAGCCGCCGCATGAGCCTCACCGACGACCAGGCCGCCCTCGACCAGTGGTACACACTGGGCGCGCTCCAGGATTTCCCGCTGGGCGTGGCGACGCCGTCGCGCCTGCTCGGCGCCGACCTCGTGGTGCGCCGCCGCACCGATGGCATCGAGGTGCAAGCCGACAGCCGCCAGCTCCGCGTCCGCACCGATTACGACCACCTGTGGGTCAGCTTCGGCACGCCCGAGCGTGGCCTGTTCGAACTGCCCGAGAGCCTCGAGCCGGATCGCCGCTGGATCCATTGCGGCCCGGTGCGCGTCCGCGCCTCGGGGCTGCGGCTGGTCGAGAATTTCCTCGATCTCGCGCATTTCCCTTATGTTCACACCGATATCCTCGGCTCCGAGGCGCATCCGGAGGTGGCGAAATACGATGTCGAGCAGCGCCGCGACGTCGACGAGCTATGGGCCACCAAATGCGAGTTCTACCAGCCGCGGGCTGCTGCGGCCTCCGACGAGGGCCAGATCAGCAAATACATGTACCGGGTGGTGAGCCCGTTCAACGTCATGCTCTACAAGACCCCGCCGAGCGCGCCCGACCGTTGGGACGTGATCGCGCTGTTCGTCCAGCCGCTCGATGAGGCGGTGTCGGTGGCGCATGCCTTCATGCTGGTGATCGACGACACCAGCAGCGATGCCGAGCTCAGCGCCTTCCAGCAGATGATCTTCGTCCAGGACAAGATCGTGCTCGAAAACCAGCGCCCCTCGCTGCTGCCGCTGCAGCCGGGCCGCGAAACCCCGACCCGCGCCGATTTGAGCTCGGTGCTGTATCGCCGCTGGCTGAAGGAAAAGCAGCTCCGTTTCGGCACTGAACCCAGAACTGACGTACCAAGGACTGATCTTGCCTAAGCTCTACGATTATGTGCTCTCGGGCAGCTGCTACAAAGTGCGCCTGCTGCTCAGCATGCTCGGCGTCGCGCACGAAGTCGAAGCCATCGACTTCTTCCCCGGCCGCCAGCATAAGCAACCGGAGTTCCTGGCGCTCAACCCGCTCGGCCAGTTGCCGGTGTTCGAAGATGAGAGCCTGGTGCTGCGCGACGCACAGGCGATCCTCTGCCACCTCGCCAACAAATACGATGCCACCGGCCAATGGCTGCCACGCGACGAGCGCTTCGGGCCCATCATGATGTGGCTGAGCTTTGCCGGCGGCGAACTGATGGCAATCTCCGGCGCCCGCATGGTCGCCATGCTGAACTACCCCGGCGACCTCGCGGCACTGCAGCTCAAGGCCCGCGTCGCGCTGCGCCTCCTCGACGACCACCTCGCCGACCAGGCGCAATTGGGCCACCCCTGGATCGTCGGCAACACCCCCACCATCGCCGACCTCGCCACCTTCCCCTACGTCGCCCTCAGCCACGACGCCGGCATCGGCCACGAGGATTATCCGGCGATCAACCTGTGGCAACGCCGGGTACGGAAGCTGCCGGGGTTTGTGGGAATGCCGGGGGTGCCGGATTACTTTTAGCTGCCGGGTTGGGCACCGCTACGCGGATTCCTGAAGCGATCGCCTTCTCCCCTTGTGGTAAGCGGACGAGGGCAATAGCCCTCGCCGCGAGGTGCCCGAAGGGCGGATGAGGGGTTCCGCAACGCCTGCGTTGCGCGATAGGAGCGAAGCGACGAGCGACCGGGTGCCCGGAGAGCGACCCCCCATCCGGCCTTCGGCCACCTCGCGGCGAGGGCTATTGCCCTCGTCCGCTTCCCACAAGGGGAGAAGGCCCCCGCGTCACGTCCTGCGCGAACCCCGCACCTCAAACCCATTCCCCACCGGCCCAACCTCGTCGACCGCCTCGATCGTCTCCACCAGCATATCGAGCGGGCCCAGCGTGCACGCCATCTCCAGCGCCCCGACCAGCGCTTCCGGCCCGGCGGCAACCAGCGTCACCTCGGCGCCATCGGCACTCACCCAGCCCCGGATATCGAGCCAGCGCGCCCGCTCGGCGACAAACGCCAGATAGCTCGCCACCTCCAGCCGGCCGCTGATCGCGTAACGCCGGCTGACCGGCGCGCCGCCCTCGATATCGGTGGAGTAGTCACTGCGCATGGGGGCGGAGGCTAGGCGGTTTCGCTGGGATGGTCGAGGCGGGTCGAGCACGGACGGCGCGAAGTGCGTCCCTTCTCCCCTCAGGGGAGAAGGTGGCCGAAGGCCGGTTGAGGGGTGAAGCGGTGCAACGAGCGCTCGCTGAGAAGCTGAACCCCTCACCCGAGTTCCGCTACGGACCTGCGGTCCTAGCTGCACTACCCTCTCCCCTCAGGGGAGAGGGGCGGCACCCGCGCCGTAGACCCCCGCTCCACCAGCGTCACCGGCAGCACCACATCCACTGCCAGCCGTTGCCGGTCATCCAGCCGCGAGATCAACAGGTCCGTCGCCTGGCTGCCGAGCTCGGCCAGCGGTTGGCGGATGGTGGTCAAATCGATCAGCGGCCAGCTCGCCCATTGCATGTCGTCGAAGCCGAACACCGAGACGTCGCCTGGCGCGCTCATGCCGCTGTCTTTCAGGACGCTCAGCGCCGCAATGGCGACGAGGTCGTTGACGCAGGCGATCAGCGTCACCTCGCGCCGGCGGATCGCCGCCACCGCCTGGGGCGGCAGTTGCGGCACGAGGTGGACGTTCACCTCCCACACCAGCTCCACCCGCCCGGCCGCGGCATCGACGAAACCCTGGCGACGCTCGAAACTACTGGTGAGATCCTGAAAGCCTGAGAGCATGCCGATGCGGCGGTGCCCCAGCGCGATGGCGTGCTCGGCCATCAGCCGGCCGCCCGCATAATGGTCGGCATGCACGCTGTCGAGCCCGGGGAATTTCGCGTCGAGCGAGACGATCGGGAAGATCGGCGGGTCGGCCAGCTTGAAGTTGGGGTGCAGCAGCGCCACGGCGCCATCGACGCCGTGCTTGGCGAGGGTGCGCACCACCTTTTCCTCGCGCATCGGCGCATTGCCGGAATCGATCACCAGCGTCGCATAGCCATGCGCCTCGGCGCGCAACTGCACCGCCTGGGCGATTTCCGGGAACACCGGGCTGGTGAGGGTGGGGAGGATGCAGCCGATAATGTTGTTGCGGCCGGTCTTCAGGGCCCGCGCCGCATTGTTGCGCGAATAGCCGATTTCCTTCGCCACGCGCCGCACCAGCGCATCGACTTCCGGCGTTACCTTGTTGAGATCGTTGAGCACATAGGACACCGTCGCCGAGGAAACCCCGGCGAGTTTCGCCACGTCCTTGATGGTCGGGCTTCTGCCCCTGCTCATCTGCTCCCCGAACCCCATTGCCTCAATCTGTGGACGAAGATCGCTGCCGTGCCAAGCGCTTAGCTGGCTCCTGCGAAATGCATCTTGACTCCCCCATAGCACCTCGCTTATCTATTTACACGATTAAACGACCTGACCGTTCAGTTTCATCGGATCGCTCTGGAGGAGTTTTCATGCATAAATCTGTAACCCGCGTGGCGCTGCGCCGCGCTGCCCTCGGGCTGGTCAGCGCCACGGCGCTGCTTGCCGCCACAGCCGCCGGCGCCCTCGCCGCCGACAAGGTGCTGCTGCTGGTCAACGGCGCGCTCGGCGACAAGTCGTTCTTCGATTCGGCCAATAAGGGCATCGCCGAGATCAAGGCCAAGTACGGCGACGAGGTCGAAACCAAGGTGCTGGAGATCGGGGACGATCCGACCGGCTGGGAGCCGGCTTTGCTCGAGGTCTCCGAGCAGGATTGGGACCTGATCATCGGCGGCACCTTCTCGCTCTCGGAAACGCTGGGCGCCGTGGCCGAGCAGTATCCGGACAAGAAGTACATCCTGTTCGATGCGAGCCTGCCCTTCGAAGGCGGCGCCTACCCCAACGTCTATGCCGTGCAGTACAAGCAGAACGAGGGCTCGTATCTCGGCGGCATCCTCGCCGCAGGCCTGTTGAAATCCGGCCTCCCGGCCGATGCCGGCACGGCGCTCGGGTTCCTCGGCGGCATGGATATCCCCGTGATCAACGACTTCCTCGTCGGCTACATTGCCGGCGCCCAGTCGGTGACCCCTGATATCAAGGTGTCGGTTGCCTATGCCGGCTCGTTCACCGATGCGGCCAAGGGCAAGGAACTCGGGCTCGCCCAGTATCGCTCCGGCGTGGCGCTCGGCTTCATCGCCGCCTCGCAGGCCGGCCTCGGCCAGGCCGCTGCCGCCAAGGAAACCGGCAAGTTCGTGCTCGGCGTCGATTCCGACCAGGAAGCGATCTTCGCCGAGAGCGACCCGGCGATTGCCAGCCAGGTGGTGAGCTCGGTGCTGAAGAACGTCGATGTCAGCCTCGTCCGCGCCTACGACCTCTACAAGGAGGGGAAGCTCCCCTTCGGTTCGGCCGAGACTGTCGGCCTCGCTGAAGGCGCCGTCGGCATCGTCGAAACCGGCAATTACGAAAAGCTCGCTTCGGCCGAAACCAAGGCGGCCATCGCCGACGCCAAGGCCAAGATCGCCTCGGGCGAAGTGGTCGTGCCGACCGCCTTCGGCATGGATACCGCCGCAATCAACGCCATCCGCGACGCCGTCCGTCCGTAACCGCCAATGAGCAACTCGTCGCAAATGGCTGAAGGCCCCATCGTTTCGTTCAAGGGGGTCGGCAAAACCTACCCGAACGGCACCGTGGCCCTGCGGGACGCGTCCTTCGACATCCGAAGGGGCTCGATCCATGCCATTTGCGGCGAGAATGGCGCCGGCAAATCGACGCTGATGAAAATCCTGTTCGGGCTCGAAAGCCCGAGCGCCGGACAGGTGCTGATCGACGGCGCCGCGGTCGACGCCGCGACACCGGATTTCGCCGGCAAGCACGGCATCGGCATGGTGCACCAGCATTTCTCGCTGGTGCCCATCCTCACCGTCACCGAAAACATCATCCTCGGCCACGAGCCGCGCACCTCGATCTTCATCGATCGCAGCAAGGCGCGCCGCCAGGTGGTCGAACTCAGCCAGCGCTTCGACCTCGCGGTCGACCCCGATGCGCGCACCGACACGCTGTCGGTGGCAGCGCAGCAAAAGGTCGAAATCCTCAAAGCCCTGTCGCGCGACACCCGCCTGCTCATCCTCGACGAGCCGACCGCGGTGCTGTCGCCGCCCGAAATCGAGGAACTGTTCATCCGCCTGCGCGATCTCCGCGCCGCCGGCATGACCATCCTGTTCATCTCCCACAAGCTGCACGAAGTGCGGGCACTGGCCGAAACCGTCACCGTGCTGCGCGCCGGAGAGGTGGTGGGCACCACGCCGCTGGCCGAGGTCGACGACGCGGCGATCACCCGCATGGTGATGGGCCGCGATGTCGATGTGCCGCGCCGCCAGCGCCAGAACACCACGGCCCATGTGGTGCTCGAACTCGACAACGTCTCGACCCCCGCGCGCGACCCGGCCGACCGTATCGAGAACATCTCGCTCACCATTCGCGCCGACGAGATCGTCGGCATTGCCGGGGTCGATGGCAGCGGCCAGCGCGGCCTCGTCGGCGTGCTGAGCGGCCTGATGCACCCGGCCACCGGCAGCATCCGGCTCGCCGGCGCCGACATGTCGCGCGCCACGGCGCCG
Source organism: Devosiaceae bacterium (assembly GCA_965284115.1). Lineage (GTDB taxonomy): Bacteria > Pseudomonadota > Alphaproteobacteria > Rhizobiales > Devosiaceae > Devosia_A. Next base: position 89,733 of record CBDIRF010000012.1, read on the forward strand.
GCCTGGCGCCAGGCCGGCCTCGCCTATCTCCCCGCCGATCGCTACGCCCGCGGCGGTACCGCCTCGCTGAGCCTCGCCGACAACGCCATCGCCGGCACCGATTTGACAAGGCCCTGCACTGGGGCCCGTTCCTCCGCCGCGGCGCGATCAGGAGGCGCGTACAGCAGATGATCGCCGATTACGCGGTGCGCGCCGGCGGCACCGGCGAGCGGCTGGATTCGCTTTCCGGCGGCAACGCCCAGAAGCTGATCGCCGCGCGCGAACTCTCCGGCTCACCCAAACTCTTGATCGCCGACCAGCCGACCCGCGGCGTCGATGTCGCGGCCGCCGCGCTGTTGCATGGCCGCATCGACCAGGCCGCGCGCAACGGCGCCGCTGTGCTGCTGATCACCGCCGATCTCGATGAGCTGCTGCGCCTCGCCGATCGCGTGCTGGTGCTGTTCAACGGCAGGATCGTCGCCGATCTCGAAAACCACCCCGGGCTCACCCCCGCGGCGCTCGGCCCCTATATGCTCGGTCTGGAGCAGGCTGCATGACCCGCTCCATCCTCGCCGGCCTCACCGAATTTGCTCTCACTGCGCTGGTCATCGCGCTGGTGATCCTCGCCGTGCTAGTGCCGCTGGCGCTGTCGCAGCCCGATCCGCTCGAAGTGCTCCGGCTCTTCATCCTCGGCCCGTTCGGCACCATCCGCCACATGGGCAACATCCTCGAGGCGGCGACGCCGACGATGATGACCGGGCTTGCCGCCACCATCATTTTCCGCGCCGGCATGTTCAACCTCGGGGTCGAAGGCAGCTTCTTCCTCGGTGGCCTCGCCGCTGCCGCCACCGCCGTGCTGCTGCCGCTCACCGGCTTTGTCGCGACGCCCGCGGCGATCCTGATCGGCGCGCTGGTCGGCTCGCTCGCCTGTATCGTGCCGGGCTATCTCCGGGTGCGCTTCGGCGCTTCCGAGATGGTCAACTCGCTGGTCTTAAACTTCGCCTTCCTGTTCGCCGGCGTCTACTTCCTCAACTACGTGCTGCGCGACCCCAATGCCGGGGCGCTGATGTCGTACAAGCTGCCGGGCGATTTTACCCTCGACCGGCTGCTGCAGGGCACGCGCCTCCATACCGGGGTGATCATCGCCTTCGTGGTGTGCCTCCTCGGCGGCATCTGGCTCTATGGCACCCGTTCCGGCCTCAACCTCCGCATCGTCGGCTCGAGCCCCGGCTTTGCCAGCCACCTCGGCCTCGCCTCCTCGAAGCTCCTGATGCAGGCGCAGATCGCCGGAGGGCTGATCGCCGGCATGGCCGGCGCCATCGAAGTGCTCGGGCTCTATAGCCGCTTCTCCTGGACGGCCCTCCCCGGCCACGGTTGGACCGGCATCACCGTCGCCATCCTCGCCCGCGAGAACCCGTTCCTCGTCATCCCCGCCGCCCTGTTCCTTGCCTACCTGCAAGTCGGCGGCGACATGCTCTCGCGCAACCTCGACGTCCCCTCCGAGATCGTCGGGCTGGTCACTGCCGCCATCATGCTGGCCGTTACCGCCGCCGCCATCTTCCGCCACCCGGCCTTCCTGCGGCTGATCCGCGATATCAAGGGTCAGGAGCAAGGCGCATGATCGAGTTCTTCCAGGCCATTGCCGACCCTGCCGTCTTCGCCACCGTGCTGCGGGTGATGACCCCGCTGCTGCTCGCCGCACTCGGCGTGCTGCTCTCCGATCGGGCGGGCGTCCTCAATATCGGCATGGAAGGCATCATGCTCTCGGGCGCGCTGATCGGCGTCCTGGTCAGCGCCGCCACCGCCAACCCGTTCCTCGGGCTCTTCGCCGCGCTCATCGGCGGCGGCCTGCTCGGCGCGCTGATGGCGTTCTTCATCAACGGTCTCGGGACCCAGTTCATCATCACCGGCATCGCGCTGAACATGGCAGCGCTGGCCGCCACGACGCTGGGCCTGTTCCTTGCCACCGGCGACAAGGGGATGTCGGGCGCGCTGAAAAGCGGCGTGCTGCCCAACATCGACATCCCCTTGCTCGGCGGCGTGCCGGTGCTCGGCCCGCTGCTGTCCGGGCACCACATGCTGACTTATGTCGCGATCCTCGCCGTCCCGGCCGTCGCCATCATGCTGGCCCGCACCGCATTCGGTTTGCACATCCGCGCCGTCGGCTCCGACCCCAAGGCGGCCGCTGCCGCCGGCATCTCACGCGATCGCGTGCAGCTCTATGCCCTCACCCTCTCGGGCGTCTTCGGTGGCGCTGCCGGCGCCTATCTGTCGATGGGCTATGTCAGCTGGTTCGCCCAGAACATGACCGCCGGCCGCGGCTTCATTGCCCTCGCCGCCGAAGTGATGGGCATGGGCACCGCCTGGGGCACCTTCGCCGCCGCCGCGGTGCTCGGCATTGCCGAAACCGTCGCCATCACCATGCAGACCAAGGGCCTGCCCAGCGAGCTGATGCAGATGATCCCCTACATCGTACCATCAGTCATGCTCACCGTTTACGCGGCGCGCCGGCAGGCCAAAGCCCGCAAACCTTCCTGACCACCCCTAGATACGAGAGTAGCCCATGAAAGCCTGGGAACTGACCCGCGACCTGCTGCGCGACACCCTGCCGATCGTCCGCACTGCCGAAGAGCAGACCTGGGACGCCAGCGCCATCATGAATGGCGGCGACATGCTGATGGCGATGTACTGGCAAAGCAACGTGCCCGGCTCCGCCGCACCCGAATGCCTGATGGCCGGCGCGCTGCAATCGATGGAGAGCAAGGGCTTCGTGCTTGCCCCCTACGGGGACCTGCTCAAAGAGGGTCTGGCCGCGCTGGCAGCGAAGAACTACGAGGCGCTCTACACCATCGACTATCGCCTGCGCGCCATCATGCGCGCCGCTGTCGCCGACCCCAACCACAAGAGCCAGCAGACCCTGCGCTATGCCGACTGGTCGGCCTTCGATGCCGATGTGACCTGGCCTGATGATACCGCCGTCGACGTCACGAGCCCCGACTTCGTCGATCGCACCCGCGCCGCCTGGCTCAGCCAGCTGGTCGGCGCCGCCGCCGGCACGGCGCTCGAGGGTTACACCGCCGAGAACATCGCAAAAGTGTTCGGCCCGATCCGCGACTACGTGCGCGAGCCCAACACCTATAATGACGACATCACCTTCGAGATCGCCTTCCTCGAGGCCTTCGCCGACAAGGGCCATGCCGTCACCGGCGCCGATATCGCCGAACGCTGGACGGCGCTGATCCCGATGGGCTGGTCGGCCGAAGCGGTGGCGCTTGCCAGCATCCGCCGCGGCCTGCTGCCGCCGCTGACCGGCGCGCTCGACAATCCGTTCGACGAGTGGATCGGCGGCCAGATGCGCGGCACTATCTGCGGCATGGTCGCCCCCGGCCAGGCCCGCGAGGCCGCCCGCCTCGCCTATCTCGACGCCGAGATCTCCGCCGCCGGCAACGGCATCCTCGGCGAAGTGTTCAACGCCGTGCTCGCCGCCCGCGCCTACACCGAAACCGACAGCAAGGCGCTGCTGGTCTCGACCATCGGCCTGTTCTCGACCCGCACCGAATACGGCGCCGTCCTCGCCTTCGCGCTCGACGCCTGCCGCACTTCGCCGGACTGGCAGACGGCCTGGGCCAAATGCGACGCCGAATACATCGAGTACAACTGGATTCACGTCTACCCGAACGCCGCGGCGCAGGTGGTGGCTTTGTGGTTCGGCAACGGCGATTTCGACCTGACGCTCGAGATCATCTGCGGCATCGGCCACGACGTCGATTGCAACGCCGCCCAGATGCTCTGCATCCTCGGCATCCAGCACGGCAGTTCCATCATCGCCGACCGCTGGTCCGCCCCGCTGCTGGTCGACGACATCGTCACGTATATGCGGAGACCGGCGAAGATCGCGTTTGATGAGTTGGTGGGGCAAACGGTGGCGGCGGTGCGGAAGGCAAGGCGTACATAGCGACCGGCTCTATCGTCCCCTCTCCCCTCAGGAGCCAGGGTAGTGCAGCCAGGACCGACAGGTCCGCGGCGGAACCAGGGTGGGTTCAAGCTTCTCAGCGAGCGCGCATTGCGCCGCTTCACCCCCCATCCGCCGCTACCCGCCACCTCACTCCTCAGGAGGGAGTGAGCGGCATCGGCCACACCGGTGTCCGCTTCGCGCCGAAAGCGAACACTGGCCAGGATTGAGATCGGATCAAAGCCACGCTGCAACATCGCACCCATCGCGACCCGCTCTCTTGCGAAACGGCAACCTGGCCGCACGGCGTCGACAATCGCCGAAATCAGCGACGAAAGGCTCCAAGTACTCAATATCGACCCGCCTTGAACGACCGACAATGAAACGCCATTATGCAATCTGGCCACATCTCAAGATTTTGGCGGTGCATGTACTGACGCGATCTGATCGTCGGGGGGAACATGAGATACTCTGATGAATATCTGCGAGAATTCCTGCCCCCCGAAAATCCCCCTTCGGACATGGTACCAGGGGACGTTCTCAGCGAAGTGGCATCCTGGCTGGACAGAGGCACGACCGCCGAAGGTAAAGAGCCAAGTGATCGTCACCTCGTCGCTCGTGCAACCCGATGGACATACGCTGTCTTTTCGGAACTTGACCTTGGGCAGTTCTTCTTCCGCCCGAACTTTTCGCCTGACTGGCTTTGGCCGTCTGGAGCGAAGCGTTGGGTGCCCGCGGAAACATTGTCGTTCGGCCTGTTTGACGAGTCTGCAAAGCGTGGCCTTGGCATAATCGTCGATTTGCCGTCCTGGCCGGGCCCATCGTTCGCCGTCGTCGACTATGTCAGCTTTCCAAGACTTGGTAACGTCCGCTTTCCTGTGGCGGTGCGCCGGTCCGACATAGAACTTCACCTTTTGCATCCTCAAGCCGGCACGGCCGCTTGTTGGGCGCAGTGTAACCAATCGCAGCAATGGGGATTTGTGACGGCAGGCCACGTGGTGTCGAGTAGCAGGCCAGGCGGATCAATTCCGCTGCTGGGGGGCGGGAGCGGATCACTCATGCGGTCCAGCTACCAGCCGGTGGATGCGGCCTTCGTGCAAACCCCGCAGCCTGCCGTACTCCCATCGAAGTTGCCGGTTCTGAGCTTTCCGGCGGTGGGCCTCGCAGTCGACATCCTTTGCCAGTCGGGCCCCCAGCAGCGGACCGTCGTACAGGTCAACAACAACATGGGCGTGCTGCATACTGCGGCAGTCGGCGTCTACTTCTACCTCGATCAGCCAGCAACGCCGGGCGATTCCGGGGCGCTGGTGCAGGCAGCAACCGGTGACGGCGTCGGCATCTACGCTGGGCAAATGACCACTCCCGGCCCGCCGACCGGGCTCTGTGGTCTTGCGCAAAATTTTGATCAGGCAGTCTACGCCCTCAATATCACACCATATCGGTGAACAGATAGTCGCCGGCAGGCGAGAACAATATTTCAAATATCCGAATAGATCGGATTTTGTTTCCCACGCACAACATCATACGATCACCGCAATTGATTGCCGCAGACGCACAATAGCAATTGGCGTCAACGCGGCAGAGCTTGATCCGCGCAAAATACAGGCCGTTTGCGCCGCACCAAGCATCTCGCTCACGAGCATCAGAGTTGGCCGGGAGTTCCGCAGCACGACGACCGTCTCAACGGCTTGATGCATTGACTTATTGGCGGCCGACGCGACTCGCCGGCACAGATCGAGGGGAGAGCAAAGCATGACCTTCATTCGCAGGGAAGTACGCAAGCTGGGCGGCAAGTGGAACCAGACGATCCTCTGGTACGCCAAGGGGGTTGGGGCGCTCCAGAAAAAGCCGATCACGGACCCGCAAAGTTGGTGGTTCCTGGGTGCGATGCATGGCTTCCACCCCGTCGTCTGGAAACAGTTCGGCTTCATCACCGATGCTACTGTTCTGCCTGAGACCAGCGTCCGGGACCGCTACTGGGAACAATGCCAGCACCAGAGCTGGTACTTCCTGCCCTGGCATCGCGGCTATCTCTATGCGTTCGAGGAGATCGTCCGCAGCGCCGTCATTTCCCTGGGGGGTCCGGCCGATTGGGCTCTCCCGTACTGGGATTACTCGGTGCCGGATGCGATAGCCACGAGGGTGTTACCTGACGAATTCGCCGAAAAGAAGCTGCCTGACGGGTCAGACAATCCCCTGTTCGTTCCACGGCGGTTCGGCGACGGCAATTTGCCCATCACCATCGATAAGCCGTCGGTGGCGCTGACTGCTCTCGACGACGACATCTTCACTGGCGGCAGCAGCGACATTCCGCCCGGCTTTGGCGGGCCGCAGACCATCTTCCATCACGGCCCCGAGTCGGAGACCACCAATGGAGGCCTCGAGTCCCTGCCCCACAACAACGTCCATGGCGCGATTGGTGGCGCCGCGCCGGGAACCGATCCAAACCAATGGCAGAACTGGGGCTTGATGTCGTTCCCAATTACCGCTGGGCTGGATCCGGTGTTTTGGCTGCATCACGCCAATATCGACCGGCTGTGGACGATCTGGACCCGGATGGCGGGCCACGCGAACCCTGCCGACAGCTCTGACCCCGCCAATCTCGACTGGCTCAACGGCCCCTTCAACCGCAAGTTCTTCATGCCCTTGAGTGGCGGCCGGGACTGGCCGTTCAGTGCGAAGGATGTGCTTGATACCCGTGCTCAACCGCTCGACTACGAGTATGATAATGAACTGCCGCTCGTGGTGGAGCCCCGAATAGTCCGGCGACTGAGGACGCTTGGCGTGCGGGCCACTTCGCCGGCAGGTACTGCCGTAGAGGAGGCGAGAGTGTCGGAGACGACCAAGCCGGAATTGATCGGCGCAAGCGAGCCCGATGTCGCTGTTGCCGGTCGCACGCGCGTTGAAGTCAAACTCGATGCGGCGAGTGTCGCGCCGCTGCGCAATAGTCTGGCGCGGGCCAAGTCCGCGGGCGGGGTCACCCGCGAGCCGCCGCGCGTGTTCCTGAAGATCGAGGGTCTCCGCGGAACGGCGGATTCCGCGATTTACAACGTTTATGTCGACCTGCCTCCGCACGGCGACCCCAACGACTACCCGGATCGTTTCGCCGGCACTGTGTCACTGTTTGGCGTTTCCGCCGCCAGTGCTCCGGAAGGACCGACTGCGGGCAGCGGCGTCAATCAAGTCCTGGAGATCACTCGGATCGTCGATGCACTACACCTTTCCGGCGACGATCTGGCGCGGCTGGATGTCCAGTTCGTTCCATCCAATGCAGCAACCGAAAAGGCCCAGATCCAGATACGGCGATTGAACGTCTTCAAACTGGGTGAATAGCGATGACGTGGCGGACTGTCTGGTACCTGGTGCGCCGCGGACCAGGGCCGTGGCTGCTTCTGGCCAGCCTCCTCGGCTGGGCGCTGCTTGTACTGCCTGCGCCGGAAGGGTCTTCGGCGATCTCCCATCACAGCAGTCGTCCCCCATCCGTCTATGCGGGCATCGGGGCCTGGCTGGCGATGCTGCTGGCGATGGCGCCGCTCGTGCTGCGCAGCGAGATCGCGTTTCTGTGGCGAAACAATCTGCGCCGATGGCGGTGGGTTGCGATCCTGGTGTTCCTCGGCGGATACGGGCTGCCATGGCTCGCGCTGGGCCTGGTTTGGCTGTACTTGCTCGCAGGCAAACCGCTGGACGGAGTCTTCCTCGCGACGGCATTGCTCGCCGTGCTGGTGTGGCAATGCGCGCCGCTGCGACAACGGTGCCTCAATCTTTGCCACCGCCTGCCGCGGTTGCACGCATTCGGCGGCGAAATGCTGGTAGACGCGGCACGCTTCGGCCTTCGTACCGGCGCGCTTTGCTGCGCGACCTGTGGTCCGGGCATGCTGCTCGCGATGAGCCTTCCGGCATTTCACCTCGAGGCGATGCTGGCGGTGATGGCGATCGCCACCGTCGAGCGCTACTTGCCGACACGACGGCCCGCCTGGCATTTTCTCGGATACCCGGCGTCAGGTGAGCTGCGCTGGCAGCCGCCGAACTCCTTACCCCCACCCCCTGCAGAGACCGCCTGAGGGTTGCCAGATGCGCTACTTCATCAAGGCCTATCCGATGCACGAGGAAGAGGTCCGGGCGCTCGCACTTGAGGCGGATAGCGGGGCCATTGAGGCGGACATCGCCGACGGGCTCGTGGTGGGTACTGCCGATGAAGCGGCCATCCGGCGCTTGGCCTCACAAGGCATTGTCGTTCAGGCGCTCGGCGCCGTCCCCGAGGACCGCGCGACTACAGTGACCGATAGCGACCCAGTCAAAACCCATTCCCGGGACGCCGCCGCGTCGGGCAACGCGCCGCGCACGCTGGAGAGCAGTCCGTCGCAGCCGGCAGCGGCGGGGCCCGAGTACTGGCTTGCCGATCTCCTGTCGAGCGTAACAGACGAGTCGATGGCCATACTGGACACCGCCGGCGCGGAAATCGTCGAGCGAGATCCGACCGGGGCCTACGTTCTGCGTACCGCTCAGGGGCCAGTCGCCTTACGGACCCTTCCCTTCGTGCAGAACCTTCGACCATACGGAGCGATCAAAACGCTTTCGGGGGAGGTCTTCAGCGGAGCCCCGCCGCTCGAGGATCCGGTCGTTCTCCACCGCACGGGCCCCCTGCGAACGCTCTCTGTCGAAACAGCGATCAGCCTTGCCGGGGCCGACCCCGTCTTTAGTTCGGGCCGTTTCGAAGCAATTTGCCACGAGCCGGGAGACCTCGATGCCGTAGCCGAGGCGATCGGCAGCCTCGGTGGAAGTGTCATATCGAAAGCGGGACGCGCCATACGCTTCGTGCTCAACGCGACCGACATCGAAAACGTGGCGGCGCTTCCCGGCGTAGCCAGCGTCGCAGCTGCGCGGTCTCCACAACTGCGTTGCGACGTGGCGCGCACTTTGGTTGGCGTCGAACAGGCAGGCCCACCGCCGCGTTTGCTGCCCTTTGACGGAAGGGGCGAGACCGTTGGCGTGGCAGATACCGGCATAGATCAAGGGCACCCCGATTTCGCGACCAAGCAGATAGTGGCGGTGGCCTTGGGCCGTCCCGGCGATACATCGGACCCTGATGGGCACGGCACGCATGTCGCCGGAACAATTGTCGGCGATGGCACGGCGTCGCGCCCCGCCGAGGCATCTTCCAGTGCGCCTGCCCCCCTGCGCGGCATCGCTCCCGCCGCCAATCTGTATTTTCAGTCGCTGCTCGATGGAAATGGCGGTCTCGGCGGCCTCCCGGACTCGCTGGCTACCCTGCTTCAGCCGGCATATGACGCGGGTGTCCGCATCCACAACAACAGTTGGGGCGCATATATCCAGTCGCGCTATGACAGCATGGCACTCGATATCGACGAGTTCGTCCACAGTCATCCCGATTTCCTGCCCGTCATTGCAGCCGGGAATGAGGGCAGTTGCCGGCCCGGACTGGCGGCGTCGCCTGGCTTCGTCGACTATCCATCGCTGGGGTCCCCCGCCACCGCAAAGAATGGCATCACCGTCGGCGCCAGCCGTAGCAGTCGAACCAGCGGAGGACTTGCCGCCATGACCTGGAAACAGGCATGGCCGGAGGATTTCCAGGCACTGCCTATCGCCGACGAAACCGTCTCCGGCAATCCAGAGGGCCTCGCCGCATTCAGCTCTCGCGGCCCCGTCGATGACTTTCGGATAAAGCCGGATCTCGTGGCGCCGGGCACCGACATCGCTGCGACACGATCGAGCATCGCGCCCCTCGAAATTCTGGGGAGCCTACCCGCGCAACCGCTTCTACGCCTTCATGGGAGGCACCAGCATGGCCTGCCCGATCGTGGCGGGCTGCGCGGTGCTTACCCGCCAGTTCTATCGCAGCGAGCGTGCTGTCCCCGAGCCGAGCGCGGCACTCATCAAGGCGACGCTCATCAACGGAACCGCGCCTCTGACCGGTGCGGACGCGTTGGCCCCACCAAATGGGCGACCGAACTATCATCAGGGGTTCGGCCGCATCGATTTGGCACGTTCGATTCCTGATCCTGCCGACCCGGCATTCGAGCTCTTCTTCATCGACACCTGGAAGCGCGATCCCGCCTTTCGTTTCGCTAACCGCAAAGGGCGCGTCCGTTGGGAGTTCGTGGTCAAGCACGCCTGTGCGTTGCGGATAGCCGTCGTCTGGACGGACTATCCTGGTCGCGGCGTACAGAACCAGCTGCGAGTCATTCTCGATACCCGCAGGGGCGGGAAGACTGTCAACTGGGTCGGCAACGCCGAGGCGCCCGTCTTCGTCAAGTTCCCAGCCCATGACCCCACAGCGCTGCTGCCTGGCCAGGACAATGTGCTGACCCGCGATCCTCAGAACAATGTCCAGATCATCCGCGCCGATGTCGAACCCGGTTCGCACATCCTGGCCCTGTTCGCCGACGGCCTCGTCAGGTTGCCGCAGGACTTCGCGCTGGTTGCAACCTTTCCTGTGGGGGCCGTGCAGGTGCAATTGGCATGACAATGCGCATACATGCGATCGACGCCGCAGAAGGCGACTGCCTGTTGCTTGAAAGCGACGGCAACTTCGCACTGATCGACGGCGGGATTGCAGGCAACTACGACGCGACCTTGCGGCCCTATCTGCAGCGGACGGTAGCCCCGCCCGGCAAACTGCAGGCGGTGGTTACCAGTCACATCGACGCCGACCACATCACCGGCGTACTGGATCTGTTTGCCGACATCGAGCGGGCACGCGCCGACAAGGAGCCCCGTGACCCGATGCAAATCGCCGACCTGTGGCACAACAGTTTCGGCACCACGCTCGATACCACCAAGGGTGCCCTTTTTGCGAACCTGCAGGCAATGATGAGTCAGGCAGGCCGCGCCAATGTCGCGGCGCTGAACGGGTCGCTGTCCATGAGAGGAATTGCGCAGGGGGCAAGGCTGCAGCGTTTGGCTGCTCAACTGGGCATCCCGGTCAATGCCTTCTTTGGGGGGCGGAGGATTACCCAGGAGGGTGCACTTGGCCAACAATGGCAGTTCGGCTCCGCTAGCCTCGTCGTTGCGGGTCCGACTACCGCCAATCTCGCGGAATTGCAGAATGATTGGATCGAATGGATAGAGCGTAACATGGACGCTTTCGCGCTAGGTGACCGCGAGGCCATGGCCAACGCCGACAGGAGCGTGCCCAACCTGAGCAGTATCGTGCTGTTCGGTAGAACCCCAGATGGCGATATCCTGCTCACCGGCGATGCTCGGGGAGATCACATCCTTCGCGGCCTGGAACAATCCGGATCGATTCCCGTCGGCGGGCAGCACCATCTCCGCCTATTGAAAGTCCAGCACCACGGCAGCGATCGTAACGTGGCCAGGCAGTTTTTCGAACGCCTCCCTGCGGAGATCTACCTGCTGTCGGCAAATGGCAAGAACGGCAACCCCGATCAAGAAGTTCTGGCAATGATCGTGGACGTGGCCCATGCAAGTCAGCGCACGCCGTTGATCGTGGTTACCAATGAGACCGCCTCGCTTGCCTGGCTGCGCGCGGAGCGCCCGCCAGCGCAATTCGGCTATCAGCTGATCGTCCGTGACCCAGCAAGGCACGCGGTCGTGATCGATCTGGCCACCGCTACTGCCGTGTAGCCGCTGCAGGAGTTGGCGCTGACGTCCGCTGTGGAGCGAACTCGGGACGGTGGCCCGCCCTATCCAATCGCATTCCGCAGCGTGCCAAGCCGCTCGATGCTCAGCACCACCTCGTCGCCCCTCGCCAGCGATTTGCCCATCTCCGCAGCCGAACCGCCGCCCACCGTGCCGCTGCCGAAAATCTCGCCGGCCACCAGCATCTCGTTCATCGAGGCATGGGCGATCATCTGGTCGAAGCGCCAATGCATGGTCGACGTGCTGGTATCGCACCACGGCTGGCCGTTGACCGACGCCTGCATCCGCAGCGCGTAGATATCCGGGATCTCGTCGGCCGTTACCAGCCAGGGGCCGAACACGTGGCCCTTTTCGAAATCCTTGCCCTTGGCCGGCCCGAGGCCGACCGACATTTCGCGCTGCTGAATCTCGCGGGCGCTGAAGTCGTTGTAGATCATGTAGCCGTAAATGTGCGACGCGGCGTCGGCACGCTGGATATTGCTGCCGCCTTTGCCGATCACCGCCGCGAACTCGAACTCGAAATCCATGTTGGTGGCATAGACCGGCATCGGCACCGGGTCGCCATCGGCGCCGACCGCCGAGGGGTTGCCCTTGTAGTAGACCGGCAGCTCATACCACTGCGGCGGGATCTCGCGGCCGAGCTTGGGGTAGATGTTTTTGAGGTGCGCCTCGAACGCCATGAAGTCACGGAGCAGCGGCGGGCGCGGGATCGGCGCCAGGAGTTTTACCGCGCCGGGGGCGAACACCAGGGTCGCACCATCCGGCCCGACCTCGGATTTCACCATCACCCAGTCCAGCGCCGACTGCGCCGCATCGAGCGCCGTGACGCCGTTCTGGATGAAAGCCACCATGTCGGAGGGGATAGTGGCGGCGGCAAGTCGCGCCGCCCCTTCCCGGCTCGCCCCGTTATCCCCCAGCACTGCCCGATAAGCCGATTGCAGATCCGCATAGCGGCCATCCGGCAGCACGGCACCGATCCGGGTTACGGGACCGGTGACAGTCGAAAGCTCGAAGGAAACGAGGCGCATGTCAGGCCTCAGGAAATGGCGAGTTCGTAGAGCTCACGCTCGCGCTTTTCGAGCATCGGGATCACGGTGCCCTCGATGATCGATTTGAAGTGCGGCGTCTCGCGGTGCGCGGCCAGCGCCGCGGCATCGACATAGTGCTCATAGAGCACGATCAGGTTCTCGTTCTCGGTCGATTTCGACACCTGGTAGAATTTGCAGCCCGGCTCGCCGGCTTCTACCAGCGGCTTCATTTTGACGAGTTCGGCCAGCACCTTCGGCACGTTGCCCGGCTTCGTGTGGTACTTGGCGATCAGGACGATCATTGCGGTTCCTTCCCTATGTGTCCGCTGCTAATTCGTTCAGTATATTGAACGATATTCTCGGTATTGAACAATCTAGATGGCGGCTGGCGTTGTCAACGTAGACGCCAGTCGTAGTCATCATTTGCTGGCGCCGGTGGTTGCCGACCCCCACCCTTGATCCCTCCCGCAAGGGGGAGGGAGACGCAAACTGTGATGCCAGTGTTTTGGTCTCCCTCCCCCTTGCGGGGAGGGGACAGGGGTGGGGGTCAGCCCGCACCGGCGCCGGAGCATGTCTCAATTCAAGTATTCCCACCCAGCCGATGGCTCAGCTTGTCGGCCAGCGTCTGCACCGCGTGGCTGACCTGCGCCCGCGAGGTCTCGTTCACCTCGCCGCGCAACAGCCCGATGGCGATACCGGCCACCGCGTGTTCGTCACTGGCGTTGAACACCGGGGCGCCGAAGCACACCATGGCATCGCGCAGCTGCCCATCGTCGATCGAATAGCCGCGCTCGCGCGTCTCCTCGAGTTCGCGCATCAGCGTCTTGAGGTTGGGCACGCTCTGCTTGGTCCAGAGCTCCGGCCACTCGTCGCCGAACAGCGCCTCGACTTCCTCGGGCCGCATCGTCGACATCATCGCTTTGCCGGTGGCGGTGAACGGCGCCGGCAGCCGCACCCCGGGCCGGAAGCTCACTCCCAGCGGATCGGTGCCGCGGCGGCAGGCGACATACATCACTTCCCGGCCGGTGAGGATGGAGAGGTTAATCGCCTGCTCGGAGATCAGGTCGGTCGCCTCGGCGATCCGCATGAATTCCTGCGTCAGGTCGCTCTGGCCCTCGAAGGCGTTGGCCCAGCTCAGGACGTGTGGTCCCACCGCGAACTGCGACGGCCCCACCCGCATCATCAGGCCGAGATCGACCAGCGTATGACAAAGCCCGTGCACCGTGCTCTTGGGCAGGTCCAGCATACGCGCCAGCTCCGACACGCCCTTGGGCTTGCCGCCGGTCGAAAGCGCATCGAGGATTTTCTTGGTCCTGACCAGCGCGGGAACGGCCTTGCCCCGCTGCTCGGTGTCTTCGATCATCAGCTATCCATTCTCCCGCCTGAAGATACGCCATTAGAGGCCCACGGGACTACCCTGCAAGTGGCGCACCGGCCTCTCCGTCCTCACCTCTCCCACCGGGGCGCTCTCGCGCCCCTAGGAGGGGAGAGGGTAGTGCAGCCAGGACCGCCGGGTCCGTGGCGGAACTAGGGTGAGGGGTTCAGCCTCTCAAAAAGCGCTCGCTGCGCCGCTTAACCCCTCAACCGGCCTTCGGCCACCTTCTCCCCTCAGGGGAGAAGGGACGGGCGGCACCTTCACACCAACTGCTCACCGAAACCCCGGCGCCACCTCTGCCATGAAATACGCCATCCCATCCGTCTCCGGCGCATCCATGAACCACAGCATCAGGTGATCCACCCCCCGACCCCGCAGCTCAACGATCCGTGCCTTCGCCTCCTCCGCCGTGCCGATGATCCAAGGCCCGGTCATCGCCTCCGGCAACCGGTCCACCCGGCCGGCGACAAAATCCACCACTTCCGGCTGCGGCTCACCCGCCTTGGTCTCGACCATCCGCTCGACCAAAGCCGCCACCTTGCGGCGGAGCGTTGCCAGATCCGGCGCCACGAGGATCTGCGTTTCGAAGCTGATCTCCACCTCGGCGCGCGACCGTCCGGCTTTCGCCAGCGACGCATCGAGCAGTGCCAGCCGCCGGGCCAGTTCGCTCAGCGTCACCGGCGTCGAGTTCCAGCCATCGGCGATCCGGCCGCTGAGTTCGATCACCGGGTCGAACGCCTCGCCCAGCCACACCGGGATGTGCGCCTGAACCGGCCTCGGCGCCAGCTGCGCCCCGGCCAGCTGATAGAACTTGCCGTTGAAGTCGATCGGCTGGTCCGACGCATAGAGCGCCTTGATCAGGTTGATCGCTTCTTCCAGCCGCGCCACCCGGGCATCGTGGTTGTCGTCCCAGTCGAGGCCATAAGCCACCTGCTCGGGGCGGCCCATGCCGGCTTCGAAAAAGTGGATGAAGCGGCCGCCAGACAACAGGTCGAGCGTCGACATCATCTTGGCGGCGATCTGCGGCGCCCGGAACAGGTTCGCCTGATGGATCAGCCCCAGCTGCGCCTTGCTGGTGGCGCCGGCAATCATCGCCAGCGTGGTCCAGCCTTCGAGCACCGCCTGCTCGCGGCCCAGCATCAGGTGGTCGCAGACCCAGAGCGAGTCGAACCCCAGCCGCTCCGCCTCGCGGGCATTGCCGAGCACGTCCACATCCTCGATCCGCGCCACGTTGGGCACCCGGAACAGCCCGGGGCTCGGCATGGCGAAGGCCGGCACGCAGTAGCCCATTTTCAGCGTCCCCGCCTGGCGGCGGGCGGCGAGTTCTGCGGAGATCATGGCTTGACCCCGGCGCGCGGCACCAGATCGTGCCGGGTGCGATGGCCGGCGAACTTGCGGGCGATTTCGTCGGCGGCGAGCGTCAGGAAGCGTGGCCCGCAGGGGGCGGTGACGCCGGCAATGTGCGGGGTGAGGAAGACGTTGCTCATCTGCCGGAGCGGCGAATCCGCCTCCAGCGGCTCGGGGTCGAACACGTCGAGCGAGGCGATCACGTCGCCCCGTTTGAGCCGCCGGATCAGCGCCGCCTGGTCGACCACCGCCCCGCGCGAGACGTTGACGAACACCGAGCGCGGCCGCAGCAGGCTCAGCTCTTTTTCGCCGATCATATGCTTGGTCTCCGGCGTCAGCGGCACCAGCGAAATCACCACGTCGCAATCCATCACCTGCTCCAGCGAAGTCAGCGTGATGTCGTAAATGTCGGCCAGCACCCGCGGCGCATAGGGATCGAAGGCAAAGATATCGGTCTGGAACGGCTGTAGCAGCTCGATCAGCCGGCGGCCGATATAGCCGGCGCCGATCAGCCCGACCCTGCGGCCAGTGAGCTCGCCATTGAAGCCGGGGTCGGCGACGCGATCCTCCCATTTCTGGAACGGCACTTCGCCCGCGATCAGCCGGCGGAACAGCGCGCCGGCATTGCGCAGCCCGATCATCGCCATGGCCAGCGCCCACTCGGCCACCGGGTAGGACGAGCCATTGGTGGTGTCGACCACCGTCACGCCGCGCGCCGCGGCGGCCTCGACATCGATGCGCTGGCTGAAGCGATCGCCTTCGACCTCGGCGATGAACTTGAGGTTGGGCAGCCGGTCGAGAATGGCGCCGGTGAGCCGCGGCGAGCCGTGGCAGACCAGCAGCGCATCGAGCTTACTGGCAAAGGCCACCAGTTGGTCGATCGCCGCGGAATTCTCCGGCGGCGCCTCGTCCCAGCTCGAGGGCTCATCGCACAGGTGGTGCTCGAAACTGCCGAGGCTTTGCAGCGCCTCGATCGCCTCGGCATCGGCCATCCGCGCAAAGGTATCGGCGTTGCAGGCAAAGCCGACGCGCAGCGGCCGCGGCAGGTTGTAGATGGTCATCGTGATGCCTCGTCAGCCAATCCACACGGTCTTGGCGTTGGTGAATTCGGTTATGCCGACCTGCCCCAGTTCGCGGCCATAGCCGGAAGACTTGATGCCGCCGAACGAGATATGCGCGTCCGAGCGCACCATGTCGTTGATGAACACCGCCCCGGCCTCGACGCTCTGCTCCATGCGGCGGGCCCGATCCTCGTCACGGGTCCACACCGCCGCGGCCAGCCCGAACTCGGTACCGTTGGCAATGCGCAGCGCCTCGGCCTCGTCAGCGAACGGAAAGATCGGCGCCACCGGCCCAAACAGCTCCTCGCGCGCCGCGACATTGTCGTCGGCAACGTTGGTCAAAACGGTCGGCGCAAAGAAGTAGCCTGGCCCATCCACGGTGCCACCGGCCAGCGCCACCCGTGCCCCGCCGGCAATGCTGCGGTCGAGCTGGTCCTGCAGCCCCTGGCGGAGATCGGCGCGCGCCAACGGGCCGAGCCCATGCTTTTCATCCAGCGGATCGCCATAGGCAATCTTGCGCGTCCCTTCGACAAAGGCTTCGGTGAAGTCGGCGGCGATCGACTGCTCGACCAGGAAGCGCTTGGCGCAGACGCAGCTCTGGCCCGAATTATTGTGCCGCGCTGCCACCGCCAGTTTCACCGCCGCGTTGAAATCGGCATCGGCGAAGACGATGAATGGGTCGGAGCCGCCAAGCTCCAGCACGGCTTTCTTGCCCGCCGCGCCGGCAAGCCCGGCAATGGTCCGCCCGGCGCGCACGCTGCCGGTGACGGTGACGCTACGGATGCGGCTATCGGCAATGAGTTTCCCCACCGTCGGGTGATCGACGCGGAGGTTCACCAGCACGCCATCCGGCATGCCGGCCTCGGCAAACACCTGCTCCAGCGCCTCGGCCGAAGCCGGCACGTTCTCGGCGTGCTTCACCACCGTGGTATTGCCGGCGAGGAAAGCCGGCGCGAAGAAGCGGATCACCTGCCAGAACGGGAAATTCCACGGCATGATGGCGAGGATCGGCCCCAGCCCCTCATAGCGCACCCGGCTGGCACGGGCTGGGCTGCTGACCGCAAGCGGCTCCAGCCAGCCCGGCCCGAGCTGCGCCGTAGTCCGGCAGGTCGAAGCGCACTTCCTGATCTCGCCCCGCGCCTCATTGATCGGTTTCCCCATCTCGAGCGTCATCAGCCGGGCAAAGGCTTCGAGATTGGCCTCGAGCCGATCGGCGAGCGCCAGCAACAGTTGGGCGCGCCTTTCGACACCGGCAGTGCGGATCGTCCCCCAGGCGGCAAAGCTGCGCGTGAGCGCGGCTTCGACTTCCGAGCCGTCATGCAGGCGATAGGAGCCGAACGCCTCGCCGGTGGCCGGGTTGAGCGAACGGAACATGGTCTCGGGGCGCGCGGGCGCGTTCATCAGCTAGTCCTCGTTGACGCGGCTTTATCGAGCAGCCGCTTGAGCGTGCCGCCGAGGATCGGCTCGAGATCCCCCTGCTGCAGGAAACGGCAATGCACCCGCACGATTTCGAGTGCCTGCTTGTAGGTCATGGCCCGGCTGAGCGCCGGAAAGTCGGAGCCCCAGCAGAGCCGCTGCGGGCCGAAGGCGTCGTAAAGCCCCTCGGCGATCCACATGGCGCTCGGGTGCGGATAGTCCCAGCCACTCTCCAGCCCCACCGCATAGTGAAAGCCCGAAAGCTTGATGTGCACATTGGGGTACTTCGCCAGCGTCGCGATTGCTTCGAGCGACGAGCGCCGGTCGGTGGAACCGATTCCACCCATGTGGTGCAAAAGGACGACCAAGCCGGGATTGTCGGCGCAGATCAGGCCGAGATCGGCCGCCCAGGCCGGTCCCATGGCAATCGAAGCAATGAGCTTCCGCTCCGCCGCCAGCTTGAAGAAAGCCCTGCCCTCGTCCGAGCGGAACCAGCCGTCATTCTCGCCCACATAATGGGTGAAGCCTTTGATCGGCAGCGTGTCGGCGGCCGCCCGCAGCCGCACCACCGCCCCCGGCGTGTGGTATTCGGGCGACCAGGCACAATCGACATCGGCGAACTGATGCAACCGCTTGGGGTAGCGGCGCACCGCCGCTGCCCCATAGGCGTTGTTGTCAGAATTCTTCTCGATCCGCGCCGAGACGATCACCGCTTGGTCGACGCCGTTCTGATCCATCTCGTGGATCAGGTGCTCGACCGAGCCTTTGGTCGCCTCGTCGGGGACCTCAGGCTCGTATGGCCAGCGCGCCCAGGCGTGAGTGTGGCTGTCGACGATCACGAGCGCCTACCGGAATGCCACCGAGCCATCGGTCTTCAGCGAAGTCGGCGGCACCTTGTTGATGACGGGAATGCTCTTCAGCCCCTCATGGTCGAGCTCGACCCCAAGACCCGGAGTCTCGTTGGGCAGCCAGTGGCCGTTGATCACGGGGACGATCGCCTTTACCGCCTTGGTCCACGGGGCGCGATCCTGCAGCATGTGCTCGGTCACTTCCCAGTTCGGCACGGCAAAGCCGAGCTGCACCTGCGCCGCGGTCGCCACCGGGCCCGAGGGCACAGCGTGCGGGATGATGCCCTGGTGATGCGCCTCGGCCAGCGCGCAGATCTTACGGGTCTGGGTGATGCCGCCGGCAATGCCGACATCGGGGCGGATATGGTGCACCCCGCCCTGCTCGACATACTCGCGGAATTCCCAGATCGAGGTGTTGCGCTCGCCCGCCGCCATCGGCACCCGCGATTTCTGCGACACTTCGCCGAAGCTCAACACGCTGTCGGGCGGAATCGGGTCCTCGACGAACAGCGGCCGGAACTGCTCGAACTCGCGGATCGCCGCGATGGATTCGCCCAGCGCCATGTTGCGGTGCAGCTCGATGCCGATCTCGACATCCCAGCCCACCACTTCGCGGATCAGCGCCATCCGCTCGACCATGTCCTTCACCTTGGCGCCGAACGCCATCAGGTGATGCTCGGGCTGGTAGACCATCACCTTGAGCGCGGTATAGCCGTCTTCCACCGCCGCCTTGCAGCTCGCCGCCACCTCCTCGGCCGTGCCGTAGGGGATCACCAGCATGGCGCGCACCTTGTCGCGCACCCGCCCGCCGAGCAGGTCCCACACCGGCGCCTGGTAGTGCTTGCCCTTGATGTCCCACAGCGCCTGGTCGATGGCCGAAATCGCCCCACCGATCGCCATCCCGCGCATCGAGTAAGCGCGGTAGAGGCTGAGATTATGGTACTCGATACGGAGCGGATCCTCGCCGATCAGCCGCTCGCCAAAACCCTTGGCCACCGAGGCAGTCGCCTCGGGAAAGCCGAAGAAGGTGGATTTGCCCACGCCTTTCAGCCCGGTATCCGTCGTCACTTCGACGAACATCCAGTTATGCGCGACGTAGGTATCGATACGCTCGATCTTCACTTTGCTTCCTCAGGCAGGGGGTAGGTCAATCGCACATGGTTCGCATGCACGGGGCTCTCGGTGGTCCTCCACCGTGAAACGGGGGAGGGGGACCGGCGAAGGCGGTGGAGGGGGCGGCAGGACGCGCCGGTGTTTGGGGTCGCCCCCTCCACCAGCTTCGCTGGTCCCCCCGCGGTGAGGGCCCTCGCCCTCATCCGCCCCCCGCTGCGCGGTGGAGGATCACTGAGAGGCCCGTGGCTCTTCACTTTGCTTCCTCGGGATAGACGAATAGCGGTGTGCGGCGGGTGGCCGGCGGGCTGATCAGCTCGAGCACGAGGCCGTTGAGCTTTGGGGAGGTGAAATAGACGAAGGCGCCGCTGCCATCGCCACCAAACCCGCGGGCAGACTGAAGCCGGGTGAAGCCGGCGGCTTCGAGTTCGGCCACCGCCTGCGCATGGTTCTCCATCACGTGGATGCCGATATGGTTGAGGCCTTCGCCGGAACTCGCGAGCTGATCGGCAAAGAACGACGGGCCGGTGGTGGGCGCGACCAGTTCGAACTGCACCCCACCCTTCCAGGCGAGCGCGTGCTTCAGGCCGAACCGGGCCGGAGCACCTTTATAGGTCATGTCCTTGAGGATCTCCGGCGTGTATTCCCACGCCGTCCAGGGCCCGATGCCGAGGATGTCCCACCACTGCCGAGCCGCGGCCTCGAGGTCGCGCACCACGAAGGCGATCTGCTTGGGACCGAGCTTCTGGACGATCAGCGGCACGGCGGCGAAAGCTGCATCAGTCATCCTATCCCCCTCAGGCAGCGTTCGACTTGGGCAACAGCCCGAGGTCGGCGTCGATCTCGTCCTGGTACGTCGAGATTTTGCTCGACAGCACCTCGTCCATGCTCACGGCGCGACCGGCAATACCGCTTTCATACGCCGCGAGCACGGAGGCAACAGCGGTGAGCCCGCCCTCGCCGTCCACTTCCGGCGGCCGGCCCTCCATGATGGCGGCGGCAAAATCGTGGATCTCGATGGCGAGCAGCCCCGAATCCGTCTCGGCCCAGTCGAGCTCGTAGGCGACCCCGCCATAGAGCCGCTGCGTCAGCTCATCGAGCTGAAAGCCAACCTTCTCGGCCAGCGCCTGCCCGGTGAGGTCGCCCTCGGCGGTATGGAGGATCGGCGCCTTGCCGGTGCGATCGTTGAAGATTTCGAGCGAACCGCGCTGCCCGTGTACGGTGCGTTGATTATAGCCCTTGCCCGGGCCCGAGGCGACGAACGCCATCTGCACCATGAGGCCCGACTGCATGGTGAAGGTCGCGGCGAACGAATCCTCGCCGGTGGCGGTGATTTGCTCCGGGATTTCGAGGAAGCGCTTCAGATACGCCTCGGTCTGCATCTCCGGCTTTTCCTGCCGGCGGCGGATCGGCTCGGCGATGAAGCCCTTGCCGAAGGCCGAGTGGAACGGCCCGAAATAATACTGCACGATATCGGTCAGGTGCGCGCCCATATCGAGCCCGATGGCGCCCTTGTCCTTGAAGTGCCGCCACGGCGTGATGATGATCCGGTCATTGCCGCCGATCATCGTCTGCACCATCAGGTGGATCGGCCCGAGCAGGCCGGAATCGATCACTGCCTTGGCGAGCCGGTTGGTCGGGTCGCGCCGATAGTTCTCGGCCGTCGCCAGCACCGCGCCGCCGTCCCTGGCCGCATCGATCAGGGCCTGGCAGGAGCGCACCGTCAGCGCCAGGGGCTTTTCGCACAGCACATGCTTGCCGGCGCGCAATGCCGGCAGCACTACCGAGAGATGGCTGAACGCCTCGGTCACCACGTCGAAGGCCTGGATTTCCGGGTCGGAAATGGCGTCTTCGATCCTGAGATGGATCTTCGGGCGGTAGCCGAGCAGGGCCTCGGCCTCGCCGGCGACCCGCTCGGCATTGTCGGCGCGGACGTCGCAGACGGCGACGAGCCTCACATTGGACATGCCGGAGCGGAGCAGGCGGGCAAAGCCTTGCACATGCCGGCTTCCCATACCGCCGCAGCCGACGAGACAGATCGAAATCGTAGTCACGAGTACTGGTCCTATTCCTTGATCGCCCCGCCCAGCCCATTGATGAAATAGCGCTGGCAGAGAATGAAGAAGACGATGATCGGCAGCGTCGACAGTAGCACTGCCATCATCGCGATATTCGGCGGCGTCTGCGAAAACGACTGGCCGAGCCCGGCCAGCGCCAGCGGCAGCACGCGCATGTCCTTCTCGGTGGTCGAGATCAGCGGCCAGGCATACATGTTCCACGCGGTCAGCACCGTCACCGCCGTGTAGGCAGCGATGGGCGGGCCGGAGAGCGGCAGCACGATGCTGAGGAAGATCTGGCCCCAGTTCGCGCCATCGATCTTGGCCGCATCGAGAATCTCGTTCGGCATCGAGACGTAGAACTGCCGGAAGATGAACACGCCGAAACTGGTCTGGGCGATGATGGGGATGCAGAGCCCCATGAAGGTGTCGATCCAGTTGAGGTTGCGGATCAGGATGAAAGTGGGGATCAGCGCGACCTGGCCCGGCACGAACATGGTGAGGATAAACAGAGTGAGCAGGGGGCCCCGGCCCACGAAGCGCATCTTGGCGAGCGCGAAGCCGGTCATCACCACGAGCGTCAACTGCACGATGGTGACGATCGCGGTGAAGATCACGGAGTTGAGGACGGCGCTCGGGTCGAGGAAGCCGAGCGCGGCCTGGATGTTCTCGAAGCGCCATTCCTTCGGCCACCAGGTGGGCGGATAGGCGACCACCTCCCGGCTCGATTTGAAGGAGTTGATGATCATCCAGTAGAACGGCGCCGCCATCAGCAGGCCGAAGAAGATGACCGCCGAGACGTGGAGGCGACGTCGCCAGGGATGCCCGACGCTGGTGCTCATGCCGGGTCTCCGTTGGACGGTCGGCGCGGCGGATTGAAGATCAGCGCCAGGATGGTGACGATGACGAAGAGCACCGTCGAGAGCGCCGAGGCATAGCCGAGCCGCAACTGGGCGAAGGCGAGATCGTAGATGTAGACCGCGAGGATATCGGTCGAGTTGAGCGGACCGCCCTTGGTCATCACGAAGGCGATGTCAAAGCTGTCGAAGATGATGCCGCGCAGGGTGAGGACGAGGATGAGCAGGGTCACCGGCATGACGTTGGGCCAGATGACGTGGCGCAACTTGGCCCACGGGCCGGCGCCGTCGATCTCGGCGGCCTCGAGCAGCTGCGGATTAATCTGCTGCAGGGCGGCCAGGTAGAGGATGACGCCGAGCGGCAATCGCAGCCAGACGATCACCAGCGACAAAGCCGGCATGGCCCAGGTGGTATCCTGCAGCCAGTTCGGGCCGGAAATCCCGAAAATGCCGAGCAACTGAGCTATGGGGCCGACACGCGGATCGTAGATAAAGCGCCAGAGCACTGCCGAAGCGACCAGCGAAATGACGATCGGCAGCAAGTACATCGTGCGGAACACGGTGTAGCCGGGGAAACTGGTGTTGATCAGCACAGCGATCAGGAACGACAGGATCACCGTCGGAACTACGCCGAGGAAGACGAGATAGACCGTCTTCCACACCGAATTCACGGCGCGCGCATCCTTGAGGATGTCGACATAGTTGGCGAGGCCGACGAAGCGCGGCTCGCCGATCAGGTTCCAGTCGAAGAGGCTCAGGCCCAGACCCCAGATGATGGGGATGATCATGAAGGTGGTGAACAGGACCAGGTTCGGCCCGACGAACAGGGCGGCCCAGAACGGGCTGTCGGTCTGGCCGTTGGATTTGCGGCGCGGGACGGTTCGCGAAGTCGCGGCCATGCCGGCCTCGGCGGTGTCGGTCTTGCTCAAAAGCGTGCATCCAGTTGAGAAAGAGAGAACCGGCTGCGGGAGGGAGCAGCCGGTTCAGGAGACGCCGCCGCTGAAGGAGAGCGGCGGCACACCTTGTTCTGATCAGCCGCCGGCCGCGAGCACGCGGACCATGGCTTCGTTGATCACCGCCTCGGCGGCCTTGAGAGCATCGGCCACCGGGACGTTGTTGAGCGTCACCGCTTCTTCGGCCTTGGCCAGTTCGGTATCGACCACGGCCTGCACGTCGGCGGGGATCGAGGTCGGGTTCATGGCGCCGTACTGGATCGACTCCGCGAAGACGCGGTTGTCGTACGGAGGTCCGGGGAGCGCGGTCCAGATCGGGCTGTCGTAGAGGGCCTCGACCGGCGGCACCGTACCGTAGCTGGCGGCGAGGATCTTCATGCCGCCATCCTCGGAGTAGAACCAGTTGAGATAGTCGTAGCAGAGGTCCTTGTTGTTGGCCTGGCCCGAAGTCGTGATGGACTGGGCGATGGAGCCCATGCCGGTCTTCCGCACACCGTTGATCTTGGGCTCGAGCGCCACGTCCCAGTCGTCGGTGGTGACCGAGCGGATGAGCGGGGTCAAGGCGCGGACCGACTGCAGCATCGACACGGTGCCGGCGCCGAAGGCCTGGAAACCGCCGCCGAGTTGGGTCTGCTGCGGCGTGGAAGCGATAACGCCCGCCTTCACCTGGTCCCAGTACATGGTGAAGACCTTGATCGCCGCTTCGGTCTGCAGCTTGTACATGTTCTTGTCGTCGAGCAGCGTGTCGCCGAAGGCTTCGATGCCCGGCACATAGGTCGCATGCCACGGCACCGAGGCGGCGAGGCCGTAGCGCGTGGTGGTGTTGCCGTTCTTCTGAGTCAGCTGGGTCGCGACCTCGATCTGCTTTTCGAAGGTCCAGTCGTCGTTCGGGTAGGGGATGCCGGCGTCGTCGAAGTGCTTCTTGTTGTAGTAGAGGACGACGGTGTCGGCGCCGATCGGCAGGCCGAAAATGCCGTCCTTGTTCGGCCCCGAAGTCACCAGGTACTGGTCGAGGAAGGGTTTCGCCAGCGAGGTCATGCCGATAGGGCCGCCCGAGGTCAGGAACGGCCGCATGTCGGCGGTAACCTGCGCGTTGGCCAACTGCGTCGCCAGGATGTCCGCCAGATAGGTGATGTCGGGCAGCTTGTTGGCGAGACGGCGCGATAGCAGGGTCTGGCGTATGCCCTGGTAGTCGCCGGGGAGGAGCGAGTATTCGATCTTCACACCGGGGCGGGCAGCTTCATAGGCAGCGAAGACCGGCTTGATGCCGGTTTCCGCCCAATCGAGGACGGCGATGGATAGCGTGCCGCTGGTCGGCTGCGCCATAGCGAAATGGCTGCCGGCGGCAAGCGCGAACGGCGAGGCGGCGAGACCCGCAAGAACGGCGCGCCGGCTGGGCGCGAATTGCGTTAGGGTGGTCTTGGACACGTTGCTTTCCTCCCAAGGAACACGAGCGGTTCATCGCCTTCCGGGCATCGGAAAGCGTGACGATCGCCAGGGGACAAGCGAGGGCTTCGTGCTCGGCGTCTTATGCGCCGTCGTTCACTATGCTGAACGCCTATCCATAGGCTGAACGATGACACGGGCAGCGATAGCCGGTCAAGCGGGTGGCTTGGACTTGCCGTTGCACAAAAAGTCGTAGGGGTTTCGGACCGACGGTCGGTCGGTAGGAGAAGGTGGCGGCTTGGCTGGTTGAGCGGCCGCCCCTTCCCTTCTCCCCTCAGGGGAGAAGGTGGCCGAAGGCCGGATGAGGGGTGAACCGGTGCCCCATGCTGGACGAGCCAGCATACCGAGAAGCTGGACCCCTCACCCAGTTCCGCTACGGACCTGATGGTCCTAGCTCCACTACCCTCTCCCCT
The DNA here is from genome assembly GCA_965284115.1 of Devosiaceae bacterium. Classification (GTDB taxonomy): domain Bacteria; phylum Pseudomonadota; class Alphaproteobacteria; order Rhizobiales; family Devosiaceae; genus Devosia_A. The sequence continues at coordinate 115,195 of CBDIRF010000012.1, forward strand.
CAGGGGAGAGGCGAAGGGCGGCCCTACCCCACCCGCCGAAACGCCTCAGTCGCCATCTGCATATGCCGCTTCATCTCGCGGAACGCGCCCTCCGCATCCCGCGCGATAATCCGCGCAACGATCGCCTCATGCATCTGCTGCACCGCGGTGACTTCCTCGCGCCCCAGCCGCAACTGCATGCCGCGGAGCGAGGCTTCCTGCATGGCGGTGCGGATCGACTGCACCATGTGGCGGTAGAGCGGATTGCCGCTGGCCCTCGAGATCGCGACATGCAGTTCGGCATCGAGCCGGCTGTAGCGCTCGGCCTCCCCCAGCGCCGCGCGCATCTCGCCCACCAGCCGCTGCATCTCAGCCGCATCGGCGTCGCCATGCCGCTCCGCCGCCAGCGCCGCCGCCTCGCATTCGAGCCCGCTGCGCAGCTCCATCAGGTCGATCAGCGAGTTGTCGATGGTCTGCAGCGCATGGGCGAAGAACACTTCGAGCGACGCCGGGCTCAGCTCCCGCACCACCGCGCCGCGCCCATTGAAAATCTCGATGATCCCGAGACCGCGGAGGTTCCTGAGCGCCTCGCGCACCACCGGCCGGCTGACGCCGAGCAACTCGGTGAGCTTTGCCTCCGACGGCAGGCTCGAGCCCGGCTGCAGCTGCTCGGCCCGGATATGCTCGAGCAGCGCCGCTGAAGCACGATCCCCCAGGGTGGCATTGTCGAGACGGCGCAGATTTGGCGCGAGCGGTTCCATGGCCCGCAGAATAGGTCGTCGATCGACGACCCGTCAATCTGTCTTACAGCTTGACAGCCTTTCCACCGCTTCGCTAGCCTCGCCGCAATTCCTTCCCGCAGCGAGCCGCCATGCCCTCCCCCGAAGACGCCCTGATCGACAACCTCCGCACCCGCCTCAACACCTCGGTGGTTGGCGACGTGCTCGACACCCTCGGGCTGATCCACCAGTTCCTGCCGCCGCATATCCGCGCCGTGAACCCCGACCACGTCATGGTCGGCCGCGCCATGACCGTGCTCGAAGCCGATGCCGCCACAGACTTCGTGAGCCAAAGCGGCAAGACCGATTCCTTCGGGCTGATGTTCAAGGCACTCGACTCCCTCGAGCCGGGCGAGATCTACATCTGCACCGGTTCGTCACCGCGCTACGCGCTGTGGGGCGAACTGATGTCGACCCGAGCCCTCAGCCTCGGCGCCACCGGCGCGGTGCTCGATGGCTTCCATCGCGACACGCGTGGCATCAAGGCGCTGGATTTCCCGGTGTTTTCGTCCGGCAGCTACGCCCAGGACCAGCGCCTGCGCGGCCGGGTGATCGACTATCGCTGCCCGATCGAGTTCGACAACGGCGTCCGGGTCGACAACGGCGACGTGGTGTTCGGCGATATCGACGGCGTGGTGATCATCCCCGCCGCTCGCCTTGCCGAGGTGGTGAAGCTGGCCCTCGCCAAGGTCGCCGGCGAAGAGCAGGTCCGCAGCCTGATCGAAGCCGGCGGCACCACCGAGCAGATCTTCGCCGATACCGGGATCATGTGATGAAGAAACCGCTTCGCTCGCAAGCCTGGTTCGGCGGCACCGGCAAGGATGCCTTCATCCACCGCTCCTGGATGAAGAACCAGGCCACCCCGAGGACATGTTCGATGGCCGACCGGTCATCGGCATCTGCAACACCGCCTCCGACCTCACCCCGTGCAACGCGCATTTCCGCCAGCTGGTCGAGCCGATCAAGCGCGGCATCTACGAGGCCGGCGGCTTTCCGGTCGAGTTCCCGGTGTTTTCCTGCGGCGAGTTCAACCTCCGCCCCACCGCCATGATGTTCCGCAACCTCGCCTCGATGGATGTCGAGGAATTGATCCGCGACAACCCGATCGATGGCGTCGTACTGCTCGCCGGCTGCGACAAGACCACGCCCTCGCTGGTGATGGGCGCCGCCAGCGTCGACCTGCCCTCGATCGTCCTCAGTGGCGGCGCTATGCTTTCGGGCTGGTTCAAGGGCAAGAAGATCGGTTCCGGCACCGATGTCTGGCGCTTGAGTGAAGATGTGCGCGCCGGCGTCATCTCGATGGACGAGTTCCTCGCCGCCGAGGAATTGATGTCGCGTTCGCCCGGCCACTGCATGACCATGGGCACCGCCTCCACCATGGCCTCGATGGTCGAGGCGCTCGGCCTTAGTCTGCCCGGCAATGCCGCCATCCCGGCCATCGACGCGCGCCGCGCTCGGCTCGCCCACCTCACCGGCCGCCGCATCGTCGAGATGGTCAACGAGGACCTGAAGCTTTCGCAAATCCTGACCCGCGCCGCCTTCGAGAACGCGGTGAAGGTCAACGGCGCCATCGGCGGCTCCACCAACGCGGTGGTACACCTGCTGGCCATTGCCGGCCGGGTCGGCGTCGAGTTCAGCCTCGACGATTGGGACCGCTTCGGCCGCGACATCCCCACCCTCGCCAACCTGATGCCCTCGGGCGAGCACCTGATGGAGGATTTCTTCTATGCCGGCGGCATCCCTGCCCTGATGCAGCGCATCAGTGCCTCGCTGCGGCTCGAAGCCCTGACCGTCAACGGCAGGACCGTCGGCGACAATATCATGAAGGCCGAAGTCTACCTGCCCGACGTGATCCGCCCGCTCGACCAGCCGCTGGTCGAGCATGGCGGCATGGTGGTGCTGCGCGGCAACCTCGCCCCCAATGGCGCGGTGCTGAAGCCTTCGGCCGCCACCCCGGCGCTGCTCGAACATCGCGGCCCCGCCGTGGTCTTCAACGATATCGAAGACTACAAGCACCGCATCGCCGACCCCAACCTTGCGATCACCGCCCAGAGCATCATGGTGCTGCGCAATTGCGGGCCGAAGGGTTATCCGGGCATGGCCGAAGTCGGCAATATGGGCCTCCCCGCTAAGCTCCTCGAACAGGGCGTGCGCGACATGGTGCGCATCTCCGATGCGCGGATGAGCGGCACCGCCTATGGCACCGTGGTGCTGCATGTCGCGCCCGAAGCCGCGGCCGGCGGCCCGCTGGCGCTGGTGCGCGAAGGCGACGAAATCACCCTCAGCGTCAGCCGCCGCGAGTTGACGCTGCATGTCGAGGAGGCCGAACTCGACCGCCGCCGCGCCGAGTGGCAGCCGCCGGCGGCACTGCAGGAATCCGGCTATCGCGGCCTCTACCGCCGCCACGTCATGCAGGCCGATACCGGCGCCGATTTCGACTTCCTGCTCGGCTGCCGCGGCAGCGCTGTGCCGGAAGAGAGCCATTGATGGTGGGCTCTTCCCCTCACCCCGACCCTCTCCCCGGAGGGGAGAGGGGGCGTTGTGGCGTTGCTGGTGCATCTATCGTCCCCTCTCCCCTCCGGGGAGAGGGTTAGGGTGAGGGGCAGTTGCGTAAGCCTATGAATTGAAGGAGTCACCGTGCCACGCCACAAGCTGATCGAGATCGACTGGCCCGATTACGGCATGCCGGCGCCGCCGCCGCGCCCCAGTCGCGAAAGCCTTCTCGCCAACCTCACGCTGATGCGGACTGTCATGGCGCGTCGTGGCTACAGCCACCTGGTGCTCTATGCCGACCGCGAGCATTTCGGCAACCTGCTCTGGGCCACCGGGTTCGACCCGCGCTTCGAGGAGGCGGTGCTGGTGGTCCGCCCCGGCGGCACGCCGCTGCTGATCGCCGGCAACGAGTGCTTCCCCTACACTCAGGTCTCGGCGCTGGTCGCCTCGGGCGATATCCGGGTCGAACTCTGCCAGTCGCTGTCGCTCATCTCGCAGCCGCGCGACGAGAAGCGCCGGCTGCTCGACATCATCGCCGGCGAGGGCTTTGCCCCCGGCAGCAAGGTCGGCGTCGCCGGCTGGAAATACTATGACGCCGACGAGGTCGACGACCCCATCCATACCCTGGAGGTGCCCTCGCTGCTCGCCGATGGGCTGCGGAAGCTTGTTGGCACAACCAATGTCGAGAACGCCACCGACCTGCTCATGCATCCCGGCTACGGCCTACGCGCCACCGTCACGGTGGATGAGATCGCCGCCTTCGAGTTCTCCAACAGCGTCGCTTCGGCTGCGATCCGGCGCATGCTCTTCGCTCTCAAGCCCGGCATGAACGATTTCGAGGTCTATGCCGCCGGCCAGGTCGGGGGCCTGCCACTCGGCTGCCACAACACCTTTTCGATCGGCGCCAACCGCCCATTCGGGCTCGGCGGCCCCACCGGCGAGATCGTTCGCATCGGCGATCCGATGAGCTTCAATGTCTGCCATTTCGGCTCCAACATTGCCCGCTCCGGCTGGCTCGCCAAGGCGGCCGGCGATCTGCCCGCGCCGGCCGCCGACTATCTCGACGCCTTTGCCGGCCCCTATATCGCGGCCATCTCGGAGTGGCTGAAGCTGATGCGACCCGGCACCCGCGGCGGCGACGTGCACCGGCTGATCGCCGACACCCTGCCGTTCGAGCAGTTCGGCATCTTCCTCAACCCCGGGCACCTGATCCACCACGACGAGTGGCTGTCATCGCCGATCGCCGCCGGTTCCGACCTGCCGCTGCGCTCGGGCATGTACATGCAGATCGACATCATCCCCTCGCATCCCGCCTACAACTCATCGCGCATGGAGGAAGGCCTCGTCATCGCCGACACGACCCTGCAGGCCGAACTCGGCGCGAGGCATCCTGAGGTGCTGGCGCGCTGCCTGAAGCGCCGCCAGTTCATGCGCAATACCATCGGCTTCGACGTCCCCGACAGCGTGCTGCCGCTCAGCGACACCGCCGGCATCGTGCCGCCGTTCTTCCTCGCCCCGAACACCGTGATCGGGCTCAGCTGACAAAGCAAAACGGCCGCGTCTCGGGAGGAGGCGGCCGCCAGCTTTGTGCAAGGGACCGCTCCCGCAAGGGGGCGGTCTTTCTTTTCTCCTCTCCCCTGAGGGGAGAGGGTAGTGTAGCTAGGACCGTCTGGTCCGTAGCGGAACTGGGTGAGGGGTTCAGTTTCTCAGCGAGCACTCGCTGCACCGCTTCACCCCTCAACCGGCGCTTCGCGCCACCTCCCGGCGAGGGCTATGCCCTCGTCCGGTGCCCCTGAGGGGAGAAGGGACGGGCGGCTAGCACATTGCCTCGTCCCGAGCCCCCTACCCCTTAGCCGGCACCCAGAAGCTCAGCCCCTCCGCCGCCGCAATCCCGCGCAGATGCCGCACCGCCGACGCGTATTCCTCGGGCTCCCCCAGGTGCTCGATCACCAGCGGCAGCGCCTGATCCCGCTTCGCCATCTGGCGCAGCAGCTCGTTGTAATCGAGCTTCCCCTCGCCGATCGGCACCTCGGCCATCTTGTAGGTGAAGTGCTCGGGCTGCAGTTTGGTGTCCTTGGCATGCACCAGAACGATGGCATCGCCGAACGCCGCAAAGCACTCGGCGATGAATTCGCCGGAGCGGAAATGCCGGTCGAGGTTCATCATGTTGACCGGGTCGAACAGGATGCCGAAACTCGGATGGTCGACCAGTTCCACCAGCCGCTTCACCGCGGCCGGCGAGTTCAGCGGCGTCATCACCCAGGTCTCGATGGTGAGTTTCACCGTCTTCAGCGCCAGCCCCTCGAGGATCGCCCGGCAGCTTTTGGCGAGCAGCTCCACCGTCTCCGGCTTCCAGTTGTCCGGATGCGCCGAAACACCTCGCGCGGTACCGCGGGGTCGCGATGTCCGCCGCCCACCACCACGGCGCGCGAGCCGGCGAGGTCGGCCTTGCGCAGCAGCTCGCGCGTCGCCGCGATATTTTCGAGCCGCACCGCTTCGTCGGTGGCGACGAGGTTGCAATAGCCGTTGGTCTGCACCGGTGTGATGCCGGCGGCAGCATATTCCTGCCGCAGCGCGGTCAGCTCCGCGTCAGACAGCGGCTGGTCCGCGCCGATCGGCGCGGCGCTCACTCCCAGCGCGATGGCGTCGGCGAGCGATATGGTTGCACCTAGTTGCACGTCAGAACCTCACTGGAACTCGGGCCGCTGCAGCAGCGGCAGGGTGTCGATATTGAGCGGCAGTCGAACCTGGGTCCGCCGCCACGACGACTTGTAGGCCGCCATGATGATTTCGGTGGTGCGCATAGCGATGCGGCCGGCCAGTACGGGGTCGCGGTTCTGCTCGACGCTGTCGATCAGGTCGGCCATGGCGAGCGGAAAACTGTCGATGAAGTCGTTGGCACCGCCTTCGACCATTTCCATCCTCGTGCCGCCATCGAGCCAGCCGCTGAGCTGGTCGCCGAGCTGGATCAGCCCCTTGCTGCCCACCACCCGCATGCCGACACCGCCAAGGTCCGGTCCGCCTTCGAGATAGCCGCGCGCGCCGCCACGGAACTGCACCACGAACAGCGCCCGGTCTTCGACCGGATGCCCGTAGCGCCGCGTTGCCTGGCTGGCATCGATCGCCGCGAATACCGTCTCGGCGACGGGATCGCCGAGCAGGAACTGGAACATGTCGATCCAGTGCGTGCCCCAGCTCAGAAGGTCCGCATCCGCCCCACCGATCCGGCCATGCACTTCCAGCACCTCGCCGATGCGGCCGGAAGTGATCCACTCCTTGGCCTTGACGAAGCGGTTCTCCAGCCGGCGCTGGTGGCTCACCACCAGCTTGACGCCGTGCTTGTCGCAGCTCTCGACCATGCGGCGGGCCTCGCCGAGGCTGATGGTCATCGGCTTTTCGCAGTAGATCGCTTTTACCCCGGCTTCCGCCGCGGCGACCACCATCTCCGCATGCAGCGGCGGCCAGGTGCAGATATCGACGATGTCGAGCTTCGCCTCGGCCAGCATCCGGCCGTAATCGGTGTAGCGACCTTCGACGCCATAGTCGTCGGCAAAGGCTTCGAGGTTTTCCGGCCGGATGTCACAGGCCGCTGCCAGCGTGGCATTGCCGAGCGATTGCCAGGCCTCCGCATGGATGCGGCCGATGGCGAAGCCGCCACCCCGCTCCTTGGTTCGCTCCTTGGGCCCGGTTCCAACCAGGCCGACACGATACGTCATTGCGGCACCTTCAGTATTGCTGTTCGAGGGAGGAGCGGCAGCCGGTGGAGGCCGGCCGCCGCAGGGGGAACGTCCGGGGAGGATGGACGCTCAGAGCTGGCCGTTGATGCAGCTCGCCATGGCCTTCAGCCCTTCCTCCACCGGCTTGGTGCCGTTGAGGACGAAGTCGAGGTCAGGGTCGATGCAGTTGGAGCTGATCTCGCCCCAGTTCAGCATGAACGGCGCAAAGCGGATGTAGGCCAGCGCGTCGGCGTTGGGCTGCAGCGAGTCGAGGAACTCGATCTTCTGCTTGGCGTACCAGTCGAAGGCCGGGATATTGGCCGGCGGATAGATGGCGCCGAGCGTCGCTTCCTTATAGGCCGCCTCGAACCCGGCCTGGCCGAGGAACTCCTGCATGAAGTTCCACGCCATCTCCTTGTTCTTCGAAGACTTGAGGATCGAATAGGCCGTGCCGCCGGTCGGATAGACACGGTTGGCAGTGTCCTTGACCGGCGCCATCACCACCTTGATGCCGAGGTCGCGGAACTTTTCCGGCGCTTCGACGGCTTTCCACATGCCGATGATCATCATGCCGGCCTTGCCGTTGAGGAACAGCGAGGTGCAGCCCTGGTCGGCGCCGCCCATGGCTTCAAGCGACTCGCTCGAGGGCACCGATTTGTCGGTGTACATCATGTCGACGTAGTACTGCGTCGCCGCGATCGACTCCGGCGTATCGAGCACCGATTTGGTCGGCGCCTTCACGTCATCGACATAGCCGCCGCCACCGCCATAAAGGAACACTTCCCAGTTGCCCTTGGCCGACGAGCTCATGCAGAGCCCGTAGGAGCCCTCGCCACCCGCGGTTGCCAATTGCTTCGAGGCGTCGCGCATCTGGTCCCAGGTCCATTCCGCCGTCGGCTCGGCGACGCCGGCGGCCTGGAACACCGCCGGGTTGTAGAACATCAGCGCATTGGGCTGCGCGTCATAGGGAATGCCATAGGCCTTGCCGTCCACCGTGTAGCGGCCGATCAGATGCGGGAAGAACGCATCGAGGGTGAAGCCCGGCGATTTCTCGAGATAGGGCGTCAGGTCCTCGAGGATGTTGCGGCTGGCAAACTGCGGGAACGGCGAGTTCTCGATGCCGACGATATCGGGCGCATCGCCGCCGGCGATCTGGCTGAGGAGCTTGGCCAGATACTGGTCCTGCGGGGTGACCTGCACCTCGATCTCGACGCCCGGATACTTGGCGTTGAACGCTTCGATGAGGCCATTCCAGCCGGCGACCTTGTCGACCGGGTAGAACGAGGCGATGACCAGCTTGTTGCTGTCCTGCGCGATTGCCGCCGAAGTCAGCAGCAGCAGGCTGGCGAGGGCTGTAAGACCTAGTTTTTTCACTTTCGGGTCCTTTTCGTTTCCTTGGGAGTTACGACGTCCGGGAGGAGTTCGTTGGCGCGGGGCGCAAATCCCCGCGCTAGCCTTTGAGGCCGGTGGTGGCGATGCCTTCGACGATCTGGCGCTGCGCCAGGAAGAACACGATCACCAGCGGCAAGACGGTGAGCACCGAGCCCGCCATCAGCACACCCCAGTCGGTGCCGTAATGGCTGGAGGCGAGGGTCGCGATACCGACCGTCAGCACCTTCATGGCTTCGGAATTGATGGCGACCAGCGGCCACAGGAAATCGTTCCAGAAGTAGATGAACGAGAACACGCCCACCACCGCCAGCGCCGGCCGCACCAGCGGCAGGATCACCGAGGAAAAGATCGTGACGTGCCCTGCCCCATCGATCTTCGCCGCTTCTTCCAGCTCTTCCGGAATGATCAGCATGAACTGGCGCAACAGGAAGGTCGCGAAGGCCGAGCCCAGCGCATAGGGGCCGATCAGCGCCATGTAGGTGTTGATCCAGCCGAACTCGCGCACGAGGATAAACTGCGGGATCAGCGTCACCACTGTCGGCACCATCAAAGTGGCGAGGAACAACAGGAACAGCGGCTCGCGGCCGGGGAATTTCAGCCGGGCGAAAGCATAGGCCCCCATCGAGCTGAACAGCAGCTGCCCTGCGACGATCAGCACCGTGACGAACAGCGTGTTGAAGAACTGCCGGGCGAACGGGATGAGCGTGAACAGCTGCTCGTAATTGCGCAGCGTGAATGGCTCGGGGATCCACTGCGGCGGCATGGTGAACATCTGCTCGGGCACCTTGAGCGAGGTGGCGACCATCCAGAAGAACGGCAGCAGGGCCGAAGCGGCGCCGAGCAGCAGTACGGCATGCAGCACGATGCTGCCGATGAGACGACGCGCTTTCATGACTTGGCCTCCGCGTTACGGTTACGGCCGAGGAAGCGCACCTGCAGCAGCGTGATGGCGAGGATGATGATGAACAGCACGTAGGCCATGGCCGACGCGTAGCCCATCTTGAAGAACGAGAAGCCGTTCTCCCACAAGTAGTAGACGTAGACCTTGGTGGAGGTGCCCGGCCCGCCGCCGGTCATCACGTAGATCAGGTTGAACACCTGGAACGAGGCGATGATCGAGGTGGTGGTGACAAAGAAGATCGTCGGCATCAGCAAGGGCACGGTGATCGACCAGAAGGTCTGCCACGGCGTCGCGCCATCGAGCCGCGCCGCTTCGTAATATTCTTTGGGGATCGAACGCAGCCCGGCGAGAAACAGCACCATGTTGTAGCCGGCGGTCTGCCAGATCTGCACCATGGCCACTGAAACGAGCGCGATCTTGGGGTCGGTCAGCCAATTGACGCCAGGCAACCCCACCGCCTTGAGGATGGCGTTCAACACGCCATAATCGGGGTGGTAGATCCACTTCCAGACCAGCGCCACCGCGACGGTCGAGGAAACGTAGGGCAGGAAGAACACCGCCTGGTAGAACGCCGTGCCCTTGATCCTGGAATTGAGCGCCAGCGCCAGTGCCAGCGACAGCGCCAGCCCGCCCGGAATGACGATCATCGTATAGATGACGGTGTTGCCGAGGCTGTTCCAGAACTGCCGGTCGCTGATCAGCCTGAGGTAGTTGTCGAACCCGATCCACATGGGGTCCGACAGCATGTCCCAACTGGTGAAGCTGAGGAAAAACCCGGCCACCACCGGCAGCAGCGTGAACAGCCCGATACTGACAATGTTGGGCGTCAGGAACAGCAGGGCCGGCAGCCAATCGCGGCGAACCGCGAAAGACAGGCGCCTGGGGGGACCGACACTGGTTGCTACTGCTACCGACACTTGCTCTTCCTGCTTCAGGTTGCGTTGCACGCGCGGCCGGGTGGGAGCACTCGGCCTGGGCGTCAAGCCGCCATGCTGCCACGCTTTTTCAGTAGGTTGTTCAGGAAGTTACGGCTGCGACCCGCCTGCTCGATGGTGCCGCATTCGACCGACAGGGTGATCTCGCGATCCAGCGGATCGAGGATCGACAGCACCCGGTCCCAATCCACCACACCTTCGCCGCAGGCACAGCCCACCGGCGTGCCGGTCACCTTGCCGCGCTCCTTTTCGGAATGCTCGAAGCTGATGTCCTTGGCGTGCACATGCATCACCCGGTCGCGCACCCTTTGCAGCGCCTCGTACGGATCCTCGATGCCGGCCAGATAGGCGTTGCCGGTATCCCAGTTCACCTGGATCCACGGCGAGGGCACGAGATCGACGATCTTCAGGAGCCCTGCACTGGTCTTGGTGTAGACCCCATGCGGCTCGATGCAGATGAACACTTGGTGGCGCGCCGCGACCTGAGCGATGCGGCGCAAGGTGTAGTGCATCGCCTGGTGCGCTTCCTCGTCATCCATCCACTCCGGTTTCAGCATCTCGTCCGAGTTGAGGAATTTTGTGCCGACAAAGCTCGCCAGCACTGCGGCGCGGGTCAGCCGCGACACCGCGGCCTCGGGCTTCATCAGCGGGCTGTGTGCAGAAAGGCTCGCCACCTGCACGCCGTGTTTGGCGCAGATTTCGGCCATCAGCAGCGGATCTTCTTCCATCGAGAACGAGTGGAAGTAACCGACCTCGCTGAGCAGCTCGTACCCGGTATGCACCATCGGCTCGATCCAGCGGTAGCCGAGCTCGGCTGCCACCTTCACGCCGGCGCGGAAATCCATATCCGCCGAGCGCACGAACTCCATGTTCACTGCAACTTTATACGTGGCCATCAGCCCAAATTCCCTTTGACTTACCTGTCGGCGGCAACGTCGGGGCTCGACCCCGAACGTTCGATTTCGTAAGTTTTTCTCCAAGCGCCCCAGTTGTTTTGGGCTGCATTTCGGATGGTAGGGTTAGCCATGACGACAGACGCTGTCTTTCAGGATTTGCCGTCGGTAAATTCTGCAAGTTTTTTCACAGACCCGGCGCTGCCCAGTTTCAAGGCGCTGGACGATATCTATTACGCCGATACCTGCACCCCTTTGACCGCGGCGGTGGAGGCCGGACAGGTCAGCATGTCGGCGCTGGCGCGCGGCCACTATCCGGGTGCGCCGCTGGGCGACACCGAAGTGCCGGGCATCCGCACCGTCGGCTATTGGGATGCCTCGCAGCACCAGAACTGGGGCCTCGACTGGCACCGCAACGAGGGCATCGAGATCACCTACCTGGCCCGTGGCCAGCTCGATTTCGCCGTCGATGACAGGGAGTGGCCGTTGCGCTCCGGCCAGCTCACCATCACCCGGCCCTGGCAGCGCCACCGCGTCGGCAACCCCAATGTCGGGCCGTCGCGGCTACACTGGTGCATCCTCGACGTCGATACCCGCCGCCCCAACCAGAAATGGCACTGGCCGAGCTGGCTGGCGCTGTCGGCCGACGATCTCGGCCGGCTGACGCAACTGTTGCAGCACAATGAGCACCCGGTCTGGCCGGCCGGCCGCGACGTCGACGAAACCTTCGAGGCGATGGCGCAATGCGTCACCAACCCGAACCTCAGGACCCGCGATTCCCGGCTGCGCCAGCTGGTCAGCCGGTTGCTCATCGACGTCCTCGAGCTGCTGGAAAAGCAGAGCGTGGTGCTCGACGAGGAACTCTCCTCGGCCCGCCGCAGCGTGCAGCTCTTCCTCGATGATCTCGGCAACTACCTCGACCGCAAGTGGAGCCTCGGCGACATGGCCGACAGCTGCGAGCTCGGCCGCACCCGCTTCGCGCAATACTGCCAGGAGCTCACCAACATGTCGCCGGTCGAGTACCTGACCAGCCTCCGCATGGCCCGCGCCGCCGAGCTGATCCGGCTCGAACCGAAACTGCAGATCACCGAGATCGCCTTCCGCTGCGGCTATGAGAGTTCGCAGTATTTCTCGGCCGCCTTCACCAAGCATTTCGGCATGTCGCCCCGCGCCTGGCGCAGCAACGGAGCCCTCGCATGAGCACCACCCCGCCCGTCATCCAGCGCTTCATCGACGCCACCAATGCCGGCGACAGCGCCGCCTTCCTCGAGGCCTTCACCCCCGACGCCTTCCTCAGCGACTGGGGCCGCGACTTCACCGGCCGCGCCGGCATCGCCAGCTGGGACCAATCCGACAATATCGGTGTGCAATCGAAGTTCCGGCTGCTCAGCGTCGAGGCGAACGGGGTTGATGCCTATCGGGTGAAGCTCGCGGTGAGTGGCAACGGCTACAACGGCGAGGGCACGATGGCGTTCACGCTGGTGGGCGGGCGGATTTCTCGGTTGGTGATCAGCTAGCGGGAGAGGTTGAGTTCGCTTGAACGTCGGCCACGCATCTCAGGCTCCGTCGCTTCTCCCCTCAGGGGAGAAGGTGGCGCGAAGCGCCGGATGAGGGGTGAAGCGGTGCAACGAGCGCTCGCGGAGAAACTGAACCCCTCACCCTAGTTCCGCTACGGACCTTACGGTCCTAGCTGCACTACCCTCTCCCCTCAGGGGAGAGGGGCAATGCCGAGACAGCAACGCTACCGCACAATCTCATACAACCGCTTCAGCACATGCCGGGACCTGAGATCCTCCGGATCCCCCCGCATCTGGTTCATCGTATAGCTGAACCCCACCTGCTCGGTCGGCCAGCCCGCGTGGATCGAGCCCCCTGCCCCTGAATGCCCGAAAGCATCCGGCGCCGGGCCGAACCGCCCCTGCGGCGTCTGCAGCGCCCAGCCCACACCGAACGCCATGGCCTCGGCGATATAGGGGTCCATGAACCGGCTCTGCTCCGCTCGCCCCAGCGCCACCGTCTCCGGCCTCAAAATCTCGACCCCGTCGATGCTGCCACCCTGTGCCATCGCCCCATAATACCGCGCCATCGACCGCGCCGTGGCGATGCCGCCGGCGCCGCCGATCTCGGCGGCATGGTAGGCCCGGGTATTCCAGGCGAGCTCCGCCGGAAACAGCGGCGGGTTGCCCCAGATCGAGGCGAAGACCGGGTCCGCCCGCTGCTCGGCTCCGAACGCCTCGTCATAGGCCAGCATGCCGGGCCCCAGTTCGATCCGCCCAACCCGGGGCTCCAGCGCCTCGGGCAGCCCGATATAGGCCTCGAGCCCAAGCGGGGCGGCAATCTCCTCGGCAAAGAACCGGCCGAGCGTCCGCCCGTCGATCCGCCGCACCAGGGCGCCGACCAGCCAGCCGATGGTCACGGGGTGGTAGCAGTGGAAGGCGTTGGGATCGGCGGCCAGTGGCTGTGCCGCCAGCAGGTCCTCCATCCGCTCGTAGTCGGTGTAGTCGGCGACGCTGAGCGGCGTCGCGATCCCCGGCAGCCCGGCCGCATGCGAGGTCACATGCCGCACCAGCACCCGGCCTTTGCCGTTATCTGCAAACTCCGGCCAGTACCTCGCCACCGGCGCATTGAGATCGAGCTGCCCGCGCTCGACCAGGTTCAGCACACACCCGGCGAACAGCCCTTTGGTGCCCGAATAGATCACCTGCAGCGTATCGGCCTGCCACGGCCGCCCCGGCGCCGCCATGCCGCCCCACAGGTCGACGACGAGCTTCCCCTTATGCACGGCCGCGAACGCCGCCCCGACATCGCCGCGCACGGTGAAATTCCGCGCAAACTCCTCGGCCACGGCTTCAAAGCCGGGCGCGACGTGCCCCTGCACCGGCGCCGATTGCGATTGGTAGTTCATTGGCTCCCCCGCCTTCATTCCCACCGGTGGCTCCCCACCCCCACCCTTGATCCCTCCCCACAAGGGGGAGGGAGACGATAGAACCGAAGCTCTCAGTCACGTCTCCCTCCCCCTTGTGGGGAGGGCAGCAAAGCTTGTGAGCGCAGCGAACTAGCGTCGCTGGGTGGGGGTAAGGCCCCCGCTCAGCTGCCGCCGCTAATCCCCATGCCCCACAGCATCAAAAGCCTCGCCACCCGCCATGAGGTTCAGCACCTCCTCCCGCGTCTTCTCACCGCGCCTGAACTGGCTCGCCACCCGGCCCTGGATCAGCACCGTGAACCGGTCCCCCACGCTCAGCGCGTGTGTCGCGTTGTGGGTAATGAACACCAGCGCGATGCCCTGCTCGCGCGCCTGCTTGATCAGGTCGATGACGATCTTGCTTTCCTTCACCCCCAGCGCCGCAGTGGGCTCGTCGAGGATCAGGAGCTTCGCGCCAAAATACAGCGCCCTGGCAATGGCCAGCGCCTGCCGCTCGCCGCCCGACATGGTGCCGACCAACTGCTCGGCATCGGCGATGCGGCGAATGCCCATCAGCCGGATCTGCTCGAGTGCGATCCGGTTGGCGGTGGCATGGTCGAGCCGGCGGAACGGACCAAAACCCTTGGTCGGTTCGTTCCCGAGAAAGAAGTTGCGCGCCACCGAGATCAAGGGGATCGAGCCCACATCCTGATGCACCGTGCCGATGCCATGCGCCTGCGCGTCGCGCGGCGAGCGGAACGTCACCGGCTTGCCGTCGAAAGTGAGCGTGCCGATGGTCGGCGAGGTCACCCCCGACATGATCTTGATCAGCGTCGACTTGCCGGCGCCATTGTCGCCGAGCAGGCAATGCACCTCGCCCGGATGGGCTTCGAGGCTGACGTCGTTCAGCGCGACATTGTTGCCGAAGGTCCGGGTGACGCCTTCGAGCGTCATGAGCGCGGTCATCAGAGTTTCTTCTTTCCCCGGTTCAGCGCCAGCTCGCGGATCAGGTTGTTGGTCAGCACCGCAATCACCAGCAGCCCGCCGATGAAGGTGGCGAGCCAGTCGGTCGGCCAGCCGGTGTAGAACAGCCCCAGGCTGACGATCCCGTAGATGAAGGTGCCGAGCACGATGCCGATCACCGAGCCGAAACCGCCCTGCAGCAGCACGCCGCCGATCACCGCGGCGATGGCAGTCTGGAACACATAGCCCTGCCCCGAGGCGGCGTTGCCCTGATTGTACATCACCGCCGACATGGTGCCGACGAAGGCCGCCGAGACGGCCGTCCAGATGAAGAGGATCAGCTTCACCCGGGCGACAGGAACGCCAGCGCGCCGCGCCGCATCGGGGTTGCCTCCGGTGGCAAAGATCCAGTTGCCGAAGCGCGTCTGCTTCAGCACCCAGGCAGCGAGGATGGCGGCCAGCAGGTACCAGAGCACCGAGACATTGAAGAACATCCATTTCGAGCCGAGCACCACCTCGGCCCAGCCGGCATCCTTCAGTGAAACGTTGGACGAGCCGGAGATCAGCCGGCTCAAGCCCAGCGCCGTGCCGGCGAGAATGAAGTTGGAGGCCAGCGTCACGATGAAACTCGGCAGCTTCGTGGCATTGACCAGCAGGGCATTGAAGCAACCGACACCGACGCCCATGGCCAGCGCCATGGTGATGGTCAGTTCGATCGGCAGGCCATAGAATCCGGTCCCTAGCGCCACGATGATCGAGGCGGCCCCGACCACCGAGCCGGTCGACAGGTCGAACTCGCCCGAGATCATCAGCAGGCCCACCGGCAGCGCGATAATCCCCAGCTCCGCCGCGGTATTGAGCCACCCGGCCGTCCCCGGGATCGAGAAGAACCCCGAGGCGCCGCCGACAATGACGAAGAAACCATAGATCACCAGCGCCGCAATCAGCGGCCCGATCCACACGATCCGCAGCAGCCGCTCGGCGAGGCCGAAACGGGTTGCGGGGACCGGTTCGGCAGTGGTGGTTTCCATGGCAGAGATCGTTTCAGCTGAACCGTCGAAGTTGAAAAGCTAGCGCAGATCGCGGTGGATGGGCGAGCCGTCCGCCGCAACGTCGCCGAGAGGCTGGCGCGGGAAGAGTACCCCCTCCCCTGTCCCCTCCCCGCAAGGGGGAGGGAGACCAAAACACTGACGCTGATGAGAGCGTCTCCTCCCCCTTGCGGGGGAGGGACAGGGTGGGGGGTGCTCTTTCCGCACCGACCCCTCCCCAAGCGATTTGCGACCGCAGCAAGTTCGGGTGGGGTGCGTCCAACCCCCCGCCCGCCCCGGCCCGTCAGTTCGCGCCGCGCGAACCCGGGATCGTTTTGTTCACCGCCAACACCGCCGCGGCATTTTCCTGCGTCACCATGTACGGCCCGACGCTGATCACCCCCGAGGGCGCCATCTTGTACTTGTTGTACATCAAGGGGATCATCACCCCGTAATAGCCCTGCAGGAACGGCTGCTGGTCGGAGGCGAAGCTCATCTCGCCGGCGGCCACCGCCTCGAGGACCGCATTGCCGAGATCCATAGTGCCGAGGTCGACGGCGCGGCCGGTGGCACGCACCTGCTTGACCGATTCCAGCGCATCGACACCCACCGCCACGCCCAGCGTCACGATGCCGTCGATCGTCTGGTCCTGCATCAGCATGGCCGAAACCGCCGCCTGCACCTTCTGGCTGTTGCCGATATCTTCCGAGGCGAGGATCACCATCTTGGCCTTGCCGCCCGCTTCGGTGACGGCATCGATATAGCCTTTGCAGCGCTGCTCCAGCACCGGGTTGGCGGCGATCTGGTTGATGCAGAGGCCGTTCTTCACGCCCTTGCCCACTGCCACTTTGCCGCCCTGGTAGCCCATCTGGTAGCTGTCTTCGCCGATGAAGCCGATGGCGCCCAACTCCTGGTACTTGAAGCCGCCCGAATTGATGATGATCACCGGGATGCCCTCGGCCGCCGCCTGCTTGATCAAGGGTTCGGTCGGCTCGGGAAAGAAGTTGCCCACCGCGATGGCGGCCGGCTTACGGGCGATCGCCGCCTCGAACATCTTGGTATAGACCGGCACGATGTCGTTGAAATCGGCCGGGGCGGTCCACTGCGTCTTTACGCCGTAATCCTTGGTGGCCTGGTCGAATCCCTGCTGCACCGCACCCCAGAACGGGTCGGAGCTCGGCCCGCCCAGCATGATGATCACGTCTTCCTGCGCCTGCGCCGCGGCGAACGGCATCGTGGCAGCGGCCATGACGGCGGCGAGCGCCAGCGCGCCCAGTTTGCTGAACTTCATTATATCCTCCCCAATGGCGGCGACCCGCATCCTCCCGACGCCGGCCTGCCGCGAGGCGCTCAGCGCGCCTTCTTCATCACGACTATTATGTATTATGTATGATGTAAAGCGCTCAACGGAGGTTTCGCATCGCCAGGATGGCTTTGACCTCCCCGGCCAGCGCCTTGCCGAGAATTTCGTGCGACGCCTCATCCATGTGGATGCCGTCAATGCCGGCCCGCACCAGCTTGTTGGCGTCGAAATGAAAGCACCCTGTGCGGTGCGCCACCTGCTCGAGATAATGCGCGTGATCGCGGCAGCGCTGGTGTCCGACACCCCACATCGCAGGCTCGGCGTCCTCGGTGATCGAAGGCGGCGTCACCACCAGCACCTCGGGCGGATGCTCCACCATGGCGAAGTGCCCCTTGATCATCTGGATCAGCGTCAGCGTGCCGCGCGCCGAGTTGTAGGCGGTGATCGACAGCTGGTCCTTGAAGTCGTTGGTGCCCAGCATGACGATCAGCACATCCATCGGCGCGTGCGTTTCAAGGATCGGGATCAGCGTGCGCGAGCCGTTCTTGTGCACGCCCTCGATCGGATCGTCGAACACCGTGGTGCGGCCGCTGAGCCCCTCCTCCACCACCCAGGCGTCGGGCCCCAGCTCGCGCCCCATCACATTGGCCCAGCGCCGCGCCGGCACGATGCGGTCGGGGGTCTGCGCGATATTGGCAAAGGGCGGGCAGCCCCAGGTATTGGAGTTGCCGAAGCAGACGATGGTAGGCATGAACACGGTTCCCCAGAGCCAGCGACGCACCGGCATTGCCTTGGCGACGCAGCCTGAGGTATAAATCCTACCTAATGAGAATGACAATCGGGTGGATTCGCTCTGCAGCAGCGAGCCCCCTCGGGCAAACGCCGTTGGAAAGACCGCTCGCGTGACCGTCTATCGCCGTCCGGACCCGATCCCCCTGCGCCATGCAGCCCTCGCCTCGCCGGGCGGGCTCAGCGCCGTCAAGCACGAACCGGATGATCTCAACCGGCTGGTGGCGCGCGAAATCTTCCAGGCCATCGCCTCGGGTCACTTCCCGGTCGGCAGCATCCTCCCCAACGAACACCAGCTCAGCGCCGATCTCGGCGTCAGCCGCACGGCTTTGCGTGAAGCGATCAAGGGCCTCGCTTCGAAGGGCCTCGTCGAAACCCGCCGCAAGCGCGGCACCATGGTGCTCGAGCGCAGCCGCTGGGACATGCTGAACGCCGAAGTCATCGCCTGGTCGCGAAAGCTCGGTTCGGCCCGCGTCAGCGACGAGCTCTGGGCGGCGATCGCAAGCACGCAGCCGGCCATGGCCGCCGAAGCCGCCGGCCGCCGCCATGCCGGCCGCGTCGCCGAAGCCGTCCGCAGCCTCACCGACGCCGGCACGCCGGAAGCGAAGCGCACCGGGCTCGCGGCGCTGCTGCTTGAGATCGCCAATGCCAGCGGCAACCGCTACCTCACCTCGTTCACCGCCGCCTGTGTCGGCAGCCTGCTCAGCGACGACGCGGCCTTCCTCGATCGCGTCGCTGCAATAATCGACCTCGTGGCGCTGGCGCGTCTTGCTCCCCTGCTCACCATCGGCAACGGCGAGGCCGCTGCAGAACTGCTGCGCCGGGCGCTGGTCCGCGAGACAATCTCGGCCTGATAGTCTGCCCCTCACCCTAACCCTCTCCCCAGCGGGGAGAGGGGACGCATTTTGCACCAACAGCGCCACAGCGCCCCCTCTCCCCGCTGGGGAGAGGGTCGGGGTGAGGGGCAGAATGCTTCAGCCGCACCGCAAAATACTCTAGTCTCCACCGCAACATTGGAGGAGCGCATGCTGGCGAGAGCCGAGCTAGCGATGGATGATGTCGCGCCGGCTGCCTTTGCAGCGCTGGATCGCGAACTCGCGCCGTTCGTGTTCCTCGCCCGTGCGCGGGCCCTCGGGATTCCCGGTGCCCTCGTTACCCTCTCGGCCATCGATGGCGGCGCCCCCAAGGCGCTTGGCACCCACATGGCGGTGCTGGCCGATGGCCGACACCTCGGCCATATCTCAGGCGGCTGCGTCGAGCCGGCGATTGCGGCCGAATTCGCCCCGCTGATTGGCGACACGGACCAGACCTTCCGCTTCGGTCGCGGTTCGCGCTTCATCGATATCCGCTTTCC
>CBDIRF010000013.1:0-130036 GCA_965284115.1 Devosiaceae bacterium
GGTGACGCCTTCGGCGGCGAGGGTCCTGGCGATAGCCCGGCCGATGCCGCGACCGGCGCCGGTGACGATGGCAACCTTGCCCTTCAAATCAATCAGCATGCTCAGACCACGGCGCTGAGCAGCGGTTCGCCGGCGAAGTGCGCGACGATATTGGCAACCACCAGGTCGCCCATTTTGTTGCGGGTCTGGTGCGTGGCGCTGCCCTGGTGCGGCGACAGCACGACGTTGTCGAGTTCGAAGAAGCCGGCCGGGACCTGCGGTTCCTTCTCGAACACATCGAGCGCCGCGCCGCCGAGCTTTTTCGACTGCAGCAGCTCGAGCATCGCCGCCTCGTCGATCAATGTTCCACGCGCGACATTGACGATGAAGCCTTCGGGGCCGAGCGCCTCGAGCACTTCGCGCGAGACGATCTTTTCGGTGCCCTTGCCACCGGGCGCGATGATCACCAGCCAGTCGCAGTCGCGGGCCATGTCGATCAGCTTGTCGTAGAAGATGTAGGGTTCGTCATGCTGGCGCGAGCGGCCATGGTAGACGACACGCATCTTCATGGCCTGGCAGCGGGTGGCGATTTCCTTGCCGATACGGCCGAGCCCGAGGATGCCGACAGTCTTGCCGTTGAGTTCGGTGAGCAGCGGGAAGCCGCCATTCGGCCACTTGCCCTGGCGCACGAACTGGTCGCCCTGCGGGATGCGGCGGGCGAGGCCGATCATCAGGCCCAGCGTCAACTCGGCCACCGCGTCGTTCAGGACGTTCGGGGTGTTGGTGACCCGGATGTTCCGCTCTTTGGCCGCCTTGGTATCGATCAAGTCGTAGCCGACACCGAAATTGGCGATGATCTCGAGTTTTGGAAGCTTATCCATCAGCGCGCCGTCGACATTGCCGCCGGCAATGGCGCGGACCTTGCCGGCCAGCGATTTGATCAGCGCTTCCTTGTCGGCTGCCTCGTGCAGCTTGTGCACGGTGTAGCGTTCGGCGAGCGCCTTCTCGCAGCGATCGAGCAGCTTGTGAGTTTGGAGAATCTCTTCCGGCATTGGTCCCATCCCTTATCGGCGCAAGGTTGTATGGCAGTTTTGCGCGAGGGTGAAGGCGACGTTGGTGGGGGTGGGTTCGGGCCGGCAAGCCGATAGGCCGGTGCGGGAAGAGTACCCCCCACCCTGTCCCCTCCCCGCAAGGGGGAGGAGACGCTCTCACCAGCGTCAGTGTTTTGGTCTCCCTCCCCCTTGCGGGGAGGGGACAGGGGTGGGGGTACTCTTTTCGCGCCGAACTTTCATTCTGCCGGCGCCAGCCACCGAACCCGGCTTGTCGCCCCCAAGTAAACGTGTACCAATGTGTTTCGAGTGGGATAGGCCGTAAGCCCTTGGGAGTTGATGTCCGCAACGCCGTTTGACGAAATGACCAATGCGGATGCCTCTGTCCGCGCGCCCTACCACATCCTGGAAGAGTGGCTGAAAGAGCAGCCTCCGCAAGCCCTGGGTCTGATGTCGGCTGACGCCGAAGCCCTGTTCCGACGCCTCGGCATCACCTTCGCCGTCTACGGCAGCAATGAAGGTACCGAAAAGCTCATCCCGTTCGACATCATCCCGCGCATCATCTCGGCGATGGAATGGCGGCGACTGTCGAAGGGCATCGAGCAGCGGGTGCGAGCGCTCAACGCCTTCCTCTACGATATCTACCACCGCCAGGAGATCCTGAAGGCCGGGCGGGTGCCGGAAAAGCTGATCCTCAACAACTCGGCATTTTGCCCCGAGATGATGGGGCTCGATCCGGCGCGCGGGGTCTATTCGCACATTATCGGCGTCGACATCGTCCGCACAGGACCCGATGATTTCTATGTGCTCGAGGATAACCTCCGCACCCCCTCGGGCGTCAGCTACATGCTGGAGAACCGCGAGGCGATGCTGCAGCTCGCCCCGGAACTGTTCCAGCGCTACAAGGTGGCGCCGGTCGAGACCTATCCCGAGACGCTGCGGCGGACGATGGAGAGCGTGGCGCCGGGTGGCGTGCACGGCTCGCCCAACCTCGTGGTGCTGACCCCGGGCATCCACAACTCGGCCTATTTCGAGCACTCGTTCCTCGCCGACCAGATGGGCGCCGAGCTCTGCGAAGGCCAGGACCTGTTCGTCGATGGCGGCAAGGTGTTCATGCGCACGACGAAGGGCCCGGAGCGGGTCGACGTGATCTACCGCCGCATCGATGACGATTTCCTCGATCCCCTCACCTTCCGGCCGGATTCGATGCTGGGCGTACCGGGGCTGTTCGATGCCTATCGCGCCGGCAATGTCACGCTGGTCAATGCGCCGGGCACCGGCATTGCCGACGACAAGGCGGTCTATGTCTATGTCCCGGAGATCATCGAGTTCTACCTCGGCGAAAAGGCGCTCTTGAAGAACGTCCCTACCTATAACTGCACCAATGACGATGAGCGGGCCTATGTGCTCGAGCACCTCGAGGAACTGGTGGTGAAGGAAGTGCACGGCTCGGGCGGCTACGGCATGCTGGTCGGGCCGGCCTCGACCAAGGCGATGCGCGAGGAGTTCCGCAAGAAAATCCTCGCCCGCCCCGACAATTACATCGTGCAGCCGACGCTGGCACTCTCGACCTGCCCGACCTTCGTCGACAAGGGGATTGCGCCGCGGCACGTCGACCTTCGGCCCTATGTGCTGTGCGGCGACGATATCCGCATCACCCCGGGCGGGCTGACCCGCGTGGCGCTGAAGAAGGGCTCGCTGGTGGTGAACTCGTCGCAGGGTGGCGGGACCAAGGATACCTGGGTGCTGGAGGATTGAGGATGCTCATGCTGACTGAAGCAGACGGCCCCCTCCCATCCTCCCCCACAAGGGCAGGGCTATCGCATTTGAGTCACGAGTTTGAAGAGGTAAGTATCGTTCCATCCTGCGCGCATCATTTTGCCGCGCATGGTGTCGTTTTTGCTGTCGGTGCGGAAAGTATTGACACAGAAGCGGCGCAGCAGAGCGAGATTTTCGGGGCCGTGATCCTTTCTGGTCCGGCAGTCGTCCTCGCGGAAGACCACGTCGAGCAGCCAATGCAGGCCATTCTCGATATCCCAGTGACGGCGCACGATGGCGAGCAACTCCTGCGCCGACATGGGGCGCGAGAGCACATAGAGGCAGCGGTCGTCCTCGCGTTTGCCGTTGACGAGCCGCGTCCGTTTGATCTCGCCGATGGCGGCCAGACCAGCAAAGCCGTGCTTGCGGCCGAGGCCCGGCGCCCGCACGACCCGGGCGCAACGCTGTTCCAGCCGTCCGTGAGCTTGCTCCTCGGTGATGGCGATCGCCGCCTTCGGCGTCGGCTTGCGCGCCATGAGCCCTTCGGCATCCGCAAACAGCGGCCCGTGATTGCCCTTCAAGGCCAGCACGTAGTTGCCGCCGCGCCGGGTGATCTCCCCGGCCATGCCGGGCGAGCAATGCAGTGCGTCGGCGGTTACCGTTGCGCCGTGCAGATCGATCAGGCCCAACAGCTCGATTGCCGCCCGGGCCTCGTTGCCGCCGGTTGCCGGCAACGCCGCCAGCGTCATGCGCAGTTCCGTTCCCCAGGCCGACACCATCATGCGGGGCGCAAACTGGCGTCCCTTTTCGAAAGCGCCGCGCATCGACTTGCCGTCGAGGGCGATCTGCCGGTTGCTGCCGGCAGCGGTCGCGACCTGGCCCATGAAGTCGGCAAAGGCTTCGGCGAACGCCGTCGGCACCAGCTTGCGGAACAGCGCCGAGAAGGTGTCGTGCGAGGGAACCCCGTGCGCCAGCGTCAGCACCTGGCGCAGCATTGCTTGCTTCTCCTGCGCAAAGCGCCAGATGTCGGAACAATTCTTGGCCCCGCACAGCATCGCCGCAAACGAAATGAACAGCAGCTCGCAGAAATCGTGCCTGGCGTTCTGACGGCGAGGATCCAGATCCCCGAAAACAGCCTCGATCGTTTCCATCCTAGACCTCAAAAATACCCAAGCCCTCCCAAAATCCACAATCCGAAAATGCACAAGCCCCCAGATCTACTCAAACGCGATTCCCCTGCCCACAAGGGGGGAGGTGCCGCACCTGTTCATGGGCTCGATCGAGCCACAAACTCGCCTCTTCACCTCCCCCTTCATGGGGGAGGCCGGGAGGGGGCCGTCTGCCGGCGTTTGGCACGAGGTGCACCATGCTCGGTAGAACCGCCCAGAACCTGTTCTGGCTCTCCCGCTATATCGAGCGGGCCGAGAACATGGCCCGGATGTTCGAGGTCGGCTATCGCATGAGCCTCACCTCGCGGCGCGAGGGCGGCGCCTCTGAGCACCTGGTCTCGATGCTGCAGGCGGCCGAGGCCGATGAGGGGTTCAACCTCAAGCACAAGCAGGCCGATGTCGCGAGCGTCGCGCATTACATGCTGTTCGACGAGGAGAACTACTCCTCGGTGAAGTCGTGCCTGCTCGCGGCGCGCACCAATGCGCGCTCGGTGCGCACGGCGCTGACCACCGAAATGTGGGAATCGATCAATGCCGCGTGGCTGGAATTCTCCGCCATCCGGCCGCGCGACATTTCCGGGGCAAAGCTCCAGGAGCTGTTGTTCTGGGTCAAGCAGGTGAGCCATCGCTATCGCGGGGCGCTGCTCTCGACCTTCCTCCGCGATGCCGGCTATGCCTTCAGCCAGATCGGCAACTTCGTCGAGCGGGCCGACAACACGGCGCGCATTCTCGACATGAAATATTACGTGCTGCTGCCGCGCGCCACGATGGTGGGCGGCGATGTCGATATCCAGCAATGGACGATGATCCTGCGCGCCGCGTCGGCGCATCGGAGCTACCGGCACGTCTACCACGACCGCTACAAGGCCTGGAATATTGCCGACTACCTGATCCTTCGCCCGGAAATGCCGCGTTCGCTGATCTTCTGCGTGCAATGGATCAACCGGACCATCGACATGCTCGAGGAGATTTACGGCGAGCGCACCGCCGGGCACGACGCGGCGGACGCGGTGACCGCGCTGCTGATGAATGCCAGCGTCGACAAGATCTTCGAGGATGGCCTGCACGAGTTCCTGACCGAGTTCATCGACCGGAATAACCGGATGACGGACGCCCTCGCCGAAAGCTACAATTTCTACTGATGAAGATCGCTATCCGACATTCGATGAGCCTGATGGTTGGCGCCGGCGTCGCCCGCGGGGTGCAGCATGTGCTGCTGACACCGGCGACCGGGCCGACCCAGACAGTGCGTGAATGGTCGATCGAGATGCCGGGCATCGACAAGGCCGCAAGCTTCGTCGATGCGTTCGGCAACCGGGCGCAACTGGTGAGCCAGATCAAGCCCGAGCCCGAACTGGTGATCACGGTCGCGGAATTGTCGAGACCATCGATCGCAACGGGGTGATCGGCCGGGTGCCGGGCGACATTCCGCCGGCGCTCTATCGCCGCCCCACCGCCGCCACCAAGGCGGCCGGGAGCATCACGTCAAAATTCCGTGCCGTTCCGAAGACCGGGCAGGATCGCATCGCGCTGCTGCACGCGCTGATGGCCCGGGTGGCCGAAGTGGTCGGCGGCAGCGAGCAGGCTCAGACGCAGGACGGTCAGAGCCAAGCGCAGACGGCCGAGGCGCATGCGCCGGCCAGCGACTATGCACATGCCTTTATCGGCGCGGCGCGGGCACTGGAAATCCCGGCACGCTATGTCACGGGGTACCTCTACGGCTCCGACAGCGAACAGCCGGCGCTGCACGCCTGGGCCGAGGCCTGGGATGACGGGCTCGGCTGGATCGGCTTTGATGCGATGCTGTTGCTCTGCCCGACCGACAGGCATGTGCGGGTGGCCGTCGGGCTCGACGCCACTTCGACCATGGCGGTGCGCGCCATCCCGGTCGCCGGCGAGCCGCAGGTGCTGGCGATGAGCGTCGAGGCGGCGCAGTAGGTTCACGCACAGACCCCGGTGGCTGCCGACCCCCCACCCCTGTCCCCTTCCCCCAAACATGGGGAGGGAGACGCCTGCTGAGATGCCAGTGTTTTGGTCTCCCTCCCCATGTTTAGGGGGAGGGATCAAGGGTGGGGGTCAGCCCGCGCCGGCCGATCGGCTAAAGCCCCAGCAGATATAGCCAGCCACTCACCGTCAGCAGACTCAGCACGGTCGAGATCAGGATCGAGTTCGCGGCGATGTGCACGCTCCGATTGTAATACGTGGCGAACACATAGACGTTGATGCCGGCGGGCATGGCGGCGAGCAGCACGCCATAGCGGGCGAGGTCGTGATCGATGTTGAGGATCGGCACCATGATCACCCAGGCGATGGCCGGCTGCCCGATCAGCTTCAGCAGCGACATGGTGAGCGACTGGCCCCAGCTGTCCGAAAGCTTGTAGTCGTTCAGCGCGCCGCCGAGGCCGAACAAGGCGGCCGGAGTAACGGCGGCGGCCATCATGGTGATGAAGGCTTCGGCCGGCTCGACCAGCGTCACATTCATGAGGTTCGCGGCGGCGCCAAGCGCGATGCCCCAGAGCAGCGGGTTGGCGACGACCCGCATCAACGCCACGCCGAGCGTCTTGTGCAGCGGCGCGCCATCGCGGCGCAGCAGCTCCATGGTGATCATCCCGGCGGTGATCAGCACCGGGGCGTGGAAAGCGATGATCGAGAAGGCGGTGGCCAGCGCTTCCGACCCGTAGGCGCGCTGCACCACGGGAATGCCGACCAGCACGGTGTTGGTGAAGGTCGCCGAAAAGCCCGAGGCGACCGCCTCGCCTGGCTTGTTGCGGAACAGCTTTGCCGACAGGACGATGCCGATGATGAACACCACGATCGCGCCGACATAGAACGGCACGATGACGCCCCAGTTGAAGGTGCTGGCGAAGTCGGTGTTGAGCATGGCGTTGAACAGCAGGCACGGCGTCGCGAAGTTGTTCACGAACACCACCAGCCCGCGCACCCCCTCGGAGGGAAACAGCCTGAGCCGCACCGCGCCATAGCCGAGCGCGAGCATGGCAAAGACCGGCAGGATGACGTTGAGAATAGCGAGCATGGTCGGCCCGGCGGGAGGGGTAGCTCCTGATGCACGCTCACGGGTTTAGGGTCAATGGCCGGGTGCTGACTGATAGAGACGGCCCCCTCCCGGCCTCCCCCATAAAGGGGGAGGTGAAGAGTCGAGGCTCTGTCGTTGATCGTGCCAAACACTCGATGCGGCACCTCCCCCTTTATGGGGGAGGATGGGAGGGGGCCGTCTGCTTCCGTTCCATAACGAAACTCATCCGAACATTTCGCTATCGAAGCGAACCTGATCCGCGTATAGGTGAACCCACATCCCGGAGGACGGATTGGACGCGCTGACCGAGCGGCAGGACGACATCATGGCGCTCGCCCGGCAGCACGGGCGGGTGGATGTCGAGGCGTTGGCGCTGCAATTCGCGGTGACGCCGCAGACCATCCGCAAGGACCTCAACGAACTCTGCGACCGAAAACTGCTCAACCGGCTGCACGGCGGCGCAGCCTACCCCTCGGGCGTTTCGAACTATGCCTATGAGGCGCGGCGGATGCTGGCGGCAGAGAGCAAGCGCCGGATCGGGCTCGCCGCCGCGGCGATGATCCCCGACGATTTTCACTGATCCTCAATATCGGCACCACCACCGAGCAGGTGGCGATGGCGCTGCGCCGTCACACCGGCTTGATGGTGGTGACCAATAATATCAATGCCGCCAATATCCTGCGCGAAGTGCCGAGCGCCGAGGTGGTGATTGCCGGCGGCGTGGTGCGGCATGCCGATGGCGGCGTGGTGGGCGAGGCGGCAGTGGATTTCATCCGGCAGTTCCGGGTCGATTACGCGGTGATCGGGGCTTCGGCGATCGATGTCGACGGCACGCTGCTGGATTTCGATTTTCGCGAGGTGAAGGTGGCGCAGGCGATCATCGAGACGGCGCGCAAAACCATCCTCGTCGCCGACGCGATGAAGTTCGAACGCACCGCTCCGGTGCGCATCGGCCACCTCGAGCAAATCGACGTATTCATCACCGACCAGGCCCCCTCTCCCGCCATTGCCAAGATCTGTGCGGCAACCGGCGTCGAACTCCATGTCGCAAGCGAAGGACCGCCCCGCAAATGAACGACGCGCAAGACACGTACGACGTCTTCGTCATCGGCGGCGGAGTGAACGGCACCGGCATCGCCCGCGACGCGGTCGGCCGCGGGCACTCCGTGATGCTGGCCGAAATGCACGACCTCGCCTCGGGCACCTCGTCGGCGGCGACCAAGCTGGTGCATGGCGGGCTGCGCTATCTCGAGCATTACGAGTTCCGGCTGGTGCACGAGTCGCTGGCCGAGCGCGAAGTGCTGTGGGCCTCGGCCCCGCACATCATCTGGCCGCTGCGCTTCGTGTTACCCTACGAGAAGAACCTGCGGCCGGCCTGGCTGCTGCGGCTCGGGCTGTTCGTCTATGACCATCTGGGTGGACGAAAGCTCCTGCCGGGGACGAAGACGCTGGATCTCACGACGGACCCAGCCGGACGACCGCTGAAACCGGGGCACAAGGTGGCGTTCGAGTATTCGGACGGCTGGGTCGACGACGCCCGGCTGGTGGCGCTCAACGCCCGCGATGCGGCCGACAAGGGCGCACGGGTGGTGACGCAAACCAAGGTGACCGCGGCGCGCCGCGAGGGCGGGTTGTGGCGGATCGAGATGACCGGACCGGCCGGCCCCGAGACGGTGTCGGCGCGCCTCCTCGTCAATGCCGGCGGGCCGTGGGTGGATCAGGTGATCCGCGAGACGGTGGGGCGGAACGAAGCGCACCATGCGCGGCTGGTCAAAGGCAGCCACATCGTGGTCAAAAAACTCTTCGACCACGACCGCTGCTACTTCTTCCAGAACGCCGATGGCCGGATCTTTTTCGCCATTCCCTACGAGGGCGACTACACGCTGATCGGCACCACCGACCAGGATTTCGAAGGCGACCCGACCGGGGTGAAGATCAGCGACGCGGAGACCGATTACCTCTGCGCCGCGGCGAGCGAGTATTTCGTCAAGCCGGTGACCCGGGCCGAGATCGTCTGGACCTATGCCGGGGTGCGGCCGCTGTTCGACGATGGCGCCAGCGCTGCGCAGGAGGCGACGCGCGACTATGTGCTGAAGACCGAGGGGGAAGCCGGCAACGGTCCGCTGATCAACGTCTTCGGCGGCAAGCTGACGACGCATCGGCGGCTCAGCGAGCAGGTGGTCGACAAGATCGACGGGCTGATCGGCAGGAAGGGGCCACGCTGGACCAAAGGCGCGCACCTGCCGGGCGGCAACTTTCCACCCACCGCCTTCGATGCTGAGGTGCGGAAGCTCGCCGCAAAGAAGGCCAATCTCGATCCGGCCTTCATCCGCCGCCTGGTGCGGGCCTATGGCACGCTCGCCGCCGAGGTGCTGGGTGAGGCGACCACTACCGCCGAACTCGGCGAGCATTTCGGCACCACGCTTTATGCGCGCGAGGTCGATTACCTGATGGATCGCGAATGGGCGCGGACCGCCGATGACGTGCTATGGCGTCGCTCGAAACAGGGGCTGAAATTCAAGACAAACCAGAAGGCGGAACTGGCCAGGTACATGGCCGAACGCCTCGCCTAAATAGGGAAGAGACAATGAGCGGCAACATCCTCGCTATCGACCAGGGCACCACCTCGAGCCGGGCGATCGTCTTCGACGAGCACCAGAAGATCGCCGGTCTCGGCAAGATGGAGTTCACCCAGCATTTCCCGAGGGATGGCTGGGTCGAGCATGTGCCCGAGGAGATCTGGGCGACGGCACTGTGGAGCGCCAAGACGGCGATCAAGAAGGCCGGGATCAAGGCCAGCGAGATCGCCGCCATCGGCATTACCAACCAGCGTGAGACGACGATCGTCTGGGATCGGCAGACCGGCAAGGCGATCTACAACGCCATCGTCTGGCAGGACCGGCGCACCGCCAAGCTGTGCGAGAAGCTGAAACAGGCCGGGCACGAGAAGCTGGTCACCAGGAAAACCGGGCTGCTGCTCGACCCCTATTTCACCGCCACCAAGCTCGCCTGGATCCTCGACAATGTACCGGGGGCGCGCAAGCGGGCCGAAAAGGGCGAGCTCGCCTTCGGCACCGTCGACAGCTACCTGATCTGGCGGCTGACCGGCGGCAGGAGCCATGCCACCGACATCACCAATGCCTGCCGCACCCTGCTGCTCAACATCAAGACCGGCCAGTGGGACGACGAGCTCTTGAAGCTGTTCCGCATCCCGCGCGCCATCCTGCCCGAGGTGAAGGACAATGCCGATGATTTCGGCATGACTGACCCCGAGATATTCGGCGTGGCGCTGCCGATTTACGGCGCGGCCGGCGACCAGCAGGCGGCGACCATCGGGCAGGCCTGCTTTGCCCCAGGCATGCTGAAATCGACCTATGGCACGGGTTGCTTTGCGCTGCTCAATACCGGCACCGATATGGTGCGCTCGAAGAACCGGCTGCTGACCACCGTCGCCTACCGGCTCAACGGCGAAACCACCTATGCGCTCGAGGGCGCCATCTTCATTGCCGGCGCCTCGGTGCAGTGGATGCGCGACATGCTGAAGATCTTCGAAAAGAGCGGCGACGCGAACGCGCTGGCGGCCAAGGCCGACCCGACGCAGAACGTCTATCTGGTGCCGGCCTTCGTGGGACTCGGCGCGCCATGGTGGGATTCGGCGGCGCGCGGCTCGCTCACCGGGCTGACCCGCAATACCGGCCCGGCCGAGCTGGCGCGGGCGGCGCTCGAGTTGGTCAGCTACCAGACCCGCGATTTGATCGACGCGATGCGCAAGGACTGGAAAGGCGCGCACGATACGGTGCTGCGGGTGGATGGCGGCATGGTCGCCTCGGATTTCACCATGCAGTTCCTCGCCGACATGCTGAACACCCCGGTGGACCGCCCGACTATCCTCGAGACCACGGCGCTCGGCGCCGCCTGGCTCGCCGGCTGGAAGGCAGGAGTGTGGCCGGACCAACAGGGCTTTGCCGAGCGCTGGGCGCTCGACCGCCAGTTCACGCCGCGGATGGACGAGGCAGAGCGGACGCGGAAGCTGAAGGGCTGGCGCGATGCGGTGCGGCGGACGCTGAGCAGTTCGTAGCCGAGCAGCCGGTGCGGGCTGCCCCCCACCCCTGTCCCCTCCCCCTCTAGGTTGTGTGGACACTTACCGCAACCATAGTACGGTTGCCGCGATAGTGACGACGGCGAGGTAGTTTCTAGCGGTTTTTTCGAAGCGTGTTGCGACGCGTCGGAACTGCTTTAGCTTTGAGAAGCAGCACTCGATGAGATGGCGCTGGGCGTAGAGGTGCCTGTCGAGCTTGTGCTTGATGGCACGT
Organism: Devosiaceae bacterium; assembly: GCA_965284115.1. Classification (GTDB taxonomy): domain Bacteria; phylum Pseudomonadota; class Alphaproteobacteria; order Rhizobiales; family Devosiaceae; genus Devosia_A. The sequence goes on from CBDIRF010000013.1 coordinate 11,303, forward strand.
GATGGATTGTTGGGAATGACGGCGAGGGCACCCTTTTCGGCGATGGCTTGCCGCAGAGCGTCGGAGTCGTAGGCGGTATCGGCCATGACGACGTCGGCAGGCAGGCCCTTGATCAGTGGTTCGGCTTGTGGCGCATCGCCCTTCTGGCCGGCAGTGAGAATGAAGCGTACCGGGCAGCCCAGGCCGCGTACGGCCATGTGGATCTTGGTGCTCAGTCCCCCGCGCGAGCGGCCAATGGCCTGATCTTCAGGCCCCCCTTTTTGGCCCCTGCAGCATGCTGATGGGCGCGAACGATGGTCGAGTTGACGATCAGGTATTCGAAGTCCGGATCATCGGATATCGCCTCGAAGATACGCCACCAGACGCCTTTGGTGCTCCAGCGGCTGAACCGACGGAACACGCTGTTCCACTCGCCGAAGACCTCGGGAAGGTCCCGCCACGGCGAGCCGGTACGCGTGATCCACAGCACCCCTTCGACAAACATCCGGTTGTCGCGCCCGGTCGAGCCACGCTGGTCCGGACGGCCGATCACCAGACCGCTCATCCGATTCCAATGCTCGTCACTCAGAACCAATCGATCCAGAACGCCCAAAACTGCCTCCCAAAAAGCAGTCTTGAATCATCCCTCAGCTGATTTGGGATCCCAGAGTTCACACAACCTAGGGGACGCGTAGCGCCCCGGAATGGGGAGGGAGACCAAAGCACCGGCATCTCAGCAAGCGTCTCCCTCCCACTTCTTAGGGGGAGGGGACAGGGGTGGGGGTCGGCCCGCACCAGACCAAGTGTAACCCTCAGCGCCAGGCCTCGAACGGCCCGCCGGCGATGAACGCCCAATACGTTCGATACTTGCTCGTCCGGTTGGCCGGCACGGTTGCCACAGCCAGCCCGAATTCCTGGAACTTGGTCGACAGCAGAGTTTCGCGATGCGGGGCTGGCCATCCAGCCGTTGATCGCCTGCTCGAGGGTCGCCTGGCCACCGGCGACGTTTTCGCCGACGGCGCCGTCATAGCCGGCAGTGGTGACGCGCTGGCGCAGGGTGACGCCGAGATCGTGCGACAGCGTGTCCCTGGCGGCCATCAGGTTGGCCTGAGAGCGGGCGGCGCTCTCGAGCTGAATACTATAGCGCAGCGGCGGCTTGCCGGCAGCGGCGCGGGTGCCATTGATCGCCGCCATGATGCCGCCCTGGGTCAGCTGGATCGGCGCGGCGGCCGTGGTGCTGCCCGGAGGCTTGGCCGGCGGAACCACCGAGGTGCAGGCGGCCAGCAATGTCAGAACGAGGAGCAGAAAACCGCTGCGCAGAAGCGTCATAGGCGAGAGTTCCAATGCGAAGGCGGCGGCAGAAGCGCGCCAATCGTGGCGTTGCAATGGCGCTCCAGCGCCACAGTCCACACGGTTGCGCGAGCGCGGACCGAACTACAAGGCATTTGACTCTAATTAAGCATGATTTTGCAAAGCGCTGGCTCACCCGGGCACAGGCGCGCACCTTTGGCCTGCAGCTGAGGGGCTCGCATCATGCTCGACCAGGAACTCGACCATTTCGACGTCCGCGCCATGACCCGGCACGAACTCAGGCGCCATGCCGACTTTGCCCGCAACATGCTGTTCGCGGCCAGCGCCGCGTCACTGGCGATTCTGGGCGCCGGCGCTTTCTTCCTCAGCCTGCTGCTGTAACGGCGCCCCGGCCCCGGCCCATAAAGCAGCCGCCACCAGCGCGACATAGGTCAGCGCGGCAATCGCAAAACCCCAGTCGCGATACGCCCCGGCCAGCCAGGCCAGCGGCAGCAGCACCACCACATTGATCCCGACATAGAGCAGCGTCGCCCTGAGGTGCGAGCCGAAGCGACGCTGCAGCGCCTGATAGGCGTGGCGCTTGTGGCCTTCCCAGAAGCGCTCGCGACGCAGCATGCGGCGCACCAGCGTGGTGAGGCTGTCGGCGAGGAACAGCCCGGCAAGGATCAGCCACTGCCACGGGGTCAGCCAGAAGCTGAGCATGGTGGTGAGGGCGAAGAAGGCCAGCATCAACCCCAGATAGGTGCTGCCGGCATCGCCCATGAAGATTTTTGCCGGCGGCCAATTGAGCAGCAGGAAGCCGAACGAGGCGGCGGCAAGGCCGAGCATCCACCACAACCTGGGGTCGTCGACGACGCCGGGCTCGAACAGGTACGCGAGCAGCGCCGCCCCGACGAGCAGGAAGACCGCTTCCGAGGCGGCGAGGCCGTCAATGCCGTCCATGAAGTTGAACAGGTTGATCCACAGCGCCCCGCCGAGGGTCAGGAGCACCAGCAGCACCGATTCCGGCACCGGCAGGCCGAGCTGGTCGATCGGCAGCACGGCGACGATGGCGCCCATCAGCAGCACCTGCGCGCCAAGCCGCCAGCGCGCCGCGATCGGGCGCTTGTCGTCGGAATAGCCGATGAAGGCGAGGAGAATGCCGGCCATGATCACCGGCACACCCAGCCAGGGCAGCAGCAGCGCCATCAACAGCCCGGCGACGGAGCCGCCGGCGACAATGCCGACGCCCCCACCACCGGGTGTGGCGATGACGTGCGAAGAGCGAGCGTTCGGCTGCTGCATCAGCCCGAGCTTGCCGGCCCGACGCATGATGAACCACGCGGTGAAGAACGAGACGAGCGCCGCGATGGCAGCAATGGCAAGGCCGAGAGTGGGCATGGGCGCTCCGGGTGGACGGGAGCCACAGCGTTAGCGGGAGCGGGCGCGGGCAAGTGACGGAGACCACCGTCAAGCCGGAGCGGGCTGCCCCCACCCCTGTCCCCTCCCCGCGAGGGGGAGGGAGACGCTCCCACGAGGGCCGGTGTTTTGGTCTCCCTACCCCTTGCGGGGAGGGGACAGGGGTGGGGGTCCACAGCCGCCAGCAGCAGCGGACGCCCTCCAACTCAACCCGCGTAAAGCTGCAGCCCGCCATCGACGCGCAACAGCTGTCCGTGGATGAACTTGGCTTCCGGGGAACACAGGAACACCACCGCGTCGGCGATTTCCTCGGGTTCGGCGTAGCGGTCCATCGAGACCTTGTTGGAGTTCATCTTGTCCGGGTCGACCGCGCGGGTGGCCTGGAAACGGGCGGTCTTGGCGGGGCCCGGGCTCACCACGTTGACGCGCACCCCGTGCTCGCGCACTTCGTCGGCGAGGCAGCGGGTGTAATGGGTCACTGCGGCCTTCAGCGTCGCGTAGATACCACCGCCGCTGACGCCGATATGGGCGGCGACCGAGGCGATGTTGACGACGATGCCGTGCTGGCGCTCGACCATTTGCGGCACGAACGCCTGGGTCACCAGCATGGTGCCGATCAGGTTGTTGTTGGTCAGCGTGATCAGGTCGTCATAGGTGATGCCGAGGATGTTGTTGGGCACCGGCTTGCCGCCAGCCGCGCCGATATCGCCCCCGGCGCAGTTGACGAGGATTTCGACCGGGCCGAACTTCTCCTCGATCTCCTTGCGCATGGTGTTGACCGCGTCGCGGTCGCCGATATTGCCGGTGACGCCCATCGAGCGGACGCCAAGCCCCTCGATGGTCTTGATCATGGCGCCCAGATTGTCCGCTTCGCCGTACTTGGCGGCGGCATCCCAGGTCAGGTCATGCACCACTACGTCGGCGCCGCGTGCGGCGAGCTTGCGCGCCATGACACTGCCAAGGCCGCGGCCGGAACCGGTTACGAAAGCGATTTTTCCCGAAAGATCTTTTCCTGCCACAACGGCCTCCAATCACATAAGTCCAAGAGCTTTGAGGTTCGCGGCACTCTTCCGGTACTGCCCAAGCTCGTAATCGATCAGTTCGTGGTCGGCGTTGCGCTGCCACGGGGTGCGCCATTCCTCGCCGACTTCGAAGCGGTTCTTCTGCACGGCGAGCAGGCACGCGGCGAGGCTCTGAGCCTCTTTTGGGGCGTAGCCGTGCCACCACTCGGGCGTGTAAAGCTTGACGTGACGGTCCTCGAGCGCGCCGATCTCGATGCAGGCGAGCATCTCGTCATTATGCTCGGCGAGGATGTCGAACATCTGCTTGTGCGGCACGCAGCCGTCGCCCGAGGGGCAACGCACCAGGCGGAAGCCGTCGGCTTCGATCACGGCGCGATAATCCTTGACGTGGCAGTGCCGCACATAGGGGGCGATCACCCGGGTGAAATCGAGCGGCGACTTGCCCACCGGGAAGGTGTTGGCCATGTCGAAGACGATGCGGACATTGGGGCCGTACTCGTCGCAAAAATTGACCAGTTCGCGCGAGGTGAAATCCTGGTGGTTCTCGATCAGCAGCACGACACCGGCGGCGGTGAGTTTGGGCACCGCGGCCTGCAGCTTCTCGTGCACCGAAGCGACGAGATCGTGCCATTTCTGCCCGGCGGCAGCACGATCACCGCAAAGGATCGGGGTCAGCGCCACGCGGATGTATTTCGCGTCGAGCGCGATGGCGGCGTGGATCAGCATATCCATGTCGCCATGCTGCAGGCCGGAACTGACGATGCGCTTCCAGCCGAGGCCATCGAGGCGCGCCTTCAGCGCGGCAAGCTCGGCGTCGGACTTGTCCTTCAGCCAGCCTTCCCACAACTCGATGGCCTTGCCGCCCAGTTCCTCGGTCAGCTTGATAAAACCCTCGAGGCCGACGCCATTGGGGTTGTGGCGCGGCGTGCCGGAGCCCTGCAGGCCGAGATAATAGGTGAGGCCATAGGGGTTGAGGCCGGTCGTGAGTTTCATCGGGACACCGTTGATGCAAAGATTTGACCGAGAGAGACGGCCCCCTCCCGGCCTCCCCCATAATGGGGGAGGTGAAGAGTTCGAGCTTGTAGCTTGATCAGTGCCAAATGCTCGATGCGGCACCTCCCCCTTTATGGGGGAGGATGGGAGGGGGCCGTCTCTATCAATTGGTATTATCGGAGGCCTCCATCCACGGTGATGGACTGCTTGGTGATCATTCGACTGTCGTCGGATGCGAGGAACAGCACCATACGGGCAATCTCGTCGCCGAGCAGCACCTGCTGGATGGTCTGGCGCGATACGACGTGGTCGATCGAGGCCTGGTCCTTGAACCACAGCCGCCTCTGCCGCTCGGTGATCACGGCGCCCGGCTCGATGGCGTTGACGCGAATATTGTCGGCGCCGAAGCCGCGGCCGAGAGCGCGGGTCAGCCCGATGATTGCCGACTTGGCCGTCGCATAGACCGGCATGTTCGAGGCCCCGCCGCGCCAGGCGATCGAGGAGAAGTTGATGATCGAGCCCCCGCCCTCGGCCTGCATCTGCTCACGCACGGCCTGGGCGGCGAAGAACTGCGGCCTCAGGTTCAGGTCGAGCGAGGCGTCCCAGTATTCCTCGGTGACAGCGTCGATCTCGTGCCGGTCATCGTTGGCGGCGTTGTTGACCAGTACGGTGATGTTGCCGAGCCGGTTTTTGACCACATCGATGGCGGCCTTCAGCCCGGTGACATCAGTGATGTCGCAGTTGATGAAGTGGGCGCCGGTCTCGTCGGCGATGGCGCGGCCATCCGCCTCGAGAATATCGACGAAGCCGACCTTGGCCCCCTGCCCCGCAAAGGCGCGGACGATATCGGCGCCGATGCCCGAGGCACCGCCGGTGACGAACACCACCCGCCCCTCGAGACTGGGGTATTTTGCGAACTTGGGAATCTGGAAACCTCTACGCAAGCACTCGAAACGGCAGTGCGGGCTAGATCAGTCGCGTCGTCGCCGGATCGAACAGGCAGGCGCGGGTCATATCCACGGCGAGCGGCATGTTCTCGCCGGTCTTGGGCGCCTCGTCCGGCGAGAAGCGGCCGACCACCTCACGGTCGCCGAACTTCAGCACCGCCATGGTCTCGGCGCCGGTCGGCTCCACCACTTCGACGGGCGCCGACATGGTGGCAAAGCCCGGCTTGCCGCTATTGCTTGCGGACTGCCGGCTCAGGTGCTCGGGACGAATGCCGAGGATCACCTTCTTGCTCTGCGCCCGATCGGCCACGCCGTTGTGCAGCGCGAGGCTTGCAACGCCACCACCCGAAAGTGGGAAGTTGACCGCCGGGGCGCCACCCGCTGAGGTGATCTCGGCATCGATGAAGTTCATCGAGGGCGAGCCCATGAAGCCGGCGACGAAGACGTTGGCCGGACGGTTGTAGACGGTGTCCGGATCGGCGAACTGCTGCACCTCGCCCTGGTGCATCACGGCGATGCGCGAGGCGAGCGTCATGGCCTCGACCTGGTCATGGGTGACATAGATGGTGGTCTTGCCGATGCGCTGGTGCAGTTTCTTGATCTCGGTACGCATGTCGACACGGAGCTTGGCATCAAGGTTCGACAGCGGCTCGTCGAACAGGAACAGCGCCGGGTCGCGCACCAGGGCGCGGCCCATGGCGACGCGCTGACGCTGACCGCCCGAGAGCTGGCCCGGCTTGCGCTTCAGGAACGGCTCGATCTGCAGCAGCGCCGCGACCCGAGCGATGGTCTTTTCCTGCTCGGCCTTGGGCACGCCGCGGCTTTCCATGCCGAAGGCCATGTTCTCCTTGACGGTCATGGTCGGGTAGAGCGCATAGGACTGGAACACCATGGCGATGTCGCGGTCCTTGGGCTGCACCGAATTGACCAGCCGATCGCCGATATGGATTTCACCCGAGGTCACGGTTTCGAGGCCGGCGATCATGGCGAGGAGGGTGGATTTGCCGCAGCCGGAGGGGCCGACGAGCGCGATGAACTCGCCGGTATTGGCCTCGAGGTCGACCCCCTTCAGCACTTCGACGGTGCCGAAGCTCTTACGCAGGTTCCTGATGGTCAAGGATGCCATTTACTTGATTGCTCCCTGGGTAAGTCCGCGGACGAAATACTTGCCGCCGAAGAAGTAGACGAGAAGGGGTGGCAGCGCGCCGATCAGCACGGCGGCACTCATCACGTCATAGGTGCGCACGGTGGTGCCGCTCATCGAGAGGGCGACCAGCGCCGCGGTGATGGGCTGGTTGGAGCCCGAGTTGAGCACCACGCCGAACAGGTATTCGTTCCAGATGCCGGTGAACTGCCAGATCACCGTGACGATGATGATCGGCGGCGACAGCGGGATGATGATCTTCCAGAAGATACGCCAGAAGCCGGCGCCATCGATGCGGGCGGCCTTCAGCAGGTCATCCGGGATGGAGACGTAGTAGTTGCGGAAGAACAGGGTGGTGAAGCTCAGGCCCTGGATGCAGTGCACCAGGATCAGGCCGTAGACCGAGTTGGCAAGGCCGATCTGACCGAGCAGGAACGCCCAGGGCAGCAAGGCGATCTGACCCGGCATGAACACGCCGAGCAGCATGCAGCCGAAAACAATCTCGGAGCCTGGGAACTTCCACTTCGAAAGGATGTAGCCGTTGATGGCGCCGAGCGCCGTCGAAATGATGGTCGCCGGGACCACCATCGACACCGAGTTCCAGAAATAGCGGGCGACGCCGTTGCACTGCCCGCCGATGCAGAAATCGCTCCAGGCCTGCGGCCAGGCATCGAGCCGGAAGCTGTTGGGCAGCGAGATCAGGCCATTGGCGCCGATCTCGGCATTGGTGCGGAACGAGTTGAGCACCACCACCAGCAGCGGGATGACGTAGACGATCGAGATCAGCCCTAGCAGCCCGTAGATGACGATGCGGGAGATCAGCCGGCGGCGGCTGGCGATGGCCGCCTCACGGTCTTCGACCATGGTTGCGCCGATAACTGCATCAGCCATTGGAGGCCTCCCGGCGCCGGCGCCACACGAGATAGAGCGAATACGGCACGAGAACGATGGCCAAAGCCGCCAGCACCATCATGGCCGCAGCAGCGCCCTGCCCGATCTCACCGCGCTGGAACATGAAATCGTAGACATAGGTGGCCGGGAAGGTGGTCGATATGCCCGGACCGGAATTGGTGAGGGCCACGGCGAGGTCGAAGGTCTTGATGGCGAACTGCAGCAGCACGACCGCGACGGCGATGAAGATCGGCCCGATGGTGGGCAGGATCACCTTGCGGTAGGTGCGGAACCAACCGGCGCCATCGATCTGCGCGGCCTTGATGATGTCGGGGTCGACCGAACGGAGGCCCGCGAGGAACAGCGCCATCGAGAAGCCTGCAGAGCCCCAGATGCCGGTAATGATGATGGCCCAGATGGCGTTCTTGCGGTCGGTGGTGAGCGCGAACTGGAAGTCGGTCCAGCCCAGCGAGTTGACCAGAAACTGGATGCCGCTCGAGGGGTTGTAGAGCCACTGCCACACGGTACCGGTGGCGATGAAGCTGACGGCGAGCGGGTAGAGGAAGATCGTGCGCCAGAAGGAACTCGGCGCGGATGCGCTGGTCGATCAGGATGGCGAGCAGCAGGCCGAAGGCCATCGAGATGGTGACGTAGAAGGCCGAGAAGTACAGCAGGTTGCTGTAGGCGACGCTCCAGCGTCGGTTGGTCCACAGCGAGACGTAGTTCTCAAAGCCCCGGAAACCGTAGCTCGGCAGCAACGTGGAGTCGCTGAGCGAGATGTAGAACGTCCAGCCGGCAAAGACGAAGACGTAGATGAAAGACGCTAGGATAGACGGCGCGATGATGAAGATGGGGGTCCACTTTTTGATGCGGTCCCATGTACTCGTGCCAGTCGAAACGGACTGACCTGCCATAGCCAACGGAATGCCCTCCAAAAACGGCCACCAAGGGAACCGGCCGCGCGCCATCAGGCACACGGCCGGTCGGCTTATGAGCAGTTACATCTGAGCTTCGACGGCGTCGGCCATGATGTTGGCAGCTTCTTGCGAGGTCATCTCAGGCGTGTTCACGAACTCGGTGATGGTGTCCATCATCGCACCGCGATACTTCTGCAGCACGGTCATGTTGTGCGCCATGGAGCGGACCAGCGTGCCGGCGCCAATGGAAGCCTGAAGATCGGCCTGACTCTTCTGCTGGCAGGCGTTGAAACCCTGCGACAGGTCGACATCGAGGCGAGCCGGGATCGAACCCTTCGAGATGTTGAAGATGGTCTGGAACTCAGGGCTCAGGATGGTTGAGGCCAACAGCTTCTGGCCGTCCTGGTAGTCCGGATCCTTCTGCTTGAAGAACACCACAGAGTCCGAGTTCAGGATGATCCCGGGCCGTCCCAATCGGTCGGCGCCTGGCCGCAGAGGATGTCGTTGCCGGGATCCTTGCCGATCGACTTCAGGGTACCGATTTCCCAGTCGCCCATGATGAAGAACAGCGCCTCGCCATTGGCCATCATGTTGGAGGCGGTATCGTAGTCACGACCGGCGATTGCCGGGTCCATGTACTTGGTGACCATGAGACGCATCTGGTCAAAGGCCTTGATCATGCCTTCCGAACGCAGCGCTTCGACGTCACCATCGACGAAGGCCTTGGTATAAAGGTCCTTGTCCATGCCGAAGACGATATTTTCGAACGTGGTCGCGTCGGTCCAGTCGGCTGACAGGTGCGCAAGGCAGACCTTGCCACCGGCAATGGCCTTCTCGCAGGCGGCGTTGAAGTCGGCCCAGGTCTTGGGAAGCTCGGTGACACCCACGCCTTCCATGGCGGCCTTGTTGCCCCAGATCCAGTTGATCCGGTGGATGTTCATCGGGGCCGCGACCCACTTGCCGGCCGGCTTCATCACCGGCAGCAGTTCGGGCGCGACGACCTTGTCCCAGCCCTCGGCGGTGGCCAGCTCGTCCATGTCGGCGGTGCCGCCGGTGGCGTTCCACTCGGCGATTTCCGGGCCCTTCAGCTGCACCGCAGCAGGGGCGTTGCCGGCGACGACGTCGGCGCGGAGCTTGGCGAGGGTATTGGCAGTGTGACCGGCAATAGCGGTCTGCTCCCAGATGCCGCCCTTGGCGGTGAACATCTCACCGAGCTTGGCAATGGAGGCGGCGTCGTTGCCGGAGGCCCACTGGTGCAGCATCAGCACCTTGGGGGCGGCCATCGCGGTGCCCGAAAGCAGCGCGGCAGCAAGCATCGTGGTCGCGGCAGCCGCGACCTTGGTCGTGAAGGTCATCGTTGTTCTCTCTCCCTTGAAAGCGCCGTCCCCACCCCCGGCTCTGCCGGCCGGCCCCTGTGGCTACTTGCGCTTTTCTCCCGGCGGTGCACATCCTCCTGCGCACCGTCGTATTAGTTCTATGGTGAACTTATTCGGCTTGTCAACGCGCTTGGGGAGGGGGGAGCGTGAACCGGATCGAGCTCAAATCTCTACTTGCTGACAGTGCTTTAGCTACACCGTCGGGGCGGATCGTGCGCGCCTTGAGCGAGCGCGGCGCGCTGAGCGCCACACAGATTGCGCGGCTCACGGGGCTGGCCAAATCAACGGTTTCAACCGCCCTCACCGAGCTCAGGCGCTCGCAAATGGTTGTGGAAATCGGCAGTGAATTGGCCGGTGGCGTCGGCCGCCCGGCGACCGCGCTGACGCTCAATCCACGGGCGGGCACCTGCATCGGCATCCTGATCGGCTCGACCGAGATTCAGGTGATCCTCGCCGACGTGGCTCACACCGTGCTGTCGGACAAGACGATCGATCTCGAGCTCGACTATTCGCCTCAAACGGCCATCCAGCATGTGCGGCGGCTGATCACCGAGTCCTATGACGGGCAATGGCAGCGCCAGGACGGCTTGCTCGGGGTCGGCATCGCGGTGGGCGGGCCGGTGAACCCGGTGACCGGCACCGTGCTGCGCGCCGGCGGCATGCCGACCTGGGCCGGGGTCGACATGCGCGAGCTGTTCGGCCCGATTTTCCCCGACGTGCCGATCTTCTGCGACAATGAATCCAACTGCTCGGCCATTGCGGAGATGACCTGGGGCGCGGCGCAGGGGCATGACGACTTCGTGGTTTATACGCTCGACCTCGGCATCGGCGGCGCCATCGTCGCCGGCGGGCGGGTGCTGCGCGGCGTTGCCGGGGGTGCCGGCGAGTTCGGGCATGTGGTGATCGACCCGCAGGGGCCGCTCTGCCGCTGCGGCAACCGCGGCTGCATCGAAGTCTATGCCAGCTTTCGCGCGCCGCTGGCCGAGGCCGAGCGACATTCGGCCGCTCGCTGCGGCTGGCCGACGTGGTCAACATGGCGCGGCGGGGCGATCCACTGTGCAGTGCGCTGATCGCCCGTACCGGCGAAGCGGGGGGGCACGGGCTCGGGCTGATCGGCTCGGTGTTCAACCCGACGCTGGTGGTGGTCAGCGGCCGGCTGGCCATGGCCGGCGACATCCTGATGAAACCGCTCGCCGAGAGCTTCGAGCGCTTCACGCTGGTCAAACATGGGGACGTTCCCGACCAGGCCCGCACCATCCTCAGGCCGAGCCAGTTCTCCGATAACGGCGCCTGCATGGGCGCAGTCGGACTGGTGCTGCGGCATCACGGGCGGCTGGTGAACTAGAGCGGCAATCTTACGCCTTGCCCCCTGCCGCCGTCTCGAACAGTCTCCGCCTCTCTTCAAAAAGGAGTTGCGCGGCATGACCATCGCAATCATCGGAGGGACGGGTTTTCTCGGCACCGCCACGGCCAAACGGCTCAGGGAGCGTGGGGCTGACGTGCTGGTGGTGGCGCGTGGCCGGCACAAGCTGGCGCTGCCCGAGGGGGTGCGGTTCGAAGCGGCCGACCGGATGGACGGCGAGACGCTGACCAGACTGCTGAAGGACAACGGCGTCACCGCCGTCATCGACATTTTCACCATCAGCCTCCGCAACACGCAGGCGGTGATCGAGGCTGCCGGCAAGGCCGGGGTGCGCTATGTGCTGGTGAGCTCGACCGACGTTTATTCCAACTATGGCGGGCTGCTGAAGAAGGAGAGCCCGGCGATCCGGCCGGAGCCGGCAACCGAGGATTTGCCGCTCAGGACCTTGCGCTACCCCTACCGGCAGAACGACCGCCGGCCCAAGGGGATCGAGGACGACCTGTTCGAGGAATACGACAAGATCCCGATCGAGGAGTTCGCCATGGCGGCCGGAGCGCCGCAGGCGACGGTGCTGCGGCTGCCGATGATCTTCGGGCCGGACGACAAGCAGCATCGCTTCGCCTGGGCGATCAAGGGCGCCAGGTCCGGCGAGCCGTTTCGGCTCGATCGGCGCGGCGCCCAATGGCTCAACTCCTACGCCTATATCGATGATGTGGCCGAGGCGCTGGCGCTGGCCGCCACCCTGCCCGAGGCGGCGGGGCGCATCTACAACGTGGCGCAGCCATTCGTCAGGACGCAGGCGGATTGGGCGCGCACGGTGCTGACGCTGATGGGCGTCGACAGCGACATCGTGCTGGTCGATGCCGATGCCGGCGGGGTGCTCGCCGACCGTGCCGACAGCAGCGACCTCAGCTATCCGCTGACGCTGGATTCCGCTCGTATTCGAGCCGAACTCGGCTACAGTGAGATCGTTCCCGAAGAGCAGGCGCTGCGCCGGACTATCGAATGGGAGCTGAGCCAGGGCTAGCTTCCAGACAAACGATCCACCTGCCGGGCGCGACGACTGCCGGGCAGAACTCCCGGGTGGGATTGACTGGGCGCGCGCTACTTTAGTGTCACTAAAATCGCGAGGGCGCCTGTGCCAGTCTTGAAATTTGAAAAGCGTTCCGATCCGGTCGAGCAACCGACCCCGATCGATCCCAGCCTTGGGCAGCGCCTGCGCGACCGCCGCAAGGAACTGGGCAAGACGCAGCAGCAGGTGGCCGAGGAAGCGTCGCTGACGGTCGGCTTCATCTCGCAGATCGAGCGCGGCATTTCCACGCCGTCGCTGGCCTCGCTCTACAATGTGGCCAAGGCGCTGGAGAGCACGGTGGACATGTTCGTGTCCGCTGCGCCGGCGCGCCAGCACAGCGTGGTCAGCCATTCCGGACAGCGCCAGACCTACAAGGTCGGCGGCACGTCGCGCTACTACGAGTTCCTCGAGCGCGGCTTCTCCGACGCCAAGCTCAACGCCTGCCTGTCGCATGTGCCGCCCGGCCACGCGTCGGAGATGATGAGCCACGAGGGCGAGGACTTCGTCTACCTCGTCTCGGGTGAGATGCTCTACGAGGTCGACGGCATCGAATACCACCTGGGCCCCGGCGATACGCTGCATTTCGACAGCCGCCGGCCGCATCGCGGCAAGAATATCGGCACCGGCACGGCGCTGGAACTATGGGTCGGCACCATGCAGCTGTTCCCCGAATGACAATGATCGATCCGGCCACGGCGAAGACGCTCGGCACCGCCTTGGCGGTTGGCCCGACGCAGCTGTTCGCGGTTCTGTCCGAGCTCTTCACCTCAGTGCCGGGCGTTCGCACCGCGACCTTCATCGCGGTGGCGCCGGACAAGACGGTGACGCACCGCATCGGCACGTCCAACCGGCACGACTTCCCGGTCGGCAATATCGATCCCGTCAATGACAGCCTGTGGAACCGCAGCATGCTGCGCGACCAGCAACCGCTGATCGGCGACGATACACCAGGCATGGTGGCCTTCCTTGGCGATGAGGCGTCGGGCCTTGTCGCCATGGGCTATGGCGCCTGCTCGTGCTTCCCGATCGTGATATCAGGCGAAACCCGAGGCGTCGTGGCGCTGCTCGGCGATGCCGGCATCTTCACCCCGGCGACGCTCGCCCGGATCGACACCCTTCTACCCATCGCTGCGCTGATCTTCACCTTTGAGGGGATCAACAAACTGACCCCGGGGACCAGCGAGAGATGACAACCGGCCGCATCAGCCGGAGACTAACGACTTCAACCAGGGAGACTGTCATGCGTTTGTTCAAGACGCTTATGGCGGTTGCCGTCGGCGCGGTGATGACCGCGTCCGGAGCGATCGCCGAAACACCCAAGAATACCCTCGTCATCGCCGATGCGATCGACGACATCATCACGCTCGATCCGGCCGAAGTGTCGGAAGTCGGCGGCGTGCTGGCCAGCCAGCAGATCTACCAGCCGCTGGTCAGCTTCGACCCCAAGGACCCGACCAAGATCACCGGCGTGCTCGCCGAGAGCTGGTCGGTGTCGGAAGACGGCAAGACCTTCACCTTCAAGATGAACCCGAACGCCAAGTTCGCTTCGGGCAATCCGGTGACGGCGGCCGACGCCGAGTATTCGCTGCGTCGCGTCATCCTGCTCGACAGCCGTATCTCGTTCATCCTGACGCAGTTCGGCCTGAACAAGGACAATGTCGAAGCCAACATCAAGGCGATCGACCCTGCGACGCTGCAGCTCGTCGTCGACCAGAAATACGCACCGAGCTTCGTGCTCTACGTGCTCTCGGGTTACACCGGCGGCATCGTCGACTCGGCCATCGTCAAGCAGCACGAAGGCAAGACCGAAGCCGGCGCCAACGACTACGGCAATGCCTGGCTGAAGGCCGACAACTCGGCCGGCTCGGGCCCCTATGTGCTGACCAAGTGGGATCCGAAAGTCTCGATCCTCTTGTCGCGCAACCAGAACTTCTGGGGCACCGCTCCGGGCGTCGAGCGCATCTTCCTGCAGCATATGCCGGAATTGGCGACGCAGCGCCTGGCGCTCGAAAAGGGCGACATCGACATCGCCAACAAGCTTGGGCCCGACGATATCGGTGCGGTTTCGGCCAACCCCGATGTGCAGATCCTCGAGGGTGTGTCCTCGACGATGTACTATTTCGGCCTCAACATGCGTAACGCAGCGCTGAGCAACCCCAAGGTCGTCGAAGCCATCAAGTATGGCGTCGATTACCAGGGCATCGCCGATACCATCGGCAAGGGCACCATCAAGGTGCACCAGACCATGATCCCGGACGGGTTCCTGGGCGGTGGCATCAACTACAACCCCTACTCGCTCAATATCGAGAAGGCCAAGGCGCTGATCGCCGAGTCCGGCGTTGCAACGCCGATCAAGCTGGCGACCGTCGTCTGGAACGTGCCGCCCTATCCCGATTACGCCCAGGCCGTGCAGGCCACGCTGAGCCAGATCGGTGTCGACCTCGACCTGCAGGTGGTGGATGGCGGCCCGTGGCTCGATCGCTACCGCTCGCACGATCTCGACGTCTGGTTCGGCCTGTGGGGCCCGGACTATCCCGATCCGCACTCGAACGCCAAGGCGTTCGGCAACCACGATCCGTCGGATCCGGATGGCAAGAAGGGCAACCTCGCCGACCGCTTCGGCTGGAATTCGGGCAAGGTCTCCGAGCTGGTGAACCAGGCCGTGCAGGAGCAGGATGTCGAAAAGCGCAAGGCGCTCTACGACGAGGCACAGCGCCTGCATACCGACACCTCGCCGTTCGTGTTCATGTTCCAGGACAGCCGCAGGGTTGCCATGCGCTCGAACGTCAAGGGCGTGGTGCTCGGCATCACCTTCTCCGACGACCGCTATGGCGGCGTGAGCAAGGAATAACTGAAACAGGGACCGGGGCTTCGGCTCCGGTTCCTCCCTACTCCTCAAGACGGACGTGCATCATTTGGCGCAAACTGAACTTCCAGCGCGGGCTGACCCCCACCCCTGTCCCCTCCCCGCAAGGGGGAGGGAGACCAAGGAACCGCTAACTCAGTCGCCAGTGGAGCGAAGGCTGTTCGAGAGGGTCTCCCTCCCCCTTGCGGGGAGGGGACAGGGGTGGGGGTCCACGTGCTCCGGCCTCGCAGGAAGCGCCAGATGAACCGCCCCCTCCGTCTGTTCATCGATATCGGCTCATGGCTGATCACCGTGGCGATCACGCTGATCGGGCTCGCGGCCCTCACCTTCTTCATCGGCCGCGTACTGCCGATCGATCCGGTGCTGTCGATCGTGGGCGAGAAAGCCACGCCGGAAGTGTACCAGAAGGTCTATCTCGAGCTCGGGCTCGATAAGCCGCTCTGGGCGCAGTTCTGGGATTATCTGGGCAAGCTGCTGCGCGGCGACTTCGGCACCTCGTTCTCGACCTCGCGGCCGGTGCTCACCGACCTGCTCAATTTCTTCCCGGCGACGCTGGAGCTCTCGACGATCGGCCTGATCATCGGCGTGCTGCTCGGCGTGCCGATGGGTGTCGCCTCGGCCTATTGGCATGAGAAGTGGCCCGACCACCTGCTGCGCGTCATCGGCCTCGTCGGCTATTCGGTGCCGGTGTTCTGGCTCGGCCTCGTTGGCCTCTTCGTCTTCTACTACCTGCTCGGCTGGGTCTCGGGTCCGGGCCAGCTCGACGTGTTCTATGTCGGGGTGGTCAAGCGGATCACCGGCTCGATCCTGATCGACAGCGCCATCGCCGGCGAGTGGGAGATTTTCGGCAACGCCATCAGCCACATGATCCTGCCGGCGATGCTCCTCGGCTACTACAGCCTCGCCTATATCTCGCGCATGACGCGCTCGGTGATGCTCGACCAGTTGAGCCGCGAATATGTGCTGACCGCCCGGCTCAAGGGCGCCAGCGAGTTCCGCGCCGTGGCCGGGCACGCGCTGCGCAACGCGGCGATCCCGCTCGTCACCGTCATCGCGCTGAGCTATGGCGGGCTGCTGGAGGGCTCGGTGCTGATCGAGACGATCTTCTCGTGGCCGGGTATCGGCAACTACATCTATTCCTCGCTGTTCGCCGCCGACATGAACGCCGTGCTGGGTGGCACGCTCTTGGTCGGAGTGGTGTTCATCCTTCTCAACATGCTGAGCGACGTGCTGTACCGCGCACTCGATCCGCGCTCACGGGAGTTCGCCAAATGAGCGTCACCCCCGATCTCGTCGCCGATCCGAAGCGCGCGGTGCGCGCCGCCCGCTGGGCCGAGTTCAAGCTCTTTACCCGCCGCTTCATGCGCAATCCGCTGGGCGTGGTGGGGCTGGTCATCGTCGTGCTGCTGCTGGCCTGCGCCGCCTTTGCGCCGCTGCTCGCGACCCACGACCCGTACCTCCCGAACCTCGCCGACCGCCTCGCAGCGCCAGGCGCCACTTACTGGCTGGGCGCCGACGAGCTCGGCCGCGATATCTACTCGCGCGTCGTCTACGGTTCGCAACTGACGCTGTTGATCGTGGCGCTGGTGATTGTCACCTCGGCGCCGATCGGGCTGATCATCGGGGCGGTTTCCGGCACGGTGGGCGGCTGGGTCGACGTCGTCTTCATGCGCATCACCGATGTGTTCCTTGCCATCCCCAAGCTGCTCCTGGCGCTGGCGTTCGTCGCAGCGCTCGGGCCCGGTATCGGCAACGCAGCACTCGCCATCACGCTCACGGCCTGGCCGCCTTATGCGCGGCTTGCCCGGGCCGAGGCGCTGATCGTGCGCAATTCGGACTATGTCAACGCGGTGCGCCTCGCTGGAGCCAGCGAGTTCCGCATCATCGTGTTCCACGTCATCCCGATGTGCCTGAGCTCGGTGATCGTGCGCATGACCTTCGATATGGCGGGCATTATCCTCACCGCCGCCGGCCTCGGCTTCATCGGGCTAGGGGCGCAGCCGCCGCTGCCGGAATGGGGCGCGATGATCTCCACCGGCCGCAAGTTCATCTTCGACCAGTGGTGGGTGGCGACGGTGCCCGGCATCGCGATCTTTACCGTGTCGCTCGGCTTTAACCTCCTGGGTGACGCCATGCGCGACCTGCTCGATCCGCACTTGAGGCAGCGCAAATGAATGCTCTGGTCGAGATCGAAAACCTCCGCGTCGCCTTCCGCAACGACGAAGGAGGCTACAATGACGCGGTGCGCGGCGTGTCGCTAACGCTCGGGCGGGAAAAGCTCGGCATCGTCGGCGAGAGCGGTTCGGGGAAAAGCCTCACCGGCCGGGCCCTGCTCGGCGTGCTGCCGCCCTATGCGCGGATCAGCGTCGACAAAATGCACTTCGACGGCATCGACCTCACGTCGGCCTCGCCGAAGCTGCGCCGTTCGCTGCGCGGCGGGCGGATGGGGATGATCCTGCAGGACCCGAAGTTCTCGCTGAACCCGGTGATGACCATCGGCAAGCAGATCGTCGAGGCGATCCGCATCGGCGACCGCCGCATCTCCGGCGGCGACGCCAAAAGGAAGGCGCTGGGCATCCTCGAGGCGGTGCATATCCGCGAGCCGGAACGGGTGTTTGGGCTCTATCCGCACGAACTCTCCGGCGGCATGGGGCAGCGGGTGATGATCGGCATGATGGTGGTGCGCGAGCCTGACCTGCTGATTGCGGACGAGCCCACCTCGGCGCTCGACGTCACGGTGCGCACCCAGGTGCTGTCGATCCTCGACGAGCTGGTGACGCGGCGCGGCATGGGGCTGATCTTCATCAGCCACGACCTCAACCTCGTGTCGAAATTCTGCGACCGGGTGATCGTCATGTATGCCGGCCGCATCGTCGAAAGCATCGAAGCGAGCCGTCTCGGCGAGGCGACCCACCCTTACACGCGGGGCCTGTTGTCCTGCCTGCCACATATCGACGGCTCGCTGGCGCCGCTGCCGGTGCTCAACCGCGACGCCAGTTGGGCCGGAGCCGCCTGATGCTCGATATCCAACACCTCAATGTCGACTTCTCCGGCAAGCTGGCCGTGCGCGACACCAGCTTTACCGTGCAGCCGGGCGAGAGCTTCGGGCTGGTCGGCGAGTCAGGTTCGGGCAAATCGACCATCCTCCGCACTGTCATGGGGCTCAACGCCAACTGGAACGGCAGCATTACCGTCGATGGTGTCGACGTGCGGAAGACCCCACGCAAGCAACTGGCCAAAGTGGTCCAGATGGTGTTCCAGGACCCCTACTCCTCGCTGCACCCGCGCTACGTCATCGGCCAGCAGATCGCCGAACCGATGAAGATCAACGGCATCGCCAACCCCGAGCGCCGCACGGCGGAACTGCTCGAGCTGATCGGGCTTGGCGCCAAATTCCAGTTCCGCGTCCCGCATGAACTCTCCGGCGGGCAGCGCCAGCGCGTCGCCATTGCCCGCGCCCTGGCGCTCAGCCCGAAACTGCTGCTGCTGGACGAGCCGACCTCGGCGCTCGACGTCTCGATCCAGGCGGAAATCCTCAACCTGCTGAACCGGCTGCGCAAAGAGCTCGGCCTCACCTTCGTGATCGTCAGCCATGACCTGGCGGTGATCAGCTACATGTGCGAGCGGCTGATGGTGATGCGCAACGCCCAGCCGGTGGAAACGCTGACCCGCGAGCAGCTGCGCTCGGGAACGATTGCCGAGGATTACACGAAGGCGCTGATCGCGGCGGCTTAGCTGGTCACCGGCCTCTCGATGATCCTCCCCGCGTGGCGGCGCGGCGGGCACATGACCAACAGCGTCTGACTGCGGGCACGGATACTCTCCGCATCCTGCTCTATACGCTGACGCTCTGCCTCAACTACCCGCCTCGTCTTCTCCTTCCTGATTAACCTCAGTATCGCCCTGGAGACACCGGCAAGCAGACCGAGCGAAGCTTCGAGGCGTCGAAATCATCGGCGGAAGCGCTCGTCAGATCCGCTGTCTGGATGGTGGTGCCACCGCTCTAGCCCGAAGCGCCGTCATGGCCAGCCACGGGTGAACATATGCGCTGCTGCGCGAGCCATTTCATCACGACAGGAGCCACCGGCCATCGTGTCGCGCATCACCTCGAACATGTAGCTGCATGGTGTCTGCCCGGCTGCGGCAATTCTCTTCTGGTAAGCGATCTACGGTTTGTTGGGGACGCCTGGCTTCCCGCCAGCACCGAGTTTATTGCCTCCGCGCCGCATCTTTGATTTCCTAAGTCTAGTTTCGATTGGTTTTCATCGGCGAACCAAAACTGCACCAGGGGAGGACTTAATGAGAGTTGAAGATCTTGCGGCCGCATTCTCTTTTCGATGGGAAGACCTCTTTGACGGCACTTCGGCCAAATTCGCACACGACTTTGCCTATTTTGCCAAAGACCTCGTGTTCATTGAGTCAAGTGACGACGATCGTTACCTGCTGTTCGCCGACATGTCGGCAGTCGCTCTTCAGGTGTCACCACCCGGCAATGTCGGTGAGTTCGCAATTCTCGCGTTCGACTACAGCGTTCCGGTATTCGCCCTCACTCGGGAGGAGGCCGAAAGTGGCGAGGATCCCAAGAACGGCCTGCAGGTTAGCTTTCGCCTCTCGTCAAACGGATCACCTGTCCGCTATTCGATCGGTGTTTTCGAGGATGCACTCGGACGCTTGGAAATGTCAGATGGCAACGTGCAGAACCCTGCCAACACAACCTCAGACGCCAAAGAGGCCGCTCTTAAGGATGCGAGGACCTACTTCGTTGGCGCTCGCATGGGTGTCGGCAACAACGTGACCGTGACGCCCGAGTCAGAGGCACCGGAACTCACCGATTGGATCGCTCACAGCTTCCCAGAATATCAGACAGCGATAAGTCGGACCGTCTTCTCGGATGTTCAACTGATCAAGGATGTCGCCGTTAGCGTAATGCCAACCATGAAACTTGTCGGCGAGGTGCTCGGCTTCTGGGACACCGTTCGCTTTCCGACTGTCACCGCCTTGGTCGCTGGTAGCGCGGACGCGCTTCTCATCGCCCCCGATTGCCCCACCAAGTACTCCGAGGCGACGATTGAACCTACAGAACTAAGCAACGCCGAAAGCTCGGTTTCCGCCGGGGGGGCCGCGAATCTCAGCGACATTCATGTGGTGAGCAAATCCCTTTTGAACAGGGAGTTCCTACCGGCAGTCACGATGCCGTACCTTCGCCGACCATTCTTTTCTCTATGGCTTTCCAAACCCCTGCTTTCAAAGACATTTGACGCGCGCTTAGGCAAGAATCTTGGCGCCATGCTTGGAGTGTTCTATTCCGACAGCTGGGGGCCCATTAAGTGGTATCTATCCTCGGGATGGATCATCAACAACGTGGTGGGGTCTCTCGACATCGATCTTACATCGGCCGCTCTGGACGTGCGGTTCAACGGCAGAACCAAGTTCGAGGCTCTGTCGTACATCGATATCGGTTGCTTCAGTTACAAGCTGGGCGACATGGACGCATTTCACGAGCAGTTCGATTTCACGCTATCGTCGAAGGTCTACTTCTCTCCGAATGGCAAACTGGTCTTCATGGCGGAGGCCAAGGACGCGGTGTTTGGCGGGTGGCAGTGCTTTATCGATGCCTTCCTCGATCGCTACAACAACACCTGGAGCGGGATGGTCACCGAGATCGTCGCCAAGTACATTGTCGCCATAATTCTTCGACAAATCGTGGAGGGAAAAATCACGGATGCGCTAGGTCTCCTCTCATTGGACCTCTTCGACTTTAGGCGTCTACCGGTCGTTGGAGAACTATTTGAGCACTCAATAGCGGCAACCCCGAGCTCTATCGACTCTGATGTAGTTCCAGGTCCACAAGGCTTAGACATTATCGTGGGGCACCGGGGATAAGAGAGTCAGAGTAACATACCTCCAGTCAGTTGCGTGGGCACGGCAACAGCGCGCCGCAACAAGCTTGTGTGAAATCAATCGTGTCTTGAACTGAGGGAGGACCGGAGGACAGCAACCGTGATAGCGATCTGCCCGCATCGGGGTATTTGGCTCACTATGTACCGCGGGTCCCAGGTGGCCCACTTTGCTATCACCAACCGTCATTGGCTGGGATGGAACACAGGCGGTCCAATCCAGGCGGGATACCGCCCATCACCGCACCTTCAGCAGGATGATGACGAGGAACCACAGGCTCGCGAGGTGGATCAACAGGAAGCGCAGCAGCACCTGGGAGTTCGACCAGTTGAGGTTCTTGCGGGCGTGATCGTGGAATGGGAAGCGGATGGAGCTCAAAATCCGCAGGCCAAACACCCGGATCAGCGCCACCTTGGCGAGGCCGGTGGCGCCGTTGAACAGCATCAGCGGGGCGACGAAGAAGATCATCGCCGGGTTGCCGGAAACCACGATGCAGATGCCGACGAACAGTCCGATCGGGCGTGAGCCGGCATCGCCCATCAGCGCTGCGCTGGGTGGCGCATTGTGCCAGAGATAGCCGACGAGCACGCCGCAGAAGATGGCGCCGACCACTGCCCAGCTCGCGGCATCCTCACGGAACGGGATCAAGAGGTACTTGGCGTTCGCGGCATCGCCGACCACCATGTAGAGGATGAAGCCGAGCGCCGCGATGGTGACCGCCGACAGCGAACCCGACACGCCGTCGACGCCGTCATTGCAGTTGACGGCGTTGATGCAGAGCCAGACCACCGGCGTGTAGATCAACAGGCCCAGCCAGAACGGCACGTCGAACACCATCGGGGTGAACGGCAGCCAGAGCTTGGTGTCCTGCCCCCAGAGCAGCACGACGCAGACGAACAGCGCCACCAGCAGGTCGGTCAGCCCCAGCGTCAGCTCGCTCAGCCCGCCGGTGCGGTCGTCGATGTAGCCGATGCCCGAGGCGATGAGGATGGCGCCCATCGAGAAGTAGATGTGCGGGTCGACCGGCGAGAACAGCGCGACGATGACGAGGAGGATCAGGATCATGATGATCCCGACACCCACCGGCTTGCCGACGCTGTCGGCCGCCCCCACGGCATGCGCCCGGCCGCGGTCGCGCGGCAGGCTGTCCCAGAGTTTTGGCAACAGGAACAGCGTCGCCAGCGCCGAGACGAGCGAGCCGACAGTGGCGAGGATGACGAAGGACGAAAGCAGGCGGGCGGGACCCCAGATCGGGGTCAGCAGGTCGGCAAGGTAGGTGAGCATGAGTTGGGAGTGCCCCAGCGCGTCAATGCATGAAGCCCTAGCCGAGACTCAGCGCGAAATCGAAGCCCCTGCCGATCACTTTTCACCGCTACCGGCTCAGCGGCCACCGAAGGCGCCGGTGGTGAGGCCGGCGATGAAGGCGCGGTTGCCGAAGACGAAGACCAGCAGTACCGGCACGATGGCGATGACGCTGCCGGTCATCAGCAGCGGCCAATCGGTATTGTACTGGCCCTGCAGCGTCGCCAGCGCCACGATCGCCACCTGCATGTCGGGCTTGGTGGTGGTGATCAGCGGCCAGAGAAAATTGTTCCACTGCGCGACGAAGGTGAAGATGGCAAGCGCCCCGAGCGCAGGCTTCGCCAACGGCAGAACGATGGTGAGGTAGATCTGGGCATGCGAGGCGCCATCGATGCGCGCCGCTTCCAGCAGCTCGGCGGGGATCGACTTCAGATACTGCCGCAGCAGGAAGGTGCCGAAGCTCGAGAAGGCGTAGGGCAGGATCAGGCCCTGGTAGGTGTCGATCCAGCCCAGCGTCTTGATCAGGATGAAGTTGGGGATCAGCGTCACCTGCGAGGGCACCATCAGCGCCGCGAGATAGATCAGGAACAGCACTTCGCGGCCGCGGAACCGCAAACAGGCGAAGGCATAGGCGGCCATCGAGCAGGTGATCAGTTGCAGCAGCGTCACCAGCACCGAGACGACGAGGCTGTTGGCCATGGCCCGGCCGAACGGGATGGTCGAAAAGATCCGGACATAGTTCTCGACCTGCGGGGCGGCCGTGAACAGGGTCGGCGGGAACTGGAACACGTCGGCCGCCGGCTTGAACGAGGTGGCGATCATCCAGACGAACGGGCCGCTCATCAGCAGCGCGCCGAGAAGCAGGACCACGAACAATATCCAATCGGTCGCGGTCTTACCCATAGTGCACCCAGCGGCGCTGCAGCTTGTATTGCACCAGGGTGAAGGCGAGGACGATCAGGAACAGCACCATCGCGGCGGCGCTGGCATAGCCCATCTGATAGAATTGAAAGCCGTTCTGGTAGATGTAGTAGACCAGCGTGTTGGTGGCGTTGGCGGGGCCTGCCTTGGTCATCACCAGCACCAGTTCGAACACCTGGAAGCTGCCGATGATCGAGATCACCACGACGAAGAAGGTGGTGGGCGAGAGCAGCGGCAGGGTGATGTGCCAGAAGCGGTCCCAGCCGGTGGCGCCATCGAGCGCGGCGGCATCATGCACATCCTTGCCGATGTTCTGCAGCCCGGCGAGGAACAGCACCATGGCATAGCCGAGGTTCTGCCAGATCGAGACGATGATGATGGCCGGCATGGCCCAGCGGGTGGAGCCCATCCACTTGGGCAGGTCGGTTACACCGACGAGGCTAAGGCCGGCATTGATCAGCCCGAAATTGGAGTTGAACAGCCAGGCCCAGACCAGAGCCGCGGCGATGGTGCTGGTGACCACCGGCAGGAAGTAAACGACGCGAAAGAAGGTCTGCCCCTTGATGCCACGGTTGAGCACCAGGGCGCATGCCAGCGCCAGGATGATCTGCACCGGCACCGAGATCAGGACGAAATAGGCGGTGTTGCCGAGGACCTTGGCGAAGATTTCGTCCCTGGCGAGCTCGAGATAGTTGCCGAGGCCCACCCAGGTCACCTCGTTGAAGAGGTTCCACTGGGTGAACGAGATGAAGAACGCCGAGATCACCGGGATGGCGGTGAAGATGGCGAACAGCACGAGGCTGGGCGCGAGGAACAGCCAGGCCGCCCGCTCCTCGGCGAGCGCTACCTTGGTCAGCCTGAGCCGACTTCGGCCCACTATTTGTCGATCCCGTAGATCGTGGCGGCGTTGCGATAAAAGATCCGGTCCTGATCGTCGGCCGACAACCCCATCTTGTCGAAGGCAGCCTTCCAGCGCTCGATGTCGCCCTTCACGCGGCGCAGGTCGGAATCCGAGCCGTAGACCAGCTTGCGAGGCGAGATTTCCTTGCCGATATAGCCGCCCTCGACGATGTGGTTGTGCACCACGTCGCCGCCGCTGACATCGAAGAACAGCCGCGGGCGCCAGCGCGCGATGGCGCAGGCGGTGCGGTAATCCGGCCAGCCCAGATGCGCCCCGATGATGTAAAGCTCGGGGAAATAGAAGGCGATGGTGTCGAGATAGATCGGCTGCATACGGGCGCTGGAGAAGCCATAACGCTCGCGCTTGATGCCGCGCGACAACCGGGTGACCAAAGCCTCCTCGTCGGCGCCCTCGGGGATGGCCTTCCAGGCATCCTCCTTGCCGCCTTCGAGGTAATCGACCGGGCCACCGAGGATGCCGGTGTGGAACAGCATGCGGAGGCCACGGGCCTGCGCCGCCTCGTAGAACGGGTAATAGGCGGGATCGTCGTAGTTGCGCGAAACGCCGGTCACCTTGATGCCGTGAAAACCGCGCTGGTGGAAATCCTCGACCAGCGTCACCGGGTCCTTGTCGAGTTCGAGCCGGCCGAGCGCCACGATCAGGTCGGGGCGACGCTCCAGCGCACCGGCCAGCGCGTCATTGCCGCGGCCCGGGTTGGCGAGCAGGGCGACCTTCTCGATGCCCGCCTCTTCGCAGGTATCGGACAGCGCCTCGAGGAAGCCGATCTCGGCGCCGCGCGAGAACAGCTTGTCCCAAAAACCGTAGTGAACGTGTGCATCGAAGACGCGCATGGGTCAGATCCGTTTGCTAAGAGCGTTTTCAAGAAAAGTTGCAGACTTTTCTGGTTCGAAAGCGCGACCAAATCAAAAACTTCGAGCGTTTCACTGAAACGCTCCGGAAGAGGCCGGGGCGCCCGATCGCGTCCCGGCCAGCAGAGTGGCCTGCTGATTTCGTCTACTTGGCCAGTTCGGCGTTGACCTTGTCCTTGATGCCGCCGATCGCATCGGCCGCACTGCTTTCGCCGTTCCACACCAGATCCAGCGCCGGCTGGATGTAGAGGTTGGAGAGATCGACGAAGCGCGGGAACTGCGGGAACTGCTGGCCGACGTCGGCTTCCCTGAGGAAGACGTCGCCGAACGGCGCCGTGAAGGCGGCCCGCACTGTCGCGTTGCCGGTCATCGCCGGTACCGCCGCCGCCTTGGCGCTGGCAAAGATCGACTGGCCCTCGGGGCCGGCGAGATATTGCAGGAAGGCCCAGGCCGCTTCCGGATTTTTGCTCTTGGCATTAATGGCGAAGCCGGCGCCGCCGGTGCGGTTGGAGTGGATGCCGGTCGGGCCGGCGGGCAGGTTCGCCACCGCCCACTTGAACGGCGCATCGGCGAAGGTGCCGAGGCGCGAGGGGTTGGTGATCACCATGGCCGCCTGGCCGCTCGAGAACAGCTGCGCCGTGCCGCCGGCCTGTTCGGCCTCGAGGAAGTTCGGGGTGACCTTATCCTTGTTGATCAGGTCGCCGATGTACTGGATGGCCTCGACCGCCGCCGGCTCGGCCAACAGGAAGGTGGTGGGCTTCAGCGGATCGTCGAATACGTTGCCGCCGTTCTGCTGCACCCAGGTGGCCCAATCGTTGGATTCGAGCGCCAGGCCATAGCGAGTGATGCGGCCGCCATCGGTGGTGGTCAGCTTGATCGCCGCGTCGCGGAGATCGGCCCACTTCCAGTCGGCGTTCGGATAGGCAACGCCGGCAGCGTCGAAGGCGTCGGAATTGTAGTAGAGGGCGCTCGGGGCGCTGTCGCGCGGGATCGAGTAGAGCTTGCCCTCAAAGCTGTGGGTGAGCAGCGAGCTCGGCACATACTCGTTGATCGGGAAATTGCTGGCTTTGATCAGGTCATCGAGCGGGGCGAGCGCGCCGCGTGAGGCGTAGCTCGGCACATTGGTGATGAAGAACACGTCAGGGCCGGCGCCGGCGGCCAGCTGCGCATCGAGCCGGGTGAAGTAACCGGACCAGGGCGCGTGCTGGATTTCGATCTTCACATCCGGATGCGCCGCCTGATACTTCGAGACGATTTCCTCGAACGGTGGCAATTCCGGCGGATCTCCCCAATATCCAAAAGTAATCGTCGACTGCGCGAGCGCAGGAGAAACCAAGCCTAAAGCAGCGACGGCGTAGGCAAGCCACTTCTTCGTCATTTCGGACTCCCTTGTCTGTGGTCTGTGTTTATTCTCTACAAATCCTATAGACAATCACTACTAAGATCGCGCCGATCCTACGAGGCCGTTTCGAGAAACATCTTTCCCCTGCCATGCTCGGCGGCGAATTTTTTGAGCGCACCCGGCGTCGGCGCCGCCAGGGCGCCGTAGTCGGTGACCGAGAGCGAGCCGGCGAGCACCGCAAGTTCCGCCGCCTCTTCGGTGCAGCGGCCCGAGCAGAGGCCGTAGAGGAAGCCGCCATTGAAGGTGTCGCCGGCGCCGGTGGTGTCCTTGACCACCACCTCGGGGGCCGCGACCTTGATCCAGCGACCCTGGTCGCTGACCAGGGCACCCCCTGCCCCGCGTTTGACGGCAACGATGGGGACCAACTCAGCCAATTGCGCCGCGGCTTTCTTCGGATGCTGGGCGCCGGTCAGCGCCACCGCCTCGTCCTCATTGGGGGAGAACACGTCGAGGAGGCTGAGGAACTCGCGGACTTCCGGGGTCTCGAGCGTAAAGTCGCCACCGCGGCAATCGGCAAACAGCTTCGCCCCACCCGCCTTGGCGGCACGCATGAAGGCCAGCCACTCGGGCTCGAAGCGGAAGGTCTGCAGCAGCCAGGTGGGCCGGACCCGCTCGAGTGTATCGGCGGGGGGCGGCACGATGGCGCCATCGCCATAGGTGAGGAAGCCGCGATCGCCATTGGCCGAAAACACCGAGGTGACGCGGCGCAACGGCCGGCCCAGCCGGTTGAACAGCAGTGGGCTGAGGCCATCGCGCGCCGCCTGTTCCAGCACCAGGCCGCTGAACAGGTCGGAGCCGAAATCGCAGGCCCAGTGGGTATCGAGCCCGAGCCGGGTCAGCGCCAGGGCGATGTTGTAGGTGCCGCCGGGCAGCACGGCGAGGTCGCTCGCCACCAGCTCGGCGCCGAGCCTTGGCACGCCGGGGAGGCCGGCGTAGATCAGGTCGCAATAGTACTCGCCGGTCACCAGCACATCGGCAGAGCGCATCACAGCCACTCCCCGACATGGGCGGCGTGCGCGGCGAGGAATTTCTCCACCAGCGGCTCGGCCCGCGAATAGGACAGCACCAGCGGGTGCGCCACCAACGCCTCGACGGCGAGGGCACGGCTCCGCTCGGCCACCGCCTCGACGGTAAGCCGCTCATAGTGCTTCACCGAGTTCACCAGGTAGCCCTGCGCATCGGGCATGGCGCCGATCGGTTGCGGCCGGATGCCATGGTGATCGACGACGCAGCTGACCTCGACCACGTCGGTGTCGCGGAGCCCAGCGATGGCGCCTTCATTGGGCACGTTCAGCCCGGTGCGGATCGGCGTGCCGCCTTGCAGCGCCTCGATCAGATCGAGAGCCACGCCGGCATAGCCTTCGCCGTCATGGTCTTGCGCCGGGGCCGCGACCGGCTCGGCGTCGTCATGGGTATGCTGCATGTAGGTTGCACTGCGCTCGCGCTCGTAGGCGAAATAGACATCGAGCGATTGCCCGGGGTCGGCTAGCAGTTCGGCTTGGCGCAAGCGTGGCAGCAAGCGCTGATTGAGGGCGCGGATCTCTTCGCCGCGGGTCGGCCCGGCGGCGCCGGCCGCCACCGCCTCGTCGGCATAGTAGTAGTAATAGAGGTACTCGTTGAGCCACACGCCGTGACGGCGCACCACGTGCGGGGCGAAGACCCGCTGCACCGTGCCGGCGAGAAAGCGGTCATCGGCCAGCGCATCGGGCAACACATCGCGGCCGGCCACCTCGGCGCGGCGCGTGAAGGATAGGTGGTTGAGACCGAACACCTCGGCCCGCACCGCGCGTTCGGGCAGCCGCAGCCACCTGGCGATGGCGGCCTGTGCGCCATTGGCGCTGTCGCAGATGCCGACGCTGCGGCTGTAGCCGGCATCGCGCAGCGCCTGGGTGACGAGCCCGGCCGGGTTGGTGAAGTTGAACAGCCAGGCTTCGGGGCTGACCCGCGCCAGCGTCTCGGCATAGGCGAGAATGGTCGGGATCGACCGCAGCGCCATGGCGAAGCCGGCGGCGCCGGTGGTTTCCTGCCCCAGGACGCCGTGCGACAGCGCGATGCACTCATCGGCGATGCGGCCATCGATGCCGCCGGGGCGGACCGTGGTCACCACATAGCTGGCGCCAAGAAAGGCGGTTTCGGCATCGGTGCTGGTGGAAATGCTCACGGCGCCGCCGGCGCGGCGGGCCAGCTCAGTGGCGAGTGCGCCGATCAGCTTGAGCTGCCCGGCATCGACATCCATCAGGCAGATTTCGGTGAGGCCGGTCCGCGCGGCCCGGCGGAGCGCCGAGTCGACGAACAACGGGGCGCGCAGCCCTCCCCCTCCGACAACGACCAGTTTCACCCTGAACGTCCCCCGTTCCCGCAACTGATCATATCCAGTCATAATAGGTAGGCAAGATGGAATCGCACGGCTAAGTTTGAGCGGCGGGCGCGGCACCCGCTTCCAAAGCGCAATCAGTTCGGTTACCCCAAAGCCATGGCCAACGGCGTGACGCGCGACGATCCCCTACCGCTCTACAAGCAGGTGAAGGAACGCCTGCTGCGCGCGCTTGATGACGGCACCATCCCGCCGCGCGCCAAGCTCGCCTCGGAACGCGAGTTGGTGGAGCTCTACGGCGTCAGCCGCATCACCATCCGCCAGGCGATGACCGAGCTGGTGCTGGAGGGGCATTTGCGCAGCCATCCGGGCAAGGGCTTCTATCCCACCGGCCGGCCCAAGGGCGTCTATGAGCTGGAGCTGCTGCGCAGCTTCACCGCCACTGCCGTCGCGCATGGCCGCCGGCCGGGCAGTCGATTGCTGACGGCGGCCGCGGTCAGTGCGCCAGAAGACGTCGCCCGAGCGCTACTCCTCGGCCCGGGCGAACAGGTGATCTCGCTGCGCCGCCTGCGCCTGATCGATGACCAGCCGGTGGCGATTGCGCATGACTGGATGCCGGCGGCGATCGTGCCTGACATCCTCGAGCTCGACTGGACCGTGCCGAACAGCTCGCTCTATGCCGAGCTCGCCGGGCGCTACGGGCTGCTGCCACAGCGCGGGCACACCATTCTCTCGGCCCGCCTTGCCGATGCCGAGGAAAGCCAGTTGTTGGAGCTGCCGCCACCGGCAGCGGTACTGGGGGTCGAGCAGATGGCATTCGACGCCGACGAGCGGCCGCTCAACCTGACGCGCTCGACGCACCACCCGAGCCGCTACCCGCTGCGGCTGGATCAGGATTTGGGAGTCGCGGCGCGCGCTAGCGCACGCGTTGCGCTCGGGGGGTGCAGTCGGCGCACCCTCTCCCGCTTGCGGGGGAGGGGGGACCAGCCGAAAGGCTGGTGGGAGGGGGGAGCCGCAAACTCCGGCCCCGGCTCCAGCCGCGCTTGGTGGTGCGTGGGACACCGCTGACTGCAACAACGGGGGCGTCAGCCTGCCATCAGTGCGTGGGGCACCCCCCTCCCACCACGCTTTCGCGTGGTCCCCCCTCCCCCGTAAACGGGAGAGGGTACGCCGACTGCTAAAGTTGGCGCCCTGCTGGCATTTGACAACAAACAAACCTACCGGTATGTATCTTCCATGTCCGAAGCTCATCGCCGTGAGAAAAACCCCGAACTGGTCCGCCAGGCGCTCATTGAAAGCGCCGGGCGGCTGGCGCTTGAACAGGGGCTGGCGGCGGTCAGCGTCAACGCGGTTGCCGAGGCTGCCGGGGTCACCAAGGGCGGACTGTTCCACCACTTTGCCAATAAGCAGGCGCTGGTCGAGGCGGTCTGTGCCGAACAGCTGGCGGCGTTCGATACGGCGATCGATGCCGTGATCGACCCTGACGAGACCGCCTATGGTCGGTTCACCCGCGCCTATGTCGAAGCGACCTTTGCCGACGACGGCGAAAGCACCCGGAAATGGGCAGCGATCTGGATTTCGTCGCTGACCGATCCGGGGTTGCGCGGCGTCTGGGCGCAATGGCTCGCCGGGCGTCTGGCGCGGCACCGCGCCACTGATGCCGATCCCTCACTCGACGTCGCCCGCTATGCGGCGGACGGCGTCTGGCTCGCCGATCTCACCGGCGACAGCCCATCCATCAGGTCGGAGAGGCAGGCGCTCAAAGAGCGGCTGCTCAGGCTCGTGCCTGTCGCAAGGCTCCAACCAAGGTAGTTCATCGCATGCAAACCAATCCATGGCTGGTGCTGGGGATCGTCTCCAGCGCCCTGTTTCTCATCGGCATCGACATGACGGTGCTCAACGTGGCGCTGCCGCGCCTGACCCAAGAGCTCGGCGCCAGCAACGCCGACAAACTCTGGATGGTGAACGCCTATTCGCTGGTTATGGCCGGGCTGCTGCCCGGGTTCGGCACGCTCGGCGATCGCATCGGGCATCGCCAGTTGCTGCTTGGCGGGCTGGTGGTGTTCGGCATTGCCTCGACGCTTGCCGCCTTCTCACCCACCGCCTGGGCGCTGATCGGCTCGCGCGTGCTGCTGGCGGCGGGCGCCGCGATGATGATGCCGGCCACCATCTCGCTGATCCGGCTCAGCTTCATCGAAGACCACGAGCGCGCCATCGCCATCGGCATCTGGGGCTCGGTCGCCTCGGGAGCCGCTGCGCTCGGGCCGATCGTCGGCGGGCTGCTGCTCGAACATTTCTGGTGGGGCTCGGTGTTCCTGATCAACGTGCCGGTGGTGCTGCTGACGCTGGTGCTGACTCTCGTCGTCATTCCCAAGCGGCCCGGCAACCCGGAACGGCACTGGGACCTCATCACCTCGCTGCTGGTGATGGTGGCGCTGATCGGGCTGGTTTATGCGCTGAAGAGCCTGTTGAAGCCGCAGATCCATTTCGAAGAAGTGATCCCGGCGGCCCTGGTGGGACTGGCCTTTACCTGGCTGTTCCTCCGCCGGCAGAAATCGCTGCCCTCGCCGCTGCTGGACTTTGCGCTGTTCCGCAACCTCAGGTTCTCGGCCGGCGTGGCGGCGGCGCTGGTCGCCAGCCTGGGGCTGACCGGCGCGCTGTTCGTGCTCAGTCAGGAGCTGCAGCTGGTGCGCGGGTTGAGCCCGCTCGAGGCCGGGTTCTTCCTCCTTGCGGCGGCCGTCGCCTCGTTCATTTCCGGACCGCTGGCCGGCGCCGTGGTGATGCGGGTCGGGGTGGAGCGGATGCTGGCGCTGGCCCTGACGGTCGCAGCAGCCGGGCTGGCGCTGTTCGCCCTCCTCGTCGACGGTGGCCCTGTCGTCCTGCAGATCGCTACCCTCGCGATCATCGGCGCGGGGATGGGCGCCGCGATGTCGGTAGGCTCCACCGCCATCATGATCTCGGCGCCCGAGGATCGCGCCGGCATGGCCGGCTCGGTCGAGTCGATCTCGTACGAACTGGGCGGCACGCTTGGCGTCGCGGTGCTGGGCAGCCTCGTCGCCAGCGTCTACGCCGTCGGCTTCAACCCGCCGGTGGCCCTGCCGGCGGTGGCCTGGGACAGCATCGAGCAGACGATGCTTGCGGTCGAAGGCACCGCCAACGCCGGCGTGGTGCTGGATGCGGCGCGCAGCGCCTACAGCCAGGGGGTGCTGGTGGCGCTGGCTGTCGCTACCGCATGCGTCGCGGCGCTGGCGGCGGTGATCGCGGTCTACGGGTGGAACAAGAAGCCGGACGCAACCGTCTTCCAGCACTGAACGCCAAGGGGTTCCGCTGAAGGGCGGAACCTCCCCGAGGCCGCAGGGCCATCGCAAAGAGGAGCCACCGGTCTCTCAGTGGTCCTCCACCGCGCAGCGGGGGAGGGGGACCAGCAAAGCTGGTGGAGGGGGCGACCACAAACACTGGCGCATCCTGCCGCCCCCTCCACCGCCTTCGGCGGTCCCCCTCCCCCGTTTCACGGTGGAGGACCACGGAGAGGCCGGCGCGTAGCCCGAGATGCGATAGCCCTGCCCGAACCCGGAGCAGCAGCCCTAAGCGATGCTGGCGAGCGAGAGTTCGCGGGTCCGGTCCACCGCGATGTAGCGCTGGATCTGTGCGACGATCTGGCTGGCATGCTCGGCCGCCAGGCGGTCACAGAGATCGGCGTCGGCCGCCTCGATCGCCGCAACCAGGGCATCGTGCTCATCGACATATTTACGCGGCAGGTGATCGTTGAAGCTCTTGTAGTAGTAGAGCCGCAGAATACGGCGCCCCTCATCGAGCAGGCGGGTGAACAGCCCGATGAAGTAGGGGTTGCCACCGGCTTCGGCGATGGTGGCGTGGAAGTCGCGGTTGTGGCCGATCATGCCGAGCACGTCATTGTCGCGCACCGCCCTGGCATAGGCTGCCTGGTGCAGGCGCATCGTGTCGAGATGCGCCCGGGTGCGACTGCCGGCGGCCAACCGGGTGGTCACCCGGTACATCAGCGTCAGCGCCTCGAAATAGACCGGCAAGGCGCCGAAATCGATCGGCGAGACGATGGTGTTGCGGTTGGGCAGCTGGCTCACCAAGCCTTCGGCGGCGAGCCGCACCAGCGCTTCGCGGACCGGGGTGCGAGACATACCAAAGGCTTCGGCGAGGGTGACCTCGTCGAGCGGCGCCCCGGGTTCCAGTGACAGATCGAGGATCGAGGCCTTCAACCGGTCATAGACCTTCTGGACGCCCGAGCCTTTAACGCGTGGCGCAAACTGGGTGTTCTCCCGCGAGGATCCAATCATCATCCGGCTCCTGTCTGCTCCCAATTGACGAAATGTTAACGCGGCTGCATTGTGCCGACAAGGTGCATGCAAGGATGCATCTGAGGAGAAGGGAGACGGAACGACATGCGTAATGTCATGAAAACCGCAGCGAGCCTCGCACTCGCCATCGTGCTCGGCGTGCCGGCAATGGCGCAGGATAAGCTGACCATCGGCATCATGGTCCCCACCACCGGATCGGAAGCCACCTATGGGCAGGACATGGCCAATGCCGTGAACCTCGCCATCGGCGAGATCAACGCGGCTGGCGGCGTGCTGGGGAAGCAACTGACTTCAACCATCGGCGACGATGGCTGCGACGCGCAGCTGGCAGTGAATGCCGCGAGCAAGCTGGCGGCGTCGGGCGTCGTCGGCGTGGTCGGCGGCTATTGCTCCGGCGCGACGGTGCCGACGCTCAAGATCTACGGCGATGCCAAGATTCCGCTGATCATTCCGGCGGCCAACTCGACCAAGCTGATCCCGGAGAACCCGGGCAACGCCTTCATGATTAACTCGACCGGCAACGACCAGGTGGCCAAGGCGATCGAGTACTTCAACGCCAAGGGCATCAAGAAGATCGCCATCATCAACCAGGGCGATGCCTATTCGCAGGACCTGGCCGACCTGACCAAGAAGAACTGGGAAGCGGCCGGCAACACGGTCACCAACTTCGAAGTCACCAACAAAGGCGAGCAGGACTACTCCGCCGTGGTCACCGCCATCACGGCGGCCAATCCCGACGCGGTGTTCTGGACCGCCTACTACGCCGATGGCGGCCTGTTGATCCGACAGTTGCGCGAGCGCGGCTACCAGGGCCTGATCGCCGTGGGTGACGGCTCCAACTCGCCGGAACTGTTCAAGATCGCCGGCCCGGCGGCCGAAGGAGTCATCGCCTTCTCCAACCCGACGGCCGAGTTCCTGCCGCAGGCCAAGGCGTTCGCCGAAGCCTACCAGAAGCAGTTCGGCGCCGCGCCGGGCCCTTACTCGACGCTCAGCTATGACGCCATGAAGCTGCTCGCCTGGGCCATCACCACCGCCGGCACCACCGACTCCGCCAAGGTGATCGAGACGCTGCAGGGCGCCAACTTCACCGACACCATTTCGGGCCCGATCTCGTTCACGCCCGAAAAGACCCTGGCGCGCTCCAACTTCGTGGTGCTCGAAGGCAAGGGCGGCGCCTGGACGCTGGCGCAGTAACACCTCTGAAAACGCGGATCGGCGCCCTGGTGCCGATCCGCCCCCTGCGGGATTGACTGAAGGGCGAGGTGGCGGGTGAGCATCTTCGACATCTTCACGAACCAGTTGCTGAACGGCATCGTGCTCGGTTCGTTTTATGCGCTGGTGGCGCTCGGCTACACCATGGTGTTCGGCGTGGTGAAGCTTCTGAACTTCGCGCATGGCGAGCTCTACATGGTGGGCGGCTTTGCCGGCTTCCTGGTGCTGTCGTTCCTTGCGCCCTATCTCGGGCCCGGCTGGCTCGGCGTCGCCGTGTCGATGCTGCTGGCGATGATCGCGGTCGGCTTTCTCGGCGTCGTCATCGAGCGCGTCGCCTATGCGCCGATGCTGTCGGCGCCGCGGCTTTCCATCCTGATCACCGCCCTCGCCGTGTCGCTGGTGCTGCAGAACGGCATGCTGACGCTGACCAAGGGGCAGTATGTGCCGTTCGGCGCGGCGCTCGGCTTCGGCGGGGTGCGGCTCGGCAACCTGTTCATCAGCTACAACCAGATGATCCTCGTCGGCGTTGCCGGGGCGCTGATGCTGGCGCTCGAACTGTTCGTGTCGCGCACTCAATATGGCCGCGCCATGCGGGCGGTGTCGGTCGACAAGGACATGGCCCGGCTGATGGGCATCAACGTCAACGCGGTGATCGCCATCACCTTCTTCCTCGGCTCGGCGCTGGCTGCTGCGGCCGGCTCGATGGCCGGCGCCTATTACGGCTCGCTCTGGTACTTCATGGGCTTCCTGATCGGGCTCAAGGCGTTCACCGCCGCGGTGATCGGCGGCATCGGCTCGATCCCCGGCGCCATGCTCGGCGGCCTGATCCTCGGGCTGCTCGAGAGTTTTGGCACGCAGTTGCCGGGGGTGGGCAGCGAGTGGAAGGACGTGTTCTCGTTCTCCGTCCTCATCCTCGTTTTGGTGCTGAAGCCAACGGGTCTGTTGGGCAAGCCCGAGCAGGAGCGCATGTGATGGCCGATTTCCCGGAACGACCGAGTGCCTGGGGCGGGTTAGCGAGCGTGCTCGATACGCCGCAGAAGCGCGTTGCGGCGATCGCCGTCATCCTCGTCGCCATGGCCGTGGCGCCCTATGTCTTCGGCCCCTACGGCACGGTGATTCTCACCAACGCGCTGCTCTATGTGCTCTTGGCCCTGGGGCTCAACATCGTCGTCGGCTATGCGGGCCTGCTCGATCTCGGCTTTGCGGCGTTCTTCGCCGTCGGCGCCTACACGGTCGGCATCACCACGCTGCATTTCGGGCTCAACTTCTGGCTGGCGCTGCCGCTGGCGATCCTCATCGCCATGCTGGCCGGCCTCGTGATCGGCGCGCCGACGCTCCGGCTCCGCTCAGACTACCTTGCGATCGTCACCCTGGGGTTCGGCGAGATCGTCCGCATCACGGCGCGGAACCTGCGTGAAACCGGTGGCGCCAGCGGGCTGATCGGCATCGACTCGCCCTGGCTGTTCGGCTGGCACATCCGCACCCCGCTCGATTTCTACTATGTGTTCTGCATCCTCGCGATCCTTGGCGTCATCGCCTCGGTGCGGCTCGCCAACTCGCGGCTGGGGCGGGCCTGGCTCTATGTCCGGCACGACGAGGACGCGGCCGAGGCGATGGGCATCAACCGGGTGAAGGTGAAGCTTGCCGCCTATGTGGTCGGCGCCATCTACGGTTCGATCGGCGGCGCGTTCTTTGCCGCCAATCTCGGGGCGATCTCGCCCGAGAGTTTTTCGTTCCGCCAGTCGGTGCTGATCCTGATGGCGGTGATCCTGGGCGGCATGGGCAAGATCCCCGGCGTCATCCTCGGCGCCTTCATCGTCATCCTCGCGCCAGAACTGCTGCGCGACTTCGGCGACTTGCGGCTGCTGATCTTTGCGGTGGGCCTGCTGCTGATCATGCTGTTCCGACCGAGCGGCATCTGGCCGGCGAGGAGCAAACAACGATGACCCTGCTCCAGCTCAAGGGTGTCAGCCTCAGCTTTGCCGGCTCGCGGGTACTCGACAACGTCGATTTCGATGTGCCGGCCGGCCGGATCGTCAGCCTGATCGGGCCGAACGGGGCGGGGAAGACCTCGCTGTTCAACAGCATCACCGGTTTCTACAAGCCACAGCAGGGCTCGATCCGTTTCGACGGCACCGAAATGCTGAAGCTGAAGCCGCATCAGGTGACTGAACTCGGCATCGCCCGCACGTTCCAGAACGTCCGGTTGTTCCGTGAGATGACGGTGCTCGAAAACGTCATGTCGGGGATGCATTGCCGCACCAGTTCGGGGGTGATCGACGCCATCCTGCGGCTACCCGGGCAGCGGCGCGAGGAGGCCGAAATCCGGCGCGTCGCCGAGGATTGCCTGAGCTTTGTCGGCATCACCGAAGGCTGGGACCGGGAGGCAACCACCCTGCCCTATGGCTGGCAGCGCCGCGTCGAGATCGCCCGGGCCCTCGCGACGAAACCACGGCTGCTGCTGCTCGACGAGCCGGCCGCCGGACTGACGTCGGGCGAGAAGGAAGAGCTGATCGACCTCATTCGCCGCATCCGCAACGAGCGGGATGTCTGCATCCTGTTGATCGAACACGATACTGGGCTCGTGATGCGGCTCTCCGAGCGGATCAGCGTGCTCGACCACGGCGTGATGATCGCCGAGGGCACGCCCAAGGAGATCCAATCCAACCAGCGGGTGATCGAGGCCTATCTCGGTGTCGAGGAGGACGCACTTGACCTCTGATGTGATCCTCAAGCTCGAAGGCATTGTCAGCGCCTATGGCAAGATCGATGCGGTGAAAGGCATCAACCTCGAGGTGAAGCGCGGCCAGATCGTGACGCTGCTCGGCGCCAACGGCGCCGGCAAGACCACGACGCTGAAAACCATTTCCGGGCTGGTCCGCGCCAAAGCCGGCCGGGTGCTGTTCGAGGGCAACGACATCACCGGCATGGCGGCGCACCAGATCGCGCGGGCCGGCGTGGTGCACGTGCCCGAGGGCCGCCACGTGCTGCGCGGCCTCAGTGTGCGCGAAAACCTCGAGCTCGGCGCCTTCACGGTGAAGGATGCGACGCTCCGGAAGGACCGGCTCGAACAGGTGTTCGCGCAGTTCCCGATCCTCAGGACCCGGGCCAATTCGGACGGCTCGCTGCTGTCGGGCGGCGAACAGCAGATGCTGGCCATCGGCCGGGCGCTGATGCACGGGCCCAAGATCCTGTTGCTCGACGAACCCTCGATGGGTCTCGCCCCCAAGCTGGTGATCGAGACGATGAAGATCGTGAAGCGGCTCAACCAGGCGGGCACCACGATCCTGCTGGTCGAACAGAATGCGCGGCTGGCTCTGCGGCTCGCCCATTACGGGTATGTGCTCGAGAGCGGGGTGATCCGCCTCGAAGGCGAAGCCGAAAAGCTCCGCGCCGATCCCTCGATCGTCCAGGCCTATCTCGGCACCTGAATTCACCCTCCAAAGGACTACACAGTGACCACAGACTTGCATGGCGCGACCGGCGCCCTGACCACCGAAAAACGCGCAAAGGCCGCCTGACTTGACCGAGACGACCAGCATCGACGTCGCCATTATCGGCGCCGGCATTATCGGCGTTGCCACCGCCTTCAAGCTGCAGGAGGCGGGGCGGACGGCAGTCCTGATCGACCGCAAGGGGATTGCCGAGGAAACCAGCCGCGGCAATGCCGGGGCCTTCGCCTTCTCGGACGTGATCCCGATGGCGACCTCGGGCGTGTTGCAGAAGCTGCCCAGATGGCTCAGCGACCCGTTGGGGCCGCTCACCATCCGGCCGGAATACCTGCCGCAGATCACCCCGTGGCTGCTGCGCTTCTGGCGCGCCGGCTGGCCCGACCGGGTGGCGGCAAGCCTCAGGGCGCAGAGCGCCATGATGCGGCTGGCCCGCACCGAGGCCGAGGCGCTGATCGCCGGCGCCGGCCTCGATGGGATGATCCGCCGCGACGGCGTGCTCGAGCTCTACGAGAGCGAAGCCGAACTCAACAAGACGGCGCGGGACGATGCAGCGAAATCGGCCGAGGGCATCGAGTTCCGCCATGTGCGCGGCGCCGAGCTCGCCGAATTGCAGCCGGGCCTATCGCCGCGCATCACCTGCGCCACCTTCATTCCGAAGTGGCAGACGGTCAGCGACCCCTATGACTATGCCGTCGCGGTCGGCAAGGCAGCGATGGCGCGCGGCGCCAGCTTCCGGCGGGCCGAGGTGGCCGAGCTGCGGCCGGACGATGCCGGCGTCACCATCGCTTTCAGCGACGGCACTTCACTGCGCGCCCGGCAGGTGGTGGTGGCGGGCGGCGCCTGGTCGAAGCGGCTGACGGCGCCACTCGGCGACAATATCCCGCTCGAAACCGAACGTGGCTACAACACCACGCTCCCCGGCTACAGCTTCGACCTCAAGCGCCAGCTGATGTTCGGCGGCCACGGCTTCGTGGTGACGCCGCTCCAAAGCGGCATCCGCATCGGCGGCGCGGTGGAACTTGGCGGGCTCGAGCTGCCGCCCAACTTCAAGCGCGCCGACGCCATGCTCAAGAAGGCGGCAACCTTCATGCCCGGTCTCGTCACCTCGGGCGGCAAGCAGTGGATGGGCTTCCGCCCGTCGCTGCCCGACAGCCTGCCGGCGATCGGCTTCTCGCGCCGCTCCCGCAATGTCGTCTATGCCTTCGGGCATGGGCACCTGGGGCTGACGCAATCGGCCGGTACCGGCAAGCTGGTGGCGGAACTGCTCACCGGCGCCACGCCCTCCCTCGACCTTACGCCTTTCTCCCCGCAACGCTTCTAGAACGAGCCTTCACATGTCCCGGCATATCTTCACCTGCATCGATGGTCACACCTGCGGCAATCCGGTCCGCCTCGTCGCCGGCGGCGGCCCGCTGCTCAAAGGCAATTCGATGATGGAGCGGCGCGCCGACTTCCTCGCCAACCATGACTGGATCCGCAAGGGCCTGATGTTCGAGCCGCGCGGCCACGACGTAATGAGCGGCTCGATCCTCTACCCGCCGACGCGCGAGGATTGCGATATCGCGATCCTGTTCATCGAGACCTCGGGCTGCCTCTATATGTGCGGGCACGGCACCATCGGCACCGTCACCATGGCGATCGAGAACGGGCTGATGACGCCGAAGACGCCGGGCGTGGTGAACCTCGATGTCCCCGCCGGCAAGGTGGTGGCCGAGTACACGATGGACGGCGAGTACGTCGACAAGGTGCGGATCACCAACGTGCCGAGCTTCCTCCACTCCACCGATCTCGAGATCGAGGCGCCGGGGCTGGGCAAGCTCAAGGTCGACGTCGCCTATGGCGGCAATTTCTACTGCATCGTCGACGCGCAGGA
The DNA here is from genome assembly GCA_965284115.1 of Devosiaceae bacterium. GTDB lineage: Bacteria > Pseudomonadota > Alphaproteobacteria > Rhizobiales > Devosiaceae > Devosia_A. Next base: position 51,057 of record CBDIRF010000013.1, read on the forward strand.
GAACTTCTCCGATATTGCCGACGTCTCGGTCGGCGACCTGTTGCGCTGGAGCCCGGCGCTGCGCACCGCGATGAACGAGCGCTACGAGTTCGTGCACCCGGAGAACGACAAGATCCGCGGCTGCACCCATATCCTCTGGACCGGCAAACCGACCAACGCCGCCAACACCGCCCGCAATGCGGTGTTCTACGGCGACAAGGCGATTGACCGCTCGCCCTGCGGCACCGGCACCTCGGCGCGCATGGCGCAGTGGTATGGCCGCGGCAAGCTCAAGGTCGGCGAGGCGTTCAACCACGAGTTGATCATCGGCTCGGTGTTCAACGGCCGGGTCGAGCGGGCGGTGAAGGTCGGCAATTACGACGGTATCGTGCCCTCGATCGCCGGCTGGGCCCGCCAGACCGGGCTCAACACCATCTATATCGACGACCGCGACCCCTTCGCGCATGGCTTCTCGCTGGTGTGAGCGATGGTGATTGGTTTCGAGCAAGGCCCCCTCACCCGGCGCTACGCGCCGACCTCTCCCCCAGAGGGAGAGGTGGTGCATGGGCAAGATCGCGCCACCACGCCACCTCTCCCTGGGGGAGAGGTCGCTGCGCAGCAGCGGGTGAGGGGGCCTTTTTCACGGCGAGGCAACAATGAAAATTACCGCCATCAAAGTCTACCAGGTCGATCTGCCGCTGCGTGAAGGCCGCTACAACTGGAGTGGCGGCAACTTCATGGAGGTGTTCGACTCGACGGTCGTTGCGGTCGAGACCGATGCTGGCATCACCGGCTACGCCGAGTGCTGCCCGCTTGGCTCGGCCTACCTGCCATCCTACGCCAAGGGGGTGCGCGCCGGCATCGCCGAGATCGGGCCCAAGCTGATCGGGCATGATCCGACCGACCTCTGGCCGCTCAACCACCACATGGATGCGGTGCTGCGCGGCCACCCCTATGTGAAGGCGCCGATCGACATCGCCTGCTGGGACATTCTCGGCAAGGTCGCCGGGTTGCCGGTCTACAAACTGCTGGGCGGGGCCGAGCAGGAAAGGATCGCGCTTTACCGGGCGATCAGCCAGGAAGATTCGGCGGTGATGGCGGAGAAAATCGCCGGCTATCGCGCCGAGGGCTACACCAAGTTCCAGCTCAAGGTCGGCGGCGACCCCAATGACGACATCCGGCGCATCCGGGCCTGTCGCAAAATCCTCTCCGAGGCCGACATCCTTGTCGCCGATGCCAATACCGGCTGGACCATGGCCGATGCGGCGCGGGTGGTGAACGCGGTGGCCGATCTCGACGTCTATATCGAGCAGCCCTGCGTGAGCTACGAGGAGAGCGTCTCGATCCGCCGCCGCACCAGCCTGCCCTTCGTGCTCGACGAGAATATCGGCACGGTCGGAGATCTGGTGAAGGGCCTTGCCGAGGACGCCTTCGATGTCATCAACCTCAAAATCAGCAAGGTCGGCGGCCTGACCAAGGCGCGGCAGATGCGCGATCTCTGCGTTGCCTCGGGCATTCCGATGACGATCGAGGACACCTGGGGCGGCGACATCGTCACCGCCACCATCGCGCACCTCGCCCGGTCGACGCCGCAGAAGTTCTGCTTCACCGCAACCGACTTCAACTCCTACGTCACGGTGTCGATCGCCGACGGGGCGCCGAAGCGCGAGAATGGTTTTATGACAGCAAGCGACGCGCCGGGGCTTGGGATTGAGCCCAGGTGGGACCTGCTGGGGCAAGCGTTGCAGGTGATCCGGTGAAAACTTTCAGTCCAGACGGGGTGTCGCAGTCGGGTGCCCTCTCCCGCTTGCGGGGGAGGACGGATGAGGGCCGGAGGCCCTCACCGCGAGGGCACCACGCGAAAGCGTGGTGGGAGGGGGGAGCCCCACGCACAGATCGTAGGTGGACTGGGCAGAGGCCGGTGTTTGTGGCACCCCCCTCCCACCAGCCTTTCGGCTGGTCCCCCCTCCCCCGCTTGCGGGGGAGGGCACCCGACTGCGACACCTTACCCTGGACGACTAAATGAGAAGCATCCGCGCCATCCAGATCGTCGGCTGCCACGCCGAGGGTGAAGTCGGCGATGTCATCGTCGGCGGCGTTGCCCCACCGCCGGGCGAGACGCTGTGGGAGCAGTCGCGCTTCATTGCGCGCGACCAGACGCTGCGCAACCTGGTGCTGAACGAGCCGCGCGGCGGGGTGTTCCGGCACATCAACCTGCTGGTGCCGCCAAAAGACCCGCGGGCGCAGATGGGCTTTATCATCATGGAGCCCGAGGACACGCCGCCGATGTCGGGCTCGAATTCGATCTGCGTCGCGACCGTGCTGCTCGATACCGGCATTGTGCCGATGACCGAGCCGGAGACACGGCTGGTGCTCGAAGCGCCGGGCGGGGTGGTCGAGGTGGTGGCGCAGTGCCGCAACGGCAAAGCCGAGCGGATCACCGTCACGAACGTGCCGAGCTTTGCCGACAAGCTCGGCGCCACGCTGGAAGTCGAGGAAGTCAGGACGCTGACCGTCGACACCGCCTATGGCGGCGACAGTTTTGTCATCGTCGATGCCAAGGCACTCGGCTTCGAGATCGTCCCTGACGAGGCCCGCGAGCTGGCCGAAACCGGCATCCGGATCACCCGCGCCGCCAACGAGCAGCTCGGCTTCACCCACCCCACCAACCCGGACTGGACGCATTTCTCGTTCTGCCAGATCGCCGCGCCGCTCGAACGACACGACGGCCTGCTGACCGCCGCGAACGCCGTCGCCATCCAGCCGGGCAAGATCGACCGCTCGCCCACCGGCACCGGCGCCTCGGCCCGCATGGCGGTGCTGCGCGCCAAGGGCGAAATGCAGGTCGGCGACCGCTACCTGGCCCGCTCGATCATCGGCTCGGAATTCCTGGGCCGCATCGAAGCCGACACCACGCTCGGCGGCCGGCCGGCGATCATCCCCTCGATCTCGGGCCGCGCCTGGATCACCGGCACGCGCACCGAAATGCTCGATCCGTCCGACCCCTGGCCGGGCGGCTATCGGCTCTCCGACACCTGGCCACGGATCGGCAAGTGACAGTGACTATCGCCTATGACGACCTCCTCGCCCTGCTGCGCCAAGTGTTCCTGCGGCACGGCTGTTCCGAAACCGTGGCGACCGCCCTCGCCGAGAATATGGCCGGGGCCGAACGCGATGGCGCACATAGCCACGGCATCTTCCGTATCAAGGGCAACCTCGCCTCGCTCGACACCGGCTGGGTAGACGGCAGGGCGGAGCCGGTGCTGGAAGATGTGGCGCCGGGCATGCTGCGCGCCGACGGCCGCAACGGCTTCTCGCTGCCGGTGCTGGAACTGGCGCGCGAACCGCTGATGGCAAAGGCTCGCGCCAACGGCATCGCCATGCTGAGCGTGCGCAAGGCGCACCATTTCAGCGCGGTGTGGCCTGATATCGAGCCGTTTGCACGGGAGGGTTTCCTGGCGCTGGCGATGATCAACTCGATGGCGTCGGTCGTGCCGCATGGCGGCCATCGCAAGGTCTATGGCACCAACCCATTCGGCTTTGCCGCGCCGCGCGAGGGCACCGATCCGCTGGTGTTCGACCAGGCCTCGAGCGCCATGGCCAATGGCGATGTGCAGCTCGCCCGCCGCGAAGGCCGGCAGCTGCCGCCGGGCACCGGGGTCGACCGCCACGGCAACCCCACCACCGACCCCGCCGCGATCCTCGATGGCGGCGCGCTGCTGCCGTTCGGTGGGCATAAGGGCTCGTCGATCGCCATGATGATCGAGATCATGGGTGCGGCTTTGGCCGGCGGCGACTACTCGTTCGAGATCGACTGGAGCGCCTATCCCGGCGCCGCCACCCCGCATGGCGGCCAGACCTATATCCTGATCGACCCGGCACGCGGCGCGGCGAACAGTTTCGCCGACCGCCTCGAAGTGCTGATCGCCGAAATCCACGACGCCGGCCAATCCCGCCTGCCCGGCGACCGCCGCTACGAGAACCGCCGCAAAAGCCTCGCCGAGGGCATCGAGGTAGACGAGGCGGCGCTTGAGGAGATCCACCGGCTGGCAGGTGGCTGAACCCAACGGGGCGCCCCGGCCTTACGTCGTACTGAACGTCTCCAGCACCGAAAGGAAGCTGTGGCGTTCGCTTTGGCCAGGGGTCAGCTTCACCCTGCCCTCGATGTCGGCGAGATGGGCGTCCATCAGGGCCTGGGCCTGTCTCAGGTCGCCGGCGCGCAGCGCTGCGACAATGCCGGCGTGGTGTTCGGCGCCGCAGTCGTCCTGCCGCTGATCCTCATACAGCGCCATGACGATGGAGAGCCTCACCACCAGCTTGCTGAGCATTTCGCTCAACACGTCGTTGCCGGCGATGGCGGCGAGTTCGACGTGAAACTCGCCAAGCAGGGTCTGCTTGGCAGCATCGTGATCCTGCTCGTGCAGTTGCAGCTCTGCAGTAGTCATGGCCTCGAGCCGGCTCAAATTCTGCTCGGTCAGATGAGACATCACCAGTTCGAGGATCGACCGTTCGAGCGTTCGCCGCGCCTCGAACAATTGCCTGGCTTCGATGATCGACGGCTCGGCGACGAAGGTGCCGCGGTTGCGCTTGCGCTCCAGCAGCCGTTCGCGCTGCAGCACGCCCAATGCCCCGCGCACCACGGTACGGCTCACCCCGAAATGGTCGGCGATGGCCTCTTCGATGATCTTGCTGCCCGGCCGGAGCGCTCCATCGGCGATGGCGCTCGAGAGAGTGGCACAGATGCGATCGGTGATGTCCTCATTGTCCTCGGCCTCGGTTTCCACGAGCGTCAGACGGGGGCCTTTGCGGGGCGGCATTATCGTTCGTCCTGATTCCAATCTGCCCACTATTACAGCAGCTGGCGCAGGAATGTGCACCAAATTCTCCGAAAGCAGATTCACACAAACATTCGAAACTGCTTTCGAATGTTTGTGTGAATTACATTTTTTGCATTCCTTCCAATTGCTTATCGAGCATCGCATTCCCTGAATTCGGGTTTGGCACAAGGCTTGCAACGCTCTCTGCATCGCAAGGGGTGCAGGGATGCTGATGACCAACCATCTCACCGCTACACAGCAGTTGAACAATCTCTCGGTGAAGGGGCTGACGCACCGTTACGGCACGGCGCTGGCCATCGACGGGGTGAGCTTCGACGTGGCGCCGGGGGAGATCGTTGCCCTGCTCGGCCCCTCCGGCTGCGGCAAATCCACGGTGTTGCGCTCCATCGCCGGGCTCATCAAGCCGCAATCCGGCGAGATCACGCTGGGCGCAGCGAACCTGACCGCCCGGCCGGCGCGCGATCGCGGCATCGGCATGGTGTTCCAGAACTATGCCCTGTTCCCGCACCTGACGGTGGCCGAGAACATCGCCTATCCGCTGGCCTGCCAGCACGTGCCCAAGGCCGAGCGTCGGTTGCGCGTGGCGGAGCTGCTGGCCCTCGTCAGGCTCGATAGCATGGCCAACCGGCTGCCGCGCGAGCTTTCGGGCGGGCAGCAGCAACGGGTGGCGGTGGCGCGGGCCCTCGCGGCGCGGCCCTCGCTGCTCCTCCTCGACGAACCGTTTGGGGCCCTCGATCGCGCCCTGCGTTTCGACCTGCAGGTGGAAATGCTGCGGCTGCAGCGCTCGCTCGGCATCACCACGCTGATCGTCACCCATGACCAGGAAGAGGCGCAAAGTCTCGCCGGCCGGCTGGTGCTGATGAACCAGGGCCGGGTCGAACAGATCGACACCCCCACCGGGGTCTACGATCGCCCCAAGACCCTGTTCGTCAACAGCTTCATCGGCCAGGCCAACCAGTTGTCCGGCGCTGTCGCATCGCTCGAGGCCGATCGGTCGACGATCCGGCTGCAGCTGGGCGAAACGCTCGTCATTCCGCGTCGGCTCGATTTCGTCATCGGCGCTCCGGTGGTCGTTACCTGCCGGCCCGAAGCGATCAGTCTCGCCTCCGAGGCCGGGCCGGATCGGCTTGCCGCCGAGGCGACGGTCGCCATCGCGCTCGGCGCCACGCTGGTCCACGAACTCGCCCTCGCCGACGGCACGGAGATCCGCTGCAGCCAGATGCGCGGACCACACACCCGCCCGGCGGTCGCCGGCGAGAGGCTGTTTGCGCAGTTCGACACCAGCCGCTGCCACGTATTCCCGGCCCCCGCCGGTAGCTCCACGTCCCCATCAACCCAACCGTCACATTGAGGTGCATCAAATGACGACCAAGTTCTCCAGACGTCAATTCGGCCTGCTTGCTGCCAGTGCAGCGGCTGCCGGACTGCTCCCGGCGATCCCGGCCCGCGCCGCCGGCGGGCTCGTCGCGGCAACATTCCCCGGCAATTGGGAGGACGGCTACCGCCGCGTCCTCACCCCGCTCGTCTCCGCGCAGGGTTTTGATCTGACGATCGCCCCGGCCCTGGCACAGGATCAGTTGGCGAAGGTCATGGCCAGCCCTGCCGCACCCGCCTTCGACACGCTGCTGATGTCACCCGGCCAGGGCGCCGTGGCGATCGAGAACGACATCATCGCCAAGATCGACCCCACCCGCCTCAGCAACTGGAAGAAGCTCGATCCGGCGTTCCAGGGCGAGTACGGGCCGACCGTCACCGTCGAGGTGAACGGCATCGCCTACAACCCGGATCTGGTGCCGAAGCCCGCCGGCTACAAAGACCTGTTCGAGAACCCGGCCTATACCGGCAAGGTGTCGTGGACCGGCTTCGGATCGAACACCGCGGTGATGGCCTACACCCAGCTGGCCAAGCTCTACGGGGCCGGGCCGGACGACATGGAAGCCGTGTTCAAGCTGTTCAAAGACCACCCGGAGAACCTTCAGGGCGTCGTCGACAGCACCAACAACCAGATGACCCTGTTCCAGCAGGGCGAAATCGCCGTGTTCATGTGTTCGACCGGTAATGTCGCCAAGCTGAAGAGCCTGGGGCTGAAGGCCGAGTTCGTGCATCCCGAGAGCGGTTCGCCCGCTGCGCCGGTGAACATCCACCTCACCAAGGGCTCGTCCAATGTGGACGCCGCCTACGCCTACATGGATGCTGCGATCTCGGCCGCCGCCCAGACGGCGCTGATGGAACCGCCGACCCAGATGTTCCCCACCAATATCGATGTGGCCCTGACCCCTGACATCGAGACCTTCGTCACCCGGGCCACCATTCCGAACCTCGTCTATCCGGACTGGAGCATCATCAACAAGCACCGCGCCGACTGGATTCGCGCCTTCGACGCCCTGGTCGCGGGCTGACGCCATGCGGACGAGCGGCGCATCATTCCTGGCTCCCATGCTCATGCTGTCGGTGCTGTTCTTCGCGGCGCCGCTCGTCACCCTCATCGGCTACAGCTTCATCGGTGAAGCCGGGCCGACGCTGGACAACTATGTTCGCTTCCTCAGCGACCCGTTCAACTTCCGGGTGCTGATCAACACCTTCCGGCTCGGGGTGGAAACCGTGCTGACCACCACCCTGCTCGGGGTGCCTATCGGCCTCCTCTATTGGCACAGCGGCCGGCGGGCCCGGCAATTGATCATCTTCCTGACCCTGATCCCGATGCTCACCAGCAACGTGGTGCGGACCTTTGCCTGGATCGTCATTCTCGGCCGGCAGGGGCCGATCAGCGAGACCTTGATGGCGCTCGGCATTACCGGCGCGCCGATCAGCCTGATGTTCACCGAACTGGGTCTGGTGCTGGCCATGACGCAGATCGACCTGCCGCTGATCGTCTTGCCGCTGGTGGCTATGCTGACCCGCCTGCCGGCCAATCTGGGCGAGGCTGCCGAGGTGGCGGGAGCCGGGCCGTGGCGGGTGCTCTCTACCGTGCTGCTGCCGCTGATGCTGCCGGCGCTGCTGGCCGGCTGGATCCTGGTGTTCGCCAGTACCAGCGCCTCGTTCGTCACCCAGGCGATCATCGGCGGCGCCCGCAATGTCTATGTGCCGCAGCTGATCTACCGCGAGGTCGGTACGCTGTTCGACTGGCCGCTCGCCGCCGCTATCGCCGTGGTGCTGCTGCTGAGCTCGGGGGCCGTGCTGATGGCCCTCACCATCCTCTCACGGCACCGGAGGCTCGCGAGCAATGGCTGAGCGCATAACCAGTCCCTTGGCTCCAATGCTCTACAAGCTGTTCGTCTTCGGCTTTGGCAGCCTCTGCGTCGCCTTCATGGCGGCGCCGATCGTCCTCGCCGTCTCCATGTCGTTCACCAGCGGCCAGACGCTGCGCTTTCCTCCCGAAGGCTTTTCGCTCAAGTGGTACGAGGCGCTGCTCGATCCCGTCCGCTCCTCGACCGAACACATCGCGGCCTTCAACTCGCTGAAGATCGCCGGCGCTGCGGTGCTCGGGGCACTGATCTTTGCCGTGCCGGCCGCCATCGGCGTCAGCCGGGTGCGCCGGCGCACCGCCAACGCTGTCGAGCCGCTGCTGATCCTGCCGCTGGTGCTGCCGAGCCTCGTCTATGGCCTCGCCGCGCTGATCGTCGCCAGCTTCTTCGGCATCCGCCCCTCGTTCTGGCTCACCGTCGCCGGCCACGTCGTGGTCTTCGGCCCGCTGATGTATCGCTCGGCGGCGGTGCTGGCCCAGGGGCTCGACCCGAGCCTCGAGGAGGCATCGACGGTGATGGGCGCGAGCTGGGTGCGGACGCTGTTCCGCGTCACCCTGCCGCTGATGCTGCCGGGGATCCTCGCCGGCGCTTTCCTCGTCTTCATCCAGTCGCTCGACAATGTCTCGATCTCACTCTTCCTCGCCGATCCCGCGACGACCGTGCTGCCGCTGCGGATGTTCGCGCTGATCGAAGAGGGGCTCGATGTGCGGGTCGCGGCGATCTCCGGCTTGCTCATTTCCGTCGTGCTGCTCGGCCTCGTCTTCGGCCGCAAAGCACTCGGCCGCTCTCAAACCTAGCCCATATCAGGAACCAACCGATGAACCTCCACACCCCTCTTGGCTTCCGCCGGATCGAAGCGCTGCTTGCCGATTTCCAGCCCGACTTCGACTTCGTCGCGCCCCCGCCGCTGCCGGTCGAGGAGTATGAAGAGCGGTTGCGCCGCATTCGTCGCGAGGCGGTTGTCGCCGGTCACGATGCGCTGGTGATCCACACCGACATGGTGGGCTGGTTCCACACCTCCAACGCCTATCTGCGCTATGTCTGCGACTGGATGCGCGAGGGCGTGCTGATCATCCCTACCGACAGCGACAAGCCGCTGACGCTGCTGTCCTTCTTCACCCAATCGGTCATCCTGCCGCCGGGCGGCGAGCCGGTGCTGGTCGAGGACATCTGGCAGGTCGGCGCCATCGGTCGCGAATATGCCGACCGTCCCGGGTCCTCGCTGACCCTCACCGCCGAGGCCACCGGCAAACTGCTCGACCGGCTCGGCCTCGCCGGCGGGCAGATCGGCCGCATCGGCGACCGCACCTCCGGACCGCTCTGGGCGGCGCTCGGCGACATGCTGGGCCAGGCAAAGCTCGTCGACGATAACGGCATCATCGACCGCATGCAGAAGCTGCGGAGCCCGCGCGAGATTGAAATGTTCCGCGCCGCGGCGCAACTGATCAGCATCGGCACCGAGGCCGCCTATCACGTCACCCGACCTGGCGTTACCGACGCCGAGATCTACGCCGCCTTCAGCTTCGCCCAGTTGGCGCGGGGCGGGGAAACCGGCGATGGCTATCAGATCGGCATCAACCAATACGGCACGCATTGCGGCAAACCCTATGGCCACATCGTCCGGCCGGGCGACCTGATCAACCTCTACATTTCAAACGTCACCTATCGTGGCTACACCGCCCAGACCGCCCGCATGATCGCCGTCGGCGAGATCACGGCGCGGCAGGAAAAGGTGCTCGCTGCCTGTACGGAAGGGGTCAAGCGGGCCGAGAAGCTGATCCGCCCGGGCGTGCTGATCAGCGAGGTGAACAATGCCGCCTTCGAGCCCTATATCGAGCACGGGCTGCTCGCCTCGCCGCACGCCCGCGCCATGCCCTACAACTGGAGCCCGGCTGACGATGGCGGGGCTCGCCTCATCCCCCGCCAGTATGTCCCCGATGCGGACTGGGAGGCGCAGGGCCGCAAGCTCATGCACGTCTACCCGGCGACGCACGGGCCGCATAACCCCAATCTCGGCCATTCGGTCGGCATGGCCGGGGCACAGAACAGTTTCAACGTCAGCTCCCACAACTTCGACCGGCTCGAATCCGGCATGATCTTCGTGCTGCACACACAGTGGCTCGAAGCCCAATCGGCGGGCTGCAATGTTGGCGATTGCTACCTCGTCACCGAAGACGGTTTCGAAAATCTCAGCCGCCACACGCCGCTCGCAACGCATCGAGTTGCCGCATGAGCCCGGCCGACCACGCGCATTTCGATTTTTCGGCACTCGATGCGAGGCAGCGTTACAAACTGCTGATCGGCACGGTCATTCCACGGCCGATCGCGCTGATCACCACCGTTGGCCGCGACGGCAGGCGCAATGCCGGCCCGTTCAGCTTTTTCAACGTGCTGACGCATGACCCCGCCATTGTCGCGGTTGGGGTGGAGAACCACGCCGACCTGCGGTTCAAGGACACCGCCCGCAACATCCGCGAGACCGGCGAATTCACCGTCCACATCGTCGACACCGCACTGGTCGAGCAGATGGAAACCTGCGCCATCAAGTTCGGACCCGAGGTGGACGAACTCGCGGAAGCCGGACTCGAGACGGTGCCGGGGCGCTCCGTCCGCAGCCCGCGCATCCTCAAAGCCCCCGCCGCGCTGGAGTGCCGCCGCTACATGACGCTCGAGCTGGGCCAGGCCCGCGAAATTATCCTCGGCGAAGTGGTTGGGCTGTTCGTTCGCAGTTCCGCACTGAACGAGGACAACCTCCATATCGACCAGCACGCCATGGACGCTGTCGGCCGCCTGGGCGGCCACAGCTATGCCCGCACGCAGGACCAGTTCGAGTTCAAGACACAGACGCCCGATGCCTGGTTCGCGGGCAAGGCCGAGGTTGCCTAGGGACGGCGAGCGGTGCTCCAATGAGCCGCGGCGCATTGCCCCGCGCACAAATCGAGGAAATCGTCCGGCGCCGGGTGTGACCTCCGGCCGGGGGCGACTATGGTCGGCTCAGCCAAATCAAGAAGTAGCCGCATGTCTCAACTCGACACCCGCATTGCCGCCCAGATCGCCACCGAAATCACCGCCCGCCCCGACCAGGTCCGGGCTGCCGTGGAGCTGCTCGACGGCGGCGCCACGGTGCCGTTCGTCGCGCGCTACCGCAAGGAAGTGACCGGTGGGCTCGACGACACCCAGTTGCGCCTGCTGGCCGAGCGGCTGACCTATCTGCGCGAACTGGAAGCCCGCCGCGCCGCAATCCTCAAATCCATCGACGAACAGGGCAAGCTCACCAACGAGCTGACCACCGCCATCAATGGCGCGGCAACCAAGGCGGAGCTCGAGGATCTCTATCTGCCGTTCAAGCCCAAGCGCCGGACCAAAGCCGAGATCGCGCGGGAACGCGGCCTTGGCCCGCTCGCCGAAGCCATCCTCGCCAATCGCAGCGCCGATCCGCAATTGCTCGCTGAGTCCTACATCACCGAGGAGGTGCCCGGCACCAAGGAAGCGCTCGAAGGCGCGCGCGACATCGTCATCGAGGGCCTGTCGGAGAACGCCGCCCTGCTCGGCCAGCTCCGCGCCCATATGCGCGACAAGGCCATGCTGAGCGCCAAGGTGTTGAAGGGCAAGGAAGAGGCCGGCGCCAAGTTTTCCGACTATTTCGAGCATTCCGAGCGCTGGAACAAGGTCGCCGGCCACCGCGCCCTCGCCATGATGCGCGGCCGCGACGAGGAATTCCTCAGCCTCGAGATCGAGGTGGATGCCGACCTCACCGACCCGGTCAAACCGGCCGAGCGCTTCGTTGCCGGCGCGCTCAACGCGCAAACCAGTGGTGCAGGCGACAAATGGCTCCGCGAAGTAGCCGGCTGGGCCTGGCGCACCCGGCTGCGCCTCTCGCTCTCCATCGACCTGATGGTCGAGCTGCGCGAGCGCGCCGAGCTCGAGGCCATCGGCGTCTTCGCCCGCAACCTCAAGGATCTGCTGCTGGCCGCCCCCGCCGGGGCCCGCGCCACCATGGGGCTCGACCCCGGCATCCGCACCGGCGTCAAGGTTGCGGTGATCGACGCCACCGGCAAGCTGCTCGCTACCGAAACCATCTACCCCTTCCCGCCCCGCAACGACGTGATGGGCGCCCAGGCCGCCATTCAGGCGCTGATCAAGAAGCACGGAGTTGAGCTCATCGCCATCGGCAATGGCACCGGTAGCCGCGAGACCGAGAAGCTGGTCGCCGACCTGATCGAGCGCCTGCCGGCGCCGAAACCGACCAAGGTCATCGTCTCCGAGGCCGGCGCGTCGGTATATTCCGCGTCCGAACTGGCGGCGGCCGAGTTCCCCAATCTCGACGTGTCGCTGCGCGGCGCCGTATCCATCGCCCGCCGTTTGCAGGATCCGCTGGCCGAACTGGTCAAGATCGAACCCAAGTCGATCGGCGTTGGCCAGTATCAGCACGATGTCGACCAGTACCGCCTCAACCGCTCGCTGGACGCCGTGGTGGAAGACGCGGTGAACGCCGTGGGTGTCGACCTCAACACTGCCTCGGCCCCGCTGCTCGCGCGGATCTCTGGTCTTGGACCAGCCGTCGCCGAAGCCATCGTCATGCATCGCGACGCCAATGGGCCGTTCCGCTCCCGCAAGGGGTTGCTCGAAGTGCCGCGCCTCGGCCAGCGCACCTTCGAGCAGAGCGCCGGGTTCCTGCGCATCACCGGCGGCGTCGAGCCGCTCGATGCATCCTCGGTGCACCCCGAAGCTTATGGCGTGGCCCGCCAGATCGTCGCCGCCTGCGGCCGTGACCTGCGCAGCATCATGGGCGACAAGGCGGCCCTCTCGGGCCTTGATCCCCGGCGCTTCGTCGATGACCGCTTCGGCCTGCCGACCGTGCGCGACATCCTCGCCGAACTCGAAAAGCCCGGCCGCGACCCCCGCCCCGCCTTCAAGACCGCGACCTTTGCCGAGGGCGTCGACGATATCAAACACCTCAAGCCCGGCATGTTGCTCGAAGGTACCGTCACCAACGTCGCCGCCTTTGGGGCGTTCGTCGATATTGGCGTCCATCAGGACGGGCTGGTGCACGTCTCCCAGCTGGCTGACAAATTCGTCAAGGACCCGCACGAGGTGGTGAAGGCCGGCGACGTGGTGAAGGTTCGCGTCGTTGAGGTCGACGTGCCGCGCAAGCGTATCGGTTTGAGCATGCGCAAGGAGATCGACACCGCTGCCCCGCGCGACAGGCCTCGGGATCCGCCGGTTCGGGCCAGCCAGCGGGTAGCGCAGGAGGCTCCGCGGAGCACGGGGTCGCTGGGCGACATGCTGAGCGAGGCTATGAAGAGGAAGAAGTAGCCCGGCGTTGACAGCAGAGGGAGTGCCTTCTCCCCTTGCGGGAGAAGGTGGCCGAAGGCCGGATGAGGGGTATCTCTCCGCGTACGCCATCGTCCGTCGCTTCGCTCCGGCCGCGCTGCACTTCGTTGCGCGGACCCCTCATCCGGCGCTACGCGCCACCTTCTCCCGCAAGGGGAGAAGGCAAGGGGGCATGTTGCACCGCATGCGATAGCCCTGCCCCTTTAGGGGAGGGTCGCCGACTGTGGGCTTCGGTGGATGGAGGCTTAGCGCCCCGCTCGCTCCCCAAACACCGCCGCCAGGTACGCCATCGTCGCAAACGGCATCACCTCGGGCACCCGAGCCAGTCGCTCCGTTGTGTAATACCCCGCCTCGTGCAGCAGGTTGAAGGCGCCGATGGTTTGGCCACCGACGACGATCGGCAGGTTGGCGATCGACTCGCAGCCGAGCGAGCCGATGAGCTGCCAGTCGGCGAAATCCACGGCGATCGCTTCGAGGCTGAGCGCGGTGTAGATCTGCTGCCGGCGGATCAGCGTTTCGGTCCACTTGTTGTCGGGGATCGGCTTGAAGCCGCCGACTGCATAGGCCTCGGCGTTCTGGGTGTAGAGGCGGCGGAGCCGGCCGGCCGGGACGTCGAACAGGGTCGCGGTGGTGAGCTTGCTGCCGATCGCTTCACCGATCAGTTGGGCGACGAAATCGAAGAGTGGCTCGGTCGGCCCGGCCTGGCGCACCAGAGCGAGAAAGGCCGGCCAGTGCTTATCGAGTGCGGCCATCAGGCGACCCAGAAATCGCGCAGCGTCGAGGGGGTGTGCATGTTGCCGTAGAGATAGGCCCAGAACTCGGTGCGCCGCTCTTTCGGCACCTTTTCCCAGACCGCATGCGTCGACGTATCGCCGCACCAATAGCCATAGACGAACGGCGCACGGAGGCCATGGCGCAGGAAGGCGATGCGATTGGTGGCGGTGGCGAGGTCCTGGTAGCCGGCCGCGGCGATGATCGGCGCCACCTCTTCGTGCGAGCGTCCCTCAGCATGCAGCATCCAGGCGGCGTTGCAGCGGAGCGCTGCCCTGAGCCGCTCGAGCGTCATGCCGACCACATCCTCGGGGCTGTTGATCCAGTCGAGGAAGAACCAGCCATTGTCGGCGATGCCTTCGAACAGCGCGCTGCTGGCGGAGCTGGTCACCACCTGGGCGCCATCGAGCGGCATCTTGCCCTCGGCGACATAGCGCTGGCGCAGCGCCATGTGGACGAGGTGGCCGGGGAAGGCTTCGTGGCAGGCGAGATGCTTGATGGCCGAGCGGGTGAACGGCATGGCGAGGTTGAGCCGCATCTTGCGCTCGGGGAAATCGCAATAGGCGGTGAACGGCACATCGTCGAGCCGCACCGGCTCGAGCCATTCGTCGTTCATCAGGTACATCATCTCGCTGGTGCGGCGCTGCGCCTCGCGCGTCACCTCCGCCATGGTGGCGAGCACCTGGTCCGGCGGCACGATGGTATCGGCCTCGAAGCGGCCGACATCTTCGGCGAGCGAGCCGCCGCGATAGCCCAGTTCATCGAGATTGGCGCGGATGGTGTCGCGATAGCCGTCGAGGATCTCGTCGCTGACCATCTGGGTGTCGACCCGCATCTGCCGGCGCAGCCGCTCGGCATAGGAGATCTGCCGGCCCTCGAAGGTGTCGAGCAAGGCGAGCAGCGAATCCACCATTTCGAGCAGGTAGGCGCGGCGCAGTTCGCTCTCGGCCTCGCCGGGGATGCGCGCCTGCAGCGCCTCGAGCCGGTCGCGCGCTTCGCCGTAGCTCGCGAGCGCATAGGGTTCGACCTGCGCCATCGCTACCGGGATCAGCCCTTCGCGGTCGAGGAAACTCTGGGTGCGCGGCACGTCGCGATAGAGCCGATCGAGGCCGGCCGTCAGCCGCGCCAGTTCCAATCCCAGTTGCATGCTCATCCCCCGCTCCTCAGGCCCTGATTGACATAGCAGACTAGAACACCATCGGCCGGTCACTTGCCAGAGGCCCAGATCGACTTTCGTTGCATGCAAGGTGTCAGATCGACCGCACGTCTGCGCCAAGCCTCTGATTTTCCCGGCTTTTGCATGCCATTTGAGCAGCTGGAAGCGTGTGCATGTTTTTTGTACGCACCCGATTGTCAGCGGAGAAAGGGAACGCTACCGTCATGGTGTATCAGGTGGATAGAACACATGTTCTCAATCGACGCCAACAGTATCGACAAGTCCCTGCCCGTGCCGGTCGGCACGCAGCTCTATGGCCTGTTGAGCTATGCGCTGTCGTTCGGCGGCATTGCCCATGGCACCCGCCTGCAGTCGGTGCGGCAGCTCGCCGCCGAGCTCGGCATTGCACCGATGACCGTGGCGCAGGTGTATCAGCGGCTGCGCGATGCGGGCCTGGTCGAGATGAAGCATGGGCTCGGCGCCTTCGCCGTCTCCGATGCGAAGAAGCGTGGCCCCGACAGCCTGCCGGTCTCGTCGCTCCGCGCCGATATCGAAGTGCTGATCGGCAAGGCGGAAAAGCTCGGCATTTCCCCCCTCACTCTCAATTCGATGATCAACGCGCAATCGCTGCTGCGCCGCCCCAAGGCCGGGCTGAAGATCGTGTTCGTCGCCATCTTCGAGGGGCCGGGGCGCGATTACGTGGCGCAATTGAAGCCGGTGCTGGCGACCAACGACCAGATCCAGCTGATCACGCTCGACTCATTGCGGCTCACCGAGGAGCTGCGCCGGATCAGCACCGAGGCCGATATCGTCCTCACTTTCCTCCATCGCGAGGCCGAGGTGCAGGCGCTGATCCCCGAGGCGCGGGTGCTGGGCCTGCGCTTCATCCCCTCGATGCGCACGCGGCAGGCGCTGGCCGGGCTCGACCCGCGCACCCGCATCGCGGCAGTGACCTATTTCGAGGAATACATCGCCATCATGCGCCCCAGCGTGCGCGAGTTCGCGCCGCATGTGTCCGATATCCGCGTCACCTGGCTGTCGGCGCCCGACCTCGGCGAGGTCATCGCGCAATGCGACGCGGTGATCTTCGCATCCGGTGCCGATCATGTGGCGGACATGGTCCAGCCCGGGGTGCCCTGCTTCGAATACCGGCATGCGCCGGATCCGGGCGCGCTGGAGGGCGTGCTCGTTCCGCACCTGGCGGATCTGCGCCGGGGCAAAATCGCCGTCAATGAGACGGCGCCGGAGGGCGGTGGCGCCGAGATCGACGCCACCGAAAGAGACGCGGCGAACGGTTAGCCGCAGGAAGGAAGTGGTCGCGCTTTCGAACCAGAAAAGTCTGCAACTTTTTCTTGAAAGCGCTCCGACGCCGAACAACACGACTTCACACCGGGGAACGGGAATGAACAAACTTTTGTTGCTGACCACCGCCATAGTGGCGCTGGGACTGCTGCCGGCGACTGTCACGCAGGCGCAGGATACGTCGATCGTCATCGGCGCCGATGTCGATGCGGGAACGCTCGATCCGCGCCTCACGCGCGACACCACCGCCTACCGCGCCGCGGACCTGATCTATGCGGGCCTCGTGCACCTGACGCCGAGCCTCGAGCCGGTGCCGGATCTGGCCGAGAGCTGGGAATCGCCCGATCCGCAGACCGTGATCTTCAAGCTCCGGCCCGACCTCAAATTCTCGGACGGCTCGCCGCTGACCGCCGATGACGTGGTGTTCACCTATACCAGCGTCATCAACCCCGATTTCAATGCGCCGGACCGGGCGCTCTATACGCCGATCACCGCAGTGGAAGCGGTCGATCCGCTGACCGTGAAGTTCACGCTCTCGGCGCCCTATGCGCCGCTGCTCAGCTATCTCGACAAGGGGATCGTCTCGAAGGCGGCGGTCGAAGCCGGCAAGGACCCGGCAACCGATCCGATCGGCGCCGGCCCGATGACGCTGGTCGCCTGGAACCGCGGCAGCGATATCGTGCTCAAAGCCAGCCCGACCTATTGGGGCGGCGTCGCGCCGGTGACCGATGTCACCGTCAAGATCATCGGCGACAACTCGGCCCGCGCCCAGGCTTTTGAAGCCGGCGACCTCGATGTGATCCAGTCGCCGCTGTCGCCCAACGACATCAAGCGGCTGAGCGCCGATGCTCGCTTCGGCAACGCCATCATGGCGGGGCTCGGCGTCACCTATATCAACTACAACGTCAAGGATCCGCTGCTTGCCGATCCTGGGATGCGCCAGGCGTTCTCGATGCTCATCGACCAGCAGTCGATCGTCAACGACATCTACCAGGGCGTCGACGAAATCGCCTCATCGATCATCCTGCCCTCGTCCTGGGCTTATTCGGCCGACATCAAGCAGCCGACCTTCAGCGTCGAAGGCGCGGTGGCCAAGTTCAACGAGCTGGGCTGGAAGGACAGCGACGGCGACGGCATCCTCGACAAGGATGGCAAGAAGCTGACGGTGACCATCGCCACCCATAGCGAAGACCCCAACCGCGTGCAGGCCGTGGAAGTGACCCAGGCCATGATGCAGTCGGCGGGTGTCGATGCGCAGGTGCAGATCACCGACTGGCCGTCGTTCTCGACCAACTACGTGCAGAAGGGCCTGCACCAGATCGCGCTGCTCGGCTGGCTCAACATCGTCGATCCGGACCGGCTGCTGTTCGGCCAGCTCTCGACCGGCGGCTCGACCAACTGGGGCGGCTATTCCAACCCCGAAGTCGATAAGCTGCTGCAGGAAGGCCGCTCGTCGCTCGACCAGGCGGCGCGCACCAAAGCCTACCAGGCGGCGGCGACCATCCTTGCCAGCGACCTGCCCTACTACATCATCTCCGACCAGGGCTATCAGCTGTTCTACAAAAAGGACTTCCCGGTCGAAGTGAAAGCCACCCCGCGCGGCAACTTCCGCGGCCTTATCGGCCTCGAGAAGTAAGCCGCGCCCGGCCGGCGCCCCCTCCCAGGCGCCGGCCACCCCAGCTCTCGAGTTTGAGGGGATAGCCCGGTTCGGGAAGAGTACCCCCCGCCCTGTCCCTCGCCCGCAAGGGGACGACAAGAGGTCGCCCCGAGGGGGAGGAGACCAAAGCACCAGCGCCGGTGAGAGCGTCTCCCTCCCCCTTGCGGGGAGGGGACAGGGGTGGGGGTACGTTTCCCACACCGGCTCATCGGCCGGGTTTCGCAGACGTTTGATTTTCGCGCTTTTGCCACCTGAAGCGCCCAGGAGATGACATGAGTTTCACGCAGCGTCTCGGCGCAGATTTTTACGCGCGCATTCACCGCGATATCCGCGCCCGCATGGCGAAGGCCGGCATCGACCTGCTGCTGCTCGATGCCAATGACGACGTGATCTACACGACCGGCTTCTCGCACTACACGACCGAACGGCCGGTGGTGTTCGCCATCAGCCAATCCGGCGCCTGGCTGTTGCTGCCGCGGCTCGAGCAGGGCCATGCGGGGCACCAGGAGATCGCCGCCGAGCCGATCATCTATTTCGAGTTTCCCGGCGTCGTCAGGCCGTTCGAGGCGCTGGCCCGGGCGCTGCCGGCACAATCGGGCACCGTGGCGCATAGTTTTGGCATTGCCTATGGCCGCATCGGGCAGATCGCTGCCGCCTTCCCCAATGCCAAGGTGCAGCCCGCCGACATCGTCCAGAAGATGCGGCTGAGGAAGCACCCCGAGGAAATCCGGCTGCATCGCGAGGCCGCCCGGATTTCCGACGCCATGGTCACCGCAGGCGTGCAGCTGATCACCGAGGCAGTCCGCAAGGGCGGCGAACTGCCGAGCGAAATCGAGATCGAATCCTTCGTGTCGCGGCACGCCATGACCATCATGTATGCCGAGCACGACGAGCTGATGCTGGTGCAGGGGCTCGCCTCCGGCCTCGTCTATTCTGGCATCCGCTCGTCGTTCCCGCACGGCATGCCCACCGGCAATCCGGTGAAGCGCGGCGAGAGCCTGATCCTGTCACTCGGCTGCCGGGTCGGCGGCCGCGCTGCCGAGAGCGAGCGCACCTTCTTCATCGGCGAACCGACCGCCGAGCAGCAGCGGCACTATTCCGTCGCCTACGAAGCGCAGAAGATGGCGACCGCGGCGCTGATCGCCGGCCACACCTGCGCCTCCTCCGACAATTTGGCGCTCGGTTACATCAAGGACCAGGGCATGCAGGAGAACGCCCTGCACCGGGTCGGGCACGGCATGGGCATCATGTTCCACGAGCCACCATGGATCGGAGCGGGTGACCAGACCATTCTCGAGCCGGGGATGATCGCCTCGAGCGAACCCTCGATCACCATCCCAGGCTTTGCGGGGTACCGGATTGCCGACACTGTGCTGGTGACGGCCGAGGGGCCGGACAGCATGACGCACTATCCGCGGCGGATCGATGAGATCGTGATCGCATGAGGGTGGCGCAGGACCACAGGCGGTTCGGTGTGGGCCTTCTCCCCTTGCGGGAGAAGGTGGCCGAAGGCCGGATGAGGGGTATCTCTCCGCGTACTCCGTCGCTCCTCGCTAACGCTCGGATCGCGCTACACTTCGTTGCGCGGACCCCTCATCCGGCGCTGCGCGCCACCTTCTCCCGCAAGGGGAGAAGGCAAACGTGCGCAGCCGCAGACTATGGCGCCCCCCTCCACCAGCTTCGCTGGTCCCCCTCCCCCGCCCCGCGGGGGAGGATAACGGAGAGTGCTGTTCCCCTACCCCGGGGATCATACCGATGATCGCCTATGTCATCCGCCGGCTGCTGCTGTTGATCCCCATGGCTATCGGCATGGTCGTCGTCACCTTTGGCCTATTGCTGCTGGTGCCCGGCGACCCCGCCGCCGTGCTGCTGGGCCCCGAAGCCTCGCCCGAGATGATCACCAACCTCCGCCGCACGCTGGGGCTCGACGACCCCTGGTACATCCGGCTGTGGGACTATTTCGCCCACCTCCTCCAGGGTGACCTCGGCCGTTCGATCTTTCAGAGCGCGCCGGTGAGCGAGATCATTGCCGGGCGCATCGGGGCCACCGTCGAGCTCGCCGTGGTGGCGCTGCTGCTGGCGACGATCATCGGCGTGACGCTCGGTGTGCTGGCGGCGATCAAGCAGGGCTCGATCATCGATACGGCGACAATGCTGCTGGCGCAGCTCGGCGTCTCGATGCCGGTCTACTGGATGGGGCTGTTGCTGATGCTCGGCTTTGCCGTGCAGCTCAACTGGCTGCCGGCGATCGGGCGCGGTACGCCGATGCTCGAGGCGATCGGCATGGCCCTGACCGGCCGACCGGATGTGCTCTGGGATTCGATCCTCCATATCCTCCTCCCGGCGCTGGCGCTGGCGGCGAACTCGGCGGCGATCATTTCGCGGCTGGTGCGCACCTCGATGCTGGAAGTGCTGCGCGAGGATTTCGTCCGCACCGCGTATGCCAAGGGCTTGCGCCGCGGCCGGGTGGTGATCCGCCATGCGCTGCGCAATGCGCTGCTGCCGGTGCTGAGCGTCATTGGCCTGCGTTTCGGGGCGCTGCTCGGCGGCGCGGTGCTGGTGGAGATGATCTTTGCCTGGCCGGGGCTCGGCCAGCTCACCTTTTCGGCGGTGTCGCAGCGCGACCTGCCGCTGATCCAGGGGATTGTGCTGACCTTCGCCTTGATCTTCGCGCTCGTGAACCTCGTGGTCGACCTGCTCTATGCGCTGGTCGATCCGCGCGTCAGGCTGGGGTAATCCGATGCGGCTCCCCAAACCTCTGCGCAATCCCTCGCTGGTGATCGGCGGCTTGATCATCGTGACGCTGATCTCGCTGGCGCTGTTCGCCCCCTGGCTCGCGACCCATCCGGTCGAAAAGCTCGATATGGCGAACCGCTTCTCCTACCCATCGCTCGAGCACCTGCTCGGCACCGACAATCTCGGACGTGACCTGTGGTCCCGGCTGATCTACGGAGCGCGGATCTCGCTCTCCATCGGCCTGTTGTCGGTGACGGTGGCAGCCGTCATCGGCACCAGCGTCGGGCTCGCCGCCGGCTATTTCGGCGGCTGGGTCGATATGCTGCTGATGCGGATCACCGACGTGTTCCTCGGCTTTCCCGCCGTGGTGCTGACCCTCGCCATCGTCGCGGTGCTCGGGCCGGGGGTCCTCAACATCTCGGCCGCCATCATCGCCGTCACCTGGACCGAATATGCCCGGGTGGTGCGCGCCACCACGCTGGTGCTGCGCGAGCAGAACTATGTGCAGGCGGCCCGGGCGCTCGGCGCCAGCGCGCCACGCATCCTGTTCGGCGAAATCCTGCCCAATACGCTTGGCCCCATCGTGGTGCTGGCCTCGCTCGGGCTCGGCACCGCGGTGATCATCGAGAGCGCCATGAGCTTTCTCGGTTTCGGCCTACCGCCGCCGACGCCGACCTGGGGCTGGACCCTCTCCTATGGCACGCGGTTCATCCGCGACGAGCCGTGGCTCTCCATCATCGCCGGCGCCACCATCATGATTACCGTCCTGGGCTTCAACCTGCTCGGCGACGGCCTCCGCGACATCCTCGATCCGCGTCAGCTGACCCGGGTCGGGGCGAAGAAATAGAACCGAGACTGAAGGACACCGACGATGGTCAAATCGATCAACAAGCTGAGACCCAAGTTCACCACTCATGCCGATGGCAGCGACGCGGTGCTCTTCATCCATGAGCTCGTCGGCGAAAGCGACGGCCCGACCGTGGGCATCTCGGCCTCGATCCACGGCAACGAGAATGCCGGCTCGCAGGCGATCCTCGATCTCTACCGCGTGCTGAAGGGGATGAAGCTCAAGGGCCGCATCCTGCTGCTGCCGGTGGCCAATCCCAAAGCCTTCGCGGTGAACCACCGCTTCACCCCGCTCGACGAGCTGAACCTGAACCGCGAATTCCCGGGCGACCCGCGCGGCAATTACACTCAGCAGCTCGCCCACGCGCTGGCCGAAGAGTATTTCGCCAAGCTCGACGCCAATATCGACCTCCACTCCGGCACCGACCGGCCGACCGTCGACTACGTCTACATCTGGAGCGACGAGGGCCTGTCGCGCGCCTTCGGCTCGAAACTGCTCTACCGCCCGACCACCGGCAAGACTGGCACCGTCTATACCGGCACCACCAAGACGGTGACCATCGACCGGCGCCCGGAAATGAAGGTGACGACCATCGAGCTCGGCGGCGGCATTGTCGACCAGGGCCCCTATGTGAAGCGCACCGTCGATGGCATGCTGAACCAGTTGCGCTATCTCGGCGTCATCGAGGGCGAGGTGCAGCCGAACCCCAGGCAGGTGGTGGTGACCGAGCTGGTCGGCATCCGGCCAAAACATGGCGGCTGGCTCGAGCCGCTCTCGCCCGCCAATGGCGAGATCATCAAGGGCGGGCAACTGCTCGGCCGCGTCGTCAGCCCCTATGATTTCGAGACCATCGAGGAGATCCCGACGCCGTTCGAGAACGGCATCATGGTGATGCAGCACCTGAGCCGCAACCTCGTCGAAGCCGGCGACTATGGCTTCATGGTCGGCAATCTCGACGGCGCCGAGCAGTAGCCGCGATGACGAAGGCAGCGCCACAGGATGGAACCGAGGGGCCGGCCATTGCCGTCTCCGGGCTCGAGATCCGCATCCGGGGCGACCATGGGTCGTACCCGGTGGTCGCCGATATGGCGCTGTCGGTGGCCCGCGGCGAAACGCTGTGCATCGTCGGGGAATCGGGCTGCGGTAAATCGATGACGGCGCTGTCGCTGCTGCGGCTGCTGCCCGAGGCGGCTTCGGTCGCCGGCGGCGAGATCCGCATCAATGGCGAGGATTTCCTCGCGATGAGCGACCGCGAGGTCGAGGACATGCGGGGCGAGCAGATCGCCATGATTTTCCAGGAGCCGCTGACCGCGCTCAACCCGGTGCTGACCATTGGCGAGCAGATCGCGGAATCGGTGCGCCAGCATCAGAAGGTTGGTGGCGCCGCGGCGATGCAGCGGGCCATCGAAGTGCTGCACCTGGTGCAGATGCCCGATCCGAAACGCCGGGCGAAGCAGTTCCCGCATGAACTCTCGGGCGGGCAGCGGCAGCGGGCGATGATCGCCCTGGCGCTGGCCTGCGACCCGCGCATCGTGGTGGCGGACGAGCCGACCACGGCGCTCGACGTCACCATCCAGGCGCAGATCCTCGGGCTGCTCTCCGATCTGCAGCAGCGGCTCGGCACGGCGCTGATCCTCATCACCCACGATCTCGGCGTCGTCGCCGAAGTCGCCGACCGGGTGGTGGTGATGTATGCCGGCCGCCGCGTCGAGGAAGCCAGCGTCTACGATCTCTTCGACAACCCCATCCACCCCTATACGCTCGGCCTGATGGGGGCGATCCCGCGCTCGGTCGCCGGGCGGCCGATCAGCGAACGGCTTGTCGATATCACCGGCACGGTGCCGCCGCCGTGGGATCTGCCGGAGGGATGCGCCTTCGCGCCGCGTTGCCCGCGCGCCTCGGCGCGCTGCTTTGAGGAGCGGCCGCCCTTCGAGGAAAAGCGCCCTGGACACTTCGCCGCCTGCTGGGAGCATGTCGATGCCTGAGGCCCTGCTCGCCGTCGAAAATCTCGAAGTGCACTTCCCGGTGCGCTCGGGCGTGTTCCAGCGCAAATCCGCCCTGGTGCGGGCCGTCGATGGGGTGAGCTTCGCCATCGGTAAGGGCGAGACGCTGAGCCTCGTGGGTGAGAGCGGCTGCGGCAAATCCACCACCGGGCTGGCACTGATGGGCCTCATCACCCCGACCGGCGGCCGCGTCCGTTTCGGCGGCGAGGAAATCCGCGGTTTTGACCGCCGGGCGCTGAAGGATTACCGGCGCCGGGTGCAGATTGTCTTCCAGGATCCGTTCTCCTCGCTCAACCCGCGCCACCGGGTTCGCGACGCCATCAGAGCTCCCCTCGATATCCACGGCATCGGCACCCGGGCCGAGCGCGACGCCGAGGTGGCGCAGCTGATGGCGCGCGTCGGCCTACGGCCCGACCAGGCCGACAATTTCCCGCACCAGTTCTCCGGCGGGCAGCGGCAGCGCATCGGCATCGCCCGGGCGCTGGCGCTGAAACCCGACATTATTATCTGCGACGAGCCGGTATCGGCGCTCGATGTCTCGGTGCAGGCACAGATCCTCAACCTCCTCGCCGACCTGCAGCGCGATCTCGGGGTGGCCTACCTGTTCATCTCGCACGATCTCGGCGTGGTCGAGCACATCTCGCACCGGGTGGCGGTGATGTACCTCGGCAAGATCGTCGAAATCGCGCCCAAGACCGCTTTGTTCGAAAAGCCCACCCATCCCTACACCGAGATGCTGACCCGCGCCGCGCCAACCCTCGACCCCCGGGCGCGGCACACCTTCAGCGCCAGCAACGACGATGTGCCAAGCGCCATCAACAAACCCAGCGGCTGCCCCTTCCACACCCGCTGCCCGCTGGCCACCGAGGTCTGCAAGACAACCGAGCCGCCCCTCACAGCGCGCGACGACGGGCGGTTGGTCGCCTGCCATCACCGGTAGGAGGACGATGGCAACCGAGTCACGGGACGTGCAGCGAGTGCCTTCTCCCCTTGCGGGAGAAGGTGGCCGAAGGCCGGATGAGGGGTATCTCTCCGCGCCCTGGGTCGCTCGTCGCAACGCTCCGATCGCGCAACACTGCGTGTTGCGGGACCCCTCATCCGGCGCTGCGCGCCACCTTCTCCCGCAAGGGGAGAAGGCAAGAGGCGCCCTGCCCCACGCCACCCACCACCGCCCAACCCCCGATAGAAAGCCCACCCCATGACCCAGCCAATCCTCTTCATCAACGGGCGCGTGCTCGATGCCGAGCGCGGCATCTCGCGGGATGGCCTTGCCGTACTGGTGCAGGATGGCCGCATCGCCGAAGTCGGCGCCGGCATCGCCGCCCCCTCTGACACCCGCACCATCGACCTCGGCGGCCGCACGCTGATGCCGGGGCTGATCGATTGCCACGTGCATGTGGTCGCCGAAACGCTCGACCTCTGGGGCAACATGGTCGCCCCCTCCTCGCTCGCCGGCCTCCGCGCCGGGCGGGTGATGGAAGAGATGCTGCAGCGCGGCTTCACCACCATCCGCGATCTCGGCGGCGCCGATCACGGCCTGGTCCGCGGAGTTGAGGAAGGGCTGATCGATGGGCCGCGCATCGTCATCTGCGGCAAGGGCCTCACCACCACCGGCGGGCATGCCGATTTGCGCAAGCGCACCGACGACCGGCCCGGCATGATGTCGGATCGCCTAGGCTCGATGGGCTATATCGCCGACGGCGTCGACGACGTGCGCGCCGCCTGCCGCAAGATGATCAAGGAGGGCGCCACCTTCATCAAGGTGATGGCCAATGGCGGCGTCTCCTCGCCGAACGATCCGATCCACTCGATCCAGTATTCGCGCGAGGAAATCCTCGCCATGGTCGAGGAAGCCGAGAATGCCGGCCTCTATGTCGCCGCCCACGTCTATACCGACCGCGCCATCCGCCGCTGCGTCGAACTCGGCGTCCGCTCGCTCGAGCACTGCAACCTGATCAGCGCCGAGACGGCCAGGCTCGCGGCGGAGAAGGGTTGCATCGCCATCCCCACCCTCGTCGCCTATGACGCGCTGTGGCTCGAAGGCAAGGCGCTCGGCCTCGGCCCCGCCGAGTTCGACAAGATCGAAGTGGTGCGCTCAGGCGGGCTCAAATCCCTCGAAATCATGCGCGACGCCGGCCTCCCCATGGCCTTCGGCTCGGACCTCCTGGGTGGGCTGAGGAAATACCACTGCATGGAGTTCGAACTGCTGGCCAAGGTGCTGACCCCGGCGGAGATTATTCGGTCAGCGACGGTGGTGGGGGCGGAGCTGTGCCAGATGACCGGGCAGATCGGGACGATTGCCGCGGGGGCGTTCGCGGATCTCATCGTGGTGGATGGGGATCCGCTCGAGGATATTGCGCTGCTGCAGGGGGATGGGGCGCATATGCCGCTGATAATGGCGGCGGGACGGGTGGTGAAGGAGGGGGGTGTAGCGGCGTAGCGGAACCGGTGATCGACGGAGGCAACTCGATCGGTCATCTGTTTGCCAGT
The DNA here is from genome assembly GCA_965284115.1 of Devosiaceae bacterium. GTDB lineage: Bacteria > Pseudomonadota > Alphaproteobacteria > Rhizobiales > Devosiaceae > Devosia_A. The sequence continues at coordinate 77,415 of CBDIRF010000013.1, forward strand.
TGCTTGCACACTCTCGCAGATTTCTTCAGGGGCTGGTCCGCAATGTTCTGGCCGAGGGCCGAGAGCTCTCGCACTCCCGCTGCTTCAGACCCAGAGCCCGCCCCAAGGCTTGACCTGACGCCACCATTCGACCGGCGTGAGAACGCGGATCGGTAGGCTCGAGATCGCGTGACGCCTGCGGACGATGGTGCGCACATCTCTGGTACAGAAGACGTCGCAACCTAAGCCGATCGCGTTGCCTATGAGGATCCTGTCATCAACATCTGGCAGCGCCGCCATCATATCGGACTGCGCAAAGTTGGCGCCTAGCGGGACTGTCCTGATTTCGGTGTGCGGGCGGGCATAATGGGTGAGAAGGAGTTTCCCTATGTCCCGACGCAAAGAGCCGGTGATCCCGGCTGATTTACTCGACCAGCTTCTGGCTGGCAGCGATGCCGCCGCCGCCCTCGATCAGGGCGGATTGCTGGATACGCTGAAGAAGGCGCTGGCCGAACGTGCGCTCAATGCCGAGATGGATCATCATCTGGGCGGCGATGAACAGGTGGGCAACAGCCGCAATGGCTACGGCCACAAGACGGTGGTGACGGACACCGGCAAGATCGAGATCGACGTCCCCCGTGATCGTCAGGGCAACTTTGACCCGCAACTGATCGCCAAGTATCAGCGTCGCTTTCCCGGCTTCGACGACAAGATCATCTCGATGTACGCGCGCGGCATGAGCACGCGGGAGATTACCGGGCATCTGCGCGAGCTTTACGGCATCGAGGTGTCTGCCGCCCTGATATCGACGGTGACCGATGCCGTGCTCGATGAGGTCGCCGCCTGGCAGGCCCGCCCGCTCGATCCGGCTTATCCCCTGGTGTTCTTCGATGCCATCCGGGTGAAGATCCGCGACGAAGGCATGGTCCGCTCCAAAGCGATCCATATCGCGCTGGGCGTGCGCGCCGACGGCGGCAAGGAGGTGCTCGGCATGTGGGTCGAGCAGAACGAAGGCGCCAAGTTCTGGCTCAGGGTCATGAACGAGCTCCGCAACCGAGGCACCGAGGATATCATGCTGGCCGTCGTCGATGGCCTCAAGGGCTTCCCCGACGCCATCACCGCCGTGTTCCCACAAGCCGTGGTCCAGACCTGCATCGTCCACCTGCTGCGCAACTCCATGGACTTCGTATCGTGGAAGGACCGCAAGCCGCTGGTGGGGGCGCTGAAGAGCATATACCGCGCCGTCGATGCCAAGGCCGCCGAAGAGGCGCTGGTCGCCTTCGAAGCCAGCGAATGGGGCAAGCGCTATCCCGCGATCGGCCAGAGCTGGCGGCGGGTGTGGAGCGAGATCATCCCGTTCTTCGCCTTCCCCGATGCCGTGCGACGGATCATCTATACGACCAACGCCATCGAAGCGCTGAACTCCAAGCTCAGACGAGCCGTCCGAGCCAGGGGCCACTTCCCCACCGACGAGGCAGCAACCAAGCTGCTCTATCTGATCTTGAACCGCTCCGAGAAGGAGTGGAAAATGCCGCCTCGTGAGTGGTCAATGGCAAAGCCTCAGTTCGCCGTCATCTTCGGCGAACAATTCATCAAAGCCATGGCGGCGTAATGTGCAACCGCCCGCAAGCACACGGAAATCCTGACACTCCCCGCCTAGCTTGTCGGCAAAAATGCTGTCATCTCCGTGGACCTCCGCCACTTCCCAAGCATAGTCGAGAAGGTCATGGCGCACACACGGATCAGTGGTCTGCTCGATCTCCTCGATCGACTTGGCTGAGACTACCAAGTTCCAATTGGCACGAAACCCGATAGCCATAAGGTGCATCAGCGCCTCGATATCGTGCGCCATTGCCATTGGGACGCCGTCGGGTACCCAGCCTTGCTCGAAAACTGTTTCCCGATGCTTGATCATCAGATTCACGACATTGGTGTCGAGGAAGACTTTCCGCGGGATAGCCTCGAATGGATATCTGCGGCAATCCTCCGAGTGCTCCTCCTGGGAGCGATACATGATCCAGCGACCCCGCGCAGAATCCCAATGCTCCAGTTCTAACCGTGCATCGGCTCTCGCAGCGGCAGCTCCGGTCGAACTCGTCCCCAGGCGAGCGCTCACGGCCGAATACTCATGACCGGTAAGGTAGGATCGCGTGCATTCCAGCGTCGCCAGTATTCCCTTGAGGTGTGTAGCCCCCTCTCCGTCAGGGCCACGAGATCTCGATCTTTTCGTCCACCGCCAAAAGACCGAGTCGAACAAGGGGCGCTATCGCGCCATCCGAGAAGCTGGTCGGCTCCCTGTGGCCGACCCAATGCCAACGAAGGCGTACTCCACCGTCCTTCCGCAAGACCACGTGAGGTTCGACGTCCTCACGATGGGCATGTCCCACAGAGACCGTGACGGTCCAAAGTGCGTGCCGCGCACGCGGCGGTATCTGTACCCACTCGACGAACGCTGGATCAGGGCGACCGACGGGCTGTGCGTCGCCCTCGACTTGCAACTGAGCGCCAAGGAGGTACGCCCTGACCAACGCGCGCTCGATTTCTCCGATCGTATTCTGAGAACGACCCGCCTTGCGAGCATACCTGTCCTCGGCGACTATCCACCGCGCCTGCTCCTTGAACAGCGCACGTTGGTGCGCTCCTACGTCCGACCGGCGCATGTTCCTCGACCCAGTATTAGAAGGCTGCATCCATTAGCCGGCAATACGATTGTCATTCTGCCACAGGCGCCGCGACCAATTTGGCGGGTTCCGCAAAGGCGGCAGGAATACGCGGCATGCCGGGGCGCTGGATGTAGGCCGCGTAACGCTGCTGCACTCTGGTTATGAACGGGGGCAACAGGCGCCCTACCCTTTTGAAGTTCTCGTTCCGGAGTTGCTTCACTGTCTTGGCCTTCAGGTCCTTGAACTTGATTGAGAAGGTCCTGCCATCCATCATCGCGAACACGATCGCCTCGTTGTCCCGCTCATCCTTGACGATACCGAAGCTGTGGTCGATGCGATCTGCCACGTCCGGGATCGGCTTTACCTGCAGGAGGTACAACTGGAGGTCGTCACTCCCGCGGAGGCAATCACATTCGGCCCGTACGTTCATCCAGTAGGTCGTAGTGTTCTGATCCCCTGTTCGGGTGAAGATGTCTCCCGGTGCGAAGATGTTTTCCTTCAGTCGGTCGTCGCGAAGGAAGCGTTCGCCTTCTAAGACTCGGTTCATCGAAGCCAGATAGGCCTCTTGATCCTTGACGCGGTGCTCATCCACCTTATCGACGAAATTACCCAGGTCGAGGTCCAACAGCCCCATCCTGGATTCGACCAGGCGATTGAGCAGTCTATTCATTTCGTACTCCGGCGGGACCTCGTCTGCACCGAAAGTCTGCCATAGCAACACAGGCCAGTACGGCGTGCGATTATGCAGGTCGATGAACAACTCGTTGGCAGCGCGGAGATATCCCCGCTCCCATTTTTTCAGAGTCAGCACGGAGGGCGTCGTCTGGCCCAGGCCTCCAAAACGGCATAGAGTTTGTCGACGACCTCCCCTTTGTTCATCACTAGGATATGGGATTCCTCCACGCTCCTTAGTAGGTCCGGGTCCGACTTCAACTCGTCTATGACGGTCTCAGGCGGCTCATTGGAAAAGATGAAGACCGGGGCGTGGCGGCTACGGCTCAACCGCTTTAGGAACTCGATATTCTCCGCGATCATCGCCTTGTTAAGCGTATCCGGAAGCCTGACTCCTGCCTCTAGGGGTTCGCCTTCATCGGTGTTGCCAAGGTTCCAATCCATGATGAAGAAGGAGACACGAGCGAAGTGCTCAAGGTCGTAGTCTTCCCTCGGTAGGGCAGTTAGGCCGATCGCGTGACCGCCGCTGTCACGTATGTTCTGGATGATCCGATCGATGGAAGGTTCCTTCCCGATGCCGTTGTCAATGACCACGGCGATCCCCTTGAAAAGGTCCGGTACCGTCATGCTTGCCCCTTGACGAACGAGACCACTAGATTTGCTCCACTCAACAGGCGCTGGTCCTTGAGCGCAACGTTGATCGTGTACTCGTGGCGCTCGAGAAGCTGTCGGGCAATGTAGAGTCCGAGCCCCCGACCATCCTCTCCCTTTCCGGAATAGAAGGGCTCGAAAAGGTACGGAATGTCCTCTTCCCTGAAGCCCGGCCCGCTGTCGGCAAAGATCATTTGGCCCGTATCGCCATCGAGCTGGATTTCGATCTCACGAGGTTGCGGCGCTCCCTGCAGCCAGTAGGCGGAGTTGTCGAAGAGATTGAGCAGAAGCTGCAGCAGAACCGCGTCGGTGGTCTTCGCTACCAAGGGAGCGCCAACAGTGTCCACCCGCACCTCAATCTGATGCCGGTCGAGCAAACTCCTGAATATTTTGGCAACCTTCTCGACCAAATCGATCACCCGGATGTCCTTGCGCCGCTGCTTGGTCGAGCGGAAGAGCAATTGCATGTCGCTGATCTGCGCCTGAATGAAACTCAGGAGTCCTCGCAGGGAGAGGAGTTCGGCTCGCAGCGCTTCCTTGTCGATAGGAGCGTCGCTGTCGCATTGAGCCGTCAGCTTGTCGATGGCTGCCAACACCCGCTGCATCGCCAGCATAAGATCGTGAGACGCTGCCTCGACGGATAGACCAACCCCGGCCAGATGCTCGGTGTTCTCCGCGCGCTGGACCAAGTACCGGCGTTCGACTTTGTATTGCTTGTTCGCCTCGGTGATCTTCTCGCGAACCAACGACGGAACGTCAGCGGCGGCCGCCGCCGTAACCGCCTCGTCCAAGAGTGTCGGCACTTTGCCGGACCTAAAGACGTCGACGTCCTTGGATTTCTTAGCGCGCAGCTTGTAATCTTGGTACGGCCCCTTTCGGACCCACGCCAGGAAGGTCTGCAGCAGCGAGCGAAAATCCTCCACCGCCTGTCCGGTGTCGACCAAGCCTTCGCGACTGGTCTTGTCGCGGAGGTCAGGGTTCTCGGCCTGGGAGATATTGACGAATCCCACCACCTGATCGTTGCTTAGAAATTCGCTTGCGCGAACTGTGCCGCGACGCACGTCAATCAACAGCCAATCGTCGTCTGGATCGCCGTAGGGGTACACCCGCACGTTGTCCCTGTAGAGGTAGATGCGGTGAGCCTTGATGAGCTCCTTATCATCTTTGTTCAGCTCATGCCTGCCAGTGGCGTCGTTGCTGAAATCAAAGACATAGAATGAGAACCCGAAGTCGCCGCATTTAGTGCTCAGCTCGCCAGCCTGGGCGGGCTTCAGATCTCGGCTCTCCAAGTAGTCGCGGAAGACGGCGAGGCCGGTGAACTCCGCATCGTCCAAGGACATCGTTCGAGGCTGGCCATCGATCTCAAAATTGAAGGCGCCCGCCTTCTCATCGTAGCGCCCCATGATCTTGTAGACGGGGCTCTGATCCAACAGGACAGACAACCTGGTCCGGTTATCCGATTTGAGGGGCTCATAAGTGTCGCCACGGTAAACATAGATTGCGAAGTCGCTGTCGATCTCCTTGACGTCGGCGTCGTTGTCTTTCGCGCCGCCGTTGCGGTCGCCAGAACTGAGGAAGATTGAGCGAAGCCGGCTCAAATCCTCGTAGACCCTCTCGACCTTGGCGAGCGACCATGTACCGCTGGGCGGCGATATCTCGATGCGGGTTCCGTGCGGGCGCCGCGTTTGTTTGCGACCTCCCAAGTCGACTTCCTTTTCGACGATGGTATTCGCGGGCTCCACGGTACGGTACTGCAGCTCCAGTTCGTCGAGGAACATCGCCTCGCCGTCCTTGATAAAGTTCTCGTCGAATTGGGCCAGACGCAGCTCCAGAACGCTCTCGTTGTCCGAGCCGGCGGGACGAGTGACCATCGTCATGTCGCGACCGAGCTTCAATAGCGCGAAACGGCCTATGCCTTTCTCGCCTTGTATGATCCGGCCGCTCGGGGTTGTCCTACGGCTGGCCTTCTTGCCCATGAGTTTCAAGGGAGTGGCCGGGTTGACCCAGTGGTTCCGGATCACCTCCTCGGTCATCCCGTATCCATCGTCCTCGACGATGATCTTTGCATCTTTCAGTGCGTGGAACTTCTCGTCAAACCCAGCGAAGGTAACCTTCACCCAACTTGCATCGGCGTCATAAGCATTCTTTATCAGTTCGGACAGGGCGACCTGCTCGTTGCGAATGAGCTGGTCTCCGAGCATCGTCAGAAGGCGAGCATATGGTTTGAACTTCAGCGGTTCGACAGTCATCCGCGCTTCGCCATGACGATGTATTCCTCCCCATATATGTGCATGTCTGTGCGTCTTGACGTAAGCCTACCATTCGCCAAGCGGTATGGGGTGTTAGACTTGTTCGACAAACGGCGCTTGGCGACCCTGACATCCCTGAAGCCCGCGTCGAGCAGGCTCTCGACGAGATGATTGGCGTTATCAATTCGGACGCCAGACAGATGAGTATTGCCGATCACGAAAACAGAAATGCCGCCGGTTCGCAAGAAGTCACGACAACGCGCGACCACCTTCTGCATGTCCAAGAAGTAGGTTGCGACGATCTCCGCTGCGCCCCTGTCCCGATCGTAGAGACTGAATACTATCTGCTCGCCGACCGCATTGAGATGCCTTAGGGCGGTACTGAGATTGGCACGCCTGCTGCTCGTCCCGATAGCGCCCTGCCGAAGCTGACGGTGGTCGTCTGTGAATCCCAGCCACAATGCTGAGAGTTGGTGCAGGTCGGAATATTCATAGGACGTTGCGTAAGGCGGGCTGGTCACAATCAAGTCGACCGGATCTCCCGGTGCGTCGATCTCAGTCAGGCTGCCTCTTATGATCTCGGACTTTGGTCGGGGCACAGACCTAGCGTCAGCAAATCCGACTGTCATGATACGACATTGCCGGCTGAACGCGTTGATAACTGACGTCGCTGGTTTCTCAATATCGACCGATGGCTTCGTGGATCTGGTGCGCCACCGGGAGACTGTTTTGAGGATCGCTGAGAAGGCACACTCAAAAGCGATCGCTTCATCCCTGTCGACCGCTTCCCGCAGGATGGTGTTTCGCAGCCTAGAAAGATCGCTGAACGTGTTGGCGTCAAACCAGGGCAGAAGCCGTTCGACCGCTCGCTCGGACAGACCTGCCTTGTCTGGGGCGGACGGGACGGCATTGATGATCTGATCGGCACGGCGAGCGAATAGCGCCGGGTCGAGCCGAAGACCCTTCGCATTCGCGATCATCGTCGCCACTGGATTAATGTCGCAGCCCCAAAACTCCACGTTGCGGCGAGCAGCCTCGTATCCAACTGTCCCACTGCCACAGAAGACGTCCGCCACCCGCTGGACCTCGACGCCCTCCTGCTCGGCATACTCGAATGCCCGGTGCACAAGAAACCCGGGGAATCTTGCCGGGTATCCGTGTATTCGATGTATCTTCGATTCGGGCGTCGCGGATACGGTCCAGGTGGGCGACATGGGCGCCGACCCAAGTCGGTTGTATTTCCACGGCAGGATCTGCCCTGCGGCTACGTCCTCGATCGTGAGCATTGAAATCGCGCCGTTGGTGAACAGAGGGGACTGTAGATTGTTCTTAGTTATCAGTCCGTTGAGACGCTCGGGGAGCGGGCATCGCGACGGCTCGAAGACGCTCGCGCTGGTCTCCCGAGCTAGCTTAGTACGAGGCGCGGCAGTGGTTGTGCTTGGCGAAGCTCACTCCACGAGCGGTCGATGAGGGTCAAGTCGATCCACCCCTTCCCAGCACGGATGGCTCCCGACCTGGCATTGATCTCTCTTGAGGACCTTCCCGCTGCAAGCACGGTGCTAGATCCGATGGTCGGTTCGGGAACAGTTGCGCGGCATGCCCTTGAGTTGGGGCACAGTGCCGTAGGCTTTGATCTGGATCCATTGGCGGTCCTCATGAGCCGCGCCTGGACGACGGTAGTATCGGACGACGACATCAAGAGCGAGCTGGATACGGTCCTCGCAGCGGTCGAGGAACTCGGGACAGCCACCCCGACACTGGATTGGCAGTCCGACCCTGATACGACGAAGTTCGTCGACTACTGGTTCCACGATGCCCAGCGCAGCGAATTGGCACGCATCGCCTGGGTTCTCAATACACGTGTGAAGGGCGACCTTCGCTCGTCGCAGCGAGCGGCGCTAGACGTCTTGCGCGTGGCGTTTAGTCGGATCATCATCACCAAGGAGCAAGGCGCTTCGTTGGCGAGAGACACATCCCATAGCCGCCCCCATAGGGTCGCTACCGAGTCCGACTATCAGGTGAAGCCCAACTTCGAACGCTCCGTGGCCCAACTACGGAAACGTCTCCTCGATCACCCCGAAATCCACGGCGCGTATCCATCGTGGCGACGCACGTTCGCTCGCAATTCCCGATAACTCCATCGATGCCGTCGTAACCTCGCCCCCATACCTCAATGCCATCGACTATATGCGTGGACACCGCATGTCACTGGTCTGGCTCGGCTACGGAATCCCTGAGCTTCGCGACGTTCGTTCGACGTCGATCGGTGCAGAGCGGGCCGCCGCTGAGCAGGTTAGGCAGGTGGAGATTGCGGAAATTGTTGAAGTCATGCGGGGCGAAGAACTGTTGCCCAGTCGGCTCGAGGGCATAGTTGCACGCTATGCCCTCGATCTCCTCGGAATGACGGCCGAGATATTTCGCGTACTGAAACCCAACAGCAGGGCGGTTTTCGTTGTCGGAAACAGCTGCATAAAAGGAAGATACATAGACAACGCGCGCGGAGTGGCCACCGCCGCCGAACGCGCTGGTCTGAGGGTGACGGAGAGAAGAGAGCGAGACTTGCCTACCGCCAGCCGATATCTACCGATTTCGGGTGAGAGCCTCTCGAAGCGAATGAGAACCGAGACCGTGGTAGTTTGCAGGAAGCCCTGACAGCAATGATCATGGTGTGCAGACTTAGCCGACATAGGCGCTCATCGCGCCTGCGAGACAAAGCCAACTCCAGCGTTGCTAGGCCTCAGGCAGTCAACCGCTGAAAGAAGGAAAATGGTGCTGCAAGAGAGGATTGAACTCTCGACCTCTCCCTTACCAAGGGAGTGCTCTACCACTGAGCTACTGCAGCGAACGCATGGGCTGGGGGCGAGGCCCCGGCGGCGTGGGGCGGTTACTGCCACAGGGCTTTCAATGGTGCAAGCGCAAAAAGCTTGCAAACGGGGTACAGCGCGTCGAGTGGCTTTGCTGCTAGGGTGACCGCGCAAATCGAGTGACGTGAAGGCAAGGCGGGACGTGGCGGAAGACGCGGCGAAGCGGGAGCAAAGATTGGCCGCAAAGCTTCGGGAAAACCTGAAGCGGCGGAAGGAACAGGCGCGGGCCCGGGCGGCGGGCGGCGACAAATCACCAACCGATGCAGGAGCAGACGATGCGGCCGAGGCGGCTGCGTTGAAGCCTGCGGCTGACTTGGATAGCTAACACTCAAGGGCAGAACGCCCCGCAGTTGGGAAGACAACATGGATCGCATTCGTCTGGTGGGTGGCAACGAGCTTCGGGGTGAAATCCCCATCTCGGGCGCGAAGAACGCGGCGCTGCCGCTGATGATCGCCTCGCTCCTGACCAAGGATCCGCTGGTGCTGGAAAACGTGCCGCGGCTGGCGGACGTCAACCAGCTCGAAAAGATCCTCGAGAATCACGGCGTCGATATCGCGGTGCATGGGCGAAAGGCGCCGACGCTCGAAGGCCAGCGGATGACGCTGCAGGCCGCCGAGATTGTCGACACCACTGCCCCCTACGAGCTGGTTTCGACGATGCGCGCCAGCTTCTGGGTGATCGGGCCGCTCTTGGCGCGGGCGCATGAGGCGCGGGTATCGCTGCCGGGCGGCTGTGCCATCGGCACGCGGCCGGTGGATCTGTTCCTCGCGGGGCTGAAGGAACTGGGCGCCGAGATCGAGATCGACGAAGGCTATGTTGTGGCGCGGGCGCCCAAAGGCGGGTTGCGCGGGGCGCGCGTGGTGTTCCCCAAGGTCACAGTCGGCGCAACGCATGTGCTGCTGATGGCGGCGACGCTGGCCAAGGGCACCACGGTGCTCGAGAACGCCGCGATGGAGCCCGAGATCAGCGACGTGGCGGAGTGCCTGGTGAAAATGGGCGCGAAAATCACCGGCATCGGCACGCGCACCCTCACCATCGAGGGCGTCGACGAGCTGCATGGCGCGACCCATGCCGTGGTGGCCGACCGGATCGAGACCGGCACCTACGCCATGGCGGCGGCGATGACCGGCGGCGACGTGCTGCTGAAGCACGCGCGGGCCGAGCACCTGCAGGCTGCGCTCGATACGCTCGGGCAAGCCGGGGTGGAGATCAGCTCCGAGGCAGCTGGCATCCGGGTGCGGCGCAACGGCAACGGCATCCAGGCGGTGCATGCCGAAACGCAGCCCTTCCCTGGCTTTCCGACTGACCTCCAGGCGCAGTTCATGGCGCTGATGACCATGGCCAACGGCACCTCGCAGATCCGTGAGACGATCTTCGAGAACCGCTACATGCATGTGGCCGAGCTCGCCCGCTTCGGCGCCGACATCAAGGTCGACGGCCAGGTGGCGACGGTGACCGGGGTGTCGCAGCTGAAGGGCGCGCAGGTGATGGCCACCGACCTTCGCGCCTCGGTGTCGCTGGTGATCGCCGGGCTGGCGGCGCGCGGCGAGACGGTGGTCAACCGGATCTACCACCTCGACCGCGGCTTTGAACGGCTCGAGGACAAGCTGAGCGCCGTAGGCGCGGAGATTGAGCGGGTTACAGGCTGACGGCTGCCGTGTTCAACCCGTTGCAAAGCCTCGCGCTGGTCGCGCTCGGGTTGGCAGCGGGCGCCGTGGTGGGGTTCATCCTCCTCAGCATCAGCCGGATGCTGCCTGGCCGCCGCAGCCTTAGGGTGTGGGCGGTGGTGGGCGGCGTAACGCTGGCGCTGCTGCTCGCTGCGCTGCTGGGCGATATCATCAGCGGGCTGCAGGACGCGGTTGCTTCCGAACTAGAGCAGCGTGAGTTCTGGGATACGGCGGCCTTCGTCGCCGGCTTCTGCCTGCCGGTGCTGGGGGGATTTGTGGCGGGCGTGGTGTTCCGGGCCCGGATGCTGGTGGCGTCTGCTGAGAAGGCCCCGACTGGTCCCCTGCCCCCACACTCATAGATCGAGCGAGCGACGGCTTGACGATGGAACAGCTGATGGTGGTGCTGGGGATTCTGCAGCTGGTAGCCATCCCGGCGCTGCTGGTTTCGGCGGTTCTGGCGGTGATCGGGCGGTTGCTCCCGGTAGGGTTGCCGTCGCGCATCTGCTTATCATCTATGCTGTGGCCTTCGGGGCGTGTTGGGTGGCAGTGCTGGCCCACTGGTTCTGGTACGCCGGGCTTGATCCGGGCAATCACGGCACTGGCGAAGCGTTTCTTGCTGGTGCGTTCGTGTCATCTGCTCTCGTGCCGCTCACCATCGGCGCGGTAAGCGGCAGCGTTTGGCGCGAGGCTACGTGTTGATTGCCCTGCATGCTGTATTCCGCCCAGGGCCATCGCTTTGTCCCACTTGCCTTCTCCCCTTGCGGGAGAAGGTGGCGCGTAGCGACGGATGAGGGGTCCGCGCAACGAAGTGTAGCGCGATCGGAGCGTAAGCGACGAGCGACCAGTACGCGGAGAGATACCCCTCATCCGCCCTTCGGGCACCTTCTCCCGCAAGGGGAGAAGGTAGATCGGCGCGCGTTGCCGCGTTAGCGATTGCCCCCCTGCCCCCAAACTTGTAGATCGTTCCTTGGGCCCCCACTTGCTGGTCAATTCCACCGTTCTCGGACCCTCACAAATATGACCGATCTCAAGCTTCTGGCGCTTGATAGCGAAGACCTCGACGTGATTGCGGCGACCACGCAGGACGCCATCGTGCGTGTCGGCGATATGGGCTACGCCAAGGCCGACCAGCGCTTTGCGCTGCTGATGAACCGCTATGCCTGGGAAGATGGCAGCAACGCCAAGGCGGGCGTGCGGAAGCGCGCCGCGCTGCATTTCGACCGGGTGACCGGGGTGAAGGTGGCGGGGATCGACACCAATTCGCTCGAGGGCGCGCTGGAACTCTTGACCATCCGCTTCACCGAAAGCGAAGCGCCGAGCGGCTGGGTGGACCTGGCCTTTGCCGGCGGCGGCACGGTGCGGCTGGAAGTGGAAGTGCTGGAAGCCCGGCTGCAGGACCTGGGCGCCGCCTGGGCGGCGAAGGCCAAGCCCGAGCATGCGCCCTAATGCCATCTATTCTCGACAGCCGGGATGCCGGCTTTGCCGCCGCCTTTGAGACGCTGCTGAATTCGAAGCGCGAAGCTTCGGAGGAAGTGGGCAATGCCGTTGCTGCAATCCTGAGCGACGTTAAGGCGCGCGGCGACGCGGCGGTGATCGAATACACCGAGCGTTTCGACAAGCCAGCGCAGGCAACGTGGCAGCTGCGGGTGACGGACGAGGAAATCGCTGCCGCCAGTGTACGGGTTTCGGCCGACGTACTGTCGGCACTGACGGTGGCGCATGAGCGCATTCGCGCCCACCACGAAAAGCAGAAGCCGCTCGACCATATCTACCAGGATCACCTCGGGGTCACCTTGGGCACGATCTGGACGCCGGTGGAAGCAGTGGGCATTTACGTGCCGGGCGGCACCGCAGCCTACCCCTCGTCCGTGCTGATGAACGCCGTGCCGGCCAAGGTCGCCGGCGCCAGCCGCATCGCCATGGTGGTGCCGATGCCCGGTGGCGAGGCGAACGACGCGGTGCTCGCCGCAGCCAAGATCGCCGGGGTCACCGAGATCTACCGGATCGGCGGGGCGCAGGCTGTCGGGGCGCTGGCCTATGGCACCGCGACCATCGCGCCCGTCAGCAAAATCGTCGGGCCGGGCAATGCCTATGTCGCGGCAGCCAAGCGCCAGGTGTTCGGCACTGTTGGTATCGACATGATCGCCGGGCCCTCGGAAGTGCTGGTGATTGCCGACTCTTCAGCCAACCCGGCCTGGGTGGCGGCGGACCTGTTGGCGCAAGCCGAGCATGGCGGCGGGGCGCAATCGATCCTCATCACCACCGACGCGAAACTCGCCGACCTCGTGGAAGACGAGGTGTGGCGGCAGATCGAGCAGCTGGAGCGCGCCGAGATCACTCGCGCCGGCTGGGAAGAGTTCGGCGCCATCATCACCGTCGCCTCGATGGCGGAAGCGGTGGAGCTCGCCAACCGCATTGCGTCGGAGCATGTGGAGCTGGCGATCGACGATCCCCAGGCGCTGCTCCCCAAAATCCGCAATGCTGGTGCCATCTTTCTCGGGCATCACACGCCCGAGGCGATCGGCGATTATGTGGGCGGCTCGAACCATGTGCTGCCGACCGCGCGCTCGGCGCGCTACGCGTCCGGCCTGGGGGTGCTCGATTTCATGAAACGGACCTCGGTACTCGGGTGCGACCCGGCCTCGCTGGCGGAACTGGCGCCGGCCGCCCGGACGCTGGCCACCACCGAGGGGCTCGGGGCGCATGAGCGCTCGATTGCCATCAGGCTCAATCGCTAGATGGCGCTGACGCCGCGACAGTTCGATCCGAAAAGCGATCGCATCGTCGCCGTGACGCTGGACCCCAACACCATCACCTCGGTCGACCCCGACGAGGTGCATGAGTGGCGCATCGCCATCTACGACCTCGTCGAAGAGAACGTCTTCGCCCCGGCGCGGGTGCAGGCGACTGGACCCTATGCGCTGCACATCTCGATCATCGGCAACTACATCGTGCTCGATGTGCGCAACCCCGACACCTATGAGCCGATCGCCGCGCACTACCTGTCGCTGACGCCTTTCCGGCGGCTGATCCGCGATTATTTCCGCATCCGCGAAAGCTATTACGACGCGATCAAGACCGGCTCGACCTACCAGATCGAAACCGTCGACATGGCGCGGCGCGGGCTGCACAACGAGGCGGCGGAGCTGCTCCGCACCCGGCTCGACAACAAGCTGGAGATGGATCTCAACACGGCGCGCCGGCTGTTCACGCTGATCTGCGCGGTGCAGCCCTTTGCCAGCCGGATCGACGAGCGCGAGTCGAACCTGCCGACCGTGCTGTTCGTCTGCTCGATGAACTCGGTGCGCTCGCCGATCGCCGCCGCACTGGCCCGCCGCTACTTTCCCGGCCGGCTGATCGTCCGCTCGGCCGGGGTGCGCTCGGGCAAGGCCGATGGGTTCGTCCACGAGGTGATGGAAGAGATCGGCATCGATATGAGCGTCCACACCCCGCACACCATGGACGAGCTGGTGGCCAACCATTTTGACCTGGTGATTACGCTGTCGAACGATGCGCCCGAGGCGGTGGAACGGCGCGGGCTGGAGATGGGCGCGATCGAACACTGGCCGATGCCCGACCCGACGGAAACCGAGGGCAACCGCGAGGCGGTGCTGAGTGCGTATCGGACTTTGCGGGATACACTGCAGCAGCGGGTGCGGGAGCGGCTGGAGAAGCTGGTCGCGGCGCCGGTCAAGGCGGGGTGAGGCATACTGAGAGAGACGGCCCCCTCCCGGCCTCCCCCATAAAGGGGGAGGTGCAGAGTCGAGGCTCTGTCTTCGATGGTGCCAAACACTCGATGCGGCACCTCCCCTTATGGGGGAGGATGGGAGGGGGCCGTCTGCCAGCAGTCGCCCCCCGCGACCCCGCCCGGCTTTGCAAATGTGGCACGCCCGCACCATATGTGGTGAGCCCGCGCAGGCGGGTGGTTCACAAACGGGGCGACATCCAGTATAGGTGGCGCCCAATTCAAGCCCCCGACATTGTCAGTAACGTGTTTCGCGGGGCCGTCTCAGGAGAGAGAATGGCTAAGGAAGAAGTGCTCGAATTTCCGGGCGTGATCACGGAACTGCTGCCGAATGCGACTTTTCGCGTGAAGCTGGAGAACGAGCACGAGATCATCGCCCATACGGCGGGCCGGCTGCGCAAGAACCGCATCCGTGTGCTGGCAGGCGACAAGGTGCTGGTCGAAATGACCCCCTATGACCTGACCAAGGGCCGGATCAACTACCGGTTCAGGTAAGGTCCGGAGGTGCGGCAGGAAGCTGCCGCGCTGCCGATGGCGCCCGAGATCATCGCCCATACGGCCGGCCGGATGCGAAGAATCGCATTCGTGTGTTGGCGGGCGATAAGGTGTTGTGCGAAATGACCCCTTACGATCTGACCAAGGGCCGGATCACCTACCGCTTCACATAGGGCACCGAATGGCCAGCCGTCCCGAGCTTATCCTCGCGTCCGCCTCGCCGCGGCGCCTGGCGCTGTTGAACCAGATCGGCATCGAGCCGGAACATCTGGTGCCGGCGCATATCGACGAAACGCCGGAAAAGGGCGAGCTGCCGCGCAAGCTCGCACAGCGTCTCGCCGATCAGAAGGCGATCACCGCGCAGCACAAGGCCAAGACCACCGGGATCGCCGGCAACGCCCTGGTGCTGGCGGCCGACACGGTGGTGGCGGTGGGCCGGCGGATCCTCCCCAAGGCCGAGACGATGGAAGAAGCCTCGGAGTGCCTGCGCGTCCTCTCCGGCCGCTCGCACCGGGTGTTCACCGCCGTCACCATGCTGACTTCGTCGGGCCAGATGCGCAAGCGCCTGGTCGAAACCCGCATCCGCTTCAAGCGGCTGTCGGCGCGCGAAATCGAAAGCTATCTCGCGAGCGCCGAATGGCGCGACAAGGCCGGCGGCTACGCCATCCAGGGCATTGCCGGGGCGTTCGTCCTGAAGCTGCAGGGGTCATCTTCCGGCGTGGTCGGGCTGCCGCTCAACGAGACGGTTGGGCTGCTGGCCGGCGAAGGCTATCCGGTGCATTTCAACTGGCTCAACCAGTCGAACCTGACTGCCGTCTGAGATGACCGCCGAGATTATCAAGCTGAAGCCGACCCGGCCCTGCCCGATCTGCGGCAAGCCCTCAAGCCAGCAATTCCACCCGTTCTGCTCCGGCCGCTGCTCGGATATCGACCTCAATCGCTGGCTCAGCGGGAGTTATGTGATCCCCGCCGAGCCGATTGAGGTGGATGAGGAGGATGGGGTTCCGAAGATCGATGAAGGGGATGACGAGGAGTAATCCTTCATCCGGGTTGCGCCGAGAGATCGCGATCCCCTCTCTTGCGATTTCTAAGGCTTAGCCAAACGACTAAACCTAAGAAATCGCTTTCTCCCCCGCCCAGGGGAGAGTCCCGACTGATGCTTCGATGCACGTGGAAGCCACCGCTCATCTCCCCCTTGGCGGGGGAGAAAGCAAAATCTTAGGTTTAGCATCTTCGCTAAACCTTAGATTTTGCAAGAGAGGGGGTCGTTTTCGGGACGACCCTCACGGCATCAACTGCCCGCCATTCACATCGATGATCTGCCCGGTGATGTAGCCGGACATCGAATCCGACGCCAGAAACACATAGGCCCCGACGCAATCCTCTGCCGTGCCGAGGCGCTGCATCGGGATCTGGGCGGCGGCGCTGTCCTTGACCGATTGCGGGGTCTTGTCGTGGAACGGGGTGATGATGAAGCCCGGGGCGACGACGTTGACGCGGATGTGGTCGGGGGCGAACTCACGGGCGGCGTTGCGGGTGATCGAATGCACCGCAGCCTTGGCCGAGGCGTAGACGGCCGAACCGCCGAAGCCACCGAAGCGGCCGGCCACCGAGCCGGTGTTGATGATCGAGCCGCCGCCGGCGGCCTTGAGGTGCGGATAGGCCGCCTTGGTCACCGCCAGCACCGAGCGGACGTTGAGGTTGTAGACATTGTCATAGGCGGCATCGTCGAAGCCGGCGTTGGTCACCCGGTCGAGGATGGCGCCGGCATTGTTGATGAGGATATCGAGGCCGCCGAGCCCGGCGACCGCATCGGCGACGATCTGCCCGGCCGAAGCCGAATTGCTGACATCGCCGAGCACCACCACGGCCTTGCCGCCGGCGGCGCGAATCTCGGTGGCAACCGACTCGGCGGCGGCGGCATTTTTGTTGCCGTGCACGGCCACGCTGGCGCCAAGCCGCGCCAGCTCTTTCGCCACGGCGGCGCCGATGCCGGTGGATGAGCCGGTGATGAGGGCGCGCTTGCCCCTGATATCCTCAAGCATTTTGCCTCCGCATGCTGAATCGGCGGCAGACTAGCCCGGAGGCGCGTCGGCAGGCCACAAGAATGGCACCGAAACGCTGCCGGTGACGGTGCTCCGCCCCCTGGTTTTGCGAGCGGATTTTCCACAGGCAACAAGATGGCAAAACCCGCTTGCGCACCCCGGCAATGCCCCCTATAAACCGCCCGACTTAGCGCCCTCGGGCGCCACGGTTGCCCGGGTAGCTCAGTTGGTAGAGCAGCGGATTGAAAATCCGCGTGTCACTGGTTCGATTCCGGTCCCGGGCACCACTTCTTTCTCCTTACATATCAAGCAGGTACGAGCAGATTAGCTCGGCAAACGGCGCCCTCGTTGTCGCGTCCATGTTGCAACGAGTATCCGAGCACTTCCGGGGTTTTCCAGACGCTCTCGGCAAGTCCACGCAACATGAAACGCGACATGAAGAACGTGCGAGCGCGTTGGATTAACTCCAATTTGCCGCTGGCGCCGGTGTCAGTGTATCCAGTTCGACGCGCATCCCTCGGGAGCACCACCTCTGAGCAACGCGAGCCTGAATTGAACACCGCTTTCCTACTGATGGCGCAGTACGACGGCCGGGCGGTTATCCCGGTCGAGGAGCTCGTCCGCGACTACTTCTCGCATCTGACACTCGACAAGTTCCTCCGCAAGGTCGGCGCCGGGGATATCGCCATCCCTCTAGTTCGGATCGAGGCCAGCCAGAAGGCCGCGAAGGGGGTCCACCTCCAGGACTTGGCCGAGTACATCGACGCCAGACGCGCGGCCGCGAGGAAGGAGCTCGCGCAGCTTACCCGGTAGGTAGACCGCGACCCGACCTAGTCGCTACTCCTCGCCTCGTTTGAGTGCGGCCATGCGCTCGGCGTAGATCGCGGCGTCGGCCGCATCCTCCTCAGCGTCGGCCGCCAGATCGGCGAGAGCGTCGTACTCAGCGCGGGGAAGGATCACCATTTCCTCGCCGCCGGGCGTCATGAAGGTCTGAAGGTGAGGGAACGCCTCAGCGAAGGGGCCCCGGTGGCGAGCTGCTCGTTGGTCAGTTCCGGATTGTCCGGGTCACTTGCGATCTTCCGCTGGATCTCGGCCTCCTCTGCGTCGGTGAGTGGCGAAAGTCGTTTAGCGCGAGGAGCCCCAAGGGCGAGCCCCACAACATGCAATCGGATGCTCTCCAGATCCCTAGCAACAAGCTCGATCGCGCCTCGGGGTGCGATGAACGGCTCCTGATCGTCTTTCGAGTACCGGAACTGCTTGCTCTGATGCGACCCGTCGATGGCGACTACACATTTGCGGAACATGGGTGACGGGCTTAGGCCCGCCTCCTCTGCTGCCTCCAGCCGAGCTCTCAGATCATGGTTGCCCAGCCCACCCTTCCTCCCCTCGGCGCGCAGAAAGGCGCCAAGGCCAAGCTCGACCGCGTGCGCGATGAGAAAGCTTGCCGGATTGAGCATAGGGAAGTCCATGAAGCTGTCGCCCGGGTCGGGCCCGAGCACGCGCCTGGCTGCTTCGAGGTACACGAGTGCCTGGGTCGCGTCCTCTACGGCGTGCTGGATCCGGGGGCGGCGTACTATCGTCGTCATGGAGGCAACTCCTGCCGTCAGAGGGGGCAGATTTTCCAACCAAAACGCAAAAATCAAGCGCTGAAAAACGCAGCGATATCGGGGGTCTAATACCCGCAGTAAGGGGAACAGCCGTACGGTCCCTAAAGGCCGGGGGGAGGGGTAGGTGCCCCCTCCCCTTTGCCTCAACCACGTGCAGCCCTCACGGGGACGCCAGTCAGGCCCAGACCCGGCTGCTCTCCTGAGGCACTACCGTCGGGGCGAATGCCTGTCGCGTGTCCGCTCATCCTCGGGAATGCGAGCGGCGCTTCTTGTCGAGCGATACCCGCGGCATCAGGCACAGTTTCGGGAGCAATGCCCAAGCCGGTCACTTTGGAGATCAGATCGCTTTGGGGTATCTTGTGGTCGCGCATAGGCTGGCCCTCCTTTGGAAAGGCCTGCACATCATGCGCAGGAACAGAAAATGAAAGTGGCGGTTCGCTCGGCGCGTTGTCAAGCTGCCATGCTCACTCGGAAGGCGGCCAGTTCGTTCCTCCGTATCGGTTTTTGCTACCCCTCGAGCCGCTCTGCGTATGCGCGCCGCATTTTCTCGAAGGTGTAGAGCCACTGGCGGGTGACATCGACCATCTTGGCGTAGGCATCCGCAATCATCGCGTCGGTGCTGTTCGACCCGTTGGAGGCGACGGTGACAGTGAAGGTTCCGATAGGCTTCCCGACCTCGTCGATCAGCTCAAAGTCAAAGTCGATACTTCCACTCCGACTTCCGAGCCGCCGCATGCTGACCAATGAAAACAGCGAGTTTGTTAGGCCGTCAGTAGGCACTAGGTTTGCGGGAACCTGCTCGGTTCTCATCTGGTCAGACATACAAATCACCCCTTCCTTCGCAAGCCCCCCATGGTCGAGGGATGCGCAAGCAAGGTCAACTGCCTATGCAGCACTAGGTGTTATTGCACCGAATAGTGCGCGGAACGTTTTCTGTGGATAACTTCCTCCGACTTGCGGACCGCTGATACCCGGTGGGATGCAGTGACACTTCATGAGACGATCTGCGGCTGACTGCGCGACCGGAGGGTGTTGGACGGCTCAACTATCTCTGATTACTAGGAGGTCGCTTCGCCACGGAGACGACCGAGAATGACGCTTGAAACTCTGCCGACCTCGCCACAATTACTGGACTACCAGTTGCCATGGCCGCCCTAATCCTCGGAATTGGAGTGGTCCGTAAATGGTGGTAGCCGGCCAAGCGACGATCTCACCGGTCCTGTCCCTCGCTTGCTTCGAACCGATAAGAAAGGTCGAGGCCCCGGCGACTGCTGGATTGATCGGCTAGCGTGCACCGGGGAGCTCTCCACCTTCCTCGAGCAGCCTTGCCGCCTCGCCTAGCCGTTTGGCCACCGTGCCCTGGGCCCTCCAGGAATTCTTGGCGAAGATCCAGCCACGCGACATTAGCGCGACATGACAGCCAAGACCTCCGCTTTTTCCGCGGTTTCCAGCGGATTGAATATCCGCGTGTCACTGGTTCGATTCCGGTCCCGGCACCACTTTCCCCCTCACGTCAGACAGTTGCAACCGTGCCGCAAGACGATCGGACGGCGTCGCGTGACGCTAGGTTGGCGGTGCGGAGGGAATGCGCACCCGAGCCTCCAGCCCACCCGCTTTGGACCGCTCGATGTGCAGGCTGCCGCCATTCAGTTCGAGGATTTCGCGGGCGATCGAGATGCCGAAGCCGGTGCCCGAGCGCTCCTCGTCGAGGCGGCCGCCGCGTTTGCCGAGTTTGGCGATATCCTCGTCCGACAGCCCCGGACCATCGTCGCGAATGACGAACTCGGCCATCTCGCTGCTCGGCCGGCAGACGATCTCCACTTCGGTGCGAGCCCATTTGGCGGCGTTCTCGAGCAGCACGCCCACCAGCTCCATCAGATCGTGCGGGTCCATATCGACGCTGGCCGGATCGGCATCGAGCGTCCACAGCAGCTCCGGCCCGCGCCCGGCCTTGCGCATCACCGTGACGCTGCGCAGCAGCACCTGGTCGAGCGAGGCGGTGAGCACGTGGTCGGCGCTGCGCATGCGCAGTTGCGCCAGCCGCAGCTGATAGTCGATCCGCTCCGCCATCTCCTCGCTGAGCAGCTCCAGCACTTCGGCATTGCCGGTATCGCCCTCGGCCCGCAGGCGCCCGGCGGTGGCGGTCAGCACGGCGAGCGGGGTCTTCAGCCCATGCGCCAGATCGTCGGCCCGGGTACGGGCGAACTGGATGGCGCGCTCGTGGCTGGTGAGCAGCGCGTTCACCTCATGCACCACGGGCCCGACCTCGGCGGGGTGCGGGCCATCGAGGCGCCTCTTGCGCCCATGCACCACATCCTCGACGGCGCGCTGCAGGGCCCGCAGCGGCCGGAGCCCCAGATGGACCTGCAGCCAGGCGGCAAGCACGAGCGCGGCGCCCACCGCCAGCAGCGCCGTGCCGATATCGGAGGCAAAGCGCCGGAGGTCGTGTCCACGCAGGCTCATATCCTCGGCGATGCTGGCGCGCAACCGCCGCGGCCCGGCACTCGCTTCGAGCAGCACATCCTGCGTCAGGATGCCGAGCGTCTGGCCGTGCGGGCCGGGCACACGTGCAAAGACCGGCTCGCCGACTTCAGGCGGCGTCGGGGCGCGAACCTCGGTATCCCAGAGCGAGCGGGACTGGCCCATCTCGCCGGTATCGAGGTCGACGACCTGCCAGTAGAGCCCGCCGGCAGGCGTAGTGTAGCGCGGATCGCTGAGGCGCGGGGTCTGCTCGGCCAACGGCGCGTCCGGCTCGATGCTGCTCAGCACCTGATCGAGCCCGGCGAGCATATCCTCGTGCTGGTCGCGGTCGACGGTGGCGGCAAAGATCGAAACGATGGCAATGCCGGCGAGCAGCAGCGCCACGAGGATCCAGAGGCCCGCCCCTGCCAGCAACCGGAGCCGCAGCGAGCCCAGCTTCACCCCTCGTCACCGGGCAGCACATAGCCATAGCCGCGCCGTGTCTCGATGATCCCCGCCCCAGGCGGCGGCGCAGCCGGCCGACCAGCTGCTCGATCGAATTGGGATCGCGGTCGCTGTCCTGGCTGTAGAGATGGTCGGTCAGCTCGAGCTGCGACAGCACGCGACCACGGCTGTGCAGCAGTTGCGAGAGCAGCCGGAACTCCAGCGGCGTCAGCTCGACGGGTACCCCATCCCGCGTCACCTGCATCTGCCGGGCATCGAACACATAGTCGCCGAAATGGATGCGCGACGAGGCCAGCCCGTTGGAGCGGCGGATGATGGCGCGGACCCGGGCCAGCACCTCCTCGACGCGGCAGGGCTTGACCACATAGTCGTCAGCGCCGGCCTCGATGGCCTCGACTTTTTCTTCCCAGCGGCCGCGCGCCGTCAGCACCAGGACGGGCGAGTTGCGATCGGCGTTGCGCCAGCGCTTCAGGATGGTGAGCCCATCGAGGGTCGGCAGGCCGAGATCGAGGATCACCGTCTCGAATTCCTCGGTGTCGCCGCGATACCAGGCGACCTCGCCATCGGCTTCGATCTCGACCACGAAGCCGGCGCTGCTCAGCGCCACGCTCAAGGGCGCAGCGATGCGTCGGTCATCTTCGGCGATGAGAATGCGCATCAGTCATCCACCAGCTTGCCGGAGCGCGCGTCGTAGTAGAGCTTATGCAGCCGGCCATCCGGCTCCAGCACGGTGACCTTGTAGAGATAGGCGCCGGCAAGCCGCACCAGTTCGACATCGAGCATCCGACCTTTGGTGGTCTCATTGACCAGCGTCCGCACGGTCGCCAGCGGCAGCACCTCGCGTTTCTTGACGGCCTCGCGCGCGACGTCCTGATCCCTGGGTACCTTGATGGCGCGGCTTCCGGCGTTGCCATCATCGTTGGCATTGCCGCCGGTGCTGCCGCCATCGGCGTTGTCCGCGCCGGCGCCGCCGCCATCCTGGTTGTTGGAGCTGTTGCCAGCGCCGTCACCGTTCCCACGGCCGTCACCGTTCCCGCGATCGCTACCGTCCGCGCGGTCGTTACCGTCCCCGCGGTCGTTACCGTCCCCGCGGTCGTTGCCGCTCCCACGCTCGCTGCCGCTCTCGCGGCCATTGCCGTTCCCGCCACGATTGCCGGGGTCGGCCAGGGCGGGGATGGCGAGAGCGGTGGTGAGCAGCAGGGCAAGGATGGGAAGCGTGACGCGCATAGGCCGAACTGTAGCCAAGCCCGGCGGTAATTTCCCTGAAATTCGCGCTCAGGCAGCAAGCGGCACACCCACGCTGCATCGGGCAGGCTGGCGCGGGTTGCCGGACGGTATCGCGTGTCCTCAGCCGAAACGATGGGCGGCGATCGAGGCGGGCTTCATCTCGATGGAGAAACCAGGACGCACGGGCGGCATGTAGGCGGCCTTCTCGATGACGCAGGGCTCGAGGAAATGCTCGTGCAGGTGGTCGACATATTCGATCACCCGGCCGGTCTTGGTGCCGGACACTGCGAGATAGTCGATCATCGACAGATGCTGCACATATTCGCAGAGGCCGACGCCGCCGGCATGCGGCCACACCGGCAGGCCGTATTTCGCCGCCATCAGCAGCACCGACAGCACTTCGTTCAACCCGCCGATGCGGCAGGCATCGATCTGCACGATGTCGATGGCGCCGCGGGTGATGAACTGCTTGAACAGGATGCGGTTCTGGCACATCTCGCCGGTCGCCACCTTTACCGGCGCGATGGCTTCGCGGATCTTCCGGTGCCCTTCGATGTCGTCCGGGCTGGTCGGCTCTTCGATGAAGTAGGGCTTGAAGCGGCTGAGCTCCTTCACCCAATCGATAGCCTGCCCGACTTCCCACACCTGGTTGGCGTCGATCATCAGGTAGCGGTCGGGGCCCATGATCGAGCGGACGATTTCGAGCCGGCGGATGTCATCAGCGAGGTCGCGGCCGACCTTCATCTTGATGTGCGAGAAGCCGGCTTCCACCGCCTCGGTGGCGAGACGGGTCAACTTCTCGTTGGAGTAGCCGAGCCAGCCGGCGGACGTGGTGTAGCAGGGGTAGCCATTCTGCTCGAGCTCGGCGATGCGCTCGGCCTTGCCGGCCTCGGCCTTCTGGAAGATCGCCAGCGCCTCCTCCGGGGTGATGGCGTCGGTCAAATAGCGGAAATCGATGATCGAGACGAGCTGTTCGGGGGTCATGTCGGCGACAAAGCGCCAGACGGGTTTGCCTGCCTGCTTGGCCAGCAAGTCCCACACCGCATTGACCACCGCGCCGGTGGCAAGGTGCATGGCGCCCTTGTCCGGGCCGATCCAGCGCAGCTGGCTGTCGCCGGTGACGTGGCGCCAGAAGCGGCCGGGGTTCTCGGAAATCCA
The DNA here is from genome assembly GCA_965284115.1 of Devosiaceae bacterium. Classification (GTDB taxonomy): domain Bacteria; phylum Pseudomonadota; class Alphaproteobacteria; order Rhizobiales; family Devosiaceae; genus Devosia_A. The sequence continues at coordinate 101,363 of CBDIRF010000013.1, forward strand.
GCTCAGTTCGAGCCCGGTGACGCGGTCGCGCAGCGCCTCGATCGCCGCCACCACCACCTCGTTGCCGCGGCCGATGGTGAAGGTCAGGCCGTGCCCTTCGAGGCCCCCGTCGGTCTCCAGCACCACATAGGCGGCGGAGTAATCCGGATCTGGGTTCATCGCATCGGAGCCATCGAGCGAAGCGGAGGTGGGGAAGCGGAGGTCGTAAGTGCGAAGGCCGGTAATGCGGGTCATAGCTTTGGTCGGGTCTCTCAGGCGGCGAGTGCGGCGCCGGTTTTGCTGTCGAAGCAATAGACGTCCGCCGCTCCAATCGCCAGCCCGATCAACTCGTTGTCGCCGAAACGATGCTGGCCGGGGCGCTTGATGACGATCCGCGCCGGCTCGGTTGCTTCACCGACATCGCAATAGAGGAAAGTCTCGCCGCCGAGCTGCTCGGTGAACTGTACGCGGGCCTGCGCCGCGGCGCCCTCGGGCGACACGACCTCGACATGCTCGGGCCGGATGCCGATCTCGATGGCATCGCCCTGCCTTGCTGGTTGCGGCAGTGGTAAGCGGCCGCCGGGCACTTCGACACAGGGGCCGGATGCCGCCTCGGCCACCCGGCCGGGGAGGAAGTTCATCCGGGGCGAACCGAGGAAGCCGGCAACGAAGCGGTTGGCCGGCTTGTTGTAGAGTTCGAGCGGTGTGCCGACCTGTTCGATCCGGCCCTCGTTGAACACCACGATGGTGTCGGCCAGCGTCATCGCCTCGACCTGGTCGTGCGTCACGTAGATGGTGGTGCGGCCCATGCGCTTGTAAGGTTGGCGATCTCCACCCGCATGTGGACGCGCAGCTCGGCATCAAGGTTCGAGAGCGGTTCGTCGAACAGGAAGATGCGCGGGTTGCGGACGATCGAGCGGCCGATGGCAACGCGCTGGCTCTGGCCGCCGGAGAGCTGGCCGGGGCGGCGCTGCAGCAACGGCTCGATCTTCAGCGTCTCTGCTGCCTTCATCACCTGCTGGCGGATCTGCGCCTTGGGCACCTTGGCCTGTTCGAGGCCGAAGGCCATGTTCTGGTAGACGGTCATGTTGGGGTAGAGCGCGTAGCTCTGGAACACCATGGCGATGCCGCGACGGGTCGGCGTCTCCTCGTTCATCAGTGCGCCATCGATCAGCAGTTGGCCCTCGGTGATGGTCTCGAGCCCGGCGATCATCCGCAACATGGTGGATTTGCCGCAGCCAGAGGGGCCGACGAAGACGACGAACTCGCCGTCCTCGACGTCGAGGCTGACGCCGTGGATCACCTCATGCTTGCCGAAGGATTTTCTGATGTCGCGGAGGGCGAGCGTCGCCATGTCAGTGCTCCCTGATCGCCATTTGCTGGCGGTATTCGGTTGGCGTGGTGCCCAAGTATTTTTTGAACACGCGTGAGAAATATTGCGAGCTGTTGAAACCGAACTCGACCGCGATATCGGTCACCGGCTCACTGGTGGTGGCGAGCCGGGTGCAGCAGCGTTTTATGCGCAGGCGCTGGGCATAATCGCTGGGCGACATGCCGACTTCCTTGCGGAAACGGTTATGCAGGTAGCTGCGCGAGTAACCGAGCCGGATCGCCACCTCGCCAATGTTGAGCTCGGCGTCGGGATCGGAATGCAGCACTTCGAGGAAATCGTCGATCAGCGCGCTGTTGTCGCGATCGGCGAGCTTTTTGTCCTGCGCCTTCCAGGCCTCGATCAGCACGGTATGGAGCGCCGCCCGCATTTCGGCGATGAGGAGGCTCGAGCCGGTATAGATGCGCGGATCGCTCATCAGCCGGTGCAACTCGCCGATGGCGTCCATGCAGCGGGCTTCGATGTCGTGGGTCAGCCCGCGCCGCCCCAGGTAATTCTGGAAATCGCGAAAACCATCGCGGGTCAGGAGCGCCGGATCGGCGACGTTCGTGGCGTTGGCCATGACGATCCAGAACGAGTGGCTGGGGGGATAGAGGCCGTTGACGATGCGGTGCTTTTTGCCGGCAGGAAACAGCGCGAACTGCGCGCCCGAGACCGGCACCAGCGCTTCGTCCTCCAGTTCCCAGCAGGCCTCGCCCTCGATGACGAACACCAGTTCCGGCCCGCCATGCGCAGTCCAGCTATCGGTGGTCGCCATCGCTTTCTGGAAGGTGGCGAAACCGAAAGTCTTGATCTCGGGCACGCCGATATCGGCGCCGCTGATCGAAGTGTTGAGATCGAGGATCTGCGATCCGAGCATGATGTTCTCCCCTGCAGGCGCTACCGCTTGATGCCGGTGCTGGCGATGCTCTCGACGATGAAGCGCTGGGCGACGAGAAACACCACGAGCAGTGGCAGCACGCACATGGTCACTGCCGCCATGATAACCGACAGCGACAGCGCGCCGAAGGAGTCCGACAGGCCGAGCAGGCCGACCGGCAGCGTCATCACGTCGAACTTCCGCACGAAGATCAGCGGCAACAGGAAATTGTTCCAGCTCGAGGGGAAGACGATGATCGACAAAGCCGCGATCGGCGGGCCCATCTGCGGCAGCGAGATGCGCCAGAAGATGGTCCAGTAGCTGGCGCCGTCGATGAAGGCGGCTTCCTCGTACTCGCGCGGCTGGCCCTCCATGAACTGGCGCATCATGAAGATGGCGAGCGGCGAGGCGAGTCCGGGCAGGATCAGCGACCAGAGGCTATCCAGCAGGCCGGCGGCGGCCATGCCGTAGAATAACGGGATCACCACCAGCGCACTCGGCACCATCAGCCCGACGAGCAGCAGGCCGAACAGCAGGGCGCTGCCGGGAAAGCGCAGCCGCGAGAAGGCGAAGGCCGCCATGGCGCTGCTCACCACCACCCCGATGGTGGTAGCCGCCGCGACGATGAAGCTGTTGAGATACATACGCAGGAACGGCAGCGGCGAGTTCAACACCGCAGCATAGGCATCGAAGTTGAGCCGGGTCGGCAAAAAGCTCGGCGGCAGCTGGTAGGCTTCGCTGGCCGGCCGCATGCTGGTGGCGAACATCCACAGGAAAGGCAGCAGCATGAAGATGGCGCCGATGCCGAGGACGATCATCACCGGCAGGTTGCGCCAGTCGATGATTTTGGTGGCCGAGTGGAGCCGGGCGGTTGCGGTCGATTGAGCAATAGTCATGGCTATCTCCCGGCGAAGCGACGGCCGAGCGTCAGCTGAATGGCGGTGACGATGGCGATGACGACGAGGAGCGTCAGCGCGGAGGCCGCGCCGGTGCCCAGTTCACCGGCGCTGAAGGCTTCGGAGAACATGTACATCACCACCGATCGGGTAGTCGCCCGGCCCGCCATCGGTGATGATCTTGATGGAATTGAACACCTGCAGCCCGCCGATGGTGGCGTAGGTGACGCAGAACAGGATCACCGGGGCGATGTAGGGCAGCTTGATGCGGCGGAGCGCGGTGAAGGGCGAGGCGCCATCGATGCGCGCGGCTTCCATCAGGTTGCGCGGCACGCCCTGGAGCGCCGCGAGCAGGATGATGACGAAGAAGCCGACATTCTTCCACACGTCGATAACGACGATCGACAGCATGGCGACGTTCTTGTCGGTCAGCCAGCCGACCGCCGGCAGCCCGAGCATGCGGATGTAGTAGTTGATGGCGCCCAGATCGAACGAGAACATGAAGCGCCAGATGAAGGAGACGAAGGCCAGCGACACCAGCACCGGCAGGAAGTAGGCGAGCCGGAACAGATAGAGCAGCGGGCCGGGGATGTTGCGGTCGAGCAGCACGGCGAGCCCGAGGCCGAGGCCGACATTGCCCAGCACCGCCAGCGCGATGAAGTAGAAGGTGTTGCCGAAGGTTTTCCAGAAGCGCGGATCGGTCAGGATCCAGTCGAAGTTCGACCAGCCGACGAACTCTGCCACGAGCGTCAGCCGGTCGACCTCGAGCACCGACAGCAGGAGCGACGCTACGAGCGGAATGGCAAGGAACAGCAGATAGATGAGGTAGGCGGGAGCGATGAAGCCGTAGGCTGCCAGCGTCTCGCGTTGCCTGAGGGTTGCCATCGTCTCCTCCGCGGTGGCCAAACAAAGGAGGCGCCCTCGAGGACGCCCCCGGGGTCGATCGTCAGTTGTAGGCGCGCTTCATGGCGCGAGACAGTTCGCTGTCGAGGCCGCTGATGGTGGTGTCGAGGTCCTCGTTGCCGTTGAGGTAGGCGCCGACGTGCCGCATGGTCATTTCTTCGACCTGGGCGAAATTCGGCGGCGAGGCGACGGGCTTGGCGGTGGCGGCCGAGCCGTAAAAGATCGCGGCGTTGTCGGGGAAGGACAGGTACTTGTCGGTGGTCGCGAGGCTGCGCCACGACGGGATCGAGCGCTCGGAATTCGGCGAGCTCGGTCTGGAACTCCTTGCCGGTCATTTCCTTGACGAACTCCCAGGCGAGCTCGGGGTTCTTCGAGGCGCTGGTAACGGCGAGGCCGCCAATGCCGAACACCGTGGTCTTCACCTTGTTCACCGGCATGATCTGCACGCCGACATTGGTCAGGCCGCTGGCGCGGATCTCGGGGATCGGCCAGTGGCCGGCCGAGAACATCGCCACCTGGCCGGCGACGAACTTGTTATCGCCGACACCGGATTCGAAGGCCGGAGCGGACTTGTCGACATTGATCAGGTCGGAGAGGAACTGCAGCGACTCCTTGAAATTATCAGTCGTCACCGCCGACTGCTTCCAGTCCGTATCGAGGACGCTCGCGTCGTTGGTGAGGAACCACGGGGTGAGGCCGAAATTGAAGCCCGGCACGAAGTAGCCGTACTGGGTGACGTTGCCATTGGCGTCGGCGATGGTCAGCTTTTTCGCCGTCTCGCGGAAATCAGCCCAGGTCCAATCGTCAGCGGGATAAGCGACGCCGGCCTTATCGAACATGTCCTTGTTGTAATAGACGACGATGTTGTTCCACTCGGTGGGGAAGAAGTTCAGCTGCCCGGTCGAGCGGGTGCGCATGCCGTCGAGGAGGTTCGGATCGAGCTCGTCGAGCACCGCCTTGGCGGTCGGATCGGCATCGATCAGCGGGCCGAGATCGCGCAACAGGCCGCGATTGGCGGTCTCGGCAAAACCCTCGATGGCCGAGAACATGATGTCGGGCGCCGCGCCGGTCGCCACTTGGTTGATGAACGAGGTGTTGTACTCGCCCCAGGATGGCTGCGGCACGAATTGCGGCTCGATGGTGACGTTGGGGTACTTCAGCTTGAAGCGGGCGATGGCCTTGTCGGTCGAGTTGATCATCTGCTGGTTGACCGGCTGGAAGATGGTCAGCTTGGCGGTGATATCGGCCGCCGGCTGGGCGAGCGCGGGCGATGCGGCCATGGCAAGCGCCATGACGCTGAGGGTCAATCGGGTGCGCATAGGGTCCTCCCTGTTGGCGCTGGGCAGTCAGTTGTGGGCGATGTCCGGTTGGTTGCTTATGGCGATCCCCGCATGGCGGAGCATCAAGCCCATGCCGGGGTTGAAGATCGAGCGGCCGTCGCGCCGCTCGGGTTTGCCGCCGAAATGGTCGGTGGCGTCGGCCTTGAAGGCCTGGCCGCAGATAGTGATTTCGGCGATTTCGAGGGTGCCGCCGATGACGGTGAGCCGCGCCTCGCCATCGTCGATGGCAACGCTGCCCCAGGCTGTGCCGGTCGACCACAGCGAGCGAAAGCGGCCTTCGCTCATCAGCTTGGGGGCAAAGCCGATGCAGCCTTCGCTGAGGTCGAAGCTGAAGCCGGAGAGCACCAGCACCGCGGCATAGCTCGCCATCGAGCGGGCATAGTTGGAGCCGCATTCGATCTCGTTGAACGGGTTGCGGTTATGGCCGCGATAGCGGTCGCGCACCGCTGCGAACACCTCGATGGCCTTGTCCAGTTCACCGATCATCATCAGCTGGCTGCCGAAGGCATATTCGAAGCCGTGCGTGGTCTCCTGGCTGTAGGGCACCGGGATGGCCGGGCGCTCCGCGCCATCAGGCCAGGCGCACATCAGCGTGCCCGCCTCGTTCTCCAGCCCGAAGACGCGGCACGGATTGGCCTCGTCGCCAAGCCGGCGCTTGAAGTTATGCTGGTAGATGGCGCGCGTCGCCGAAGCGAACTGCTCGGGCTCGAAAATGTCGCCGAGGCCATAGAGCCCGGCATGCCATTGGGCCAGCACCTGGTCGATCTCGCAGCCTTCGCCGATCTGGTACTTCACCTCGCTGTGCTCGTCGGACCAGTAGAGATCGTAGATCGAGCCACGGACGAAGTGACCGCGGTCAACCTCGTAGGGGGCGAGTTGGCTCTTGTCGGCGAGATCGACCTGCTGGATGAAATAGCTGCCATTGAACAGGTGCTCATGCGTCCACTTGCGGCCGCGGGCATAGATCTCGGCATACTCGGTGGCGGTGTCGCTATCGCCGACGGCGCGGGCCATCTCGGCGCCGGCCTGCAGCGCCGCGAGATAGAAGCCGTTGAGCCAGGAGTTCGGCCCGAACAGCTCCATGTCGAGCGTGTGGTGCTGGCGGCCGGTGAGCACGCCGGACTTTTCCGGGTCCCACTTGTCGTAATTGTCCGGGTGCCAGGCATAGGCGATGGCAGCCTTGATATGCGGCCAGAGCTGCTGCAGCCAGGCGAGATCGCCAGTCAGCTTCCAATCGCGAAAGGCCTTCAGCACATTGCCGAACTGGCCATCGACACAGGGGCGGAAATCCGAGGTGCCGATGCCGAGCGGCAGCGACAGGCGGAAGGTCATGCCGCCGAATCCGGGCGCTGGTTGTAGGTGAAATCGGCCTCGCGCATCGAGCGCTCGAGGTCGGGGAAGAGGAAGGGCAGCACCTGCTGGTAGTTCCACACATGGGTGCAGCTGCCCTCGCAGGACCCTGCATCGGGATGGCAGCCCTCCCAGCCATAGAAGGTGCCGTCTTCGAGCCGCAGCACCGTGGCGGTCTTGATGATCGAGAGGTTGGCCGAGACGGCGTCGAGCACCGCATCGGGGAGGGTCGAAGCGAGGAGTTCGGCCTTGAAGCGCTTGGTTTGGCCGGCGAGCCGGTCCCACTGCGAGAAGGTCTCGGCCAGCACGGCATCGGCGCTCGGCCACTGGGTGGCGTAGTAGTTCTTCCAGACGCTCGGAATATCCTTGGGCTCGCCGATCAGCGCGCTGCTCGAGACCCAGTATTTGCTGGCATTGGGGACGTACCAGGCGATGGCGACGCGGAGGGTGCGGCTCTCGCCGGCGGGGATGCTGAGGTGGCAGGCAAGTGTACTGTGCTCAGCCAGCGCGCCGCTCGACAGCGCCCGCCGCTCGGTGCCGTTGTCGTAGAAGCGATCCTTCAGCCGGCCGGGGCGGCTGATATCCTGCCAGTAGACCTCGAGCGCATCGAACCAGCTGCCGCGGAAGAAGTGACGCTGGTAGCTGGTCTCGGCGGCATCGCTGGAGATGCTGAGCTCGCTGTAGTGGATCGACTTCTTATCCGAGGTGGAGTGGCCCGAGAGCGTGGTCCGCCCGTCGGCGCTGCTGGCGCGGACCACGGACTGGTCGCGAAACTCGAAGCCGAGGCAGCCGTAGAGGGTATAGTCGATGGCGGTGTCGGTGGTATTTTCGAGGGTGAACTCGAACTGCGCCACCGGGAGACTCGAGACCCGGCTTTCCATCGGCAGATAGGGGCTGAAGGCCTCGAGCTTCACCTTGCCCGGGAAGCGCTGGTCGGCGAAATCGAGCGCCGCGACCGGGTACGGGCCGGAGAGCGCCGCCTTCTCGAAGCTCGGGAAGCCCGCCATGTGCTCGCGGCGCACGCCGAAGCCGAACGAGTTGAAGTGCTTGCCCAGGTGGTCGCCGGTGAGCGAGCCCTGGAACGGGCCGTGCAGCACGCGGGTATCGAGCACCTTGCCGTCACGCTCGGCCTTGACGGCGAAATGCGAGAAGCCGTTGACGCTACCCTTGCTCGGCCGGTTGTAAATTTCCCAGTCGCGCAGCCGCCCATCGCCGCCGATGCCGATCGATCCGGCCCCGATGCCGCCCAGCGGGAACACGACGTTGCGGGCGTTTTCGCCAGCGTAACGGAAATAGGCTGCACGATCCATGTGCACATGGCTCCCATAGCTAGGACACGGAGGTTTTGGCCCCCCGACATTACCTGCCTAATAGCGCGATCCTTGGCAGCGCGCGTTCAATCCTGTCGTGAGGACATTTGTGCACATGGGTGACGCGCCACCTGCCGGGCCATGCCCCAGCCCTTTGGTGGGTATGAGTCCGCGGCCGGATCGTGTAGACGGCTTTGATCTGGTCGCGCTTTCGAACCGGAAAAGTCTGCAACTTTTCCTGAAAACGCTCCGGCAATCTCAACAGACGGCGGTGGTGCGGCATGAAACTGCAGAATCGGCGGGTGCTGCTGATCATCGGCGGCGGGATCGCCGCCTATAAGGTGCTGGAGCTGATCCGGCGGCTGCGGGATGAAGGCGCAAAAGTGCGCTGCGTGATGACAGCGGCTGCGGCCGAGTTCGTGACGCCGCTCTCGGTCGCGACGCTCAGCGCCGACCGGGTGTTTTCCAACCTGTTCGACCGCAATGACGAGCACGATGTCGGCCACATCCGCCTGTCGCGCGAGGCCGACCTGATCGTCGTGGCGCCGGCGACGGCGGACCTGATGGCTAAGGCCGCTACCGGCGCTGCGAACGACCTCGCAAGCGCCGTGCTGCTCGCCTCCGACAAACCGGTGCTGATGGCGCCGGCAATGAACCCACGGATGTGGGCTGCGGCGCCGACGCGGCGGAACCATGCGACATTGCTCGGCGACGGGGTGCAGTTCGTCGGGCCGAAATCCGGCGCCATGGCGGAAGCCGGCGAAGCCGGCGAGGGCCGCATGGCGGAGCCGGCGGAAATCCTTACTGCGGTGATCGAACAGCTCGATGGCGCCGGTCCGCTCAACGGACGGCGCTTCATCGTCACGTCCGGGCCGACGCATGAGCCGATCGATCCAGTGCGCTACATTGCCAACCGCTCATCCGGCAAACAGGGGCACGCCATTGCCGCCGCGCTCGCGAGGCTCGGCGCCGAAGTGCACCTGATCAGCGGGCCGGTATCGATCGCCGATCCCAAGGGGGTCACCACCACCCACGTCGAGACCGCGCGCCAGATGCTGGCCGCGGTGGAAAGCGCCCTGCCCGCCGATGGCGCGGTGTTCGTCGCTGCCGTCGCGGACTGGCGGGTCGACAGTGTTGCCACCGACAAGATCAAGAAGCAGCCGGGCGCCGATGCCGTCCCCAGTCTCAGCATGGTCGAGAACCCCGACATCCTTGCGACGGTCGGGCATCATGCCCAGCGACCCAGGATCGTCGTCGGTTTTGCGGCCGAGACGCGCGACGTGGTGGCCAATGGCGAGGCCAAGCTCAGGCGCAAGGGCGCCGACCTGATCGTCGCCAATGATGTGTCGGCGGCAGGCGGGGCGATGGGCGGCGATCGCAACAAGGTGACGCTGCTGAGCCCGGACGGCGCCGAGGCGTGGCCGGAGCTGGACAAGCTCGAGGTGGCGGAGCGGCTGGCGCAGGTGATCGCTGCGCGGCTCACTGGCGGGTCGAAGCCCGCATGACGCGGCCGGCAGAACTCTCGCCCTACCACCAGTTCAGCAAGGCGGAGTGGGTGGCGCTGCGGGCCGACGAGCCGATGACGCTCACCGCCGACGATGTGCTGCGGCTCCGCGCGCTGTCCGACCCGATCTCGCTTACAGAAGCCGAGCAGGTCTACCTGCCTCTGGCGCGCCTCCTCTCGCTCTATGTCGAGGCGATCCAGGGCCTGCATCGGGTGTCGCAGCGCTTCCTCAACACCGGTGCGCCGAAGGTGCCGTTCATCATCGGTGTCGCCGGCTCGGTGGCGGTGGGCAAATCCACTACCGCCCGCATTCTCCGCGCGCTGCTGCAACGCTGGCCATCGAGCCCGAAGGTCGACCTCGTCACCACCGACGGGTTTCTCCATCCCAACGCCACACTGATCGAGCGTGGGCTGATGCGGCGCAAGGGGTTTCCCGAAAGCTTCGACCGGGCGCGGCTGGTGGCCTTTCTCGCGGCGGTGAAATCGGGCACGCCGGCGCTTGAGGTGCCGATCTACTCGCACCTGGTCTACGACGTGGTGCCGGGCGAACACCTGATTGTCGACCAGCCGGATATTCTGATTGTCGAAGGGCTGAACATCCTGCAGCCGGGTGCTCCCGGCAAAGCTGGCGCGCCGATCCTCTACGCCTCGGACTTTATCGACTTCTCGATCTATATCGACGCCGACCCCAACGACCTCGAGGCCTGGTACCTCGAGCGCTTCTTCCGGCTCAGGGAGACGGCGTTCCGCAACCCGGACTCGTTCTTCAAGCGCTATGCCGACATGAGCAAGGACGAAGCCGGCAGGTTCGGGCTCGACAACTGGCGCTCGATCAACCTGCCGAACCTCATCGACAATATCGCCCCAACCCGGACGCGAGCCGACCTGATCCTCAAGAAAGGCGGCGACCACCTGGTCGCCGAGGTACTGCTGCGCATGGTGTAGAATGGCCCTTCATGGCGCGCCTTCGCCGGGTTAGGCTCGTAGCTGCCTAATCATCCCGGGGAATGACCATGGCCAGCCTGCTGACCCTCACCTATTCGTCGCCGACGCTCGATGTCGCCAAGGGCGAAGAGCTCGTCACCCAGGGCACGCCGGGGCGCGATCTCTATGTGCTGGAGAGCGGCAAGTTCGTGGTCGAGCGCAACGGGGTGGCGATCGCCACCATCGAGCATGTCGATGCGATGATCGGCGAAATGTCGGTGCTGCTGGGGCGACCGCATAGCGCCACGGTGCGAGCCGAGCGCAACAGCAAGGTACGGGTGGTGAAGGACGCGATGCGCATCCTCGAAAAACACCCGGAGCTGGCGCTGCGGATCGCCCAGCTACAGAGCCAGCGGCTCGATGCGACCTCGGATTTGCTGGTGGAGCTTAGCCATGAGCACAGGGACAAGCCGAGCGAGAACAGCCTGATCGGGCGGATTTTTTCGACGCTGATGACACCGGGGAAGGACGTGGGGCAGTAGAGCAGGCTCCCCCTTCGCTTCTCCCCTCAGGGGAATCCGGACGAGGGCATAGCCCTCGCCGGGAGGTGGCGCGCAGCGCCGGATGAGGGGTGAAGCGGTGCAACTCGCGCTCGCTGAGAAGCTGAACCCCTCACCCTAGTTCCGCTACGGGCCTGCGGTCCTAGCTACCCTAGCCCTCTCCCCTCAGGGGCGAGGGGACGTTGGGGCGCCGCCGGTGACTAGATCGCCACCAACCCCTCACGCAAGATGATCGACACCGCATCTGCCCTGTTACGAGCCCCGAGCTTTTCGAGGATGGCGGTGACGTGGAATTTCGCCGTGTGCACCGAGATATCCAGCGCCCGGGCAATCACCTTGTTGGAGGCGCCGTCGACCAGCAGTTCCGCGACCTGGCGCTCGCGCTGGCTGAGCCGCGGCAGCAGCGAGGCGGGCAGCCGTTCGTTGCCGGTGCGCTCGACCGTCTCGCGCTCCAGTGCATAGCCGGCGCCGATCAGCATGGCCGCGGCGAGGATCAGGCCCGGGTCGAGGCTGTCGATGGCGTTGCGGCGGGCTTCGTCGGCGCCGACACGCAGCACCCGGTGCGCCCCGGTGACGCCACCCAGCGCGGCCGAACGATCGGTGATGGTGACCGCCGCCTCTTCGGCGTCGGCCTCGTAAAGATCATGCCGGCCGGCGATCAGGGTGCGCAGCACCTGTTCGAGGGCGGGGTCGGTGAGATCGAAGGCGACGCCGAGCACCAGGCCGCCGAGGACGGACTGGGCAACCGGAGCTTCAGCTCCGCGGGCGTTCGCCGATAATGATCTCGAGTTCCAATGCACTGCCACCGCGCTGCACTCCCAAGCTGATAGTCTTACCGACAGTGCCGGCGTTCAGGCGATCGGCGACGTCGCTGACCGAATGCACCTTTGTTCCACCCCATGTGGTGATTATGTCGCCAACAAGGAAGCCCCCATTGGCAGCCGGACTGGCCGGTTCGAGCCCGACGACGATGGCGCCGCCATCCTGGCCCAGTGGATGCAGGCTGACGCCGAGCCAGCCGCGCGGGATATAGCCCTTTTCACTGAGCGTCGCCACCGAGCGGGCGATGGTCGAGGCGGGGATGGCGATGGTGCGGCGACGGGCGCCGGTGACCGCCATGCCGATGAGGCCGCCATCGGGCGCCACCACGGCGCCGCCTTCGCTGCGCGGCGAGAGGCGGAGGCCGAGCGTAATACGCGCGTCGATTTCGCCGCCGCGCATGCTGCGCCAGGCGGCGCCGACTTCGGTGACCGAAGCGAGACCCGACAGCACCGAGTCTTCGCCGCGGCCGACCAGCAGCGCCAGCGAGCCGGGCGCCGGCTGCGCGGCGTGGGCCCAGTCGGCGAACTCGGCGGTTTCGAGCTTCAGCAGCACGACGTCGGTACTGGGATCGCGGCCGATGATCTGGGCGGTGGCGAGCTTGCCATCGGCGCCAAGCACCGCGACCTCGTCGTCGCCCTCTAGCGCCTCGTCGGCGGTGATGGCGAGGCCGGTGCGCCAGATGAAGCCGGAAAGCTCGCGGCCATCGCGGCCCTGGATGGCGACGATGCGGGGGGCGACGCTGGCGGTGAGTGCGGCGAGGGAAGCGGAAAGCGCCTGGAGTTCGGGGAAGGACATGTGAGTGGCCTTGTTGATGCTGGCGAAAACCTGCGCCCGGGACGGCCGGCTCGAAAGCTCCCCATATGGGCAGGATCGCGCGGCGCCACCGCAAAACCCACATTTTGGACAACCGAAATTGCCGGAGCATCCTGATGGCTCAGCCCATGCCCTACCCTGCCGACCAGCGCCTGCTCGATGCCTATTCACTCACCGTCTCCGAAGTCGCCGAGGCTGTCGGGCCGGCGGTCGGCATGGTGACGACCGACGGCAAGGGCCATGGCTCGGGCGTGGTGCTGTCGCAGGATGGGCTGGTGGTCACCAACTCGCATGTGGTCGGCAACCATCGCGATGTGCACCTGGCGCTGCCCGACGGGCACCGGCTGGCCGGGCGGGTGCTCGGCGCCGATCCCGATACCGATCTCGCCATCCTCAAGGTCGACGGCAGCGCATTGCCGATCGCCGCGCTGGGCGACAGCAGCGCGCTGAATCGCGGCCACATTGCCATCGCCATCGGCAACCCGCTGGGGTTCGAGTTGACGGTTACGGCCGGCGTGATCTCGGCGCTGGGGCGGAGCCTCCGCTCGCCTTCGGGTCGGCCGATCGAGGATGTGATCCAGACCGATGCGGCGCTCAACCCCGGCAATTCCGGCGGCGCGCTGGTTTCGAGCCTGGGGCAAGTGGTGGGGATCAGCACCGCGATGATCGCTGGCGCGCAGGGCATCTGCTTTGCCGTCGCCAGCAACACGGTGAAGCTGGTGCTGGGCGAAGTGCTGCAGCATGGCGGGGTGCGGCGGGCCTATCTCGGTGTCGCCGCCGACACGGTGAACCTGCCGCGGCGGGTGGCCGATGCGGCGCATGTCGGCACGCAGACGGCGGCGGTGCTGCATTCGATCGTCACCGATGGCCCGGCGGCGCGGGCCGGGGTGCGCGAGGGCGATGTGCTCTTGAGCCTCGATGGCCGGCCGGTCGAAGGGCCGGGCCCGTTGCTGCGGATGCTCACTGCCGATGCCATCGGAAGGCGGGTGCGGCTGCAGCTGTTGCGGCAGGGGCGGTTGCTGGAACTTGAGGTGGTGCTGACGCAACGGCCGGTGGGGCCGGAGGCGAAGTAGGCGAAGGCGTTCTGTGTAAGCAGAAGCATCGTGCCCTCCAGCGCCCCCTCTCTTGCAAAATCTAAGGCTTAGCCCAACGGCTAAACCTAAGATTTTGTTTTCCCCCGCCAGGGGGAGATGAGCGGTGGCTTCCACTTGCATTGGAGTATCAGTCGGGACTCTCCCCCTTGGCGGGGGAGAAAGCGAAAACTTGGGCTTAGCGCAGCTAAGTCCTTAGTTTTCGCAAGAGAGGGCGCGGGGAGCCACCGAGAGGAGCGGGAGCAGCCCCTTCTCCGTCTTGCTGCTGTGACCACCGTTCACTACGGTGCGGCGCAGTGGCGGAGGACAGGTCATGGCGGCTGAGTGCAAGGTGATCCGGGGCGGCGAGGGCTTTCACGGCAAACAGGGGCTCGACTATTTTGCCGGGGTTTCCGCGCAATCGGCGGGCGCCGCGGGCATCTGCATGCACATGGCGGTGATCCCGCCCGGGGCCGAGGCCAAGCCGCACTACCATGAGGCGCATGAGACGGCGATTTTCCAGATCGAGGGCTCGACCTCGTTCCGGCACGGGCCAAACCTCGAGTTCACCGACGTGGTGAATGAAGGCGACTACGTCTACATCCCCGCCGGCGTGCCGCATCAGCCGTTCAACCCGACCAACCGGATGGCGCGGGCAATCATCGCCCGAACCGACCCGAACGAGCAGGAAAGCGTGGTGCTGGTGTAGGAGCAGGGCAATGCAGAAACTCCTCGTGCTCCAGTCGCTATGGTCCATGCTCGGCCTCAAGGGCGCGCCAGCGGAGCGCTCGCTCGAGGCCAATGTCGAGATGATCGCCAATGCCGGGTTCGACGGCTTCGGTGCGCTCTGGGTCGACCCCGACGAGGCACGGCGCGCCGGACGACTGGCGAAGTCGGCCGGGCTGGTGGTCGAAGGCCTGTGCTTTCCCACCGATGTCGACAGCCTCAAGCCGGTGCTCGAATGGGGCGCGGCATATGGGGCGCACCACATCAACATCCAGCCCAACCTGAGGCCGCGGACACTCGCGGAGGCGGTACGCGTTGCCGAGGGCTGGCTGAAACTCGCCGAGCAGGTGCCGTTCCCGGTCTATGTCGAGACGCATCGCGACCGGATGACCAACGACCTGCACTTCACGCTCGACCTGATCGGCGCCCTGCCCGAGTTGAAGCTGCTCGCCGACCTCTCGCACTATGTGGTCGGGCGCGAGATCGCCTTGCCGGTGTCGCCGGAGATCGAGGCGCAGATCGCCACCATTCTGGAGCACTGCTGGGCCTTCCACGGTCGCGTTGCGAGCAGCGAACAGGTGCAGTTGCCGCTGTCCTTCCCGCAGCATGCGCCGTGGCTCGAGCAGTTCGGCACCTGGTGGCGGAACGGCTTTGCCGACTGGAAGAACCGCGCCGGGCCGGACGCCGAGCTCAGCTTCGTCTGCGAACTCGGGCCGCAGCCCTACGCCATTGCCGGCGCCGACGGGGCAGACCTCACCGATCGCTGGGCGGAATCGCTGCAGCTGCGCGACCTGGCGCGGGCCGCCTGGGGCCGAACGATAAATTGATCGACGACCAACTTGCCGCAGCCATAATGGTGCGCAAGCAGTAACAGTTCTGATGGGCAGCCTTAGAGTGTTTCTCCGCCCAAGGGCGCCGAAACACTCTCGTTTCTCGGTTTTGTCGCGCTTTCGAACCGGAAAAGTCTGCAACTTTTCCTGAAAACGCTCCAGGAGGCCGGTTCCGTGCAGAAGACGATCGGCAATAGCGGCCCGTCGCGGCGGGCCTTTCTGTTGGGCGCGGCGAGTTTCGGCGGGCTGGCGCTGAGTGGTTGCTCGACGACGATCGGCAACCGGCAACTGACCGTGCCGAACCTCCTGCCGGCGATCATCTCGCCGTACTACCTCGATATCTACGGCGCGCTGCCGGACGAGAAATTCCCGGTGCCGGCGGTCGACCTCAACAAGGTCGACCAGGCTTTCTGAGGACCGAGGTAGACGACCCGACCGGCGAGAAGCCAGGCACCATCGTGGTCGAGACTTCAGAGCGCTACCTCTATCTGGTGCAGGACAACGGCAAGGCGATCCGCTACGGCGTCGGCATCGGACGCGACGGCTTTACCTGGTCGGGCCGCGGCAATATCGGGCGTAAAGCGCAGTGGCCGACCTGGTATCCGCCGGCCGAGATGATGGAGCGCCAGCCCGAAACGCGCGAGTTCGCCAACGGCATGCCCGGCGGCATCAACAACCCGCTGGGTGCGCGCGCCATGTACATCTACCGCAACGGCGTCGACACCATATATCGCCTCCACGGCACGCGCGAATACTGGAGCATCGGCAAGGCGGTGTCGTCGGGCTGCGTACGGCTGATCAACCAGGACGTGATCGACCTCTACTCGCGGGTCTCGGTGGGCACGCCGATCATCGTGAACGGGTAGCAAGAAGAAGGCCGTGCTGATCAGTTCAGTTTGCGGGTCGTCTTGGGTACCGGGCAATTCATCTTGCCGGTGAACGGATCGAGGGTGCAGGTCGGCCAGATGTGGCAGTTGAGCTTGCCGGTGAACGGGTCGAGCGTGCAGTTGGGTGGAATGCTGTCGCCGTTGTTGCGCCCGGCCAAGGCCGGCGCGGCGCCAAGGGCGCTGACGAGAACTAGGGAAAGCAGAGCAATGCGGAGCATGGTCTTGATCCTCTCGGCTGGTTCTATGGCTGGCACGGTGCGCCGGGGCGACTGAACACCGGCTGACGGAAGCGTTCAGGGAACCAAAGCTCAGGGGACACACTTTTTCGATCACCATCGGAGGGAGATGCGATGAGTGCTGATGTCAGACGAACGCCCAAGGTGGCGCGGGTCGACCAGGTGATAGACGAGAACGGCCAGCCGATCTCGCTGCCGGAGAACTCGACGCTGCGGGTGACCCGCGATGTCGAGGAGAGCATCGGCGGCACCGGCCCGACCAACTGGTGGAAGCGCGGGCTGATCGCGGTGGGGATCGTGGTGGTGATCCTGCTCGGCTTTCAACTGCTGGCCAGCAACACTCGCGCGCCGGCGACGGCGCCCGCCACAACGACCGCTGCGCAATAGGGCGCAGGGGCATCCCGAAGGGCTGGCGCGAGCCGCCCCCCACCCCTGTCCCCTCCCCGCAAGGGGACAGGGGTGGGGGTTCGCGGCCACCGGGCGAGCAGTCTCCCCCGGTGGGACTTTCCGAACTCAGCCCTGGATGGGCGAAAGCTGAATTTCGACGCGGCGGTTCTGCGCGCGGCCCGACTCGTTGCCGTTGGAGGCGATGGGATCCTGTTCACCCTTGCCGGTGATGTAGAAGCGGCGCTGGTCGACACCCTGGCTGGCAAGGATCGTCGCGACGGCCGTGGCGCGCTTCTGGCTCAGCTCCAGGTTGTAGCTGTCCGAACCCTGCGAGTCGGTGTGGCCATAGACGTCGATGACCGTCTTGTTGAACTTCTTCAGCACCAGGCCGACCGAAACCAGGGTCTCGCTGAACTTGGGCTGCACGGTCGCCGAGTCGGTGGCGAAGGTGATGTTGGACGGCATGTTCAGAATGATCTGCTGGCCGACACGGGTCACCGAGACGCCGGTACCCTGCAACTGGGCCCGTAGTTCGGCTTCCTGCTGATCCATGTAGCTGCCGATGGCCGCGCCGGTGAGGCCGCCAAGGCCGGCGCCGATCAGCGCCGTGACGCGCGGGTCAGAGCCGGTGGCCGCACCGATAATGCCGCCGACCACCGCACCGCCGCCCGCACCGAGCAGCGCGCCGCCCGTGGTGTTGGAGAGCTGGCTCTGGCCGGTATAGGGATTGACCGAAGTACAGGCGCTCAGCGACAGGGCCGCGAGGCCGGCGATCAGAATTTGGATTTCATCAAGTCCCCCGTAGGTGTGGCGCACGTTCTCGCCACCGATTGCGGCAGCAAGGTGTTCACCTCGCCGCCTTTGCCCGCGGCGAGATTAGAGCAGGATCGCCCCGTGTTGAAGCGGTCGTTTGCGCGTGGTCAGCCGTGCGCCCAGCCACCGTCGACGATGAAGTCCTGGGCGGAAATCATCTTCGAATCATCGGCGGCGAGGAAAAGCACCATGCGGGCGATATCTTCGGGATAGAGCCGGCCCTTCAGCGCCTGCTGCTGATCGAGCGAAGCCAGCGCCTCCGGGGTGGCCCAGAGGGTGAGCTGCCGCTCGGTCATGATCCAGCCCGGGACCAGGGTGTTCACCCGTACGCCGTGCTGGCCGTACTCCTTGGCCATCGAGCGCGACATGCCGTGCATGGCGGCCTTGGCGGCGGTGTAGACGGTGAGCTGCGCCGACAGCGTCATCCAGCTGACCGAGCCGAAATTGATGATCGAGCCGCGGTTGGCGGCGATCATGCCGGGGGCCACGGCCTGCGCGGCGAAGAACGCGTGCTTGAGGTTGACCGCGATGCGCTGGTCCCAATCCTCGGGGCCGACCTCGGCGATATCGTGCCGATGGTCGTTTGCCGCATTGTTGACCAACGCCAGGGTCGGGCCGTGCGCTGCTTCAAAACCCTTGATGGCCGCCTGGTAGGCGACAATATCGGTAACGTCGCACCGGGTGAACTTCACCGTGCCGCCGGCGGCATTGAGTTCGGCCGCCAGCTTGTCGCCGGCCTCGCCGGAGATATCGACGAAGCCGACCTTGCTGCCCTGCGCGGCGAAGGCGCGGACCATGCCCTCGCCGATGCCCGAAGCGCCGCCCGAAATGATGACGGGCATGCCTTTCAGGCTGGGATAGATTGCGTATTCAGACACGGAAACCCCCGGGGAAACAGTATTGGCGGGGGATTTAGCGTGAGGGCGGGCGCGCGGCAAGGCGACTTCCGTACGCCCGGGTACAGGACGGGATGATTTGTCACCGGCACGACATATCGGCTGGCTACGGAAGGCATCTCCCTCCCCGTTGCGAAGTGCCCGGCCATGTCCCTCGATCTCGTCAAACCTGCCCAGATTGCCCTCCTCTCGGGTCCGCCACAGGCGGAGCGCGACCGGCTCGATGGGCTGCAGCGGAGCGAGGCCAACCACGCCGAGGCGCTTGCCGGGCTCGCCTGCCTGCAGCGGGTCGAGGCACCGGCCAGCGCGCACGGCGAGATCCTGTCATTCCCGTTGACCGTCGCCGCCTGGAACCTCGAGCGCTGCTACAATGTGGAGAAATCGGCTGCGGTGCTAAGGCGCGAAGGGGCCAAGCTGGTGCTGCTGTCCGAGGTCGATAACGGCATGGCCCGCACCGGCCAGCGCCATACCTCGCGCGACATCGCTGCCGAACTCGGCATGAACTACGCCTTCGGGGTCGAGTTCCTCGAACTGGAACTGGGCGCCGAAGTCGAGCTCGAATTCTGCGAGGACGATTTCAACCGCCACGGTTTTCATGGCAACGCGCTGCTGTCGAAGGCGGCGCTGCAGGCGCCGGTGATGATCCGGCTCGAGCCGCATGGGCACTGGTTCACCCCCGACAGCCCGGCCCGCCGGATCGGCACACGCTGCGCCATAGCAACCGTGGTAATGACCAGCGAGGGGCCGCTCTATGCGGTGTCGGTGCATCTCGAGAACCGCGGCGACGCCGCCTATCGCGAGGCCCAGGTCAAGCGGCTGATCGATGCGATCGACGAGTTGGCCGGCGACACGCCGGTCATCATCGGCGGCGACCTCAATACCGGGTTGGCCGATGGCGGCGACTTCGAAAAGGAAACGCTGTTCGCCCACGCCTATGGCCGCGGCTTCGAGCGGCATGGCGGGCCGATCGGCCAGACCACGACCCGCCCGAGCCGGGTCAGTCGCAGCCCGCGCGGCACCTGGAAGCTCGACTGGTTCCTGACCCGCGGGCTGCTGGTGGAGGAAAGCCGGATCGTCTCGTCAGTCGCCGAGGATGGCGAGGTGCTGTCCGACCACGATATGGTGGTGGCGAAGCTGGGTGGGTTTGCCAGGTAGGAGCGGTGGCTCCCCAAAACCCCCTCTCTGGCGAAAACTAAGGACTTAGCTGCGCTAAGCCCAAGTTTTCGCTTTCTCCCCCGCCAAGGGGGAGAGTCCCGACTGATACACCGAAGCGAGTGGAAGCCACCGCTCTTCTCCCCCTTGGCGGGGGATAATGGAATTTCTTGGGCTTAGCTTCTTCGCTAAGTCCTGGAAATTCCAAGAGGGGGCGTGGAGGGCACGATGCTGCCCTCCGATGCAGCCTCAGACGCTGTCATCCTCGACGATCACCTTGCCGGTCGGGGCGATGTCCATCGCTTCGACCTTCTGCAGCAGCCGCTCGATCTTTTCGACATTGGCGATGTGGCGGGTTTCCATCGAGAAGTTGAGCGTGATGTATTCGCGGCCCGGGCAGAAGGTGCAGATATTGGCCGCCGGGTGCCAGGCGCCGCAATAGATCGGCTCCATCATGCCGTGGGTCATCGGCCCGTAGGTGCGGTGCGGCGGCACCAGGGTGAGCACAATGTGGATGCCACCGTTGAAGCGCCAGAAGCGCTTGCCGGGCAGGAACGGCAGCGCGCGGTTGAGGGCGCGCAGCGAGCGGAACATCGAGTTCATCATCACCTGGAACTTGGTGATGTCCTTCTTCTCGATCTTGTCGATGGTGTCGTCGACCTTGCGCACATAGGCGACGAAATCGTCGATCACCTCGAACTTGGCTTCGAGCGCCCGGACGCGGAAGAAATCGTCATCGGCATCATGGCGCTTGCCGTCGAGCATGGTGTAGGCGGCGCCGATCACCTTTTTCGACATGTGCCGATCCTCGCCCTCGCCGTTCAGCGCGTGGGTGACCAGCGCGAACATCAGCGAGCGCTGGCGCACCCCGAGCTTGTTGGCGAGCAGCCGCAGCCGGTGGCGCTTCAGCGCCAGGGTTTTGAAGCCCCACGGCTTTTCCGCCGGGGCGAGGATATTGGCGAGGGTGACGTACATGAAGGTCATGCCCCAGCCGCGGAGCGTGCCCTTGATGCGGGCGCCGAGCCCGACCTTGTTGGATTTGTCGCTCATCACGCCATGGCCGGCGGAGGCGGAGCGAGTGAGCAGCGCCGAGTCGGAGCCTTCGAGCAGCGCGTGGCTCGAGCGCACCTGGATCATCGAGGCACGGCCCATTTCGTCGGGGCCGCCGCGGCGAACCACGGCCGAGACGCGGAACAGCGGCAGGTCGTCACGCTCGAAGATATCCGGGGATTTCGAAACCCACTTGTCCGGGTAGCCGTCGAACTCGTCGACTTCCTCGACATGGGTGATGGCATCGAGCAGGTGTTTTGGGAACGGCTGGCCCGGGCGGGCGCCGACGAACCCGTGGCTCAGTTGCGGGGCCAGCGCCACCATGTCGGCGACGAGGTTGCCCAGCGTCTCCTTGTCGAAATGCGACTTCGACGCCGCGGTGAAGAACACCGTGTCGCGCGCCTCGTAGAGGAACCACTGGAAGTCGGTGAACAGCGCCTGCGGGTGCTTGTTGACGGCGGCAAGCGCCAGGTCGAGCACCTCGGCATGGTCGTTGGCGAAGCTGGACGAAGAGAAGCTCTTCATGGCGGATCCCCCTGTTTCCGTAAGGTTGATACTAGCGGACGCCGGAACCGGGTCAACGGAAAGGCATCGGGGCCGTTAATCCCAGGTCGAACGGCCAGTCACGAGCGGAGTGACACGGCCGCGCTGAACCCATTCTGAACGAGACAATATCACCAGTCGGCTAAGGCGGCTGCGACGAGTTGCGCACATCTGCTCGATTGGCAGAGGAGGTGCCATTGTTTAGGATGGTTCCAAGCTGCACCGGCAAGCTGCAGCCTGGCCAATGACTTGTATAAGCCGCCGCGCGGCGAATTGACCTATGTCAATGCGGGGGTCCGGGGAATAGCAGTTTCCTTGACCGGTGAGGTCGCCAGCAGGTGAAACGCCTGCGCTGAGAAGAGTGAAGCTATGGACTATCGCGGGTTTTTCGAGGACGCCGTCGACACTTTACGGCAGGAAAAGCGCTATCGCGTTTTCGCCGATCTCGAACGAATTGCCGGGCGTTTCCCCCGGGCCATCTTCCGGGACAATGCCGACAACCAGCGCGAAATCACCATCTGGTGCTCGAACGACTATCTCGGCATGGGCCAGCACCCGGTGACCATTGCCGCCATGCAGGACACCGCGGCGCGCCTCGGGGTCGGCGCCGGCGGCACGCGCAATATCTCCGGCACCAACCGGCCGCTGGTCGAGCTCGAGCGGTCGCTCGCGGACCTCCACCGCAAGGAAGCGGCTTTGGTGTTCACCTCGGGGTTCGTGTCGAACGAGGCGGCGATCTCGACCATCGCGCGGCTGCTGCCCGATTGCGTGATTTTTTCCGATCAGCTCAACCACGCCTCGATGATCCAGGGCGTGCGCCAGTCGGGCATGGAAAAGAAGATCTTCCGCCACAATGACGTGGCGCACCTGCGCGAACTGCTGGCGGCGGTGGATCGCAAGCGCCCGAAACTGATCGTCTTCGAGTCGGTGTACTCGATGGATGGCGACGTGGCGCCGATCGCCGAGATCTGCGACCTCGCCGAGGAATTCGGCGCGCTCACCTATATCGATGAAGTGCACGCCGTGGGCATGTATGGCCCGCGCGGCGGCGGCATTGCCGATCGCGAAGGCCTGATGGACCGTATCGACATCATCGAGGGCACCCTGGCCAAGGGCTTTGGCGTGATGGGCGGCTACGTCGCCGCCAACCAGGCGATCATCGATGCGATCCGCTCGTATGCGCCGGAATTCATCTTCACCACCGCCCTGCCCCCGGCGCTGTGCGCCGCGGCGCGGGCCTCGATCGAGCACCTCAAGCTGTCCTCGGTGGAACGCGTGGGCCAGCAGCGCCAGGCCCAACTGACCAAGGACATCCTCGGCGATGCCGGCCTGCCGGTACTGAAGACCGACACCCATATCGTGCCGGTGATCGTGGGCGATGCGCGGCTCTGCAAGGCGGCCAGCGACATGCTGCTGGCCAAGCACAACATCTACATCCAGCCGATCAACTACCCCACGGTGCCCAAGGGCACGGAGCGGCTGCGCATCACGCCGACACCATTGCACACCGATGAGATGATCATCGAGCTCAGGCACGCGCTGGTCAGCGTCTGGGCCAGCCTCGAACTGCCGCGCGAACGCCCGACTGCCAAGGTCAGCGCCGACAAGCTCACCAGCGGGGATTTGACACTGAGCAGCGCCGGCGGCTGAGGCGCGCCGACTGAAGCACGTTGACTGATAGAGACGGCCCCCTCCCATCCTCCCCCATGAAGGGGGAGGTGCCGCATCCAGCGTTTGGCACGATCGAAGACAGAGCCTCAACTCTTCACCTCCCCCTTCATGGGGGAGGCCGGGAGGGGGCCGTCTCTATCAGTCAGGCATCCGCCCCCTGCGGTCATGCCCAAAGTCAGGGCCTCGGCTGTTCGCCACCGAAATCGAGGTTGGTGGGGCGGCTCAGGTGACGCGGGCCCGGTTCGGTGGTTGCGACCTCATCGCCAACCGCCTCCAGTTTGAAGCGCCTGGCCCAGACCTTGCCGCTGCCGCGAAGGAAGAAGCCGTAGTGGATGGTCGCGGCGGCTTCGGGCACATCGAGGACGATGTACCGTTCGGTCCAGCCGTTGCTGCCCTCGAGCGGGCCGCCCGGGCGTCGCATCAGATTGTCGAAGCGGAGATATCTACCCTCGGCCGGATCGACACGCATCCAGAGCGTCGCGGTCTCGGCGTCCTCGGTCCGCAGTTCCGCCGTAAGCTTCAGCCTGCCCCCACGATGCGCGTCGGCAAGGATCGACTGCATCAGCACCGCGGTCTCGCCGGCGGCACGGTCGATCGCCTGGTCCCGGTCGGGCCGGCTTTCGATCAGCGCGGTGCCAGGGGCCTTAGGGTCGATACCGAGGCGATAGTTGCCCTCGTTGGTGCCGTTGGCGACGTGCCAGCCGGCCGGCAGTTCGAGCGGCTGCAACTGTGCTGCTTCGATGCGGGCCGACAGCATGTTCCAGTTGGCGAAGCCATATTGGCGGGCGACCAGCTCGAGCGCGTCGGAATGCGATATCTGCTGGCCGCGTTCGGCGAGGGCCTGGCGCAACGCCTTGGCCATATGCTTGGAATCGAGAAAGGAATGCATGGTCTGATCCTCTGGCGGACAGCGCGTGGGGTCAGTGCTCGCATTGCCGACGGGCTGTCCGATGAGGGCTCAAACCCGACATTGTTCGTGGCGCATTCACCGTTCCCCGGAGGGGGAGCGAGCGGCGGGCTGCACCAGCCCTGCCGCAACAAGATATCGCTGCTGCCGAGTCTGTCAAAGGCTGGATTGTGACAGTGGACCTGAGCCAAGCTCGCGCCATGCAGCTCCGCCTCCATTCCCGCTACCAGAACTCCGCCGGCCAGCGCGTGCGGATCGTGCTCAACCTCAAAGGCATCGGCTACGAGTACGTGCCGGTGCCGTCGGCAAGCTCGCCCGAATACCGCGCCATCAACCCGCAGGGGTTGATGCCGGCGCTGGAGATCGATGGGCGGATCGTGGCGCAGTCGCTGGCGATCATCGGGCTCATCGAAGAGCTCCATCCCACCCCGCCACTGCTGCCGGCAGATCCACTCGATCGGGCAGAGGCCCGGGCCTTTGCGCTGTTGATCGCGGCGGACGTACACCCGATCAACAATAACCGGGTGCGCAAGTATCTCGCCGGGCCGATGGGCGCCAGCGAAGCGGCCGTCGACGGCTGGTATCGGCACTGGATCGCCACGGCGTTCACCAGTCTCGAGACGGCGTTGGCGCGCCGGACGCGTCCCACCCGCTATGGCTTCACCGACGCGCCCGGCCTCGCCGAGGCCTGCCTCGTGCCGCAGATGGCCAATGCCCGCCGCTTCGGCTGCGATCTCACACCTTACCCGCGGCTCGAAGCGCTCGACGCCGCGTGCCGCGATCTGCCCGAGTTCGTGGCCGCGCGGCCGGAGCTGCAGGTGGATTATCCAGGGTAGCAGCCCCGAAATGAAGAACGCACGCCGGGGTGAGCGGCGTGCGTTCCGAAGCTTGAGATGCGACGAGCTTACTTCTGCGCCTTGATGGCGTCGCGGATCTCGGTGAGCAGCTTTTCTTCGGTGGTGGGAGCCGGCGGCGCGGCGGGAGCGGCGGCTTCCTGCTTGCGCAGGCGGTTGATGCCCTTGACCACGAGGAACAGCACGAAGGCGATGATGGTGAACTTCACCACGGCATTGATGAACAGGCCGTAGTTGAGCGTCGCGACGCCGGCTGCCTTGGCGGCGGCAATCGAGGGCACCGGGAGGTTGTTGGGGTTGGAGATGACGAAGAACAGGTTGGAGAAATCGATGCCGTTGAGGATGAGCCCGATGATCGGCATGAACAGGTCATCGACCACCGACGAGACGATGGCGCCGAATGCCGCACCGATGATCACACCGATGGCGAGGTCGATGACATTGCCCTTCAAGGCAAAATCGCGGAATTCCTTGAACATGTAAGTCCCCTTGTTGGCAGCGCCGACCGGCCTCCCCGTTCTCGGCAGATGACCCAAGCCGCGCCCTCAGCTGAGCTTTTCCCTGTTTGGCCGACAAAGCAACTCAACTGTTGCTTGCGCTGGGCGCCGCTGTGGACGAGTTCTCGCGCCGGTGCTCCCGCCTGCCGACGGCAAGCCGGGGAGGACCAGCCCGACTTTGTGCGGCCTTGCGACGGCGGGGGCCGGGGCAGATATTGGGCGGAGGACGGAATTAGAGATGGTCGAGACGCTGACCGAGACACAGGATTCGCTGCGACAGGCGATCGAGCACATCCCGCAAGGGGTGGCGGTGTTCGATCGCGACCTGCGGCTGGTCACCTGCAACACGCGTTACGGCGAACTGCTGGCGCTGCCGGCCGAATTGATGCGCGCCGGCACGGCGCTTTACGACATGGCACTGTTCGTGGCGCGGCGCGGCGACCTCGGGGCGGGCGACGCCATCTCGCTCGCGGCACAGCGGGTGCAAACGCTGACTCAGTCGCACACCACGGTGAGCCAGCGGCTCGGCGCCAAAGGCCAGGTGCTGGAGTTCCACTCCGCCCGCCTGCCCGATGGCGGGCTGGTGATCAGCTTCGCCGACGTGACCGCCCGCGTGGATGCCGAGACCGAACTCGCCAGCATCAACCAGACGCTCGAGGGGCGCGTGGAGGAGCGCACCGCGGCGCTGATCCGGGTGAACTCCGAACTCGAGGTGGCGCGCGCCAAGGCCGATGCCGTCAACCGCGACAAGACCCGGTTCTTTGCCGCCGCCAGCCACGACCTGCTGCAGCCGCTCAATGCGGCGCGGCTCTATACCTCGACGCTGGTCGAGCGGGCCGGCGGCACCGGGCTCGACGAGCTGGCGCACTCGATCGAGGCCTCGCTGACCGCGGTCGAAGAAATCATGGCGGCGCTGCTCGATATCTCGCGCATCGACGCCGGCGCAGTGAAGCCGGCGGCGACGCCGTTCCAGGTGCGCGACCTCTTAAAGAAAGTGGATGTCGAGTTCGCGCCTCTGGCCCTAAAGAAGGAGATCGATTTGAGGCTGGTCGATACTTCGCTCGCCGTGGTCGGCGACCGGGCCTTGACCGCCCGCGTCATCCAGAACCTCGTTTCCAACGCCATCAAGTACACCCGCCCGGGCGGCCGGGTACTGGTGGGGGCGCGGCTGCGCGGCACCCGGGTGCGGTTCGACGTGATCGACACCGGCATCGGCTTCAACAAGGACCAGCACGCGCTGATCTTCGCCGAGTTCAGCCGGCTGGAGCATGGTGCGCGCATGGCGCAGGGGCTCGGCCTCGGGCTGTCGATCGTCAAGCGGCTGGTGGCGGCGCTGGGCCTCACCATGGAACTCGAGAGTAAGGAGGGGCGTGGCTCGCGCTTCTCGCTCTATCTGCCGCACCACCGCTCGCTCAAGGTGATGCCCGAGGAAGGCCCGGCGCGCGAGCCGACCTCCAACCTCAACGGCTTACGGATCCTCTGCGTCGACAACGAGCGCGCCATTCTCGATGCCATGGAAGGGCTGCTCGGCGGTTGGGGCTGCGACGTGCGCTCGGCCCGCTCGCTCAAGGACATCGACAAGGACGGGCTGCTGCTCGGCTGGCTGCCCGACCTGGTGCTGATGGACTACCACCTCGACCAGACTTCCGGCCTCGATGCCATCGAGTGGCTGCGCCACAATGTCGGTGGGCACCTGCCCGCCGCGCTGGTCACCGCCGACCGCAGCCCGGCGGTCCGGGCGCTGGCCGAGGATCGCGGCATCACCGTGGTGACGAAGCCAGTGAAACCGGCGGCGCTGCGGGCGACGATCAGCCAGTTGGCCGGGCAGCGCGGCCGCAAGCGGGTGGAGGCTTAGGAAAGGCAACGACGCCACTGCGCTTGGCGCCCCTCACCCTAACCCTCTCCCCAAAGGGGCGAGGGGACTCAAGCGCCCGAGAGCAACTCGTCGAACTGGCCTTCTTCGATCTTCGATGCCGCGATCACCGCCTGGGTGCGGCTGTCGACGTCGAGTTTCTGCAGGATGGCCGACACGTGCGCTTTGACCGTGGCCTCGGAGATCGACAGCTCGTAGGCGATCTGCTTGTTCATCAGGCCGTCACTGAGCATCATCAGCACGCGCACCTGCTGCGGGGTGAGCGTGGCGAGCCGCCGCATCAAGGCCGACTGGTTGTCCTCGGCCGGGAACTCCATGCCTTCGGGGACGAACACTTCGCCCGACAGCACCGTCTCGATGGCGCGGCGGATATCGGCCGGACCGACCGACTTGTGCAGGTAGCCTGAGGCGCCCAGTTCGAAGGCGCGGCGGATGATGCCGCCATCCTCGACCGCGGTGACGATCATCACGGGGATTTCGGGATACTGGGCGCGCAGCAGTAACAAACCAGAGAAGCCGCGCACGCCGGGCATGTTGAGATCGAGCAGTACCAGGTCGCAGTCGCGATCGGCCTCGAGCGCGGCGCTGAGCGCAGTGAGATCACCCGCCTCCTCCACCGAGATCGACGGGTCGCCGCCAGCCAGCGTCTGGCGCAAAGCGGCCCGGAACAGCGGGTGGTCGTCGACGATGATGATGCGACGGGTGGTCATGTTACGCGTGAACTCCTCGTACGCCTGAAATCCTGGGCGCCCTACCTAACAAGCCGCTTGCGGCTTTTGTATCCCACTTAAGACGGGCGTGGGGACAGAGATTTCGGCGCTCTCGTTCTCCACAGCTGCGTCGCGCCGATTCGCAAAATGCGATTGAGCTTAACGCGATCTTTACCATGTTTTCCCAAGAGTAACCGGATTGCTCATGGCCCGAACTGGGTCTGAGGTGTTCCGATTCAGGTGCTTGGGATCGACCGATGGCCCGCGTGACTTCCACGTTCCAGACGCAAGACTACGGCCAGGCGGGTTCCGGTGAATGGCAGGAGCTGCGCGGCGAACTGGTGGCGCTGCTGGATCAGGTGGAAACGCAAGTCGCCCGCACCGCAAGGCCTGAGCCGACCTACCAGGGGCTCGCCGAACGGATGCGCGACCTGCGCCACCAGGTGACCGAGGCCGAACCCGACACCCGGCATCGCGAGGCACTGCGCTCGGTGCAGCGGGCGATCGACAAGTTCTCGGATCGCGACGAGCCGGGGGCGCCGATCAACCCGCGCGACACGCTCGAATCAGCGATCCAGCAGATTCGCTCGCGGCACTTCGGCGCCGCGGCCCCTGCCCCACAGCCGCAGATGCCGGCACAGCCGCAATTGCAGCCGCAGCCGGCGCCGCAGTTCGACGAACTGGCCGAAGCGGTGGGCGGGATCTCGACGCGGCTGGAGCGGCTCGAAGGAGAGCTGCGGGTGCAGGCCAAGGGCCAGACCGCCAATGTCCGGGAAATCGCCGAGCAGGTGGGCCAGCTCAGCCATGTCGTCGAACTCCTCGCTGGCGCGGTGGGCGAAACCGGACAGGTGAAGCGGCTCGAAGGCCATATCGCCGGGTTGGCCAAGCTGATCGCCGAGGGCCCCAAGGTCGACATGACGGC
>CBDIRF010000014.1:0-126958 GCA_965284115.1 Devosiaceae bacterium
TGATGCGGCGTGAACCGCGGTGCTTTTTCAGCTCGGCGGCTTCGTGCTCGGTGGCGATCAGGATGTAGGGGAAGCTCTTGTCGTCGCGGAGCAGCACGTTGAAGCGCGGCTTCAGGCGCTTGATCAGGTTGGCTTCGAGCAGCAGCGCTTCGGCTTCCGTCTCGGTGCGCACGAACTCCATGTTGCGCGTCGCTTCGATCATCCGGCGGATGCGAATATCGAGGCCTTCGGGACGGGTGTAGTTGGTGACGCGCGCCTTGAGGTTGCGCGCCTTGCCGACATAGACCACCTCGCCGGCCTCGTCGAACATCCGGTAGACGCCGGGCGAGGGGGGCAGGGTCTTGACGAAGGTCTTGATGACCTCAGCGCCGTGTAGCGGAGGCGTATCGGTCATTTGCGCCTCGGGGTCGGGCCGCGGCGGGCCGGCCATTCGATATGCTCGCCGCCATCGAGGACGATCATCTGCCCGGTCATCGCGTCAAGCGGCAGGATGGCGGCGACACCGTCGGCAATGCCCTCGGCATCGGCGCTGCGCCCGAGCGGCAGCTCGGTGAGGCGGCGGGCATGGGCCTCGGGCGACACGTGCGGCGGCGGCACGGTGGGGCCGGGGCCGACGGCGTTGACCCGGATGCGTGGCGCCAGCGACTGCGCCAGGGTGCGGGTCATGGTCCACAGCACGGCTTTGCTCAGCGTGTAGCTGAAGAAGGCCGGGGACAGGTCGAGCACCCGCTCGTCGATGATGTTGATGATGTTGCCCTTGGCATCGGCCGGCAGCTGGGCAGCGAAATCGCGGGCGAGGAAAGCCGGCGCCTCGGCGTGCACGGCGAAATGCGCGTCCCACAGGGCTTCGTCGAGATCGGCGACGGCATCGCGCTCGAACAGCGAGGCGTTGTTGACGAGGAGGGTCAGCGGGCCGAAGCACCTTGCCGCCACGGCGATGAGGCCGGCGCGCTGCGCGCGGTCGGCGAGATCGGCGCCCACGGTGGCGGCACTGCCGCCGGCGGCGCGGATTGCGCCGGCTACGGCTTCGGCCTTCTCCTCGGAGGCGCGATAGTGGATCACCACGGCCCAGCCGTCATGGGCGAGCCGACGCGCGATAGCGGCGCCGACGCGGTCGGCGGCGCCGGTGATGAGGGCGACACGGCTGGAATTGGCCGGCAAATGTTCGGGTGCGGATGTCATGAGTCGAGCCGGAAGATAGGGCTTCGCGCTCGCCGCTTCAATTGATGGCGGCTCGGGTGGCGCGGGCAAGTTGTCGTGTCCCCGGCACGGCGCGGCGAGGCACGTAGCGCAAGCAGAGGGACGGCGAGCACTTGCGGTCGACGAGGATTTCCCCCGTTGCTTCAAGTACGTGCAAGCTTGTGACTACCGTCTCTGCAATCGGGCGTATCGTCGCACTTGCGAGTTGGGGGCCACTCGGCTTCCCATAAGCTGGATCTGAGGAGCGTCCAATGGAAGCAATTATTCCGATTCTCGTTCAACTGATTGGCGGCGGCGTTGGGGGCAACGGCATTGCGGCCGTGCTGAAGCAGGTCAATCTCGGGCCGGTGGGCAACACCATCGCCGGGGCGATCGGCGGCTGGCTCGGCACCTGGCTGGCTGGCATGATTCCGGGGCTATCCGGGCTGGTCGGCGCGGCGGCAGCGACCGCCGGGGCGGCCGGGGCGACTGGCGGGCTGGATATCGGCGCGCTGGCCGGGCAGGGGCTGACCGGTCTCGTCGGTGGCGGTCTGTTGACCACCATTGCCGGGCTGATCAAGAACGCCACGATGAAGAGCAGCTGATCACCTAGGTCGCGCTTTCGAGGCCTGAAAGCGCTCTAGTCCCCGTTACTTGCCCCGGGCGCTGCGCCCGGGGCTTTCGACTGCATAGAGTTAAGTCCATGACTGAGCCCCCTGCCGGGCAACCTCGCCGCCGCGCCGACAATATCGCGCTCGGCATCGGCCTGACGATCCTTGCCATCGTGATCTTCGGCATCCAGGACGCGGTTTCCAAATCGCTGGTGCAGACGCACTCGCCGTTCCAGCTGGCGATGATGCGGTTCTGGGCCTTTGCGGCGTTCTCGCTGGTGCTGGTTAGCCGGCAGGGGCCGCTGAAGCAGGCGTTTCGCTCAAAATACCCCCTGCTGCAATGGCTGCGCGCCATCCTGCTGGTGGTCGATATCTGGTTCTTCGCGATGGCGCTGAAGACCGTGCCGCTGGCCGAGTTGCAGGCGGTGGTGCTGGTCTATCCGCTGATGGCGACGCTGGTGGCGATCCCCATCCTCGGCGAAAAGGTCGGGCTGTTCCGGCTGGTGGCGGTGTTCATCGGCTTCTGCGGCGCGCTGGTGATCGTCCGGCCGGGCGGATTGCCGATCGACGGCGGGGTGATCTTCGCCATCCTCTCGGCCGCGAGCTACGCGATCTACATCGCGCTGACCCGAAAAGTCTCGAGCGCCGACACCACGGCGACCAGCATGGTCTATGTCGGGGTGGTCGGGCTGCTGCTGACCACGGCGGTAGGGGTGTTCTTCTGGCAGCCGATGGACCTTGCCGCCATGCTGCAGATGGGCCTGGTGATGGTCACCTCCACGGCGGCGCATGGGCTGATGATGGTGGCGCTGTCGCGGGCGCCGGCCAGCACCCTGCAGCCGTTCAACTATTTCGCGCTGCCCTGGGGCATTTTCCTCAGCTACCAGATTTTTGGCCACCTGATCGATCCGGTGGCGCTGATCGGCGGCGGCATCATCGTCGGCGCCGGGTTGGTGGTGATGGCGCGCGAGCGGCATCTGAGCCGGGCCGGGCGGCGCACGGCGGTAACGGCGGCGGAGGAGGAGACGCTGCCGCATTGAGCTCAATCGCAAATCAGGAGCTGACGGGCCGGTGCGGGAAGAATACCCCACCCCTGTCCCCTCCCCGCAAGGGCCCCGCAAGGGGGAGGGAGACGCTCACACCGCCGCTGGTGCTTTGGTCTCCTCCCCCCTTGCGGGCAGGGCTATCGCATATGGTGGCGGAGGGCACCTCGCCCTCCCCTTGTGGTCGCGGGACGAGGGCTTAGCCCTCGCCCCGCGACCACAAGGGGAGAAGGCCACCCGTCTACGGTCAGTGCTCATATGCGATAGCCCTGCCCTTGCGGGGGAGGGACAGGGGGGGGGCTCTTCCTGCACCGGGCCATCCCATCGAGGACGACTGAGCACGGCATCTTGAATCCCTGGGCATCAGGGACATTTGATGCACGACAGGCGCTGATGCCTGCGACGAGGGATCTACCGATGGTTGTGCTGCTGGAAATCTTTCTGGTGCTGGGGCTGGTGGCCCTGGTCGGCAGCTATTTCTTCCGCGGGCGGCGCGATGCCGAGCGGCAGCAGGTGATCGAGCGGCGGGTCGATGCCTATATGCAGACCATCCGGCGCGCAGGCGGCAGCTCAGAGCTGGCGGCGATGGGCGATCTCGAGCTCAAGGATCTGCTGCTGTCGAGCGCCCGGAACCTGAGGGTGCAGGCCGAGCGCAAGTGGTACATCCTCGTCGGCGGCGGCGCCGCGGCGGTGCTGGCGGCGATCGCCATCGGCACTGAGGAAGGGATGCGCGGCTTCGGCATCGTGCTGCTGGTGGCGGCACTGGCGCTCTACGGCATCAACGAATTCATGGGCCGGCGCATGCGCGAGCCGCTGCTGGCGCGGGGGATCGATGTCGAGCGGCTGCGGGTGGAGTAGGGGGCGCTACGGGCGGCGCAACTGACAGGCCGGGGCGCACAGAGTACCCCCACCCCTGTCCCCTCCCCGCAAGGGGGAGGGAGACGCTCACATCGGCGCTGGTGTTTTGGTCTCCTCCCCCCTTGCGGGGGAGGGACAGGGTGGGGGGTACTCTTCCCGCACCGGGCTATGCTCACAGGATCAAAGCCGCCGCATCTTGCCGACCATGAAGACCACGGCGCCGGCGATGACCAGGGCGATCGGGGCCAGCACCATCAGCGACAGGATGGTGCCATCGATGTGGAGGGTGCCGTTCTTCTGCAGCTCGGACAGGCCGAAGCGCTCGATGAAGAAGATGCCCAACCCGAGGCTCGCAAGGGTGGAGGCGAGCTTCACGTAAGGCTTCATCTGCTGCGTAGGCATGGGGCACCGGGCGCTGTGTCGTTCGGACTATAGTTTTGTCGTGCTTTCGAACCGGAAAAGTCTGCAACTCTTCCTGAAAACGCTCCGTAAATAAGCGCAGTCACAGCGCCCGGCAAGCCGGTCAGTTGCTGAAGCAGAACGATACGTTGGGGCTGGCCGAAGCAGGCCTGGCTGCGATAATACGGGTAGATCGGGCGAGCGCGGTAGCGCGGGCGCTCCAGATAGAAGCCGTCATCGTAGCGGTCATAATAGTCGTCGTCGTAATAGTCGCGGTCGCGGTCGCGTTCACGGTAGCGATCGGCGTTGAGGTAGTTGGCGTTCACCCAGCCATCCCCGCCGCGCTGCTGGATCAGGCACCAGGCGCCCTTGCAATAATCGATATCGACGCGCTGGCCGGGGCGCAGCACGCCGACCACGGCATAGCCGGTGCTCGGGCCGGAGCGCACATTGACGGTCGAGGACGCGTAGGCGGTGGCGGCGCTGGCCGCGGTGGCGCCGGCGGCAAGCGCGAACAGCGCACCGGCAAGGCCGAGGGCAAGGTGACGGAGGGGCATGAGAGAGATCCTTTCGGAAGATAAACCGGTATCCCCAAACGGCGCCAACCTGCTCCGGGTTTCCTGAACCGAAACTGAACGGCCGGGCTGCTGCGGAGGCCGGCTACTGACGCGGGCAGGGGACATGCCGGGCTCCTTTGCCGAGGGGTTGGAGAAACGCGCGAAGCCGCGAAACGCTCCGGCTCCGGGAGCGTTTTGCCCAACGGCAAAGCTGCCCCCGGAGGAGCGTTTCGCATATGGCGAAGCCGCCCCCGGGAGGACCCGGAGCGGCTTGCGATCAGCCGATGGCTGAAGTCAGCAGGGAGGGAGCGTTTCGCCAAACGGCGAAGCCGCTCCTGAGATCAGTAAGACGTACCGAGGCAGAACTGGGCGTTCTTGCCGTCGACGCAGAAGCTGCTGCCGAAGCCGAAGCCGGGCTTGCTCGGGTAGACCGGGTAGCTCGGGCCATCATCGTAATAGTCGAAATCGAGCACGCTGGCCTTCACCCAGCCATCGGGGCCGGGAATTTGCAGCCGGTACCAGTTGTTCCACTGGCCGATGACCTTCACCTTGTCGCCTTCGTACACGGTGTTGATCGGCTGCGAACCGTTGGAGTGGTTCTTGCGGACATTGGCGTCCTGATCGACATAGGCCCAGGTGGCGGCCATGGAGGCGCCGGCGGTGGCGAGGACGATTGCAGTGGCGAGAGCCGCAGTCTTGAGGCTGGTGATGAACATGACGGGATCCTTCATTGGAGTCGTTTGGGTCGGTAGCGGCATTTGCTGCCTTGTCATGAGGTGTAACAGGGCCAACCTGAACGCAGCCTGAAACCCCTGTAAATCTGCGGTAAACCGAAAACGAACGCCTCCGGGATGGGATCCCGGAGGCGCGATGGAGGAGAACTCGGATAGGGGAGGCCGGAGCGTTTCACCGCGTTGCGGTGAAGCCGCCCGGGGGCCGGATCGTTTCGCCGGTCCGGCGAAGCCGACCGGGGGATCGTTTCGCCGTTCCGGCGAAGCCGACCGGGGCCGCCCGCGGGAGCGTTTCGCCTTCGGCGAAGCCGCCCCTAGTAACCACCGCTCAGGCAGAACGAGGCGCTGTCGCCGTTGATGCAGAACGAGCCGCCATAGCCATAGCCATAGCCGGGGAACGGACCGGGGAACTGCGGCGCGAAATCGAGCACGTTGCCCTTCACCCAGCCATCCTGGCCCGGGATCTGCAGCTTGTACCAGTTGTTCCACTGGCCGACGATCTTCACCTTCTGGCCGACCTGGACCCAGTTCACATTGGCAGAATTCTGCTTATGCCACTGCTTGACCTTGGTGTTGTTCTCGACCCAGGCGTACTGGGAGGCCATCGACACGCCGGCGGTGGCGATGACGACGAGAGTGGCGAGAGCGGCGGTTTTCAGGGTACGGAAAGACATCTTCGATTTCCTTCGTTTCAGGGTTGGATCGGAAGATTTCGCCGTTGGCGAAATCTCCGTGGCAATATTGCCTTGACCGCGAACTTAGAAGGATGTGCCTGAACCGAAGCTGAAATGCCCGTTCAACTAGAATGAATTAGCGCGGCGCGCCAAATCCGTTCATCATTGTGGCGGCGCTTACCAGCAGAAGAAGCTGTGGTCGTCCTCGTCGTCGCAGGTCTTGATCGGGTCGAGCGGATCAAAGCCTTCGAACTTGTACGGGGTGACCTCGAGCTTGGCGCCGGAGCCGACGAGATAGGAGCCGCGCACCCAGCCGGCCGGCTCGCCAGCCTTATCGAGGAACAGGCACCAGTTGGAGTTTTTGGTGCAGCGCTGCAGCTGCACCTGGGTGCCCTTCGGCAGGGTGCCGATGGTCTGGTAGCCCGCGCCGGGGCCGGCGCGCACCGGCAGATCTCCCGAGGCCCGCGCCGTCCCGCGCGACGCCGCCTCAGCCGGCAGCACCGCAAGGCTGGCGGCAACGAGACTGAGGGCGAGAAGGGCGATGCGCATTGGAGGGACTCCCTAGGGTTGTTGTTGCTCTTATGCCAGCGCAGCAACGCCGCAAAG
Organism: Devosiaceae bacterium; assembly: GCA_965284115.1. Lineage (GTDB taxonomy): Bacteria > Pseudomonadota > Alphaproteobacteria > Rhizobiales > Devosiaceae > Devosia_A. Next base: position 6,659 of record CBDIRF010000014.1, read on the forward strand.
CGGGCGAAATCGGGGCGGGGTTTGGGTGCCGACAGCCAAGCAATCAGTAGCGGATCGGGCGGCGGCGCTTGATCTCGGCGATGCGCTCGGCATCGGCGTCGGCGCTGAGGTAGCGGCCGCGCTCCAGAATCTCGAGGGTGTATTCGCGGTAGGTGAGCCCCATAGCCTCGGCGCGGCGGGCCCGCATCACCGCGATATCGTAGGGCACATCGTTGAAGGCTTTTTCGGACGCCGCCTTCCACTCAAAGTAGTTGCCGATGCCGTTATTGCCCCAGGGCCGCGCAGAATCGTCCAACGGCGGGCCGCCGTTGGACAGCGGGGCGTCGGTGGGAACGGGATCGTCGAAATCGCTACGCTTCAGCATGCCGCCATGTTCGGGCGGCCCGGCACGAAGATCAATGCAGCCGGCTTGATGGCAGCCATCAACGCCGCGGATGGCTCAGGCGCGGGTTTCCGCGCCAGTGATGGTGCCGAACAGCCGCTCGAGAAAGCCCTGGTCGCGGTGTCCCTCGCTGTCTTTCTTCAGCTGCACCAGCAGCGCGCTGGTGGCATCGAGCCGCTGGCAGGCGAGGGTGGCGACATGCAGCGCCGCGATCGGGCTCTGCTCGAGCCAGCGCAGCCCATCCTCGATATGGCGCACTTCCACCGGGGTGAGCGCGGTGACATTTGCCGAGTGATCGGCGCCGAGCAGCACGCTCATTTCGCCCACCAGCGTGCCGGGCTCGCTGATGCGCGCCACCTCGACGCCCTCGCGTTCGACCACCAGCCGACCGGACACCAGGATGAACAGCTCACCGCGCGACTTGCCGGTTTCGATTAACCGCTCGCCGCGCGCGAGGCTCAGCGTCGGATAGGCATTGGTCAGCGCCAAGAGATTGGCCATGGTTCAGAGGTCCCCCAGATGTCCGAGCGGGCCCGCTCCCCGCGAAGTCGAGCATAGCGCGCTTGGGTGGCGCGGTCATGTCACCGCGCCGCGAGCTAATAATTCGGCTGGAACTGGGTGCGCCACTGGCCGTTCGGCTCGAGCCAGACGGTGTGGCGGGCATTGTATATGGTGGTCTCGCCCGCTTCGACGGTGCGCAGGCTGAGCTGGCACACCAGCATGTTGGCGGTCGCCTTGAGGGTGCGCGACTTGCTGATCTTGACGCTGCTGGCAAGGCGGAAAGCGCGGCCGCCGCCTTCGTTGAACTCGAGCCCCTTCAGTGATTCCTTGATGTCGGCAATGGTCTTGGCGTCCTCGCAGCGCGTCGACTTGAAGCTGCCATAGCGGCTCCAGTCGGTCTCGGCGACAACCGGCGACAGTAGCAACAGGCCGGCGGCGGCAAACGCGCCGATGAAGCGAAGCATGATGTGATCCCCCAGGTTTGGGAGGAGTATAGCGCGGGCAACGGCGCGCGCCATGGTGTGGGGGGCGTGGCCGTGCCCTCCAAGACCCCCTCTCTTGCAAAATCTAAGGCTTAGCCAAACGGCTAAACCTAAGATTTTGCTTTCTCCCCCGCCAAGGGGGAGATGAGCGGTGGCCTCCATTCGCATTGGAGTCTCAGTCTGGACTCTCCCCCTTGGCGGGGGAGAAAGCGAAAACTTGGGCTTAGCGCAGCTAAGTCCTTAGTTTTCGCAACCGGGGTGCACTGGATGCACCTCGCCCCCACCGAAACCCAGTGGACTCCGCCAAAGCCTCATCTCTAGAACAAATCACGAACACGTGCCGGAGACAGCCCATGCCCAGACACACCATCCCGCTCAACGGCCGCGCCACGCGGCACACCAAGTTTACCCAGGACGAGGTGGAGGCGCTGCTGCAGAAGGGCTTTCGCTTCGCCATCTACCACCCTGCCGGCGACGAGTTCCGGCTGAGCCTGCCGCTGCAGACCATCGAGGATCGGACGCATGGCACGCTGACCATCGAGCAGGGGTGAGGGCTCAGGCGAGCCGTTCGTTCAGCGTCACGCGGATCGGTTCGCCGACGCCCTTGCCCAGTTGGCCGCGCAGCTTTGCCGCGACCGGTAGCTTGTGGGTGCCGTCGCCGAGCGCCATGAAGCTGGAGCGGAACGGCTTGCCATCCATGGTGCCGGCGACCTTGACCAGGCCACGGGTGCCGAAGAAGGCGACGGACTCGGGCCAGACGAGGTAGGTCCAGCCGCCGGTGGCGGAACTCTGGACCAGGGTGGCTTCGAAACTGGTGGGGAGGTTGGCGGACATGATCGGCTCCTTTCGCCTGACTGTTCCAATGTCGGGCGAGTGGGGGCTATTTCGACAGATGGGGCACGATTGGCGAGACGGGAACGATTTCACACCCCTGTCCGGCCTGATGCAGCACGGTCGACGGGGCCGAACTGAATCTAGCCCGACTGGTACTCGGTGTATTGGCCTGGTCCCGTGTGCACTCTAAGGGTCACGCCATCTGGGCGCGCCGGCCTGCCTATTTCGTAAGACGCAGCGTCAAACGCGGCCACCACTTCGGCGCTCACATGGCTGGCGAGGTGAGTCCGAAATTCTTCAAGGGCGTCCTCGCCGCCGAGCGTCAATGCGCATTCCATTATGGCGGCTGGAAGCCATTCTGCGTCCAAGTGCGTTGAGCAAGTCAGCGCATTGGTCCATGCCTCAGAGTCTCCATTGCGTGCGACCGCACATACGAGGAAATGACTGATCGCTCTGGCGTAGTCGCCCTCCCGAGCCAGCTCCATCCCGCGATTGAAGTTAGCGGCGTAGTGCAACGCGTCTGCGCTGAGTACGGTCTCGGTCTCACTGCTGTCAAACAGAGCCTTCGCCAAGCTTGTTTTCGTGGGGAGTGAGGCGCCAATACGGGATACAAGGTCGTCTGCGAGGAGCCTCTTCACTTCGGCCTGCACTGTCAGCGACCGATCCGGCCCACTATTCGCCTTGCCGTATGCCATTGCCGCATCCGCGGCCTTGCCGGATAACAAGAGGGCATCACCCAGCCGTATTTCATGTAGTTGGCTCTTGTCGGTGCTCTCCGCCAGTCGATACCATTTCGCGGCCTCCGAATAGCGACCCGAGCTAAAGAGTACTCCTCCAACCTCACGCTGGAAGTAGTCGAGCTGGAGGTACTGCGGTTGGGTCTTTCGAGCGAGGTTGAATTGATGCAAGGCATCGAGCCATCGTCTGCGACTGGCGTAGTAGTTCCCGAGGCCATAGCGAACCGTACTTCGATCGCCTGCCGCGAGTACCCGCAGGGCGAACTGTTCGTACGCGTCACCTCGCTCACTAGGTTCAGCCGCCCAAACCAGAAGCTGTGCGAGGTATATTTCGGCGATACCGTCTTCGCCCTCGTGTAACCCATTCAGGATCGCAAGCTTTGTCGCAGATCGAATGTCCGTCGCTAGTGAAGTGCTAGCCATGAAGGCCAATTCCCGGCTGGGGCAACGTACCGAGGAGTCAAGTGCTCTCCGGGCCAGCAACATAGCTTGAGCGAGCAATCCAGCTCGAAGGCAGAGCGCGCACACGCAGTACAGAAATGTAGCGAGAAACCCCTCTGTATCCGTCTCGTCAACATCTGCTGACAGAGCTAACAGCGTGCCAAACGCCATGGTGACCTTTCCATGATCCAGGGTCACTGTGATCTGAGGCGCCTTTGATGTTGCGGTACGTGTCACTACGACTGCGGGAAAGCCCTCCATGGCCTTTCCCAAAATCTTCCGGCGCGACTGGAACGTTGGCTCGTCGATATCCCCACGGGCAACGAGCATCCCTATTGGCGCTGATGGTCGATGGTTCCGTAGCGCGCGCCACATAACAAGCGTGGCTTCTATCCGAGCGGGGGTGTCCTTCGTGAGGGCGTCTGTTGCCACGAAGCGATGCGTGATCGTCTCTCTATCGTCTGATGGTAGGGGTATCCGTGGGTGCCAGACTCCCTTCATTGATCTGTCCTGGGCGAAATACCTGACAATCAACGTGGGAACGTCCATGGAGTAATAATAGTTCAACCTGTCGACGGGGATGACGACGGTATTTTTGTCCTTTTCGTTGTCCGTCGCTTTTAGCTGAACATAGAAAACGACTCCGGTCGCATTGCCGTCGGCGTCGAATATTTCTACTTCAAGATCTATCCCGTAGTCAGGAGTCTTGTCCCTAACTACCCAACCAGAGGGGAGCAAGGCGCGAAACTGCAGCCTGGATTTATCTTCGATCTGATGTGAACGAGGGCGTTTTGGCAAGGAAAGCACCTATTGGGCAGAACCCAAACATAGTTCACAGTTGACCCACGACAAGGTCATTACCGCGTGAGCCAGGCCAATATGGCAAGAGCGCCGCCTTCGGCAGCCCGCCCACTCAGCGGACCAGCATCACCTGCGACAGCGGCAGGAATTTCGCGCCGCTTTCGGCCGGGGTGAGCACGTAGCCGCCCTTGTCGCAAAGGTTGACCCGGCCCTCGCGCCGGTTCTCACCGACCCGCGCGCTGACGGCGGCGGTGCACTCGCTGCCGGGAACGCTGACCGTGAAGGTGACCCGGGCGCCGGGGGCGAGCTTCTTGAAGCCGCTGACCTCGCCGCCCTTCACCTTGAAGCTGGTGATCGGCCGGCTCAGGTTGTTGTGCAGCGTGAAGGCATACTCGGCGGCAGCCACCGGAAACGTGGCGCAGACGATGAGGCCGGCGAGCGCAACAGGCGTAACTGGATTTTGCATATGTGGGCTCCAAAAACCTGCAGATGAGGGACCGTGGGTGAACGGCGCGTCAGACCTATGCTGTGGGCCGCCCCCTTCTTCTAAAGCGACAGACCGGTCAGTACGCGAGATCTATGGTGTAGTTTCCTGTGGCGGCACTGGGCACTGCCTGCTTGACGGCTATCCGCTCGTCGAAGGTTCGTAGGATGTCCCCCTCGGTTCGAATGTCCGTGGCCGACCATCGGTGGCCAAAAATGATCGAAACAATTACTCCTTTGGGGGAGGGAAGAGTATAGATCGAGTTACTTGGCGAGATGGTCCTGCTGTCGCAGTCATCTACCGAGCGAATCAGCCGCCACTCCCGTTCGAATGCATATTCGGCGTGTTTGACAGCGAACAGATAGTAGGGGTTGGTCCAGATATCGGGTATTCGGTCGTCTCTGTACGAGACTTTGATTAGCCGATTGCGTTCGGTGCCATCCTTTTGCCTGGCGAGGAAGAACGGGTGCTGGGCGTCCAATTCCAAGGCGAATCCGTTCCCTCCATCGGCGTACACGCTCCAGAGTGCTCTGTTGTCCGGAGCTTCGCTTAGGGAGAGTATCCCAGTCCGGGCAATCGGGCCCTCTACGAATTCGTCCAAGCGGCTGTCAGCGACATCGAAGACTGTATCGATCATCAGAGGCAAGGAGGCGCGCATCTGGTCTCTAACACTAGAAACTGCAGCCTTCCCGATTGGCGTCTCTAGTAGTTGTCGGAGCTGTAGCATGCTCAAGCCGCTGGCTTTGACCCTTGGAATCTTCGCGATCTCTTCGATCACGTAGGAAGGGTCCCCTAGTCGCTCCTCTAGCTGCGCTGCTACATACTTGTTCGCGAATTTACGGAGGAGCTCTCCGCCGAACTGGTCGAACCGGCGGGATAGATCAAATGGGTCGTTTAGCTGTGCCTTTGTTGCAAACTTAAGCGTCGGGTTTGCCAAGAAGTTTCTACGGAACGAGACGTCATTGAATGTCAGGTATTTGTACAGGTGCGGCCGATCGCATGGGATGTCCATCTCAAAAAAGTCGCTCGCCACGAGTGCGACAAAATCAAGGTTCTGGTCCCAAGACATTGGAAAAATCATGACATGCACATCCATCGCGTGCTTGGACTTCTGTCGTCGGTCGTTACATCTATGGATGGATTCCGAAGGTTACTCCCCAGCGGGACTTGGACCACGATTTCGCTTCGCCACGCACCAAGCGGGACGGTGCAGAAGGGGGCGCGAGTTGGGCTTGCAAGCGTCGCCGCCGGTGAGAGTACGCGCGTAGCCCGCCACTCCAACCGCCCTCGGTAGGCATCTCTCGGGCAGTTACCAAGGCCCTCTCCCCCACAAGCACGGTCGACTGGAGCGATTTTCTCCTAATCCACCCCACCCTCCAACACATCCAGCTCCATCTCCCGCAGCCGTTTCACCTCATCGCGCAGCCGTGCCGCCGCCATTCGAGCGTAGCTCTCATGGCCTTCTCACCTAAAATCGCTCCACTGGAGCGATTTTGCCTTCGGCACGGTTCGAAGTCTCGAACTCAACTTCGTGAGTTTGCACGCGCTAGTCTGCCGAACCTTCAAGGACGTCCAGTTCCATCTCGCGTAGTCGCTTGACCTCATCACGAAGTCGGGCAGCGCGTTCAAACTCCAGGTTCGTCGCGGCCTCGCGCATCTCGCGTTCCAGGTCCTTGATCACCGCAGCCAGGTTTGCCCCGGCCTGGACCTTCTCCTTGCCGCTCTTGTCCTTGCCGATCGAGACGGTGACGTGGTCCTGTTCGTAGATGCTGTCGACGATTTCCTTGATGTTGGATTTCACCGATTGCGGGGTGATGCCGTTGGCTTCGTTGTAGGCCGATTGCTTTTCGCGGCGGCGGGTGGTTTCGGCCATGGCGCGTTCCATGGAGCCGGTGATGTTGTCGGCGTAGAGGATGACCTTGCCGTCGACGTTACGGGCGGCGCGACCAATGGTCTGGATCAGTGAGGTCTCGGAGCGCAGGAACCCTTCCTTGTCGGCATCGAGGATGGCGACGAGGGCGCATTCGGGGATGTCGAGGCCTTCACGCAAGAGGTTGATGCCGACCAGCACATCGAAGGCGCCGAGGCGGAGATCGCGGATGATCTCGATGCGCTCGATGGTGTCGATGTCGGAGTGCATGTAGCGGACACGAATACCCTGCTCGTGCATGTATTCGGTGAGATCTTCGGCCATGCGCTTGGTCAGCACCGTGACGAGGGTGCGGTAGCCGGCCTTCGACACCTGGCGGATTTCGTCGACCACGTCGTCGACCTGGGTTTTGGCCGGGCGGATCTCGACCGGCGGGTCGATCAGGCCGGTGGGGCGGATCACCTGTTCGGCGAACACGCCGCCGGATTGCTCCATTTCCCAGGCGCCGGGGGTGGCCGAGACATAGACGGTCTGCGGGCGCATGGCGTTCCACTCCTCGAAGCGGAGCGGGCGGTTGTCCATGGCCGAGGGCAGGCGGAAGCCGTATTCGGCGAGCGTGGCTTTACGACGAAGATCGCCGCGATACATGGCGCCGAGCTGGCCGACGGTGACGTGGCTTTCGTCGATGAACACCAGGGCGTTGTCGGGCAGGTATTCGAACAAAGTCGGTGGGGGTTCGCCGGGCTTGCGGCCGGAGAAGTAGCGCGAATAGTTCTCGATACCGGCGCAGGAGCCGGTGGCTTCCATCATCTCGAGATCGAACAGGCTGCGCTGTTCGAGCCGCTGCGCCTCGAGGAAGCGGCCGGCGCCGTTGAGCTCCTGCAGGCGGGCGGCGAGCTCCTTCCTGATCTCCTTGATGGCGCCGGTGAGGGTGGCGCGCGGCGTCACATAGTGGCTGTTGGCGAAGATGCGGACGCTCAGCAGGTCGGACGATTTCTTGCCGGTGAGCGGATCGAACTCGGCGATCGACTCGATCTCGTTGCCGAACAGGGTGATGCGCCAGGCGGCATCCTCATAGTGCGCCGGGAACAGTTCCACCGTGTCGCCGCGAACCCTGAAAGTGCCGCGGACGAAGCCGGCGTCGCCGCGCTTGTATTGCAGCTGGCTGAGCGAGCGCAGCAGTTCCTGCTGGTCGACCTTCTGGCCCTTCCTGAGGTCGAAGGTCATGGCGGTGTAATCTTCCACCGAGCCGATACCGTAGATGCAGGAGACCGAGGCGACGATGATGACGTCGTCGCGTTCGAGCAGGGCGCGCGTCGCCGAGTGGCGCATGCGGTCGATCTGCTCGTTGATGGTCGATTCCTTCTCGATATAGGTGTCGGTCCGCGGCACATAGGCCTCGGGCTGGTAGTAGTCGTAGTAGGAGACGAAATACTCGACGGCGTTGTCGGGGAAGAACGACTTCATCTCGCCATAGAGCTGGGCCGCCAGCGTTTTGTTGGGCGCGAGGATCAGCGCCGGGCGCTGGGTGCGCATGATGGTCTGCGCCGCGGTGAAGGTCTTGCCGGAACCGGTGACGCCGAGCAGCACCTGGTCGGTCTCGCCATTGTCGATGCCCTCGACCAGGTCGGCGATGGCGGTGGGCTGGTCGCCGCGCGGCTCGTAGCTGGTGACCAGCTTGAACGGCACGCCGCCCTCGGATTTGTCACGCGGAGCAGGGCGGTGCGGCTTCCACTCGGTGTTGCCCTCCACCTCCTTGCGGCCGTGCAGGATGATATCCTCGAGGGCCTTCACCGTGGCGGAGATGCCCACCGTCTGCGCGCCGGCCAGCGACTGGCCGGGCATGTTCTTGGCCTTGACCTTCTTCTTCGAGGTATCGAGCGCCTCGCGCAGCTGCTCCATCACCTCGGGGTCCTTGGCGGCCTGGCGCGAGATATCGCGGGCGGTGATGTGGCCGGATGGCAGGTGGCCGAAGCCGGCCTGGGCGGATTCACCCATGCCGCCAAAGTCGGGTCGGTCGACCGAGTTTGCCTTCGACTTCGGGGCCTTGAGCTGCATGCCGGTGGCGGCAGAGCGGGCCGACTTCTTCGGTTTCTCCACCGGTTGCGGCGTCAGCGGCTGGATGCCGGTGCCGGCGGCTTCGGCAGCGCGGCGGGCAGCGTTGTCGAGGGCGCGCTTGTTCTTCAGGCGCTCCTGCGGCAGCCGCTTGTTCAGGCGCTCGTCCTCGGCCTTCTCGATCTCGCCGAGGAAGTCATCGATGGAGAAGTCGGAAACCGGCTTTTTCGGGGGCATGGCGGACTCTCGAGGGGGCGATTGAGGCTGCTTCAGCGGACACCATAGATGGGTCTGCTGTCAGAATCTGTCAGGGTTGGCGTGGTTCGACAGCAATATAGGGTGTGGCGAACGGAATGTGAACGGGGGCAGCCAAGGACGCGGTGCCCACCTCCCCCTCGACGGGGGAGGCAAGCGCAGCTTGGGAGCGGCAGCGACTAGCGCAGCTCGGAGGGGGTGTGCGGAGCCCGGATGCATGCGGTTCGCGCCATTTGATCGGGCTCTCCCCCTTGGGATGTGCGGCAGGCTCGATGGCGCGTGGACACCAGCTCAATCGGGGCTCCGCGCACCCCCTCCGAGCTTCGCTAGCTCGCTTTCGCTCCCAAGCTTCGCTTGCCTCCCCCGTCAAGGGGGAGGTGGGCATCGCGGCTGTGGCTCGATCTAGACAGGTACCGCTACCATTAGACATGCCACCTTGGCCAATTAGCCCTTTCCCCTGTCGCCGCACCCCGCCAAGAATACCTGCGAGGGGTAACCATGGATTTGCGGCTGTATTGGCTGGCGCTGGCGGCATTTGTCGGGGCCATTGAAGGGGGGCTGATCGCCGGATTGCTGCCGCTGATCGGCGCCGACCTCGGGGTGAGCCTGGGGCAGGCGGGTCTGGTGGTGCTGTTCTATTCGCTGGCCTATGCGTTCGGCCCGCCGCTCCTGGCGCTGCTGCTCGGCGGGGTGGGGCGGCGGCGGATCCTGGCCGGTTCGGAGTTCGGCTTTGCGATCTGCGCGCTGCTGATCGTGCTCTCCGCCACCTTCGAGGCGCTGGTGGTGGTGCGGACGGCTTTGGCGGTGGTGGCCGGCACCTATACCGGCACCGCCATGGCGACCGCCGCGATGATCGCGCCCTATGGCAAGCGCGGCCGCTACATGCAGGTGATCAGCATGGGGCAGGCGATCGCCGCGCTGGCCGGGGTGCCGCTCGGCGCGTGGATCGCGGCGCAGTTCGGCTGGCGCGTGGTCTATGTGATGCTGGCGATCATGGCCGGGTTCTCGGCGACGGCGCTGTATCTCAAGCTGCCGCGCGGCATGATGGGCGACACGCTGAGCATTCGCGACCGGCTGAAGGTGCTGCGCAATCCGGGCGTCGGTCGGGCGCTGCTCTCGACCCTGTTGTTCATGATCGGCTCGTCGCCGCTGATCGTCTATATCGGCGCGCTGATGACGGCGGTGGGCGTCGGCTACGAGGCACTGCCCCTGGTGCTGCTGGCCGGCGGGGTCGGGGCCATCGCCTGCAGCGCCACCGCCGGGCGCATGGCGGATCGGCTGGGCAGCGGGCGGACGGCAACCATTGCCGGGCTGGCGGTGATCGTGGTGATGCTGGTGTTTTACAGCCTCGCCTGGCTGCCGCCGCAGTTCGCGCTGCCGGCGCTGATGCTGACGGTCGGGGCGCAGGGCTTTGTCGTCAGGACCTATTCGATCGCCGTGGCCAGCCACATGGCGCAGATCGCCCCGGGCGCCGTGCCGGTGGCGATCTCGCTCAATATGTCGGCCTTCATGATCGGCATGGCAGTGGCGGCGGCGCTGGGTGGCATCGTGCTGGACAGTTGGGGCGCGATTGCGCTGCCGCTGATCGGGGCACCGCTGGTGGGGCTGGCGCTTATCGTGTGGCGCTCGGTGCCGCATGGGGTGGCGGAGCGGCGGGAGGGGGAGCAGGGCTGAGGCTGCTGCAGATCATGTCCCTTGGGCAGTCGGCTCCTTCCCTTCTCCCCTCAGGGGCACCGGACGAGGGCATAGCCCTCGCCGGGAGGTGGCGCGAAGCGCCGGTTGAGGGGTGAAGCGGCCCCACACGTGCTCGCTGAGAAGCTGAACCCCTCACCCTAGTTCCGCTACGGACCTATCGGTCCGAGCTGCACTACCCTCTCCCCTCAGGGGCGAGGGGACGCTGGGGGGCGCGGCTAGCGCAAACCACTCTGGCCACTCAACTCGTCGGCATCTCCACAAACTTCGCCAGCTGCCCGATCACCGTGCCCCAGCCGTCGTAGAAGCCGAGTTCGGCGTGTTTGTCGCGCGCGGCGCGGTCGGAGTGCATGACGCGGGCGGTGTACTGCGTGCCGCCATCGGCCTCGTCGAGGGTGATCTCGGCAGTGATGAAGCTGCTGGGGGCCGGGCGGAAGCCGCCGAGCAGGGCGTCGGTGAAGATCAGGCGGCGCTGCGGTTCGACGATGAGGAAGCAGCCATCCATATGCGGGGCGAAGGTGGCTCCGTCTTCGCTGATCTCGGTGACCAGCGGGCCGCCGGGGACGACCTCGAAGCGGACCGCGCGGCACTTTGCCGGCGCCGGCACCCACCACTGCTCGAACTGCCGCGCATCGGTCCAGGCGTTCCACACAGCAGCGCGCGGGGCGCGGATGAAGCGCTCGATGGTGAGGTCGCGTTCGGGGTCGAAGGTCTGGTTCATGTCTTGTCCCTGGTCACGAAGGCCTCGAGCCGGTCGGTGCGCGCGCTCCACAGCCGGCGCTGCTCGCCGAGCCAGCTATCGACCAGCCCGAAGGTGGCCGGCTCGATGAAGCAGGTGCGCACCCGGCCGGATTTCGAGGTGCGGATCAGGCCGCTCTGCTCGAGCGCGGCGATGTGTTTCATGAACGAGGGCAGGGCCATTTCGAAGGGTTTGGCCAGCTCGCCGACGCCGGCCGGGCCGCCGCCCAGGCGGGCGAGGATGGCCCGCCGCGTCGGATCGGCAAGGGCCTGGAATATCCCGTCGAGTGGTGTGTTCGCTGGCATGCGCGACGCCTAGCATTGGAAAATGCTTAGCGCAACGGCTAAGTGTGTGGTGAAGACGTCACTTAGCCATTGCGCTAAGTTTCTGGCATGGATAGTTAGCGCTCAGGCAAAGTGTTGCTCGGGAGCTTTTGGAAATGAAGCTGGTGGTTTCGACCTTCGTGTCGCTGGATGGGGTGTATCAGGGGCCGGGCAGCCCGGACGAGGACCGCAGCGACGGTTTTTCGCGCGGTGGCTGGTTCGTGCCCTATATGGACCAGGCCTTTCTCAGCCAGGCGCGGACCTGGCTGGAACAGGCCGGCGGCCTGCTGCTTGGCCGGCGGACCTATGAGAGCTTTTCGCGCGACTGGCCGGAGATGAACAAGCCGGATGACGCCATCGGGCTGATGATGAACCGGCTGCCGAAATACGTGGCATCGGCCACGCTTGCCAAGGCGGAGTGGGGGCCGGTCACGGTGTTGCGCAGCGATATCGTCAGGGAGATCGAAACGCTGAAGGCGCGTGACGGCGGCGAGCTGCAGGTGCATGGCAGCGGCAGCCTCGGCCGCGCGCTGCTGGCGGCGGGGCTGGTCGATGAGCTGCGGCTGATCGTGGCGCCGGTGATCGTCGGCGCCGGCCACAAGCTGTTCGGCGACAGCGGCGTGGCGACGGCGATGCGGGCGCTGCGCAACGACACGACGCCGGGCGGGCTCAATATCCAGGTGTTCGAACGGCTGGGGGCGCCGGAGTACCAGACGTTCCAGCGGCCTTGAGATCTAACACCGGTCAGGCCGTTGTCTGAAGTGCACTGACCCTCCCCCACCGTGGGGGAGGCAATCTTAGGTGGCCCCAACAGGCTCAGGTATTCCAAGTTTCCTGCAATCTAGGCCACAGCCCGCTCTTCGATATTGCCGCCAAAGCTTCGCACCCGCGTGCCGTACTCCGTCAACGCCATGTCGAACTCCGCCGGGCCGAAGTCCGGCCATTTCACCCGGGTGAAGTACAGCTCGGCCTGGGCGCATTCCCACAGCATGAAATCGGAGAGGCGCTGGTCGCCGCCGGTGCGGATGAGGAAATCCACGTCCTCGGTGCCCAGCTCGGCAGCGATGGCTTCGACGGAGCGGCCATCGGCGACGGCGGCGAGGATGGCGTCGCGGGCCGAGTAGTCGATGGCGACGCGCAGGTGCAGGCCGGTGCAGCCGGCAGTGCTGCGCTCGGCGGCAGCGATGGCTTTCACCAGGCCGAGCGGCAGGCGGTCGCGGCGGCCCATGATGGAAATCCGGACATTGGCCTCGCGCAGCTGGCGCGCTTCGACCAGCAGGAAATGCCGGAGCAGCGCCATCATGCCGGCAACCTCTGTTTCCGAACGCCGCCAGTTGTAGGTGGAGAAGGCATAGAGCGACAGCGCACCGATATCGCGCTGGATGGCGGAGCGGACGATGGCGCGCACCGCGTCGGCGCCGACCTGGTGGCCGGCCGGGCGAGGCAGGCCGCGCGCTTCGGCCCACCGGCCGTTGCCGTCCATGATGATGGCGACGTGGAGTTTGTGGCTGGGAGTGGTTTGCATTGTAAACCTCGTGGGTATGGGCGTGAAATGGTCAGGCATTTGTTACGAGTTGGCGTGCTGACTGAGAGAGACGGCCCCCTCCCTCGCCATTCGAGCGTAGCTCTCATGGCCTTCTCCCCTCAAATCGCTCCACTGGAGCGATTTGCCCTTCGGGACGGCTCGAAGTCCCCCATAAAGGGGGAGGTGCCGCACCGAGTGTTTGGCACGATCGAAGACAGGGCCTCGACTTTTCACCTCCCCCTTTATGGGGGAGGCCGGGAGGGGGTCGTCTGCTTCAGTCAGCACCGACTTCACGCCGGCTGCGCCTTGCCCGGCCCAACCTGTTCCGCCCGGGCCGACGCATCCCGCACGACGCGCTCCAGCACCGAGAGATAGTCGATAAACCGCTGGCGGCCGGCGGCTGTCAGGCGGATTTCGGTCAGCGGACGGTTACCGGTGTAGCCCTTCAGGATCTCGACCAGGCCAGCCTCCTGCAGCACCGTGAGGTGGCGGCTGAGGTTGCCCTGGGTGAGGCCGCAGAGGCGCAGCAGATCGTTGAAGGCGAGGCCGTCGGGGCGGCCGGCCAGCGAGGTGAGGATGCCGAGGCGGGCCTTTTCGTGGATGACGCGGTCGAGCCCGTCATAGGCAAAGGGGGCGTCGGGCTCAGCGGACATTGGCGGCCTCCGAGGTGCGGTGGACGATGGCGGCGATCAGCAGCTGGCCGATGGCGAAGGGCAGGCCCATGTGCCAGGGCGACAGGCTCTGGTCGGGGGCGGCGAGCAGCAGCACGGTGAAGCCGCTGAGCAGATACCAGGCGCCGGCGAGCGCGATGGCGCGGGGCAGCGAGCGGGCGGTGGCGAAGATGCCGAGGCTGACGAGGATCAGCCACAGCCCGGGGACGAGCCAGAGCTGCTCGGGCGAAAATCGCGCGAAGAAGGCGAGTAGCGCGGCGCCGGCAACGCCTGCCGGCACGAAGCTCAGCACCGCCTCACGGATCATCTGGTCGGCGAGGCCGGCATGGTGGCGGCGGGCCCGGCGCAGCATTTCGGCGCCGATCAGCGCCACGGCGACGATGGCTGTGAGGATCCAGCCGGTGAAGAAGACAGCCGGCTCGGCGGCGGGCAGCATCGACTGCAGTGCCGCGACGACGAAAGCCAGGATGCCGGAGGTGGCGAGGGCGGCCGGGCCGAGGCCGAGGAACTCGCTCGACTGGGCGAGGCGCGATTTGATTTCGACGATGTCGGCGAGGGCTTTGTCGAGATCGGGCATTGGTCGCCGACTTGGGTTTGTGATGCAAACCAGATTGGGATGCAAATTGCGGCGGCTGTATGACGACGGGAGCGGAACGGGCGGCAGATGTTCAGCCGAGACGAGCGGCTTCAATCCCAGGTCTTCACGCTGCGCAGCTTCTTGGTGGCGCCGCGCTGCGATTTGCCTTCGAGGCGACGTTGCTTGGAGCCGAGGGTGGGGCGGGTCGGGCGGCGGGGTTTGGGCGGCACCAGGGCCTGCCGCAGGATGGCGACGAGGCGCTCGATGGCGTCGTCGCGGTTCATCGGCTGGCTGCGCAGGCGGTTGGCGGTGATGACGATGACCCCGTCGGTGGTTAGCCGGCTGCCGGCGAGGGCAGCGGCGCGATGCTTCAGCGGCTCGGGCAAAGACGGCGAGCCCATCAGGTCGAAGCGCAGCTGCGCGGCGCTCGACACCTTGTTGACGTTCTGGCCGCCCGGGCCGGGGCTGCGGATGTAGTCGATGGAAATCTCCGCCAGCGGGAGATGCACGGCGCCGCCGATATGCAGAGAGTCGGGAATGGCAGGGCTCCGCGGGTTACCGGTGGAGGGTAGAACAGTTCGCGGTGGATTTGAAACGGGGGGATGGGGGTATCGTTCAGGAACGTCCAGTCGAAGGGCAATTGCATATGGCGTTACGCGCCGGCCTCTCAGTGGTCCTCCACCGTGAAACGGGGGAGGGGGACCGCCGAAGGCGGTGGAGGGGGCGGCAGGATACGCCGGTGTGTGTGGCCGCCCCCTCCACCAGCTTCGCTGGTCCCCCTCCCCCGCTACGCGGTGGAGGACCACTGAGAATCCGGTGGTCCTTCATATGCGATAGCCCTGCCCGCAAGCGGGAGAGGGCCGCCGACTGATGGCTCTGGGGCTTTCTCTCAGACCTCGAGCACCAGCGGCGAGGCTTTCAGGTATTTGAGCTTCAGGCGACCCGGGTTCTGCTGTTTGGCGGCGGCGAGCTGGGCTTCGATGGCGGTGAACTGGGTGATCCGGTCGGTGATCTTGGGTGAGGGCTGGCCGTTGTTCCTGGCCATGAAATCGGCCTGCTGCTGATCGAGATAGTCGGTGCTGCAGTTGAGCCAGATGGTGAAGGGCCGGGTGGCCTCGGGGTTGGGGGACAGCCGGTCGTCGGTGGCGAGGCGGAAGTTCGAGCAGTACTTCGAGCACCCTGAGATCGGGGTTGAGGTGCTCGCCATTGGCGCAGATCAGGTAGTGATCGGCGGTGAGCCGCTTGACGAAATTGCGGTCGAGATTGTGCTCGGAGCCATGGTGCTGCAGCTTCAGCACATCGACATGCAGCCCGCCGCCATCGGCGAGGCGGCCGTGATGGGTGAGGCCGGCGAGGATGTCGGCGGCGTGGCCGTCGCCGGTCATCACCACGCGGGTGACGCCGCCGCCGGCCTTGCGCTCTTCGAGCAGCAGCATCAGCGAGGCGAGGTTGGGCTCGGTGACATCCTGGCGGCTGCCGAGCTCGTCGTCGATCGATACCCCGAAGCCGGTGGGCAGCGGGCCTTCATTGTCTTCGAGCCAGGCTTCGAGCTTGGCGACGCTGGTGGCGTTGCCGGCATCGGCGAGCCAGTTCTTCCAGTATTTGCGCAGCTTTTCGAGATCGGCCGGGAACGGGCCGATGACGCGGATTTCGAGCGGGCTGCCGGCGGCGAGACCGATCACTTCCTGGCCGCGCACCATGGCGAGCAGCTTATCGAACTCGCCGTTGAGCGGAATGTCCAACTGGTCGGCAGCGATGCGGCGGGACACCTTGATCGCCTCGGGGATCGAGCTGGCGACCGAGCGGAAGGCATCGGCAAGGCGCAGCAGCGACAGGTTGGCCGAGCTCGACAGGCTGTTGGCGCGCGAGGCGAGCACGCTGCCGATGGCTTCGGATTCATCGACCATGGTCTTGAAGGCATTGTGCCAGATGCGCTTGACCTTGGGTGGCCGCCTGAAGGCCGGCTGGTTGGCCGGCTGGCCGTTGCCGTGCTTGTGATCGTACACCCGCCAGAGCACGGTATCCTCGAGCAGTTGCAAGACGCCGGCGATGTGATCCTGATCGACATGCGAGACATAGACCAGGTCGAGGTCCTTGCCGGTGGTTTCGGCCCATTTGCCGAGGAAGCCGCGGACTTCCGAGATGTAGGAGCCGGGCATGCCGCCATCGGCGAGGATGCTGACCGCGCCGGCTTCGAGCAGCAGGCAATCGCCCTTTTCTGACGGCAGCAGGGTAATCTTCATGGTGTCCTCGTGGGCGGACGGCGGGTCTGTTGCGGCTTCGGCGCGGCCCGGCGACGGGGCGGGGCGGCAGCCAGCACCTCGGCGATGACGGCGGGAGCGGCCGGTGCGGTGGTCTTCAGTTCGGTGCGCAGCAGCGCCCGCCTCGCTTCGGCGACGCAGGCGGCCGGGGAGATGACGCCGAAGCCGAGATCGTTGGCCCATTGATAGGTGGCGCCGGGGAGCGGCTGGGCCGTGGCCCGGATGATGCCCAGGATTTGCGCGGCGGTGAGCGTCGGCTCGGCAGCCAGCATCAGCCCGACGACGCCGGTGACATAGGGGCTCGCCATGCTGGTGCCGGTCATCCTGATCCAGCGGTCGCCTGGATCGCCAAAGCCGTTGGCGGCGACGATATCGGTGCCGGGCGCGGTGATATCGGGCTTCGGGCGGCCATCGCGGGTCGGGCCCTGGCTCGAGGTGATGTGAGCGCGGCGCCGGACCTCGTCGAGATTGGCGACCGAGACGACGCGCTGGCCGCAGGCGAGGGCGCCGACCGAGGAGGTATCGACATACGAGGCCTCGGTGAAAAACGAGGGCCAGAAGAAGTTGCCGTCGCCGAGATCGGCCGGGTCGTCGCGCTCGATCCAGGCATGGAAGGTGCCATCGCGCACCGTGAGCCCGTGCAGTTTGACCTGCCAGGTGCCGGCGGGGACGCCGACGATGATGTTGGGACTGAAGAACGGCGTGAGATAGGCGGCCATGTAGTTGGCGCCGTTGGTGGGATGGTGCAGCTCGTTGTAGACGCTGATCAGCGTCCGATCGGGCAGTTGATGGTTTTCGAGGTACTGGCCGGGCAGGACCGGGCCGATCCAGTCGCCGTCGGGCGGGCGGACCGAGATGGCGAAGCGATCCTGCGGCTCGTACCAGATTTCGAGCTCATTTTCGGAGGCATCCTTGATCCGGTCGCCGACCACCTGCCACTCGAGGATATGGTCGAGCCCCTGGGCGTCGATCTTGCCGCTCGCGTGGATGCGGCCCGTCATATAGCCGAGATCATCCGGCGCTTCGGGGCGTTCCTGCCCGGCATTGCCGGCGGCGATCGAGATGGCGCGGCCAGGCTCGGTAAGCAGCGCATCGATCCAGCGATCGAGGATGCTCGAGCCATCATGGGCTTGGCCGTTGGTGCCGAGGCTGATGTTGATGGAAATCGGCCGCTCGCCGGCCAGACCGAGCAGGTAGTAGACGGCATCGAGCAGGCTGGTGGAATCGTAGAACGACGTGCGCCGGTCCATCTCGTTTTCGGGCAGGGCGATCAGCACGGCGGCGATATCGGCCTTGGGGCAGAGGCCGCTATTGCCGGCGGCGATCGAGGCGACATGCGTGCCGTGCGCGCCGACCAGCATCTGCGACTGCGGCTCGAGATCGTGCGGCGAGACGTGCACCTGCCCGGCATCGGCGAGGGCGGCCTGCATGGCCGCGGCGGTGATGATGCGGCCGCGGTTCATGCCCTTGCGGTTGCGGCCTTCCCTGGCGCCCTGGTCCCAGATGCTGACGAAGCGGGTTTTGCCGGCGGCATCGAGGAAATCGGGATGGGTCCAGTCGAACCCTTCGACATCGATGATGCCGATCAGCATGCCGGCGCCGTCGCCGAGTTCGGCGGTACCGGCGCCGGGGGTGCGCGGGGCAGGGGCGGCAGTGCCGGTGCTGCCCTTGATCGGGCGGGGCAGTTTCAGCGCGTCGGCGGGCTCGATGAAGATGGTGCTGCCGTCGCGCGCCAAATCATAGGCCTCGTCGAGCGTCATGCGGCGGGTGCCCATGCCGCGCAAGGTCTGCTGGCCGGGGACCGGCGGCAGGCTGTCGGTGGCGCGGACGAAGACGCTGACTTCGACCGCGTCGCGCTGGCTCTGCACATCGACGCCGTGCTGCTTGGCGGTGCCGCGGACCGGCGCATCGCCGGGGGCCAGCGCGGTGGCGAGCGGCGGGGTGGACGCGGCGATCGCCTGGGTGGTGACGCGCAGCGCCGCCTGCACCTCCGATTTGGCGGAGCTCACATCGGCGTTGCAGTTGGAAAACATCCGCAGCTTCGGATGCATGTTCCGCAACACGACATTCTGCCAACTGTCGCCCATCGCATCCGCCCCGCGGCTGAATATTCAGAGATAAACAGAATAGTCGGGGCGGATCATGTCAGCAGACATTGTCACAAGCAACGCCGGGGCGATGCATTATTTGTGCCCTCCGAGTAATTTCGGGGGCGGGCCTAGTCCGCATCCAGCACCGAGCCGCAGGTGAGGTTCATGATGGCGCCGCTCATCGCACTGGCGCGGTCGGAGGCGGCGAAGGCGGCGGCATTGGCGAGTTCGGCGAGCGTGGTCATGCGGCCGAGGATGGTGCCTGATGTCATATAGGCCTTGATCTCGGCGACGAAAGCGGCGTGCTGCGGCTCGATCGTCCAGGTCTCGGGGATCGCCTCGGAGCGGAGGCAGACGACGCGAACCCCGTGCGGGCCGAGTTCGCCGGCCAGCGTGCGCGACAGCGCCTCGATGGTAGCGCAGGCGACGCCGAAGCCGCCGGCATGGTGCTTCATCTGATCGCGCCCGGAGAGATGCGCGCCGGTGGAGGAGAGGGTGAGGATAGTGCCGGCACCCTGTTTCACCATGTGGCGGGCGGCGGCGATGGCGGTGATCAGGTGGGTGCGGGCGCCGACGCTGATCGGGGTCAGCACGTCCTCGGTGGGCATGTCGATGACCCGGGTGCCCTGCAGGTCGCCGCGGATCCTCACGGCGTTGAAGGCGATGTCGATGCGGCCGGCTTTCGCGGCGACGGCATCGGCGTGGGCGCGCACGGCGGCTTCGTCGAGGGCATCGACTTCGGCGGCTTCGGCCGTGCCGCCACTGGCGTTGATCGCGTCAGCCAGAGCTTGAACTTTGGCCAGGGTTCGGCCGGCGAGGAACAGCCGAGCGCCGTCGGCGGCGAACTGCCGGGCGGTGGCCGAGCCGATCTTGCCGGCGGCCCCGTGGATGATGGCGGTTTTGTTGGCGAGGAGCATTTTGGGGGGGTCCTTTTTGGCTGAGAGGCTGGCGGCTGTGGACCCCCACCCCTGTCCCCTCCCCGCTGCAAGGGGAGGGAGACCCTCACACTGATATCGAGGCTGTCGTCTCCCTCCCCCTTGCGGGGAGGGGACAGGGGTGGGGGGCGGCACGCACCGGCTGTAGTGGGTGACTAGGTCAGCTGCGGCAGCTGAACGCCCTTGGCCAAGGCCGCGGCGTATTGTTGTTCCTTGTTGAACAGCGAGTTCCAGCCGCCGACATGGCTGTCGCGCGAGGTCACCGAGGTGAAGGGGCTCTGGTGGAAGTGCTGGGTGGTGCGCCCGGCGCGTTCCTCGAAGTCAACGGTGATGGTGGTGGGCACCGTCTCGCCGGAGTCATCGTCCCAGGCGAAGCTGAGGACGATGCGCTTGTGCGGTTCGATTTCGAGGTAGTTGCCGCCCGACCAGCTCTTGGGGAACATGCTGGAGGTCATGCCGACGCGCCAGGCGCCGCCGGGGCGGAAGTCGGAGGCGAGGTCGGTGACGGTAAAACCTTCCGGGCCCCACCAGCGGATCATGTGCTCGGGCTCCTGCCACATGCGCCAGACGATCGACAGCGGCGCATCGAAGCTGCGGGTGATGAACAGCTCGTCGTCGCGCAGGGCTTCAGTTCTTGCGGCCATTCTCGTCTCCCTTGGTGATCTCTTCGAGGTAGGCGCCCATCTTGTCGAAGCTGCCCTCCCAGAACATGCGATAGCGGGCCAGCCAGCCATCGACCTGCTGCAGCGGCGCGGTTTCGAGCTTGCAGGGCCGCCACTGCGCCTCGCGGCCGCGGCTGATCAGCCCGGCCGTTTCGAGCACCTTCAGATGTCGCGACACGGCCTGGAGGGTGATGTCGAACGGTTCGGCCAGCTGGTTGACCGTCGCCTCGCCTTCGGTCAGCCGGGCCAGCAGGGCCCGGCGGGTCGGATCGGCGAGGGCAGAAAGCGTGTTGCTGAGAGGGTCGGTGGCGACGGCGGGCATATTCAACATCCATGTTGATCAACGTATGTGTTGAATATGCTGCGGCCTGAGACCTGTCAAGCGAGACTGGAGCGACGCCGCAACAGCAGGATGAAGAAGCCACCTCCGACGAGGCCGGTGATGATGCCGATGGGCAGATCCTGCGGCGGGATGATGATGCGGGCCAGCATGTCGGCAAGCACCAGGAAAATGGCGCCGAGCAGGGCGGAGAGTGGCAGCACCCGGCGATAGTCGCCGCCGACCACCAGGCGGACGATATGCGGGATCATCAGCCCGACAAAGGCGATGACGCCGGAAAAGGCCACCGCCGCGCCGGTGAGCAGGGCAGAGACGATGAACACCAGCATGCGGAAGCGCCCGGCCGGGATGCCGAGCGTGGTGGCGCTCTCATCGCCCAGCGTCATGGCGTTGAGGTTGCGGGCGTTGGCGATGAGATAGGCGCCGCAGGCGAGCAGCGCGACGAGCGGGTAGGGCAACTGCGCCCAGTTCGAGAGCCCCAGCCCGCCGAGCATCCAGAACACCACCGTATGGGTGGCGCGCGGATTGCCGAAAAAGATGGCGAGGCTGCCGCCGGAACTGATGATGAAGCTGACGGCGACGCCGGCGAGGATCAGCCGGCTGGCATCGGTGGAGCGGGTGAGGTTGGCGACGCCGACGACAATGGCGGTGCTCAGGAGCGCCCCACCGAAGGCAAAGATCGGCACGGTGGCGAGGCCGAGAAACATGCCGGTATGGAGCAGCACGATGATGGCGCCGAGCGCGGCGCCCGAGGAAATGCCGAGCAGATGCGGATCGGCCAGCGGGTTGCGGGTGACCGATTGCAGCGCCGCGCCGACCAGCGCCAGGCTGGCGCCGACAATGGCGCCGAGGATGACGCGCGGCAGCCGCACCTCCCAGACGATATTATCACGCCCGGCCGACCAGGTGACCTCGACGCTGCCGGGGGCGAGGTGGTGGGCCACGACGGACCACACCGTGTCGAGTGGAATGGCGATGGTGCCGACGCTGACCGCGACCAGCGCGGTGAGGAGGAGGATGGCGGTGAGGCCGGCCACGAGCGCCGGGGTGGCGTGGATGAGGCCGTGGCGCGGGCCGGTGAGGTGGCGGTGGGACATTTTTTGGGGGCCTTTGCTCGCAAGATTGCGCCGTCGGAGCGGGCTGACCCCCACCCCTGTCCCCTCCCCCTAAGAAAGGGGAGGGAGACGCATTCTGCGATGTCGGTGTTTGGGTCTCCCTCCCCTTGTTTAGGGGGAGGGGACAGGGGTGGGGGTCGGCCCGCGCCGATGTCGGCTACTCCGCGAACGCCGCAGCGAGACGCTTGATCGCCGCGATATTCCGCGGCCCGCGTCGCCTCGACATATTGAAGCGTAACGAAGCGGTTATTTTTTACCGCCGGGATGTCCTTGAAGGCCGGGTTGCTGCGCATGAACTCGGCCTTCTGTTCGGCGGTGACTTCGCCATAGTTGATGATGACGATGATGTCCGGGTTGCGCTCGATCACCGGTTCCCAGCCGATCTCGACCCAGCTCGAATCCACGTCGTCCATGATGTTGCGGCCGCCGGCCGCTTCGATCAGCGCCGTGGGGATGGCGTAGCGCCCGGCGGTGAAGGGCTTTTCCTCGCCGGAATCGTAGACGAACACTTTTGGCGGATTGTCGCGCTTCGGCAGCGTGGCGGTGAAGGCGGCGAGTTCGGACTGGTAGCCGGCGACGAGCGCTTCCGCCCGCTCGGAGACGCCGAAGATTTTGCCCAGGTTGAGCAGGTCGACATAGAGATCGTCGATTGCGACCTTGGGCTTGTCCATGATGTGGATGCAGCTTTCGGTCAGCTCGTAGACCGCGATGCCGAAGGGGGCGAGGGTATCCGGGGTGATCTCGCCGCCGACCTTCATGCCATAGTTCCAGCCGGCGAAATAGAAGTCGGCATCGGCGCCGAGCAGCACCTCCTTGGTCGGGTAGTCGGGCGACAGTTCGGGCAGTTCGGCGACGCCGGTGCGCAGCGTTTCGTCGAGGGTCTTCCACTCCGAAACGCCGGTATAGCCGGCCATCGAACCGGTGAGGCCGAGGGCCAGCATCATCTCGGTGAGGTTGACGTCGTTGGAGACGGCACGGGTGGGCGCGGCTGTAAACGTAACATCGCGGTTACAGCTTTTGACGGTGACCGGGAAGCTCGAGGCGAAGGCGCTGGTCGCCGCGAGCGCGACAAGCGGGGCGACAAGGAGGCTCAGGCGCATGGAATTCTCCCTTAGCTGCGCGGTTCGAGATGGAAGGAAAAGCGGGGCCGGCCGGTGGCCGGATGGGCGTCGATGGCGGTCTCGACGGCAAAGGTCTGGCGGATGGCGGCGGGCGTCAGGATGTCGAGCGGCGCCCCGAGCGCTGCCTGCCGGCCATCGGCGAGCACCAGCACGCGATCGGCATGAGCCGAGGCGAGCGCCAGGTCGTGCAGCGAGACGATGATGGTGGTGGACAGCGCCGAAAGCAGCGCCAGCACTTCGAGCTGGTGGCGGATATCGAGGTGGTTGGTGGGCTCGTCGAGGATCAACAGGTCAGGGCGCTGCACCAGGGCGCGGGCGATCATCACCCGCTGCTTCTCACCGCCGGAGAGCGAGGCGAAGTCGCGGGCGGCAAGCGAGGTGAGGCCGAGCAGTTCGAGCGCGGCTTCGACGGATTCGTAACCGTGTGGTGACTGGTTGTGCCGGTGCGGGGTGAGGCCGAGCTCGATGATCTCGGCGGCGCTGAGGCCGAAATCCGAGGCCGGCTCCTGCAGCACCGTGGCGATGCGACGGGCGGTGGCGCGGGGCGGCAGCGACCACAGATCGGCGCCATCGAGACGGACGGTGCCGACGGTGGGCCGGTGGTAGCGGTAGAGGCAGCGCAGCAGGCTGGACTTGCCGGCGCCATTGGGGCCGACCAGCGCCAGCATTTCGCCGGGCGCGACGCTGAAGCTGAGCTCGCTGACGATCGGCTTGCGACGCGATGGGCCCCAGCTCAGGCCTTCGACCGATAGGGCCGCCGGGCTAGAGCCGACGAGGGAGCGGGCAAGCTCCATCCAAAACCTCCGCGCATGGGCGGGGTCTGACGGGCGAACCGATCAAAATGCGAGCTGCGATGCGTAGTCGTAGCGCCATCGACGTTCCCCTCGGCACACCCCGGCCGGGTTACAGTGAGCTGTCGAGGCAGGTCTCCTGGCTCGCGGGTCACGGCGCTTCCGAACCTTCCCGGGCCAAGAGGCCCAGTGGTGTTTTTCGGAAGAGCTCACCGCTTACAGTTGCGGGGGCAGCCACGGTTTTGCGCCCTGATGGGTACGTCGCACCGCGTTCCCTTTTAATCCCCGTTGGCTGGTGGCCGCCGGGGAACCTTGAACGGGCGCATAGAGCGTGGACTCGGGGGCGATGTCAACGACTGGGGGGAGGGCTCATGCACGCTCAGCGCGGGAAGAGCACCCCCACCCTGTCCCTCCCCCGCAAGGGGGACGACAAGAGGTCGCCCCGAGGGGAGGAGACCAAAACACTAGCGCTGATGGAAGCTTCTCCCTCCCCCTTGCGGGGAGGGGACAGGGGTGGGGGTGCTCTTACCGCGCTGGCCTATCGGCCAAAAATGCAAAGGGGAGGTGGTGACCCCCCGGGATCGCGGACCCGGCACCAATTGCGGCGGGCCGGGTCCGCGTCGTGAGGGAGGGGAGGCGCCCCGCCTCACGGGCTATCGAGCGTCGCAGCTCGATGGGAGAAATGAACTGAGAATGCCCCCTCAGTGCTGCGTCGAGCAGCGTAGGATCACTCGATCACACCCAAGCTGACAGGGCGCTGAATGCGGGTTGCAGAAACCGTTCATAATCGGGATTTGACGCGCCGTTCCCCGGCGAGGCGACTACGCGGGCAAAAAAAGCTCACGAACCGCATGGTCGGCGCAAAGCCATCAGTCGACATTGTATATTGAATTAGTAGTCTAAAGTCTCAGAGCCGAGCATGGAGCGCGGCACCGGGGACCGATGACGAATGACCACCGAGGACAGACAACTCAAGCTCGGCGCCTTCATCATGGCGACGGGGCATCATATCGCAGCCTGGCGGCATCCGGATTCCGACGCCGATGCCGGGCACAGCATCGCGCATTACCGCGGGCTGGCCGAGACGGCCGAGCGCGGCAAGTTCGACCTGGTGTTCGTCGCCGATAGTCCGGCGGGCTGGGACGGCGACAAGGATGCCGAGACGCGCAGCCGGGTCAGCCACTCGGCGCATTTCGAGCCGGTGACGTTGTGGTCGGCGTTGTCGCAGGTGACCGAGCGGATCGGCTTCGTCGCCACCGCTTCGACCACCTATGAGGACCCGTATCTGCTGGCGCGCAAATTCGCCTCGCTCGACCACATCTCCAAGGGCCGTGCCGCCTGGAACGTGGTGACGACCGGCGCCGATGTCTCGAAGAACTTCTCGATCGCCGGCCATCCGGCGCATGCCAATCGCTACGAGCGGGCCGAGGAAGTCGTCGATCTCGTGCTCGACCTGTGGGATTCCTACGAGGACGAGGCGCTGATCCGCGACAAGCAGAGCGGCATCTTCCTCGACCCCGACAAGGTCCACAAGGTCAACCACCACGGCAAGTTCTTCGATGTCGACGGGCCGCTCAACGTCGCCCGTTCGCCGCAGGGCCGGCCGGTGGTGGTGCAGGCCGGCGCCTCGGAGCCGGGCCGGGAGCTCGCGGCCCGCACGGCCGAGGTGATCTTCACCGCCAACCAGACGCTGGCCGATGCCCAGGAGTTCTATGCCGATATCAAAGGGCGGCTCGGAAAGTTCGGCCGCCGGCCGGAAGAGTTGCTGATCATGCCCGGCATCTTTGCGGTGCTGGGCGGGACGGAACAGCAGGCGCAGGAGAACTACGAGTTCATCCAGTCGCTGGTGCACCCGACGATCGCCTGGTCGATCCTCAAGCAGTATTATGTCGGGGTCGATCTCTCGGGTTATTCGCTCGACGACAAAGCGCCGCCGCTGCCGACCAATACCGAACTCAACAAGAGCCGGCTGAAACTGGTGTCGGATCTCGCGGCGCGCGGGCTGAGCCTCAGGCAACTCTATCTGTCGCTGGCCACGGCGCGCGGACACCGCACGGTGGTGGGGACGCCCGAGCAGGTGGCCGATGCCATCGGCGAGTGGTTCCATGGCGGCGCCGCCGACGGGTTCAATATCATGCCGCCGGTGCTGCCGACCGGGCTTACCGATTTCGTCGATCAGGTGGTGCCGGTGCTGCAGCGGCGCGGCTGGTTCCGAACCGAATACGAAGGCACGACGCTGAGGGAAAATCTCGGGCTGGAGCGGCCGGTCAACCGTTTCGTCGAACGCGCCGCGGCGCAGAACCAGCGGAGCGCCTGATGCCTAAGCTGAACATTGTCGGATTTGCCGGCAGCTCGTCGCGACCGTCGCGGACGCGCAACCTGGTGCAGGCGATCGCCAATGCGGCGGCGCGGCGATCGGGGGCGGCGGTCTCGATCTTCGACCTGCAGGAGATTCATCCCTCGCTGGGGTCGACCCTCGATCCACGCTCGGCCCCGGCCGACCTCGCGCACCTGATCGCGACGATCACTGAAGCGGACGCGCTGGTGGTCGGCTCGCCGATCTACAAAGGCACCTACACCGGGCTGTTCAAGCACCTGTTCGACCTGATCGAGCCCAAGGCGCTGAAGGGCAAGCCGATCGCCCTGTCGGCAACCGGCGGCAGCGAACGGCACGCGCTGGCGATCGACCATGGGCTCAGGCCGCTATTCGCGTTCTTTTCGGCCGATATCATTGCCACCGGCATTTATGCCAGCGAGCCGGATTTCCTCGATTACCAGCCACATAGCCCCGGGTTGCTGAAGGGGATCGAGCGGGCGGCCGAGGAACTCGACTGGCGGCTGCAACCGAGGCGCGTCGAGACGGCTGAGCCGCAACGCGCCATCGCCTGATTTCAACCTGTTACTGATGGAGACGACGATGATCGATCGCAGATCGACACTGAAGCTATTCGCCGCGGCGTCAGCGCTGAGCCTCGTGCCCGCCGCGGCACGGGCTGAGGATACGGCCAAGGAATTCCGCATCGGCTGGCAGAAGGGCGGCGTCTTTGCGCTCGCCAAGGCGTCGGGGGCGCTCGACAAGCGGCTCGAGCCGCGCGGCGTAAAGGTGACCTGGGCCGAGTTCACCTCGGGGCCGCCGCTGCTCGAGGCGCTCGGCGCCAACGCGATCGATTTCGGCTCGACCGGTGATATCCCGCCGCTGTTCGCCCAGGCGGCCGGCGGTGACCTGGTCTATGTGGCGGCCAGCAAGAGCAGTGTCGCGGGCTCGGCCATCCTCGTCAAAAAGGACTCGCCGATCCAGACGGTCGCCGACCTGAAGGGCAAGAAGGTGGCGTTCAAGCGTGGCTCCAGTGCGCATAATTTTGCGGTGAAGGCGCTGCGCACGGTCGGCCTGACCCCGGCTGATGTCGAGGCGCTGGATCTGGGGCCGCCGGATGCGGCGCCGGCCTTTGCCAGCAACCAGATCGACGCCTGGATCATCTGGGACCCCTACTACGCCATCGCCGAACAGGCGCCGGATACTCGAGTGCTGGTGACGACCGAAGGCATCGTCGACTCCTGGGGCTACTACCTGGCCAATGGCGGCTTCGCCAAAACCAACCCGAGCATCGTCGCCGAGGTGATCGACGAGCTGGCGAAGGTCGGCAAGGCGGCGCAGGCCAATATCGAAGCCACGGTCAGCCAGATTTCGGCGGTGACCGGGGTGCCCGAACCGATCCAGCGGATCGCGCTGACCCGCAAGGGGGCCGACCTCGGCGCCATCCAGCCGCTCGATGACAGCATCCTCACCTACCAGCAGGCGCTGGCCGACGAGTTCTTCGGGCTGGGGATCCTGCCCAAAAAACTCTCGATCGCCGACGCTTTCTGGTACGCGCCCGAACTCTGAGGAGCCGCGAAATGACGCTGGTTGCCGATCTTCCCAAACCGGCTGCCCTGCCGGGCGGACCAAACCTTCGCAAGGCGGCACGCTGGATGGCGTCGCGGCTGGGCGGCGTGTTGCCGCTGCTGCTGCCGGTGGCCATCGTCGTCGCCTGGCAGGCAGCGTCGAGCCTGGGATTGATCGGCAACCGGCTGATGCCTGCGCCAACCGATGTGCTGCGCGCCTTCTGGGACAAGACGGTGTCGGGTGAGCTGGCGGTCAATATTGCGGTCAGCGCGCAGCGGGCGCTCTCAGGCCTGTTCGTCGGCGGCTCGATCGGCTTCCTGCTGGGGATCGCCAATGGCGTCTCCAGCCTGTCGCATCGGCTCACCGACACGACGCTGCAGATGATCCGCACCATCCCCAACCTGGCGCTGATCCCGCTGGTGATCCTGTGGTTCGGTATCGGCGAGGAGGCGAAACTGTTCCTCACCTCGCTGGGGGTGTTTTTCCCGATCTACCTCAATACGCTGCACGGGGTCCGCACCGTCGATCCGCAACTGATCGAGATGGGGCGGGTGTACGGGATGAGCCCCTGGACCTTGTTCCGCAAGGTGATCTTCCCGGGTGCGCTGCCCTCGATCTTCGTGGGGCTCAGGTTCTCGCTCGGCAT
The DNA here is from genome assembly GCA_965284115.1 of Devosiaceae bacterium. Classification (GTDB taxonomy): domain Bacteria; phylum Pseudomonadota; class Alphaproteobacteria; order Rhizobiales; family Devosiaceae; genus Devosia_A. The sequence continues at coordinate 34,872 of CBDIRF010000014.1, forward strand.
CATGTGGCTGACGCTGATCGTTGCCGAAACCATGGCGGCGTCGTCGGGCATCGGGCACATGGCCAATACGGCACGCGAGTTCATGATGACCGACGTGGTGGTGCTGGCGCTGGTGATCTACGCCCTGCTCGGCAAGCTGGCCGACGCTACGGCGCGCTTCCTCGAACGGCGGACGCTGCAATGGCATCCCGCCTTCCAGACGCCGGCCAAGGGGTGATCCGATGAGCCAGATACAGCAGGCCCGCAAGTTCAACGCCTGGGGCAAGGGGATCGAGCCTGAATACGGCCCGCAGGCACCGGCCGCAGTGGCCGAGCGCAGCAACGCTGTCGGCATTCGCATCGAAGGGCTGGATAAGTCGTTCGGCAATGTCCCGGTGTTGCGTAAGCTCGATCTCGAGGTGCCCGCGGGGCAGTTCCTCGCCATTGTCGGCAAGAGCGGCTGCGGCAAGAGCACCTTGCTGCGGCTGCTCACCGGGCTCGACGCGCCGACCAGCGGGCGCATCACGTTCACCGGCCCGGGCGGCGAGGCGGTGACGCCGAATGCGCGGATCGTGTTCCAGGAGCCTCGGCTGCTGCCGTGGGAGCGTGTCGCCGGCAATGTCGCGGTGGGGCTGGGACCGGGGCAGGGCCAGGGCAACCGCGCGGCACGAGAGAAATCATTGGCGGCGCTGCGCGAGGTGCAACTCGACGAGAAGGCCGGCGACTGGCCGGCGCAACTCTCTGGGGGGCAGCGGCAGCGCGTGGCGCTGGCGCGCGCCCTGGTCAGCCGGCCGGACTTCCTGGCGCTCGATGAGCCGCTGGGAGCGCTCGATGCGCTGACCCGCATCACCATGCAGGGGCTGGTCGAGCGGGTGTGGCAGGAGCAGGGCTTCACGGCGCTGTTCGTCACGCACGATGTCGGCGAGGCGGTGGCGCTGGCCGACCGGGTGATCGTGCTCGACGAGGGGCATATCGTGCTCGACATCGTGGTCGAGCACGAGCGTCCGCGCTTGCGGGGGGCGGAGGACCTGGCCCGGATCGAGCGGCAATTGCTGGACGCGATTTTCCGGCGCTAGCGGCAGCCCCGGGGCGAGGCAAGGCTATCGCACAAGCCACCGGCGGTGGAGGCTGCTGCCTTCTCCCCTTGCGGGAGAAGGTGGCCGAAGGCCGGATGAGGGGTACCTCTCCGCGTACTGGGTCGCTCGGAGCGCGCTACACTTCGTTTCGCGATACCCCTCATCCGGCGCTGCGCGCCACCTTCTCTCGCAAGGGGAGAAGGCAAGTGGTGCGCATGGCCGCCAAGTGCGATTGTCCCGATGACGAGGGGACGACAACGTGTCGTCCCCCGGGAGCTTGGTCAGCCAAGCGGCAATCAGCGGACGCGGATCGAGCTGATGTTGTCGTTGGCGCCGCGCAGATTCCCGACGCTGCGGGTGATCACGATGCAGCGGCCGTTGAAGTTGGTACGCTCGCAGACCTGGGCCTCGGCACTGCCACGGATTTCGATCGAGCGGATGGTATCGTCCCAGCGACCGAGGCGGGCGAGCCGCTCCCCCGGACGGGCGCAAAAACTGTCGCCGCGGAAATTGGTATCCTCATAGAAGCAGACCCGGTCGCGGTTGCCACCGGGGCGGCCGGGACGGACGTCGAAGCCGCCTGAGCCGATCTGGAAGCTGAAGCCGGGGACATTGAAGCCGATGCTGACATCGACATCGGGCCGAACCGGCCGTGACCCCGGACGATCAGGAACGATAACCCGGGTGCCGATGTCATCGTCGCTGAGATAGCTGGCGGAGACCCAGCCGTCAGGACCCTCCTTGGTCACATAGCACCAGCCGCCGGTGCAGCGATCGATCTCGACCTGCTGACCAGGGCGCAGCACGTCGACCACGGCGCCATTCACCGGAGCCGAACGGACATTGACGGTGCTGGTGGCGACGGCGGCGTTGGCGGCGCCGGAAAACAGCAGCGAGCCGAGCAACACTGCGGCCGCTCCGGCCAGTTTGATGGAATGCATGGATAGTCCTCTCTTTGTGACGCTTCGGGGCAGTTGTCGCCGCGAGGCCGAAACGGCGGGAACGCAAGGGAGTTCCATGGCTTGCTGTCGATTGCTTCCAAAAAGCAACGCTGCCCGGCGGGAGACACCCGGCGGGCGGCGCTGTTGTCCGGATATGTTGAAGCGTCAGTTAACTTCGTAGGATGAGATGGCGTTGTTCAGCTGCTTGGGCAGCGAGGCCTTGGACGAGCTGATATCGGCGCAGATGCCTTCGAGGTCGTAGTCGCGGCAGACCAGCACGTCGGCATTGCCGAACACCTCGATCGAGGAGATCGAGTTGTCCCAGCTGCCGGCCAGTTCGTTGTCGCTGTCACCCGGCTCGACGCAGAAGCTCGGGCCGTTGAAATTGGCGTTCTTGTAGAAGCAGACCTGGTCGTCCTCGACCGGCTCGGGCAGCGGCTGCGGCTTGGGCTGGCTGCCGACGCCGATGGAAATCGACGGCTTGCCGTCGCCACCAACCCCGAAGCTGAAGCTGAACGGCACGTTGGAGGCAGGCTTGCCCTTCTTGAGGCTGCCGAGACGGTTCTGGCGCACCCAGCCGCCTTGGCCGGGACCCGGGATCTGGATCAGGCAGACGGTGTTCTGGCAGTTGAGCACGGTGACCAGTTGCCCTGCGGCCACCGAGTTGACCACCGGCGAGTTCGGATTGGCGGTTTTGCGGACATTGGAGTCCTGCAGCATATAGGCGTTGGGGGCGGCGAAGGCGGGCGCGGCGGCCAAGCCGACGAGCGCGGCCAGCACTGCGGCGGCGACGAGGTGGAGACGCTTCATGATGGGTTCCCTGATTGCTGGCACCGGGACCGGTGCCGTGGCGCGAGGTCGGCGTGGCACCACACGCTGACTGCTGCCCGAGACCAGCAATATTCGGGATTCGAGACGAAATCGACTGAATTGCAAGACAAACGGCCAGCGCCGGGCTGGCTGCGGGCCGTGGTTACTCGCCCTGGAGCGGCGAAGCTCAGTAGACCCGCATCGCGCTCACGTTGTTGTCGAGAAAGCCGTGCAGGCTCTTCTGGCTTTCGTTGACGCGCTCGCAATAGCTGCGGAAGTCGCGGTCGCGGCAGAGATCGACCGAGACGTTGCCCTCGATGCGAACCGACGAATAGCGGTTGTCGGCGTCGAGCAGCAGGAAATCGCGCACCCTGGTGCCGGGCTTGGCGCAGAACGAAGCGCCGGTGAAGTTGCGGCCTTCATAGAGGCAGACCGTGCCGGGGCCGCCCCAGTTGTAGGGAATGGGCGCGAGCTGCCAGGGATGGCGGATCACCTTGCCGAAGGCGATGTCGTAGAGGCTGGTCCAGCCGGCGTTGCCCCCGGCATGGACGCGGCACCATTGTTTCGAGCAGCGATCGACATAGATGCGGACCTCCGCCTCGATCTCGCCGGTGACATCGTAGGCTTTGCCGGGGCCCTCGAACAGGATCAGCGGACGGACCGACCAGGCGGGTGTGCCCACTGGCGCCGCCGTTGCGGCGGTTGCGCCGATAATGAGCATGGTCAGGAGAGACAGGCAGGCAAGCAACTGCTTCATCGAAATGCCCCGTACCAAATAACCAGAGCCGGACCGTAGCGCCGCTCCATGACGGTTGAAAGGGTGGGTTAGCAACAGGGTGGGGAAAGTTCTGGTGGCTTAGGTCGCCAAAGCCAGCACCAATCACCGGCCGGACACCCTCCCCTTGACGGGCTTCGAGCCGGCCGCAGGCAAAATCGCTCCAGTGGAGCGATTTTAGGGGAGAAGGCCATGAGAGCTATGCTCGAATGGCCGGGATGGGGAGGGGTGTGCAGCGCACTCGATGTTGCTTGGGGCCCCAGATAAGTGCCGTGGCCTTACGGGACATCGTGCCTGCCTCTCACCCCCTCCGAGCTGCGCTAGGTCGCTGACGCTCCCAAGCTGCGCTTGCCTCCCCCGTCGAGGGGGAGGTGGGGCATCGAGTTTGCGGCTGCGATTGGGAAGATGAAAGGCGCCGCGCGGAATCCCTCGCGCAGCGCCTCCCCCAGCATCCCGGGGAAGAGGCCACCCATCCCGGGATGGGATGGGAGAGCATTGCGATTGTGGCGCTGAACGGGCGGTGAACGGCCAGGGATCAGTGGGGGATGGCGCGCTTCTGGCCTTGATCGTCGAGGGCGACGTAGACGAAGCGCCCCTCGGTGACCTTCACCCGGTCGGCGAGGCGGTTGCGGCGGGCCCAGGCTTCCATCGCGATGGTGATCGAGGTGTTCCCGACCCGCTCGATCGAGGTGTAGACGCAGAGCACATCGCCCACCTTTACCGGAGCGATGAAGGTCATGGCCTCGACCGCCACGGTGGCGACACGGCCCTGGACCCGTTCGACGGCGCAGATCGAGCCGGCAATATCCATCTGGCTCAGCACCCAGCCGCCAAAAATGTCGCCGGCCGGATTGGTGTCGGCCGGCATGGCGAGGGTGCGGATGGTGAGCGCGCCGTTCGGCTCGGCGCTGGAGGCTGCAATGCTCATGTCTCAGGTCTCTGTGTGGGGCGCTGAAGCGTACAGGCGACGCTGCGCCCCGTTAAGGGCGCGCGCATCCCAATCGCGCTCACGCCGCGTTGCTGGAAAGCTGCCTCGGCGGTCGGCAAAACCGTAGAACAGCGTGCCGTGAAGGCCCACTGCGTCGGACTTGCGGATCGGTCGCTCCCAAGCTGCGAGCAACGCACGCTTGGCGGCCGACGTCAGTTCTTCGGCGAACTGGATGTCCTGGCCGTCGCCCGGAAAGACCAGCGCGAACTCTTCGTCGGTCAGCTGGAAGAGGCTGAACGTACAGTTGTCGGCGCCGTCGATGACCTGGACGTTCCTCAAGCGCGAGGTCCCTTCGGCGGCCAGCGGCCGATTTCTTCTTCCCAGTGGCGGCGGCAGAGCGAGACATAGACCGATTTCTCGATCGACACCTGGTTGCCCTCGGTGAGCGCGCCGCCCTCGGTATCGCGGCGCACCACCATGGTGGCCTTGCGGCCGCAGAAGCAGATGGTGCGCACTTCGCGCAGCTCGTCGGCGACGGCGAGAAGTTCGGAGGAACCGGGGAAGAGCTTGCCCTGGAAGTCGGTGCGGAGGCCATAGCACATGACAGGCACGCCGAGCCGGTCGGCGACACGGGCCAGTTGCCAGACCTGGTCGGTGGTGAGGAACTGCGCCTCGTCGACGAAGACGCAATCGACCTTCGATTCCTGGATGTGATCGTTGACGCGCTGGAACAGGTCGTCTTCGCCATTGAACATCTCGGCATCGGCGGAAATGCCCAGCCGCGAGGTGATGCGGCCGACATCGCCCTCGGCATAAAGCGACGAGGTGAACAGCAGCGTCCGCATGCCGCGCTCGACATAGTTGTACGAGGCCTGCAGCAGCAGGGTCGATTTGCCGGCGTTCATCGCCGAGTAGGAGAAGTAGAGCTTGGCCATGCGGCTGTTCATGCCGCAGGCGAGGGGCGGCGGCGAGGCCAATCGGCAGCTCTCAACAAAAAATCGGCCGCCTGGCGGGGGCGGCCGATAGAATGCCGAATTGGGGCTCGGCGCAGGACATACGAGTTGGCGGCGATGTCCTGCTCATAAGGACCATCCGGTTGCCAAGTATTGGCGGGTGCAACCGGGTCTAGGCCGGAACAATGGGGACGTTCCGGACACCCGCAAGCTATTGAGGGGACGTGACAAGCAGATGACGAACGGTTTCATATTGGCGACATTATCGCGCCGTAGCGGAGTGCTGCGGGCAGGGCTGCTGGAGAGGCAAATGAACACCTTCTGGAAGGCTGGACTGGGTTTGGCGATGACGGCGGCAATGGCCGCGCCGAGCCTGGCGCAGGGCATCGACGTCACCGGCATGTGGCGGCCGGACAAGAACTCCGACTACGAGATGAGCATGTGCGGCAAGGATAATGCCCAGCTCTGCATCAAGGTCGTGGCGCTGCGTGGCAACATGGATAGCGACAAGAACCGGCCCTATCTCAACACCTACCTGATCGATAAGGCGAAGCCGAGCGGCGAGGGGCGCTGGAAGGGCAAGCTCAGCCTGTTCGGCCAGACCGGCGATGCGACGCTGACGCTGAAGGGCGCCAATACCATGAACGTCAAGGCCTGCGCCTATATCGTGGTGTGCCGCGAGATCACCCTGACGCGGGCCCAGTAGCGGTCAGGTTGCCGCTGCATCCCGGCGCTGTCGCAGTGCCGGGATTGCCTCGACGAGGACAATCGCAAACAGGATCAGCGCCGCGCCGGCATAGCCGATGGGGGGCAGGCGCTCGCCCAGCAACAGGGCGCCGCCCAGTGCGGCGAACAGAACTCTCCGCCGACAGCACGATTGCCGCATTGGCGGCCGGTACATGCTGCTGGGCGATGGCCTGCAGCGTGAAGGCGAGGGCCGTCGACATCAGCCCGACATAGAGGATCTGCACCCAGCCGGCGGCGATATCGGCGAAAGCGGGGGCTTCGAAGCCGAAGGCGAGCCCCAGGCAGACGAGGCCGACGCTGATGAAGGTGACGGCGGAAAGTACCACCGGCAGTCCGGTCTCGCGGCTCAACAGCCCCAGCATGAAGACGTGGCCGCCCCAGAACACGGCACTGATCACCACCAGCATATCGCCGAAGTTGAAGCTCTCGAGCCGGCCGCCGTTGAGGTAGAAGATGCCGATCAGCGCCAGCGGAGCGCCCAGATAGATGATCGGATGCGGGCGGGCGCGCAGCACGAGGAAGGCGATCAGCGGCACGAACAGCACGTAAAGCGCGGTGAGGAAGCCCGAATTGGTGACACTGGTCTGCGCCAGTCCATATTGCTGCAGCAACGAGCCGGCGCCGAAGACGGCGCAGAGGATAGCGACCTGCAGCCAGAGCCGCGGCGTGAAGCGAGCCGGGGCCTTGCGCCGCAGCTCGATCAGCGCAAAGGGCAACAGCGCCACGCCGCCGAGCAGGAACCGCGTGCCGCTGAAGGTGAGCGGCCCCATATGCGCCATGGCGGCCTTCTGCGCGACGAACGCGAGTCCCCAGATGGCGGTGGCAATGAGCAGCAGCAGGACGGCGAGCGGGCGGGACATCGGCGCTGTGTAGCCGGAGCGGTGGGGCGGCGTCGAACGGATTTTTACGATGGGATCGATCAGGCGGTGTGATGGGCGGCGTTCTGCCGATAGAGACGGCCCCCTCCCGGCCTCCCCCATGAAGGGGGAGGTGAAGAGTCGAGGCTCTGTCTTCGATCGTACCCAATGCGCCGGCGGGGCACCTCCCCCTTCATGGGGGAGGATGGGAGGGGGCCGTCTCTGTCAGTGAGCCTACTTCAGCTCTGCATCCAGCGCCTCGATCAGCCGCTGCACTTCCGCGGGCGAGGTGTAGTGGGTGAAGGAGACCCGCAGCACGCCGTGGCCGGGGTTGAGGCCGAGCGCCTCGAGCAGGCGATAGGCATAGAAATGGCCGCCCGACGCCATCACCTTGTGGCGGGCCAGCCGGTCGGCGGCCTCGACGGCGAGTTCGTTCAGGGCCAGCGAGATGGTTGGGGCGCGCTTCGCCGGATCGGTAGGCCCGATCAGCCGGACATTGTTCTTCGAGCGCAGGAACTCCATCAGCGGCGCGAGCAGGATCTCCTCCTGCTGGCGCATGGCGGCGTGGGCCTTGCGGAACGGGTTGGCACCCTCGACGCGGTCGCCGGCGAGCTCGGCGACGCGTTCGAGATAGTCGGCAACGCCTGCGGTGGCCGCGATCTGCGCGTGGTCGGGGCCAGCCGGGGTCAGGCGCTTGCGCGGCTGGGTGTCGTTGAAGAAGTGGCCCTGGTTGGGCAATTCGGATGCCAGCGAGGGGCGGATGGCCATGACGCCCTGGTGCGGGCCATACACCTTGTAGGCCGAGAACAGGTAGACGTCGCAGCCGAGCTCGAGCAGGTCGGGCAGGCCGTGCGGGGCGTAGGACACGCCATCGACCACGGTGACGGCGCCAAAGCTCTTGGCCTTCTGCACGATGTCGTGCACCGGGTTGATTTCGCCGACAATGTTGGAGGCGTGCGGGAAGCACACGGCGCGCACCTTGCTATCGAGCAGCTTGTCGAGCGCCGCCGGATCGAGGTGGCCGGTGATCGGATCGACCTGCCACTCGCGGATGACGACGCCGCGCTCGGCCAGCCGCCGCCAGGCGCCGCCATTGGCCTCATGGTCCTGGTTGGTGACGACGACGGCGTCGCCCGGCTTCAGCCAGCCGGCAAAGGCGTGCCCAAGCGTGTAGGTGTTGCCGGACGTGGAAGGGCCGAAATGGATCCAGTCCATGCCGACATTGAGCGCCTGCGCCATGCGGCGATGCGCCAGGTCCATGGCGGCGCCACCTTCGCGCGAAGCGGGATAGAAGCCGTAAGGCTGCACCTTGGTGGCGCGATAATAGTGGTCGAGCCGGCCGAGCACCTGCCGGCTGGTGTAGGAGCCGCCGGCATTCTCGAAAAACGCCCAGCCATCGAGGCTCGGCTCACGGAACGCCGGGAACTCGGCGCGGATCAGGTCGGGGTCGAGGGGCAGGGCGGTCATGAGTGGCGCTCGGGAGATCAGAAGTCCGATGGTTAGCGGAGCGATGTGACCGCGGCAATGCGGCGTGTGGACAACGGTGTGGCAATGCTCACAGTGGGGAGATCAGGGCTGTGGGTGTGGCGGCACCGTTGCCATTCGAGCGTAGCTCTCATGGCCTTCTCGCCTCAAATCGCTCCACTGGAGCGATTTGCCCTGTCGGGACGGCTCGAAGCCCCGGCGGGAGGGGCGCCGGGGCTTCTCTGGGACGGCGTCGCGGCCGGTCGCGTTGGGGACTAGAGCGCGGGCAGCGCTCCGGACCGGCGGGGACTGGGTCAGCCGTCCAGACCGGGGGTTACGGGAGCGCTGGGGTGCTGGGGCCCGGGCTTGCCCGGATGCTGCATCTTGCCCTGCATCGGAGCACGGGGGGCGAACGCGCGCTTCTGCTGGTCGCTGAGGCTTTCGTAGAAGCTCTTGAACTGCGGCAGCAGGTCGCTCATCGCGGTGAGCCGGGCCTCGTCGAATTTCAGCCGCTGTTCGAGGCGCTGGATCAGGTCCGGGCGCTGGTTCTTGCTGGCGGTGGCGCCGGGTCGGATGGTGTCGCACTGGTCGGCGAACGTAGTCTGGGCGGTCAGCGCCGAGGTGCGGAAATCCTCGAACAGCTTGTTCTGATCCTTGCTCAGATCGAGCTTATTGGCCACGCGGTTGAGGCGGCGTTCCAGCCGGTCGGCAGCGCGGTCACCGCAGGAGAACTCGGCAAAGCGGAAGGCCCCGCCGGCATCGCGGCGGAACTCGAGCATGCGGTTGTCGTTGCGCGGGCGGTCGGGACCGGCGGCGAAGGTCGGGCTCATGGCGGTGAGGCCCAGCGCGGCAACGAGGGCGGCGAGGATGGTGGCTCGGGTTGGGGTCATCGGGGTCTCCCATCGATTGGCCAAGGGCGCTTGGCAACTCGGGGAGGATGACCTGCGTCGGCTTGCCGGGGTGTTGCGGCGAGGTGAAATCGCGGCAAGGTTGGAAAGGTGACGCCGGTAGATCACGGCGACACCGTGGCTGGGCGCACCCCCTACGAGCGTCGCTAGCTCGCTTCGCTCCCAAGCTTTGCTTGCCTCCCCGTCGAGGGGGAGGTGGAGATCGAGTTTGGGGCTAGTCCTGCGACAGGCGGTAGCTACGACGCGATGTATTCCTTCAGCGCGTTGGCTTCCTGTTCGGCTTCTTCGATCTTGCGCTTCACCACGTCGCCGATCGAGACGATGCCGGTGAGTTTGCCGGCTTCGACGATCGGGATGTGGCGGATGCGGTGGCGGGTCATGGTTTCCATGAGGTCCGAAACCGAGCTGGCCGAGGTGCAGGTGATGACCTTGCTGGTCATGACGTTGCGTACCGGGCCGGCGAGCACCGCCACGGGGTCCCTTTCGAGCTGACGTACGATGTCACGCTCGCTGAGGATGCCGGCCACCTTGCCCTTGGCGTCGACCACGACCACGGCACCGATTTTCTTGCTGTTCAGGATCCGCACCGCTTCGGAGAGCGGCGCACCAGCCTCGACCGTGTGCACGGTGTGGCCCTTGGATTGAAGGATAGTCTCGACTTGCATCGTCAGCCCTCCTCTCAGGCGGCCATAGTGCGCCAAAGGCCAGGAGGGGACAAGCGTCCGAAAGTTGAGGGTGGATAAGGGGGAGGCCCCCGGCTTTGTGGCTACCAGCCTCGCCTTTGGGGATAGCTCGGTGCGGGAAGAGCACCCCCCACCCTGTCCCTCGCCCGCAAGGGGACGACAAGAGGTCGCCCCGAGGGGAGGAGACCAAAACACTGACGGCGGTGAGAGCGTCTCCCTCCCCCTTGCGGGGAGGGGACAGGGGTGGGGGGCTCTGTATGCACCGGGCTGTCAGCCGGGGGAGGTGCCCGGCGAGCGCAGTTCTTACTGCGCGGCGGGGGCCTTGAGGTCGCGCTTTTGGTCCTGGGTGGACTCGGCCGGGGCGTCGAGCACCGGGAGGTCGACCGGCTCACCGCTGGCCTCGGCGACGACGTTGAGCTTGCCGGCCAGCGCCGCCGGGTTGGTCTCGGCGGCGGCGAGGTCGGCGAGGCCGATGCCGACGCCGTCCTTGGCCGTGATAGTCAGCTTCAGGTGCGAGGCGCCGTTGAGGAAGGTGCCCAACTGCTGCGCGGCGGTGAGCGCCTCGGTGGTGTTGCCGAGGAAGGCGAGGGTCATGCCCTGGGCCATGCCGGCAACGGCAGTGCGGAACGAGGCCTCGGACTGGCCGGCTTCCTTGGCGCCGGCAGCGAAGGCGAGCGCGCCCATGCCGCGGTCTTCAACCTCGATGGTCACGTCCTCTAGGGTGAGCAGCATGGCGGCCATGGTGGCCTCGTCGGTACTGTCGGAGAACAGCGCCGAGGTGGCGTTGCCGAAAGTGCCCGAGAGGTTGATGCGGCCGAGCGCCCCCATGTCGATCAGCACATCACTGACCTCGATGGTGGACGACGCCTGGCCCAGGCGAGCTTGGTGCCGAGCGAAATGTCGAGCTTGTCGACGCCGCGGGCGAGCAGATCCGCCACCGGCAGGTCGGTCATCTCAGCGGTGATCGGCAGGATGACGTTGGAAAGGCTCAGCGCGATGTCGGCGGGGATGCCGTTGACGTAATTGCCGAGCGTGGCGTCGAAGGCGCCGATGGTGCCGGTGACGCGCTTGCCCTCGGCCTCCGGATCCGGCACGTCGATCGAGAGATCGGCGAGGCTCATGCCATCGAGCGCCGGAACGAGCTTCCGCCAATTGGTGGTGAAGTAGGCTTCATCGAGCTTGGTGGCTGCTTCGATCGCGGCGATCGCGACGCTGAAGTCCATCTGCTTCCAGGTGAAGTTGCCGAATTTCACGAAGCCATCGTTCTCGACCGTCATGTCGAAATCGTCGAGCGAGATCGGCGGGTAGATGGCCGGCTCGAAGCCGCCGACGGTGATCGGGCCCGAGGCGATGGTGAGCGGGTTGCCCTTGTCGTCCTTGGCCGAGCAGCTGAAACCCTCGAAGGTCATCGGCGTCGAGGAGAAGGCAGTGAAGATGTCGGCGTAGAAGCGGACCAGCTTGTCGACGGTTTCCGGCGCCACCTCGGTGCCCGCCTTCTGGGCGGCTTCGGCCTCGAGGACCAGCGCGTTGATGTCGGTCATGCTCTGCTTCAGCGGGCGCGCGCTGAAGCTGCCGAGTTCGGCCGAGCCAAAGGTGCAGTTGGCCGCATCGCCGGCCTTGAGGCTGCCGCCGGCGAACGTGAAGTCGGAATAGACCTCCTTCATCTCGGTGCCGGCAGGGGCGGCGGTGCTGGTGAGGCCGTAGAAGGCGAGGAGGCCCGCCAGATCGAAGCGGCCGGTCGACATTTCGCCGAAGCTGGCCGTGAGGTTTTCGGGGCCGGTCAGCTCGGCCGAACCGACACGCGCGTCGGCGGCGACGCCATCGGCGATGTTGTTGAGGGTGATGTCGCGATAGGTGATGACGATGGACCCGGCGCCTTCGCCGAGGCTGCTGGTCATCTTCAGTTCGGGGATGGTCAGCGAAGTGGCGTCAAGACCGGCCAGCGCATCGAGCGCGCCGGGCGCACCGGTGAACAGGCCGCGCACCGCCCCTTCGTTGATGTTGCCGTCGACCACTTCGACCGAGGGGACCGCGATATCGTACACGGCCCCCGTGACAGCCTTGATCTCGATGCCGGTGACGCTGAGTGTCTCGGCAGAGGCGCCGCCGATGGCGAGGCCGGCAAACACGGTGCCGAGCAGAAAGGCGCGCAGCGGACGCAGGCGGCCGAGCGGGGCAGGAGCAGTACGGATCATGTCGGTTTCCTCAGTCGCAAAATGATGAGACGCCGCGCCCCGCACGCACCTTGGGTGCGTGAGGACGCGGCGCGGTACGGCCCGAAGCGAGCGCCACCAGCGGTTCTAGATTATCCTAGCTAACGGGAAGATGAACGGCGAGGCGCGAAACGCGCTGAATTATGCCTTTCAGCCCTCGCCATGCCCGGGTTTCCAGGCCGACAGCGGATTGGACTGATGCGCCTTGGGCGCCTGCAGGCCTTCGCGCAGGATGGCGCGGACCACCTCGACGAGGATGGCGAGGATGAGGGCGCAGAGCGGCACGAACAGCAGCACCACGGCGGTGTCGATCTCACCGGCGCCGACGATGGTGCGGGGCGGGATGATGCCGAGCAACAGCGCGATGCCGGCGCCGACGAAGGTGAGCGAGAACGAGATGGCGGTCGCCGCACTCAGGGCGTTGCGGAACAGCGGCCACGGCCAGCGGAAGGACGGCTGCCTGGGCTGAGTGAGCTTGGTGGGGGACATGGGACCGCTGACTCCCTTCACAACGCAGTGATAAGGCCCACCGAATGCGTGGATGTTTCGTTGCTAACGGGGTGAAGCGGGTACGATTTGAAGGCAATCGTGTGGCGAACCCGGCCAGCTTGGGGAGATCGACGATGCAACTGTTGGCGCCTGCAATGAAGGCGAACGGATTGAGGGGCTGGGTCGCGGCCATGCTGGCGGCGCTTTTGCTGCTCGGGGCGACGGCCTTTGCCGAGGAGCCGGCGGCTCCGGCAGTGACCGGCGAGCCGTGGCAGAGCGTGATCACCAGCCAGATCGAAGCGTTCCGCATGAAGGATGCAGCCGGCGCGTTCCAGTGGGCCGGGGCGGGGTTCCAGGTGGCGTTTCCGAGCCCCGAGGCCTTCTTTTCCGCCATTGTCGGGTCAGGCTACGCGCCGATCATGGAGTCGCGCTCACATAGTTTTGGCCAGTTCCAGAAGGTCGGCGACAAGGCGGTGGTGCAGGAGGTCAAGTTCGTCGGCAATGACCAGGGTCTCTACGAGGCGTTCTACATGCTGGCTGAAGAAACCAATGGCTGGCGGGTGCAGGGCGTGCAGTTGGCGAAGCAAGCCGGGGTGGGAATCTGAGGACTTCCTGAGCCGAGAGTGAACGGCGGCATCAGTCGGGGTTCAACGATCCGGAGCGACAAACGGGCATTGTCAGCCGGTGTTTTCAGGATGTCTGAGTTGAAGATTCTCGCCCTTTCCGCCGTACTTGCCGCCATTCTCGTCAGCCTGATGCCCGATGGCGAACAGGCGATAGGGGGCGCCAGGAGTTCGGTGCGGGCCGACGGCAACCCGATCGTCCTGCCGGCAAGCACCGCGGCCCCCGCCCGCGCCGTTTGACCAAATGTCCCGGTTGTGCGCCGGGGTGTGAAGCCGTAGAGCTTTCCGGCCATTTTTCCGGGAGATGATCTTGGCTTTCCTGTCCGACGCCCTCAGCCGCATCCAGCCATCCGCCACCGTGGCGATCAACTCCAAAGCCGTGGAGATGAAGCGGCAGGGCCAGGACGTGATTTCGCTGGCGGCGGGCGAGCCCGATTTCGATACGCCCGAGCATGTGCGCGAGGCGGCGATCCGGGCGATCAATTCGGGCAAGACCCGCTACACCGCGGTCGACGGGATTCCCGAGCTCAAGGAAGCGGTGGCGGCAAAGTTCAAGCGCGACAACGGGCTCGAGGTCACGGCGGCCGATTGCTTCGTGTCCTCGGGCGGTAAGCAGATCATCTTCAACGCGCTGATGGCGACGCTGAACCCGGGCGACGAGGTGGTGATCCCGGTGCCGTACTGGGTGAGCTATCCCGAAATCGTGCGGCTCTGCGATGCCGACCCGGTGTTCGCGGTGGCCGATGCCTCGACCGGCTTCAAGCTCAAGCCCGAAGTGCTGGAAGCGGCGATCACGCCGAAAACCAAGTGGCTGATCCTCAACACCCCGTCGAACCCGACCGGTGCGGCCTATACCCGCGACGAGCTGCGCGGCCTCGCCGATGTGCTGCTGCGGCACCCGCATGTGCACATCCTCACCGACGATATCTACGAAGTGCTGGTTTACGACGGCGGCAGCTTCGCCACCATCGCGGGGGTGGAGCCGCAGTTGCAGGCCCGCACGCTGACCATGAACGGCGTGTCGAAGTCGCACGCCATGACCGGCTGGCGCATCGGCTATTGCACGGGCCCCAGGCCGCTGCTTGCCGCGATGAACAAGCTGCAGAGCCAATCGACCACCAACCCCTCCTCGATCTCGCAATGGGCGGCGGTGGAAGCGTTGAACGGTCCGCAAGAATTCCTCACCGGCTGGCGCGATGTGTTCCAGGGGCGGCGCGACCTGGTGGTGGCCGGGCTCAACGCCAATACCGGGCTCGACTGCCTGACCCCGGAAGGGGCGTTCTATGTGTTCCCGTCGGTGAAGCGGCTGCTCGGCAAAACCTCGGGCGGCGGCCGGACGCTGAGCGACGATGCGGCGTTCGTCCTGGCGCTGCTCGAAGAGACCGGCGTTGCCCTGGTGCATGGCACCGCCTTCGGGCTCGCCGGACACATGCGGCTCAGCTACGCCGCCTCGAACGCCCAGCTCGAGGACGCGGTGAGCCGGATCCAGGATTTCTGCGCCAAGGTGAGCTGATGACGCACCCGATTACCGAGCCGGTCGCGAGCGGCTGGCTCGCGGTCGGGGATGGCAACGCGCTCTGGTGGGAAGAGGCGGGCAACCCCGATGGGGTGCCGGCGCTGCTCCTCCATGGCGGGCCGGGCTCCGGGTTTTCGGCGTCGATGCGGCGCTTCTTCGATCCGGCGCGCTACCGGATCATCGGCTTCGACCAGCGCGGCTCAGGCCGGAGCACGCCGCATGCCGCGGGCGAGGGCGTCGATTTCTCGGTGATCACCACCGCCCATATGGTCGCCGATATCGAGCGGCTGAGGGCGCATTTCGGTGTCGACAAATGGGTGGTCTATGGCGGCTCGTGGGGCGCCACACTGGGTCTCGCCTATGCCGAGGCGCACCCCGGGCACGTCGCGGCGATGGTCTTCGGCGGGGTGACGACGACGCGGCGGCGGGAGATCGACTGGCTGTATCGCGGCATGGCGCCACTCTATCCCGCGGAGTGGGAGCGGTTCGTCGCCGGTGTCCCCGTGGGAACCCCGGAAGACGGGCTGGTCGCCGCCTACAACACTCTGCTGTTCGATGCCGATCCGGCAGTGCGGGACCAGGCAGCGCGGGATTTTCACGACTGGGACAATGCATCGGCATCGGTCACGGCGCAGCTCGGACGTCCGTCGGATGGGGTCGATCCGGCGCGGCTATTGGCACGTAGCCGGATCGTTACGCATGTATTTCGTCACGCGGCGTGGATGGAAGAGGGGCACCTGGCCAACGCCCACCGGCTGCGCGGCATCCCCGGCGTCCTGGTGCAGGGGCGGCTCGATCTGCAGGGGCCGCTGCTGACGGCATGGGAACTGGCGCGGGCCTGGCCGGAGGCGAAGCTGGTGGTGATCGACGGGGCCGGGCACTCGGCGGGGGATGCCGGAATGCCGGAGGCGATCATCGCGGCGCTGGATGGGTTTGCTGGGGGCTGACGACTGATAGAGACGGCCCCCTCCCGGCCTCCCCCATAATGGGGGAGGTGAAAAGTCGAGGCTGTTACTCTATCGTGCCCAGCGAACCGGCAGGCACCTCCCCCTTTATGGGGGAGGATGGGAGGGGGCCGTCTCTCTCGGCTCTGCTCAGAGGTAATCCATCAAGCTCATCGATTTGCCTTCGTTGCTGCCGCCGAACGACGATGAGCCGGTGATCTGGCCGAGGATCGAGCCGAGTTTGCTGGCGGTCTGGTAGTTGGCGACGGCGGCGGTGTAGAGGTTTTCGGACCAGCCGGCGGCGCTGCGCTCTTCGCTGCTCATGGCGCCATACAGCGAGATGACATTCTGGGCGAAGCCGGCGGCATTGCCGGTGCCGGCGGATTTGAGGCCCTGCAGCAGCGCGGCGCCGGAGCGGGAGCGCATTTCCATCGAGGCGGTGCGGACCTCGGTGGCCGAGAACTTGCCGTTCGAGTTGAGCGCCACCGAGGCGAGCGAGCGGCTGTCGAACTCGGAATAGTCGGGCTTGCCGTTGCCGTTGGCCTTGTACTGCGCATCGAGGGTGGTGCGGGCGTCGCCGGCGACGTCCTTGATGTCGCGCGGCTTGCCGGTTTCGCCGCCGGCGAGGCGCTCCATATAGGCGTTCACCGGGTCGTTGGGCACGGCGCCGGGCAGGGTCGAGGGCTTGGCCTCGATCTGTTTCAGCATTTCCTCGAGCGCGGCGCGCTGGTCGACATAGGCGGCCGAGGCCTTTTCCTCGGGGCCCATGGCATCGAAATAGGCGAGGGCGGCGACATAGAGGCCCTTGACGCTGCCGGTGACGCGGCCGACCGCCGTCGGGCCGGCCATGGCCTGGTCGAAGCGGTTCTTGAATTCGATCGCGGCGGCCTTCTGCTCGTCGGCGCTGAACAGCTGGTTGGAGTTGGTGCTCATCGCATAAAGCTCGCGCCGATCGACCTTGCTGAGGTCGAGGGCGAGCTTGCCGTCCTTCAGCGGGGTGGTGAGCTTGGCGTCGGTGAGCAGCTTATCGAGGCTGGCGCGCGCCTCGGTGGTGACCGTGGCGAAATCCTTGATGGTGGTGAGCGCGGCCTTCGCCGCATCGGACAGCGTGACGTTGGTGGCGCCGGATTCGCTGGAGTTGCTGGCCGGCGGATTGGTCAGCGCCTGCTGCTGCGCCTTCTGGGCATTGGCAATGATCTGGGCGTAGGTCAGGGAGCTGGTGCTGGTTGCGGTGCCGACGCTGCTCATGGGTGCCTCCGGGCGGTCGCGCACTACCATGCAGGCGGCGTGCCAGAATGGCGGGCCGGGAATCCGGGGCGTTTGGGTGGAGCGAAAGGGCAGGGCGGCAGGAAATGCCGGGTAAGGATGGCCGGGGCGAGGATGATGCGTTGAACTCTCAGCTGTCGCCTCCCTCCCCCCGCGGCGCTACGCGTCCGCTAGGAGGGGAGGGAATGAGGGTGGGGGTGGTGCGGTGATCACCGATGGACCCCCACCCCCCGCCCCTCCCCTCAAGGGGGAGGGGAGCTAGAGGTGACCTAAATCATCTCCAGCGCCTGCTTGCGGCGTGGCGGCGGGAAGACGGCGTCCAGCGTGGCGAGATCGGCTGCCGTCAGCTCAAGGTCAGCCGCAGCGCGGTTGTCGGCGACGTGATCGAGGCCGGTGGCTTTGGGGATGGCGATCACGCCAGGTCGGGCCAGCACGAAGGCCAGCGCGACCTGGGCGGCGGTGGCGCCACGGGCCTTGGCAAGGCGCTGCAACTCGGGGTGGCGCAGCATGCGGTTGTCGTTGCCGAGCGGCGAGTAGGCCATGATCGGCATGGCGTGCTCGGCTGACCAGGCGACGAGGTCATATTCGATGCCGCGGGCGCTGAGGTTGTAGAGCACCTGGTTGGTGGCGCAGGCCTTGCCCGCGGGGACGGTAAGCAGTTCTTCCATATCTTCGACATCGAAGTTTGAGACGCCCCAGGCGCCGATGGCGCCGGAGCGCCTCAGCGTTTCGAAGGCCTCGACGGTTTCGGCCAGCGGATGGCGGCCGCGCCAGTGCAGCAGATAGACATCGATATGGTCGGTGCCGAGCCGCTTCAGGCTCCGCTCGCAGGCGGCGATAGTGCCGCTGCGGCTGGCATTATGCGGCAGCACCTTGCTGACCAGTTGCACCTGGTTGCGGCGGCCCCGGATCGCTTCGCCGACCACCAGCTCGGCCCCGCCATCGCCATACATCTCGGCGGTATCGATCAAGCTCATGCCGAGCTCGATGCCGCGGCGCAGCGCCGTCACCTCGTCGGTGTGGCGGCGGCGATCCTCGCCCATGCGCCAGGTGCCCTGGCCGAGGGCCGGTACGGATTTGCCGGAGGGCAGCAGGACGGTGGGGAGTGTGGTGATCATCGAGCCGGTCTCGCGTTGGGCGAGCAGCGTAGCGCGGCTGGCGCGGGGAGCAACTGCAGCAGCCAAAAGAAAAAGGCTCCGCTCGAGGGGATGAGCGGAGCCTTCAAAGGCCGGCTCGCCGAAGCGGGCGACCCATCGAAACGCAGCCAGGGAGGAGGAGCGGCTGCAATTCGTTGAGACGACTATCGGTCGGACGGCGCAGCCGAACAATCGCCAAGTCGGAACGTCAGCCATGCGCTGGGCGCGAGGCGCGCCGGCCCCGAAGATCAGCCGAAGCAAAAAAAGAGGCCCCATCCGAAGATGGGGCCCAATGAAAAGGACCGAAGTCCAAATCGAAAGTGGTGGCAAATGAACGCGGGAGGAGGATGCGCCATTTGCCGGTGGTCCTAAGTCGAGGGAGGAGGATACGACTTCGGACCGGTGTCGCAGAGCAGGACCGAGGGAGGAGGATACGGTGCGGCTCACATCGACAGTCACAATATGCACTTTGACCGTTTGGTCCACAATACGGACTTCCACATGCCAGCTATGCAGTTTGCGCAGGGAAAGGTCAGGCATGCTGCCGTGACGTATGCGTCAACGATCTGCCGCTTGGGCGGTCGTCTCGGGCAGTGCGACGGGGGAGAAAAAACAAGGCCCCGCTCGAGGGGAGAGCGGGGCCGAGTAGCAGCCGTTGCCGGCTACAGGGAGGAACAAACAACGAGCGCGAGGAGGAGGAGGGAGATGCGCTCAGCTGCTGTCGAACCGGGACATATGGGCTGGGCGCCGGCCCAGCAACCGAGGGGTATCGAATGAGGGGCATGCGATTTTTGCATGGCTGTTAAGTCGATGAGTTTGCTCGTGTATTGTTGTTTCCGGCGTGCGTCGTGGCGTCGCACGCCGATGTGATCAAGGCGCCAAGTGCTTGATTGTGACAGTTTTTTGTCAGATTTGGCGCGCGAAATCCGGGGACTCAGAGCCAGCCGCTGCGCTTGAAGAACAGGTAGGGGACGACCGCCGACAGAACCATGAGCCCCAGCGCAAGCGGATAGCCGAACGGCAAGGCCAGTTCGGGCATGAAGTTGAAGTTCATGCCGTAGATCGAGGCCACCAGCGTCGGCGGCAGGAACACCACGGCCGCCACCGAGAAGATCTTGATGATCTGGTTCTGCTCCAGATTGATCAGCCCCAGCGTCGCATCGAGCAGGAAATTGATCTTGGCGGAAAGGAACGCGGCGTGATCGCTCAGCGCCGCGGCGTCACGCTGCAGGGTCTTGAGGCCCTGGCGCAACTCCTTGGTGGTTTTCACGTCGGCACTGCCCAGGGTCTGGTGGAAGCCGGTGACCCGGGTGATCGAGACCAGGCTTTCACGGGCCAGCGTCAGGGTGTCGCCCTTCTTGCCGATGCGCTCGATCAGCGATTGCAGGTCGCGCGCCTTGCGGGTGGGCTTTTTCACCTTGTTGCCGAACACCTCGCGCGAAATCTGGTCGATTTCGTCGCCGGTATTTTCGAGCAGTTGCGCCAGTCGATCGATGAACAATTCCAGGAGCCCGATCATCACCCGCTCGCCGCCGAACTCGCCGGTGCTGGGGCGCGAGACGAGCCGCTCATAGAGCCGGAACGGCTTTGGGTCGGCGTAGCGGACCGTAACCAGCTGGTTGTTGCGCAACACGAAGGTGATCGGGGTCTTTACCGGCTGGCCGGCATCGTCCTCGACCAGCGCGGTAATGGTCATGAACTCGGCGCCGTCCTCGCTGTAGAGGCGCGCCGACGGCTCGATGTCCTGCATCTCGCGACGGGTGGGGATGTCGATGCCAAGGCAGGACTCGACGAACTTGTCCTCCTCGCGCGTCGGATCTGTCAGCGAATACCAGACTGCGCCCGAGAGGTTGGTCTCGGAGGTGGCATCGAAATCGGTGGGAACGAGGCGGTCGCCTTCGCGGATATAGGCACGCAGCATAGCGGGGCTCCAATAGATAGCCGCGCCGGCGCGCCGGCCCATCCGTTTGTCGCGAGATCGAACCGGAAAAGTCTCAGACTTTTCCTGATCTCGCTTCGGGAGCCTAGAGCGCCGGCAAGATCGAAGATCGACTTCGACTGTCGGGGTTCATTTTCAGTCCTTGATGAAGGTCCCGACGCAAGCGCCGGGAACAGAGCCGCAATGCGCCTTTGCGTGCGGGGCGTCAAGGCCGAAGCGATGCGTAGTCCGGCACTAGTTCGCGAAGGCCGAGACCAGCACCGATCGCAGGTCGCCTTCGGTGGCGTAGCTGAGGTTCTCGATGCGCCAGAGCGGCTCGGGCCGATCCGGCTGCGCCACGAGGATCAGCTGCAGGCGATCGGTGAAGTCGGCGTCGGGATAGTCAGGGAAGCCATAGGCGATATCGACGGTGGCGCGGTCGGCTTCGAGGGTGACCGTGCCAATTTTGCATTCGGCGGCATAGTCGGGGAAGGCCTGCCAGGGGATGCCGTCGCCGAGCGGCGGCTTCTCGTCGGGGTGGGCCTGCTGGATCGCGTCGTTCTTCGCCTCGGCCTCGGTGATCGCGGCGGTAAGCCCGGTGGTCAACAAGCCCTGAACCGGCGCCATGTCGTTGCCGAGCCGCGAGATGCAGAAGATCTCGCCGATCTGTGCCGGGCTGATGGTGACAATCTGCGCCAGGGACGGCGTGGCGACGAGGCAGAGTGCCGCTGCGGTGACGAAGCGATGCATGCGAATTCCCCGAGATTTTGCCCGTTCTAGCCGAGGCGACTGAATTGTGGGTGAACGCGGGGAGTTGGGAAGGCGCCGGCGCAGTGCTAGAGCCGTGGCGCAATATCCAGGGACTTTTTGGAAATGACCGACTTCTCCGTGCTCGATGATCCGGCGTGGCATGCACTGACGACCGACCAGGTGGCGCTTGGCCAGTGCAACGGCGCGGCGGCGCGCTATCGGGCCGAACTGTCGCCGATCGGCGGGCTCGAGCGCTACGACGCCGAGGCATTCGCCCAGTTGCGTCCGCTGGTGCCGTCGGGCGATGCGGTGGGGCTGGTGTCGGCGACGCCCTACGAGGTGCCCTCGGGTTGGGAACTGCTGCAGGCGGTGCCGGTGTTCCAGATGGTCTGCGAGGCACAGCCGGCACTGCCCGAAGTGACGCCGGTACTCTTGACCGCCGCCGATGCGGACGGGGCGCTGGCGCTGGCGACGGCCACTGAACCGGGGCCGTTTCGCGCGGGAACGCTCGGCATGGGGCGCTATTTCGGGCTGCGTTCGGACGAGGGACGGCTGATGGCGATGACCGGCGAGCGGATGCGGCTGGGTCAGCTGACCGAGGTGAGCGCAGTCTGCACCTGGCCGGAATTCCGGGGCAGGGGGCTCGCGAAGACGCTGGTGTCGTACGTATCGGCGCTGATCGTTGCAGAGGGGCGGGTGCCGTTCCTGCATGTGAAGACGGAGAATGCCGGGGCGATCGCGTTGTACGAAAAGCTCGGGTTTGCGGTGCGCAGGCAGCTGACGTTCACGGTGGTGCGGCCGGGGTGAGGTCGGTGGTTGCAGTCCGCTGGCGCCGGAGCGGGCTGACCCCCACCCTTGATCCCTCCCCCTAAGAATGGGGAGGGAGACGCAAACTGCGGTGTCGGAGTTTTGGTCTCCCTCCCCATTCTTAGGGGGAGGGGACAGGGGTGGGGGTCAGCCCGCTCCAGCGCCAGCAATAGGCCAACCAGTCCCTAGAACGACCACTCCCGCGCCTTGCCGACGAGGAAGTCGCGGAAGACGCCGACGCGCTTACTATTCTTCAGCGCCGGGGGGTAGACGAAATAGGCTTCGTAGGCCGGCAACTCGATGCCTTCGAGGACGCGGCGCAAATTGGTTTCGCCCTCGGTGACATAGTCGGGCAGCATGGCGATGCCGATGCCGGCGCGGGCGGCCTGCATCATGCCGTAGATGGCGTTGACCTTCATCGAGGCGCGGCGCGGCGAGGAATCCGAGCGGCCGAGGCGCTCGAGATAGTTGATGTCGCCGAGATAGGACGGCACCGGCTCGCCGAACGAGATGACGCGGTGTTTGTCGAGATCCTCGACCGCCTGCGGCTCACCGAATTCCTTGAGGTAACTGTCCGAGGCGTAGAAGTGGTTGTGCACCGTGAACAGCTTGCGCTGGATCATTTCGGACTGGTTCGGCCGGTGCAGCCGGATGGCGACGTCGGCCTCGCGCATGGCGAGATCGAGCTCGGCATCGTTGAGCTTAATCTCGATCTGGATTTCCGGATAAAGGATCAGGAACTCGTGGATGCGTGACGATAGCCAGGTCGAGCCGATGCCCACCGTGGTGGTGACGAGCAGGGGGCCGGTCGGCACCTCCTGGCTTTCGGACATCTGGGTTTCGACCTGCTGCAGTTCCCAGTGCATGCGGTGCGCGGTGCGGAACAGCTGCTCGCCAACCTCGGTCAGCACGAGGCCGCGCGCGTGGCGGATGAAGAGCTTTAGCCCCAGATCCTCCTCGAGCGCCGAAATCTGCCGCGATACGGCAGACTGGCTCATGTTGAGCTTTTCAGCGGCGTGGGTGAACGACCCGGATTCGGCGGCGGTGTGGAAGATGCGGAGCTTGTCCCAATCCAGCATCGGCTATTCCGCCGCTTCTGCGAGCTCGAGCGATGCCAGATATTCTTCCGCGTCGAGGGCGGCCATGCAGCCCATCCCCGCCGCGGTCACCGCCTGCCGGTAGATGTCGTCGGTGACGTCGCCGGCGGCGAATACTCCGGCGATATTGGTGGCTGTACTGCCCGGCTGCACCTCTAGGTAGCCACCCGGCTTCATGTCGAGCTTACCGGCAAAGATCGAAGTGGCCGGCGAGTGGCCGATGGCGATGAACACGCCGTCGACGGTCTTCTCGGTGACGTGACCGGTCTTGGTGTCGCGGATCTTCACGCCCTCAACCGAGCGCGGCATGTGCTGGCCGTAGACTTCCTCGATCTCGGCGTTCCAGATCACCTCGACCTTGGGGTTCTTGAACAGCCGCTGCTGCAGGATGCGCTCGGCGCGGAACTCGCCGCGGCGGTGGACCACGGTGACCTTCGAGGCGAAATTGGTGAGGAACAGCGCTTCCTCGACGGCGGTATTGCCACCGCCGACGACGATCACTTCCTTGCCGCGATAAAAGAAGCCGTCGCAGGTGGCGCAGGCAGAGACGCCAAAGCCCTGGAACTTCTCTTCGGATTCGAGGCCCAGCCAGCGCGCCTGCGCGCCGGTGGCGACAATCACCGCATCGGCGGTGTAGCGGGTACCGCCATCGCCGATGAGCACGAACGGGCGCTTGTCGAAATCGACCTCGACGATAATGTCGTTGATCATCTTGGTGCCGACATGCTCGGCCTGCGCCTTCATCTGCTCCATGAGCCAGGGGCCCTGGATGACGTCGGCGAAGCCGGGATAGTTCTCGACATCGGTGGTGATGGTGAGCTGACCGCCCGGCTGGATGCCGGAGATCATGACCGGCTCGAGCATGGCGCGCGCCGCATAGATGGCCGCCGTATAGCCGGCAGGACCCGATCCGATGATGACGACTTTGGCGTGCACCTTACGCTCCACTGATACTGAGACCTAAGCCCAAGACAAATAGGTATGGACCAAAATAGGAGGTTCGGCGCGCACCTTTCAAGGGTACGACCATCGCCCTGAGGCGATGGAGCGCACGGACTCACCGAAAAGTCACAGCCGGCGGGCGCGGCAAAACGCCCGAGCGCACCTCAGACGAACTTCACGTCGAGGATTTCGTAGGTCTTGGCGCCACCCGGAGCGGCGACTTCGACCGAATCGCCGGCTTCCTTGCCGATCATGGCGCGGGCGATGGGCGACGAGATCGAAATGCGGCCCTTCGACAGGTCGGCTTCGGCATCGCCGACGATCTGGTACTGCTTTTCGGCCTCGGTATCCTCGTCGACCAGCTTCACCGTGGCGCCGAACTTGATGGTCGAGCCGGTGAGCTTGGTGATGTCGATGATGTCGGCCAGCGCCAGCAGGGCTTCGAGTTCCTTGATGCGGCCCTCGTTGAGGCTCTGTTGCTCCTTGGCGGCATGGTATTCGGCGTTTTCGCTGAGGTCGCCATGGGCGCGCGCTTCAGCAATATCGGCAATGATCCTGGGGCGGTCTTCGGAGGTGCGGCGACGATATTCCTCCGACAGGGTCTTGTGACCGCTCGGTGTCATCGGAATTTTGTCCATGGCCGTCTCCAACTCAAAGAAAGGCTCCCTGCCAAAGTCATTCGGCGTCGTCAGCATGCTGACCTGAGGGGGAGCGTTCACGTAAACTGCCTTCGGCGAAGGCTTCGGTCAAGCGGGGCGTATTCCCGCTGCGCGAGCGGTGCATATCGTTGCGGATAGCCTTGTGGTCAAGGGGTGCGAACGACGCTCAGGCTCAGGTGTCGGGCAGGGCGTAGTCACCGGCGGTGAAGCGCTCGAGCACGCGCTGCAGGCCCATCAGCCCGTGCTGCACGTTGTCGACGCGGATCTCATTATTGTAGGTCTCGGTGCGGATGCCGCCTTCGACCCGCTGGCGCTGGCTGATATAGAACATGTCGTCGTCGGTCTTGAACTGCAGCCGCGCCAGGCTTCTGGCGCCGCGCAGAATGGCGCGGCGATAGGCGGCTTCGCGAGGCTTGTCGCCATAGTGCCGCGCCAGTTCGAACGCATCGATCAGGCCCTCGAGGTAAACCCCGGTCGCCGAAGCATGCGGCGGCCCCAGATGCGGTCGCTCCGGATCGTAGAAGCGGCCCAGCAGATCGGCATAGGGGGCGCTGTCCCACTGCTGCATCGAGAGCAGCCAGTCGTTCATTTCGAAAATGAAGCCATCCAGCTCCGGCTCGTCGACGAGCTCGCGCATGACGTAGTGCGCCTGGGTGTGCCAGGGCACGAAGGCGGGGTTGGAGTCGGCGCGGAACCAGGCGCGATAGTAGCGGAAGGCGCGCATATAGGCTTCGGCAGTGACGCCGGGGAGGCCGGCCTTGATGGCATGCGCCCAGAACAGCAAAGTCTCGCCGGGATAGAAATTCTGGCAGTCATTGCGGTCGGCCGGGGCATAGAAAGTGCGAAAACTGCCGTCGGCATTGTGCAGGTGATTGATGGTGGCAACCAGCCGCGTCAACGCCTCGGCGTAGCGGTGCCGGTTGGATGACTCGAGGATGGCGAGCGCCATCAGCGCGATGGCGCCGAGCTTGACCTTGTCGCCCTCCATGGCAAGGCCGTAGGCCCCCTCCTCGCGATAGTAGGTGGCAAGCAGGTGATCGAGGTTGCGGTCGGCGCGGTCGCGGGCGTCGCGGTCCGTCGTGCGGTCGGCGATGCGACCGAGGCAAATGGTGGCCATTGCCTGCCGGATGGTGTTGTCGCCGTCGGCTTCACTGCCGCGGCTCGGCCAGTACTTATAGACGGTGCGACCATCCGGCTGCACCTGGTTCAGCATCCAGCGCGACATGCCGCCGGCGAGGTCCCGCACGGCGCCCTCGTCCATCGGGACGAGGTCGATCGGGCGCGCCGCCCGGAACAGCGAGCGGATGTCGAAGCTCTGAGGCGTGAGCCGGCAGAGATACTGTTCCGACCTGAGGGTTGCCGCGGTGATCGCCCCGTCGGCCAGGGCGTCGGAGGTCAGGCCATGGCTCTCGAGCAGGCTGGTTATGGCGCGCTTGGGCGACCGGTTGGAGGCGATCAGTTCGGTCGGGGCGAAGAGCGAGTGCAACTGGCCGGCTTCGAGCAGTGCGACCCCGAAGATACCGGCCTTGTTGTTGTCGAGCCGCCCGGAGTTGAGGTCCGCGGGAGCTGTGCGCAACGAATGGCAGAAGTTGAACTCCACCGTATCGGCCTCGCTACCGGCGAGATCGAGCTCATCGATCGTTTTGTCGAGCACTGTGGCCAGCGTGTCGCCGGCGACGCAAAGGCGCTGGCGGATCTGGCCGCGGCGACGGCTGGTGGCGACGACAACGCTGCCGAGCGAATTCGAGAAGCGGGGCAGGGCGGCGTCGCCGGCGAAGGCGTCGGCCAGTGCTGCGCGCAGCGCCGTTCTGGGGTCGACCTTGGCATCCATCACGTCACTGGGCATTTGCGGCATCCCGCTGCAAGACAAGCATTCGGCACGATAGCAGGTAGGGTTGCCCCGCCACTTTGAGGTGGCGGGGCAAAGGTCACTCAGCGGGGGACCGGGTAGGTGGTCGGGGGCGTATCACCGTCGCCGTCGCCGTCGCCGTCGCCATCACCGTCGCCATGGCCGTCACCGTCACCATCTCCATCGCCGTCGCCATCGCCGCTGAGCAGCGAGCGGGCTTCGAGCACGGCGCGGCGGCAATGCGTGGTCAGCATGGTCTCTTTGTCGTTGAGGCCGTAGACGGTGCTCAGGAACACGGCGTTGTCGTCGTACCAGCGCTTCTCCGAGAGCACGAAGCAGCAGCGAGCAGTGAAGTCGCGTGTCCCGGCCAGCGGGGTGAACGCAGTGCCTTCCATGGCGATGCGGCAGGTCTGGAACTGATCTTCCTGGATCGCAAAGGCGGGGAGGCGAGGACAGCCTGACCGGCGCCCACCACTGCCGCGAGCAGCAGCACGGAGCTGCTGTGAGCAATGATCTGGTTACGGATAGTCATGTTGATACCCTCATCAGGTGTTGGTTTCGATGGGGCGGTTAATGAGCCGTTGCCGCTGAATGCGTTCTGAACGCGTGGTTCATGGCGGCGGGTTATCGCGCACGAAACCGCGCGAGCGAAGTCATGTGTATGTTTTTCCGTGCATTTGGCGGAAACTTGTCTGTCGATCCGAATGCGTGTGGATATGGGCGTCGAATGGGCCGGTCATCATACGACCTTCTCGCGCGCCATCCGCCGCCATGCCGGGTCGCAAACCGGACAAAAACAAAGGCGCAGCCCGGGGGCTGCGCCTCATTGATCTGACATCGATCTCTAAGGACGCCTACGGCATCCAGAGGATCAGGGTGCCTTGCGACACCCCGATCCGGGGATCAGGATGCCTGGAGGTTGTCGGCGGCGTTCTTGCCGGTCCGCTTGTCCTTGACGATCTCGTACGTCACCTTCTGGCCCTCATCGAGGCCCGAAAGCCCCGAACGCTGAACAGCGGAGATATGCACGAACACATCAGCCCCACCCTCGTCGGGCTGAATAAAGCCATAGCCCTTCTGGCCGTTGAACCATTTCACAGTGCCGGTAGCCATAAGTAGTCCCTTTCGCAGTCTGCCGTGGCAGTTCCCACCCCAATGGAAACTCCGCCAATCGAATTCTTGGTATGACATCAGCAGGCGCGTTGAGACGCCAGGCACGAAGTGTCGGCCGCAATATTCGACGGCAAACTTGTAGACCGAAATTTTCCGCCTATCAATACGGCGTCGTGAACTGCTTTTGCCCGGCGTGCAGACTGCACGTCGGGTTGAAATTCGATCTGACTAGCAGGCCAACGGGCCCGGGGAGTGGGGCGCCGAAGGCGTAGAGATACCGGGCGACTCGGCCCGATGGACGGACCTGCACTCGCGCAGCACGCCCATAGCGCAGTCTATGCCTCGGCAATGTGACAGCAAAGTGGAAATTCCGGCTCCGGCCCATCTTCCCCGCGGCAAGCCGACGCGCTACATGCGTGCGGTTCCAGCCCGGTGCCAAACAACCTTGCGCGAAATACAGTATTCGTCCGGCGACCTCGTCGCCGATCGTCGTGCGTCCTACGCCGCGGCGCTCGCCGCCGAGCGGGCTTTTGCCGAGGCCGCCGATCTCATGGCCCAGGCGCTGGAACTGGTGCCGCAATGGGTGGCCGGCTGGAACCTCTTGGGCGGCTATCGCGAGGCGGCGGGCGACATTGCCGGGGCAGTGGTCGCCTGGACCCAGCTACTGCAGCTCGACGCCAAGGGGCTGTTCGGCGCAGCGTTGAAGCTCGCCGCGCATGGGGCCGGCGGCTCGGCTGCGGCGGCGCCGGCCTATGTCGAGGCCCTGTTCGACGACTATGCGCCGCGCTTCGAGGATGCGCTGGTGCTGCGGCTCGGCTACCGCACGCCCGAGGCGCTGGAAAGCGCCATCCGTCAGGCGATGGCAGTGCGCAGCATCGGGCGGTTTGGCCGGGCGCTGGATCTCGGCTGCGGCACCGGCCTGATGGGGGAGCGCCTGCGCCCACTGGTCGACCAGCTCGAAGGCGTCGACCTGTCGGCCAACATGCTGGGCGCGGCGCGGCGCAAGGGGATTTACAACCGGCTGGAGAAGGCCGACTTGCAGGCAGTGCTCGATAGCGAAGCGGCCAGCGCCGACCTGATCGTTGCCGCCGACGTGCTGAACTATGTTGGCGGGCTCGAAGCGCCGCTGGCATCAGCCAGTCGCGCACTGCGACGCGGTGGGATCATGGCATTTTCGCTCGAGACGCATGCCGGCAGCGAGCCGGTGCGGCTCGGGACCTCGCTGCGCTTCCAGCACGCAGTGGAGCCGACGCTGGGGATCTGCCGCAGCGCAGGGCTCGAGGTAATGAGCGCCGAGCTGGTGGTGATCCGCATGGATCGCGGCGTGCCGGTCGATGGGGTGATCGTTCTGGCGGAGCGGGGTTAGCGCGGGAAACGGGACTGCCGGCAGGGCACTGAGTGGCCCCAAACTCGATGGCATCCCAGCGAAAGCTGGGACCCCAAGGCGAAGGGCTTTGCCCTCGTCCGGCATCAGCATGCGCGGGCTGTGACGGACGAGGGCAGAGCCCTCGCCGTGGGTCCTGCTTTCGCAGGGATGACACCGAGTTTTGCTGGAGCACTGGCGCCTGTCAGGCAAACAACAAGCGCACCCCGACCACGCTCAGCACCGCGGCGAGCAGTATCCGCACCAGGCCTTCCGGCACTTTGGGCGCAAAGTAGCTGGCGATCAGGATGCCGGGGATCGAGCCGACCAGCAGCGAGGCCAGCATGCCCCATTCGACATTGCCGATGGCCCAATGGCCGAGCCCGGCGACGAGGGTCAGCGGCACGGCGTGGGCGATGTCGCTGGCAACGACGCGGACCAGCGACAGGCGCGGATAAAGCAGCATCAGCACGGTGACGCCGATGGCGCCGGCGCCGACCGAGGAGATGGACACCAGGACGCCAAGCAGCGCGCCGAAACCGATGGTGACGGCGGTTTGCAGCCTCGGCGGCAGTTCGCGGTGGCTGCGAGCGAAGCCGAACAGGCGCTTCCTGAAGATCAGCGATAGCGCGGTCAGCACCAGCATGCCGCCCAGTACCGTCGCGAGCGTATGGGCGACGGCCGGATCGGAACCACCAACCTGCGACAGCACATAGAGCGTGATGGCGGCGGAGGTAACGCTGCCGAGCGCCAGCTTGCCGACGATGTGCCAGTCGACGTGGCGGTTGAAGCCGTGCACCGCGGTGCCGGCCGTCTTGGTGGCGGCGGCGAACAGCAGGTCGGTGCCGACGGCAGTGGCGGGATGGACGTTGAACAAGAGGATCAGCAGCGGGGTCATCAAGGAGCCGCCGCCGACGCCGGTGAAGCCGACGATCAGGCCGACGAAAAAGCCCGACAGCGAGTAGAGCGGATCGATGCCCCAGATCAAATGCACGCCCCCGGCTTGATGGTGGCGCAAGCTATCGGGGACGGCCAGTGCCGGCTAGCGTTGCAAAGGGCAGGATTTGGCGCGGCAAGCGGTCGCGCCGCAAAATGCGTCTAGCGATTAGGCCGCTGACGGGAGTGGGGTAGGGAGGGCCGGTTGCGCCGGCCCTCCCGATGGATCAGGCAAGTGCCCGGCGGATAGCGATCTCCACCGGCGAATGGTCGCCATCCGGCCGCTCGAGTTGCAGCGGCTCACGCGGCAGCAAAGGTGGCTGGGCCATGAAGCGTGGGGCGATGCCATGGTGCGGCTGGGCGGCATGCACCAGGAACGGGTGACAGAGATAGACCGTGCCGGGGCTGCCGGTAGCGAGCACCTCGGGCCGGTGGGCCGTGCCGGCGAAGTTATCGGCGGCAAGCTCGCGCAGCGTCAGGCCGGCCTCACCCGCCGGCGCCAGCTGCCGCGCGATATCGAGGTGCGAGCCGACGCGGATGCGGGTCGGGGCATCCTTCTCGCCCACCTCCGAGAACAGGAACAGCATCAGCAGCGCCCGGCCCCGCGAGCTGACATTGGCGCGCCAGCTCAGGAAGTCGGTCGGGTTCTCCTCCCAGCTGAAGCTCACGTCGATATGCCAGCCGGCATCGCCGGGATCCTCGGGCGAGGGGAAGCGGATCGGGAAGGTGCCGAGACCGCCCGGCGGCAGCCAGCGTCCGGGGCCGACCAGTTGATCGAAGGCGGTGCGCAGCACCGGCGTATTCGCGGCCATGATGAATGGCGGCTGGCTGTAATTGCCCAGGCGGATGATCGGCCTGGTCCAGGTTTTGGGATCGCCGGGATCGCAACCGGTATCGGCCCACAGGATGGTGCGCGCGGCGGCCGCGAGATCGGCGGAGAAGGCATTGTCGATGCGGACGAAGCCGCCGGCAACGAAGGCGTCGTGTTGCGCTGCGCTGAGCGCGGGAGTGTTCACAGGCATTGTGGTTTCCGAATTCGCATAAGCCCGCACGCTCGAGCCTAACTCGAGACGGCAGGCGGAAGCGCCGTCAGGCGCGGTGGTGTTGCCTCATGGCTCGCTCAGGCGAGAAGGAACACCGATGCGAAATTCCGGATCATCATCATGATGCTGGGAACATAGTGGACGCGGCGGTGAGGTCAACCCGGGTCGGTTCAGGCTGCCGACCGGGCGCGGCGCCGACGGTCGGCGGCGATGAGGGCGAGCGCGACGCCGCCGAGAATGCCGATCGAGGCAATGACGAGCCGCAGGGTCAGCGGTTCGGCGATCAGCAATACGCCGCCGGCTGCGGCGATGGCGGGGACGGTGAGCTGGACGATGGCTGCCTGCGTGCGGGCGAGGCTGGGGAGTACGGCGTACCAGACCGCATAGCCGAGACCGGACGCCAGCGCGCCCGAGGCGGCGGCATAGGCGGCGGCGACGGGGTCGACGGGACGGAGCACGAGGCCGGCGACAACGATGACCACGGCAATGGGCAGGCAGCGGATGAAATTGCCGGCGGTGTCGAGGAGCGGGGCTTTGGAGCCGCGGCCGAGCAGGGAGTAGGCGGCCCAGCAAAGCCCCGAGCCGACCATCAGGAGCGTCCCGAGCGGGTGCGGGGCGACAAGACCGGGAGAGACGAGATAGGCGAAGGCGGCGAGCGCGACCGCGAGGCCCAGCCATTCGAGGGCGCCGGGCCGATCGCCCTTCAGCACGGCCCAGCCGAGCATGCCGATCTGTACGCTGGCAAACAGGATCAGCGCACCGGTACCGGCGCCGAGCAGGATGTAGGCGATGGAGAAGGCGAGGGCGTAGCCGAACAGTACCGCGGCGGCGCGCCAGCTGCCGCCGACGGTGACCGGCGTCCCCGGCGTGCGGCGGAGCAGCAGCAACGCGGCAAGCACGATCGCGCCGGCGGCGAGGCGGATGCCGGTATAGCTCAGCGGCTCGGCATGCGCCGTGGCGAAGGCCAGGCGCGCCAGCACCGAGTTGGCGGCAAAGGCGAGCATGGCGATAGCAGTGAGGACGATGACTTTCACGGCGAGACGGTTCCGCGACTGACGCCGTATTATGCGCCCGTTGCCGCTACCAGTCGATGTCGCGGCCGGGTAGCGCGCGTCGCAGGTTGCGTCGGGTGGCGGCTTCGAAGGCGGTCGGCCATTCGACGCCCAGCGAGGCGCAAAGCGTCTTGGCGCGGGGGATGAAGACGCGGGCGAGGGCGAGGTTCGACGCAATCGCTGAGTCGGCGCTGAGCTGGGGCAGGGGCACCGAGGCGAGCACCGCCATGCGGCCGGGATCGAGCACACGGCTCAGATGCAGCATGCCGCCAGGGATGCGCGGGTTGACCTCGATGGTGAGGAGGTCAGTGAGGAAGCGGCGGAGGAAGGCGTTGCCGACGGTCATCAGTTCCACCTCGTTGCGGCCGATCGCCACCGGCGTCAGCCCGAGGATGCGGATGAATTCGCCGACCATCCAGCCGAGGCGGCCCGGGTTGCGCGCAGGTTCCGGGGTCTCGGGACGGAGCGCTGCGTAAAGGTTGTCGCGGTCGACCAGCGGCTTCAGGCTGTCCTGCGCCTCGTGGGCGAGGTGATCGCGGTTGGCGATGTGGAGATCGATGCGCAGCCAGTCATCGGTGATGGCATTGAGCACCAGCGCATGGGGCAGGCGGTTGAACTGCACGATCGGTACGATGGCTTCGAGCGCCTTGCGCCAATCGGCGGCCAGCGCCTCGTGCTCGGCGGGATCGGCAATGGCAAGCAGATCGACATCGCTGAACTGATCTGCGGTGCCGGCGCCGAAACTGCCGGAGAGGAAGAAGGCCGCGACGCGCGGATCGCCGCCAAAACTGTCGACGACCCGCGCAATCAGGGTGTGCTGATCCATGATGTTCCCTCTCCCGATGGTTTTCACACTATTGGGAGAGGGAGCCCCTATGGTCCAGAAGACCTATGTTCAGCTTGTCAGTACTGTCGACTGCCAATATGCATGAAGGTCCGTGATGCGGTTCGAGGTGAAGAGCGGCATTGCCCCGGCCAGTTGCGCGTCACCCCAATCCCACCACTGCATTTCGAGCAGCATGGCGATCTCCTCGTCGGCGAAGCGTTTGCGGATCGGCTTGGCTGGATTGCCGCCGACAATGGTGTAGGGCTCGACGTCCTTGGTCACCAATGCGCGGGTGCCGATCAGGGCGCCGTGGCCGACTTTGATGCCGGCCATGATGATCGCCTCCGAGCCGATCCACACGTCGTTGCCGATGATGGTGTCACCGGCCGGTCGGAAGCCGTCGGCGGCGCCGGCAAAGCTCTCGACCTCCGGCATGTAGTGGAACGGGAAGGTGCTGATCCAGTCGTGCCGATGGCCCTGGTTGCCGGCCATGATGAAGGCGGCGCCCGAGCCGATCGAGCAGAAGCTGCCGATGATCAGCCGATCGACATCGGTGCGGTTCGCCATCAGGAAGCGGGCGCAATCGTCAAAACTGTGACCGTGGTAGTAGCCCGAATAGTAGCTGAACCGCCCCACCAGGATATTGGGGTTGGTCACCTGCTGGTCGAGCCGGATGCCCTTGAACGGGCTCTCGAAATAGTTGGTCATGTTGCTGTCTCGATAGAAGGCCGGCGCCGCTGGACGCGGACGCTCAGGCCGTGAATGAATGAGAATGAGCAGCCGCACTCACCCGGCGCAGCGCGCCGGGGGCAGCAGCATCGCCACGCCGATCAGGCGCGCGACGCGATTGAGGTGGTTCGGTCTGCCAGCTTCATGATGCGGGGCTTGTAGGGACGACAGGGCAGGGTGTCAAACTGCCAAGCGGCTTGACGAGGGGCCGGCTGCGCGCCGATAAGCGTGGTGTGACAAGAGCTTCTGCTTGATCGAACGCTGCTGGCCGCGGGCCCAGGCCCGAACCTCGCCTCTGGTGCGGGGCGGCTGTCGGCTGAGTTCCTTTTTTCAGGCAGAGAACCAACATGCAGACCAAAACCATTGCCGTTTCGGGCGCCAGCGGGAAGCTGGGCCGAATGGTGCTTCACGACCTTGCCGGGCTGACCGATGGGCCGGTGCTGGCCTTGAGCCGCACGCCCGAGCCGTTTGGGGCAAGCGGGCGATATGCCGATTTCGACAAGCCCGAGAGCCTCGCCGCTGCCTTAGGGGGCGTGACCCGACTGGTGCTGATCAGCACCGACGCGCTGGGTGGAGACCGCCGGGCGCGCCAGCACCGCAACGCGATCGAGGCGGCGCGCACGGCCGGGGTCGGGCACATCGTCTACACCTCGATCCTCCATGCCACGACGTCACCCCTTACTGCGATGGTTGCCGACCATGCCGAGACTGAGCGCCTGCTCGCGGCGAGCGGGCTCGGCTTCAGCGTGCTGCGCAACGCATTCTACGACGATCTCGCTCGGCAGATTGTCGGTCGCGCGGTGGATGGCGCGTTTGCCCACGCGGCTGGCGAGGGTGGCGTCGCCTATGTGACGCGGCAGGATTGTGCGCTTGCGGCAGCGGTGGCCGTCGCCAGCGACTTCGATGGGCGGCGGATGCTGGACATCACTGGGCCGGAGGTCGTCGACATGGCGGAGCTCGGGGCTGTGGCGGGTTTGCGGGCTGTGGCCGTGGGCGCGGCACAACTGGTCGAGCAGTTGGTCGCTGGCGGGATGCCGGATAGCATGGCCAGGGTGCTGGCGATGATCGACACGGGGATCGGCAAGGGCGCCATGGTGCCGGCATCGGACGATTTCGAGCGGCTGGTAGGCCGAAAGGCGACGGCGCTTCGGCTCGTCGCGGATTGACGGAACGGCGGGCCCCCGGGGATCCCAGCAGCATCGTGCGCGTGGCACACCCCACCCCATCCCTCCCCGTCAAGGGGAGGGTGTCCGCCAGAGTTTGTGGCACGATACAGCCACCAACTGGATGCCCACCTCCCCCTCGACGGGGGAGGCAAGCGAAGCTTGGGAGCGAAGCGACCTAGCGCAGCTCGGAGGGGGTGTGCGGGGCCACGGCGCGTGCGGCCGGCCCCAACCCTCGGGACGCGGTAGCGCCCCGGGGGATACCATCAACCCGCAGACTTAGGCCGCGAAGTAGCTCTGCAGCGGACGAACCTGCAGGTTGCCTTCGCGGTAGGCGATGATGCCTTCCACAGCAGCCACGGCGCCGGGGATGGTGGTGTAGTAGGGGATCTTCCCCATCAGCGCGGTGCGGCGGATGTCGCGGCTGTCGGAGATCGATTTGGCCCCGTCGGTGGTGTTGATCACCAGCTGAACGCCGCCGTTCTTCATCAGATCGACGATATGCGGGCGGCCTTCCAGCACCTTGTTGACCTTGGTGGCGGCAATGCCGTTCTCCACCAGGTACTTATGGGTGCCGGAGGTGGCGACAAGCTTGAACCCGGCGTGCTCGAGATGCCGGCAGAACGCGAGGATCAGCGGCTTGTCGTCGTCGCGCACGGAGACGAACACCGTGCCTTCGCGCGGCACCTTGGAGCCGGCGCCGAGCTGCGACTTGGCGAAGGCCATGGGGTAGTCGTAGTCGAGGCCGATGACTTCGCCGGTCGATTTCATCTCGGGGCCAAGCACGGTGTCGACGCCGGGGAAGCGGTTGAACGGGAAAACCGCTTCCTTCACCGCCACGTGGTTCAGTTTCTTCTCAGTGAGGTTGAAGCTTTCGAGACTTTCGCCGGCCATGACGCGCGAGGCGATCTTGGCGATCGGCTCGCCGATCACCTTGGCGACGAAGGGCACCGTGCGCGAGGCGCGCGGGTTCACTTCGAGGATGTAGATGGTGCCGTCTTTCAGCGCATACTGGACGTTCATCAGGCCGCCGACCTTGAGGGCGAGGGCCAGTTCACGGGTCTGGCGCTTCAGCTCGGTGATGATCTCGTCCGACAAATGCTGCGGCGGCAGCGAGCAGGCCGAGTCACCCGAGTGGATGCCGGCTTCTTCGATGTGCTCCATGATGCCGCAGACGAACACGTCCTTGCCGTCAGAGAGGCAATCGACGTCGATTTCGATGGCGCGGCTCAGGTAGCCGTCGAACAGCAGCGGGTTGTCCGACAGCACCGAGTTGATCTGGCCGGTCTTGTCGTTGGGGTAGCGGATCAGGATATCGGGCGGCACGAGGCCGGTGAGAGTATCCTGCACATAGCGCTCGAACTCGTTGGGCGAGTGAACGATGGCCATGGCGCGGCCGCCCAGCACGTAAGACGGGCGGATGACCAGCGGATAGCCGAGACGCTCGGCGACGAGGCGGGCCTGCTCGAGCGAGTAGGCGATGCCGTTCTTGGGCTGCGCCAGCTCGAGCCGGCTGATCAGCTTCGAAAACAGGTCGCGGTCTTCGGCGAGGTCGATCGAGGACGGCTGGGTGCCGAGGATCGGCACACCGGCGCGCTCGACCGCGTCGGCGAGGTTCAGCGGGGTCTGACCGCCGAACTGCACGATGACGCCGTGGAGGGTCCCGTTCTGCTTTTCGGACTCGAGGATTTCGATGACGTCTTCCTCGGTGAGCGGCTCGAAATAGAGCCGATCCGAGGTGTCGTAGTCGGTCGAGACGGTTTCCGGGTTGCAGTTGACCATGATGGTCTCGTAGCCGGCATCGGCCAGCGCGAAGGCTGCATGGCAGCAGCAGTAATCGAACTCAATGCCCTGGCCGATGCGGTTCGGGCCACCGCCGAGGATCACCACCTTTTTGCGATCTGAGGGGCGGGCCTCGTCGTCGGGCTGGCCGTTGAACGGCGCTTCGTAGGTCGAATACATGTAGGCAGTAGGCGAGGCGAACTCGGCCGCCGAGGTATCGATGCGCTTATAGACCGGGCGAACACCGAGCGATTTACGCAGCGCCCGCACATCCTTGGCCTGCTTGCCGGCGAGGTCGGCGAGGCGGCGATCGGAAAAGCCCATGGCCTTGAGGCTGCGGAGCGCCCCGGCGCTGTCGGGCAGGCCGAGTTCGCGCACCTTCTTTTCGGTCTCGATCAGGCCGTGGATCTGCTCGAGGAACCACGGGTCGATCTTCGACGCATCATGGATATCTTCGAGGCTGTAGCCGAGCCGCATGGCTTCGGCGACGTGCAGCAGGCGCTGCGGGGTCGGGGTTGAGATGGCGGCGAACACCGCATTCTCGTTGTCGTCTTCCGGCGCGCCGCTGACGAAGCCGGGAATGCCGATCTCGTTCAGCCCGGTGAGGCCGGTTTCGAGCGAGCGCAGCGCCTTCTGCAGCGATTCCTGGAAGGTGCGGCCGATCGCCATGGCCTCGCCGACCGACTTCATCGAGGTGGTCAGACGGTTGTCGGCGCCGGGGAATTTTTCGAAGGCGAAACGCGGGATTTTGGTGACGACGTAGTCGATGGTCGGCTCGAACGAGGCCGGAGTGGCGCCACCGGTAATGTCGTTCTCCAGCTCGTCGAGAGTGTAGCCGACGGCGAGGCGGGCGGCGACCTTGGCGATCGGGAAGCCGGTGGCCTTCGAGGCGAGGGCCGACGAGCGCGAGACGCGCGGGTTCATTTCGATGACGATCATCCGGCCATCGGCCGGGTTGATGGCGAACTGCACGTTCGAGCCGCCGGTCTCGACGCCGATCTCGCGCAGCACGGCGATCGAGGCATCGCGCATGATCTGGTATTCTTTGTCGGTCAGCGTCAAAGCCGGCGCGACGGTGATGGAATTGCCGGTATGGACGCCCATCGGATCGAGGTTCTCGATCGAGCAGATGATGATGCAGTTGTCGTTGCGGTCGCGCACCACCTCCATCTCGTACTCTTTCCAGCCGAGCACGCTCTCCTCGATCAGCACCTCATCGGTGGGGGAGGCGTCGACGCCGGTCTCGACGATGGCGAGGTATTCTTCCTTGTTGTAGGCGATGCCGCCGCCCGTGCCGCCCAGCGTAAAGCTGGGGCGGATGATGCAGGGCAGGCCAATCACTTCGAGCGCCTGCAGCGCCTCGATGGTGTTGTGGGCCAGCATCGAGCGCGGCGTCTCGAGCCCGATCTTCTTCATCGCGTCACGGAACAGCTCGCGATCTTCGGCCTTGTCGATGGCCTCGGCGTCGGCGCCGATCATCTCGACGTTGAACTTGTCGAGGACGCCCATCTTCTTGAGGCTGAGGGCGCAGTTGAGCGCGGTCTGGCCGCCCATGGTGGGGAGCAGCGCGTCGGGGCGCTCCTTCTCGATGATCTTGGCGACGATTTCCGGGGTGATCGGCTCGACATAGGTGGCGTCGGCGAGGTCCGGGTCGGTCATGATCGTCGCCGGATTGGAGTTCACCAGAATGATCCGGTACCCCTCGTCCTTCAGCGCCTTGCACGCCTGGGTGCCGGAGTAATCGAACTCGCAGGCCTGTCCGATGATGATCGGACCCGCACCGATGATGAGGATCGATTTGATGTCGGTGCGTTTTGGCATCTGGGGCTCGTATGTTCGTCGGTTGCGCTTTGGCGTGTCCGAGAAGTCTCGCGACTTTTCGGGCCTCAGCGTTTGGCGCGCGCGGAAAGACGCGCGGCGGCGCGGGCTTGGGCGGCAGACTTTGTGGGCTAGGCGCGTCCTGTAGCCGAAGCGGTGGGGGAAGGGAACCCCCAGCGCGAACGAAGCGTGTGCAAGTTGTCGCGGGGAAAGGCGTGCCCGCTCGATCAGGCGTCGACCGGCCAGCGCTTCAGTGCTTCCGCACCGGCATTGTTCAGCCCATAGATGCCGCGATCGATGCGGTCGAACCAGCCATAGACATTGTCGAGCAGGATACGCGCGGCGATCGGCGTGGTGGCCTTGAGGTCGCGCGGACGCAGCGGGCCGGCTTGCAGCGCCGCGGCGCAGGCGAGGGCCTGCTGCCGGTAGGCGGTCATGATCGGCTGGCGCGTGCTGCCGCCCGAGGTTGGGTCACCCTTGCGGCGGCGATGTTCCTCGACCAGCCGGTTGCGCTTGCGGGTGTTCTTCTTCGGCATCGGCGCGAGCGGGCTGACGATGATCTCGACATGGCCACCGGTGCTGACGCCGAGCATGCCGAGGCCGAGCCGGCGGCAGAGATCGCGGAAGCGCCGGTCGCGTTCGCGGCCCTTGCCGGTCAGCGACATGCGGGCCGCGATCCACACCTCGTCGCTCTGGGTCTGTCGGTCCACCGCCTGCAGCACCAGTTCGAGATTGAAGGCCTGCTTCAGCTCGCAGATCACCACCAATGGCGGCTCGCCCTCGAGCAGCCCGACCAGGTCGCAGCCGCCGACCTCGCCTTTGACAGCGTAACCGGCGGCTTCGAGGAAGCTCTTCACAGGCGGGTAGAGGGTGGTTTCCAGGGCAGGGGTCCGTCGTGATTCTTTGCCCGGCAATGATAGCTCAATGACGAGCGTCGAGCGCCTCCCTCACCGCGTCGATGCTGATGCCGAGATCGTCGAGGCGTGCAGCCCCCATCTCCAAGAGGCTGAGCATGGCCAGCCGGCGGGCGCGCTGGGCGCGCCAGGCAATGAAGCTCTGGGCCAGGGCGCGAATGGCGA
The DNA here is from genome assembly GCA_965284115.1 of Devosiaceae bacterium. Lineage (GTDB taxonomy): Bacteria > Pseudomonadota > Alphaproteobacteria > Rhizobiales > Devosiaceae > Devosia_A. The sequence goes on from CBDIRF010000014.1 coordinate 74,106, forward strand.
TGGCGGCGAGGCTGGAACGGGCGGGGGCTTGGTGGGCGACGGACAGCAGGCTCATTTCGATCTCCTCGGTTTTGCGACATCCGGCGCGGTGGCCGTTCGACTTCATGACGGGCGAGGCGGCGGCAGATCGACACCGACGACGAAAAAACCTTGGGGGATGTCGAGCTTGTCGGTGCTGAAGCGATTACTTAAGTGATTGGGAGAGGGCGAAGCCTTGTCGAGGCCCACGCGAGGTGCGAGCTTTCGCCCTGCCACTGCATTCGGAGACAAGTGCCATGTGCCGCAACATCAAGCCGCTGTTCAACTTCGAGCCGCCGGCCAGCAAGAACGAGATGCATGACGCGGCGCTGCAATTCGTGCGCAAGATCTCCGGCTACACGCATCCGTCGAAAACCAATGAAGACGCCTTCAACGACGCCGTCGCCGATATCGAGCGAGTGGTGAAGCGGTTGATGAAGGAGCTCGAGACCGACGCGCCCAAGCGTGACCGCGAGGTGTTGATCGCCCGGGCGCGCGAGAAGGCGAAGCTCCGGTACGCACGGGTCGAGGCGTAACTAGAGGCCCGGACTGTGTGGCCGCGGGATCGCCGTGTAGACGCGCTCGATAAAGCCGTAGAACTCGGCCATGTAGTTGCGCAGGAATTCTGCCGTGGCCTCGTTGGTGACGTCGCCGTCGTCGGTGATCAGCCCGGGTTTGAACTGGATGTAAGCCTCGATCGAATTCATCAGCGGTGAGTTGCAGAAGGCCATGACGCTTCTGAACTTTGCTGCGCGACGGCGGTGCCGATGGCGCCGGGCGAAGTGCCGATGATGGCGGTCGGCTTGCGGGCGAAGGCGTTCTGGCCCCAGGGACGGCTGGCCCAGTCGATGGCGTTCTTCAGCCCACCCGGGATCGAGCGATTGTATTCGGGGGTGACGAAGAGGATCGCTTCGGCGTCGGCGAGCGCGGCCTTGAAGGCGCGGGCGGGCGGCGGGAAGTCGGCGTCGTAATCGTAGCTGTAGAGTGGGAGTTCGGCGAAGCTGACCTCGGTCAGCTGCATCTCCGTGGGCGCAAGGCGCACCAGCGCCTTGGCCAGTTTGCGGTTGATCGACGCCTTGGCGAGGCTGCCGATCAGGTATCCGACCTTCACGTCGCTCATGTGCTGCTCCTCGGTGCAAACGAGAAACAACGCGCGACCTGATCGGCGGTTCATCCGCCGCTGCAACTCAGCTCTTTTGAAGCTGATGGCCGAGGCGGTGGTCTGGCCCTTCTTGTCGATCAGGGTGAAGCCCAGCTTGATGCTGCTGCCGCTCAACGTCATCACCGAGGAGGCGGTGCCGTAGCTGGTTTTGACGCCGGCCGAGGCAAACACGATGGTGTTGCCTGCCCGCTTGCCGATGGTGGTGGTCGAGGCGCCTTGCGCCGAGGACGAGGCCTCGAAGCGGTTGGCGTCGTCGTTGTAGACCATGGTGCCGCGGAAGCTGGCCGCACCGGAGCCCCCGAACGAGCAGCGGCCCGAGTAGGTGAGCTTATCGGCGCTGGCCAGCTTGAAGGTCAGGCGGCAGACCACGGTGCCGGGGTCGGGTCCGGTGACCTTGCCGCTGCCGCGCCAGTTGCCCTCGTATTTGGCAAGCAGCGCGTTCTCGGCCGGACCGGCGACAGCCGGCAGGGCCACGGGCAGGGCGAGGGCGGAAGCGAGGGCGAGGGCCTTGAGGCTCGTCGGCAGGCGCAACATCGGCATCTCCGGAATCGGGCGTTTCGCTGAAGCAACGGTAGCGCGATGACTAAGGTTGCGGGAGGGGCTCGCGCAGTTTTGCGGTGAATGCGATGAAGCGGAGATGAACGCCCCGAAACATCAGTATTCACGGCGGGTTCAGGCGATGGCTGCTTGTCTTCTTGGCATATGCGGGGAAGCGCTTTCTTCGCTGAGGAGAGGGACGAGGGAAAATGACCATCAAACGGGCTATGCTGGCCGTCGCGGTGCTTGCGGCGAGCCTCCTGGCCTGCAGCAGTGCCGCGCTCGCGGTAGAGGCTGCAGCAAAATCAGCGGTCAATGTGCGCACCGGACCGGGCAAGACTTTCGGCATCGTCGACCAGCTGACGGCAGGCGAAGTGGTTGAAGTCACCGAATGCGCACCATCGAATTTCTGTTTCGTCGAGCATGACGGGCCGGATGGCTGGGTGAGCGCCAGCTTTCTCACCAGCGTCGAGGACGACGCGGAGGAGCCGCCCGTCGACAGCGGCGGCTCGAACCCGGATTGCAGCTTCGGTTTCACCATGACCCCCAGCGGGCCGACGATGTCGATCAACTGCGGCGATGGCCCTGGACCCGGCCCCGGCCTGGTCCGCGCCCGAACCTGTGCCTGAGGAAGACCCAGGCGCCTGCTTCTATGTCGGCAATAATTTCGGCGGCGACGACCTCTGCGTTCCCCTGGGGACGCGGAACACGCTGAACGCCACGTTCAACAACAAGATCTCCTCGGTACAGCTGTTCGGCGGCGCCAAGGCGAAGCTCTGCGAGGATCCGAACCTCGGCGGCTATTGCCGGACCATCAGCGGCGATACCGACGTGCTGCACACCTCGATCAACAACAAGGCCTCCTCGCTCGCCGTCTATGTCGGCGCCCCGCCGATGCCGGCGCCGCCCGAGCCGGCCGAAGTGCCCGATACGTTCTCCACCGGTCCGATCGAGCTGATGCAGACCTACACGGCAAACCTCGACAATGGCAGCGTCGGCGGCTCAGGCACCGATATCTGGTATGAGGCCGAGACGGCGGTGGAGAAGTACATCACGCCGCAGGGCGGCGCGTCGATCGCCGTGGGCGATGGTTCGAACCGCGGCTATGAGGGGTGTGTCGAGGAGAGCTTCTCGACCGATCGGGTGCCGCTGGCCGATATCCCGCCGGGCACTTATGTCTGCGCCAAGACCGACCAGGGCCGCATCTCGCAGTTCCGCGTCAACGGCTTTGTCGGCACGACGATGAAGCTCGGTTACACCACCTGGTCGAACTGAACCAACGACGGTGCCTGGTGAAGGCCCGGAGGCGACTCCGGGCCTTCACATTTTTCCGAAGTTTTTCGTCCGGGCTGTCGATTCCGCCTCGCGTGCTTCGTCGTGAAGTCGAACAGGCCGTTTCAACCGAGGAGAAACCAGATGACCACGACGCTCGATATCGCTCCCGACAACGACAACCAGTTGGTGCTGGCCCGGCTCATCGAGGCGCCGGTGGAGCAGGTGTATCGCGGCTGGACCGACCCGGCGCTGATGAAGAAGTGGTTCGCACCGCGGCCGTGGACGACGCCGAAGGTGGTGATGGACGTGCGGCCGGGCGGCGGCACGCTGGTGGTGATGGCCGACGAAAACGGCACCGAATACCCCAATCCCGGCCAGTACCTGGAAGTGGTGCCCAACCGGAGGCTGGTGTTCACCGACGCCTATACCGGCGACTGGCAGCCGAGCGACAAGCCGTTCATGACGGTGACGCTGACCTTCGAAGCGGTTGGCGGCAAGACCCGCTACATCGCGCGCTGCCAGCACTGGAACGCCGAGGACAAGGCGGCCCATGTGCAGATGGGCTTTCACGAGGGCTGGGGCATGGTGACCGAGCAGCTCGAACAGGTGCTGAAGGCGCACTGACGGAAGTGAATGGTGAATGGTGAATGGTGAATGGGTTGTGCGGACGTAATCCGAACAATCCGGGCTACTCACTATTCGCCATTCACCATTCACGCAACCTCGCCATCCGTCACCGGCAGCCGAAACAGCGCGTCGGCGATGTTGGCTTCGTGCTGCGGATCGAACGGGCCGTCGGTGGGCAGGGCGATGGCGATGCGGTCGATGCCGAGATCAGCGAGCTGGTAGGGCGTGCCGTAGCCATATTCGAGGTGGCCGCGGCCGATGATGCCGATCACCAGCGGCGGCGCGGGACCATCGAGGGCGCGGGCGATGTTGCAGGCGAAGGCGCGGTCCCAGGTCTGCTGGGCGCGGACGAACCGGTCGGAGGTCATTTCGTCGCGCGGGCGGCCCGATGGGCCGGCAAAGCGGCTCAGATAGTCGCGATAGGCGGGCAGCGCCGGGCGCGCCGGGGTGAGGCCGTCGCGTTCATCGACCGGGATGGCGTCCCAGCCTTCCTTGCCGACCCGGGTGACCAGCGGGCGGTGGCAGTTGAGCGCCAGCATGGGCAGGCGAAACTGGCGGCAGAACTGGAACAGCGGCAGATAGAGCGCCGGATCGAAGCGCCAGACCTCGTTCCACTCGGCGGCTCCGAGGAAATCGGCAGTGCTGGCGAAGGCGCCGGCGATGAAGGCATCGAGCATCGGCTGCAGGCGGCGCGGGAACATCTCGAAGCCGAGCGCGATATCGGAGCGGTGCGCCATGATGCCGGCCGCGACGTGCAACTGCCAGCGATGCACATCGAAACGATCGTGCGTTTCGCCGAGCAGCACCACCTGCTGCAGGGCCAGGTGCCGCATCAGTTGCGGGTGCGCCACCGGCTCGGCGGTACGCGGATCGAGCCAGGTGCCCGGGGCAATGGCGATGGTGGGGGCGGTGGTGTCAGGCATGCCAGCTCTCGTCGGGTTCGGGGGCGCTGGCTTGCAGATGCTGGCTTGCTGGACAGGGTGGTAGCGGGTGTCCCGAGGCGGGTCAACCGGAGCAGCTACTCTTCAGGCTCGGTGGTGAAGAGCAGCGGAAAACCCTCGTTGCGGGCCATCTCGGTGGCGCGGTTCGCCTTGGTTTCGGCGATCTCCTGGGTGAACACCGCGACGACGCAGGAGCCCTTGGTGTGGGCGGTGATCATGATGCGGTGCGCCTGATCTTCGCTGGTACGGAACTCGGCCTTCAGCACCCGCACTACGAAATCGCGCGGCGTAAAATCGTCGTTGAGCAGGATCACCTTGTAGAGCGGCGGGCGGGCCACCTTGGGGGCAGTCCGGGTGCGCGGCTTGGTGTCGGTGTCGTTGGCCATGGTGCTGCCAATATAGTGCACGATGTCGGCTCCCGCATCCTCTGTGCCGTGACTCGCCTCAGCCATCAATGGTTGCACACGGACCAGCGGCGGTGGCATGAAGGTATCGTATTGAACAGGGTGTTTTGCATGCGCTTTATTGGGTCGGTTATTGTCGCCGCGGCGGTTTTGCTTGGCGGTGCAGTTGTTGCTGTCGGCGATGAGCCGCCCAAGGTGGTGCAATACCAGCTCGACAACGGCCTCGAAGTGCTGCTGTCGCCGGACAGCAAGGTGCCCAAGGTCGGCCTGGCGCTGGTCTATCGGGTTGGCGGGATGAACGAGCCGGCGGGGCGCTCGGGTTTTGCCCACCTGTTCGAGCACCTGATGTTCAGCGGCACGCCAAACTATCCTCGGATCGACGACACCTATTCCGCGCTCGGGGTGGACAATAACGCCTTCACCGAAGAGGACCGCACGGTCTATGTGGTCGACGCGCTCGCCTCGGCGCTGCCGGTGCTGCTGTCGGTAGAGGCCGACCGGATGGCCAATCTGGGCGGTGATGTCGATCAGCGCGAACTCGACCTGCAGCGCGACGTGGTCAAGAACGAGATGCGGCAGACGGTGCTCGACAGCGCCGGCCAGCCCGGCATGGAGGCGCTGCGGGCGGCGCTGTTTCCGGCGCCGCACCCCTATGCCGAGGCGGTGATCGGCTCGATTGCCGACCTCGATGCAGCCAGGCTCGACGACGTGAAGGCGTTCTTTGACGCCTACTACGTGCCCAACAACGCGGTACTGGCCCTGGCCGGGGATTTCGACGTCGAGGCAGTGAAGGCGCTGATCGCCGAAACCTTCGGACGGGTGCCGCGCGGCGCCGACGTAGCGGTGCCGGTGGCCGCGACGCCGAAGCCAGTGGCGGTACGGCTCGATTTCACCGATCGGCTGCCAGCGCCGATGGTGGTGCTGGCGGTGGCCGGTCCGGCAATCGCATCGCAGCAAAGCACGGCGCTGACCGTGGCGGCCGACCTGCTCGGCAATTACGAGTATGGCGTGCTGAGGCGGGAACTGGTCAACAAGGGAATCGCCATCAATGCCAGCGCCGGCTGGGATGCCGGCCGGCTCGGTGGTCGCTTCCTGATCTCGGCGACGGCGGCGCCGGGCGTTGCCGCGGACGTGCTGGAAGCCGCGCTGCGTAAGGCGGTGGCCGATTTCGTCGCAGCGCCACAGGACCAGGCCGGGGTCGAGCGGGCCCGGCAGACGCTGCGGCTCGGCCGGCAACTGGGCAGCGAAGCAATGCTCGGTCGGGCCCGCGCGCTGGCGACGCGGTTCGACCTTTACGGCGCAGCCTCGCCGGGACTGGGAGACGATCCGAAGCTCCTGGCGCTGACGGTGGCCGACGTCGAGGCGGCGGCGCGGGCAGAACTGGCGCCCGAGGCACTGAGCGTGTTGACAATCACGCCCGGGGCCGCGCGCAGCGACTATCCGGCGGTGCTCAAGGACAGCTCCGGCACGGCGGTGCCGATCGAGGCAGCGGCGCGGCCGGTGGTCGATGTGCCCAGCTTCGAGGCCGGCACGCCGGGACGGGCGGACCTGTCACCGATGGAAACGGCAACGCTGTCGAACGGCATCCGGCTGGTGCACTACCAGACCGGCGGCTCGCCCCTGGTGGCGCTCGCCGCCTCGGTGACCGGGGGCGCGGGCAGCGATGTGCCGGGCGAGGAAGGCTTGATCGAACTCACCACCATGATGATGGCGCGCGGGGCCGGTGAGCGCGGCTTCGAAGCGTTCAGCAAGGCCGCCAAGGACATCGGCGCCGACATTTCCGGGCAGAACGGCATGGAGCAGTCGGCGATTGTGCTGGCCGTACCGCCGGAAAATTTCGCCGCGGGCGTCGACCTCATGGCCGATGCGGTGCAGCGGCCTCGGTTCGAGCAGCCGGAATGGGATGCGCTCAAGGCCGAGGTGCAGCAGGGGCTGGCCTATCGCAAGATGGATCCCAGTTCGCTCGCCTATTACGCCATGCAGGAACTGGCGTTTCCGATCCCGGTGGGCCGCGCGGCGCTGGAGCCGACGCCGGCCGGGGTGGAGGCGTTGAGCATTGCACAGGCCAAGGCGACCTATCTGAAGTTGTTCACGCCCCGGACCATGACCATCTACAGCGTCGGTTCACTGAGCCTCGCGACGGTCAAGGCAGAGCTGGAGCGAAGCCTTGGCGGCTGGAGCAATGACAGCCCGGGCATGACCGCGGTGCCGCATCCGTCGGCGGCGTTTGCCGATGGGTTCAAGGTCTATGTGACGCCGAGCGCCGGCAATAGCCAGGCGATCATCAACCTGTCGCGACCGGCTCCGGCATTCAACGATCCCGGGGTGCTCGAAGCCATTGCCGTGGCGCGCCTGCTGGGCGGCGATTTCACCAGCCGGCTCAATCAGGTGATGCGCGAGGCCAAGGGTTACTCATACGGCGTCGGCGCATCGGTGTGGACCAATATTCCCACCGGCGGCATGTTGACGGTGTCGTCGGCCGTGGCGGCCGACCAGGTGGGCGCCGCGATTGCCGATATCCGAGCGGGCTTCGAGGGGTTGGGGTCGCTGCCGGTGACGCAGACCGAGCTCGACCGCACCGTGATGGCCACGGCAGCGGCGACGGCCGGGACGGTCGAAACCTCGAGCGGGCTGTTCGGACTGGTGATGAATGCAGCCGGGGCCGGGCTGACCGCCGAGGAGCTGAACGGCAAGCTCGACGAGATCGTGGCGCTGCAGCTACCGGCGGTGCAGGCCGAAGCGCAGTCACTGGCGTCGCTCGATCGGGCGCTGGTGGTCATCTCGGGCGATCCGCAATCGATCCTGCCGCAGCTCAAGGCAATCGGCATCACCGACGTGACGGTGGTGCCACCGGCGGAGTGAGGGGGCTGGGTCCGGCTTTCTGAGGCGTTGGGCACCGGGCGTGCCGCATCGTCCCTCGCGCCCCTCTGGGGAGAGGGGAAGAAAGACCACTGACAGTGAAACGCTCTAGCTGGTCGGCAGGCCGAGGCGGACGAGCAGCGCAACGAAGCGCGGCTCCTGGCGCAGCGTGCGGAACTCCGGCTCGACCAGGAGTTCCGATGGTTTCGGCGCGATCGACCGAGGTTTCGAGATAGCTGAGGGCGAGGTCATTGTCGCCGAGCAGGGCGGCGGTGGCGGCGACCTTATAGGCCTTCTCGCGCTCGGCGAGGAACTGGCGCTGCTGTTCGGCGAGCATGGCGCCGAGCATGGCCCGGCCGCCTTCGGGCAGCGCGGCGCGCGCCGCTTTGGCGATCAGCTGGCGGCCGACACTGCCCTCGACATTGGCCGCAACCTCGTAGCTGTCGAGGAACTCGGCGTAGCGGCGCTGGTCGAGATAGATGGTGGCGAGATAGGCCGGGACGGCGAGATAATCGGGGTTGGCCTGACGCAACTGCTCGAGCATGTCGATCGCCGTCGCGGTATCGCCGGCGTAGTAATGGATCAGCGCGGCGTTGGCGCGGATCGAGCGCGAATCCGGCTGTAGCGCGAGGGCGCGATCGATCAGCGCCAGCGGGCGGTCGAACTTGCCCATCTGCATCGAGGTCAGGGCATACCAATGCAGCGCCTGGGCGTTGTCGGGGGTCAGCGTCAGGGCCTTGTCGAACAGCTCGGCGGAACGGGCGAACGCATGGCTGCCATAGAAGGCGTTGAAGCCGAGCGCGGCATAGGCCTCACCCGATTGCGGATCGAGGGCGAGCGCGCGCTCGGCGGCTGCCTTGGCCTTGGCATAGGATTTGCGGCGGGCGCCAGCGTATACTGGCTGATCAGGTTGTAGACGTTGGCGCGCCCGACTTCAGCCTGGGCATAGTTCGGCGCAATGGCAAGAGCGGCATCGAACTTCTCGATGGCGGTGGCAAAGCCGGAAGCCGTGCGGCTGGTCCAGGCGATGACGCCCGCATCGTAAAGGGTCTTAGCTTCACTGGGGATGGCCGGGGCGGGTTTGGGCGGCAGCTCGAGCGTCGCAACCAGGCCAATCACCAGCAGGACGATGATCCCGATCGCCGCGGCGAGCGGGAGCCGCAGCGGGCGGCTGCTGGGGGGCGCCGCGGCGTCGGCGGCCGGCGGGGCGGCCAGCGGGCGCGGGGCGCTGAGCCAGGCTTCCAGTTCGCTGACATAGGCAAATACCGAGGTGCGGGTGCCGCCGGGGACGCGGCGGATCGGCAGGCCGCGAATGGCCTCCCAGCGCTTGACGGTGCGCTCGTCCTTGCCGAAGAAGGCGGCGATCTCCTTCCAGCTGTTGAGGCGCTGGCCCACCGTTTCGGGGCCAGTCTGGTCAGTCGTCTGCAAGCCCCGAACTCCGTCGTCCACAGCGGTCGCTCCCTATGCGATTTACGAGTGAAGGCGAGCGGCGAGTTAACAGTTCGCCCGTCATTTGATCGGGGGCAGGGGGCGCACCAGGCGGGTGACGGCGCCGCCAATATCGGCTATCGACGATGAAGGCGGACGCATGGCATTGACCGGCGGCGCCTGAACCTTTCCCCCGCCGGCGGCATTGTCCCTGCCGGATACCAGACAAATCCCGGTCTATCCCTCAGCGTCACCGGCGGCCGCCGGTCGCTCTATCGTTCAGCTTCGGAGGCAGTAAATGGCAGCGGTTCCATCCATCAAACTTCGCGACGGCAACTCCATCCCGCAACTGGGGCTGGGGGTGTGGCAGGTCGACCCCGCCGGCACGGCGCGCGTGGTGTCGGACGCCATAGAGGTGGGCTACCGCTCCATCGATACGGCCGAGGGCTATCAGAACGAGGAGGGCGTCGGCGAAGCGATCAAGCGCGCCAGCGTGCCGCGCGGCGAGCTGTTCATCACCTCAAAGCTCAGGAATGGCGGGCATGCCCGCGACCTGGCGCTGAAGAGCTTCGATGCCACGATGCAGGCGCTCGGGCTCGAACAGCTCGATCTGTTCCTGATCCACTGGCCGGTGCCGAGCCAGGGCAAGTTCGTCGAGGCGTGGAAGACACTGGTGGAGCTGAAGACGCAGGGGCGGATCCGCTCGATCGGCGTCTCCAATTTCAACCAGGATCACCTCGAACGGATCATCGGCGAGACCGGCGAGACACCGGTGGTCAACCAGATCGAACTGCACCCGCGCTTCCAGCAGCGCGACAAGCGCGACTTCCATAGGCAGCACAACATCATCATCGAGAGCTGGAGCCCGCTCGGCTCGGGCCGGATGCTCAATGATGCAGTGGTCGGTGAAATCGCCGGGAAGCACGGCAAGTCGATCGCCCAGGTGATTATCCGCTGGCACCTGCAGGAGGGGCTGATCGTCATTCCCAAGACCACGCACCGCGAACGCATGGCGGAGAATTTCGAGGTGTTCAGGTTCGAGCTCGATGCCGACGATTTGGCCAGGATCAACGGGCTCGACAAGCGCGATGGCCGGGTCGGCGCCGACCCGGCGACGGCATCGTTTTTGTTCTAGTGTCTGCGCCCTTAGCAGGGGCGCGCCTTCGAAACGAAAGGGGCCGGGAGCGATCCCGGCCTCTTTCATTCCGCGGCAGCGGCCGCGCGGCGGCGGAATAGCAGGTCCTTGGCGGCAAGCACCGCGCCGACGGTGATCAGCAGGCAGGCGATCAGGATTACGTGGCTGTAGCTGGCATAGCCGGTGAGGATCAGGATCAGCGTCGAGAGCAGCGGCGCCGAGTAGGAGGCAGCGCCCAGCACCTGGATATCGCCGCGCTTCACCCCGATGTCCCAGACATAGAAGGCAAGGCCGACCGGACCGAGCCCAAGGCCGAGCAGCGCCGCCCATTGCCAGAGGTTGGCAGGCCAGACCGTCTGCTCGAGCAGCAGGTGGCAAATCGCGGCAAGCACTGATGTGACGAGGCAGAAACCGGCAATGGCGTCGCTGCTGACGGCGGCGAAGCGGCGCGACAGCACGGAGTAGCCAGCCCAGATGATGGCGGCCGAAAGCGCCGCGGCGTAGCCGGCGGTGTATTGTGCATCGAAGCCAAAACCCTGGCCGCGGGTGACGACCAGCACGGCGCCGGCAAGCGCCAGCCCGCAGCCGGCGATATGCTGCCAGCGCAGCCGCTCGCCCGGGAGCAGGGCGGAAAACACCACGATCAGCAGCGGCCACAGGTAATTGATCAAGCCGGCCTCGACCGGTGGGGCGTTTCTGAGCGCGAAGAAGTAGCAGAAGTGGTAACCGAACAGCCCGCCGACGCCGAGCAGCCAGACCGGCAGCGGCTGCCGCATCGCCTTGATGGCGCCTGGCCGGATGATGAGCAGCGACAGCCCGCCGATGGCGAAGGTGATGGCAGTGAGCTGGAAGGCCGGCATGGTGCCGCTGGCAGCCGTGAGGAAGGCCAGCAGCGACCATAGCAGCACCGCGGTGAAGCCGATGAAGGTGGCGGTGGAGCGGGAAAGATGGCTGGTCATTGGATGCTTCTAGCGCGCCACCGCAAGCTGGAAAAGGGCGGGGGTTGCAGCGCTCGATGCGGCTACTTAGCTTTGCGCCATGAGCTTGAGCATCGCCGATCTCGCTGAACTGCGCCAACGCCTGACCAGCGGTTTCGGCCCCATCGAAAGCGAAGTGCTGGCCGAGAAGGCCGCCTCGCTCGGCCATCACGGGCGGCAGGTGGAAAAGGCGATGGCGGCGCTGACGGCGTTCGACGCGGCGCCGGGCTCGGCCGAGCAGCGCTTGATCCTGATCAAGGCGGCGGCGCGCGACGTGTGGAAATTCTTCGTGCAGCGCGAGGCCTGCGGCATGCGAGACCAGCGTGACGCGATCCGGCACTATGGTATTCCGCCCGAGGTGCTGGCGCGACTGGGGGCAATCGAGAAATGACTGAAGCATCCGATGCAATCCGATTGATCCGACCGGGCGATTTCCCTAGAATTCGTGAGATCGATTACATGCCTGATCTGCGCGGGGCGTCGAACGCGGGCCGGGCAGCCGTTTCGAGTAGTTGATTGGCCGGGAAAACTGATGCTGGGCGATAAGGTTCGCAAATCCCTCAGGGACCTCGACAGGCCACTTTCGGTGCTGCGTCCGGCTGCCGATATGGTGCCGCCGTTCCACAAGCTGGCGGTCGACGTGATCTGGGCGGGCTTCCGCATCGACCCCGAGGCGGTGCGGCCGTTCCTGCCCGAGGGCCTGGTGCTGTCGCCGGCCAGTATCGGGGTGCTCGGCATCTACCAGGCGCCGACTGGCTATGGCATCGCGCCTTACATGCGCGGGCTGGTGGGCGTGTCGGTGGAGGGCGTGCGCGGCTCCGATGTCGGCGAGGGCATGCTCGTCGTGGGCAACATCATGGATGAGCCGGGCGCCGCGACGATGCGGAAATTCTACTCGGGCGCGACGGTCGAGGGTGTGGCGCGCACCTGGCGCGACGGGGAGTTTCTGCACGGCGTCGCATCGGTCGGCGGGGTCGACTGGCTCAGGGCGACGATCCGGCCGGGGAACTGCGGCCGTCGCTGTCGGGGGTCGACAACTTCTTTGGGCTCACTGAGGCCGGGCTGATCAAGCACGCCGACTCGACCGTGGCCGATCTCGCCGATGCGGAGATCGTGACGCTGGAAATCACCGATGCGGCGCCCGACTACATGCGGGCGCTGCGGCCGGTGGAGCACGTGTTCGCGCTCGATGCGGTGCGGGTCAACTCGATCTGGAGCGAGCCGCGGGTGGTGGGGCGCACCGCCTCGGGCAACGCTGCCTCGGTGTTTCTCGGGCTGATCGAGGATACCGGCCGGGCCGCCGCGGTGGTGCGGCAGGATGGAACGCTGATCGAGGCCAATGCCAGCGGCCGGGCGCTGCTCGGCCCCGACGGTCGGCGGCCCGGGGAGCCGCTGCTGAGCGGGGTGCCGGCGGAAAAGCATGCGCTCTGCCACGCGCTGAAGATGAGCTGTGCGCGCAAGGGGCCGCGGGTCTCGGAGCCGATTGCGCTGACCCGGCCGGGCGGCGGGCACCTCCTGGCCTATGTGATGCCGCTGGAACACGGCGAGCATGGCGGCGACGCCGCGCTGGTGCTGCTGGCCGATCCACGCGGGCCGGAGCGGCGTGACGCCGCGCAGATGCTGCAGCTGTTCGGGCTGACCGGAGCGGAAGCGAGGCTTGCCGCATTGGTGGGGGTCGGGCATGCGCCGCGCGGCGCGGCGGCCGAGCTCAAGATCTCCGAGCACACGGCGCGCTCGACGCTGAAGACCGTCTACGACAAGCTGGGCATCAACAAGCAGTCCGAACTCGGCCACCTCGTGGCGCGGCTGCAGTATCTCTAGAAGCAATGTTTCCGATAGGTGGCTGGACCCCGCATTTGTGGGGTGCGGGCGCTCCCGGGTGCTGCGCATTGTCCGGCTCGAGGATGCACCTCAGGACGAATTTCCGTGCTCGACCTTCTGGAACGACGCGCTGCAGCAAGCGCCCTTGATCTTACCGGGCTGACCGTTGGCGACGTGATCGCCATGCTCGAGACGTTCGACCCGTCGGCGCCGCTGCTGGTACAGGGCGAGAGCGGTGGCTTCGAGGAAGTACTGGGGTTCCGCACCACCGGCGTGGTGCTGAACGTCAACTCGGCCGAGGGTTTTGGGCCGCATGATTTGCCGGACGACGGGGCCAAGGCTGATCTGGTTGCAGTGGTGCTGAGGTCGGCTGAGCGGTAGCCCCTGCTTCCCTCCCCCTTGAGGGGAGGGATCGAGGGAGGGGGTGGTGCGGTGACCACCGATGGACCCCCACCCCCCACCCCTCCCCTCCTAGCGGACGCGTAGCGCCGCGGGGGGAGGGGAGCAGACGGCGCCGTCCTCGAGACGCCCCTACAGCGCCAGCTTGAAGCCCTCATGGCTCTTCTTGAAACCCAGCCGCTCGTAGAAGCGGTGGGCGTCGAGCCGCTGCTTGTTCGAGGTGAGCTGCACCAGCCCACAGCCGCGGGCGCGTGCCTCGGCAATGGCCCAGCCGATCATCTCGCCGCCAAACCCCTGGCTGCGATGCGCCGGCGCGATGTGTACCGCCTCGATCAGGCAGCGCCATTCGCCGAGCCGGTTGATGCCGGGGATGAAGCTCAGTTGCTGGGTGCCGACCGGCTGGCCGTCGAGTTCGGCGATGATCAGCCGCTGGTTGCGGTCGGCGGCGATGGCCTCGAAGGCAGCGAGATAGCGCGGATGCTGCGGCTCGTCCGGGCGGTCATCGGTGGCGACGACGCTGTCGTCGACGATCAGCCGGACGATGAAGCCCAGATCGTCAGGGGTCGCGTCGCGATAGGTCAGCCGGCTCATGCGGTTCGTCCTCGAAACCATCGATATGCAGATCAGCCGTACTGGCGATGATCGAGTTGAGGAAGCCGGGGAAACGCTGGTCGAGATCGTCGCGCCGCAGGGTGACGCGGCGGCGGGTGCCCTCGGGGGTGACGTTGACCACGCCGGCCTCGCGCAGTTTGCTTACGTGGTAGGTAATCGACGTCTTGCTGGCGAGATCGGTAAACTGCCCACACGTCATGCCGAGACCGCCGCAACGCGACAGCTCGCCGATGATCGCCAGCCGCGTCGTATCGCCGAGCGCGGTCAGCACGTTGGGCAGGGTGATCTGGTCGGCGTCCGGGTGGGGCAGGGGTAGCTGCGTGTTCATGGCTCTCACCTATGCCATTTCCGCACAAAGTTCAATGAACGTTGAACTAACGCTTGACCTGGACCGGCCGAAGGTTCATTTGTTCAACAATCATTGAACTAAGGAATCTCCCATGGACACGCGGCTTATCTGGCTGGCGCTCGGCACCTTTGCCGTCGGCGTCGAGGGCTTTGTCATCGCCACGCTCCTGCCGGCCATTGCGGCCGATAGCGGCGTGACGATCACCCAGGCCGGCTATCTGGTGTTTGCCTATGCCATTGCCTATGCGGTCGGCTCCCCGGTGCTCTCGGCGCTGACCGGGCGCTTCGATCGGCGGCCGCTATTGGCCGTAGTGGCGCTGGTGTTCGTGGCCGGTGCGCTGCTGGCGGCGCTCTCGCAGGGTTATGTCGTGCTGCTGGTGGCGCGGCTGATTATTGCCGCTTCGGCGGGGCTCTACGCGGCTACGGCGCAGGCGGCGGCGGTGACGCTGGCGCCGGCCGAGCGGCGGGCGCGGGCGGTGGCGACGGTGGTTGCCGGCACCACCATGGCGGTGGCGCTGGGTGCGCCGATCGGGGCGTTCCTCTCGGGCTTTGCCGGCTGGCGCGGCACCTATTTCGCCATTGCTGGGGTCGGCGTGCTGACCGCGGCGGCGATCTGGCTGATGCTGCCGAGCGGCATCCAGGGCGATCGGCGCGGGCTCGGTGAGCGGCTGGGCGTGCTGAGTGTGCCGGGCCTGCTGCCGGCGCTGCTGACCATCCTCCTCTACATGACCGGTCCGTTCGCGGCGTTCATCTATCTCGGCCCGGTGACGACCAGGCTGATGGGGCTCGATGCCGGGCTGCTGCCCTTCGTGATGTTGGCCTATGGGCTGGGCGCGGCGCTCGGCAACCCGCTGGGCGGGCAACTGTCCGACCGGATCGGGGCGCAGGCGACGGTGACCATCGCAGCGGTGCTCAACATCGTGTTCCTGTTGCTGCTCGGCGCCATCCCGCTGTTGCCGCAGGCGGTGATCCTGCCGGGCTATTTCGGCTTCATGGTCGCCTGGGGCGTCGCCGGCTGGATGTTCGTGCCGGGGCAGGTGAGCCGCGTCGTGGCCCTGTCGCCGAGTTCGGCGCCGCTGGCGCTGTCGCTCAACGCTTCGTTCCTCTACCTCGGCACGGCGCTGGGGGCGCTGGTCGGCGGCCTGGTGCTGGAGCACCTGCCGATCGGTGAACTCGGGCTGGTGGCGGCGATCTTCCCGACGCTGGCGCTCGGGGTGTTGATCCTCAGTCGGCCGCGTGTTGTCCCAATGCCCCGGCTTGGCTGAAAGGCTTAGCTCCCGGCGGCTTGACCGCCGCCGGGGGCTCTCCTAACCATCGTCGGGCGAGGGGTCTTCGACGATGGACGTGCGACTGCTGTGGTTGGCGCTGGGGGCATTTGCCGGCAGCGTCGAGAGTTCGCTCATCGTCAGCGTGCTGCCCGCCATTGCCGCCGAGACCGGCGTCAGCCTGGCGCAGGCCGGCTACCTGATCTTCGGCTATTCCATCGCCTACGGCATCGGCACGCCACTGCTCTCGACGCTGTTCGGGCATCTCGACCGGCGGACGGTGGTGGCCGGGGCCGAGCTGCTGTTCGGCCTGATGTGCCTGTTGCTCGGGGTGCTGCCGGGCTTCCTGCTGCTGGTGCTGGCGCGCACCTTCATGGCGCTCGGTGCGGGGCTCTTCACCTCGACCGCCCAATCGACCGCGGTGGCGCTGGCGGCGCCGGGCAAGCGCGGCTCGGCCATCTCGACCGTGGTGATGGGCGGCTCGATCGCGGTGGCCGTCGGGGTGCCGGTTTCGGCCCTGGTGGCGGAGTTTCTGGGCTGGCGCGTCGCCTATATGGGGCTCGGGGTCCTCGCGATCATCGCCTCGGCGACGATGTGGCTGAAACTGCCGGGCGACATCCATGGGGACGTCAGGACGATCCGCGAGCGGCTGAGCGTATTGAAGGTGCCGGGCATGCCGCTGACGCTCCTCACTTCGGGCGTCATGGTGATGGCGAGCTTCACCTTCTTCAACTACCTCTCGCCGATAACCACGGACCTGCTCGGGCTCGATCGCGTGCTGCTGCCGCTGGTGATGTTCGCGTTCGGCGTCGGCGCGGTGTTCGGCAACCTGTTCGGCGGCCGCCTGGCGGACCGGATCGGCGGCAAACAGACCATGCTGGTGATCGGCGGACTGATGGTGCTGCTGCTGGCGGCGGTGCCGCTGTTGGCGATGCTGCCGCGCCCGGCCGTGCTGCCGGCCTTCCTTATCCACATGCTGCTCTACGGCGTGGTGTCGTGGGGGTTCTTTCCGCCGCAATTGCACCGGCTGGCGGCGCTGGCGCCTGCCGCGGTGCCGCTATCGGCCTCGCTCAACCTCACCTCGATGAATATCGGCGGGGCGCTCTCGGCGCTGCTGGGCGGGCTGGTGCTCGAGAACCTCGGCATCGCCTGGCTCGGACCGATCGGCGCCATCGCCGCCGTGGCGTCGCTGGTCATCGCCTATCGCACGCCGGATCACCGGTAGGGGCTTCACCGCTTGGCTATGACTGGATCTCTCAGCGAGCGCCTCCCTCCCCCTTGAGGGGAGGGATTGAGGGAGGGGGTGGTGCGGTGATCACCGATGGACCCCCACCCCCAACCCCTCCCCTCAAGGGGGAGGGGAGCTCGGGCCCAGTGCCGGGGGCATGTGCTAAACCCGCTTACCCTTGGGGCTGAGGACCCAGGCGACCACCAGCACGATGATAGCGAGCGCGGCCGGCAGCACGGCCAGCAACTGGTTGCCGGCAGCCAGCACGGCAGTGCCGGCCCACATGATCGAGCTCAATGCTTCCGAAATCGTCGCGGTGCGCGAGGCGACCTGGCGGCGGCGGAACATGGCGCGGCGCATCGGCACGCGGAACCACAGCTGGATGGCGGTAGCGGAGCCGGTCGAGATGGCGACGAACACTGCGGTGATCCAGGCGAGATCCCACGAGGCGATAGCGACGCACAGGAGGACCGGCGCGAACACCACAGCGATCGAGCAGAGCACGGCTTCGATCTTGGCGATCAGCACGGCGCGCGGAGGGATCGGCGCGGTGACGACGAGATCATGCGCGTCCTCGCCGGAGATGGCCAGCCAGGAGAGGCCGCCGGCCAATTGGCCCGCCGCCATGACGATCACCGGGATCACCACGACATAGGTGCCGGTGCTCTGGCCATAGGAGACCCAGAGGAACAGAGCCGGCGGGAACAGATAGAGGATCTGCATCAGGGTCTGGCTCAGGAGCCACGGATCGCGCAGCAGCAGCCGCCATTCCTTGATCCGCAGCGCGTGGCGCTGCGAGGCCTGGCGGAATGGGCGCGTCGAGGCGGTCTGCTGCACGCGGGTGGCCGAGACGCCGGCCGCGGCGATGGCATGCTGGGCAAAGCCGCCCGAGGTGGCGCGGATCACCAGCGCCAGGGCGCCGAGGCCGAGCGCCAGCACCAGCAGCATGGCGCCGAGATCGCCCATCGCAGCGCGGGCGGGCAACCAGAGCGGGTTGGAAAGGTCGGGGGTGGCAGCGACGAACTCCGGCGATTGCAGCACCGAGAAGCGGTTCATGTTGCCGAAGCTGAGGATGGCGACGGCCTGGATGCCGATGACGAAGCCGGCGCCGACAATGCCGGCGATGATCTGGGCGATCAGCCGGGTGCGGGCCGGCCCGATGCTGCGGAACAGGCCGACCGTGACCAGCACCGAGATGGCTGCGGCGATGGCGCCGAGACCGGCGAAAACGCCATAGGCGGCGAGCCATTTCGGGCCTTCATAGGCGACCAGCACGTTGATGATCGGGCTCGCGAGGAGGCAGGCGAGCAACACTGTGGCGAAGGCGGTGGCGCCGGTGCGGACGGCGAAAACGCTGGCCGAGGAGGCGGGGGAGCTGAGGATCAGATCGAGATCGGAGCGCGCGTAATAGGCACGCGTGACCGATTCCAGCGCCTGGCTCAGCATCACCGTCCAGAACAGGAACCCGGTGCCGGTGACCATCACCAGCGTCGCTTTGTCGGCGGTAATCCCCTCGCTCACCCAGGGGGCCAGCAGGGCGTTGGCGAGCAAATGCAGGCCCAGGTAGAACAGCCCGAGCACCACGACCAGCCCGACGCTGCGGACCTTGCGGCCGCCGGTGGTCATGGCGAGCCAATCGCGCCAGGCGAGGCGGAACTCGTGCGCGGCGAACCAGGGGAGCGTGGCGGGCGTGCGCATCAGGCAACCGCCGCGAGGTCGGCTTCCTTCTGCGCAACCAGATCGAGGAAGATCTCCTCGAGCGTGGTCTCGCGGCCGATACGGGCGCGCAGCTCGGCGAGCGTGCCTTCGGCGACGAGGCGGCCGTGGTTGATCACGCCGATCCGCTCGGCCATGCGCTCGGCCACTTCGAGGATGTGCGTGGTCATGATGACGGTGACCCCGGCAGCGACCTTCTGCTTCAGCACGTCCTTGACCTGCCGGGCGGAGCCGGCGTCGAGCCCGGTGAGCGGCTCGTCGAGGATGATCAGGCGTGGGTTGTGAACCAGCGCCCCGGCTAGCGCCACTTTCTGCAGCATGCCCTTGCTGAAGCCACCGCAGCGCTCGTTGGCATGCGGGCGGAGCCCGAGCCAGTCGATCAGCTCGTTGGAGTGGCTTTCAGCCTCGCGGGCATCGATGCGCCAGAGGCCGGCGACGAACTCGAGATACTCGAACGGGGTCAGCCGGTCATAGACCATCGGCTCATCGGAGACCCAGGCGACGATGGATTTTGCGCCGATCGGATCCCGGGCGGTGTCGATGCCGTAAACCGAGATGGCGCCGGCATCGGGCTTCAGCAGCCCCGCCACCATGCGGAGGATCGTGGTCTTGCCGGCGCCGTTGGGGCCGAGCAGGGCGTAGAACTCGCCGGCCTTCACCTTGAGTTCGAGATCGATGACCACCGGGCGGTCAAAGCTCTTCCGGAGCCCGGAAATGGCAAGCGCGAAATCGGGGGACGGCATGCGACGCTCCGCTGGAATATGGACGGAGACTAGCGTCGAGCCGTTGAGAGGCGCTGAACCAGGCCGGTAAACAAAGAGCTGATGTGATCCTTCTGTCGCGTCAGCGAACTCGAAAAGTCTGCAACTTTTCTATTGCAGCCCCACGGCGTCCACGATGCCACCGATGCAGCCGCCATCGGTGGGGCGCGCGGCGCGGATCAGCTTGCCGAGATCGGGGTTAGTGCCCGGCGCTCCCCAGAGGCCGATGGTGATCTCGCTGATGATGCGGCGCTTGCCGTCATCGTCGCAGGCGATGCGGACGCGTTGGCCGGCATCGCGGCCGAAGGATTTGTCGAAGGCTTCGCGGATCTGGTCGCGGGTCAGGGTCTTGCCGATATTGTCGGCGAACAGGTCGCGAACCTTCGAGGCATTGAGCGCTGCGAGCAATTGGGTGGCGGTGGTGAAATAGCGCGTCGCAGCGGTTCCGAAGCAGGTGCCGTGCTTGACCCACTCGTGGCGCTCCAGTTGTGAGCGGGTACCGGGCATCACCTCGTCGAGCACCTTCTGCAGGTCGATCGGCAAATCGACCGGCGGCAGGGCAGACCAGCGGCCGTCGCGATCGAGCTCTGCGAGCTTGCTCGAGACCTTGCAATACTCGCCGGTGGGCCACAGGCCATGCAGCGAGAAATTGGTGGCGTCGAACCGGGTGCGGCTCTGCTGCCGGCATTCGGGCTTGCTGGCCGCGCCCTCGCAGAAGGCCGGCTGCCAGCTCGCAGCCAGAATCAGGAATTGCTCGGAAGCTGCGGAAGGGGTTGGTGGTTTCGGTTCTGTGGCAGGCTTGGCTGGGACAGGGGCAGGGACAGGGGCAGCGGTGGTGACCGGTGGCGCATCAGCCGGCCGCAACCAGAGATAGACCGCCCCGCCAATGAGGAAAGCCAGGACCAGCAGCAGGGATAGCCGTGCGTTCACGCCGACAGTGACCTCTTGGGCAACTGGTGGCGAAAAGACCATGATTCCGGCACCGGCGTCAGGCTGGAACCCGACTTGCAGCAAATACAGCATTGCTGTAAATTGCAGCATTGTTGAGAATTACAGAGAATGCAGATGTCCGAGAAGCGCTATTCGACCAGCGACCTGTCCCGCAAGTCCGGCGACATCATCGCCGAGGCGCTGCGCCACCCGGTGACCCTGACCCAGCGCAACAAGCCGCGATTGGTGATCATGAACGTCGAGGACTACGAGAAAATGCGAAAGCAGGCGGATCCGCGGCGGGCATTGACGATCGACCAGCTGTCAGAGGTGGTGAGCGTAGAGGAACTCGAGATCGCGCTTGATGAATATAGCAAGGGCGCCGATCCTGAATGAGGCGGGCGACGGTCGTCTCCTGCGTGGCAACTTCGTCCCTTCTCCCCTCAGGGGAGAAGGTGGCCGTAGGCCGGTTGAGGGGTGAAGCGGCGCAACTCGCGCTCGCTGCGAAACTGAACCCCTCACCCTAGTTTCGCTAGGGACCTTCGGTCCTAGCTACACTACCCTCTCCCCTCAGGGGAGAGGGGCCACGAGGCCTGTTCTACCCATTTCAGCGCTGCGTCACGTAACCGTCCGGCACGCCCCGGGTGGCGAGGACGAACTGCCAGACCTGCAGCACCTTGGCGCGGAAGCCGCCGGCGCAGCAGAGCAGGTAGTATTTCCACTGCCGGTAGAACCGCTCCTCCTCGGGGTTGCGCTGCTTCTTCCAGTTGCGCTCGAAGTTCTCGTACCAGGCGCAGAGCGTCTTGTCGTAATGCGGCCCGATATTGTGGACGTCGATGACGCTGAACAGCCCGTCGATGGCCTTGCCGATCTGGGCGATCGAGGGGATGACGCCGCCGGGAAAGATGTACTTTTCCAGCCACGCCTCGATGGTTTCGGTCGACCACTGGCTGCCGATGGTGTGCATCATGAACAGCCCGTCGTCCTTGATGACGCTGCGCGCCTTCTCGAAATAGGTGCGGTAGTTCTTGTGCCCGACATGCTCGAACATGCCCATCGAGACGGCGTGGTCGGTCTTGCCCTCGAACTGGCGGTAGTCCTCGACACGGAACTCTACGGGCAGGCCCTTGTAACGCTCGCGGCCATAGGCGGCCTGGTCGGGCGAGACGGTGACGCCGATGCAGTTGGCGCCGTATTTTTCGGCGGCAAAGCCCATGAAGGCGCCCCAGCCGCAGCCGATATCCCACACGGTCTGGCCCGGCTGCACCCCGATCTTGCGACAGACCATGTCGAGCTTGGCTTCCTGCGCGGCGTCGAGCGTGCTGACGCCTTCCGGCCAGTAGCCGCAGGAGCCAGTCATGCGTTGGTCGAGCGAAGCTTTGTAGGCTTCGGTCTCATTGTAGTGCATGGCGGCGACGCGCTGCGAACGCGCGAGGTTCTGCATGTTCATGACGCGGGCCTGCACCACCTGCCAGACGAGGTTGGAGGTGACGCGCACGCCATCGGGAACGTGTGAGCGCAGTACCCGGTTGAAGAACTCCGCCATGTCGGCGACGTCCCAGATGCCATCCATATAGGCTTCGCCGAGGCCGAGGGTGCCTTGGCCGTACAAGCGTCGCCAGAATTCTTCGGAGTGGATCTGCGGGTCCCACGGGTTGGGACCGTTCAGCGTAATATCTGCCTCCTTGAGGAGGACTTCCATTTGTGGGGTGGCTCCCATCGAATCCCTGCTCGTTCAAATCGACAAAACGCGGGAAGCCAATGCCCCTCGTGGAGGCAAGTCAAGGGCGGCAGACTGGCTGCCGCCCTTGCTGGATCAGAGGGTGATGCGGTATTCGCCGAAGCCGTTTTCGCTGGTCTTGCCGGTCGCCTCGATCTTCACCGCCGTGACGTCGGCGAGGCGCCCGGCAGCCTTCGGGCCGGTCTCGAACAGCACCGTGCCGCCGATCGGGGCGAGCGACCAGTTGTTGTCGGCCTTGGGCTCGATGGTCTTCTCTGCGATGATGTAGCGCACGATGATGTCGCGGTTGGTATCGGGGCCCTTGAAGATGATCTTGTCGGGCCCGATGCCCGGGAAGGTGCCGCCGCCGCCGGCGCGATAGTTGTTGGTGGCGACGACGAACTTCTGGGCCGGATCGATCGGCTTGCCGTCGAATTGCAGATCGATGATGCGGCTCTCGGTGTTGCCGAGGTCCTCGCCCTTGGGGCCGTATTTCGACGGCTTGGTGACGTCGATCTTGTAGGTGACGCCGTCAATCACGTCGAAGTTGTAGGCCGGGAAATCGAGGTTGATCAGCGGCTGGTCGGCGGCGCCGGCGCTCACCTGGTTGAAGATGCCGGCCGAACGATCGAGCCAGTTCTGCACGTCCTGGCCGGTGATCGCCACGGCCTGGATGGTGTTGGGGTAGAGGTAGAGATCGGCGACGTTCTTGATCGCCACCGGGCCCACCGGCACGTCGGTGTAATAGTCCGGGCCGCCACGGCCGCCGGCCTTGAACGGCGCAGCGGCGGAGAGCAGCGGCAGGGCCTCGTACTCGGTGCCCTTCAGCATCTGCGTGAGGTACCATTTCTGGGCGATGTTGACGATCTGGACGCTTGGATCGTCGGCGACCAGCGCGAAGTAGGAGTGGAGCGGCGCGGCGGTCTCGCCGACCGGGCGGCGGATATAGGCGAGCGTCTCGTCATGGTCGTCCTGGGCAGCGGCGAGGATACCGGCGACGCTTTCGACCAGCGGCTTCACCTTACCTTCGACGCGCTCGAAGATCGGGCGGGCCTCGGCAGTGTGGGAGACGACGCTCCACTTGCCGTCATCGGCCTTTTCCAGCAGCAGGTCGATCAGCCCCATATGCGAGCCCCAGAAGCCGGCCATCACGGCGGGCTTGCCGGCGAGCGTCCCGGCGGTGAGGTCGGCGCCTTCGAGGCCCTCGAAATCCTTGGAGTTGGGGAACACCAGGTGCTGGTGGCCGGTGACGATGACGTCGAGGCCTTCGACGGCGGCGAGCTGCAGGGCGGCGTTTTCCGCCTTGGGCTGGCCGGTATCGGCAGCAATGCCGGTATGGGCGAGCGCGATAACCAGGTCCGCACCCTCCGCCCGCATCTTCGGGATATAGGCCTTGGCGGTCTCGACGATGTCGCGAGTATCGACCTTGCCGGCCAGGTGGGTGTTGTCCCAGGTCATGATCTGCGGCGGCAGGAAGCCGATGAAGCCGAGCTTGATGGTCTCTTTGGCGCCGGCGCCGTCAACCAGTTCCTTCTCGACGATCTTGTAGGGCGCCACATAGGTGGTGTCGGCCAGGGGATCGGCGCCGAGCGCGCCCTTGGCGAGATTGGCCGAAACGATCGGGAAGTTGGCGGCGGCGATGGCGGCATCGAGGAACTCGAGGCCGTAGTTGAACTCGTGGTTGCCGAGCGTGCCGACTTCGTAGCCGAGGGTGTTCATGGCGGCGATGATCGGATGCGGCTCGTTGGTCAGGCCCTTCTCATAGGCGATGTAATCGCCCATCGGGTTGCCCTGGATGACGTCGCCATTATCGATGAGCACAGAGTTGCCGGCTTCGGCGCGGATCGCATCGATGATCGCCGCGGTTCGGGCGAGGCCGAGCGTGTCGTTGGGCGCATCGGCGTAATAATCATAGGGGAACACCGCGACATGGAGGTCGGTGGTTTCCATCAGGCGGAGGTGGGCCTGGCCGGCGGCGGCCTGCACGGCAAAGGGGTGCAACACCACGGCGGCGCCAAGCGTCGCCGACCCGGCGAGGAAGGCGCGACGGGAAATTGAGTAATTGTAGTTCATTGACGTCTCCCACAACATTTGAAGAAATCGTGGCCAGACGGAACGTCGGCTCTGTTGGCCGGTTATCCCGAGTGGCGATCAAGGCCTCAGATGCCGCCGCGACGTGACGTTGGCATGACGACTTGGCCATGACGACGGAGCAATGACGACGGCAACTGTGACAGTGACCGTTCTGGACCACTTGGTCAAATTTGCTGTCGCCAGATGATTGGCAGTATTATTACTGGGCTGGTCCCATGGAGATTCCGGATGAAGTGGCAAGGGCGTGAGCGCAGTTCGAACATCGAGGACCGGCGCGGCCAGGGTGGCGGCATGGGCGGCGGCAACATGGGCGGCCTCGGCGGCGGGCGCATCCCGATCCCGATGGGACGCGCCGGCGGTGGTGGCCTGGGGCTGGTCGGCATCATCGTGGTGCTGGGCGTGCTGTGGTTCATGGGCGTCAACCCGCTCGATGTCCTGACCGGCAGCGGCGGTGGTGCGACCACCTCGCAGAGCCAGCAATGGGCACCGCCGCCGACCAACGCAAACGAGGACGAGTTGGCCAACTTCGTCGGTGTGGTGGTCAAGGACACCGAGAACCTCTGGGGTGACGTGTTCAAGCAGAACAACCTGACCTATCAGCCGCCCAAGGTGGTGCTGTTCTCAGGCGCCACGCAATCGGCGTGCGGCACGGCGCAGTCGGCTTCGGGGCCGTTCTATTGCCCCAACGACAAAAAGGTCTACATCGACCTCAGCTTCTACGACCAGTTGCGCCAGCAGTTTGGCGCACCGGGTGACTTCGCCCAGGCCTATGTGATCGCGCATGAGATCGGCCACGCGGTGCAGGATCAGACCGGGGTGCTGCCGAAGTTCAACGAGGCTCGCGCCACGATGAGCCAGGAGCAGCAGAACGCCTATTCGGTGCGGGTCGAGCTGCAGGCCGACTGCTATGCCGGGGTGTGGGCGAACTACGTCAACCGTGAGAGCCTGCTCGAACAGGGCGACACCGAGGAGGCGATCACCGCCGCCAACGCCATCGGCGATGACACGCTGACCCGCGGTCAGGTGTCATCGCGCAACTTCACCCACGGCACTTCGGCGCAGCGCATGGCCTGGCTGAAGAAGGGCATGCAGACCGGCGACGTCAGCCAGTGCGACACGTTCAACGGCGCAATCTGAGGAGCGCTCGATGGGGCTGATCCCCGCAGGTGTAATGCCGCATGTGAAGCGCTTCGGCTGGTCGGGCGTGCTGGCGCTCGGCGTGGTGATCGTCATGCTGGCGGGGATCAACCCGATCACGCTGATCAGCGGCAAGGTTTCGCCGCCGCCACCGCCGACCTCGATCACCGGCGTGCCCGCGAGCTCGGCTGGTATCGCTGAGATCGCCGCCTATCCGCCGATCGTCGCCAGCGAGGCCGAACTGATGTGGCGGCGCTTCTTCTGGCAGACGGCGATCCGCTATCCGCGGGTGACGATGAGCGTGGTCGAGAGCTCGAGCAGCTTCGGCTGCGGCATGGCGGGCAAGGACCTGACAGTGTTCTACTGCCCCGACAACCGGCTGGTCTATGTCGACAGCAGCGCCTACGAGCGGCTGCGCTCGCGGTTCCCGCTCGGCGCCGACTATGCCATGGCCTATCTGGTGGCCGAGGCCTATGGGCATCATGTGCAGTGGGCGCTCGGGGTGTTCACCGACCTCGTGGCGCTGCAATCGCAGAAGGACGCCGAACGCGTTGCGGCGCTGGAGCGGCAGATCGACCAGCAGGCGGCGTGCTACGCGGCAATGTGGACGATCACCGCCGGCATCGACGAGCTGGACCAGAACGCTGCGGTGATGGCCGCCGTCGATGCGGTGGAAGCCAACCGCGGCAATGCCATCATTTCCCAGCCGCTCGGCCGGGTGGTGCCGGAAGTGCTGGCGACGGCGAGCAATGCGGCGCGGGCGTTCTGGTACGATAAGGGCTATGCCATCCCGGCGCCGGGCAGCTGCAAGCTCGAAAAGATCGCGGCCGAAGGGCTGGTGTGAGGTGAGCGGCCGGCTCGATGGGTTGCGGCTCGAACGCTTCTTCGACGATGGCACCTATCCCAACAGTGCGCTGCCCTTGCTGTTCTATGAGGCGGCGTTGCCGCGCGCCGCCGCCGGCCCCGAGGCCATGGAGGCGCTGTTCGCCGCCAATGGCTGGCCACCGGCCTGGCGGGCCCAGGTGTTCACCTACCACCACTACCACTCCACCGCACACGAGACGCTGGGCGTGGTGCGCGGCTCGGCGCGGCTGCTGCTCGGTGGTCCGGAAGGCCGCGAGTTCGATGTCGAACCGGGCGACGTGATCGTCATCCCTTCGGGCGTCGCGCATCGGCGGCTCGATTCGAGCGGCGACTTCCTGGTGGTCGGCTGTTATCCGCCCGGGCAGGACTGGGACTTGCTGCGCGGCGAGGCTGGCGATCGGCCGGCTGCCGATCGCAACATCGAACGGGTGCCGTTGCCGCCCACCGACCCGGTCGGCGGGGCAGGCGGACCGCTGATGGTGCACTGGCGGGTGGCAACTCGTTAATCGCCTCGGCATAGGGTGCGCCCCGACACGCCTGGGCCTATTCGATGTCGCTCGATCTCACCACGCTCTATCTGGTCTCCGCCATGGTGACCGGGATGTCGGGCTTGTTGTTCCTGCTCGATATGCGCGGCCGGCCCGATCCGGCGCTGCGCTGGTGGGGCCTCGCCTTCCTCTTCGCCATCACCCCGGCGGTAATCTACGCACTGGCCGGGCAGGCGCCCGAGTTCGTGGTGCTCAATCCGATCGGCAATGGCCTCGTGGTCGCCGGCAGCTCGCTGCTCTGGGTGGGCGCGCGGGCCTTCAGCCAGAAGCGCACGCCATTGGTGGCCTGGGTGGGCCCGGCGCCGCTGACGGCGGCGCTGCCATTCGCCCTGGAGCAGCCGCTGGTGACCTGGAGCGGCTTTCCGCTGCTGGCTGGTGGAGTGGTGGTGTTCAACATGCTGGCGGCGCTCGAATGCTGGCGGCCGCTGGGGCCGCGGCGGCGCAACCACGTGGTGCTGGCTGTCGCCTGGGGCGGGGGCTCGGTGTTCTACCTGTTCCGCCTCGCCGCCTTCGTGGCGTTCGGCCCTGACGATCCGCGCTTTGCGGTGGTATTCGGCTCGGAAGCGGCGACGATCTGCGTGCTGCTGCTGATCGTCATCTCCAGCTTCTCGATGGTGGCCCTGGGCAAGGAAGTGTCCGAGGCGGCGCTGAAAGTGGCGGCGACGCGCGATGGCCTCACCGGGGTGCTGAACCGGTCGGAGTTCACCCGGCTGGCCGAGCGGGAGATCCGGGGCGCCGCCGAGCGGAGCGAGGGCTATGCCCTGCTGCTGCTCGACCTCGATCACTTCAAGCGGATCAACGATACGCATGGCCATGCCATCGGCGACGACGTGCTGGCGGGTGTCGCTGCGGCGGTCAACCGCTGCTTCGGGCCGCGTGACCTGTTCTGCCGCTATGGCGGGGAGGAATTCGCGGCCTTGCTGCCGGGGGCGACCCCCGAGCTCGCCGGCGTGGTGGCGGAGCGGGTGCTGCGCGCGGTGCGCGGCGTCACGGTCTGGACCCCGGCCGGGCCGCTGCGGCCGACGACCAGTATCGGCGTTGCTGCGGCGAACAGCGAATTGATCGATCTGGGGGCGCTGATGAGCGTCGCCGATATCGCGCTCTATCGCGCCAAGCGCGGTGGCAGGGATCGCGCCGAAGGTGTCGGCGAGGCGCCGGAGACGCTGCCAAAAACTCGGCTAAACGCATAGATTCCCGATCGGTTCCGCGTTCCTGTTGGGTTCCGCCCGGCCCGCAAAATGACCAGCAAATGATCGCCACGGGGCCGTGATCCAGCCGGCTTGCGGGCACAATCAGGCTTAGTCTTTGTCCTCGCCGACAGCGTTGAGGCTGTGGGCCGGACCCCGGGCCACCGGGTGCCGATTTGAACCTCACATGGAAGGACAAAACTCCATGAAAAAGCTCCTGATCACCATCGCGGCCATTGGCCTTTCCTCGGCGGCTTTCGCCCAGGCGGCGGCAGTCACCTTCACGGCGGTCGATGCCGACACCAGTGGCGGTGTGAAGTCTCGCCGAGGCACAGGTTGCCTGGCCTGATCTGACGCAGGAGGCGTTCGATGCCGCCGATACGAGCAAG
This sequence comes from Devosiaceae bacterium, assembly GCA_965284115.1. GTDB lineage: Bacteria > Pseudomonadota > Alphaproteobacteria > Rhizobiales > Devosiaceae > Devosia_A. The sequence goes on from CBDIRF010000014.1 coordinate 102,488, forward strand.
GACGGTTCGCTCGACCAGGCCGAGTTCGATGCCTTCGTAGCGACGCTTCCGGCTCCGGCCGCGCAGTAAATCGGCCGACATTGGCTGAGAGGGGTCGCCAGGCCACCGGCGGCCCCTTTTCTATTGGTTGGAACTGAGCCGGCGTTCGTAGTCCTGGCCTGCCCCGAACACGCGGCGTATCCGCACTTCGGTATCCCTAACCTGGAAGGCGATGACCACGCCCTCGAATGGTATGGTGCGCAACCCAGGGCGGATGTGACCAAGATCTCGACCGACTATTGGAAAGTCCGCCAGTTCACCGAATTGTGCTCGATACGATCCACATAGGCAAGTGCGGTGTTCGGCATACCAGAGGCTTCGATGATGTACTCGAAGAGCCGCTTCAGATCGGCACGAGCGGCACCGCCGACGCGAACCCTACGCCTTGGCACGGCGACGGGCTAAGTCGTGGATATGCTCTCTGATCTCGGCGAAGGCCTCGGCTGCATCGATATCAGGCCGATCATCGGCATCCGCTTCGTCGATCAGCCTGCGCAACAGGTCGTCATTGATGTCGGGTGGGTCGGACAGGGCGAGGGCAACGAGCCCGGCGCGCAGGACATCCTCCGCCGAACGATAGTCACCCCCCTCGATCCGTTTGCGGATGAGGTTTGCCTCTTCGTCAGAAACGTCGATCGTGAACCGGGTGCTCATCCTCAGAAGATAGGATCGTTCGAGGCTGTGCGCCAGCCTCTCCAATTCACTCGCCGGCCTTCACCTGCTCCGGCGCGAGGGCGATGCCCTTCTGGGCGCGCACCAGGTTCAGGAACCGGGTGAACAGGTAGTGGCTGTCATGCGGGCCGGGGCTGGCTTCGGGGTGGTACTGTACCGAAAAGATCGGCTTGCCTTCGACTTCGAGGCCGGCATTCGAGCCATCGAACAGCGACACATGGGTCTGCTTGACGTTGCCGGGGAGGCTCTCGGTGTCCACGGCAAAGCCATGGTTCATCGAGGTGATCTCGACCTTGCCGGTGGTCAGGTCCTTGACCGGGTGGTTCGCCCCGTGATGGCCCTGATGCATCTTCTGGGTCTTGCCGCCGACGGCGAGGCCGAGCAGCTGGTGGCCGAGGCAGATGCCGAACATCGGCTTGCCGGTTTCCATCAGCGTCCGGATCGTCGGCACGGCATATTTGCCGGTGGCCGCCGGATCGCCCGGGCCGTTGGAGAGGAAGATCGCGTCGGGATGGTGCGACAGCACATCCTTGGCGCTGGCGGTGGCCGGAACCACCGTCACCCGTGCGCCCTGGTCGGCGAGCTGGCGCAGGATGTTGCGCTTGGCGCCGTAGTCGATGGCGACGACGTGGAATTCCGGGTTCTCCAGCCGGCCATAGCCCGCGGTCCGGGTCCACGAGGTCTGGTCCCAGTGGTAGGTCTGCGCGGTGGTGACCTCGCGAGCCAGGTCGAGCCCTTCGAGGCCGGGGAAGTTCCTGAGTTCGGCCTGCATCGAAGGCTCGTGGAAATAGCCATCGGGGGCGTGCGCGATGACGCCGTTCGGCATGCCGTTCTCACGGATGCGGGCGGTGAGCGCCCGGGTGTCGATGCCGGCGATGCCGATGATGTTGCGCTTCTTCAGCCAGGCATCGAGCTTTTCGACGGCGCGATAATTTGATGGGTTGGTGATGTCGGCGCGCAGCACGCAGCCCCGGATGCCGGAGAGCGCGGCCATGTTGACCGTCTCGATATCCTCGTCGTTGGTGCCGACATTGCCGATATGGGGGAAGGTGAAGGTGATGATCTGGCCGGCATAGGAGGGATCGGTGAGGATCTCCTGGTAGCCGGTCATCGCGGTGTTGAAGCAGACCTCGCCGGCCGCATGGCCGATGGCGCCGATGCCGTGACCTTCAAGGCGGGTGCCGTCCTCGAGCAGCAGGAGGGCGGTCGCAGGTTTTTGCTGCCAGCCGGTCATGGCGGGGCTCCAAGGGTTCGGGTCGGTGTCGGCTGAGGGCTCTCCTTAGAAGGGGCCCGGCCCAAGCGCAAGTGGCGCACGGGGATTATTGCGCTATATGGGGTGCGGCAAACAGGGGACAAGTCTGGTGAGCGCGATCGAGCGAGAGATCGGCGGGGTGTTCGCAGCGGGCCGGTGCTCGACAGCAAGGGCTTTGTGGGGCCGCATGACAGGACGCCGGCCTTCCCCTTCAACACCTCCGACGTGTACACCGCGCGCCAACAGGCTGTCGCCGCGGAGGTGGGCCGGTGACCGACGGGGTGTTCTTCACCTTCGAGGACCCGGATGGAAATCTGTTGATGGTGGCCGACGTGCCGCCCGCACCAAGGAGCTAGTGAATGCGTGATGCGATCAGCGAAGGCTACAAGACGGCGCTGAAGGCCGGCGACAAGCGGCGCACTGCGACGCTGCGAGCGGTGAACGCCGCAATCAAGGACAAGGACATCGACGCGCGCGGGCAGGGCAAGGGGCCGCTCAGCGACGAGGACGTGCTGGTGCTGCTGCAGAAAATGGTGAAGCAGCGCGAGGAATCGCTCGGCATCTACGAGAAGGCAGGTCGCGAGGACCTGGCCGTGGTCGAGCGCGAGGAGATCGCCATCCTCGGCGAGTTCCTGCCCACGGGGCTGAGCGAGGCGGAGGTGGATGATGCCATTCGCGCCGCCATCAAGAAGACCGGTGCGGCCGGCGCCAAAGACATGGGCAAGGTGATCGCTGCGTTGAAGGCAGACTATCCGGGGCGCATCGATTTCGGCAAGGCATCGGGCCGCGTCAAGGCGGCGCTGGGTGCCTGAGACGATTGGCGCGCAGGTTGCTGGTGCGCGGTGGCTGAGCTGACCCACTGGGATCGCCCCAAACTCGGTGTCATCCCAGCTCAGGGGACCCAATTCGCAGCCCGCGCAGGTGGATAGATGGGTCCCCTGAGCTTTCGCTGGGATGACAGCCGGTGGATGGGCCCAGTCGAGTGCCGACCGAGTTGGTCGGCGCAGCCCAATCTCGAAGAGGCGCTATGCGGCGAGCCGCAACTCGGGGCCATGAACGCGGTTGCGGCCGGCATCCTTGGCCCGATAGAGCAGCTCGTCGGCGGCGCGCAGCAGCTCGTCGAAAGTCTCCGGGCGCGGCGAGGCGATGGCGATGCCGGCGCTGACCGTGGGTGGGCCGAAATCGCCGGGCAGCGGATCAGTGCCGGCGAACTCGAGCCGGATGCTCTCGGCCAGCGCATGGACTGCGGCCGCGCTGGTCATGTGGACGAGCAGGCAGAACTCCTCGCCGCCGAGCCGCGCCGCCACATCCTCGGGGCCGAGGGTACGCGACAGGATGGCGGCGAAACGGACCAGCACTTCGTCGCCGATGGCGTGGCCGAAGCGGTCATTGATGGCCTTGAAATCGTCGAGGTCGAGCATGACCACGGCCGTTGCCGGCGCCACCGGCGTGCTGCCGGCAAAGCTGAACAGGGCGCGGCGATTGAGCAGGCCGGTCAGCGCGTCGGTCATCGCGAGGCGCCGATGCGCTTCGGTGATGCGGAACTGATGCAGCGCCATGGTGACGGCGCCAGCCGCGGCCAGCGAGGCGAGCAGCGCAATGGAATTGAGGTCTTCGGCCCAGTTTTGCGGACGAGCCGTCAGCACCCATTGCCCCTCGACGAACAGCACCACGGCGCACAGCGCGAAGGTGATGGCGGTGCAACCGTAAAGCGCCGATTTGGCGAGCATGGCGAGCGGCGTGTTGGCCCGCGCCACCCAGTGCTCGCGGCCGGCAGCGAGGAAGAAGGTGGCGGCGGCGATGTTCATCACCATGGTGCCGATGCCGCTGAGGCCGACGACGAACAGCGCGGTCATGACCGCAGTCGCCACCGTCCAGCCGACGAGCGCCGAGCGCCAGGGCGTCCGGCCCGAGGAGAACTGGGTGCAGCCGACATAGATAAAGGTGAAACCGGCGAGCAGCAGGGCGAAGGCGATGCACTGCACCGCCGGCTCGTAGGTGGCGAACCAGCCATAGAGCATCGAGCCGGGGGCGATGAAGCCGAGACCGAGGCCCCAGCTCAGCAGATAGTAATCCTGCCGCGTGCCCAGCCAGGTGATGACCAGCGTCAGCATCAGGGCGGTGGCGGAAAAGCCGATGGCGATGAGCAGGGAGGTCTGGTCGAGCACTGGCGGAATCGGGTCGGACGCGGGGGTAGGTACATCGTACCGGACGGGCGCCATCGGCGGGGAACTGTGCCCGCCGATGGTAAAGAGAATACTGCGTTTCAGGCCTGGCTGGCGGCCACCGCTGCGCCACGCCGCTCGAGCCGCCACGAGAGATATGCCGTACCGACCGCGCAGAGGCTGGTGACGACGCCGACCGCCGGGATATCGGCATAGCCGACGCCGGAACTGAGCAGCATGGCGCCGATGAAGGCGCCGCCGGCGATGCCGATATTGAATGCGGTGGAGATCAGCGAGGAGGCGAGGTTGGGCGCCGAGTGGGCGGCAGCGATAACTCGCGCCTGCAATGGCGTCGAGAAGGCAAAGCCGAGGATCGAGGTGCCGAGCAGGTTCACCGTCATCCACACCTTGTCGTGCATGGCGAACAGCATGGTGAAGTAGAGCAGGGCCTGCAGCAGCAGCACGGTCAACAGCGTCGGCATCGGCTTCCAGTCGGTGCCGCGGCCGCCGAGATAGATGCCCAGCATCGAGCCGATGCCGCCGACAAGCAGGTAGATCGGAATGATATCGGGGTGGAGCTTGGTGACGTTGAGCATGATCGGCACCTGGAAGGTGCCGAAGGCCAGGGCGCCGATCATCACGAAGGTGATGGTCAGGTAGGAGAGCCAGACCTCCTGGTGGCGCAGTTCGCGGACCTGCTCGCGGAAGCTGGCATGGCGCTCGCCCTCCTGGCGCTTGTCGTGCGGGAGCTTCAGGAACAGCACGATGGCGGCGATGGCGCCGAGCGCGGCGACGGCGAGGAACGGGATGCGCCAGCCGAAGCTCAGGCCGATGGCGCTGCCGCCGGGCAGGCCCAGAAGGTTGGCGACGGTGATGCCGGAGATGAACAGCGAGAAGGCGGCGCCGCGGCGTTCGGGCGGTACGAGGCCGACGACCACCACGTTGCCGGCGCCGAAGAACACGCCGTGGGCGGCGGCGGAGAGCAGGCGCGCTGCCAGCAGCAACCCGTAATCGGGGGCGATGGCGCAAAGCAGCTGGGCAATCGAGAACACGATCATCAGGCCGATGAGCACGTTGCGCTGCGAAAAGCGCGAGGTGAAGACGGTAAGCACCGGGCCGCCGATGGCAACGCCGATGGCATAGGCGCTGACCAGGAGGCCGGCGACCGGAATCGTCACCGCCAGATCCTCGGCGAGCGGCGGCAGGATGCCGGAAATGACGAACTCGGCCGAGCCGACCGCAAACGCAGCCAGCGCCAGGGCGTAAATGGCGATCGGCATAACTATCCTCAAAACATTCGAGGGCGGTCAGACCATGCCGCGCCACAGGAAGCAAGCCGATTAGCAGCGGTGCCTAAACCCGTCACGAGCCTTGGCGAGACGGCAAAAACGGCTAACCTCGGATGGAACAACGACATTGGAGGCGGACCGATGGCTGTATCGAGCGACACGAGGAAACGCTGGGCCTGGATCACCGGGCTCAGGGGCCTGCTGATGCTGCTGGCGGGGCTTTATGCGGTGTTCTTTCCAGCCCCGGCGCTGGCCATACTGGTGATCGCCGGTGGAGCGCTGCTGCTGGTCGACGGGGTGCTCGGCTTGTGGAGCCTCACCTTCGGCGGCGCCAAGACCGGCAATTTCTGGTTCGACGTGGTGCGGAACGTCCTCGCCATCATCACCGGCGTGCTGATCCTCTTGTCGCCCTTCCTCGCGACTTTGCTGACGGCGACATTGCTGGTCTATCTCGTTGCGTTCCAATCGATCTTCGTCGGCGTGATGGAGATTTGGGTAATCATCCGCGAGCGCGAGCAATATGCCCGCATCTGGCCGGTGCTACTGTCCGGGGCGCTCTATGTGCTGTTCGGTATCGCGCTGCTGTTCTGGCCGATGTTCAGCGCCCTGGTGTTCGTGACGCTCGCGGGCATTCTCGCAATCATCTTCGCCATCGGCCTGTTCGGGCTGGCGTGGCGGATGTTCAAATCGGCGGGCGGTTCCGTGGACAATAAGCCGGTGTGACCCGAGGAGGAGACAATGGCTACCGATAGCGCATTACCCTGGCCGAGCATTTTTGCCGGCATCCGCGGCGTGCTGATGCTGGCGGGCGGCATATTCGCATTGCTCTCGCCGCAACTGGCGCTGGCGACCCTGGTGTGGGTCGGCGGTGTCATCGTCGTCGTCGATGGGGCGCTGGGGCTGTGGGGGCTGCTGTTCGGCGGCCGCACCAGCTCGCGGCTCGGCGTCGCCATCGCGCGGCATATCCTCGCGATCCTCGCCGGCATCCTGATCGTGGCGTTCCCGGCGATGGCGGGAGCCATCGGTATGTCGACGCTGGTGATCGTGGTCGGGATCATGATGATCCTGGTCGGGGCGTTCGCACTCTATGTCACCATCGCCGGCCGGGCCCTGCTGCGGCCAGGAACGTTCTGCCCGAAGTGCTCAGCGCCTCGGCCTACCTGCTGTTCGGCATCCTGCTGCTGGCGATGCCGGTCGAAAGCGCCCTGGCGCTGGTGAGCATTGTCGGGGTGCTGATGATCCTCTACGGGCTGTTCCAGCTCTACATCGCCTGGCAGCTGAGGAGCATCGAGGTGAAGGTCGGTTGACCGCGTTAGGGTGGGGCTTGATGGGATCAGCGCGGGGGGATGTGCCTGCCCCCGTCCCTCCGGTTGCTGCATGCTCGAAGCCGGTGTCGCCGATCGGCGAGGCAATGGCTGAGTGAAGGCAACGCTACGATTGGGCGGCATATGCTTCAGGACCGTCGGTCTCGATTAAGAGAGATGATCGTTGGGGGACAATAGGGTCGTCTACCGAGCGAACCCTTGGTTCTCTGCGATCTTCGCGCTCATTACCGGGGCGCTGGCGCTAGGGGCGATGTGGACCGCCTTGTCGGAGGACGTGTCCGAGTGGCTGCCCGAGCTTCACATTTTGCCCGCGGGACTCCGCTGTTCTTTTCCTGCTGGCGGCCCTGGTTCTGGCTGCGTTGTGCCTCTGGTATTTACGCCTGATGGTTCGACCAACTGCGATCATCGTTGGCGATGAGGGCATCGAAGCTCTGCGCTTGATCACGCCAAGTCGAGCCCTCTGGCGCGACTTCGAGGAATTCGTGCAGCACTCCGGCGAGGATGGTGATTTCGTCAGCTTGCATTTCCGTCAGGGCGCCGGTGGCACTGGCAAGCGGGTGGAAGTAAGCCTCAGCGGCTATCCGGGGCTCAATGGCGAGCTGGTCGTCCAGGATGCCAGCCTGCGGCTGAAGCAGATGGGGATCAAGCCGTCCTGGCGCGGATAGGTCGCGCTGTGGAAAAGCGATAGGTCGGTGACACGGCGAGCGGGCGTGCTTACGTAGGGGCATGCGCTTTTCCGACGGCTTCCTCGATGAGATCCGGCAGCGCCTGCCGATCTCGCAGGTGGTGGGCGAGCACGTCATCTGGGACAAGCGCAAGAGCCAGCCGCAGCGCGGCGACATGTGGGCGTGCTGCCCGTTCCATGGGGAAAAGAGCCCGAGCTTTCATGCCGATGACCGGCGCGGCATCTACCACTGCTTCGGCTGCGGCGTATCAGGCGATCATTTCCGGTTCCTGACCGAGAAGGCCGGGATGAGCTTTCCCGAGGCGGTGGAAAAGCTTGCCGGGATGGCCGGGGTGCCGATGCCGGCGCGCGACGAGCGCGACGAAGCGCGGCAGGAGAGCCGGCGCTCGCTCTATGATGTGATGGAAGTCGCCACCCAGTATTTCGAGGCGGCGCTGAGCCACAATATCGGGCAAGGGCCCGCGGCTATCTCAACGAGCGCGGGGTGAGCGCCGCGGCGCAGACCAAGTTCCGGTTGGGCTATTCGCCTGATAGCGCCAATGGCCTCAAAGAGCACCTCGCGGCCAACGGGGTGTCGGCGCAGGAGATGGTGGATGCAGGGCTGGTGGTGGTGCGCGAGGAATTGCCGCTGCCCTATGATCGGTTCCGCAACCGGGTGATGTTCCCGATCACGGACCTGCGCGGCAAGGTCATCGCCTTCGGCGGCCGTGCGATGTCGGCGGATGTGCCGGCCAAGTACCTCAACTCGCCCGAGACCGAACTCTTCAAGAAGCGGATGACGCTCTATAACGGGCAGACCGCCCGCGAGGCGGCGCGCGCCGGCAAGTCGGTGATCGTGGTCGAGGGCTATCTCGATGTGATCGCGGCGGTGACGGCGGGGTTCGAGGGTACGGTGGCGCCGCTCGGCACGGCGCTGACCGAGGAGCACCTGCAACTGCTATGGCGGATGAGCGACGAGCCGGTGCTGTGCTTTGACGGGGATGGCGCCGGCCAGCGCGCCGCGGCGCGGGCGACCGAAATCGTCTTGCCGCATCTGCAGCCAGGGCGGACGGTGCGAATCGCGACGCTCCCCGAGGGGCTGGATCCGGACGACCTGATCAAGGCGCAGGGACGGGGGGCCTTTGCCGATGTGATCGACCGGGCACGCTCGCTGTCGGATGTGATCTGGAGCATCGAGACCGGCGGCATCGTGCCGGAGACCCCGGAAGCGCGGGCGGCGCTCGAGGCGCGGCTCAGGGCGCGGGCCAATGCCATCGGCGAGGCTTCGGTGAAGCGCCATTACATGCAGGCGTTCGATGAGAAGCTCTCGGCGTTCTTCGCGCCGGTGCGCAACCAGCGCTGGGACCAGCGGGGCGGCGGCGGGCAGCGCGGCGGCGGGTTCGATCGGCGCAACCCGCGCGGCGGCAATGCCGCTCCGGTGGGCAGCCGGGGCAGTCCGCGGGTGGTGGTGTCGGATACGCTGAGGAACTCGCGGCTCTTGAAGCCGGGCAGGGGGGTGGACGCAACGCCGCGCGAGGCGGCGATCCTCATTACGCTGGTGAACCATCCGGCGCTGGCCGACAGCCGGCTCGAATCACTTGCGTCGCTGGAACTCAGTTCACCGACCTCGCGGAACCTGTTGGGCACCATGCTCGACCTGGTGACGAGGGATCACGAGATCAGCGCCGAGGCGCTGAATGCCGCACTGGGGGCGCGCGGCTTCGGTGAAGGGCTCGACAAAATGCGGGATTTGCTGGCCCGGCAAGGGGTTTGGCAGAGTGGGGCGGATATCGCCGATCCGGACGCCGAGATCGGATTACGTCATGCCCTGGCCTTGCATTACAAATCCGTTGAGCTAAATAAGGCCCTGAAGGCAGCCGAATTGGCGCTGGGCGACGACCCGAGCGAGGAAACATTGAACGGCTGCGGGACATCCAGAACCAGATCACCACCGTCGATGGCACAGAGGCATTGATCGAAGGGTTTGGTTCGTTATCGGGGCGCGCGACACGGAGCTTCTAGTGAGAGCTACGGGTACGCGCAATTTCGCTTATGGGCGAATCAGCACCGGTGACGAACAAGTGACGGCATATCGGAAACCGTCGCGCCAGCCCGTCCCTTTACGATGTTTCAAGCCGTGACCACTTAACGACTATCGGCGCCCTCCCGATCGGGCACCCGGAGCAGCAAGCTAGATGGCCACCAAGGCAGCGACCCAGACTAAGACCAAAGACGCAGAGAAGCCGGAGGTTGCCGGTGCGGCCGCTGCGGGCGGGGGCGAGCCCCCTGATAGCCCGCTGCTCGACCTATCCGATGCCGCCGTAAAGAAGCTGATCAAGACCGCCAAGAAGCGCGGCTACGTCACCTATGAAGAGCTGAACGCCGTGCTGCCCTCGGAGGAGGTCAACTCCGAGCAGATCGAAGACATCATGGCGATGTTCTCCGATATGGGCATCAACGTCGTCGACGAGGACGAGGTCGAAGAGGCCGAGCCCGATACCCCGGAAGAGGAATTGACCGAGCTCGCCGAACGCACCGGCACCGCCGTCGCGTCGAAGTCCAACACCCGCGAAGGCAGCGACCGCACCGATGATCCGGTGCGCATGTACCTGCGCGAAATGGGCTCGGTGGAACTCTTGAGCCGCGAAGGCGAAATCGCCATCGCCAAGCGCATCGAGGCCGGTCGCGAGACGATGATCGAGGGCCTCTGCGAAAGCCCGCTGACCTTCCAGGCCATCATCATCTGGCGCGACCAGCTGGCCAACGCCGAAATCCTGCTGCGCGACATCATCGATCTCGAAGCCACCTATGCCGGCCCCGACGCCAAGCAGGCCGCCCCGGTGATGCCATCCGAGATCGAGCGCCCCGCCGCCGTCAAGGAAGACCCCAGGGCTGCCGCCAAGGCGAAGCCGGCGCCGCGCGCCGCCTCGGGCGACGACGAGGACGATTACGTTCCCGACGAGCCGCAGGCGCCGCAGGATCCGGTCGAGGAAGAAGACGACGACTTCGAGAATTCGCTGTCGCTCAGCGCCATGGAAGCCGAGCTGAAGCCGCAGGTGGTCGAGACCTTCGATCGCATCGCCGAAGCCTATGGCAAAATGCGCAAGATGCAGGATCGGCACGCCGAAGACCGCATGGCCGGCAATGCCCCGGCGACCGCCGCCGATTTGAAGAAGCTCGAGGGCCTGCGCTCCGAAGTGATCACCGACGTGAAGTCGCTGTCGCTGAACCAGAGCCGTATCGAAAGCCTGGTCGAGCAGCTCTACGACATCAACAAGCGCCTGGTGCGGCTCGAGGGGCGCCTGCTGCGCCTCGCCGAGAGCTATGGCGTCAAGCGCGAGAGCTTCCTCGAGGCCTATTACGGCAGCGAGCTGGAGCAGAACTGGATCGATACGGTCGCGACGCTGACCGGCAAGGGCTGGGCGGAATTCGCCCGGCGCGAAGCCGATACCGCCAACGAGCTGCGCGGCGACATTCAGACCCTGGCGACGGAAACCGGCCTCGATATCGCCGAGTACCGCCGGATCGTCCACAAGGTGCAGAAGGGCGAGCGCGAAGCGGCGATCGCCAAGAAGGAAATGGTGGAAGCCAACCTTCGCCTGGTGATCTCGATCGCCAAGAAATACACCAATCGCGGCCTGCAGTTCCTCGATCTCATTCAGGAAGGCAATATCGGCCTGATGAAGGCGGTCGATAAGTTCGAGTACCGTCGCGGCTACAAGTTCTCGACCTACGCCACCTGGTGGATCCGCCAGGCGATCACCCGTTCGATCGCCGACCAGGCCCGCACCATTCGTATCCCGGTGCACATGATCGAGACGATCAACAAGATCGTCCGCACCTCGCGACAGATGCTGCACGAGATCGGCCGTGAGCCGACCCCGGAAGAGCTGAGCGAGAAGCTGCAGATGCCGCTCGACAAGGTCCGCAAGGTCCTGAAGATCGCCAAGGAGCCGATCAGCCTCGAGACGCCGATCGGCGACGAAGAGGATTCGAACCTCGGCGATTTCATCCCGGATGTGAACGCCATCCAGCCGATCGATGCGGCGATCCAATCGAACCTGCGCGAGACGACGACCCGCGTGCTGGCGTCGCTGACGCCGCGCGAAGAGCGCGTGCTGCGCATGCGCTTCGGCATCGGCATGAACACCGACCATACGCTCGAAGAAGTCGGCCAGCAGTTCTCCGTGACGCGCGAGCAAATCCGGCAGATCGAGGCCAAGGCGCTGCGCAAGCTGAAGCACCCGAGCCGTAGCCGGAAGCTCAGGAGCTTCCTCGACAACTGAGGTTGTCCGGATTGGCAATAGAAAAAGCCCGGGTCAGTGACCCGGGCCTCTTTTTGTTCGCGCCTCATGCGGCGCGGCGCCAGCGCTGCCACAGCCGCTTCAGCCAATCGAGATTGGCCCGCACGAGGATCAAGCCGAGGGCGACGGTGAGCAGGCCGCCGACCACGAGCCCGACCGGCGACCAGACCATGACTTCGTGGAACTGGGTGTAGAAGTGGATGCCGAGGAAAACCAGCGAGGCATTGACGAGGAACAGCTGGCGGGTCTTGGCGCCGACGGCGATCGCGGCCAGCAGCAGCACCGGCCAGGCAAGGACGAAGGCGGTGTCGGGGATGTGGAGGGCCTGCGTCCGCCAGGCTTCGTAGGCGCGGTAGGCGCCCTCATCGTATTTCAATGCGTAGGGCGACAGCCAGCCATCGAGGATGTAATCGCCCCAAAAGGCTGCCGACCCAGAAGGCGAAGTTGCCGAGGATGAAGCTGGTGCGCCAGAACACCGTCGCCGGCTGCTGGTAGGTGAGGGGTAGACGATTGCGGAACCAGAACACCAGTGCCCCAAGCAACGAGAAGGTGGCGATGCTGAGCACCGGCTCTTCGACGATCAGGGCATAGGAGGCGTGCCAGTAGCGGGTCGAGCCGCCGAGCACGTAACCAATGGCAATCGCGGCAAGGGCGGCAAGCAGCGCGTCGCGATAGCCGATGGCGCCTGCCACCAGCAGCAGGGGCGATGACCGGCCACATCAGGTTCGGCCATGGCTCGGGCATGCTCCAGAACTGCATGGTGATCCAGCCGCTGAGGCCGAGCAGGCCCATATGGATCAGGGCGCGGCCGAGCAGGCCCCATTCGCGACGGCCCTTGGCGAAGAGGGCCGTACCGAGGCCGAGGCTGGCCAGCGCCATCGCCAATCCGGTTTCGAGGGTGGGCTTCAGCGCGAGCACCCCGCCCACCACCATCAGCGCGCCGAAGATCAGCAGGAGGTTCACCATGATGCGGCGCAGGCGCGAGCTTTCGGCCAGCCCGAGCAGCATTTCGGCTTCGTCGGCGGTGACCCTGCCATCGGCGACGAGGCGAGCGAGATTGAGAGTTATGCGCGGTGTAGTCGACCAGGACAGCGCCGAGGCTGACATGACACATCTCCTTGTTGCGGCACCCCGAACGATTTTGAACATCGTTCATATGGCATCAGTGCCGCATTTCTAAACGTCGTTCAAGTCAAATATGAACGACGTTCAAAATAGTCTGTGTGAACGCCGGCGGTGTCCGGAAGGGTGGGGGCGGCAGGCCGTCCTGCCGCGAAGTGGACAAAACCGGTGCGCAAGACTAAAGCCAATGCCAACGAACGAGGCAGAGGCGAGCGTATGTCTTTCTGGAAGAACCTGTTTGGTGGCGGCGGTAGCGGCGCAGCCAGCAAGTCGATCGAGCCGGCGGTGGTGGCGGAGGAGGCCTATAAGGGCTTTACGGTGAAGTCGCTGATCATGCCGGTGGGCAGCGAGTACCAGCTCGCCGGGCTGATCGAGAAGGAAATCGGCGGCGAGCTCAAGAGCTACAAGTTCGTGCGCGCCGACCGCTTTTCCTCCAAGGAAGATGTGGTCAGCTTCGCGCTGGCCAAGGGCCGGCAGATCATCGACGAGCAGGGCGAAGGCATCTACCGCCCGTAACCTGCCGCCTCACGCAACAAACCACGGCGCTCGCGACGCGTGGCGCCCGGGAAAGCGAACAGCGCCGGCGCGGCGCCCAGTTGTCGTTCCCGAGAGATCGCCGCGTGCGCAGCACTTGCGCCGCCAACCGGAGTTCCACGAAATGGCCAAGAAACCCACCGCTCGCACCGAGTTCGTGCTGTTCGACATCACCTATGAGGATGGCAGCCAGCGCTCCAACCGCAAGGTGGATGCGAGCCTGCTCGGCGGCCTCGATGGCGACGACGCGGCGCGCACCGCCATCATGGAACAGGATCAGGCGATCGCCGAGAAATCCGGCCTGCCGCCGCTGCAGATCAAGAGCATCAGGCGCAGCGGCAAGTAGAAATGCGCCGGAGCGTTTCGTGATCGGGTCGATCCGACAGCGTTTGGGCTCGACCTTGGGCTGTGACGCCATGCCGCAACGTCATCGATACGGCGAAATGCCTTAGGCGTCGCCCTCGAAGGGCACTTGCTGCCGGCGCTGTCGCCGCGCCACCGGATCGGGCAGGATGTGGGCCAGCAGCCGCAGAGTGTACGATAGCCGGCCGAGGGAGTCGCGCCAGCGCCGGCCCAGCGGTTGGCGGACGCGGTTACGATCCCGCTTGAGGTCGCTCCGCTCTGCACTCGCGGATCTCTCACCCCGATAATGCTCCAGCTGCACCACGGGCGCCGGATTGACCTGGTACAGCCGGCGGTGCGGAATGACCGGGCCGCCGCGCGAGAACATGTAGCGATCGACCGACATGCGTGGCTGCGCCGGGTCGGCGAGGGCCCGCCGGGCCATGCCGGCCGAGATGATGTAGGCTGCCGCCCCCATATGCGAGGCCAGCAACTGGTGTACGCCGAAGCGCTCGGCCACCTGCCGCGCCGGGCGGCCAAGTCGCACCGGCTCGTAGGTGGTCTCGAGCTTCACCAGTTCGGGCTGCAGGTCGGCGCTGAAGGCGGGATCGAGAAAGGCCCTTAGGCCGTCACCGATGACGGCGTCGTCCTCGAGGATGAGGGCGAACTGATGGCCCGCGGCGAGCATGCGCCGCCAGGCCTGTTCGTGGCTCATCACGCAGGCCACCTCGACCCGGGCCATCGGCCAGAGGTTTCGCGGGTCGGCCTGCAGCGCCATGCGCGTCTCACTGACCTCGGCGATGGTCACCGCCTCCACCCGATCGGCGACGATGCCCAGCCGCGCGAACTGCTCTTCCATGAACTGGCGGCGGTCGGTGCGGGTGCCGAGGTTGATGTAGTAGGCGGGGATCTGATCGGCGGGGAACTGGGTCATCCGGCTCCTCCGGCGAATGGAACGACGACGCGCGGGCCGCTGAACGCCGCGAAATCACGGCGCGCCAGCCGGGCGAGACGTGCGACATGGTCGAGATGCAGCCCGACGACCGCCCGGATGTCGCGGGCCGGCCGATCCGGCGTCGGCGTGCGCGTCGGGGCAATGTTGCTCTCGCCGACGGCGTCGACGGCATCGAGCTTGTCGATCTGAATGCAGGGGCTGGGGACGGCCTGCAGCACCCGGCTGCGCAGCAGGTGATAGCCGCCACGCCCGAACAGGAAGCGATCGATCCCCATCTGGTTGCGCAGGGGGCTGGCGAGCGAACGCCGAGCGGCGTCGCGGGTGAGGATGTAGGCAGCGCCGCCCATCTGCGACGAGCACAGTTCGCGCAACTGGGTGGCGCCGACGCTGAGCGCCGCGCTGCCGAGCTTCACCGGGCTGTTGAAGGTCTCGAGCTTCACCAGGTCGGCGCCAAGCTGGGCCGGCAGTTCGGGATCGAGGAAATCGCGCACCGGGGCGGCCAGCTGGACATCATCCTCGAGGATCAGGGCTGCCGGCGCCTCGCTGTCAAGCAACCGTTGCCAGCTGCGCTGGTGGCTGAGGCCGCAGGCGAGGTCGCCCGCGGCCAGTCGCCACAGGCTTTGGGTCGTCGTATGCCAATCGATGAGGCGGCGCGGCACCTCGTCGGTGCGCACCGCTTCGATGCGTTCGGCGGCAATGCGCAACTGCTCGAACTGCCGCGCCATGAAGGCGTGCCGGTCGGGGCGCGAGGTGAGGTTGATGTAGTAGATGGGGAGGGTCGACATCGCCTCCGAGATGCCTCGGATTTGGTGCCGATGTCCAGCCACTCACAGCAATTGTTGCAGGTCCGCGGTGACCGGCAGGCGCAGGTGCCGCGCGCCCCACAATTCGCCGCTCGCGCCAAAGGTGGCGACAACCCGCAGGTGATTGCCCCAATGGCGGGCGCGGCGGCGCAGCCCGGCGCGAAGTGACAGGGCGCGCCCCGACGGAGCGGACAGGCGCTGCGGGGTCAGGTCGCTCTGGGCCGCCTGCCGTCGCCCGGCGGCGGTGAAATCCAGCTGGATGGCGAGGGCGGGAACGATCTGGAAGATGCGCGCCTCGTAGAGCAGGCCGCTGCGGCGGCTGAACAGCAACTCGTCGATCGGCATGGTGTCGAGGTCGTCGCGCGGCAGCAGCCGCCCCGCCAGCCCTGCCGTCATCACATAGGCAGCGGTGCCCAGGCTCGATGACATCAGGCGGTTGCGGGTGATGCCGGGAACCGCCATGTGCATGGGGCGACCGACCAGGGCGGCTGTCCTGTTCTCGAACTGGATCGCCTCGGCGCCATTGCCGAGCAGCAGAGGGTCGTTGAGCACAGCGCCGACGCTGGAGGCGAGGAGGACGTCGTCCTCGAGGATCAGCGCGGCGGCAATGCCTCGGGCGCGCATCAACTGCCAGACTTTGCGGTGGCTGAGGCTGCAAGCCAGCTCCCCGCACTGAGCCGCATGCCGCCGGCGTCGTAGCGTCGCTGCAGGTCCGGCGGGAAGTCGGCGGGCGTCACCGCCTCGACGCGCTCTGCCGGGAGGCCGCACGCCTCCAGTTGCCGTGCAACATGGGCCAGCCGATCGGGCCGCGAAGCCATATTGATGAAGAAGACCGGCACCGCCATGGTCTAGGCTGCGCCGGGCCCGGGCGCCGTTGCGCCGGCCTCCATGGCAGGGGCGGCCGTTGACGGCGCGTCGCCGACGAACGGCACCTCGACGCGCGCGCTGAATGCGGCGCGGCGGTCGCGGCCGGCGAGGCGCAGCAGCCGGCCGGCATGCCCGAACTGCAGCTTCGTTCGCGCCAGGGCATCGCGCAAGTAAGTCCGGCGGGGCGCCGTTGTTCGGGTGTCGTGAATGTCGCTCGCCGCCGCGCTCACCACCACGTCCACGCGGTTGAGCTGGATGCTGGGGCTGGGCCATGCCTGCAGGATATGGCTGTCGAGCAGGTGTGCCCCACCGCGGCCAAACAGCAGCCGATCGACGCTGACTTCACGCTTCAGCGGTGAGTTGAGGGATTTCAGCACCGCATCGCGGCTGATCAGGTAGGCCGCCGAGCCCATATGCGAGGAGCATAGTTCCCGCAAGGTCGTGCCGCCCACCGACAGGGTGGCGGTGCCGAGCTGGACATCCTCACGCGTCGTCTCGAGCTTGATCAGGTCGGCGCCAAGCCGCGCCAACAGGCCCGGCGAGACAAAATCCAGCAGCGGCGGAGTGAGGACCGCGTCATCTTCGAGGATCATCGCTTCGCGATGGCCTGCCTCGGCAATCATCGCCCACATCCGCTGATGGCTGAGGCCGCAGGCCAGATCACCCGGATTGCTGCGCCACAGGCTGCGCGGGCTGGCGTGGTATGCAACGAGCTCGGCCGGCACTTCGTCCATCGTCACGGCATCGACCCGTTCAGCAATGATCCCGAGGCGGTCGAACTGCTCCTCCATGAAGGCGCGGCGATCCGGGCGCGATGCCAGGTTGATGTAGTAGATCGGGACTTGCGGCGTTGATGTCATTGAAGTGACATGCCCCAAGACTGTTGTTCGTGTCCACAGATTACCGCGTCAGGCACCCAGCGCCTGGTTTACCGCCGGCTTCACCACGGTGCCGAAGAGTTCGATGGCCTTCATGACCTTGGCGTGGGGCAGGGTGCCGACACTCAGCTGCAGGCCGAAGCGGTCATGCTTGAACCACTCGTGCTGCATCAGGATCTTGTCGATGACCTGCTGCGGCGAGCCCATGAAATAGGCCCCCGAAGGGCTGGCGCCGGCTTCGAACTGGGCACGGGTGGTCGGTGGCCAGCCGCGTTCGCGGCCGATGCGGCTCATGGCTTCGTGATGGGCCGGAAAGGCCGTGTCCAGCGCGTCCTGCGAGTTCTCGGCGACGAAACCGTGCGAGGAGATGCCGATCGGCAGCTTGGTGAGGTCATGGCCGACCTTCTCGGCGGTGCGGCGATAGAGCTCAGTGAACTGGGTGAAGGCCTCGGGATTGCCGCCGATGATGGCGAGCATCAGCGGCAGGCCGTAATAGGCGGCGCGGGCGACGGAATTGGGCGTACCACCACCGCGACCCACAGCGGCAGCGGCTCCTGGATCGGCTTGGGATAGATGGCGATACCGGGGATCGGCTTGGTATGCTCCGAGCCCTCCCACTGCACCTTGCCGCCTTCGCGAATCTTCAAGAGTTCGGCGAGTTTTTCCTCGAACAGCGTGTCGTAGTCGTCGAGCTCATAGCCGAACAGCGGGAAGCTCTCGATGAACGAGCCGCGGCCGGCCATGATCTCGGCGCGCCCGTTGGAGAGGAGGTCGAGCGTCGCGAACTGCTGCCAGACGCGGACCGGATCGTCCGAACTCAGCACGGTTACGGCGGTGGAGAGCCGGATGCGCTTGGTGATGGCGGCAGCGGCGGCCAGAATTGTCACCGGCGCGGAGGCGACGAAATCGGGGCGGTGGTGTTCGCCGAGGCCGTAGAAATCGAGCCCGACCTCATCGGCGAGCTTGATCTCCTCGAGCAGGTCCTTGAGGCGCTCGGCCGGCGATTGCAGGTGCCCGCCATTCAGCGGGTCGGGAGTGTTCTCGGCGAAGGAGTAGAGACCGATTTCCATGGCGCAATCCGGGATTTAGTGAATGGCGAATGGTGAATGGAAGCAGACCCGCAGCACCATTCGCTCTTCACCATTCACTATTCACACTGCAACGATCTGCGCGCCCTACATGGCTGTGCGCTTTGAGCCGCACAAGAACGCACAGCCTTGTAACTCAGACGCTGCTGGTTGGCACGTAGGCGGCGGCCGCCGACGAGACCGGCGCCGGCGGGGTGTGGCCGGCCTGGCGGTGAATCTCGGCGACAAGGCCGGCCGGCAGCTTCAGCTTATACGCCAGAGCCTCGAGATAGGCGCGCTCGGCGGGGGTATCGGGCTGCATGGCGACGAGCGAGGCGGCGTAGATTTCCGACGCGTGCTCGGGCGTGTCGGCGCGCGCGACGACCGCCTCGATGTCGAGCGGGCTCGCCAGCTCGTCGAAGACGAAGGCCTTTTCCTCCGAGGAAAGCGGCATGGTCTCGAGGCGCTGGAAGATGCGTTCCTTCTCCTCGGCGTCGATCTGGCCATCGGCTTTGGCGGCGGCGATCATGGCGCGCACCAGGGTCTTGCCCAGCTCTTCGCTCTGGTAGGCCGCCTGCGGGGGCGGCACGAACGCATCCCGAGTGGGGGCCGGAGCGCCATCGGAGGCGGCGCCGGCCTGCTGCTGGTTCTTCTGATAGGTCTGCCAGGCGGAATAGGCGAGACCGCCGACTGCGGCGACAGCGCCGGCCTTGGCCACGTTGCCGACGAGTTTGCCCAGCCCGCCGCCTGAGAGCAGCATGCCGGCGGCGAGCCCGGCGGCGCCGGTCATCGCGGTCCGCTGGGCGTTGGGATCGGTCTGCAGGGCCTTGATGATACCGTCGATGTTGAACACGCGCGTTCTCCCAGGTTCTTATGTTCCCAACGCAATTAGGTAGCGCGGCGGGGCGGCGCAAGGATGACAAGTTCGCGCAGGCCCAGAAGGTTGCCTTTCTCTGTTCGCTGGGTAGGTTGTGACCTTCAGCGATGGGGGGCTTAGAGGCGATGGCGAGCGGTCTCGACGATATCGATCACAGGCTGCTGGCCCTGTTGCAGCAGGACGACCGCATACCGGTGGCGGAGCTGGGCAAGACGCTCGGTGTGGCGCCCTCGACCCTCAACGATCGGATCCGCCGGTTGATCAAGCTGGGGGTGATCAGCGGCTTCCATGCCCATGTCGACCCCGAGAAGGTCGGTCTTGATCTGTTGGCCTATGTGTTCGTCGGCTGGAGCGATCCGGCCACCGAGAAGCTGTTCCTCGCAGCGATTGCCAAATCCCCCGAGGTGCTCGAGGCGCATCACGTCACCGGTTCATGGAACTATCTGATGAAGGTGCGGCTCAGGACGACACGCGACCTCGAGGGCTTCTTCGCCCAGGTGGTAAAGGAGGTGCCGGGGGTGCAGCGGACGGAGACGCTGATCGTCCTGTCCTCGCCCAAGGAGACGACGCTGATCGTGCCGCCGCAGCCAAAGGCCTGAGATGGAAAAGCTCGACCTGAAAAAGCAGCACAGGGCGCTGTACACTGCGCCCAGGGGCAAGTTCGAAATCATCGAGGTGCCGCCGCTCAACTACCTGCAGCTCGACGGCGCGGGCGATCCCAACATCGCCGAGGCGTATCGGGGTGGCGTCAGCTGGCTCTACTCGGTGAGCTACGCCATGAAGTTCGCGGCGAAAGCCGAGCTCGGCCGGGACTATGTGGTCGGGCCGCTCGAAGCGCTGTGGTGGGCGGACGACATGTCGAGCTTTGCGACGCGCGAGAAAAGCGCGTGGAGCTGGACGATCATGATCGTGCAGCCGGAATTCGTGACGGCGGCACTGATGGCCCGGGCGGTGGACAAGGCCGGCAAGAAACTCGGCACGTCCCCCGAGAGCCTCAGGTTGGAGACTTACCACGAGGGCCTGTCGGTGCAGACGCTGCATGTCGGCAGCTACGATGACGAGGGCCCGACCCTGGCCCGGCTGCATCAGGAATTCGTGCCGGCCAATGGGCTGAAGGAAACCGGGCATCATCATGAGATCTATCTGAGCGATCCGCGCAAGGTGGCGCCGGAAAAGCTCAAGACCATCCTCAGGCAGCCGGTACGGCGGCTCTGAAGCAGAAAGGCCCCCGGCAGCGGACTGCCGGGGGTGAGGGAGCTTCGGGGAGGATCCGAAGCTCAAACCCTGCTTGTTGGTAAGCTTACTGAGCGGCCGGGGTTGCCGCCGGGGCAGCATCGGTCGCCGGGGCAGCCGGAGCCGCGTCAGCCGGAGCCGCCGGAGCCGGCTCAGCGGCCGGGGCCATTGGCGTGGTCGCCGTGCCCGTGGCCGGAGCCTCGGTCATCGGGGCCGGAGTGGCCGGAGCTTCAACCGCCGGGGTTGTGCTGACCGGGGTGGTGGTCGAGGGGCCGGAGTTGGCCGAGAACACCAGGTAGCCGATGGCAAGCAGCGCCAGGGCGACGATGATGCCGACAAACCAGCCAGTCGCGCTCGACTCACGGGTGTAGACAGTGCGGTTGGTGTCATCGCTCGAGTAGACGGTATCGCGTTCGGGGACAGCCATGATCAAGCTCCTTTGTTTGAGTACCGTATGGGCCAAAAACGCAGCAGCCGGCGGAATCGTTCCCGCAAGCGTGAACAAATGCGAGATTGATTTAGCGCCCCGTCACAACCCGCTGACGCCTAAGGCGATTTCGCGGGGCGAGCGATGAAGAAAAGCTGTCGCGGGCGGCTCAGCTTTCAGCCGATTTTGCCAGCCTTTCGTCGCCGCGGTTGGCCTTGCCGATCGATTTGGTCTGCGCCGAGACCCGATCGATGAAGGCGAGGAACAGCGCCGAGACGACGAAGGTCAGGTGGATCAGGGTGAACCACATCAGCTTGTCGGCGGTGTAGCTCGACACGTTGAGGAACACCTGCAGCAGATGGATCGAAGAGATGGCGACGATGGTCGAGGCCACCTTGATCTTCAGCGAGCCGGCGTCGATTTCGCCCAGCCAGTGCACCGCATCGCCGTCATCGAAGCGCGAGACGTAGTTCTCGTAGCCCGAGATGATCACCATGACGACGAGGCTCGCGACCAGCGCGGCGTCGATCAGCGCCAGCATCTTGAGGATGGCGTCGGCCTCGTCGATGGTGAAGACGCGGCTGACAAAATCCCACAGCTTCACCCCAAAGGTCGCGGCATAGACCGCCAGCGCTACCGCCAGCCCGAGATAGAACAGCACCAGCAACCAGCGCGAGGCGAGGATCACCGCTTCGATGACGAGTTCGATACGCTTGGGCATGCTGGCTCCGGAGTGGCTGTGCTGATCGATAGCGGATTTTCGGGGGGAGGCAAGGGGCAGGGGTGACGCAGTCGACACTGCAACCCAGACATCGAGTTCAGAAGATACCCCCCACCCTGTCCCTCCCCCGCAAGGGGACGACAAGACGTCGCCCCGAGGGGGAGGAGACCAAAACGCCGGCGTCAGTGAGGGCGTCTCCCTCCCCCTTGCGGGGAGGGGACAGGGGTGGGGGTGCTCTTCCCGCGCCGTCCGGTAGATATCCTTGAAGCAAAGACGGGCCGGGGATTGCTCCCGGCCCGTCGGATCAATTGCGGTGCTCGTCTCAGTTGCGCTTGTCGGCAACCGTGATCAGCGAGGTGATGCGCTTGATGGCGACGCGACGGTTCAGCTTTTCGGCCTTGTCGGTCTTCACCTTCAGGTAGCGCTCGCCATAGCCCTGGGTAACCAGGTTCTCGGGCGGCACGTCGTAGAAGTCGGTCAGGATGCGGGCGACGGTGGCGGCGCGCTGGTCCGACAGGATCAGGTTGGACTGGTCCGAACCGACGGCGTCGGTGTGGCCTTCGATCAGGAAGGTCTCGCCCGGATTGTCCTCAAGCAGCTTCAGCATGGCGTTGGCAACCTTGCTGAGCGCCCCGACCTGGGCCCGGGCGATGGTTGCGGCGCCCGAGTCGAAGGTCAGGCCGCCCACTTCGACACGACGCACCGAGTCACGCACGCGGGCCGAACGCTTCACATCCTCGACGGTGTAGATGCGACGCACCTGCTCCACCGGGGGCTCGCGGAAGAACAGTTCGACCTCTTCCTCGTCGGCATTGCCGGCATCGAGGATGTAGTCACGGATCGGGATGGTCAGGCGCAGCGGCGGCAGGTCGTCGCCCGGGTCGCGCCAGTTGCTGAAATAGTCGTCGTCGTTGTCGTAGTCGTCCTCGTTGTAATAGGCGAGGATGTACTCACGGCCATCCGGCATGACGCGCGACCGCTTCAGCACGTTGCCCCAACGATCGCGGATGGTGACGATCTGCACGCCGTTCGGGCGTTCGATGGTCTCCTTCACGCGGCCGCCCGACAGGCGCTCGTAGTAGACTTCGTCCTCGTCGCTGTCGCGAATCCGGTCGAAATCCTGCGCCGGGTTCGAGATCACCAGGTTGATGCCGATCTGGAAGATGAAGCCCGAGTTGGTGAAGTTGTTGCCGGGGCGAGGCGGCTTGCCGCCATTGTTGTTATTGTTGGAGTTGTTGTTGGTGATGTTGGTTGTGTTGTTGGTGACGTTGGTAACGTTCGTCACGTTGGTGATGTTGTTGATGATCGTAACGTTCTGCGGCACCTCGATGACCGGCAGGGCGTCGACGGCGATCTTCTCGCCTTCCACCTTGGCCAGCGACTGCACCTCGATCGGCTGAAGATCCGCCTGGGCGGCCTTGTCGTCGGTCGGCGGCGGCGCCACCGGCTGTTCCGGGGCGGTCGGCTCCGGCGGCTGACCATCGGCCACCGACTTGGCGCTGTCCTTGGCGCTATCGAGCACCAGCGCCGCTTCGGTCGGGGCGACGTTTTCGGGCAGCACTTCGACGGCCTGCGGGGTCACGGCTTCCTGTGCGCCGGGCAGTTCGGCGATCGGCGGCGTCGCCGGTTCGGCCGGAGCCGTTACGGCCGGCACCGGGGGCAGTTCGATGCCATACTGGGCGAGGCACTGGGCGACGTCGGCGACGCCGAGGCCCGCACAGATGTCGGCGAACTGCTTGTTGGCGGCGTCGATGGTCGACTGACCGGACGCGTCGCCGGCGTCGAGCTGGCCGATACCCACATTGTAGAGTTCGACCGCCGTGGCCAGCTGATCCTGCGCCGCGGCAACCGGATCGGGGGCATTGGCATCGGCAGGCTGGTCGGTGGGTCCGACCTCGGCCGGCTGCTCAGCCGCCGGCTGTTCGACTGCCGGCTGCTCGGTAGCAGGTTGTTCGGTGGCGGGCTGTTCCGCCGGCTGCTCGGCCGGCTGCTCAGCGGCCGGCTCCGGCAGCGGCGGCAGGTCCTGGCCGATACACGACTTGATGTCCTGGTAGCCGTTGGCGGTGCACAGTTCCTGGATGCGCGCGGCGGCAGCGTCAGCGGCCGGCTTGGCGCCGGCATAGTCACCGGCGGCGGCCTGGTTCAGTGCGGCCTGGTACTGATCGAGCGCAGCCTGCAGGTCGGCAACGAACTGTGCCTGGGCATCCGAAGCAGCTTTGGCATCCTCAGCGGCCTTCGCATCCTCAGCGGCCTTCGCATCCTCGGCCGCCTTCGCATCCTCAGCGGCCTTTGCATCTTCAGCGGCCTTGGCGTCAGTCGCCGCCTGGGCGTCGGCAGCCGCCTTGGCATCCTCGGCGGCCTTGGCATCGGCTGCGGCCTGGGCGTCAGCCGCAGCCTGGGCGTCTGCCGCGGCTTGCGCGTCGGCGGCAGCCTTGGCGTCCTCGGCGGCCTTGGCATCGGCGGCGGCCTGGGCGTCAGCTGCAGCCTGAGCGTCTGCCGCGGCCTGCGCGTCGGCGGCAGCCTTGGCGTCCTCGGCGGCCTTGGCATCGGCGGCGGCCTGCGCGTCAGCCGCAGCCTGCGCATCGGCAGCAGCCTGAGCGTCTGCTGCAGCCTGAGCGTCAGCAGCGGCCTGAGCGTCGGCAGCGGCTTGCGCGTCTGCGGCCGCCTGCGCATCGGCGGCGGCCTTGGCTTCCTCGGCGGCGCGGGCCTCCTCAGCTGCCTTTGCCTCCTCAGCGGCGCGTGCCTCTTCATCCGCCTTGGCGTTGGACTGGCCGCCGCCGGTGATGGCCGCGATACATTCCTGCACGCTGGAATAGCCGTTCACGATGCAGGTGTCGGTCAGCGCCTGCTGGGCGTTGTTGATCGCGTCTGCGTCGCCGGAAGCCTGTGCCTGCTGCAGCGCCTCGTATTCGGCCTGCTGAGCGAAAGCGGCGCC
>CBDIRF010000015.1:0-126123 GCA_965284115.1 Devosiaceae bacterium
TTTTCAGCCCCTTGCCGGTGATCACGAGAAGGGTGCGGTCGCCGCGGGCCGAGCGGGCGTGGATGAAACGGGTCAGCGCCGCATGGGCTTCGACCTGGCGCATGCCATGCAGGTCAATGGTGCCGTCGATTTCCTCGCGGCCGCGCTGCAGGCGCTGCTTCAGGTTGGGTTCGATCCCGGCGCGCGGTTGCTTGCCTGGCCGGCCATCGGATTGGTATGGCGCCATAGCGGGCAGCAGACGGTGGCGTTTGGGGGCGGGCGCCGGGGCTGGGATCGGCAGCGGCGCGGTGTCGAGATTGACGATGGGTCGCTGCGGCCTCAGCGGCGAAACCGTCTGCGACACTTCGAGCCAAAGGTGCCAGTCGGGGAGCTGGCCCTTTCCATCCGACCGGCGCTTGGCCATCGCATCGCCCCCGAGCGCGGCCGGTTATTCGAGCTGACTGGTGGCGACGAGCTTCCAGTTGGGATCGCGCGACTTGGGGTTGCGCGCAAAGGTCCATTCGTCGGCAATGTTGGTGACCTGGTCGGCATTGCCCTCGAGCAGGTTGCCATCCTTGTCGCGGGTGGCCGAGACCACTTCGGCATGGAAGCGGATGGTGACGTTGGCGGCGCGCTTATCGAGTTCGGCATCCGAGATCTCGACCTTGGGCAGGCCGACAAAGGTGAAATCGACCTTCTGGCCGGCGGCCTCGCGGTCCTTGATCACCCGCTCGAAGCCGTCATAGACGTCCTTTTCGAGCAGGTTCTTCAGCGTCTGCCGGTCGCCGGCGGCAAAGGCCGTGACGATCATCTCATAGGCGGATTTGGCGCCTTCCATGAAACTCTTGGGCGAGAAGCTGCCATCGGCATCGGCGATAGCCTTGAGGCCGGCCGCCAGTTTATCGTCGCCATGGGCGAACTGGGTCACCTCGGCCTCGAGCTTGCGCGCGGCGCGCGCCTGATCTTCATCGGTCTCGGGTGCCGGACGGGGGCGCATCTGCACGACATTTTCTTCGCCGGGCTTCACCGGCGCGGCTTCACGCTGGCGCTGTGCCGGGGTCCGCTCGCGGCCGGTGCGGGTGCCCAGCACCTGACGCAGGCGGAACAGCACGACGATCGCCAAACCGATGACGATAAGCGTGGGGATATCGAAGAATTCATCCATCGGACGTGCTACTCGCGCCAGAGAAAGGGGGCGCCCGGCTCGCGGAGCCAGGAATGTGCCCTATATATAGGGAAACGCTCAGCCAGAAACCAGTTCACGTTTGGCTGAGGGGCCTGCCAAGGCCTTTATGACGCAGCGCTTTCGAAAGGGTTACCCATTGGGCCGCTTGGTGTTCCTGTTCTTCCTGTTGGTGCCGCTGATCGAGATCGCCTTCTTCGTGGTGATCGGCAACGCCATTGGATTGTGGCCGACGCTGGCCGGCGTGGTGCTGACGGCGCTGATCGGCTCTTTTGTAATCCGCAGGCAGGGGCTGTCACTGCTCAACGAAATGCGCTCGACCGTCGGCCGCGGCCAGTTGCCGGCCCGGGCCATCGCCGACGCCATGATGGTCGGGCTTGCCGGCCTGTTGCTGCTGCTGCCCGGCTATTTCTCCGACCTCGTCGGCATCCTGCTGTTGATCCCGCCGGTGCGCTCGGCGATCTACGCCTTCCTCAAGTCGCGGGTCACCGTGGTGACCACCACCACGGGGGCTGCCCCAAGCTTCACGCAGCGGCGTGTCGATGACGGCACGATCGACCTCGATTCCGATGAGTGGCGGCCGCGCTGAGGCCGGCAATGCTTGTGGCTCGGGGCCAAGGTGCTAGCCAGCCGGCCACCGAAAGCTCGAGGAATTTTCGACTATGGCTGACCAGACCCCGCCCGAGGCCGCGAACGCCAGCACGGCGCCCAGCTACAGCCTCGTTGGGCAGTACACCCGCGACCTGAGCTTCGAGAACCCGGGCGCGCCCGGCTCGGTGATGCTCGGCGGCAGCAACCCCAACTTCAGCGTCGGCATCAATGTCGGCGTCAAGAAGCAGGCCGACGACCTCTATGCGGTCGAAATCAGCCTCAACGCCAAGGCCGAGCGCGAAAAAACCGTGCTGTTCAACGTCGAGCTGGTCTATGGTGGCGTGTTCCGGGTGAAGAACGTGCCCGAACAGCAGCTGCCGGCCCTGCTGATGGTCGAATGCCCGCGGATGATCTTCCCGTTTGCCCGCCATGTGCTCGCCACCATCGTGCAGCTCGGCGGCTTCCCGCCGCTGATGATGGAGCCGGTGGATTTCCAGGCGCTCTACATCCAGAACGTCCGGAACCTGCAGGCCCAGCAGGCCGCCAGCACGCAGCCCAACTAGGCCGCTCTCAGCCTCAGCGGGGTGCCGAAGCATCCCGCTAGGTTCCCGCCGACCGCGAGAACGACAACGGTGCTTCACCGTTGGTGAAGCACCGTGAGCGCTACTCGGCCGCCACCTGCTCGGTGGGATAATTGCTCCACAACGCATCGGCGCCCAAGCTGCCCAAGAGCTTCAGATGCGCGCCGAACTCCGCATCGCTGAGGCGCGAGGGCAGCGGCACCGGGCGCTGTCGCGCCGGCACGACGGTGACGGTGATGCCACTGTCGAGATGCGTCTCCGCCACCAGCGCCAGCGCCACCTGCCGGCCACCGATCAGCTCGAGATAGACGTCGGCGAGGATCTCGCTGTCGAGCAGCGCGCCGTGCAGCACGCGCTTCGAATTGTCGATGCCATAGTGCTTGCAGAGCGCATCGAGGCTGACGCGGGCGCCCGGATGGCGCTCGCGCGCCACCATCACGGTGTCGATCACCTCGTTGCTCAGCCTGGGGCGCCCGACTTTTTCGAGCTCGTAGTTGAGAAAGCCCATATCGAACGGCGCATTGTGGATGACCAGCGTCGCATCGGTGATGAACTCGAGGAAGCCGTCCACCTCGGCGCGGAACAGCGGCTTGTCGCGCAGGAACTCGGTCGACAGCCCATGCACCCGGAACGCCTCGTCCGGCACATCGCGCTCCGGATTGAGGTAGATGTGGAAATGCCGCCCGGTCGGGATGTGGTTGATCAGTTCGACGCAGCCGATCTCGACGATCCGATCGCCCGTCGCCGGCGAGAGGCCGGTGGTTTCGGTATCGAGGACGATTTCGCGGGTCATCTGGCCTGAGCTTCTTGACGCAGCCTCTGCACCAGTTCGGCGACCGTCCGGCGGGTCGCAGCGATGGTGTTCGAGGTGTCGATTATGTAGGTGGCGCGTTTGACCTTTTCAGCCTGCGGCAGCTGTCGGGCAAGGATGGCGTCGAGCTTTTCCACCGTCATCCCGGGCCGGGCCAGGGCCCGTCGGCGCTGCTCGGCTTCGTCGACGGTGGTGACGGCAATGGCGTCGAGGCCCCAATCGACGCCATTCTCGAACAGCAGCGGGATATCGACCACCGCCAGCGGCGCACCGCTCGCCGCCGCATCGGTAAGAAAACCCCTGATCCGGGCGCGGACCAGCGGGTGGACGATGGATTCCAGATGCTGCAACCGCGCAGGGTGCCCGATCAACTGCCGGCTGAGCTTTTCCCGATCGATGACCCCGTCGACGGTCACCCCGGGAAACGCCGCCTCGACTGGCGCCACAGCCACACCGCGATAGAGTTCGTGCACCGCATCGTCGGACGAAAAGGTTGGGATGCCGAGATCGGCGAAGGCCTCGAGGGCTGTGGATTTGCCTGTCGCGATCGAACCGGTCAGCCCGAGCTTCAGCATCAGAGCGTTGCCTCGATTTTGGCCCGCAGTGCCGGCGTCACCACCGGTCGAATGCCGAACCAGGCTTCGAACCCCGGGATCGCCTGGTGCAGCAGCATGCCGAGGCCATCGACGGTGCGGAGCCCGAGGGCGCGCGCATCGGCCAGCAACGGGGTGACCAGCGGTACATAGACGATATCGGTGACCAGCGCAGTCCTGGGCAGCAGCCGCAGGTCGAGATCATCGAAGCGGCTGTCGTGCATGCCGATCGAGGTGGTGTTGACCACCAGCCCGGCGCCCGGAGCGTAACGGGCATAGTCAGCCAGCCGGCCCGGGACGAACGGACCGGCAATCTCCCGCGCCAGCGCTTCGGCCTTTTCCGGCGTGCGGTTGAGCAGCACGATTTCGGCAACCCCTCGCTCCCGGAGCGCCACGAGGATGGCCCGCGCCGCGCCGCCGGCGCCGAGCACGATGGCGCGCTCGAGCCCCTCGGCCCAGCCCGGGGCGTTCTGATCGAGGTTGCCGAGAAAGCCCATATAGTCGGTGTTGAAGCCGTGGATGCGGCCGTCGGGCTGACGCACCAGGGTGTTGGCGGCGCCGATGGTCTTGGCCAGCGGGTCGACGCTGTCGCAGAGCGCGAACACCGCTTCCTTATGCGGGATCGTTACATTGCCGCCGGCGAACTCGCCCGCCCTGAGGCGCCCGACGAAGGCCGGCAGAGCCTCGGGGGCCACGTCGATCGCTTCATAGCTCCCGGCAATCCCGTGCTCGGCCAGCCAGGTCCCGTGGATCAGCGGCGAGCGGGAATGCTTGATCGGATGGCCGATGACGAAGGCTTTTTTCACGTGAATCACTGGCTCAAGGTTTCCGGGGCATGCTGACGCAAGGCCGCCAGCAGAGGCAACAGCGGCAGCCCCAGAATGGTGAAATAGTCGCCCTCGATCCGCTCGAACAGCCGGATCGACGGACCTTCGAGCCGATAGGCGCCAACCGACCCAAGCACCTCGGGGCCTTCGAGGGCCAGTATCAGATCACGCTCGCTCGGCGCGAAGCGGCGCATGGTCAGCGCCGCGGTCTCGGTCGTCGACCAGAGCACCCGGCCTCCCCTCGCCAAGGCCACTCCCGCATGGAGCAGGTGCGTCCGCCCGGCCAGCCGATCGAGCTGGGTCGCTGCGGCGGCAAGGTTCTCCGGCTTATGCAGCAGCTCACCGTCCGCGGCGAGCACCTGGTCGGCCCCGATGATGACGCCGGAGCGGGATACGGAAACCGCCAACGCCTTGGCCTCGGCGAGCCGGAGCGCCACCTCTTGGGCATCGCCGCCTTTCCCCAGCACTTCGGCTTCGAGGGCGCGTTCATCGATTTGCGCTGGACTGTCTCGAATCGCAGCCCAGTGCCGATCAGCAGGGCTTTTCGCGTCGCGCTGTTGGAAGCAAGGATCAGCATGGCCTAGGGTTTTCCACACTGTCCTTGTTCGCTCAAGTCCGCCGGCGGTGGAAAAGCCGCTGTCGCCGGCGACGGCCCGGGTTCTCCCCGCTGGGGCGAGATCCTTCAACAGTCCGGCGCGGCTCGCACGTTAACAAAGGCTTAATGTGGGGTATGGGGATAACCGGTTGCGCGAGCGGCCCTGTCATCCACAGCTCCGTTAACGGTTCGTTAGCGATTGTGACATGGTTAAGACTTAGTAAACCGGGCGAAGTCCTGATGCAGGCGGCGCCCTTCACAGGGAACGATTTACAAGCTCGGTTGAGGCTCGTGCCGCGCGCTTCTGTCGCCGCCTCTTCCGTTGTGGCTAAAGCGGAATTCCTGCAAAACACCGCCATGATAATGATGATTAAGAATTTAGATTTTTTGGATTGGTTGGGCGATGACCGAGACGCCGGTGCTGAAACCGCTGCTCGAGACGGTGCTGGGACGGCGCCAGCAGCGCCTGCCGATCTGGATCATGCGACAGGCCGGACGCTATCTGCCGGAGTATCGCGAGCTTCGCGCCAAAGCCGGCAGCTTTCTTGACCTCTGCTACAATCCGGAACTGGCTGCGGAAGTGACACTGCAGCCCTTGCGGCGTTTCGACCTCGATGCGGCGATCCTGTTCTCCGACATCCTGGTGATCCCGGATGCACTCGGGCAATACGTTCGCTTCGAAGCTGGCGAAGGTCCCCTGCTCGAGCCCGTAACGACGGACTCGATCCAGCGGCTCAATCGGGAAGGGGCTTTCGAGAAGCTGAGCCCGATCATCGAGACCATACGACGAGTTCGGGCTGGCCTCACCCCCGACAAGACCCTGATTGGCTTCTGTGGCTCGCCCTGGACAGTTGCGACCTACATGATCGGCGGGCGCGGCTCTTCCGATCAGGCTGCGGCGCGGGTGTTTGCCCTAACCCAGCCTGAGGCCTTCGCGCGGCTGATCGATATCCTGGTCGAGACCAGCATCGATTATCTCGCGGCGCAGCTGAGGGCCGGGGCCGATGTGGTGCAGCTGTTCGAAAGCTGGGCGCTGAACCTCGATGAGGTGGCGTTCCGCAACTGGGTGATCGAGCCGAACCGCCGGATTGTCGAGGGGTTGCGAAAACTCATCCCGGGTGCGCCGGTGATTGGCTTTCCGCGCGGGGCGGCGGGCAATCTGCCGGCCTATGCGCGGGCAACCGGCGTCAACGTGCTGGGCCTCGACTATGCAACGCCGCTTGGTTTTGCCGGCGAGCTGCCGGCCGGGCTCGGCGTGCAGGGCAATCTCGATCCGTTGCGGCTATTGGCCGGCGGCGAGCAGATGGACAACCGGGTGCGGGAGATCGTTGCAGGGTTCCGTTCGCGGCCGCATATCTTCAATCTCGGCCACGGCATCGTGCCGGAGACCCCGATTGCGCATGTCGAGCGGCTGATAGCAGTGGCGCGGGGAGCCTGAGGCGATGGAATGGGTCAAGGCGCTGCATATCCTGTCGGTGATCGCCTGGATGGCCGGGATGCTCTATCTGCCGCGGCTGTTCGTCTATCACGCCGATGCCGAGAAGGGTGGCGTGCAATCGGAGACTTTCAAGGTGATGGAGCGGCGGCTCTATCGCGGCATCACCACGCCGGCGATGCTTGCCACCTGGGTGTTCGGGCTGTGGCTGGCGTTCGGCTTCGGCATCGTCGACTTCAGCCAGGGGTGGATGTGGCTCAAGGCGGTGATGGTGATCCTGTTGAGCGGCATTCACGGTTTCTACGGCCGGCTGCTGCGCGACTTCGCCAACGATCGGAACACCCGGCCGGCGAAGTTCTTCCGGATGATCAACGAAGTGCCGTTCGTCATTGCCATCGTCATCGTGATTTCCGTGGTGGTGAAGCCGTTCTGAGCCTCCTGGTGAGCAGCGGTTGTTCCACGTGAATCCGCATTCCGCTTGAATGTGGCGAAGCTTTTAGCTATCTGAAGCGCACTGCCTGATCGATGGGCGCCTCCCCGGCGCTTTCCGGGCGAACCCCCCTCTCCGCACATTCCCGCCACTTACGATTGCCCAAGGGTCCTCCGCGCAATGGAAAATATGAAGCTCAGCGAGCTCAAGGCCAAAACGCCTGCCGAATTGCTTGAATTCGCCGAGACTTACGAGGTCGAGAACGCCTCGACCATGCGTAAGCAGGAACTGATGTTCGCCATCCTCAAGGAGTTGGCGGCGCGTGAAGTCGACATCACCGGCGAAGGCGTGGTGGAAGTCCTGCCCGACGGCTTTGGGTTCCTTCGTTCCCCTGATGCCAACTACCTCCCCGGTCCCGACGATATCTACGTCTCCCCTTCGCAAATCCGGCGCTTTTCACTCCGCACCGGGGACACGGTTGAAGGCCAGATCCGGTCTCCCAAGGAAGGCGAGCGCTACTTTGCGCTGCTCAAGGTCAACACCATCAATTTCGAGGACCCCGAAAAGGTCCGCCACAAGATCAACTTCGACAACCTGACGCCGCTCTATCCGGACGAGCGCCTGCGGCTCGAGCTGCCCGACCCGACCAACAAGGACAAAAGCGCCCGGATCATGGATCTGGTGGCGCCGCTCGGCAAAGGCCAGCGTGCTATCATTGTTGCGCCGCCGCGTACCGGTAAGACCGTATTGTTGCAGAATATCGCACAATCGATCGCCACCAATCACCCGGAATGCTACCTCATCGTGCTGCTGATCGACGAGCGGCCGGAGGAAGTGACCGACATGCAGCGCTCGGTGAAGGGCGAGGTGATCTCTTCGACCTTCGACGAGCCGGCATCGCGCCACGTCCAGGTCGCCGAGATGGTGATCGAGAAGGCCAAGCGCCTCGTCGAGCACAAGCGCGACGTGGTGATCCTGCTCGATTCGATCACCCGCCTGGGCCGCGCCTATAACACCGTGGTGCCGAGCTCGGGTAAGGTGCTGACCGGCGGTGTCGATGCCAATGCGCTGCAGCGGCCGAAGCGCTTTTTCGGCGCAGCGCGCAACATCGAGGATGGCGGTTCGCTGACCATCATCGCCACGGCGCTGATCGATACCGGTTCGCGCATGGACGAAGTGATCTTCGAAGAGTTTAAGGGCACCGGTAACTCGGAAATCGTCCTCGACCGCAAGGTTTCCGATAAGCGCGTGTTCCCGGCGATGGATGTCACCAAGTCCGGCACCCGCAAGGAAGAGCTGCTGGTCGAGCCGGATATTCTGCGCAAGATGTACGTGCTCCGCCGTATCCTCAACCCGATGGGCACGGTCGACGCGATGGAGTTCCTGATGGACAAGATCCGTCAGACCAAGACGAACTCCGACTTCTTCGACTCGATGAATACCTAACTGCTTCGCTCGATGCCAAGGCCCCCTCACCCGCCGCTGCGCGGCGACCTCTCCCCCAAGGGAGAGGTGGTGTGGCGGTACGATCGCGCCCCTTCTCACCTCTCCCTTGGGGGAGAGGTCGGCCTGCAAGGCCGGGTGAGGGGGCCTTCTGTGAGGCCAGCGAAGATCGCACTCCATGCGTAACAGGGACACGATCGTCGCCCTCTCCTCGGGCTCCGTCCCCTCGGGCGTGGCGGTGATCCGGCTGTCGGGCCCACTGGCTGGCGGCGTGCTGAGCGACATGCTCGGCGCCCTGCCGCCACCGCGGCAGCTGAAGCTGGCCGACATCCGGATCGGCGGCGAGACGCTCGATCGCGGGCTGATCGCCTGGATGCCGGGCCCGCAGAGCTTTACCGGCGAGGATTGTGCCGAGCTGCAGGTGCATGGTTCACCAGCGGTGGTGCGCGCCCTGCTCCGCAAACTCAGTTCACAACGCGGTATCAGGCTCGCCGAGCCCGGCGAGTTCACGCGCCGGGCGTTCGAGAACGGCAAGCTCGACCTGGTTGAGGCGCAGGGCCTTGGGGATCTGATCGAGGCGGAGACGGAGAACCAGCGAGCCCTGGCCTATGCCCGCATGGAAGGCGGTCTCAGTCGACAGGTCGAAGGATGGCGGGAGCGGCTGCTCGATCTTCGCGCTGAGATCGAAGCACAGCTAGACTTTTCCGATGAGGGGGACGTGGGTGTCTTGCCCGCGACATTTGTCGATGAGGTCCAGGGCCTGAGAAGGGACATAGAAAACGTCTTCGCCTACGGCCGCGAGGGGCGAATTATCCGCAGCGGCTTCAGGGTCCTGCTTGCCGGTCCCCCGAATGTTGGCAAATCCAGCCTTCTCAATGCGCTCTCCCGGTCTGATGTAGCAATTGTTTCCGACGAGCCGGGTACTACACGCGACCTCAAGGAAGTGCCACTCGACTACAAGGGGCAACTGATCATCCTGATCGACAGTGCTGGGTTACGGGAAACTACGTCAAAGGCGGAGGCTATCGGAATCCAGAGGGCCAAGTCCGCGATGATGGCTGCCGACCAGGTGCTCTGGTTGCAGGCGCCGGACTTGGACTGGGAGGATCCGCCGTCATTCCCAGAGCTTGACAATGCACCTCACCTCAAACCCCCTATCGGCATCGTCGGTACGAAAGGCGACATCGGCCGAGTGCCGCGGGCTGGACTTACGGTGTCGGTAGAAACCGGAGAGGGAATCGACGCCCTGCTTGAGCGCCTCTACGCGGTGTCTGGTGCCGGGTTGGTGCGTGCGAGCGACATACTCGTGAGCCATGAACGGGACAGGACTCGCTGCTTGCTGCCGTCCGGGCGCTCCTGCGCGTGAAAGATCACATTGATCGACCAGAATTGGCTGCTGAAGAGCTGCGCGGCGCTTCGGCAGCTCTCGAACGCCTGCTTGGTCGCATGGACGCCGAGTCCGTTCTCGACCACCTGTTCGCTGCCTTCTGCATCGGGAAATGATTCACGTGAAACGCCGCCGTGCAACTGGCGCGGTTGATTCACGTGAAACATTGGAATAGACCGCCCGTCCAAAGGATTCCCCGAGATGAGCGACTTCGAAGTCATTGTTGTTGGTGGCGGACACGCCGGCTGCGAAGCGGCGGCGGCCTCGGCGCGGCTAGGCGTCCCGACGGCGCTGATCACCCACAAGTTCGCCACCATCGGCGAGATGAGCTGCAATCCGGCGATCGGCGGCCTCGGCAAGGGCCACCTGGTGCGCGAGATCGACGCCATGGATGGCCTGATGGGCCGGGTGGCGGATGCCGCCGGTATCCAGTTCCGCGTGCTCAATCGCCGCAAGGGCGCCGCAGTTCGCGGCCCCCGGGCCCAGGCGGATAGAAAACTCTACCGGCAGGCGATGCAGGCGGCGATCCTGGCGCAGCCCAATCTAACCGTCATCGAGGGTGAAGTCGACGACCTCATCGTGACCGACGGCCGGATCGCCGGCGCGGTGCTGCTCGACGGCCGAAGGTTTGCGGCGAAGGCGATAGTGCTGACCACCGGGACATTCCTCCGCGGCCTGATCCATCGCGGGGAAGAGACGGTGCCCGCCGGCCGGGTCGGTGAGAACCCGGTGCTTGGCCTCTCGACCCGGCTCGAGGCGCTGGGGTTGACGCTCGGGCGATTGAAGACCGGCACGCCGGCGCGGCTCGACGCCACCTCGATCGATTTCTCCGGGCTCGAGGAGCAGCGCGGCGACGATCCGCCGGAGCCGTTCTCGGCCCTGACCACGGCGATCACCACGCCGCAGATCAGCTGCTTCATCACCCGGACGACCGCCGATACGCACCGGATCATCTCCGACAATCTGCACCGCTCGGCGATGTACTCGGGCCGGATCAAGAGCCGGGGTCCGCGCTATTGTCCGTCGATCGAGGATAAGGTGGTGCGCTTCGCCGATCGGGACAGCCACCAGATCTTCCTTGAGCCTGAAGGGCTCGACGACAACACGATCTATCCCAACGGGCTTTCAACCTCGCTGCCGGCAGAGGTGCAGGAGGCCTTCCTCAAGTCCATGCCAGGCCTTGAGAACGTCCGGATCATCCGACCCGGCTATGCGATCGAGTATGACTATGTCGATCCGCGCGAACTCCGGCCGACGCTGGAACTGCGCCGGCTCCCGGGGCTCTACCTCGCGGGACAGATCAACGGCACCACAGGGTATGAAGAGGCAGCGGCGCAGGGGCTGTACGCCGGCGCCAATGCAGGCCTCTCGGCCAAGGGCGCCAGTGCCTTCCACCTGTCGCGCACCGAGAGCTATCTGGGCGTGATGGTTGACGACCTGGTGACCCGGGGGGTAAGCGAGCCCTATCGGATGTTCACCTCCCGCGCCGAGTTCCGCCTGCACCTGCGCAGCGACAATGCCGATCAGCGCCTGACACGGATCGCGACGGTGGCCGGCTTGGTTGGCGGTGAACGGATCGCGCACTTTGAAGCGCGGTCGGCCGCGTTGACTGCGGGGCGCGCGACGCTCGATCGGCTGCGGACGACGCCGACCGTGGCCCGTAAGGCCGGCCTTGCCGTCAATGCCGACGGCCATGAGCGCAGCGCCTTCGACCTACTGTCCTATCCCGATGTGGCAGCAGCGCAGCTCGTACCGCTATGGCCGGAGATTGCCGAGATCGCGCCCGATATACTCGATCAGCTGACGGTTGATGCGCAATACGCCGTCTACCTGCAGCGGCAGGAGGCGGATATCGCGGCGGTGAAGCGCGACGAGAGCCGCGAGATTCCGGACTGGCTGGACTATGCAGCCCTGCCCGGCCTGTCGATGGAGATGCGGCAGAAGCTCGGTCAGCGCCGCCCGGCGACGATCGCCCAGGCGCAGGCCATGGACGGGGTGACGCCGGCCGCCATCACGCTGATCCTGTCGGTGGTCCGGCGGGGCAGTTTGCGTCAGGCGGGCTGATGGGGGATCTCGCGCCCTACTCCGCCGCGTTCGCGCGGCCTGAGGCCGCTGTGCGCCGCGACCTGGAATCGTTTGCTGCGTTGCTGAAGAAATGGAACGCGGTACAGAATCTTGTTTCACGTGAAACAGAGAATGCCCTGTGGTCGCGCCACATCCTCGACTCACTGCAGATCCTGCCGCTGCTGCGACCGACCGACCGGCGCTTTCTGGATGTCGGCTCCGGTGGCGGGCTGCCGGCCCTGCCACTGGCCATTGCCCTCAAGGGTGGATCGGCGCGCCTTACGCTGGTTGAGCCGATCGGCAAGAAGGTGGCCTTCCTGCGCCAAGTGATCCGCGAGCTGGGCCTCCCGGCGGACGTACATGCCGGGCGAACCGACAGCTTTGATTCACGTGAAACAACGGCTGACGGCGCCTTCGACGTGATCACCTCGCGGGCGCTGGCCGCCCTGCCGTTGCTGCTCGAACTTATCCACCCCTTCTTTGGGCCGGAAACCCGCGCGATCCTGCACAAGGGGCGGGATCACGCTGTGGAGGTTAAGGAAAGTCGTTTGGCCTGGGACTTCGACGTGGTAATAACCAAGAGCGCCACCGATGAAGCTGGCGTATTGCTGGAGATCGGCAATTTGCGATGGAAATCAAATAGTTAGCGGAAACGCTCGGAGGCCGTGCCTTGGCTCCTCGAATCCTGACCCTCGCCAACCAGAAGGGTGGGGTCGGCAAGACCACTACCGCCATCAACCTGGCCACGGCGCTCGCTGCGATCGGCGAGCGGGTGCTGATTGTCGATCTCGACCCGCAGGGTAACGCCTCGACCGGGCTCGGGATCTCGCGGACCGACCGTGACGTGTCGAGCTACGACCTGTTGATGGGCGACGCCAAAGTAGCGGCGGCAGCGGTGATGACCAGCGTGCCGAACGTTGCCATTGTCCCATCGACGCTTGATCTGCTCGGGGTCGAGCTGACCATTGCGCAGCAAGCCGACCGCGCCTTCCGTCTGCGCGACGCGTTCCGGGCGATGAGCGAACTCACCATCAACGGCCAGGCCGTCAGCTATGTGCTGATCGATTGCCCGCCGTCGTTGAACCTCCTCACCATCAACGCGCTGGTCGCCGCCGACGCCGTGCTGGTGCCGCTGCAGTGCGAGTTCTTTGCGCTCGAAGGCCTGAGCCAACTGCTCCAAACCATTGAGCAAATCCGCACGACGCTGAACCCACGGCTGTCGATCCAGGGCGTCGTGATGACGATGTTTGATCGCCGCAACAACCTCAGTGAGCAGGTGCTGGCCGACGTTCGTTCGGAGATGGGCTCGCTGGTTTACGACACCGTGATACCGCGCAATGTGCGCCTGTCCGAGGCGCCGTCCTATGGCAAGCCCGCCCTGCTCTATGACCTGAAATGTGCCGGCAGCCAAGCCTATCTGCGCCTTGCTACCGAAGTGATCCGGCGCGAGCGTCAGCTCATGGCCGCATGAGGAAGTTGGAATGAACGAGAAACCATCACGACTCGGGCGCGGTCTCGCGGCGCTGATCGGCGATATGGCGACGATGGAAGGAGCGCGGCTCGCCGACGGCAGCAGCTCCAAGCGCCTGCCGGTGGACTTCCTGATCGCCAACCGCGCCAACCCGCGGCGTGACTTCGATCCCGATCAACTCGAAGAGCTGACCAGTTCGATCCGCGAGAAGGGCGTGATGCAACCGCTGCTGGTGCGGCCGACCAACGATCCGAACCAGTTCGAGATCATTGCCGGCGAGCGCCGCTGGCGCGCCTCGCAGCGGGCTGGCCTCAACGACGTGCCGGTGATCATCCGCGACGTCGACGACAAGGAAGCGCTGGAACTCGCGATCATCGAGAACGTCCAGCGCGTCGATCTCAATCCGCTTGAAGAAGCAATGGGTTACGGCCAGCTGATCGAGCAGTTCGACTATACCCAGAACGACCTAGCGCAGGTGATCGGCAAGTCGCGCTCGCATGTCGCCAATACGCTGCGGCTGCTGAAGTTGCCCGATGACGTGCGCGGCATGTTGGCCAGCGGCGAGCTGACGGCCGGCCATGCGCGGACGCTGATCACCGCCGACGACCCCGTGGCGCTGGCGAAACGCATCGTCGGCGGCGGGCTCTCGGTGCGTGAGGCCGAGGTGCTGACGCAGCGCGAGATCAACGGCCCGAAGAAGAAGCCGGCCGCGCCCGAGCAGAAGGACGCCGACACGGCGGCGCTGGAGAAGCGCCTGTCCGACGTCCTGGGGCTGCATGTGGCGATCGACCACAAGGACCAGGGCGGCCGGCTGGAGATCCGCTACCGGACGCTGGAGCAGCTGGATGGGATTTGTATGAAGCTGACTGGGTACGGGGTGTAGGTCACGGGTGTTTCACGTGGAACGTGGTGGCTAACGCTCTGCGGCCATTGCACAAACCGCCAACAGGGCGCGGCGGCTGATGGTGTCGGCGAGGCCGTAGCGCTTGCGGCTGTCGGCGACGGCGAGCTGCAGGCGGTCGAGCGCGGCACTCAGCGCGTCGTCGGTCCACAGCCGTAGCTGCCGCTCGATCGAGGAGCGACGCGAGAAGTGCGGCTTGGGGCGAGCACCATCGAGCACGGCGCCGGGCGGCTTGCCGCCATCGACCTCGACGCGCCAGCGGCGCAGCGTGGTGAAATGGCTGAGCGCGCCGGCCAGGATCTGCTGCGCATTGACGCTCTGGGCGATGGCGCGCTCGAGCGCCGTATCGAGATTGGCGGCATGGCCGGTGCCGGTGGCGTCGACGACCTCGTCGAGCACCAGCGCGGCATTGTCGGCGCAGAGCGTCAGGATGTCCTCACGGGTGAGGAGCTTGCTGTCGGCGGCGAACAGCACCAGCTTCTCCAGCTCGCGCCGGGTGATCTCGCGATCATTGCCCAGCGTATCGCGCAGCGCCGCCACGGTATCCTGGTCAGCGCGGATGCCGGCCTTGGAGAAGGTCTCGGCAATCAGCCGGCCCAGCGACTCGTCATTGTCGGGGTAGCAGGGCAGGGCCCGACCGAGCTTCGCCGCCTCGACCAGGGCGCGCAGCGGATCCTTCGGCGTCAGGTTGCCGGCCTCAAGGATGATGATGGCGCCGGGATCGTCGCGCAGCTCGGTCAGCGGCATCACCAGCGACTTGCCGGCGCCACGCACCCGGATGACCCGGCGATCGCCGAACAACGAGGTGGTCTTGGCCTCGACGGCGAGCCGCGATGGATCGGCATCGAGTTCCGACCCGTCCAGCACCACGAGGTTCATGCTGTCGGCATCGTTGCCGGCAAAGCGACGGGCCAACCGCTGCCCGGTCTCGCGGACGAGGCCGGTGTCGGGGCCGTAGGCAAGGATGATACCCGCTTCGAGATCAGGCCGATCGATGAAGCGGGAGACCTCGTGCGCCTTCAGCGCCCCCATCAGCCGGCCGACTGGAGCAGTGCGCCGAGCAGGGTCAGGCGGATAGTCTCGGCCAGCTCGCGCGCGGCGCGCTCGGTTGCTTCGCGCTCCGCCTCGCTGGCGGCGAGCGCCTGGCTGTCGGTGGTGTAGAGCGCCGCGGCCGAGCGCGAGGTCGACAAGACGATCGAGCCATCGGCGGCGATGAGCTCGATCTGGGCCGTCACCACCATCTCGCGCTGCTCGGACGGACGAACCACATTCGTGCGGGTGAGCTTCCGGGACCCGTTCGACGTGCTGATGCGAACCGTCGGGCTGGCCGAATCAGAGGCCTTGCCGAAGCGCAGCGCCAGTTCCTGATAGATGATCTGCTCGGCGCGACTATTGGGTTTGGCATAGTTCAGCGGATGCCGTTCGGTGCCGATCCCGCGTTCGCCATAGACCGGGGTCAATCCCGTGCAGCCGGCGAGCGCCGTTGCACCGAGGAGGCTCAGCGCGACAAAACCATTACGAAGCAATGTCTTACACGACCACATTGACGATCCTGTCGGGGACGATCACCAGCTTCTTGGGCGGCTTGCCATCCAGCATGCGGGCAACCGCTTCGAGTGACAAGACCTCTTTCTCGACCAGCTCCTTCGTGGCGCCGACTGGTACGGTGATCTCGCCGCGGCGCTTGCCGTTGACCTGCACCGGAATAACCACGGTCGAGTCGACCAGCAGCGCCTGATCGGCTACCGGCCAGGGCGCGTCGACCACGAGGCCGGACTTGCCCAGCGCCGCCCAGCAGGTTTCGGCGAGGTGCGGCATCATCGGGGCGACGAGCTGTACCAGGCGCTCCACCGCCTCGCGCAAGGCTTCGCGCTGTGCCGGCGAGACGCTGCTGGCAACCGACTGCGAGAACTTGGCGATGGCGTTGGAAAGCTCGTAGATCTGGGCGACGGCGCGGTTGAAGCGCAGGCCCTCGATCTCGCCGCCGACATTGGCCACCGCCCGATGGACGACCTTGCGGAGTTCGAGCACACCGGCGTCGCCGCTGCCGGTCAGGCGCGTGGCGATGTCGTCTTCGAGATCGAGGAAATCGCCGACCAGCTTCCAGACGCGCTGCAGGAAGCGGCTGGCGCCCTCGATACCGGCCTCGGTCCACTGCACATCGCGCTCCGGCGGGGAGTCGGACAGCATGAACCAGCGGGCGGTGTCGGCGCCGTAGGTCGAAACGATCTCGTCGGGATCGACGACGTTCTTCTTGGATTTGCTCATCTTTTCGATGGAGCCGATGGTCACCGTCTCGCCGCTTTGCAGCAGCTTGGCGCGCCGTTCGCCGTCGACCAGTTCGATCCGGATGTCGGCGGGCGATACCCATTCGCCGTTCTGCCCGGAGCCGAGCTGATAGGTCTCGTGCACCACCATGCCCTGGGTGAACAGGCCCTTGAACGGCTCCTCGATGTTGAGGTGGCCGGTCTGCTTCATGGCGCGGGTGAAGAAGCGCGAATAGAGCAGGTGGAGAATGGCGTGCTCGACGCCGCCGATATACTGGTCGACCGGCAGCCAGCTATTGGCAATACCGGGAACCGTCGGGGTCGCGGCGTGCGGGTCGGTGAAGCGCGCAAAGTACCAGGAACTGTCGACGAACGTATCCATGGTGTCGGTTTCGCGGGTCGCCGCTCCACCGCATTTCGGGCAGGCCACATGCTTCCAGGTCGGGTGATGGTCGAGCGGGTTGCCCGGGCGGTCAAAGCTCACGTCCTCGGGCAGCACCACCGGCAGGTCCTTGTCGGGCACCGGCACGGCGCCGCAGTTCTCGCAATGGATCACCGGGATCGGGCAGCCCCAGTAGCGCTGGCGCGACACGCCCCAGTCGCGCAGCCGATAGTTCACCTCGACCTTGCCCTGCGGCAGGTTGTCGACGG
Source organism: Devosiaceae bacterium (assembly GCA_965284115.1). Lineage (GTDB taxonomy): Bacteria > Pseudomonadota > Alphaproteobacteria > Rhizobiales > Devosiaceae > Devosia_A. The sequence goes on from CBDIRF010000015.1 coordinate 17,210, forward strand.
TGCGCGCGGCGAAGTGCGCGGCAATGGCTTTCTTCGCGGCATCGATCTCGAGACCGTCGAGGAACTCGGAGTGATAGATGCGGCCGGGGCCGTTGTAAGCCTCGGAATCGACTTCGAAGGTCGCGGGGTCAGCGCCTTCCGGCAGCACCACCGGGAGCACCGGCAGATCATAGCGGCGGGCGAAATCGAGGTCGCGCTGGTCATGCGCCGGGCAGCCGAAGATGGCGCCGGTGCCGTAATCCATCAGCACGAAGTTGGCGATGTAGACCGGCAGCGTGGCCCCCGGCTTCACGGGATGCTTCACGTGCAACCCGGTGAAAATGCCCAGCTTTTCCGCCTTGTCGATGGTTTCGGTGGCCGTGCCGTGGCGGCGGGTCTCGGCGATGAACGCCGCGATCTCCGGGTTGCCGGCAAGGCTCGCGGCCAGCGGATGATCGGCCGAGATAGCAAGGAATGAAGCGCCGAAGATGGTGTCCGGACGGGTGGTGAACACTTCGATCGAGCTAAACGTCTGCCACTGTTCAGCAAGTTCGAACAGCAGGCGCAGGCCTTCGGATTTGCCGATCCAGTTGCGCTGCATGACGCGCACTTTTTCGGGCCAGTGGTCGAGCGTATCCAGCGCCTCGAGCAGTTCTTCGGCGAAATCGGAGACCTTGAAGGCCCACTGGTTCAGCTCGCGCTGCTCGACCACCGCGCCGGAGCGCCAGCCGCGGCCATCGACCACCTGCTCGTTGGCGAGCACGGTCATATCGACCGGGTCCCAGTTGACCTTGGATTTCTTGCGGGTGACGAGGCCTTCGCGCAGGAAATCGAGGAACAGTTTCTGCTGCTTGGAATAGTACTCCACGTCGCAGGTGGCGAACTCGCGGCTCCAGTCGATGCCGAGCCCGATCGACTTCAGCTGCTTCCGCATCGCAGCGATGTTGGCATAGGTCCAGTTCTTGGGGTGAACCTTGTTCTGCATGGCGGCGTTCTCTGCCGGCAGGCCGAAGGCGTCCCAGCCCATCGGATGCAGCACGTTGCGGCCCATGGCGCGCATATAGCGCGCCAGTACATCGCCCATGGTATAGTTGCGGACGTGGCCCATGTGGATGCGCCCCGAGGGGTAGGGGAACATCTCGAGCACGTAGTAGGGCTTGCGGCTGTCGTCGTGCTTGACCTCGAAGGACTTGCCGTCCTCCCAGGCCTTCTGCCAGCGTGGCTCTTCGACACGCGGATTGTAGCGCTCGGTCGTTCTACCAGTCACTTCGGGAAGTCCTTAAAGCCGCAGATTACGTTGCGTTCACTAGGGTTTTTGGCTACCGGACCTTCATCAGAATTCCGTTAACCGGTCAACAGAGAGGGCCATGCAGAACGCCCCGGAAAGTCTCGACATTATCCGCGCCCGGATCGAGCGGGCCCATCAGCGTTTCGGCCCGCCACCGGATCGGGTGGAGCTGGTCGCCGTCTCCAAAACCTTCGATGCCGCAGCAATCCGGCCGTTTCTTGACGCCGGCCAGCGGGTCTTTGGGGAAAACCGGGTGCAGGAAGCCAAGGAGAAATGGCCCGAGTTGCAGGCTTCCTATGACGGCATAGAATTGCATCTGATCGGCCCGCTGCAGACCAACAAGGCGCGCGAGGCGGTGGCGCTGTTCGATGTGATCCAGACCGTCGATCGCGACAAGCTCGCCGGGGTCCTGGCTGAGGAGATGAAGCGGGCCGGCCGGCGCCTGCCGGTGTTCGTCCAGGTCAATATCGGGCTCGAAGAGCAGAAGGCCGGCATCGCACCATCCGACGCCGCGGCGTTCGTCGGGCGCTGCAAGGATCTCTACGGCCTCGACGTGGTCGGGCTGATGTGCATTCCGCCGGAGGGCGATCCGGCGGGGCCGTATTTCGCGCACCTCGCGTCCCTGGCGCGCGATGCCGGGGTGGAGAAGCTGTCGATGGGGATGAGCAGCGACTTCGAAACGGCCATCGCCATGGGTGCGACGCATGTACGGGTCGGCAGCGCGCTGTTCGGGCACCGCTGAGCGCCTGGGCCGTACCAGGCAGCCCCGGCATCGTATGGCGTCATACTAGTTCGAACGTCGCCAGTTCGACGCCGGACAGATTGAGCGTGCCGGCCTGTTGGACGACGCCGTTCAGCTCCAGTTGGGCGGGCGGGTTGGTGAAGACCAGCTTGATCGGACGGGTGCGCCGGGAGGTCACGCGAACCAGGTCGCCGGAGACCTCGATGTCGAGGTCCTCGTGGTGGAGCGAGGTTCCGGGTTCGCGGCCGGCGATCAGGAGGACCGAGATCTTAGCCCCGGCAATGTCGGAGGGCATGGTCGCGCCGAGGCGAGCCTCGTCCTGGAACGCGAGCGGCAGGGCGGCGCCGGCGCGCAGGAAGACCGGGATTTCCGCGAAGCTGGCAGAGACCTCGTGGCTCTGGCCACCGTCGTACCAGCGGTTCTCGAACAGATGCCACCAGCGACCCGCGGGCAGGTAGACCTCGCGGGAGATTTCGCCCTCGCGGATGATCGGGGCGACCAGCAGGTCGCGGCCGAACAGGTATTGATCCCACAGCGCCGCCGCCCGGCTATCGCCCTGAAAATCCAGCAGCATGGCGCGCAGCAGCGGCTGCTTTTCCGCGACGCACCAGGCAGCCTCGCGCTCCAGATAAGGCAGCAGCGACATGCGGAGGTTGGCGTAGAAGCGATAGCCGGTCAGCGCCCGCTCGTCGTCGGAGCGCTCGGCGATGTTCCACGGGGTACGGTCCTGGTTGAACTCGGCCTTGCTCTCGGCATGGTACTGCATGATCGGGCAGAAGCAGGCCATGGCGGCCGACCGGACATAGAGCTCGGGGCTCGGCACTTCGCCAGAAAAGCCGCCAAGATCCCAGCCCCAGAAGATTACGCCCGACATGCCGGCCGAGAGCCCGGCGAGGATCGAGCGCTTGAAGGCGTCCAGGTGGAGCGCTCGTCGCCGGCCCAGTGCGCCGGAAAACTCTGCGCCCCGGTATAGCCGGCGCGTGAGAAGCAGATGCCGCCATTCTGCTGGGCGAAGCGGTAATAGGCCGAGATGTAGTCGCGCGGATAGGCGTTGCGGTTCTCGAGCCCGGTGCGGCCGTCGGCAAACAACAGATCCTTGCCCCAGACCATCTCGCCGCCATCGGTCTTGAAGCCGTCGACGCCGAGTTCGTCGATCAGGTACTGGCGCTTCGAGAACCACCAGTCGGCACCGGCCTTGTTGGTGAAATCCAGCAGCAGGCTGTCCTTGAACCAGCCCTCGGGCAGGCGAAGCGGCGTGCCGTCGGGGTGTTTCACGCCAAACCCCTCGGCAAAGAAATGGCTTTCGTCGTTGCGCTTCTGCGCGTGCTTCAGCGCCGGTGACTGCTTGATGATCGGGATCTGCCACAGGATCAGACGCAGGTGGTTGGCGTGCAGGTGCTCGGCGAGACCTTTGGGGTCGGGCCAGCGGCCCCATTTGGGAAAGCGGAAGTCGGCATAGGCGAAGGCCTCGGCGCCGGGTTTTTCGGCGTATTGGGCGTCGTTGAAGATGTAGAACGTCGCCTCGTCCGACCAGGCTTCGATCACCAGCACGGTGGCGGGGATCTGGTGTTCGAGGGTAAGGGCAACCTGCTTCCGGATTTCGGCCTCGCTGTCCCAGTTGTTCGAGGACATCCAGGGACCGAGCGCCCAAGCGGGGACCGGTTCCGGCTCGTCGGTCGCCGCCATGAACTGGCTGACCTGTTCGGCAACCGAGCCGGTGAGCAGGTCGATGGTGAGGCTATTGGCCTCGACGCCGAGGCGGGTTTCCTGCGGGGCGCCCAGGTCGAACCACGAGTAGCTGTCGGTCGCGAGGTGCAGGCCGAAGCCGGCGTCGCTATAGCCGACCGGCATCGGCATGTAGGTTCTGAGCCCCTGTTCCTTGTACTGGTTGTAGACGAACTGATCGACGCGGTTGCCCGCCTGGTTCAGCGCATTGTAGCGCTCGCCGAAACCGTACCAGCCGCAGGCCGGGTGGGTGAGGGTGGCCGAAATCTCGCGGATGGTGCCGTCGCGCGCCTCGAGCCAGGAGATTGCGATGAGGCTGGCGACGCCGAGCTGCAGCGGCAGTTGCGGGCTACTGGCGCCCGGGATGATCTCGACCCGGCCATCGGTAACCGTGACGCTGACCGGGGCGCTGTCATGCCGGCGGCGGCCGAGCGTTTCGTAGACGAACGGTCCCTGCGCGATCTCGGGGTGCGCGGTGAAGCGGATGCGGTAGCTGACCAACGCACCGGCCGGGGTGCGGGGCAGGGTGAACTCCCAGCAGTCGCCCTCGAAACGGCCGGCAATGGCCGTTTCGCCGACCATGAGCTCCAGCGGTTCGTCGGCCGAGAGCGGCGACGCCTGGGCGCGGACGATAACCTCATCGCTATCGGTGATGAGTTTGGGGAAGCGCTCTTCGAGCAGCGGTTCGTAGCGATTGCCGTTGCCGTCGGGGGCGTGGCGGATGAAGCGGCTTTCGAGCTGGCCAAGGGTCTTGAGGCGCTGCGCGACGATGGGCGCCGGGGTGTCGGTGAGCAGCTTTCGGCTTTTGGCGTAGCTGCCCTGCTCGGCATAGTACCAGGCGAGCAGTTGGCGGTCGACCGGGGTGGCGCTGGCGAGGCGCTCGGCGGCGGTGAGGCTGCGGACGGCATCGACCAGCACCAGGTCCTCGCAGTCGAACAGGCCGAACGGCACGGCGGCGAGCAGCACGTCGAATTCCAGCGTTGCCTTGTCGGAGGACGACATCAGCGCGCCCATCCGGACATGACTTGCGTAGACGTGGTTCTTCACTCGGCCGACGAGGCGGGTGGTGGCTTCGTCGCGCTTGAGGTGATTGGCCTCGCGCAACGCGGCGGCCCACAGGGCGATAACCCAGGTGTCGGTGAAATGGTTCTGGTTGGGGGTAAGTTCGCGCTCGAGCCGAGTGGCGACGGCGGCGCGGAGGGCGGTGGCGTGTTGCGTGCGCAGCGGCGCCACGTCGCCGGTGGATTGGGCGGCGAGGGCTGCAAGGTAGAGCGCCAGCGCGGCTTCAACCGGGTCGCTGGGGTCGGCGGCGATGAGGCGGGCGACAATGTGAGGGGTGGCGGTCGCGGGATCACGCAGCAGGGTGGCGTAGAGGTCGAGGAACCAGGGGTGGCGGAGGGCGAGCTGGGGTTCGCGGGTGTCGGTGGTCATCTGAGGTTCCGGTGGAAGTGGCCGAGAGTTTTTGAGGCTTCCGGCCTTGCCCTTTGGGAGGCAAACTTGGTGGAGGATGGGTGCCGACTGAGAGAGACGGCCCCCTCCCGGCCTCCCCCAACAAGGGGGGAGGTGAAGTGGAGTTTGTGGCTCGATCAAGCCAAGTGCTCCGGCAGGGCACCTCCCCCTTCATGGGGGAGGATGGGAGGGGGCCGTCTGCCGGCAGTCAGCGCCCTACAGCAGCCCCTCGATCGCCGTCTTGGCGTCCTTCAACGCCTGTTCCGGCGTCTTCTGGCCGAGCTTGGCGGCTTCGAGTTCCTTGCCGACGGCGTCGGTCAGCTGGTTCCAGTTGCCGATCACCGGCGGCACCACCGCGGTGTCGAGCGCCTGGAACACCACTTCGCGGCTCTCGGGCACCGGCTGGTCGAGATAGCCCTGTACCGCAGCGGCATCGGAAACGGCGGGGAGTTCCCAGCCGGCGGCGATGCGGAGGTCGACGGCGGCCTTCGACGAGGTGAGGAACTTGATCCACTGGTAGGCCTCGGCCGGGTGGGCGCTGTTGGCCGAGACGGCGACGCCGTTGGCGAAGAAGTGGTGCGCCTTGTTCGTCTTGCCCGGCTCGAGCGCGATGTCCCACTTGAACTTGGCATTCTGGGCGAAATCGCCGAGCAGCCAGATGCCGGTCCGCAGCATGGCGATCTTACCGGCCTTGAACAGGTCTTCTGAGGACTGGCCGGCCATTTCGACGTCCGACGGGGTGACCTTGTAGGTATTCACCTTGTCGATCATCCAGGTCAGCGTCTCGATGTTCTGAGGCGAGTCGATGGTGACGGTCTTCTTGTCCGGCGAGAGGATCGAGCCACCGTTCTGGGCGATGGTCTTGTAGAATTCCCAGAACTGGATCGGGGCGAAATCGCCCCACACACCCTTGGCCGGATCGGTCAGCTTCTGCGCGGCTTCGAGTTCTTCCTTCCAGGTCCAGTCGGCCGTCGGGTAGGCGACGCCGGCGGCGTCGAACAGGTCCTTGTTGTAGAACAGGACGACGTTGGAGAAGCTCTCGACGAGGCCGTACTGCTTGCCATCCTCGGCGAAGGCCGCGAGTGCCGTCGGGTTGTAGACCGAGGTCGAGAAGCCGGTATCGGCAGCGATCAGCGGCGTCAGGTCGGCGAGCGCCCCCTTCTCCGCATAGGTGACGAAATTCTCGAAGTTGAGTTCGAACGCGTCGGGCGCCTGCTTTGCCGCAACGACAGTCTGCAGCTTGGTGAAATAGGCGTCCCAGGCGGCGGTCTCATAGGTGACCTTGATACCGGGATGCTCGGCCTCGAAGGCGGCGATGGTGGCGTCGAGTTCCCTGAGGTAATTCGGCGCCGCCGAAAAGGTCATGTACTTGATGGTCACATCCGCGGCGAACGCCGGGGTGGTGATGAGGGCAGTGGCAAGCAGCAGCCCGGTGAAAGTCCTACGCAGCATGGTCTATCTCCTCCTTGAGACCTTTGGTCGTTAGTTTTGGGTCGTTACTTGAGCCCGGTATGGGACAGGCCCTTGATGATGAAGCGCTGGGCGAAGACGTAGACCGCGATGATCGGCAGCGTGGCGATCACCGCGCCGGCCATCAGCACGTTCCAGTCGGTGGTCCAGCGGCCCTGCAGGGCGCTGAGGCCGAGCGGCAGGGTCATCATCGAGGTGTCGGTGGTGATGATCAGCGGCCACAGGAAGCTGTTCCAGCTGGCCATGAAGGCGAACACCGCGAGGGTGGCGAGCGCCGGGCGTGCCAGGTGGATGGCGATGGTGAAAAAGATCCGGACATAGCCGGCGCCATCGATGAAGGCGGCCTCCTCGATCTCCTTGGGCAGCCGCAGGAAGAACTGCCGGAGCAGGAAGGTGCCGAAGGCGCCGAAGCTCGCGGGCAAGATCAGTGCCTGGTAAGAATTGGTCCAGCCGAGCCAGTTCATGATGATGAAGAGCGGGGTGAGGGTCACCTGCTGCGGGATCATCAGCGTCGCCAGATACGCGTAAAACAGCACGGTGCTGCCGCGGAACGGGATGCGGGCGAAGGCGTAGCCCGACATGGCGCAGAACAGCACCATCAGCGCCGTCGAAGTGACCGAGACGAAGATCGAGTTGAACAGGAACTGGCCGACCGGAGCGCTGTCGAACACCTTCATGTAGTTGTCGAGGGTTGCCGGGTCGGGCAACCACTGCGGCGGGGTGACGAAGGTGGCGCCGGCGGTCTTCAGCGAAGTGGAGACCATCCAGGCAAAGGGCAGCAGCATGATGACCGCGCCCGCGATCAGGATGGCGTAGGTCAGGAGGTCGGGGAGCTTCAAGCGGGGTTGGCGCGGACGACTGATAGAGACGGCCCCCTCCCGGCCTCCCCCATGAAGGGGGAGGTGAAGAGTCGAGCTTGTGTCCTCGATCGTGCCCATGAACCGGCCGGGCACCTCCCCCTTCATGGGGGAGGATGGGAGGGGGCCGTCGGCCTGTGGGAGGAGCTGCTCAGCCATCGGACCGATCCAGCTGCTTCTGCAACAGGTTCTGGGCGATGGTGACGGCGAAGATCAGGGCGAACAGCACCCAGGAAATGGCCGAGGCGTAGCCCATTTTGTAGTAGCTGAAGGCGTTCTTGTAGATCAGCTCGACCATCACCGAGGTGGCGCCGGCCGGGCCGCCCTGGGTCATGATCCAGACCTGGTCGAACACCTGGAACGACGAGATCAGCGAGATGGTGGTGACGAAAAAGGTGGTCGGCGCCAGCATCGGGAAGGTGATCGACCAGAAGCGCTGCCACGCCGTCGCGCCATCGAGCGCCGCCGCCTCGTAGAGCGGCTCGGGGATATCCTGCAAGCCCGCCAGATAGATCACGGTGACGAAGCCGATATCCTTCCACACCGAGGTGAGGATGACGCCGGTCATCGCCCAGGCCGGATCGAACAGCCAGCCCGGGCCTTTGATGCCGACGGCGCCGAGCGCGAAGTTGACCAGCCCGTATTGCGGGTTGAGCAGCCATTTCCAGATCAGCGAGACGGCGACCCAGGAGGTGACGACGGGCACGAAGTAGATGGCGCGGAAGACGACACGGCCGCGGATGCGGCGGTTGAGCAGCAAAGCGAGGCCCAGCGCGATGAGCACCACCGAGGGCAGGTAGCCGAGGATGAAGGTGAGGGTGTTGCGCAGCGCCCCGAGCACGGGCGGATCGGCCAGCGCGGTGACATAGTTGTCGAAGCCGACCCAGCTGATCTCGCCGATCAGGTCCCATTGCGAAAAGCTGAGCACCAGCGAGGACAGCACCGGCGCCATCAGGAACACCACCATGCCGGCAAGGCTGGGCAGCAGCAGCACGGCGAGGGCGAGGTATTTTGAGCGATCGGCGGCGGGGCTCATCTGGGGCTCCGATCAACCTTAAGGCGCACGAACGCCGGCGCGGAAAGAGCACCCCCACCCCTGTCCCCTCCCCGCAAGGGGGAGGGAGACGCCAACTCCAGCGCCAGTGTTTTGGTCTCCTCCCCCCTTGCGGGGGAGGGACAGGGTGGGGGGTACTCTTCCCGCACGGGCGCGAAGGCAATGCTCATTTCGTCCCCCGCTGGCTGACGCTGTCGCGTTCGACGATGGCGACATCGATGAAGCTGTCGCGCGGGGCCTCGGTCTTATTGAGGATGGCGCTGATCAGCCGGCCGGCGAGCTGGCCTTTGCCGAGGATCGACTGATCCATGGTGGTAAGGGCCGGGTAGACCATGCGGGAGATCGACAGGTTGTCGAAACCCATCACCGAGTAATCCTCGGGGATGCGGCGGCCGAGCCGGTGGAGGCCGGCGAGGAGGCCCGCGGCGATCAGGTCGGCGGTGCAGAAGGCGGCGGTGGTGTGCGGGAGCGCAACCAGCTGTTCGGCGGCCTCGGCGCCCCAGTCGAAGGTGACTGAGCCCGAGAGGATGCGGCCCGGACTGAAGCCGATCCCCGCTTCGGCCAAGGCCCGCTTGTAGCCATCGACGCGGCGCTCGATGACGCCGTCGGTGCGGATCACGCCGGTCACCAAGCCGATGCCCGAGTGGCCCTTGCCGATCAGGTAGCGGGTGGCCTCGTAGGCGGCGGCTTCGTCATCGACGCCAAGCCGGTAAAAATGCGGGTCGTCGATATAGCTGTCGATCAACAGGGTCGGCAGGTCGAGTTCGCGCAGTCGCTCGTAGAGCGCTTCGCGGTAGACCCCGAGGACGATCAGCGCGTCCATGTTCCAGTGCGAGAGGGTATCGAGCTGGGCGTCGCCTTCGCCCACCCCCGACAGCATCATGTAATAGCCGTTGGCGCGCAGCGCGCTTTCGATGCCCGAGATCATCTCGGCATAGAACGGGTTGTCGAGCAGCAGCTGGTTCTGGTTCTCGGTGAACGGAATGATCACCCCGACCATGCGCGAGGCGTTCGAGACGAGGCTGCGGGCGCTCATATTGGGGCGGTAGCCGAGCGTCTTCACCGCGGCCATGATGCGCTCGACTGTTTCGTCCGAGGCCTTGGCACGCCGGCCGTTGATGACGTTGGAAACCGTCATCGGCGAGACGTTCGCGGCGAGCGCAATGTCCTTGATCGTGGCCCGGGCCAAGTCAGCAATCCTCCCTGGAGCCGACGACCGGCTCCCTGGTTTCGCGTTAAACCACCGAGCTCGTGATGCCGCGTGACGATTCTTCCGATCGAGCTGCGCGGGGGAGCGTGGTTTTACGTTAAACCGTGACTTTGATATGCCGCCAATGCAAGCCTGTCAACCGCCTGCCAAGGCGACGGCAACCGGAGGGCGATGGCGATGACCCGTCGGGCAGGCAAGAAAGCCGATGCTTTGGCGTCGTCCGGCCGCCGCTGTCAGCGTTTTGTCAGCTTCCCGTCAGCATACCGTCGATATGAGTTGCGCGAGGGTGAAACCAATTCCTGTCAAATCACGTTTCTCATCTCACGGTGGTCTCACGCCGTTTTGATTGGCGGGTCGCAAGGCCCGGCAATAACTGAGCAATTCAGAGCCTTTGGCTTGGGGTACGAACATGAACAGACGGCGCATCCTGATTGTCGACGACGATGCCGACCTTCGGAAGACTTTGATCGAGCAGCTGACGCATTACCGCGAATTCGATCTGGTGGAGGCGGAGTCAGCGTCGGATGCGCTGGGCAAGGTGCGCGGTGCACATGTCGACCTGATGCTGCTCGATGTCGGGCTGCCCGACATGGATGGCCGCGAGGCGGTAAAGATCCTGCGCCGCGAGGGTTTCAAGAGCCCGATCATCATGCTGACCGCGCAGGACAGCGATTCCGACGAGATCCTCGGGCTCGAGTCGGGCGCCAACGACTACGTCACCAAGCCGTTCCGGTTCTCGGTGCTCCTGGCGCGCATTCGCGCCTCGCTGCGCCAGCACGACCAGAGCGAGGACGTGGTGTTCACTATCGGGCCCTACAGCTTCCAGCCGGCGGCCAAGCTGCTGGAGGCGCCGGATGGCGCCAAGGTGCGGTTGACCGACAAGGAAACCTCGATCCTCAAATATCTCTACCGGCAAGGTCCCAAGACCATCACCCGCGAGATCCTGCTCAAGGAAGTGTGGGGCTACAACAACCGGGTCACCACGCACACGCTGGAGACCCATATCTACCGGCTGCGCCAGAAGATCGAGCGCGACCCGTCCAATGCGCGTCTCCTGGTCACCGAAGACGGTGGCTACCGGCTGGTGCCTTAGCGGCACCGATCGCAGACTGCCGGTGCATAACTTTTGCCGCGTGGGCTGACGCGGCAAAAGGGATTCCTGACAGCGGCAAGAAATGCTCTATATCGAGGGCCGCGGCACAACCGGGCGCTGAGGCGCCGGGAATGTGGCTGGCGGTCCGGGAATAGGGCGGGATGCAACTCGACGACGCGGCGACAATTCTGGGACGTGCGGATTTCTTCGAAATCTGCGACGCCGAGCAACGGCGATTGCTTGCGTTCGCCTCGGAACGGAAGAAATTCCGCCCCGGCAGCGTCATCTATGCCTCCGGCGACCAACCGGAAGGGGCGCATGTGCTGGTCTCGGGCACGGTGTCGAGCACCCAGGACGGGGCCGAAAACAACCCCTACCTGATCCATGAGATCGGCTCGGTGCTGGGCGCCATGGCCCTGGTGATCCCCAAGCCACGGCCGGTGACGATCAAGGCGATCGATGCAGTGGAGACGCTGTTCGTACCGCGCACCGCGTTCATGAAGCTGGCGAACCAGTACCCGGATCTCGCGGGCCGGGCGGCGGATCGCATCCGGCGCGAGCTGACGAGCTATCTCGGCGCCATCGAAGGCTCGCGTGGGCGGTTCGGTAAGGGCTGATCGTAGCGGAACTAGGGTGAGGGGTTCAGCTTCTAAACCAGTGCTCGCTGCACCGCTTCACCCCTCATCCGGCCTTCGGCCACCTTCTCCCCTGAGGGGAGAAGGGACAAACCGCCAGCGCCGCACCACTTCATGACCGGCTGGGTCCGCCACTGTTCCACGTGAATCAGCCGCGACTCACTCCGGAATCACCGCGTCGACTTCGATCTCGACCAGCCAGTCGGGGTCAACGAAGGCGGTGACCTGCATCAGGGTGGTCACCGGGCGGATGCTGGCGAAGACTTCGGCATGGGCGCGGGCCGCATCTTTCCACAGCGCGATGTCGGTGAGGATGATGCGGGTGCGGGTGACGTGCTCGAGGCTGGCGCCGGCGTCGGCCAGTGCCTTGGCGATGATATCGAGACAGCGCCTGGTCTGGCCGTAGACGTCGCCGATGGCGGCGGTGCCGCCCTCGGGCTTGATCGGTGCGGTACCGCCGACCGCAACGATATTGCCGACGCGGACCGCCCGGGAAAAGCCGATCACCGGTTCGAGGTAGGAGCCGGAGCTGACGAGTTTTCGCGACATTGCGGATCTCCTAGGCGAAGCGGGCGATGACCGGCACATGGTCGGAGGGCTTGTCGCTCCAGCCCCGGGCCGGCTTGATGATTTCGGCGCCGGCGGTGCGGGCGGCGATATCGGCGGTGGTCCAGATATGGTCGAGGCGGCGGCCCTTGTTGGCAGCCTGCCAATCCTTGGCGCGGTAGCTCCACCAGGAATAGAGCTTTTCCTCGGCCGGGAAGTATTTGCGCACCACGTCGACCCAGCCGTGGCCGCCGCTCAGCAGGGCGTTGAGCGCCTCGGTCTCGATCGGGGTATGGCTGACCACGTCGAGTAGCTGCTTGTGGCTCCAGACGTCATGCTCCAGCGGGGCGATGTTGAAATCGCCGCAGATCAGCTGACGCTCCCTGAAATGGTCTTCGCCGAACCAGCTCTTCAGCTCCGACAGAAAGCCCAGCTTGTGCTTGAACTTGGGGTTGAGTTCGGGGTCGGCGAGGTCGCCGCCGGCCGGGATGTAGAAGTTATGCACGGTGAGCGGCCCGAACTCTGAGCCCTGTCCGAGATCGACCAGCGCCGAGACGTGGCGGCTCTCCTCGATCTCGCAGAAGACGCGGGAGGAGATGTCGGTCAGCGGGTGCTTCGAAACGATGGCGACGCCGTGATAGCCCTTCTGGCCGTGCACGGCGTGATACGGATAGCCGGCGGCGGTGAACTCGCTACGCGGGAACTGGTCGTTGAGGCACTTGATCTCCTGCAGGCACAGCACGTCCGGGTCGTACTGGCGCAGGAAATCCAGGACGATCGGCAGCCGCAGGCGGACCGAATTGATGTTCCAGGTGGCAAAGCTCGTCGGCATGAAAGAAGGCGCCTCTGGTTTGAGAGGCGCCTCTTATGCAGAGCGGCTGCGGGAGCGTAAAGCCGGAAACGGCGCCGAGCGCCTCAGGCGTCGGGAGGGGCCGACTTCGCCCGGAAGGTCGGGTCGATGTAGAAGTAGGACTTCGGAATTGCGACGTCCTTTTCGACATCGTAGAGCGAGAAGGTCAGCTCGGCGCCCGACGGCTCAGTGAGCGTCCACTGCTTCATGTCGAGGCTTTCGGTGTCGAACACCAGCGCCACCCGCACCACGCCCTTGGGCGTATCGTCCTGCAGGGTCACCGAGAAATAGTCGTCCGACTGGGCGACGGCGACGATGTTGGCCTTGAACAGGTCGATCTTGGAATCGAGGAACTGGCGCAGCGGCACCTTGTCCTGCGGGTAGGCGTACTGGGTCTTCTCCTTGCGGTCGACGACATAGAAGCCGCGGCCGACCGAGACGATCTGCTCGGAGGAAGGGGGATTGTAGCGGAACAGGATCTTGCCCGGGCGCTCGAGGAAGAAGGTCCCCTCAATGCGCTGGCCGCGGGTATCGATCTGCAGGAAGCGGCCGACCATGGTCTTGATCAGCGAGTTGTGCTCGTTGATCCGGGTGATCAGGTCGCGCTCGGCGTCAGTCAGCGTACGCGCCTCCTGCGCCAGGGCGGGAAAAGCGGCGAGTACGGCGGCGAAGGCGAGGAAGCTGCGGCGGATCATCCTGATGACGTTCCCTTATGTCCTGTAGTCTCTAAAGTCGCACTTCCAATCCCCGGATCAAGTCCGAAGAGAGAAAAGTCTGCAATCCCGCCATGGCGGAAACAGGCCTTGGTGGAAGCGCTCCGGTTGGAGCATGCCTCTAGACAGCAATTGCGGCAACAGCTGGAAGGGGCAGGATCACGGCTCCTTGTTGTCCCCTTGGCGGTCGTTTTTGCCGCGGGCGATCTCGGTGGCGAGCGCGGCGAGCTTGTGGTTCCAGAAGCCACGGAACCGCTCGAGCCAATCGTCGATGTCGCGCAACGGTGACGCATCTAGGCGGTAGACGCGGCGGGTGCCCTGGGGGTGAACCGTGGCAAGGCTGGATACGCGCGCACTACTTCACCCCAAGCATGCTCGCGCCCGGCGAGCCTCGGTGCCCGCAACTGCCCGTGGCCCACGAGGCATCGCGTCGGTGGCGCACCCCTCCCCATCCCTCCCCGTCACGGGGAGGGTGCCGGCCGGTGATTGCGGCTCGATCCATGTTGGTGGCGAGGGCTTTCCGCAGGCCCGCCTCAGTACCCGTCGGCGTTGTTGCCGACGAGGATTTCGCGTTTGCCGGCGTGGTTGGGGGAGGAGATCACGCCTTCCTTTTCCATGCGCTCGATCAGTGTCGCGGCCTTGTTGTAGCCCACCGCCAGACGGCGCTGGATGTAGGAGGTCGAGACCTTCTTGTCGCTCAGCACCACGTTGACGGCCTTGTCGTAGAGCTCGTCGCCCGACCCGCCGTAGTCGTCGCCACCGCCACCGCCGCCGCCGGAAACGCCGCCTTCGTCCATCTCGTCCTCGTCGGCGACGATGGCATCGAGATAATCCGGAGCGCCCTGTGACTTCAGGTGGTTGACGACGCCTTCGACTTCGCCGTCGGCGACGAACGGGCCGTGGAGGCGCCGGATGCGGCCGCCGCCGGCCATGTAGAGCATGTCGCCGTTGCCGAGCAGTTGCTCGGCGCCCTGCTCGCCCAGAATGGTGCGGCTGTCGATCTTGGACGTCACCATGAAGGAGATACGGGTGGGGAAGTTGGCCTTGATGGTGCCGGTGATGACGTCGACAGACGGGCGCTGCGTGGCAGTGATGACGTGGATGCCGGCGGCGCGGGCCATCTGCGCCAGGCGCTGCACCGAACCTTCGATCTCCTTGCCGGCGACCATCATCAGGTCGGCCATTTCGTCGATGATGATGACGATGAACGGCAGCGGCTCGAGGTTGAACTCCTCGCTCTCGAAGATCGCCTCGCCGGTTTCGCGGTCGAAGCCGGTCTGCACGGTACGGGTGATCACCTCGCCCTTGGCCTTGCTCTCGACGACGCGCTGGTTGAAGCCATCGATGTTACGGACGCCGATCTTGCTCATCTTGCGGTAGCGATCCTCCATCTCGCGGACCGCCCATTTGAGGGCAACCACCGCTTTCGACGGATCGGTAACGACCGGGGTCAGGAGGTGCGGGATGCCGTCGTAGATCGACAGTTCCAGCATCTTGGGATCGATCATGATCAGGCGGCACTGCTCGGGAGTCATCTGGTAGAGCAGGCTGAGGATGAAGGTGTTGATACCCACCGACTTGCCCGAGCCGGTGGTGCCGGCGATGAGCAGGTGCGGCATGCGGGCGAGGTCGGCGATGATCGGCTCGCCGCCAATAGTCTTGCCGAGGCAGATCGGCAGTTTCCCTTTCATCTTCTCGAAGTCGGACGAGGCCAGCATTTCGCGCAGGTAGACGGTCTCGCGCACCTCGTTGGGCAGCTCGATACCGATGGCATTGCGGCCGGGAACCACGGCGACGCGCACCGAGATGGCGCTCATCGAGCGGGCGATATCGTCGGCGAGCGAGATGACGCGGGATGACTTGATGCCGGGAGCGGGCTCCAGCTCGTAAAGGGTAACGACCGGGCCGGGGCGGACATTGATGATGTCGCCCTTGACGCCAAAATCGGCGAGCACGGATTCGAGCTTTCTTGCCATCGCCTCGAGCCGCTCCGGCGCGTGCTCGGGGCTGGCGCCCTTGTGCTTGGGCGGGGTCAGGAGGCTCAGCTCGGGCAGCTCGAAGCCATGCGGTTCGTCGAGGAACGAGCCCTGGGCCTCGCGGGCGGCGCGCATGCCGGGCTGGGGCCGCGGAGCGGGGGCAGCGACGCGTGGCGATACCACCGGCGCCGCCTGATGGGCAGCCGGGACGTGCGGCATAGGGGCCGGGCTGCGCGACGCGGCCATCGGGCCACGCAGCGGGGTCTGCATCTCCCAGCGCGGCATATCCTCTTCTTCGTCCGGCTCGGGCGGATAGTCGTCGAACGGCGGCTCGTCATGCGCGGCAACGATCGAGCGGCGATCGACAGTCAGGGCGGGCTCGGCCCGCCCGGCCGGCGCGGCCGGCGCGTTGCCGTGGAGGCTCGGCTCGACGGCCTCGCCGCGCCAGGCTTCGGCTTCCGCCTCGGCGGCGCGGCGCTGGGCGATGCCGGCGCGGGCCCGGCGCACGGCCGAGCGCGCGGAGAAGCCGAGATGCACGGCATAGCCGAGGATCACGTCGAAAACCGAGTCGCGTTCCGGCTCGTCCTCGTCGGCGGGCGCGGTAGCGGCGGCACCCTTGGCGCCGACCGGCTTGGCCTTTGCCTTGCCCTTGGGCAGCTCGGGCAGGGTGACCTTGCCGAGGCCCAGGGCGATCCAGAACAGTGCCAGCGTCGGGGCGGCGATGATGATGGCGAACAGGACTGCGGTGACCGGTTGCGGCGTGGCGCCGGTGGCGAGGATCGCGAGGTTAGTGAAGCTCTGGCCGACGAGGCCGCCGAGCCCGGTGGGTAGCGGCCAGCTGTCGGGTGCGATGATGAAGGCGAAGAGTCCGCAGCTGAGGACGCTCGCGGCGACCCAGCAGAGCAGCCGCAGGCCCATGCGCGAGGGCACGCGGTGGCGAATCAGCCCCCAACCCCACAAAGCCGGCGGCACCAGCAGCATGAGCGTGCCGAGGCCGAAGACCTGAAACGCCATGTCGGCAATGACCGCGCCCGGGAAGCCGAGCCAGTTCCGCGCCGCTTCGCCCGAAGCGTAGGAGAGGCTCGGATCATCCACCTGCCAGGTGGCGAGCGACAACAGCACGATCGCCACCAGCCCCAGGATGATGGCGCCCATCAATCGGACGGGGATGCGGATCGCTATGGCGGGGGCGGTCTCTCGACGGGCGTCTTCGAGCAGGTGCTGTGCCGGCATCGTCTGGTACACTCTACAAACGGAACGCTGAACCGGCGGCAGACGGCGCGCCGATCGAAGGCTGATCCTAGGCGGTTAGGGTTAATCCGGAGCTAACCGGATGGGGGTGTTTCGGCTGTTGGCGGGCTCTGATGTTGGCAGTCGGGATTCCCGCCTGCGGGGGAGGGGGGACCAGCCGACAGGCTGGTGGTAGGGGGGTGCCACAAACACCGGCCTCTGCCCCAGCCGCTTACGATCTGCGCGTGGGGCTCCCCCACCACGCTGTCGCGCGGTCCCCCCTTGTTTGTTTGAAGCTTGTTAAGGTTGGGGGTCTCCGGGCAATCCGCCTGGCGTTGAACCCGCCAGGCGGACAGCCGGTGGAGGGGCCGTTCTCCCCATAGCCTTTTGGGCTGCGGGGGAGCTGGGCCGCCGCCGGTAGTGTTGCATCGACCCGGATGGTTGCAGGGACTTTGGGTCCGAAGCCACAAGGATGGGTCAGATGGAACAGGTACATGTTAGCACGACGACTGCCGGGATCGATGTGGGTAAGCGCTGGCTCGACGCTGCGGTCGAAGGCGTGAGTGAGCAACTGCGGATCGGCAACGAGGCGCAGGGGATCGCGAAGCTGCGCGACTGGCTGCACGAGCACAAGGTTACTCGGGTAGGTCTGGAAGCCAGCGGCCCCTATGGCCGACGGGTGCAAAGCGATCTGGAAGCGGCCGGCTTTGAGGTGGTGGTGCACCAGCCGCTGGAGGTCAGGCTGTTCGCCCGGCTGAAGCGTCAGCGGGCCAAGAGCGACCGGCTCGATGCCAAGCTGATCGCCGCGGCGACGGCTGGGATCGAACGGCAAGCCATGGTGTGTGATCCGCGGCTGGTTGAACTGGCCGAGCGGTTCACCGTCTATGAGCGGATCGCCGAGACCATTGCGCAGCTCAAGAACCTGCTTGAGAGCGTCACTCTGGCCGACCTGCGCCAAAGCGTGCTCGAGCAGATCGAGAAGCTCAAGCTGTACAAGGCCGAGCTGGCCGCGCACATGCTTGCCCAGATCCAGGCGCATACCGACCTCAGGGAGCGCCTGGGTCTGCTGCTCAGCCTGCCTGGCTTCGGTTCGATCGTGGCCGCCAGCATGCTGGTGCGCATGCCGGAACTGGGGCACATGCAGCACGGCCAACCGGCCGCGCTGATCGGCACTGCCCCTTACGATCGCGATACCGGCCAGTATGTCGGCCAGCGTTGTATCGCTGGCGGGCGGAGCAGGCCGCGCCGCATGCTCTACATCGCTGCCCTCAGTGCCCGCCGCTGTGATCCTAGCTTCAAGGCCTTCGCTGACCGGCTCGAAAGCGCTGGAAAGCCAAAGAAGGTCATCATCGTCGCAATCATGCGCAAGCTCATCGAGGCGGCAAATCTCGTCCTCAAGCGAGCCTCACCGTGGACGCCGCAGACGCCATAATCAACATGGTTGCTCCCCCGTAAACGCAGGGCTGTCCGGGGAAGTTGTGTGGTGACTCGAAATGCCGCAGGTGCATGCCCCGTAAGACGGGGATTTTCCGTCTACCTTCTGGTTGTCGAGACACAGAAAGGGAACGGGGCATGCGGTTCACGCCTAGCATTTTTGGCAAGCTGGTTGAACCGATCAATCGGCGCCGCTTCCAGATGATTGTGGATGATCATGAGGGGGACGCCTACGGCAAGTCGTTCCAGAGCTGGGACCACCTGATGGTGCTGCTCTATGCCCAGCTCAGCGGCGCGGCGAGCCTGCGCAGCCTGGAAATCGGCTGGAACGCCAACAGCCAGCATCACTATCATCTTGGTAGTGGGCCGTTGCGGCGCTCGACCTTGTCGGATGCCAGCCAGCGTCGTCCGGTCGCCGTGTTTGCCGAGACTTTCGGGCTGCTCGCCGGTCAACTCGACCGGCAGTTGCGCCACGAAGGCAAGGCTATGCTGCGGTTGATCGACTCCACCCCCATCCCACTAGGCAAGCTGTGCGGCTGGGCCAAGTCCAACGGCCGCATCCGCGGCATGAAGATGCATGTCGTCTACGATCCCAACGCCGATTGCCCGCGCATCCTTGGTATCACCGATGCCAACGTCAACGATGCCCAGATCGGCCGCACCATCAACATCGAAACGGGCGCCACCTACGTGTTCGACAAGGGCTATTGTCACTACGGCTGGTGGACGGCGATCGCCAAGGCCGGGGCCGTTTTCGTCACCAGGCCTAAATCCAACATCAAGCTCAAGCTGGAGGTCGGCACCCCTCTCGAGCACACGCAGGGTGATGGCTTCACGGTGCTTGAAGATCAACGAGCCAGTTTTGCCAGCAAGGGAGATTCCAAGCTGCCGATCCCCTTGCGCCGCATCACCGTGAAGCGTGAGCAAGGCGACGTCATCACGCTGCTGACCAATGATCTCAAACGCCCCGCCGTTGAGATCGCTGCGCTCTACAAAGGCCGTTGGCAGATCGAACTGCTGTTCCGCTGGATCAAGCAGCATCTCAAAATCCGCAAGTTCCTGGGCAACAACGACAATGCCGTCCGAGCGCAACTGTTTGCCGCCATGATCGCCTTTGCGCTTCTGCGCATCGCAGCGCGCGCCCACCGCGTAACCCTCCCCATCCTGCGATTCACCGACCTGGTCGTTCAATGCATCTTCGAACGCCGAGACATCGCCCAAATCCAGCATCCGCCACCTACCAACCCCAGTCACCGCATCACCAGATCCACCCCAAATCAAATGAGCTTCTGCTTTGAATGATTTTCCCCGGACAGCCCTGCCGCAAGCGGGAGAGGGCGCCCGACTGCGGGCCGGGGGCGCATTCTGTCAAAGAACGAGAAAGTCCGAAGGGGCCCTCTCCGTTTTCGGGGGCGTTCGGAGAGGGCCGTCGGTTTGGTGGACCTGCCGCGGTCGGTGGCTGAGGAGGTTTCAGCTACCGACCGCGCTTGGGGGGTCCGCCGCACGGGGACAGATGCACCTTAGGACAGCGGTCGTTTGGCCTGCGTGATGTCAACGTGAGCATAGCCAGTTAGCCGAAAGTTGAAATCGATCCGACCCAGCCCAAGGGCTCGGGATGACTCTTGCAAATGACTGACCAGTCAGTTATTAGTTACTGACCGTACAGTCAGTAAGGCCAACGCGTGATGAACCCTGACGATAAAGAGCGCGGACCGAAGTTCCGCCGGCGCGCCGAGGCGCGGCCGGACGAGGTGCTGGATGCGGCGCTGGAACTGTTCATCGAGAAGGGGTTCGCGGCGACGCGGGTCGAGGACATCGCCAGGCGGGCAGGGCTCAGCAAGGGCACGGTCTACCTCTACTTTCCATCCAAGGAAGCGCTGCTCGAGGGGCTGGTGCGGCGGGCCATCCTGCCGATCGCCGATTCGGCGCTGGCGACGCTGCACGATTACGAGGGCGATCCGCGCCTCGTGCTCAGCATGGTGCTGACCATGCTGGCCGGGCGGATCAGCGACCCCAAGGTAATGGCGATGCCCAAGCTGATCTTCCGCGAGGCCATGGGGTTTCCGGGGCTTGCCGAGATGTATCGGCGCGAGGTGCTGGACCGGGTCATTCCGGCGATCGAGGGGTTGATCCGGCGCGGCATCGAGCAGGGCTACCTGCGGCAGGTCGACCCCGGCCTCACCATCCGCTCGATCGTCGGGCCGCTGGTGCTGCACGTGGCGATCGCGGAAATCTTCGGCATCGCCCCGGAGGGTGGGCTGCATATGGACAGGCTGGTGGAGAACCACCTGTCGATCCTGTTCGACGGGCTGAGCGCCCCGCCGAGCGCCAAGCAATGGTCGAGCAGCTGAGGAGACGATGATGGACGGTTTTCTCGCCTGGCTGTTCGGCCTCATTGCCCTGGTCATTCCCGGGTTCGGCGCCACCGAGCCGCCGCGCTACAACGGTTATGTCGAGGCGCGCTACGTCTATGCCTCCTCGACCACCGCCGGGCCGCTCGAAACCATCTCGGTGCGCGAAGGCGACAGCGTGCTCGCGGGTGACCTGCTGTTCCGCCTGCGCTCGGAGCAGCAGATGGCGTTGCTGCAGGGGGCCGAGGCGCGCGTGGCGGCGGCGGAGGCTGGCCTCAAAAACCTCACCACCGGCAGCCGGGCCGACGAACTCGACGTGATCCAGGCCAGCCTGCAGAAGGCCGAGGCGGATATGAGCCTCGCCAAGGACAGTGCGGCGCGCAGCGAGAAGCTGTTTACCGAGGGGCTGGTCCCGCAATCCAAGCTCGACCAGGACCGGGCGACGCTGGCCAGTGCCGAAGCGGCGGTGCGGCAGCTCGCGGCCCAGCTGAAGGTGGCGGAGCTGCCGGCGCGGACCGAGCAGCAAGTGCAGGCCGAAGCCAACCTCGCCGCGGCGCATGCCGATGCCGAGAAGGCGAGCGCCGATCTGGCCGACCGCACCATCACCGCGCCGGCGGCGGGGCGGATCGAGCGGGTGTTCTTCGATGCCGGCGAAATCGTCGCGGCGGGCACGCCGGTGATTTCGATCCTGCCGAAAGGGGCGCTGAAGGTGAAATTCTACGTGCCCGAGGCGGCGCGAGCCGGGTTTGCGCTGGGTGACCAGGTGGCGGTGAGCTGCGATGGCTGCACCGACGGGATGACGGCGCGGGTCAGCTTCTTTGCCTCCGACCCTCAGTTCACCCCGCCGGTGATCTACTCACGCGACGAGCGGCAGCGGCTGAGCTACCTGGTCGAGGCGACGCTCGACGGGTCGAGCCTCAATCCCGGCCAGCCGGTGACGGTGGATCGGCTGCAATGAGCGAACCGCTGGTCATCGATGTGCATGGGCTCACCAAGAGTTTTGGGCCGAAGCGGGTGGTCGACCATTTCGACATCCAGGTGCCGAAGGGGGCGATCTACGGCTTCCTCGGGCCGAACGGCTCGGGCAAGACCACGACCATCCGTATGCTCTGCGGGCTGCTGACGCCGGACGAAGGGGAGGGCACCTGCCTCGGCTTCGACGTGCGCAAACAAGCCGAAGAGATCAAGGAGCAGGTCGGCTACATGACGCAGAAGTTCTCGTATTACGAGGACCTCAGTATCCGCGAGAACCTCGATTTCGTGGCGCGGATGTACCGGCTGGATCGGCGCAAAGCGCGGGTCGACCAGGCGCTGGCCGATCTCGGCCTCGCCGACCGCCAGAAGCAGCTGGCAGGTTCGCTGTCCGGCGGCTGGAAGCAGCGGTTGGCGCTGGCGGCGTGCCTGCTGCACGAGCCAAAACTGCTGCTGCTCGACGAACCCACCGCCGGTGTCGACCCCAAAGCGCGCCGCGATTTCTGGGACGAGATCCGGCGGCTCTCGGCACTGGGGGTCACCGTGCTGGTCTCGACCCACTACATGGACGAGGCGGTGCAGTGCGATTTCATCACCTACATCGCCTACGGCAAGAAGCTGATCGACGGCCCCTCGGCCAAAATCCCCGAAATGGTGGGGCTCGAGACCTGGCGGGTGGAAGGGCCTGAGCTGGCCCAGCTCGAGGATCGGCTGCTGAAGGAGGCGGGCGTGGTGCAGGTGGCGCGCTTCGGCACCGTGCTGCACGTCTCCGGCACTGACAAGGCAGCGCTCGAAGCGACGGTCGAACGGTTGAAGGCCGAGGGTACGCATCGCTGGAGCCTGCAGGTGGCGGGGCTCGAAGAAGCGTTCATCTACCTGATGACCGGCGCGCGCGACAATTTCGCCGGTGATGGCGCAGGCGCAGCGGGGAAGGCTGCGGCATGAACCTCGGCTTCTCGTTCAGGCGCTTCGGCGCCGTGCTCTACAAGGAGTTCATCCAGATGCGGCGCGACCGCATCACCTTCGGCATGATGATCGGGCTGCCGATCATCCAGCTGTTCCTGTTCGGCTTCGCCATCAATGCCGACCCGCGCAACCTGCCGACCCTGGTGGAGATGGGCGACAACGGCCCGCTGAGCCGGGCGGTGATCGCGGGCATGCAGAATTCTTCGTATTTTGCCTTCAAGGGCGCCGTTTCCGGGATCGCCGAGGGTGAAGAAGCACTGCGGCGCGGCACCGCCAACTTCGTTGTGGTGATCCCGGAGGACTTTGAGCGCGACGTGGTGCGCGGCAACCAGCCGGAAATCCTGGTGGCGGCCGATGCCTCGGACCCGTCGGCGACCGGCGGCGCGGTGGCAGCGCTGCAGGGGATCGTCAACGTGGCGATCTCGGAGACGCTGACCGGCCCGCTGGCACAGCAGACGGAATCGCCGCCGTTCTCGATGGTGGTGCACCGCGAGTACAACCCGGAAGGCAAGACCTCGACCAACATCGTGCCGGGGCTGCTCGCCATCATCCTGTCGATGACCATGGTGATGATCACCGCGGTGGCGATCGTCAAGGAGACCGAGCGCGGCACCATGGAGATGCTGATCGCCACGCCGGTGAAACCGCTCGAGGTGATGCTGGGCAAGATTTTGCCTTACGTGTTCGTCGGCTACGTGCAGACGGCGGTGTTCCTCGCTGCGGCCAGCCTCGTCTTCGGGGTGCCGTTCGAGGGCAGCGTCTGGGCGTTCTTCCTTGGGTTCAACCTGTTCATCGTGGTCAACCTCGCGCTGGGCTTCCTGATCTCGACGGCGGCCAAGAGCCAGATGCAGGCGATGCAACTGAGCTTTTTCACCATCCTGCCGTCGATCCTGCTTTCCGGCTTCATGTTCCCGTTCGCCGGCATGCCGGGCTGGGCGCAGTTCATCGGGCAGGGCGTGCCGGCCACGCACTTTTTGCGCGTGGTGCGCAAGGTGATGCTGAAAGGCGGCGAGGTGGCGGATGTGACCGGCGAGCTCTGGGCGCTGGTGGCAATCCTCCTGGTGATCTCGGCGATCGCCATGCTCAGGTATCGGCAGACGCTGGACTAGCCTCAGGGCGCCATCCTGCCTATCTGACGGACAAGCTAGATGGAGTGATGCGATGAAAGCCGTGGTGTTTGACGAGTTTGGCAGTCCCCGCAAGGTGCTGAAGCTCATGGAGCGGCCGCTGCCGGAACCCGGGCCGGGCCAGGTGCGGGTGAAGCTCATCCTATCGCCGATCCACAATCACGACCTGATGATCGTTACTGGCCACTACGGCTACAAGCCGCCGCTGCCGCATGTGCCGGGCACCGAAGCGTTGGGGGTGGTCGACAAGCTTGGCGAAGGGGTGACCAACTTGGCGGTCGGGCAAAGGGTGACTGGCGGGGCGAGCGCCGCCTGGGCCGAGTATTATCTGGCCGGCGCGCAGTCGCTGGTGCCGCTGCCCGACGGGATCGACGACGCCACGGCGTGCCAGCTGGTGTCGATGCCGCTGAGCGCCTGGCGGCTGCTGGGTGAGTTGCAGGTCGAGGCGGGCGAGTGGATCGTGCAGAACGCTGCCAATGGCGCGGTAGGCAAGATCATCGCCAAGCTGGCGGCGGAGCGCGGGGTGCGGGTGCTCAACATCGTGCGGCGCGAAGCAGCGGTGGCGGAGCTCGCGGCCGAGGGCATTGGCGATGCGGTGTCGAGCGAGCATGAGGACTGGCAGGAACGGGCCCGGGCCATCACCGGCGGCGCGCCAATCCGGCGGGCGCTCGATTGGTGGCGGGGCGGGCTTCGGACGAGTTGCTGGATCTCGTTGGCGAAGAGGGCTGGCTGATCTCGTTCGGCGCCCTCAGCGGCCGGCCGATGCAGATCAGCGCCGACAACCTGTTGTTCAAGCGGGCGGTGGTGAAGGGGTTCTGGGCGGCCAAACCCTCGAGCTTCCACACCCCGGAACAAATCCGCGGCGCCATCGTCGCGTTCGTCGGCAAGGCGGCGCGCGGCGAACTGAAGCTGCCGATCGCCGAGGTGTTTTCGCTCGACCAGGCCGCAGAAGCCGCCGAGGCCAGCAACGAGAAGGGTCGGCAGGGCAAGATCGCCATTCGCGGTAGCTGATCCACGGCTTAGTGATCTTGCCATATGGCGCACAACGTGTAACTGTGTGCCAAATGGAGAGTGCGATGCAGCTACAGCCCATCGATACCGGCCCGGGGACGTTTCATCCCGAGCCCATCACCGATGCAGAAGCCGGCGCGATGTTTCGGGCGGTGCTGAACCTGTTCAGACGCTGGGAGGTCACCGATGCGGAGGCGGCTGTCCTGCTCGATCTGCCGTTGCGGACCTTCGCGCGCTGGAAGGGCGGTGAAATCGGCCGGTTGGGACGAGATGGCAAAGCGCGGCTCTCGAACCTGATGGGCGTGCACAAGGCGCTGCGTCTGATCTTTCGCGAACCGGCGCGTGGCTATCGCTGGATCAAGGCCGCGAACAGCGCCTTCGCCGGCAGGAGCGCGCTCGACATCATGCTGGGCGGTGAACTCACCGACCTGATGCGGGTGCGGCGCTATCTGGACGCCGAGCGCGGCTGGTGAAGGGGACCCAGGCCGCGTCCGTCAGTTGGCACGGCGCAGTGCGGATCATCCGGTCGATCCACCCGCCGATCGACCTGTTCGAGGATATTGCCGATCCGCGTGACTGGCCGTTGCTGATCTCGGCCGAGCAGAAGACCAATCCACGCCTGATGGAGTTGATCGGCCGACTGGACCTGGTGCCGCCGGAGCGACGGGTGTCGGGGCCCGGAGCCAGCTACCTGATGGCGCCGTTCACTCATGCGACGACCGACCGGCCGAGTCGCTTCAGCGATGGCAGTTTCGGCGTGCTTTATGTCGGCGACGAGTTCGAGACAGCGCTGTTCGAGACCATCCATCACCATCAGCGCTTCATGCGCGCGACCGAGGAGATGCCGGGCTGGACCTCGCAGTTCCGCGAGCTTGTTCTCGATGTGGCCGCCGAGCTGGCCGAACTGCGCATTGCGCCGCCCGACGGTGTGCTCGCGACAGACAGTTATGCCGAGGCACAAGCCCTCGGCGCCACTCTGCGGGCAGGGGGATCGGAGGGCGTCGTCTATCCCAGCGTCAGGCGGCCGGGCGGCGAATGCGCCGGATTGTTCTATCCTGACCGCTGCTCCAATGTCCGGCAAGGCCGGCACCTCGACTACCACTGGAACGGCGACCGGGTGGATTTCTACCGGGACGCCGGATCGCGGCAGGTGTTCGAGCTTACGCCGTGACGCCGAGCATCTGGTCCTGGCGCTGGCGCAGGGCATAGAGCCGGGTGCTCTGGTCGGGCAGGGCGTTGGCGGTGGTGAGCAGCTGGCCCTTCTTGATCGGGGTGGTGACCTTGCCGCCTTCGAGCAGGCCGACCGGCACGGCGTGCTGGCGGCGGGCGTCTTCGACGGTCAGAATGAAGCTGCGATAGCAGGTCTCGCCGATGGCATCGAAGCTTTCGCCGACGGCGAGGTCACGCTTGGCGACGGCGCAGACCTCGGCCACCGGGTTGGGCATCGGCACCATGTCGGGCTTGCCGTAGAGCATGATGCGGGCGGCGGTCAGCGGCACTTCCAGCGAGGTCAGGTGATAGGGGCGGAAGAAGGCGTAATACGGCCCCTTGCCGACATGCAGATCATCCATGCGTTCGATGATACGCGGATGCTCGGCTTCGACGATGACGAAGACGCCGGGCGCCACGCCCTTGCCGATGGTGAAATCGACGACGCCCTTCTTGTTCAGGATGCCGCCATCCGCCTTGGGGATCAGCACCTTGACCATATCGTCGCGGTCGGCCTTGGGGCCGTGCATACCCGGCACGTCGGGGACCAGCCCGGTGGCGTTGGCGATGCAGGCCATTTCCACCATGGTCTTACTGCCGTCGACGAACTCCACCAGCATGCGGGGGTTCATGTTCCGGCGGATGGCTTCCTCGCGATAATCGTCGGGAACCGCGTCGTGATTGAGCGGGTTGTTCTTGCCCTTGCCGGCCGACACGATGCGGTAGCCGAGCGCCGAGGCGAACTCGATCAGCTCCATGCAACTCGAAGGCTCGTCGCCGGCGCCGACCGAATAGACGACGCCTAGGCGGTCGGCCTCGCGCTTCAGGTAGGGGCCGATGGTGACGTCGGCCTCGACGTTCATCATCACGAGGTGCTTGCCGTGCTCCATCGCGGTAAGACAATAATCCGCCGCTACGCCGGGCTTGCCGGTGGCATCGATCACCACGTCGATCAGCGGGTTCCTGACCAGCGTTTCGGCCGAGGTGACGGCCATCTTGCCGGCCTCGATGGCGGCGGTGACCTTGCTCTCGGTGTCGGCTTCGACGGCGTGCGCGTCGTCGCCATAGGCAATGGCCATCGCCGCACGGGCAGTGTGCGGGCGGCGGGTGGCGATGGCCGCCACCTCGATGCCGCGCATCAGCCCGCCCTGGGTGACGAGGTCGGTGCCCATCTCGCCCGAACCGATGACGCCGATGCGGATCGGCCTGCCGGAATCGGCGCGCGCCTTGAGGTCGCGGGCAATGCCGGTCAGATGCACATTGGTGAGCGGGGTCGGGGGGTTGATGGCCTTCATGCGCGGTGCTCTACCACCGGGGCGGCAACATGGGAACCTGAGAGATGACCGGCCAGCTCGATGTGATTCGCGAGGGAAACCTGGGGATCATCGCCCTCAACCGGCCTGAGGCGATCAATGCGCTGAGCCTCGAGATGATCGACGGCATCACCCGGGCGCTGGAGCAATGGGCCGGTGACGACGAGATCCGGCTGGTGCTGTTCGAGGGGCGCGGCCCACGCGGCTTCTGTTCCGGCGGCGATGTCAGGGCGGTGCGGGAACTGGTGCTGTCCGGCGCCCTCGATGCTGCCGACGCCTATTTCGCGGCCGAGTACGCGATGAATGCACTGATCTCGGGCTATGCCAAGCCGACGGTGGCAGTGACGCATGGCGTCGTCATGGGCGGTGGCATCGGCATTGCCGGCCACTGTAGCTATCGGTTCACGACGCCGGAGGCACGGTTCGCGATGCCGGAGGCGGCGATCGGCTTTGTCGCCGATGTCGGCGTCAGTTACCTGCTCGCAAAGGCGATGCCGCACCGCGCTTTGCTGTTCCTGATGAGCGGGATCGCCGTGGGTCCCGCTGATGCTCTGGCGCTTGGGCTCGCCGATTGCGTCTACGATCCCGGGCGCCGCGAGGCGCTGCTCGGCGCGGTTGCGGTGGCGGCCAGGGTGAGCAATCCCGATGCGGAGCTGGTGCATCTGGCGCAGGCAGAGATGATCCCCGAAGGCGAGGCGCCCTTTACCGCCGCGGCCGATGCTTACCGCAAGCTCAAGTGGACGCAGGCGATCCACGTCCTCGTGGGCGTCGCGGGTAACAACACGATCAGCGCGGCGCTCCGGGCCGGGTCGCCGACCAGCATGGTTGCCATCTTCGAGAGCCACATGGCCGCCCGGCGGATGGCGAGCATCAAGGAGGTATTGGCGCTCGACCTCAGGCTGGCGCGTCTGATGTGCCGGCGTTCCGACTTCGTCGAAGGGGTACGCGCCGTGCTGGTCGACAAGGACCGACAGCCCAGCTGGAGCAAGGACGATATCGTGGTGGTTTCGGAGGCCATCGCCGCCGCAATCGAAGCCAGTTGAGGCCGCCGAAAGCGCCCGAACTTAGCACTTCCTAAACCGTTCCATCGGATGCTGGCGCCGGGCAGAAGTCCAACGGGGGCAGCCAAGGTAATGGCTCAGGCACGCAGCAAAACTATCGCCTTGCCGGCGATCGTCGATCTCGACGCGCTCGATCCTATTCGTGACGAGCTGGTCGACGCCATCGAATCCGGGCCGGTTACGGTGTCCGGGGCGGCGATCGAACGGGTGGCGACCAACGCACTGCTCATGCTGCTGAGTGCCGCCGAGACCGCCCGTCGCAACAATTTCGCATTTTCGGTCAGCGCGCCCAGCGAGGCATTCCGGCTGGCTGTTTCGCGGCTGGGCCTTGGGGGCCCGTTCGCCGCGATCATGGAAGGGTAATTCATGCGTGTACTGACGGTCGACGATTCCCGAACCA
Source organism: Devosiaceae bacterium (assembly GCA_965284115.1). Classification (GTDB taxonomy): domain Bacteria; phylum Pseudomonadota; class Alphaproteobacteria; order Rhizobiales; family Devosiaceae; genus Devosia_A. The sequence continues at coordinate 45,871 of CBDIRF010000015.1, forward strand.
TTCTCGCCATGCTGCACCATACGCTCAGCAATGCGGGCTTCGAGGTGCTGCAGGCCGAAGACGGCCAGAAGGGCCTCGACGTGCTGAAGAACGAGAGCGTCGATGTGGTGATCACCGACATCAACATGCCGGTCATGGACGGGATCGAGTTCATCAAGAACGTCCGCGCCTCGGGCATGCACAACTCGCTGCCGATCCTGATCCTCACCACTGAAACCAGCCAGGATAAGCGCGACCAGGGGCGCGCCGCCGGCGGCACCGGCTGGATCGTCAAGCCGTTCGACCCGGAAAAACTGATCTCGGTGATCCACCGCGTGGTGCACTGAGTTTTTGCTGCTGAGTTCTTGCCTCGCCTTCCCGGCAACCCAGAAGGGTTCGTGACTAGTCCATGAGCGACCTCGACGACTTCAAGGCCACCTACTTCGACGAGTGCTCGGAGCTGCTGCTCGAACTTGAAGAGCAGTTCGCCGCCATCGAGGAGGGCGACCGTTCGAGCGACCGGCTGAACGCGGTGTTCCGCGCCATCCACTCGATCAAGGGCGGCGGCGGGGCGTTCGGTTTCCAGGGGCTGGTGGGGTTCGCGCATGCCTACGAGACGCTGCTCGACCATGTTCGCGACGGACGGGTGGAGCTGAGCGAACCGGTAGCGGCGCTCTGCATCCGGGCTAACGACATCGTCGCCGACTTCGTTGCGGCGGCCAAGGATGGCACGGAGCTCGAAGCCGGCTACGGCGCCGAAGAAAAGCACCAGTTCGACGCGCTGACCTCGGGTGACCCCGATATGGCCGGCGAGCCGATGGAAGAGTTCGACATCGACTTCGTGCCGGTCATGGTGACCATTGCCGGCGCCGAGGGCGACGATAACGACGTGGTGGCCGAGGAGCCGCTGAGCCTCGCGGTGCTCGATGATGCGTTCGAGGCGCCGCCGCTGGCGCCGGAAGCCGGGCACTGGACCATCCGCTTCACCCCGCATTCCGAGCTTTACGCCCGGGCCAACGACCCGCTGCTGCTGCTGCGCGAGCTGGGGACGCTCGGCGAGATGCAGGTCCGCGCGGTGCTCGACGAGATCCCGGCGCTGGCCGATTTCGAGCCGTTCGGGGTCTATTGCAGCTGGGAGATTTCACTCAGCTCGGAAACCGTGACCGAGGCGGCGATCGCCGAAGTGTTCGAGTTCGTCGAAGGCAATTGCGACCTCGAGATCACGCGCGGCGTGGCGCCGGTGGCGGAAGCGGCACTCGATGCCGAGATCGAGGCGATGCCGTCGTTTGCCGACCTGATGGCGGATGCTACCGCGCCGGAGCCGGCGAGTGCCGCCGAGGCGGCGCCGGTCGCCGAACTGCTGAGCTTTGCCGACCTGGCCGAGAGCATGAAGCCGGCGTTGAAGGCGGCGCCGCCACTGATGCCGCCGCCGCTGAAGCAGGCTGCCCCCGCAGAGGAATTCGACGGCGAGAACGACCGCCGTTCCGGCGTCGAGGATCGCCGCAACGGCGTGCAGTCGATCCGCGTCGATCTCGACAAGATCGATCGCGTCGTCAACATGGTGGGCGAGCTGGTGATCACCCAGTCGATGCTCACCCAGCAGATGGATGAGACGCTGAGGGCCCGCTACCAGGAACTGGTGCGCGGTCTCGAGGTGTTGGCGCAGACGACGCGCGGGCTGCAGGATTCGGTGATGTCGATCCGCGCCCAGCCGGTGAAGACGGTGTTCTCGCGCATGCCGCGGCTGGTGCGCGAACTCGCCACCAAGACCGGCAAGAAGATCCGGCTCGAAACGATCGGCGAGAATACCGAGATCGACAAGACGATCATCGAGCAGCTCTCCGACCCCTTGACCCATATGATCCGCAACTCGGCCGACCATGGCATCGAGAGCCCGGAAAAGCGGCTGGCGGCGGGGAAGAACGAGTCAGGCGCGATCCGGCTGTCGGCCGAGCAGGCGGGCGGCAACATTCTGATCGCAGTCGAAGACGATGGCGGCGGCATCAACCGCGAGCGCGTGCTGCAGGTGGCGCGCGATCGTGGCGTGGTGGGGCCGGAGCAGACGCTGAGCGACGAGCAGATCGACCAGCTGATTTTCGCGCCGGGCTTTTCGACCGCCTCGGAAGTCTCCGACATCTCCGGCCGCGGCGTCGGCATGGACGTGGTGCTTTCGAACATCAAGAAGATCGGCGGCTCGGTGCATGTGAAGAGCTGGACCGGCAAGGGCACGCGGATGACGCTGCGCCTGCCGCTGACGCTCGCGGTGCTCGACGTGATGCTGGTGAAGGTGGCGGGTTCGCCCTACGTCATCCCGCTTTCGTCGATCGTCGAAACCATCCAGTGCGCGCGGGCCAATTTCTCGCGCATGCCGACCGGCGGCCAGGTGCTGCAGGTGCGCGGCGAATACGTGCAGGTGGTGGACCTGGCATCGCGCTTCGAGATGACCACCGAGGTGGCGCGCGACAACCGCTTCGTGGTGCTGTGCGAGGCCGAAGGCGGGGTGAAGGTGGCGGTGATCGTCGACGACATCATCGGCCAGCAGCAGGTGGTGATCAAATCGCTGGAGGAGAACTTCCAGTCGATCGAGGGCATTGCCGGCGGCACCATCCTCGGCGACGGCAATGTGGCGCTGATCGTCGACGTGCAGGGTTTGAAATCGAACACCGCGGCTCACAAGAGCGCGGCCTGAGGCCGCGCTGACGGACACAATTGACGCCGGCCAGGAGGCCGGCAGGAAAGGCAGAAGACCAAAATGGAATCCCTCGCATTCAAGGACGACATCTCCGGCAGCGTCGCGGCTGCCGCCAATTCGCTGCAGCTGATCGCGTTCTCGATCGGCGAGCAGACCTATGGCGTCGAAATCACCACGGTGCGTGAGATCCGCGCCTGGAACGGCGCGACGCCGCTGCCGAACACCCGCGAATTCGTGCGCGGGGTGATTAACCTCCGCGGCACGATCGTGCCGATCTTCGACCTGCGCGCCCGTTTCGGCGAAGGCGTGACCTCGCCGACCAAGAACCACGTCGTGGTGGTGATGAGCGTCGGCGAGAAATGGGTGGGGATCCTGGTCGACGCGGTGTCGGATATCCTGACCGTGGCCAAATCCGATATTCACAACGTGCCCGAGGGCAACTCGATCGACACCGAGCTATTGAACGGCATCGTGACGCACGAGAGCCGCATGGTCGGGCTGATCGACCTGCACGCGGTGGTGTCGGGCGCCAAGATGGACAGCTGAGGCGGAGCCATCGCTGAAGCTATGAGGGCCGCCCGCGAGGGCGGCCTTTTTGTTGGCTTAGACTTGCAGCCCTCGGGACCGACAGCTTCCCGACTTTGGTCAGCTTTCGGCGGTGGCCTTGACCTCTTCCCTCGGTGGGGCGCCCCGGTCGTTCAGAATGAAGTCGAGCTCGGCTGTGCGCCGCTGTGACAGACCCGCCTCCTCGGCGAAGTGAGGCCACGCGTCGACGGCGCCGCGAACCTCGTCGATGATCGCTGCTGCGGCGTTCTCCTTGATGCCGGCGGTTCTGGCTTCCTCGAGTATGTGACCTCGATCCGGCGTTCTGCCTTCGCCTGCAATCGCCATATTGTGCTCGCCGCCAGGGCCGATTGAAAAGGTCAGATCGTAGGCGGGAGTTGGCGACCACGCTCCGGAGGCATCCATCTGGAAGGCATGGTTCTTCGAATGGTCGTCGCGATTTCTCGCGAACACGTTGAAGACCATTCTTCGGAACATACGCTCCACATGGCGTTCATCGCGGGTCAACAACCGCGTCGCCTTAAGCAGCATTGAGTAGTCGACCTGGGGAGCGCGATGATCGGCATGCAGCAAGCCGCTCAAAGTATGAATGTGGATCGAGCCTTTGGGGCCTCGGTCAAAGCGTCGAGCGGCGAAATAGCCAACTCCACTGGCGCCCCTGAGCAACGCCGTTTCCGCCATATCGACGCCGGCCGCGCCGGCCATGAGGGCGTACGCATACTCCTCGGGACCAATTTCCCGAGGATCGCTATGCGCCCGGAATTTCACCAGCCACGCCTCACAGCCGGCGGGCAACTCTTCGTTGCGATCCTGGACCAGCCGACCGTTCGTCTTGTCGTATCCGACCACAATCTTGGGCCTCACGCCGCCCGAACCACCTTGGGCCGCCTGGAGCCGATCGATGTCAGCGGCATCCATCTCGCCATCCACCAGCTCGGCCTGCTCTGCTAGCCAGTCAAGGTCTATGGTCTTGTCGGCCACCTCTTCCAAGGCGCCGGCGGGTGTGTAGCGCAGAGCTCCCATGCCGGTTCTTCCCACATACGAGAGCCGGTCTAGTGATGACAGCGTGGTGAAGTCGTACCCCATGCGCTGCAGCCGCCGGTCCAGCAGCTTTCGGCCCCAACCGTCTGGCAGGCTGTCGTTGAAAAGCCCATGCAGTCCTTCGAAAGGTGTGTTGGGCGCCGCCTGCACACCTCCCTCCAGCCTGAGGTTGAACGGGGACAACAAGAGGCGCCGCTCGATGGCCTCGGCGGCGTACTCGAAATAGCTCCGCCGCTCTCGGGTTCGCCAGGCGAGTTTGCCGACCGGTATGAGCTCACCATCAAGTTCGATGGTGACATCGAGGGCGCCGACGTGGTCGATCTGCTTCACTTGAGACGCCCACGCCTGCGAACCGGTTCCTCGATGATGTCATCTATCCGCGTCATGGGAGTTGGTGGGAACAGCTCGAGAAACTCCTTTTCAGCTGCCAGGGCGAAAGCGATCCGGACTACCGTCTCGAACGACGCCTTGCCGGTTCGCTCGAAGAGCTTCAGGGTACCCAAGCTAACCCCCGAGCGGGCCGCCAAGCCGTCCTGGGTCATGTTTCGAGCCAGCCGCAACTGTCGGGCACGACGAGCCGCAGCGCCAATGACCTCAGAAGGAGATGTGAAACTAAGAGATAACATAATAGCCTCTACATAATCATTATCTCATTAATAGGCAATATGTTATCTACTCTTGGTATCGCTTCATGGCGTAGGTGACCAGTCCGTCCATCAGGTTGCAGATCAGCTAAACCAGCGATGTTCCGTGGTACAAAGCCAAAGCGCCTAGTGGAAATTGCGCCCCGACGGCAGCGCCGCGTACGCCTCGCGGTCGAGCTGTTCGCGGCGGCGGCGTTCGCCTTCGTCGCGGCCGGGTTGCGGGCCGGTTCGACCCTCATCGCCATGCGCCAACATGGCATCGCCGATATCGAGGCCCTGCGCCAAATCGAGCAGGCTGGGGGTGAAATCGGTGAAGCTGCGGGAGACGAGGTGAGTGACGAGGCCCTCGCGCTGCAGCTGGCCGCGCACCGCGAGGAGGCGTGAACCGAGCACGACGCGGCGGTTGCTGTCGAAAGTCTTGTTCCACACGATGATGTTGGCGATGCCGGTCTCATCCTCCAGCGTCATGAAGATCACCCCGCTGGCGGTACCCGGTTGCTGGCGCACCAGCACCAGGCCGGCGGTTTCGACGATGGCGCCGTTGGGTTTGTCGATCAGGTCGGCACAGCGCAGTGTGCCGCGCCGATCGAGCTCGGGGCGGAGGAACCCTACCGGGTGTCCCTTCAGCGACAGCGACAGTGTCCGGTAGTCGTGCACCACGGATTCACCCTGCGCCATGACTGGGAGGTCAGTGTTGGCATCATCGGGTTTCGAGAGTTTTTTGGAGATCGAGAACAGCGGCAGCTGTTCGGCGCCCGCCACGCCGTTGAGCCCGCGGACCACCCATAGCGCTTCGCGCCGATTGAGCCCTAGAGAGCCGAAGGCATCGGCTTCGGCCAGCTTTTCCAGCGTCGCCACCGGCACGCCGGTCCTGACCCAGAGGTCGCGGATCGAAGCATAACCCTCGCCACGGCGCGCGACGATCAGGTTGGCATGATCCTGCTTCAGCCCGATCACCTGCCGCAGCCCCAGGCGGATCGCCTTGGTCGACAAGATATCGTCGCGCATCTCGGCATGCTGCTTCATGATCCGCTCGCGCGCCGGAACTCCGGCTTCCAGCACATGCAGCCAGTCGGAGCGGTTGACGTCGGCGACCCGCATCTCGACCCCGTGCTCCGTGGCATCGCGGACGATCTGCGCCGGCGAGTAAAACCCCATCGGCTGGCTGTTGAGCAGCGCGCAGGCGAACACATCGGGGTAGTGGCACTTCATCCAGCACGAGGCATAGACCAGCAGGGCGAACGAGGCGGCGTGGCTTTCGGGAAAACCGTAATCGCCAAAGCCCTCGATCTGGGCGAAGCAGCGTCGGGCAAAGTCCTCGGCATAGCCATTGGTCTTCATGCCGCTGAGGAACCGGTCCTTCAGCGTATGGATGGTGCCGTTACGCCGGAATGTCGCCATGGCGCGGCGCAGTTTGTCGGCCTCGCCCGGGGTGAAGCCGGCCGCGACGATAGCGATCTGCATCGCCTGTTCCTGGAACAGTGGCACGCCATAGGTTCGTTCCATCACTTCGAAGAGGGCAGCTGGCATTTTCTCCACCGGCTCGAGCCCCTGCCGGCGCTTCAGATAGGGATGCACCATGCCGCCCTGGATTGGACCAGGCCGCACGATGGCGACCTCGATGACCAGGTCATAGAATTTCACCGGCTTCAGCCGCGGCAGCATCGACATCTGCGCCCGGCTTTCGATCTGGAACACCCCGATAGTGTCGGCCCGGTGGGTCATCCGGTAGACCGGCGCCTTGATCTCGGGCTCGGTCTCTTCGGCCATCAGCTGCGGCAGGCTGACGTCGCGATCATAATGCTGGTGCAGCAGTTCGAACGAACGCCTCAGGCAGGTCAGCATGCCGAGGGCCAGGATATCGACCTTGAGAATGCCCAGCGCGTCGATGTCGTCCTTGTCCCACTCGACGATGGTGCGGCTCTCTATCGCCGTCTTCGAAATCGGCACCAGGCTTTCGAGCGAATCGCGGGTGATGACGAAGCCACCGACATGCTGGCTGAGGTGGCGGGGAAGGATTTCAGCACCGGCACCACGTTGAACATCTGCGTCAGGGTCGGATCATCAGGATCGAGCCCGAGCATCTTGATGCCCTTCAAATCGGCAGCATTGCCCCAGCCCCAGTGCAACTGATTGAGCGCCCCGATGGTGTCGTCGGAAATGCCGAACACCTTGGCGGTTTCACGGATGGCGCTTTTCGAGCGATAGGAGATGACGGTGGCGGTGAGCCCGGTCCGCTCCCCGCCATATTTGCCGTAGACGTACTGCATCACCTCCTCGCGCCGCTCATGCTCGAAATCGACGTCGATATCGGGCGGCTCGTCGCGCTCGGTCGAGAGGAAGCGGCCGAACACCAGCGTGACCTTGGTGGGGTCGACCTCGGTTACCCCGAGGCAATAGCAGACCGCAGAATTGGCGGCCGAGCCGCGCCCCTGGCAGAGGATGTTCAGCGTATGCCGGGCATAGCGCACCACATCTTCGACGGTGAGGAAGTAGGAGGCGTAGCCCTTGTAGGCGATGAGGCAGAGCTCACTCCAGAGGCTCTGCTTGATGCTGTCGGGAATACCATCAGGATAGCGCCAATGCGCCCCGGCCCAGGTCAGCCGCTCCAGCGTCTCCTGCGCCGTCTCGCCATTGCCGATGGTTTCGGTCGGATAATTGTACTTTAGCTGGTCGAGGCTGAAGCCGATGCGACCTAGCAGCAACTGTGTCTGGGCGATGGCATCGGGATGCTCGGCGAACAGCCGGGTCATTTCGTTCGCCGACTTCAGGTGCCGTTCGGCGTTCTGCTGCAGGCGGCGGCCGGCGGTTTCGAGGGTCAGGTGCTCGCGGATGCAGGTCACCACGTCCTGGACGATCTTGCGATTGGGCTCGTGGTAGAGCACGTCGTTGACGGCCAGCAGCGGCACCCCGGCAGTTGCTGCCATATCGGCCAGCCGATTGAGCCTGCTACGGTCGGTGCCCTTGAAGGTGGCTGCGGCGGCCAGCCAGACATTGCCGGGGCTGAGCTGCGCCAGCCGATCGAGCGTTGCAGCAGAATGCTCCCAGCGGGTCTCGTCGCAGTGGAGGATCAGCAACTGGCCCTCGATGAAGTCGGCGAGGTCGGCGAAATGCAGCACGCATTTGCCCTTCTCGCTCTCCTCGCGCAGGTTGCCGCGGCTCAACATGCGGCAGAGCCGGCCATAGGCCTCGCGATCCGAGGGGTAGGCGATGATGTCGGGGGTAGTGTCGGCAAAGCAGAGCCGGACGCCGACGACGTAACGGAAATCCGGCGCGGTGTGCTTGAGGTCGCGATGCGCCACGTAGCCCCGCACCACACCGGCAAAGCTGTTGCGGTCGCAGATGCCGACGCCGCTTATCCCCAGGGCGATCGCCGCCGAGACCAGTTCTTCGGGTGCGAGCCGCTCCTCAGGAACGAGAAGTTCGAAGTCACCAGCAGTTCGGCATAGGCGGGTTTGCTCATGCGAAGAAGCCGTGCAGGAACCAGCGCGGCGCTTCGGCGGCGCCATAGAGGCCGATGCGGAAGATCCAGAAGCGCCGGCCGCCATCATCCTCGATGACGTAATAGTCGCGCACCGTGGTCAGCGGATCGAAGGCGGCGAGCTTCGAGACATGCTCGGGCTCCTTGGGCTTGGGCTTGGGCTTGTCGGTCTGTTTCGGGTCGTCGTGTGGGTCATGCCGTTTGCTGCCGCGCTGCGGTCGCTCCAGCACGTCGAGGTTTTTGCCCGAGCGCCACCACTCGGCCTCGATCCGCTCGGGACCCGAAGCCTTGAGGATGCGGTAGGCGATGCGCCGCCAGATGATCCGCATCGGCGGGCCATGCGGCACCTCAGCCATCACATTGATCGGTTCGGGATTGGGCAAGAGCCGCAATGGCCGCTGCAGTTCCGGATCGGGTAGGGCTTCCGGATCGTCGGCAGTCGGCGCGATTACCGGCTCGAGCTTTGCCGCCCGCTCGGGGATATGGGTGTTGACGAATTTCGAGCGGGTGAGCGCCAGCGGCCCGAGCCTGCTGGTCATCCGATCATAGAGCCGGTCGAGATCGCGAGCCCCGTCTTCGACCTCGAAGGCTCCGAGCTGGGTGCTCTCCACCTCGGACAGCGAACTGGCGGCCAGCCGGATCATGTCGATGCCGAAGCCGGCATCGTATTCACCTTCGAGCCGCTCCGAGCGGTGCACGAAGAGCTGGGCGATATGATTGGGGTCGCGGGTCGCCCGGCCGGCATTGATGGTGAGGTTCATCACCTTGTGGTCGACCCGGTAGAGCAAGAGGTGAAAGGTCTGCGCCCCAACCCCTTCGGCCTCCAGCCGCAGGCCGAGCTGGATGGCGAGATCGCGCGCCGTCATCAGCACATCGTCCATATAGCCGATCGGCTCGGAGAAACGCCGTTCGGCATAATGCTCGGCGATCGGCAGGCGCGGGGTGATCCGCTCTTCGATGCGGCCCAGGGCTGGTCGAGCCTGAGCAGCAGCGAAGCGCCGAAGCGGGCCTGCAGCGCCCGTCGATCCCGACCATAGAGCTGGCCGATGCTCTTCAATCCCATCTGGTTGAGCCCGGCGACCTGCGCCTCTGCGAGCCGCAAGCCGACGATTGGCAGGGTGGCAAGCGCCGCTTCGGTCTCGCCTGGGGCAATGATGCTGCCGGCAGAAAAATGCGCCAGCGCCCAGGCCGCCCCCACCGTATCGGCTATGGCGCCGGACACGGTGAAGCCCAGCTTGCGCAGCCGGTTGACCAGCAGCTCGAGCATTTTCGCCTCGCCGCCGAACAGGTGGGCGGCCCCGGTGATATCGAGGACCAGGTCGCCATAGGGCGCTGTTGCGGTGTGGACGGCGACAATAGGGCTGGCATTGGAATGCCAATCGGCAAAATCGGCGAATACCTGCTCGAGATAGGCCCGGTCGATCTCGCGCACGTCGAGTTCCGGCACCAGGGCGCGGGCGTCTGAGAGGTTCTGCCCGGAGATCAGGTTGGCCTTGGCCGCCGCGGCGTCCACCGCGGCGAGCCGCATGGCGCCCTGCTGCTTTTCCCACAGGGCTAGCGGCCGGGTCGAGCGGCCGAGCGCCGGATCAGCCCGCCTGAGACAATCGGTGGCCCAGCGGGGCAGTGACAGGGCGAGATGGCGGCGGCGTTCGCCGAACAGCAGTTGCGGTGCGGGGTTTGGGTTCGACTGAAACGAAGCCATTTTCTGTCCAGTCCATAAGCATGGTCTTGCCTTCGGCGCGCTGCGTCTTGTCGCCGAGCCGGCCTTTTTCGATCTCGATCTGGAAGCGGGGCGGGCCCGAGGCGCGCGGGTCGAACGGCAGTTCACCACTCATCGCCGGCGAAATCCGCCAGCGCAGCTTTGCCGCACTCGCCTCGCGGCCCCGGCCATAACGCACGAGGAAAGCCGAAGTCCCGGCCGCCGCGGCACGGAGGCTCAGCCGGCGTGACACGGTGAAATCGAGCGCCTTGGGGTGGCTCGCGAGATCGGCGATCACCCCGGCAACGGCCCGGCAGGCAATGGCTTCCTCCATCGCCCAGAGCAATTCGGGCATCGTGTCGATGCGGCCGATCACCAGTTTTGCCGGATCGATGCCGAACTGCATCAGCCCGGGGCCGTAGGGCAGGCCGAGCTCCTGGCCTTCACCCGAGAGCTGCAGGTAGAGCACCGCCTGGCGTTCTGCGCTCAGCAACTGCCGGGCGAGCCCGAAGGTGAAGCCGAGCGCCGCGCCGCTCTGGCGCTGCTCATCGGCAAACACTTCGTGCAGCAGCCCATTGGGGGCCGTCAGCAGCGCGAGCGGATCGGCAGGCTCGGCTTCGGCATCATTGGCAGCCTTGCCCAGCCGCTCAGCCAGCATGGCCGCGCCTTCCGCCAGCAGCGGGCGCTTTTCCAGGGCGGCAATTTTCAGTCGTAAGGCAGCGAGATCGTGGCGTGCGAGGCCCGGCATCTGAGCCTCCCTGTTGTCAGTAATTAGAACAAATAGGGAACACCAGAGTCCGCTGGAGAGTCAAGCGAGATAATCCGAACACGTCCCACTCACATCCTCGCGCTGCGGCATGGGGGCACTTTCGCGATGGGACAGGACTGCTTATGTTTTGTCCCAGCTTCCGGACCCTCCCATGTTCGATGCGCTGCGCTCCATCTTCCAGAGACCCGATGCCACCGTGCTCAGCATGGAGCCGAAACTGGCGGTTGCCGCATTGCTGGTGCATCTGGCGGCGATCGACGGGCAGATCAGCGAGGCCGAGCGCCAGGCGCTCGAGGGCACGCTCATGGATTATTACGAGCTCGGCGAGGATGAGGTGCGCAAGCTCATCGTCGAGGCGACCAAGCGCGACCAGGAATTGGTGGATTTCTACCGTTTCACTTCGGCACTCAGTTCACTGGACGATGGCGAAAAGATCGAGATCATCCGGATGATGTGGCAGGTGGTGTTCGCCGATAAGCGCAACCACGAGCTCGAAGACAATATGGTGTGGCGCATCGCCGAGCTGATCGGGGTGTCGTCGCGCGATCGCACGGTGCTGCGCAACCAGATGGCGCGGGCATGATCATTATCTCGACCACGCCGACGCTCGAGGGACGGCCGATCCGCGATTATCTGGGCATCGTCACCGGCGAGGTGATCGTCGGCGCCAACATCTTCAAGGATCTGTTCGCCGGCATTCGCGACATCGTCGGCGGGCGGGCCGGGGCCTATGAAGGGGCGCTGCGCGACGCGCGCAGCACGGCGTTCGACGAGCTCAGGGCCGAGGCGCAGCGGCTCGGCGCGGATGCGGTGGTCGGGGTCGATATCGATTATGAAGTGGTCGGGCAGGCCGGCGCGATGTTGATGGTGACGGTGTCGGGAACCGCGGTGCGGCTGTAGGGCTGCGTCGAAGTTTCGCCATTTGCCCACGGAGTCATCCCCGCGAAAGCGGGGACCTCTGTTTTCTTTGCCGGCATCGCAAACGGAGGTTCCCGCTTCCGCGGGAATGACCCGGTGGTGGACGGTGAGCGAGCGCCACTGCAACATCTCAGGATGAGCCCCGGCCTTCGCCGGGGTGACACCGCGGGCGCGTGGCGCTCAGCGCTTCCAGGCCTCGAACTTGCCGACATAGTCCGGCTCACCGGTCTCGCAATCGAAATCCTTTGCCGTCGTATCGGCGGCCTTGCGGGCCAGAACCTCGGCGTCGGGGTTGGCGAGGGCGTCGACATAGGCGATGTGGCAGGTGGCGCCGGGGGCAAGCTTGGTGACGACGAGCACCCGACCTTCGGGCTTATCCGTCTCGCCTTTGGTGATGAACGGCACGATGGTGGCGAACGGCTTCCAGAAGCCCTCGGCGTTGGAGACGCGCCACTCGATCTTGTCGCCTAAACGGTTGGGCGGCTGCAGTTTTTGCTTGGCCGCCTTCTCGGTTGTCGAGGTCAGGCCGTAGGACACCGACATCCTGAGGTCGCTCTCCGAAACCATCACCGGCATGCCCTTGAGGCCGGTGCAGGCCCAGGTGGAGCCGAAATCGTCCGACTGCATCACCGTGCAATCGACGTTAAGATCGAGGCCGGTTTCGCTCGATTCGATCTGCTGGGCGGCGACCGGTGCGACGAGCAAAAGCCCGATGGCGACATAAAGCGCACTGGTGAAAACCCGTCCGATCACGGCAAATCCTCCTTAAGGCTGCATGCCACCCGCGCATTCGTATGCCTTGCAATCATGGCCCGGAATGGGCCACAACCCGCCGAATTACACGCTAAGGCAGACCCCAAGGCAGGCCCAATGAATATCGACGCGATCCCGATCGGCAAGAATCCCCCCGACGACCTCAACGTGATCATCGAGGTGCCGCTGGGCGGCGAGCCGATCAAGTACGAGATCGACAAGGCCTCAGGCGCGCTGTTCGTCGACCGCTTCCTCTATACCCCGATGCGCTATCCGGGGAATTACGGCTTCGTGCCGCACACCCTGTGCGGTGATGGCGACCCGCTCGATGTGATCGTGATGAACTCGCGGCCGCTGGTGCCGGGCGCCGTGGTGCGGTGCCGGCCGTTCGGCGTCTTGTTCATGGAAGACGATGGCGGCACGGACGAGAAAATCCTCGCGGTGCCGGTGAGTAAGCTCACCAAGATGTATGACGGGATCAACGACATCACCGACATGCAGCCAATCCAGCTCGAGCGGGTGAAGCACTTTTTCACCCACTACAAGGATCTCGAGCCGGGCAAGTGGGCCAAGATCGAAAAGCTCGGCGGCGTCGCCGACGCCCGCCAGGTGATCCTCGAATCGATCGAGCGCGCCAAGGCCGAGAAGTAAGCTCGGCCAGATAACTCTGCCGCAATGCTTGTCGCTCCAATTGTGAGTCCCATATCGGGGGCTCACCATTGGAGGACCGGATGAAAGCCGTACTGACCGCACTCGCCGCCACCATGTTGTCGACGGGTGCCGCGTTTTCGCAAAGCCCATCCAGCGCGGAAATCGAAACCATCCTGATCGAGCGGATCGACACCGCCGAGCAGAATGTCGGCATTGCCGTGGCGGTGATCGAAAACGGCGTGCCGCGCTTCGTCTCCCATGGCCACCCAGCGCTCGGCGATATCAGGCAAATCGACGAGCATACGGTGTTCGAGATCGGCTCGGTCACCAAGCTGTTCACCAATGTGCTGCTGGCCCAGCAGGTGCTGGCCGGCACGATCGATCTCGATGCGCCGATCGTCCAGTATTTGCCCGAGGGTACGGTGCTGCCGCAGCGCGGCGGCAAGCAGATCACCGCCTTCGACCTGGTGACGCATTCCTCGGGCCTGCCCTCGGTGCCACCCGATCTCGGCGCCAGCAATCCGGCTAACCCCTATGCCGGCTACGGCGCGGCGCAGCTCCGCACGTTCCTCCAGAGCTACCAGCTGCAGCGCGATATCGGGGCGGAGTTCGAATATTCCAATATCGGTCTCGCGCTGGTGGCGCAGGCCATCGAGCAGGTCAGCGGCAAGAGCTATGCGAGCCTGCTCGCGGAGCGGATTTTACCCCCCTCGGGATGACCGAAACGGCGCTGACCACGACGCCGGCGCTTAAGGGTCGGCTGGCGAGCGGCCATGATGCAGGGCGCAACCCGGTGAGCAACTGGGACCTCGATGCCTTTGCCGGCGCCGGGGCGATCCGTTCGACGGCGGCTGATGTCAGCAAGTTCATCGCCGCCGCCAGCGGCGCAGTGCCGTCGCCGCTCGATCCGGCCTTCGCCATCATGCTGAAACGGACGCGGGCCTCCGACCCGAGCGGCGGCAAGGTCGGGCTGGGCTGGTTCACCCTCACCCATCCGACCGGCGAGATCGCCTGGCACAACGGCATGACCGGCGGCTACAACGCCTTCGCCGGCTATGATCGGAAGACCGGCAAAGGGGTGGTGGTGCTGTCCAACATGGCGAGCACGGTGGGGATCGAGGATATCGGCTTTCACATCCTGGCCGAAGACCTGTCACTGACGCCGATGCCGAAACTCCACGCAGTGGCGGAGATCGATCCGGCGCTGCTCGACCGCTATGTCGGCAAGTATGCGCTGACGCCGGCCTTCGTGCTGGAGGTGACGCGTGAGGGTGATGCGCTGTTCGTGCAGGCGACCGGTCAGCAGAAGCTGCCGGTCTATGCCGAGAACGAGACGACGTTCTTTTACAAGGTGGTCGATGCGCAGCTCAGCTTCGAGCTGGGGGCCGACGGCAAGGCGACGAGCCTGACGCTGCACCAGGGCGGGGTCAGCCAACCGGGCCAGCGCATCGAGTAGTCCCATCATTTCGGCGGCATCGGCTTGCCAGCCGGCGCCGCCAATCGAGGCTCCAAGTGGAGCTGGAGGATGGTGATGAAGATTTTCGGGACGATCGTCGGCGTATTGCTGGTGCTTTTGGGTGGGCTCTGGACTTTGCAGGGCTCCAACGTCCTGGCCGGCAGCGTCATGTCGGGCCAGTCGCAATGGCTCTATATCGGGCTCATCGTGCTGGTTGTCGGGCTGGTGGTGCTGTGGTGGTTCAACCTACGGGGTCGAATGCGATAGGCATTTCATCTGGTCGCGCTTTCGAACCAGAAAAGTCTGCAATCCCCGCCTTCGCGGGGACAGGCTTTTTCCTGAAAACGCTCCGGGCCCTTGAAACCGTGAAACCGGGTTCACATATATCGGTCAACGGTTGGATCGGGGCGCTGTCCCTCCCGGCGACATGATCCCAGCCAATGAAAGGCGCTCCCCCAACGGGTCGAGCGCCTTTCTCTTTTTCGGCGCCAGGCAACAGAGCGGCCGGCGTGAGCTGACCCCCACCCCTGTCCCCTCCCCGCAAGGGGGAGGGAGACCCTTCCACTGACATCACAGTCTGCGTCTCCCTCCCCCTTGCGGGGAGGGATCAAGGGTGGGGGGCCACGCCACCGGCGGCTGCGGCTCAGGGGTAACCCGCATGCGGCACCGCAACGCGGGTGCTGAACACCCGGCCGGTGGGTTGGCTGACATCTACGCTGCCGGTCCACTCGTTGGCGACCATGTAGAGCGTCTTGCCGTCGGGCCCGCCAAGCATCACGGCAAAGCACATGCGGTCGAGCTCGAACTTTTCGACGATCTCGCCGCCGTCGCGGATGCGCAGCACGGTGGGGCCGGTCGAGGTCCAGATGGCGCCTTCGGCATCGGCGCAGATGCCGTCATTGCCGTACGCGCCGACATTGCCCCAGAGCCGGCGATTGCTGAGGCTGCCATCCTCGGCGATGTCGAAGGCGGTGAGGTTGCCGTTGAACGATTCGGCGCAGACCAGCGTCCTGCCGTTGGCGAGGATCGCCATACCGTTGGGAAAGGCGAGGCCTTCCGCGACCTTGCGGCTGCTGCCGTCGGGCGAAACCAGGGCGATGAAGCCGGGGCGGAACTCGCCGCCGGGAAACTCGAAGTCGACATTGTTGACGTAGATGTGGCCCTTGGGGTGCACGGTGATCTCGTTGCAGCCACGTTCCGACAGGTGCGAAAGGTCGGCGAAGCGGGCGAAGGTGCCGTCGGGCTGACGGAGCTTCAGGTCATTGTCGGCGGCATGCACCAGCAGCATGCGGCCATCGGGCAACCAGTCGAACGAGAAGGGCAGCGAGGCGACTTCCGCCTCGACGGTCGGGCGGCCGGCGGCGTCGATGCTGTAGAGCTTCTGGCCGACCCAGTCGGCGAACCACAGCCTGTTATCATGCCAGCGCGGGCATTCTCCGAGCAGGATTTCCATCCATCAGCTTGGTGATCTCGGCCATCGCTAAACTCCCTCATTGCTCTCAAAACAATGTCGGGCGAGCCGCGTGCATTTCGACAGGCGGCGAAAAGAAATCGGGCGCCGGAGGTATCCGGCGCCCGAAGCGTTTAGTGATTTACGTGAAGCAATCAGGGCCACTTCTTGTGGTCGCGAGATCGAACCGGAAAAGTCTGCAACTTTTCCTGATCACGCTCCTAGTGGCCCATGCCGGCCATTTCGGGGTTCGCCGGCGGCTTCTTGACGAAGAAGGCGGCGACGATGGCGAACAGCGAGATGATGGCGCCAGTCATGAAACCGGTGCGGATACCGGCGGCGAGCGCCGTCACCGGCTCGGTGCCGGCGGCGGTCAGCGCGGTGGACTGGATGGTCATCAGTGCGATGAACAATGCCACGCCCGCGGCGCCCGCCACCTGCTGGACCGAGCCGAGAATGGCCGAGCCATGCGAGTAGAGCTGCATCGGCAGCGAGCTCAGCGACGCGGTGAACAGCGGCGTGAACATGATGGCGAGGCCGATGCAGAGCGCGATATGGCCGGCGAGGATCACCCAGATCGAACTGTTCTGGTCGACCAGGGTCAGGCCCCACAGCACCGCGCTGACGATGATCGAACCGGGCACCAGCAGGCGGGTGGTACCCCACTTGTCATAGAGCCGGCCGACGATCGGGCCGAGCAGGCCCATCATCAGGCTGCCCGGCAGCAGCATCATGCCGATCTGCAGTGGATCGAGCTTGATGACGTTCTGCAGGAACAGCGGCAACAGGATGATGACGCCGAACAGCGCCATCATGGCGATGCCCATCATCACCACCGACAGGGTGTAGTTGGTGATGGCGAAGGTGCGGAGGTCGAGCAGGGCTCTGTCCTGCAGCGTCAGCTGGCGCCAGACGAACAGCACCATGGTGACGAGGCCGATGCCGAGCGGGATCCACGGCGACATGCCGTGTTCGCCGGCGGCGGACGCGGCTTCTCCAAAGCTCGACAGGCCATAGACGATGCCGCCGAAAGCCAGCACCGACAGCACCACCGAAATCAGATCGAGCGGGGTGGAGCGTGGGGTCGAGACGTTCTTCATCCGCCAGGCGCCCAGCGCCAGCGCCGCCAAGGCGATCGGCAGCACCAGGATGAACATGAAGCGCCAGTCGAAATGGGTGAGGATGAAGCCACCGATGGTCGGGCCGATGGCGGGGGCCACCGACATGACGATCGAGATGTTGCCCATGGTCTTGCCGCGCGATTCGGGCGGCACCAGCGTCATCACGGTGGTCATCAGCAGCGGCATCATGATGGCGGTGCCGACCGCCTGGATGATGCGGCCAAATACCAGCAGCTCAAGCCCCGGCGAGACGGCGCAGATCAGTGTGCCGACCGAGAAGATCGCCATGGCCAGCATGTAGATCGGCCGAGTGTTGATGCGCTGCAGCAGGAAGCCGGTGATCGGAATGACCACCGCCATGGTGAGGAGGAACGCCGTGGTCAGCCACTGCGCCGCGCTGGCGGTGACGCCGAGATCGGTCATCAGCGGCTGGATCGCCACGCTCATGATGGTTTCGTTGAGAAACACCACGAAGGTGGAGACGAGCAGCAGCGCGATCACCAGCCGGTTGCGGGCGGCGGTGGAGGTGTCGACGGGCGCGGCGGCGGCCGTCGACGGGGGGACGTCGGTCATCGTTTCGGAGGTCATTTGCGGCCTGCCTTGCGGTAGGAGGACATAAAATCGGGGTGGCTGGATGGCACAGGTGGGGTGGCGGAGGCCAGCCCGCAGGGCGCATAGCGGCCGTGCAGCGGGGCGGCAATGGTCGGCGGGGTCATCGAGAAATCTCCTTGGCTTCACCAGTACGACGAGCGACCGGTGGCGGAATTCACAGCGTTCGCCGCGAAAACAGTTAAGCGGCGGATTAAGCGTTGATGAGGCGAGAGTCAATGTCGGGGCGCGACGAGGGACCAAGTCGTCAGCGCGCATGGCGGTGGTGTTAGCGCAAGGTGGGGGGCTTGAAGCAAGCCCCTTGTGACCCATATGTAGAAACTGAGGCGTTGCGCTACATGGGTGTGCGCCGGACAATTTTGAAGGGCTGGAGCCACGCTCCGGCCCTTTGTCATTCGTGCTAGGCTTGGGAACCTTTCCGCCGAACAGCCGTCCAACCGGGCGACGGAGGATGGCGATGCAGACCGTGGTGAAAGCGCGAAGCGAACTGACCGGCCGCTCGGAAGCCGAGTTGGTGGAACTGGCGCGGCAGGGCGGCGAGCCTGCCATCCGGCTGCTGATCGAGCGCAACAACCAGCGGCTGTTCCGTGCGGCGCGCAGCGTCTTGCGCAATGACGGCGAAGCCGAAGACGTGGTGCAGGAGACCTATGTGAAGGCCTTCACCGCGCTTCAGAGCTTTCGCGGCGACGCCAGCTTTTCCACCTGGCTGACCCGTATCGCGCTCAACGAAGCAGTGTCGCGCCTGAGGCGCCGCAAGGCGACCAGCGAACTCGACGCGCTCGACCAGGCGGTAAGTGCCGATGCCGGGTTGGTGTCGCTGTTCCCACTATCGCTCGTCCCACTGCCCGCCGACATGGAGGCTGCCCGGTCCGAAATGCGCCAGCTGCTGGAGACGGCCATCGACGGCCTGCCGGAAGGATTTCGCACGGTGTTCGTGCTGCGCGACGTCGAGGGCTTGAGCACCGAAGAGACAGCGGAGCACCTGAAGCTGAAACCCGAAACGGTGAAGACCCGGCTGCACCGGGCGCGCCGCATGCTGCGGGCGGTGCTGGAAGAGCAACTGCGCGGCTCGTTCGCCGAGCTCTACCCGTTCGATGGGGCGCGCTGCGCGCACATGGCGGATCGGGTGATCGCGGTGTTGCGTTCCGGCTAAATTGAGCTGCCTCGTCCCTCCCTTCTCCCCTCAGGGGAGAAGGTGGCCGAAGGCCGGTTGAGGGGTGAAGCGGCGCAACTCGCGCTCGTTGAGAAGCTGAACCCCTCACCCGAGTTCCGCTACGGACCTAAGGGTCCTAGCTCCACTACCCTCTCCCCTCAGGGGAGAAGGGCCGTGTCCCACCGGCCAGGTGGAGGAGTGCAAACCTCCAATGAAGAAGACCACCTACTCCGAAATACTGTTCCACGCCCCGTACAGCGTCGAATGCAGCAGCTGCACCTCTTCGCCGGCGCGATACACCACCAGCTGCTGTTCGGGCATCAGGTAGAGCACCTGGCCGCCCTGGCCCATGAAGTAGCTGAACGGGCCCTGCAGGGCCTGGCCGGCGCGATCGAGCACGTTCTGGCGGACATGCTGGCCATAATTGTCGTCCAGCCGGTCGGCGGTAGGGACGTCGAGGCCAAGGAACTCGCGCCATAGCGAGGTCGGAAGGAAGGGCGCGTCAGGGGTGCCGTTCTCGATCACGTACTGGCCGATGCGGATCCAGTCGCGCGCCGTGGCGTAGATGCAGCAATAGGCGGAGACCGGCATGCCGGTAGCGGGCTGGCGCCACGACGCATCCGCTGCCGCGGCCGGGCGCCAGAGTTTTTCGGACAGCAGGTCCTCGAGCCTCTGCTGGTAGACAGTCTCGAGCACCTCGCCCAGCAAGGCCGTGTTGACGTTCTGATAGTTGAACTCGGTCGTTGTCCCGGCTTCCGAGACGAGGCCACCCTCGATGGCGCGGAGGCCGAGGAAGTGCAGCCGGGCCAGCGGGCCGAAGGGGTTAACGGAGGTGTCGACGGTCTTGTCGCCGCTGATTGCGCCGGCCTTGCCCTCGCCATGGTCAAAGGCGATGCCGCTCCGCATCAGCAGGAGGGAACGGAGGGTCACGCCGGCGAGGCCACGGTCGTCAGGCAGCAGCTCGCTCAACGTCTGATCGAGGCTGTTGAGCTTGCCGTCGGCCAGCGCCTTGTAGGTCAGCGCGCCGACGAGGCTCTTGGCCATCGAGAAGGAGTTGAAGCGCGTTTCGGCGGTGATGCCGGGTGCGTAGTGCTCGAGTTCGAGCCGGCCGGTACGCGCGACCAGCAAAGCCTTGCCGCCCTTCTCGGTAAAGGCAGCCTGAAGCTCGGGTTGCAGCGGGCGGCTGGTGGCTACCTCGGCGACCTGGAGATCGCGCGGCGATGCGGCGCCGCCAATGCGGGCGAAATGGCCGGGCGCCGGCCAGGTCAGCGGCGGCACGCCTTCGGCGACCAGCTGCGGCAGGTAGGGAGCATAGGCGAGGGTCGCCGTCACCGCACCAGCCAGCACCAGCAGCAGCGCGATCAGCAGCTTGCGCAACGAAAATCCCCCTCGGCCCGGCAAATGGCTCGCAGGCGCGAATGGCGGAAATGCGGCTGTCTTCGGCGCTAAAGCGGCTTTTCAGTGAGGCCGCGGAAGGCGTCGGGGACGGTTCGCTCAAGCTCAAGTGTCGCCGAGGCATAGCCGATGGCCTCGCGGCCGAAGCGAGTGCGCACCGCATCCATGGCGCGATCGGCAATGAGGCGAGAGGCGCCGCGGCGGGCGCCGGGACGGCGGGCTTCGTCGGCGAGGCCCAGAGGCAGCTCGAGCTGCAGCAACGGATCCCGCTCGAGCTGCGCCACCGAAATGGCGAGCAGCGTGATGGTGCGCTCATCCGGGTGGTCGGCCTGCACCACGCGCACCAGATCCTCGGCGATTTCGGCCAGCGTCACGGTGGCGGAGATGGGACTATCGATGGTGATCGAACGGGTGACGGCGCGCATGTCACGGAAGCGGACGCGCGCGGTAATGCTGTGCCCATGCCAGGATTTCACCCGGAGCCGCGAAGCGATGCGATCGGCGAGGTGGTGCAGGGTTGGCCGAAAGATCGCCTCGACGAACGGCTTTTTGCCCAGCGCCGACTGGGCCCCGGCCGAGCGGGCGCGCTGGTTGGTGACAATGCCCCGTGGATCACGGTTCCAGCTGAGGGCGCTGAGCTTTTCGCCGGCGGCATGGCCGAGGATGCGCTGCACCCATTCGGTGCGTTGCCCGGCGAGCTGGCCGATGGTCAGGATCCCCTCATCCTCGAGCTTGCCTTCGGTCACCGGGCCGACGCCCCACATCAGCCCGACCGGCAGTGGATGGAGGAACTCAAGCTCGCGCACGGGGTCGACCACGACGAGGCCATCGGGTTTGGCCACCTGCGAGGCGATTTTGGCGAGGTGCTTGGTGCGCGCCACGCCGACCGAGATGGGCAGGCCGAGCTCGGCACGGACGCGGGTGCGGATGGTCCGGGCGATGGTTTCGGGGCTGCCGAACAGGTGCTCGCAGCCGGCGACATCGGCGAAGGCTTCATCGATCGAGATGCGCTCGACCAGCGGGGTGTAGTCGTCGAGGATGCCAATCGCCGCGTCGCCGAGGCGCTGGTACTCCTCGAAATGGCCGCCGGTGAAGATCAGTTCGGGGCAGAGCTCCTTGGCCGCCCAGCCGGACATGCCGCCATGCACCCCGAATGCTTTGGCCTCATAGGAGGCAGCCAGCACCACGCCGCCGCCGACGGCGATCGGCTTGCCGCGCAGCTCCGGATTCAGCAATTGCTCGACCGAGGCATAGAAGGCATCGAGGTCGGCATGAAGGATGGTGGCGGCGGGCTCCATCCGGGACTCTCCGTGGTGCGGCGAGAACATAAAGGGAACAGCACGAGGCCTTGTCAAGCGGCGCGCTGGGGCTACCCCCGTGCCAACTCCAGCAACCGCTCATTCTCCTCGGGCACGTTCTCGGCCAACCGCGCCGCGGCGATGATCGGCAGCCAGGCCGAACCTCGGCTCCGGTGACCTCGCTCGCCGCGAGATAGCGCTCGAGATAGGCGTCGGCGAGTTCGTGGCCGGCGCCATGGCGCATCAGCAGGTAGGAGCGGGCGACGTCGGCGGCCGGGTGGCCGGAGGTGGCGTCGGGCCAGTCGACGATCATCGCCGCGCCGGGTGGACCGATGATGTTGAAGGGGTGGAAATCGCCGTGGCAGAGGCGGGTACCCTCGGGCAGCTCGGCCAGACGGGCGAGCAGGGTGTCGCGCAGTGCCGTATCGAGGCCGGGTGCGTGCCGGAGGCGGGCGGCGAGCCGTGGTTTCAGCGGTGACAGCCGGACTTCAGTGCGGGCATGGATCTTGAGGTGCAGCGCCACCATCGTTTCGAGCGCCGCGGGCACCAGTGCCGGGTCGGCGGCGGCAAGGCTGGCGAGCGGCTGGCCGGGGGCGCGGTCCATGACGAGGCCCCAGCGGCCGGTATAGGGGCCGGCCTCGTGCACCGCCGGGGTGGGCAGGCCGTGTTCGCCGACAATGGCGAGGATGGCGGCTTCGCCGAAGGCCACCGAGCGGTTGGCGGGGTCGCGATAGAGCTTCAGGACGTGCTCCCCATAGTGGAAGGCTTCGGCCATCTTGCCGGAGCCGAGCAGCGGGCCGATCTGGTGCGCCATCAGCCGAGTGCCGCCTGCAGGGCGGCGGCGATCGGGGTCGGGCCATTGACCAGCTGGTAGGCGTGGCCGGCCGTCCTTGGCTCGGCGAGCACGGCGACGACGACGGCGGCGACATCGTCTCGGGTCACCGGGCCCGGCTGTAGCGCGGCTTCAGACAGCGTCACCTTGCCGGTACCGGCTGCGTCAGTGAGTTCGCCCGGCTCGATGATGGTCCAGCCAAGGCTCGAGGCGTGGATGAACTTCGCCGCGGCGCGCTTCTGCTTGTAGTAATCCTTCATCTCGTCGTCCATCGAACGGGTGGAAAGCCCGGTGCTGGCGCCGATCGAGGAAACCGAGACGTAGCGCTTCACTCCGGCGTTCTCGGCGGCATGCACGGTGCGCCGCGTGCCGATGCGATCAAGCGCGCTGCCTTCGCCGGCCGACGAGCCGGCAGCGAACACCACGGCATCGGCGCCTTTCATGGTGATGGTGAAATCGCTGAGCGGCGATTTTTCGAGATCAAGCACGATGGTTTCGGCGCCGCGCTTCACCGTCTCGGCCATATGCTTTGGGTTGCGGATGGTGGCGACCACGGCGTGGCCGGCGGCCACCAGTTTCTCGACGATCAACAGGCCGGTGCGGCCGCTGCCGCCGATGACGATGATGCGCATGGGGTCACCTGTCGGGGTTTGATGGGCTGAGCTTAAGGAAAATCTCGTGCAGCGTTTCGAGCTCGGCGTTGCTCAGCGCCGCAAGGCCAGGCGGTGGGACGCGGAACTCAGCGAGCAGCGCGGTCTGGGTCTCTAAACCCAGCGGGGTGAGGGCGACGAGCTTGACCCGCCGGTCGGTGGGGGAAGGACGGCGCTCGACGAAGCCCGCCTGTTCCAGCCGATCCACCACCCAGGTGGTGTTGGAGGGGTCGCTGTTGAACTGTCGCGCCAGCTCCCCGATCGGGCGGCCAACTGTGTCGAGGCTGTTGAGGATACGCGAATTGTTCGGCGTCAGGCCGCGCCGCTGCAGGCTGTCGCTGCGTTGCGGGTTGGTGCTGATGAAGAAATCGAACATCAGCCGCCAGGTGTCGGCGGCCAACTCAGCGGCGGCAGGTTTCATGCGCGGAGCCTAGCACACGCTGGTCCCTTGTATATATTTTGAGTAGTACCATATTTGTTGTGCAACAAATAACGGAGCATGACGATGCGCGTACATGAAGGCAGGGTGGCGCTGATCGCCGGCGCCAGCAAGGGAATTGGCGCGGCGACGGCAGAGCTGCTGGCGCACCAAGGCGCGGCGGTGGTACTGCTGGCGCGCTCGGTGCCGCCGATTGAGGCGCTGGCCGAGAGCATCCGGCGGGCGGGTGGTCGCGCCCTCGCGGTGGCGGCGGATGTGGCCGACGACGCGGCGATGCAGCGGGCAGTGGAAGCGGGACTGGCGGCGTTCGGGCGGCTCGATATCGCCTTCAACAACGCCACCGACGGGCCGCGGCCGGCGCCGCTGGCTGAACTCGATCTCGACGGCTTCGACAAGGGCATCCGCACCAATGTGCGCGGCACGTTTATCGGCATGCGGCACGAGATCACCGCGATGCTCGCGACCGGCGGTGGCGCGATCGTCAATATGGCGTCGCTCGCCGGGGTGATCGGGGTGTCGGGGCTGGCTGCCTATGTCTCGGGCAAGGCGGGGATCATTGGGCTGAGCAAGGCGGCGGCGCTCGACTATGCCGATCGCGGCATTCGGGTGAACGTCGTGGCGCCCGGCCCGATCCTTACTCACCATCTCGAGGCGGCGGGCCCCGAGGCGCAGCGGCAGGCCGGGCTGGCGACGCCGATGCGGCGGATCGGGCGGGCCGACGAGGTAGCGCAGGTGGTGAGCTGGCTCGCTTCGGACGCCGCGAGTTTCGTCACCGGCGTGGTGCTGCCGATCGACGGCGGACAGAGCGCCGGCCACAAAATCCCGAACGCCTACCGGCAGGGCGAGCCGATGCGGGCTCAGGGCTGAGATTCCCGGCGCCGCCGCTGCTACACAGTTCGCGGAGAACGAGGGAGACGATTCGATGCAGGCGCAGCGGCAGGTGGTGGTGCACCACGATGACTTGGGCGAGCTGGAGCGCCAATATGGCGTTCCTCGAACTGTGCGAGCAGGGCGTGGTCACCTGTGGCTCGGTGATGGTGCCCTGTCCATGGTTCCCGCATATGGCGCAGCTGGCGCGCGACAACCCCGAGCTCGATATCGGGGTGCACCTGACGCTGACAGCAGAGTTCGATCGGTTTCGCTGGCGGCCGATGACCGGCACGGCGGATAATGGCATGTGCGACGCCGAGGGTTTTATGCACCGCCGGGTGGCGGATACGCAGGGTGCGGATGTCGCGGCGGTGGAAGCCGAACTGCGGGCGCAGATCGACGCAGCGCTCGCCGCCGGCATCGATGTGACACATCTCGACGCGCATATGGGCACGGTGTGGCTGCCGGAATTCGTCGAAATCTACGAGCGGCTGGGGGCCGATTACGCGCTGCCGATCTTCCTGCCCGGGCCGCAGGATGCCTGGGTGGAGCCGTCGCTGGCGCTCGACCGTGCCTGGAGCGCGCCGCGGCGCGCGGCAATCCGCTGTTCGACGGCGTGGTGTCGACGCCGTTCCCCAATCTCAGCCCGACGGCGGCGGACTATCGTCGTATCCTTGATGGCACGAAGCCCGGGCTGAACTGGGGAGCGTTCCACTTCACGAGGCCGGGGGACATAGCGATGATCTCGGACGACGCGCCACTGCGGCTCGCTGAGTACGAGATTTTTCGCCGCCCCGGGGCGGTGGAACGGATTTATGCGGAGCTCGGGCTGGAGCTGGTGGGGATGCGCGGGTTTAGGGAGCAGATGCGGCGGTAACACCTCTCCCTTGGGGGAGAGGTCGGCCCGCAGGGCCGGGTGAGGGGGCCTTTCCCAAGCTCGGTGTTTGCAGCAAGGCCCCCTCACCCCAGCCCTCTCCCCCAAAGGGAGAGGGGGCGCCAGAGCCGCCTTCCCGGACATGTCGAATCCCCCCACCGCAGTTCGACCAATCTCCATCAAACAGGAGGTTCGCATGAAGTTCGTGTGTCTCGTCTACATCGACAGCGCCGCCATCGGCGCGCTGAGCGAGGCCGAGGGGCGGCAGCTGGCCGACGACTCGATCGCCTTCGATTGGGGCTTACGGGACAGTGGCAAGCTGATCCTGGCGCAACCGCTCGAGGCGCCGCAAACCGCGGTGACGGTGCGGCAGCGCGCCGGCAAATTCTCCAGCACCGATGGCCCGTTCGCCGAAGCCAAGGAGCATCTCGGCGGCTTCTTCCTGATCGAGGCCGAGACCATCGACGAGGCGATCGCGGTGGCGAAGACCAGCCCGATCATGCGGGTCGGCAGCGTCGAGGTGCGGCCGGCACTGGTGCAGGTGGATAGCGTGACGGGGCGGGGACGGCCAGAGGTGGCGTAGGGAAACCTGCTGCTACCGGCTCGACGGCACGCTTGCCGCGCCGAATGGGCAACCGGCGCATTGCCTACCGCAGTGGCTCGCGGCGTCGGGTACGCGCCGCAGCCCGTCGCGTGGTGTGATATTCTCCGGCAACTGGATGTTGGTTGCCAGACGCAATGCCATCAGCGTCCGAATGAGCCACCAGCCGAGGTCGATCTGTCCGCGTTCGAGCCCGAGCCTTGCCGATTCCGGGAAGGCGTGATGGTTACCGTGGAAGGCTTCGCCGAAGGTGATGAGGCCAACGGCCGGCAGATTGTAACCCTGTACGGCGACACCATCGACAGCCCAGCCCTGGTGACCGCGCCGATGGGCGAAGTGCCCAATCAGCCAATGGCCGGTGAGCGAAACGGCTACCCGCGCCGCGATCCCCCACACCACCCAGCCCCAGCCGCCAAGCGCCAGGAACAGCAGCGCCCAGGGCAGCTGCTGGAGCATCCAGGTGCGTTCGAGAAACCGATAGAAGCGGTCGTTGGCGGTGCTGGGCTCGATGATGAAGCGCGGCGGATGGTTCAGCGCCACGACGCAGTGCATCTGCCACCAGGCGTCGACGAAGAACGACCGGCGGTGGGCGTAGAGCGGGTGGCAGTCGGTCTGCCGCTGCGCCCAGTCCCGAACGTCATGCGCGTAGATCATCCCGAAGGGGCCGGCCATGCCAACCAGCGTTCCAAGATAGACCAGCCCGTGCTCGATGACGACGTTGGTCCTGAACGAGCGATGGATCAGCAGCCGGTGCATGCCCACCGAATGGCCGGCGCAGATGGTGACCGCGGTGGTGATGAGGAAAAGCAGCAGGGCGTCGAGGGTGAAGGTTAACGGCGCGAACACCAGCGCGATACCGGTAAGCGACAAGGTCCAGATGGATTTGCCCGGGGCCCAGCGCACAGCTCCGGCGACAGCGTCGCTCAATGGCTGGGCGTGCATCCGGCCGGTCGACAGGGCATGGGTAGAATTGGTCATCGTCATGGCGTTTCAGCCTTGCGTTGCATTGATATTTAGGCGATGAACTAATTGCCGAAATGCTTAGCAGTGCCGCTTTGATTAGGCAATAGGCTAATTACCTAAATAAGGTTGACGCGAATGGTCGAGACGATGCCAGCCAAGGTCGATGCCGATCTGCCGAGCGCAATCGAGGAAGTGGTCAGTCCGGACGGCGCCTTCCAGCGTGTCTTCGAGGCGCTCGCGTCAGCGCCTCGCCGCCGGATCTTGGCCTACCTGGCGCATACATCGCTGACGGCAGGCGAGATCGCGGCGCGCTTCGACATGTCGAAACCCTCGATCTCGCAGCACCTGAGCGTCCTGGAGGTTGCCGGCCTGATCGCGAAAGAACGGCGCGGCCAGTTCATTCACTACTCGCTGATCCCCAATAACCTGACCAACACGCTGAACGGCTTCGCGCAGGAAGTGTGCCCGGTGGGCCGACCGCTGAAGCGTGAAAGCAAGGCGCTGGCGGATCGCCGGGCGACGGACGGGACGGAATGAAGAATGGCCCGGGATCGCTCCCGGGCCTCGTTCTGATCAGCGGTGAACCGGGGCTTACACCCCACCCGCCATGTGGGCCAACACCGCCAGCAGCAACAGGGCCACGATGTTGGTGATCTTGATCATCGGGTTCACCGCCGGGCCGGCGGTGTCCTTGTAGGGGTCGCCGACGGTGTCGCCGGTGACTGAGGCCTTGTGGGCGTCGGAACCCTTGAAGTGCTTGACGCCGGCGCTATCGGTAAAGCCGTCTTCAAAGCTCTTCTTGGCATTGTCCCAGGCGCCGCCGCCGGCGGTCATCGAGATGGCGACGAAGAGGCCGGTGACGATGACACCCATCAGCATCGCGCCAAGAGCCGAGAAGGCCGCGGCGGTGCCGGCGATCCAGTAGATGGCGACGAACACGATGATCGGCGACAGCACCGGCAGCAGCGAGGGGACGATCATTTCCTTTATCGCGGCCTTGGTCAGCATGTCGACTGCCCTGCCGTAATCAGGCTTTTCGGTGCCGGCCATGATGCCGGGCCGTTCCTTGAACTGGCGGCGGACTTCCACCACCACCGACTGGGCAGCGCGGCCCACGGCGGTCATCGACATGCCGCCGAACAGGAACGGCAGCAGGCCGCCGAACAGCAGACCGACGACGACATAGGGGTCGGCGAGCGAGAAGCTCAGGTTGCCGAGGCCGTAGAAGAACGAGCCCTCCTTCGCCGTGGCGGCGAAGAACTGCAGATCCTGGGTGTAGGCGGCGAACAGCACCAAGGCGCCGAGGCCGGCCGAGCCGATGGCATAGCCCTTGGTGACGGCCTTGGTGGTGTTGCCGACGGCATCGAGCGCGTCGGTGTTGTGGCGCACTTCCTTGTCGAGGCCGGCCATTTCGGCAATGCCACCGGCGTTGTCGGTGACCGGACCGAAGGCGTCGAGCGCGACGATCATGCCGGCCAGCGCCAGCATGGTGGTGACGGCGAAGGCGATGCCGAAGATGCCCGCGAGGTTATAGGTGACGATGATGCCGATGATGATCACCAGCGCCGGCAGAGCAGTCGATTCCAGCGACACCGCGAGGCCCTGGATGACGTTGGTGCCGTGGCCGGTGACCGAGGCCTCGGCGATCGAGTTGACCGGGCGCTTGTTGGTGCCGGTGTAATATTCGGTGATGACGATGATCAGCCCGGTGATGACGAGGCCGGCAACGCCGCACCAGAACAGGTTCCACGGCGTGAATTGCTTGCCGCCTTCGAGCCCCAGTTGCACATCGAGCCCGCCGAACACCCAGATCAGGGTGGGCAGCAGCACGATGAGCGAGAGCACGCCGGTGGCGATGAGGCCCTTATAGAGGGCGTTCATGATGTTGTTGTCGCCACCGAGCTTGACGAAGTAGGTGCCGATGATCGAGGTGACGACGCAGGCGCCGCCGATGGCCAGCGGCAGCACCATGCCGGCGAGCTTGAAGGCATCGGGCAGGACGATCGCCGCCAGCACCATGGTGGCGACCGCGGTCACCACATAGGTCTCGAACAGGTCGGCAGCCATGCCGGCGCAATCGCCGACATTGTCGCCAACGTTGTCGGCAATGGTGGCCGGGTTGCGCGGATCATCCTCGGGGATGCCGGCTTCGACCTTGCCCACCATGTCGCCGCCGACGTCGGCGCCCTTGGTGAAGATGCCGCCGCCGAGACGGGCGAAGATCGAGATCAGCGAAGCGCCGAAGCCGAGCGCCACCAGCGAGTCGATGACGGTGCGGCTGGTCGGCTCGAGGCCGAGCATCTGGGTGAGGATGATGAAGTAGAGGGTGACGCCGAGGAGGCCGAGGCCGGCGACGAGCAGGCCGGTGACCGCGCCCGACTTGAAGGCGAGGTCGAGGCCGCCGGCCAGCGATTTGGTGGCCGCCTGGGCGACGCGGACGTTGGCGCGCACCGAGACGTTCATGCCGATGAAGCCGGCGGCGCCCGAGAGCACGGCGCCGATCAGGAAGCCGATGGCGGCGTAAACGCCGAGCAGAATGAAGGCGAGGATGAAGATGACCACGCCGACGATGCCGATGGTGGTGTACTGGCGGCGGAGATAGGCGGAGGCGCCTTCACGCACTGCGGCGGAAATCTCCTGCATGCGGGCCGAACCCGCATCGGCCTTCAGCAGGCCCTGCGTCGTGACGACGCCGTATACGATGGAGAGCAGACCGCAAACTACGATCGCCCAAAGCAATAGAGTCATAACGAATGTTCCCTCGGTGTGACGTCACCGGGGAACGCTCCGTAGTTGCAGCGGCGAACCGCTCCTCCTCGCCCCCCAGCGATCGCGTGCCAAACTTGTGCCAAATCGCCGCAGGGGGCGCAATGGGGTAGGGGATTCGGGGCGGTGGCTTGCTGAGAGGCCGGCGCGGGCTGACCCCCACCCTTGATCCCTCCCCCTAAACATGGGGAGGGAGACGCACACTTGGATGCCAGTGTTTTGGTTTCCCTCCCCATGTTTAGGGGGAGGGGACAGGGGTGGGGGTCAGCCCGCACCAGATCAACAGTCAGGCTGCAAGATACCGCGACGCCGGCTTCGATAGCGACAGATGCGGGCGGAGCGCCACACGCCGCGCTGCCCAGTCGTCATAGGCGGCGACGGATTTCGAGCGAGGGGATGGTGACCAACTCCTGGGCATCGAAGCCGGCCAAAGACGCGTCGACCATGGCGTCGGCGTCCATTACCGCTTCAGCCGGCAGACCCGCGCCACCGGAAATCATCGGGGTGCGGGTGTAGCCGGGGAGGACTGCCTGGACCTGTACGCCCTGCGGCTTCAGGTCGAGATCGAGGGAAAGCGACAGGTTCAGCACATAGGCCTTGGAGGCGGCATAGGCAGCCGCGGCGGGCGTATCGATGAAGGCCATGGCGGAGGCTAGGTTGACGATGGCGCCGGCGCCGCGCGCGGCGAAGCTTTTGGCGGCGACGGCGGCGAGGCGGGTGAGGGCGACGACGTTGATGTTCAGCATGCTCGTGAGGTCGTCGAGATTGCCGGCGCTCAGCGGCCCGCCGCCGAGCAGGCCGGCGGAATTGATCAGCAGCGTGATGGTGGGATCGGTTTCGAAGCGTCGCTCGACCCGCGCCAGATCGCCGGGTTCGCCGAGATCGGCGACGATACGCTCGACCTTGACGCCGTGCGTCGTGGCCAGGCTGGTGGCGAGTTGCTGCAGCTTGTCGGCGTTGCGGCCGACCAGCACGAGGTCGTAGCCGCGTCGGGCGAGGCGGTCGGCATAGATCTCGCCGATGCCGGATGAGGCTCCGGTGAT
The DNA here is from genome assembly GCA_965284115.1 of Devosiaceae bacterium. Taxonomy (GTDB): domain Bacteria; phylum Pseudomonadota; class Alphaproteobacteria; order Rhizobiales; family Devosiaceae; genus Devosia_A. The sequence continues at coordinate 76,582 of CBDIRF010000015.1, forward strand.
GAGGGCGGTTCCGGGATGTGTGGCCATGATCATCTCCTGCAATGGCGTGACGCCAGTTACATGATGATCATCATTTAACGGTGCAAGGGTGCGGACGGGAATTTTGCCGGCCAGCAGGCTGTCGATCGCTGCGGTGAGGATGGCGTCGGCCAGCGCCGGGTCGGTGACGGTGCGCGAGAGGGTCAGGGCGCCGACCATGGTGGCGTAGATGGCCGTGGCGCGGGGGCGCGTCACGCCGGCGATTTCAATGATGAGGTCCAGATAGGCAGCGATGCCGGCCTCGAACGCGGCGCGCAGCTCCGGGCTGCCGCGCGCCGCATCCTGCGACAGAGCGGCGATGGCGCAGCCGGATTCGACCAGTTCCGATGCTCCGGCGAGAGGTAGAAGCGGATCGTCGCTGCATAGGGATCGGTGGCGGCCAGCGCGTACTGGCGCAGGCGCTCGGTGGTCTCGGCAAACACCCGGGTCACCGCCTCGGCGGCGAGTGCGTCCTTAGTGGCAAAATTGTTGTAGAAGCCGCCATGGGTGAGGCCCGCAGCCTGCATCAGGTCGGCGACGCCGATGCCGTCAAAGCCGTGCTTGCGGAACTCGGCGCCGGCGACCTCGACGACATGGGCACGGTTCTTCGTCGCCTGCTCGCGGCTGACTTTCATCGCACACTCCGGTTTGATGCTGACCGTAATGTAAGAAGTCTAGCCGAACTTGGCGAGGGTGGCGGCCAGCGTGGCGGAATCGCCAGCGATATGCAGGGTTTTGAGGCGGGCCGTGTCGCCGGAGACCAGGGTGACGGCCGATTTCGGCACGCCAGTTGCCTTGGCGAGGAGGGCGATCACCGCGGCATTGGCCTTGCCCTTGTCGGGCACGGCCTTGACGCGCAGGCGGAGCACGGTGGTGCCGTCGTCACGCTGCTCGGGGCCATCGATGCGGTCGGCGCCGGCATTGGGCGTGACGCGCAGGAACAGCGTCACGCCATCCGGCGCGGCCCGCCAGGGCAGCGTCACGTCAGATGATGCTGCCGGTTCGCGCGACGTTGGCGATCAGGTTCTGCAGGAAGAAGATGATGACGAAGACGATCAGCGGCGACAGGTCGAGCCCGCCCATCGGCGGAATGACCCGGCGGATCGGCTTCAGGATCGGTTCGGTGATCTGGTTCAGCACCCGCCAGATCGAGGCGACGAACTGGTTGCGGGTGTTGATGATGTTGAAGCTGATCAGCCAGCTCATGATGATCATGATCAGGAAGATCCACCAGACGATGTTCAGAATGAAGCTCAGCGTCTGCAGAATGGCAAAGGTCATCGTCGGGGCCTCGGGTTCGCTGCCCTATTTAGGGGGCAGCGAGCCCAGCGGCAAGCCGACTGCGGCATTTTGTGCTGAAGGGCCGGAGAGTTGGCGGGCCGAGATGGTCGGCGGCGCCGGCCATCCCCGATGTCCGCAGCGTCAGAGCGTCGCCTTGAACCGGGCGACGGTCTCGGCGATCAGCTGATTGAAGGCGGCCATGTCGCCCGAGAAGATATTGAAGGTGTGGTCGGCGCCCGCGATGATGCTCTTGAGCTTGTCGCTGCCCCCGGCCGCCGCGACGATGGCATCGGCGGTGGCCGGCGGCACCACGGTGTCCTTGTCGCCGGCAATGGCCAATGTGGCGCCGTCGTAGTTGGCGAGTTCGGCGGCGACATCGGTGCTGCGCGCCTGGTTGAACCAGTCGAGCGAGAGGTTGAGCGGTGTGCGCCAGTCGAACTTCATCACCGCAAAGCCGTTCTTTTCGGCCTCGGCATAGAGCTCGCTGAAGGCGTTGCGCATGTCGAGCGCACCGGCCCAGGTGACGAGGCTCTTGACGTCGCCGTCGCGGCTGGCGGTCAGCATGGCGATGGTGCCGCCCTGGCTCCAGCCGAGCAGCCCCAGCCTTGCATCATCGACCTCAGGGAGGCCGCGCATATAGGCGATCACGTCCTGTCCGTCGGTGATGCCGCTGGCGAAGGTGTATTGCTTGTAGTCCACGGTGCTGTCGCCGCTGCCGGCGAAATCGAAGCGGGCGCTGGCAATGCCGGCTTCGGCAAGCTTGGGCGCCAGCAGATCATAGCCGTTGCCGGCCTCGTGGCGGTTCGAGCCGGTGCCATGATACATCACCACGAAGGGAAACGGCCCGGCGCCATCCGGCAGCGTGATGGTGGCCGGGATGGCGCGCTGGCTCCCCTGGATCATGACGACTTCCTCGCCGGCCTGCGCCGCAGCGGGCAGCGTCAGGGCGGCGAACAGCAATGCCGATACGAATTTGTGCATGGGCTTCTCCTCGAACTGCTCCGCTGCCCGATCGAGGCGGCGGTCGAGGGCAGTGAGCCGCATCGCGAGCGGCTCGTCCAGCGCGACCTTGGGGCATTTCACCGCTGCATCGAGCGGAACGCCGCAACGCGTTGACCTATCGACGCCTGCTAGCGCCGGCGGCTCGGGCGCCAGGTGAAGAGCCGGAACACATAGAGGCCAACCACCGCGATGAGCACCACCCAGGTCAACGGCTCGAGCCAGCTTTCGACCAGGTCGTAGTTTTCATGCAGCAGGTACCCGGCGCTGACCAGAGCGGTGTTCCAGATCAACATGCCGATGGCCGAGAACAGCGCGAAGGTCGGGAAGTTCATTTTGGCGATACCGGCGGGGACCGAGATCAGAGTGCGCAGAATCGGGAACAGCCGCCCGACGAGGACGATGGGTTTGCCCCAGCGCTCGAAGATACGGGCGGCATAGTCGATTTCGTCGGCATTGAAGGCGAACCAGCGCCCGATGCGGTCGGCCAGCCACTTGACCCGTTCGAGACCGAACAGGCGGCCGACAAAGTACCAGGGCAGCATGCCGACCAAGGAGCCGATGGTGGCGGCGGCGATCACGCCGAAGAAGTTGAGTTCACCCTGGCCGGCGGCAAAGCCGGCAAACGGCACGATCAGTTCAGACGGGATCGGCGGGAACACCGCTTCGAGCAGCATCAGCAGGGCGATCCCGACATAGCCGAGGTCGGTGATGATCTGGGTGATCCAGGTGGCCATGGGCGCTCCGTATAAAAGGCCCCCTCACCCGCCGCCGCGCGGCGACCTCTCCCCCAAGGGAGAGGTGGAGCAGTGGCACGATCTCGCCCCCTCGTCCTCTCTCCCGGCGGCGCGGTGGCGCGCCGGGAGAGAGGTAGGGCCGAAGGCCCCGGTTAGGGGGCTGCTGTGATCAGCTCGCCTTCTGGGCGCGCATCATGCGCTTGCGGTCGTTCGGATCGAGCCAGATCTTGCGCAGGCGGATGCTCTTGGGCGTCACTTCCACGTATTCGTCGTCGGCGATGTAGCCGAGCGACTGCTCGAGGGTGAGCTTTTTGGGCGGGGTCAGGCGGACCGCTTCATCCTTACTCGTGGTGCGGATGTTGGTCAGTTGCTTGCCCTTCAGGGCGTTCACTTCGAGGTCGTTCTCGCGGCTGTGCTCGCCGACGATCATGCCCTCGTAGATGTCGACGCCGGCATCGATCATGATCGGGCCGCGCTCTTCGAGGTTCCACAGCGCATAGGTCACGGCCTGGCCGGAGCCGTTCGAAATCAGGACGCCGGTGCGGCGGCCTGGCAGCGCGCCCTTGAACGGCTGGTAGCCGTGGAACAGCCGGTTGAAGATGGCGGTGCCGCGGGTGTCGGACAGGAGTTCGGGCTGGTAGCCGATCAGCGAGCGGGTCGGCACGTAGAAGCGCAGCCGCGAGCGGCCGACGCCCGAGGGACGCATGTCGACCAGGTCGCCCTTGCGCTCGGTGAGCTTCTGCACCACGACGCCGGTGTGTTCGTCATCGACGTCGATGATCACTTCCTCGATCGGCTCGAGCTTTTCGCCGTTCTCCTCGCGGATCACCACCTTGGGGCGGCCGATGGTGAGCTCAAAGCCTTCGCGGCGCATGTTCTCGATCAGCACCGCGAGCTGCAGTTCGCCGCGGCCGGCGACGTCGAAGCTGTCGTTGTCCTCGCCCTCGGTGACGCGGATGGCGACGTTGCCTTCGGCCTCGCGCATCAGGCGCTCACGGATGACGCGCGACTGCACCTTGTCGCCTTCGCGGCCGGCCAGCGGGCCGTCATTGATGCGGAAGGTCACCGACAGGGTCGGCGGATCGATCGGTTTGGACGGCAGCGGCACGGTCACCGACGGGTTGACCAGCGTATCGGCGACGGTCGAAGTCTCGAGGCCGGCAATGGCGACGATGTCGCCGGCTTCGGCGAGATCGATCGGGGTGCGCTCGAGGCCACGGAAGGCCAGCACCTTCGAGACACGGCCCTTCTCGACGATCTTGCCGTCGCGGCCGAGCGAGTTGATCGGGTCGCCGGCCTTTACCGTACCCGAGGTGATGCGGCCGGTGAGGATGCGGCCGAGGAACGGGTTGCGCTCGATGGTGGTGACCAGCATGCGGAACGGGCCCTCTTCCACCTTCGGCTCGGGCACGTATTCCAGCACCTTGTCGAGCAGCGGGGCCAGCGAGTCCTTGGGGCCTTCCGGCTTATCGGACATCCAGCCGAGCTTGGCCGCGCCGTACAGCACCGGGAAATCCAGCTGCTCCGGGGTGGCGTCGAGCGCGATGAACAGATCGAAAATCTCTTCCAGCACTTCGAGGTGGCGCTCGTCCGGGCGGTCGATCTTGTTGATCGCGACGATGGGCCTCAGACCCTGGGCCAAGGCCTTGCCGAGCACGAACTTGGTCTGCGGCATCGGACCTTCGGCGGCGTCGACGAGGATCACCACGCCATCGACCATCGACAGGATGCGCTCGACTTCACCGCCGAAGTCGGCGTGGCCGGGCGTATCGACGATGTTGATGCGGGTATCCTTCCAGACCAGCGAAGTGACCTTGGCCAGAATGGTGATGCCGCGCTCGCGCTCCAGATCATTGCTGTCCATGGCGCGTTCTTCAACGCGCTGGTTGTCGCGGAACGAGCCGGACTGCTTGAGCAGGACGTCGATCATGGTGGTCTTGCCATGGTCAACGTGAGCAATGATTGCGATGTTACGCAAAGACATGAGGGGCGGCCGATCGGATTTTCTCTGGAGATTAGCCGCGCCCCATATCGGACAAGGGTCACATTCTCAAGACAATTCGCCGAATGGCTGGGTTGCGGGGCGCCCGAAGGGTGAGGGCACGCCCCGGTTACCCAGCGCGTTAGCGCCCGGAAAGCACCCTCATGTTCACGACGTTTGGTCGGCTGCCAACGAGCGCTCGCTGAACCGCCTAACCCCTCAACCGGCCTTCGGCCACCTTCTCCCCTGAGGGGAGAAGGGATGGCGCTGCCAGCGTCGCGGAGTTCTATTGGAGCGAAGGTCCGGCTATTTCAGCGATCGCGGTTTGTCGCCCGACTGGTAGAGACCGAGGCCAAAGCCATCCGGATCCAGAAAATCGGCGCTCCAGCCGCCGGGCGCTTCGCTGACCGGGGTCACGATGGTAACGCCCTGGGCAACCAGCGCCGCCACCACATCGTCGATGCCGCCTTCGGCAAGATCGAAGATCAGCGCCGGCGAGCTGCCGCGCGAGCCATCCATTTGAAAGAAGATGATGTCGAGCCCCTGGTCCAGTGAGCCCTGCAGCCAGTATGGCTCGGCGCCCTCCATGCGGGTGAGTTCGATGCCCAAGGTCTCATTGTAGAAGCGCTCGGTGCGGGCGATGTCGGCGACGTAATAGACGATGCTGGCGCGGTGTGGTTTCGGAATCATGATCTGCTCCTCGTGGTTCTTACGCCTGCTGTTGCCGTGGACCGGCCGAATGTGAGCAACGTCGCAACACTAAAGCGCACCGTCGGGAACCGCCTAGCGAGGCGGAATCCGGCGGATGATGAACAGGTGGCCATCCGGGTCATGGCTGGCGAATACGCCGCCCTCACGCAGCAGGGCGGGCAGCAGGGCATCGCGGATCCGGCCATAGGCGAGGGTTAAGCCGAGACCCGGCGTCCCCTCAGGCAATTGCAGGCCGGCGGCGCGCAGGCGCTTGCCCAGGGTCGAGATGCGCTGGCGCAGCGTCACGTCGTCGAGCCGCAGCAGGTAGGCGATCTCGCGGCGATCGTGGCCGCTGAGGGCGAGGGCGGCGACGGCTTTGAGGGCAGGTGGAAGGCCGGCCAGCACGGTGCTGACAGGGGTTTCGTCGCCTGGCGGCGGGGCGGGGCGTGTCTCCTGCCAGGCGCTGTCGCGAGCGCGGCGGCGGCTGGCGCCGCGGGCAGCCATCCTGGCCTTGTTGCGCATCACCCCGACCAGCCAGCGCCGGTGCTCGGGCCGGGTGAAATCGGCGCGGCCGACCCGGATGGCTTCGATCAGCGCATCCTGCAGCAGATCGTCAGCCTCGGCGGGCACGCGACTGCAGCGGCGGGCGAGGGCGAGAAGCTGGTCGTAGGCTGATTGGCGCATCGTGCGGGCGTCAGGAGACGCGGCGCAGCTTGGGGCGCTGCTGGCCTTCTTCGGCCAGCATTTCGGTGACCGCCTGGGCGCTGACCGGCGGCGAGAACAGGAAGCCCTGCACCTCGTTGCAGCCCTGGTCGCGCACGGCGCTCAGCTGCTCCTCGGTCTCGATGCCTTCGGCGGTGGTCGACATGCCCAAGGACTGGCCGAGCCCGATCACCGCCTTGATGATGGCGAGGCTGTCGCCCTTCGACTTCAGGTCGCGCATGAACGAGCGGTCGATCTTGATCTTGTCGAAGGGGAAGCTGCGCAAGTAACTCAGTGACGAGTAGCCGGTGCCGAAATCGTCCATCGAGATGCGCACCCCCAGCGCCCTGAGCTTGTGCAGCGTCTTGAGGGTGGGCTCGTTGTCCGACAGCAGCAGCGATTCGGTAATCTCGAGCTCGAGCCGGGTCGGCGGCAGGCCGGTGTCGCGCAACGCCGCTTCGACCGTCTCGTAGAGCCGCTTGTTCTTGAACTGCACCGGCGACAGGTTCACCGCCACGCGGACCCCTGACGGCCAGCCGGCCGCGGTGCGGCAGGCCTCGCGCAGCACCCACTCGCCGATCTGCACGATCAGCCCGGTTTCCTCGGCGATCGGGATGAACTCGGTGGGCGAGATGGTGCCGCGCTCGGCGGTGTCCCAGCGCAGCAGCGCCTCGAGGCAGGTGATACGGTTTTCCTTCAGGCCGACCAGCGGCTGGAACACCAGGCGCAGCTCGCCCTTGGCGAGCGCCAGCCTCAGCCCGGCTTCGATGCTGCGGCGCTTCTGGATCGCCGCATCCATGCCGGATTCGAAGAAGTGGTAGGTCGAGCGCCCCTCGTTCTTGGCCTTGTAGAGCGCCAGGTCGGCGTTCTTCATCAGGATTTCCGAGGTCTCGCCATCCTGCGGCGCCATGGCAATGCCGACCGAGGTGCCGATCACCAGCTGATGACCGTCGATGGTGAAGGGGTTGGCCATGGCCTTGACGATGCGCTCGGCAATGGCAGCGGCTTCCGCCGGGTTGTCGACGCCGCGCAGCAGCAGGGCGAACTCGTCGCCGCCCAGCCGGGCCAGCAGGTCGTTTTCGCGGGTAGCGCCCCACAACCGGGCCGAAACCTGCTGCAGCAGCTTGTCGCCGAGCGAGTGGCCGAGCGTATCGTTGACCGCCTTGAAGTGGTCGAGATCGATGCAGAGCACCGCGATGTGCTCGCCGCGGGCGAGGCCCGGCTCGGCCGCGGCCATCTCCTCGAGGAACTGCACGCGGTTGGGCAACTGGGTCAGCGCGTCGTGGCGGGCGAGGTGGCGGATTCGCTCTTCCTGCTGGCGCTGCTCGGTGATGTCCTCGTGCGTGGTGACCCAGCCGCCATCCTTCATCGGGTGGTGCTGCATCATGATGGTGCGGCCGTTGAGTTCGTGGATGTTCTTGCCGTACTCGCCGCGCGAGATCACCTCGCGGCGCCAGCGGATGTAATCATCGCGGTTGGCGCCGGCCTGCATGCCTTCGTCGAACAGGTGGCCGAGAATGTCGTCGAGGAGCGTCCCGGGCTTCAGCAGGTGCTCGGGCAGGTTGTAGATGCGCTGATAGGGCTGGTTGCAGATCACCAGGCGACCCTTGGGGTCGTACATGCAGAGGCCCTGGCTGATGTTGTTGACCGCCGCATCGAGCCGGATGTTCTGCCGCTCGAGTTCGCGCTTGCGCTTCTGGATGATCTCGGAAGAGGCGATTTCCTCGGTGACATCCTCATGCGTGATGACCCAGCCCAGACCCGGCGAATAGACGTGCGCCGTCTCCAGCCAGCGATCACCGGCCACCCGTTCGCGCACCTTGGAGCGGGCGCCGCCGCGGTTGGCCAGGAGTTCGGCCTTATAGGCAGTGAGGAACTCCTCGGGCGACTGGTCGGGGTGGTTGCCCATCTCGGACGACAGCTTCACCACCGCTTCCAGCGTCATGCCTTTGCGGACGCGGCGGGCCGAGAAGCCGTAAATATCGAGGTAGTGCTGGTTGAACATCACCAGCTTGAACTGAGGCGACCAGACGCAAAAGCCGTAGGGAACCGACTGCAATGCTGCATCGAGCAGCAACGCATCGGCGGCCTTAACAGCGGAATCGCCCGATAGCGCCTTCACTTCTGATCAGGCCCCTCAAATCCCTTGTAATCAGCGGGGAACGCTAGCGAAGGGCAGTTAAGATGGTTTTAAGCCGGCAACGGGCTATTCGAGCCCGACCTTCAGCATTTCGATCTCGGCCTTGAGCTTCTGGATCTCGAGTTCGTAGAGGCGGGCGCAATTGAGCCGGGTCGGCGCCTCGCCGAGCGGAATGATGACGCGGGCATAGGCGACGGCGCTCTGGCGGCCGTTGTCGCTGTTATTGCCGTAGCCGGAATTGTTTTCGTAGGCACTGGAGAGGTCGCCACCGGCAACGCCGAGGTCGAGGTAGCCGCCCGAGGAGTTGATCGACTGGCTGCAGCGCACCCCTTCGGACGTGGTGATCGAGTCCTCGCCGCCGGGGCCCACCGGCGGCGCGGGCAGCATCAACCCGTCAGCCGCCACGGCCGGCCATGCGGCCAGTGTAGCGACCACAAACGCGCGGCAGAATCGGGCCATCAAGTGCGGCAGGCGTGACACAGAGCGCAATTGTCCGCTCCTTCTTTGCTGGGTCGATGTCGAAGGTCACGATGACGGGTCTGGTGAAGCCGGGCGCCATGGTGAGTTTGGCGGGCTTGATCACCACGCCATCGGTCGGCGTCTGGTAGTCCGGCAGCAGGGCGACCAGTTCGAAGGTCATCTTGTGGTCGTACGGATTGCCGACCTGCAGCCGAAAGGCCTTCCGGTCGGAGGGGGTAAGCCCCGATTTCTCGAGCGGCGACAGCGACTGGGCGAGCGCCGGGCTCACGACTGCAAGGCCGAGCACGGCGAGCAGCGGGACGATGGCAAGCTTCAGGGATGGCATGTGACGACGGTCCTCGTTGTGTAGTTGCCGGGGGCGAAGCCGTTCGGGTTGATGACGCGGTTGTGCAGCGTCAGGGTGAGGGTGACGAGGCCAAGCACGCCCGTGCTGAAGCTGGTGCTGGAGGTGGTGTAGGCCTGGCTGGCGCCGGGGAAGAGCCCGAGGCTGGCGGCGCTGTAGGACACCTGGCGGGTTTCGAGGCTGGCATTGTAGCCACCGGGCGACTGGGTGATGGTCGGTGGGTCGACGGTGATGGTCGGCCCTTCGAGCAGGGACAGCAGGATGTTCACCGTCGCCGGCGTGTTGCCGCTGACCTGGGAGCCCAGAACCGTGTTGTCGAGCGAGTTCCTGAGGGTGCCCGACGAGGTCAGGTTGAGGGTGCAGGCGAGCACCGGCAACGGCGCCAGCAGGGCCGCGAGGGCAAGCAGGCTGGCACCGAGATGGATCAGGGGGCGCATGTCACAACCGTACGGGTGGCGTAGGCGCCATCCGGAAAGCCGTTAGGGTTGGTGATGCGGTTATGCAGCGTCAGCACCGAAGCGGCGATGGTGCCCAGCGAGCGCGTGGTCTGGCTGGCGGTGTAGGCCTGGGTGACCGAGGAAAGGCCGGTGGCGCCCTGATAGCGCACTTCGACCGCTTCGCCGGTCGACACGTATCCGCCCGGCTGATTGGTGCGGGTGGGGGCCCCGACCGTCAGGGTGGTGGCGCCGATCGACAGGATCGTCACGCTGCCGGCCGAGCCGCCGGCCTCCTCCGAGCCCAGGGTCGTACCGGTGGTGTAGTTGAGGCCCAGGGTGCCGTTGCTGCTGGCGCTCAGCGTACAGCCGGCCACCACAGTGCCCGAAAAGTCGATGTTGACGGCCAGAGCGGGCAAGGTACCGGCCAACAGACAGACAGTCGTCAGAGCAAATACACGCATGACTTAACTCCAGGGTACGCGATCAAACTGCCCGGAGTTTCAGTATTTCATGGTTAACGAGTACTAAAGATAGGTTCAGGCTAGGCGTTAGTGCGCAAATCAGCGAAATGCAGACGCGCCGACCGGCAAGAAATGCCTACCGGTGGGACACGCAATAACACGCATATGCGTACGTGGGAGAGCGAGGCCGCGGCGCGGTAGGGTGCAGAGCGTCAAGAGCGACGCGCCGATGGAGACGATCAAGCGCAGTCATGAGCTGCTGTGTAGGATGCTTTGCGTTCTACTGGATTGCGCATCAATGGTGGGGCGAAACGGGCTGACCCCCACCCTTGATCCCTCCCCCTAAACATGGGGAGGGAGACGGCAGCTTCGATATCAGTGTGAGGGTCTCCCTCCCCATTCCGGGGCGCTACGCGTCCCCTAGAGGGGGAGGGGACAGGGGTGGGGGTCAGCAAGCGCCGGGTTTGCAGTTCGTGAGGCCGCAACAGCTCACGCCGGTTTCACCATCACGTAGTCGGAGAACTGATACGGCCCCATCTGCACCGGCACGTGCTGTTCGACGGCAAAACCCTGCGAGCGGTAGAAGGCGATGGCGGCGGCGTTGCCGTCGTTGACATAGAGGGCGACCGGCAGGTCGGCGCCGAAATGCGCGCGGGCGGTAGCGATCATCGCCTTGCCGAGCCCCAGCCCGCGGGTTTCGGCGAGCAAATAGAGCTTCTTGATCCAGACCCGGCCATCGGCGCGGTAGGCCGAGGCGAAGCCGACGTCGCGGCCGTCATCTGTCGCGAGCCAGTACTGGTGGCCGCGCTCGGCAATATCGGCCGCGAGCGTTTCAAGTGCGTAGATCTCGGCCAGCATGCCGGGGATACGGTCGGCCGGCAGGATGCCGGCAAAAGCCTCGGGCCAGATGCGGTAGGCGAGATCGGCGACCCGCGGCAGGGCAGCGGCATCGATGGGGAAAATCAGCGACGTGGACATGCCGCGTTGTGGCCCGCCGGCGAGGGGGCTGGCAAGCGCTCTAGTTCGCGATCTCGCTCTGCATGCTGGTCGAGTCGCCGAGGTGGAGAGCCAGATCAGCGATTCGGTGACGAGCCCGATCAGCGGCAGCGTGACGGCGCGCATGACGCCCCGTCGCGGCTGGTGGTCGACGGCGTGCTGCAGGTGCGCCAGTTCCTGCGCCTCGATCGAGGCGATCAACGCGTGCAGCGCGCCGTCGCGCTCGGCGAGGAAGGCGATCTGATCCTCGAGGTGACGATGCACGGTCGCCTCGACGGCTTCGGTGCAGACCCAGATCATGTTGCGTCCCAAGAGGGCCGTGAGGAAGCCGAGGACGTAGCCGCCAAGACTCCAGAACGCCATGACCCGGCAGGGGCGGGCGCCGCGCGCCGGCATGGCCTCGCGGAACAGGCAACAGTGCTCGATCTCGTCGTCGCGCATTTCGGTCAGCGCCGGCACGATATCGGGATAGAAGCGACGCGCCAGGGCAAGCTGGGCATTGTAGATGCGGATGGCGCCGAACTCGCCGGCATGATTGACCTTCAGTATCCGCCGGATCGTCAGCGCCGCCGATCGCGGTTCCCAAAACGCCATGCCCCTAGTCCACTCCCCTTGGCCGCCCCCGTTGGCCGCAACCGCGGGAGATGATAGGCAACAGCCAACCTCGTTGGAAAGCGCCATGCCCGATTTCATTCCCGACTTGCCGGTGATGCTGGCTTTTGCCGTGGCGACGTTCGTGCTGATGATCACGCCGGGGCCGGATATGGCGCTGCAGATGAGCCGCGCCATCAACTACGGCCGGGCGCATGGGCTGGCCGCGATGTTCGGGGCGATGACCGGCATCATGGTGCACACGACGCTCGTCGCCTTCGGCATTTCGGTGCTGATCCTTGCTGCGCCGCCGCTGTTCATGGCACTGAAGCTTGCTGGCGCGGTGTACCTGATCTGGCTGGCCTGGCAGGCCATCGCCCATGGCGGCGGACTGCGGCTCGCCGAGGCGGCAAAGAAGCCGCCGACGCTGTGGCAGAGTTTTGCCACCGGGCTCGGCATTAACCTGCTCAACCCCAAAGTGGTGCTGTTCTTCGTAACGTTCCTGCCGCAATTCGTCGAGGCGCAAGACCCGGCCGCAGCGGGAAAGCTGCTGTTTCTCGGCGCACAGTTCGTGGTGCTGTCGATCCCGCTCGGCTTTCTGATCGTCTTTGCCGCCGAAAAGCTGGCCGCGGCGTTCCGGCGGTCGAAGTGGGTGGAGCGCGCGCTCAACTGGAGCTTTGCCGCCATCTTCACCGCCTTCGCGGCGACCATCCTCACCGCCCAGGCGCGGCACTAGAGACTTTGATTTGGTCGCGCTTTCGAACCGGAAAAGTCTCAGAACTTTTCCTGAAAGCGCTCTGGAAGCGATCCCGATGAACTATTCCCACGCCTTCCACGCTGGAAATTTTGCCGATGTGATGAAGCACCTCATCGTCACGCGGCTGGTCGAGTACCTGAAAAAAAAGGACGCGGCCTTCCGGGTGATCGATACCCATGCCGGGATCGGTAGATACGACCTCACCGGCGAGATCGCCAGGCGCTCGCCGGAATGGGTCGACGGCATCGGCAAGGTGCTGGCGGGCGGCCTGCCGCAGAAGGCGCGAGGCTTGGCCGAGCCTTATCTCAAGGTGATCGCCGAGCTGAACCCGGGCGACAAGCTCGAGACCTATCCCGGCTCGCCCTTGCTGGTCAGAAAACTGTTCCGGCCGCAGGATCGGCTGTCGGCGCTGGAGCTGCACCCCGAATATGCGAAGCGCCTCGGCACGCTGTTCGAGGGCGATGTGCAGGTGCGGGTGATCCACCTCGATGGCTGGCTGTCGCTCAATGCGCATGTGCCGCCCAAGGAAAAGCGCGGGCTGGTGCTGGTCGACCCGCCGTTCGAGGAGCGCGGCGAGTTCGAGCGGATCGTCGATGGGTTGGTCAAGGCGCATGGCAAGTTCGCCACCGGCGTCTACGCGCTGTGGTATCCGCTGAAGGACACCCGCGCCGTGCACGATTTCATCTCGGCGCTGCGCGATACCGGCATCCCGAAAATGCTGCGGGCGGAGCTGAGCATTCGGCCGGCCTCCAACCCGCCGCGGCTGCATGGCTCGGGGATGATCCTGGTCAACCCGCCATTTACGCTCGAGGCGGAACTGCGGGTGCTGTTGCCGGCGCTGGCGCAACTGCTCGGCGATCCCGGCCAGGGCCGGCACAAGCTCGAATGGCTGCGCGGCGAAGAGTGATCAGTACTCGACGCTGTCGACGAGTGCGAAGCTCGTGAGCTGCGGCGTGGCGATCAGGCCGCGCGCCTGCGCCCCCACCCACATCTGCCTGAGTGCCGCAGCCATCCGTTCGGCGGCTTCCGCCGTCGCGAACTCAAGATCGATCATGACGTGATTCGGGTCGTCGGTGCGCCGGCCGACCCGGTGGCGCACTACGCCCATCTGCCGCCGGTTCAGCGGGTCGCTGTCGAAACCCATGCGTCGCCAGGCGTCGTAGTCGGGAACTGAATGTTCGATATGCAGCACGTACATCGCGTTCTCCTGAGCTCAGAGTTCGAACTCGTAGTAGACCATCGTCTCGCCCTTGCCGCCGACCTTGGCGTAGAGGCCGTTGGCTTCGAGGTTGTCGAGTTCGGTGCCGAGCCAGGCTTCGCGGCAGCCCAGTTCCCGGCCCCAGGCGAACATCGCTTCGACCATGCGGGTGGCGATGCCCTGGCGCAGATGGGTCGAGGCGGTGCCGACCTCGTCGATGTAGAGCTCGGTGAGCTTGTCGGGGTGGCGATGGATGACGGCGGCGCACTGGCCGACCACCACGCCATTGTCCAGGGCGAGCAGCATCAGGTGGCCGGGCTCGAGCAGATAGGCTTCGAGCCGCTCGGGATGGATCGGTTCGTCGAACACATCGGGCGCGATCTCGGCAAAGTCGAGTTCGTCGCCGGCTTGCATGCGCTTGATCTGAATGGGCATTGGCTGGTCTCCGAGGAAGGAGGCGTCACCAGCCTTAACCGTTTGTCGCGCTTTCGAACCGGAAAAGTCTCACAACTTTTCCTGAAAACGCTCCGGTAGTGCCGGATCAGACGTGCCGAAGGGCACCGCGCCATGGTTGCCGCGCCGGAGCGGGCAAGCCAGTTGTAATCCGCCTTGTCAGTCCCTTCAACTCGGGGATCTGCGGGCTCGGCGCCCGGGCGCCATCGTTCAGGCGGTAAGCGCGTCGCGCTCTTTCTTCGTCAGCCGCTCGGTTTCGCTCTTCAGCTGCCCGCAGGCGGCAAAAATATCGCGGCCGCGCGGGGTGCGCACCGGGCTGGCATAGCCGGCATTGTTGACGATGTCGGCGAAGCGCTCGATGCGCGACGACGAGGAACAGTCGTAATTGGTGCCGGGCCAGGGGTTGAACGGGATCAGGTTGATCTTGGCCGGGATGCCGGCGAGCAGCCGCACCAGCTCGCGCGCGTCCGCGTCGGAATCGTTGATGTCCTTGAGCATCACATACTCGAAGGTGATGCGGCGGGCATTGGAGAGGCCCGGATAGTCGCGGCAGGCCTGGATCAGCTCTTTGAGCGGATACTTCTTGTTGATCGGAACCAGCATGTCGCGCAGTTCGTCACGCACCGCGTGCAGCGAGATTGCCAGCATGACGCCGATCTCGCGGCCGGTCGGCTCGATGAACGGCACGACGCCCGAGGTCGAGAGCGTGATGCGGCGCTTCGACAGCGAAATGCCGGCCTCGTCGGAAGCGATCAGCAGCGCCTGCTTGACGTTGTCGTAATTGTAGAGCGGCTCGCCCATGCCCATCATCACCACATTGGTGATGGCGCGGCTGTCGCCCTCGGAACCACCCGAGCCGCGTGGCGCCGGCACCAGGCCGCCGTCATTGGGGCGCACGCCGCCGGGGAAATCGCCCAGCCGCTCACGCGCCATCAGGACCTGGCCGAGGATCTCGCCGGCGGTGAGGTTGCGCACCAGCTTCTGCGTGCCGGTGTGGCAGAACGAGCAGGTGAGGGTGCAGCCGACCTGCGACGAGACGCAGAGCGTGCCGCGATCTTCCTCGGGGATGTAGACGGTTTCCACCTCGACCGGCGGCAGCAGCGGGTTCTTGGGGTCGCGGAAGCGGAACAGCCACTTGCGGGTGCCGTCGATCGAGATCTGTTCGGTGACGATTTCGGGCCGATCGAGCAGGAAGGTATCGGCGAGCTTCTGCCTGAAACCCTTCTGGATGTTGGTCATCCGGTCGAAGTCGGTGACGCCGTTGTGGTAGATCCAGTTCCACAGCTGGCTGGCGCGCATCTTGGCTTCGCGCTCGTCGAGGCCGATGCCCATCAGGGTGTCGCGCAGCTCGGGCTTCATCAGGCCGACCAGCGACGTGCGCCCGGATTTCGGGCGCTCGGCATGGGCGTGATGATCGAGGTCGAGGGCGATACTCATGGTGCGGGCGGCTCTCTCAGCGTGCGCATGTTTCTTGGGTCGCGCGGTCGAAACCGGAAAAGTCTCACGACTTTTCCTGACCACGCTCCTTCAGGGCGCGGCCTGTAACATAGTCGCAGAGTTTGCGCAAAACACGGGGGTGGGAGGCTGGCCTGCGCGGGGTGGGCGGCGGCTGTTGTGGCTGTGGCCGCACCCCCTCCGAGCTACGCTAGGTCGCGTTGCTCCCAAGCTACGCTTGCCTCCCCGTCAAGGGGGAGGTGGGGGCCGGTGCGGGGAGAAGGGTCAGCCGGTGCAGCCTTCGATGGCGCGGCTGGCGGCGGTGGCGCCCGACAGCGAGAAGGTCTCGACGATGCGGATGCCCTTGTCGCTGGTGCCCTCGATGACCACCGAGGAGCCGGCCCGCAATGCGCCCGCCAGGTTGTCGTTCTGGTTGGGGTCGAGCAGCCAGGCGGCGTCCTTGTCGGTGAACAGCTCGAAGGTCTGGCCGCTGATCGTCGCGGTGGCCGAGGTGTCGGGGGCGAACATGAAGCCGGCGACGAGATTCAGCTCGTTGCGGACGCTCTCCGAGGGGCGGTTGGTCAGGTACAGCCAGGCCTCGGTGAACTCGTCGGGGCTGGGGGTTACCTCGGTGGGCTTACTCAAGGCGAAACAGACCGGGCCGGTCGACTCGGTGGCGGTGTAGGCGGTCCAATCGCGAAACTCGCCGAGCAGCTTCACCGATTGCGCCATGGCGGCGCCCGACAATGTGGGGACAAGCACCGTGGCGATGGCTGCGAGAGCGCGGAGTTTCATAGGCGGGCCTCAGGGTTCGGCGGTTGGTAGCAGGCAAAGCCTGATCGCTTCAATCGCCGAACGTTCCAGAGAGCGCTAAGTTCACGCTCTCGTGTCGAGCTGGTCGCGCTTTCGAGGTGGAAAAGTCTCACAACTTTTCCTGAAAGCACTCCGTGTCAGCTGCAGGCCTTGCCGATTTCACCAAGGGCGGCGGTGACGCCGGACAGGCTGTAGCTGTCCACCATCTTGTTGCCCTTCTGCGAGGTGCCGTTGACGGTCAGCTTGGTGCCGGCCTTCAGCGCCTCGACGAAGCTTGCCTCATCGGCCTCGACGGCGAGCCAGGCGGCTTCACCTTCGGTGACCATCGGGAAGGTCTTGCCATCGACGGTGGCAGTGACGCTGGAATTGGTGGGGTGGAACGGATAGCCGACCTGGGTCTGCACTTCGTTCTTGGTGCCGAGGCCCTTCCGGTTGATCACCAGGAAGTGGATCGGGCTGCGCCGCACCGGGCTGCCGTTCACTTCCTTGGGGCTCCAGTCGTCGGGCGAAGCCGAGATATAGCACATGGGGCCATTGGCGTCGGTACCGGTCCAGGCGGTCCATGCCTTGAACGTTCCCAACTGCTTGATTTCCTGCGCCGAGACCGGCAGCGCGGCGGCCAAGCCGAAGCTGAGGCCCGCAGCCAACAGACCTGCCAGCGCCAAACGAGATGATGTCATCGCCCGAACATCCTTGTCCGAAGTTGCGCAACCAGCACCTGAGCATCCTGCCATGGCATGGTTACCAAGGTCTCAAACCGGCCGCGAATTTGAATTAAGTCGTGACCTTAGCGGCAATCTTGTCGGCAATTTGACGTGCCAAATCGCCGAAAATCCTGTTTGGGCCCGCATGGTGAAGGAAGCGTTAACGCCGGCCTCCCGCTTCATGCCGCCAACGGGTAGCTCTGCTCGACCAGATAGGGACCGCCGCCCACCGAATCCCGCGATGAGAACAAGACGAAGCGACCGACCTTGAACTCCAGCGGGTTGAAGCGGCCGGAGAAGGCAATGAAGCGCGCCACCTCCTCGGCAGAAACGCCGCGCAGCCGGGCCAGCGCCACGTGCGGCACGAATTTCCGGCCTTCCGGCGCGAGGCCGCAGCGCTGCAGCACCCGCTCCTGCGCCGCCTGCAGGCGCAACAATGCAGCGTTGCTGGAGCAGCCGGCGAACAGGGCGCGCGGGGTGTTGCCGCCGAACGAGCCGAGGTGATCGAGCTTGATGGTGAAGGCCTCACTGTCGGCCAGCCGGTCGAGCATGTCGGTGACTTCGCTCGCCACATGGTGATCGACATCGCCGATGAAGCGCAAGGTGATGTGATAGTTCCCGGTGTCGATCCAGCGGGCACCGAACAGGCCGCCGCGCTTGAGCGAGAGGGCCAGCCCCACCTCTGGCGGGACCTCGATTCCGGTAAAGAGCCTGGGCATGTGACCCTCCCTTTGCCGCAATGAACGCGTGATTCGCACTCATCTACACCTCGAACGTAGCGACGCCGGATGGCCGCTGCAAGACAACCGGCACGGTTCTGCCGACCGGCTGCCTCGTGAGGCGAAGAGGCTCGGATAAAGCGTTGAAGAACTGCGACATTACGGAACGTTAAGGTGAGGTTCGGAAGTCTTGTATTGTCCGGAGTGTGCCCTCATATTGTGTGATCGACGGCAGAGGCTCGGAGGAGCGCCCGTCACGTCGCCAGGAAAAGGATTTATTCGTCATGGCTGAATTCGACCGTCCGACTATCGCCGCTCAGCGGGCCGGAACCGCCGCGGCCATCGATGAGGGCCTGCGCAGCTATATGCTGAAGGTCTACAACTACATGGGTATCGGCCTCGTGGTGACCGGCGTGGTCGCCTACTTCGCCAATGCCTGGTCCACGACCACCGACGCCTCGCGGGCGGTGGGCCAGCTGGCCAATGGTACGCTGGTGACCCAGTGGGGCTCGCTGATCTATGCCTCGCCGCTGCAGTGGGTGATCATGTTCGCGCCGCTCGCCTTCGTCCTGGTGCTGAGCTTCGGCATCAACCGGCTCTCGGTGGCCACGACGCAGCTGCTGTTCTGGGTGTTTGCGGCCGTCATGGGCCTCAGCATCTCGTCGATCTTCATGGTCTATACCGATGCCTCGATCGCCAAGGTGTTCTTCATCTCGGCGGCCACGTTCGGTGCGATGAGCCTTTACGGCTATACCACCAAGCGTGACCTCACGAGCATCGGCAACTTCCTGATCATGGGCCTGATCGGCCTGATCATCGCCTCGATCGTCAACATCTTCCTCGCTTCGAGCATGCTCGACTTCGCCATCTCGGCGATCGGCGTGCTGATCTTCGTGGGTCTCACCGCCTACGACACGCAGAAGGTCAAGGAGAGCTACGACGCGGGCATGGGCTCCGAGCTCATGGCCAAGGGCGCCATCATGGGCGCGCTGAACCTCTACCTCGACTTCATCAACCTGTTCATGATGCTGCTCCGCCTGTTCGGCAACCGGGAGTAATCGCCGGGCGCTTTCAGGAAAAGTTGTGAGACTTTTCTGGTTCGAAAGCGTGACTGATAGAAGGGATCAGCAAGTCTGATTGGAAATTTCCGGGGCCGCGATCTACCAGAGATCGTGGCCCTTTCGTTTGCAGTGAGCTCCCGATGTCCGACGTCGTCTTCCGCCCCTTTGCCTGGTCCGACGTGCCTCAGATCACCGCGATCTACCGACCCTATGTCGAGGAGACGGTGATCACCTTCGAGACTGAGGTGCCGGCCGAGACCGAGATGGCGGAGCGCTTCGGCAAGCTCAAGGCGCTGGGCCATCCGCTGATCGTCGCCGAGCGCGGCGGCGAGGTGATGGGCTATGCCTATGCCTCGTTCTACCGGCCGCGCGCGGCCTACCGTTTTACCTGCGAGGATTCGATCTATCTGCGGCAGGATGCGGTGGGGCAGGGGGTTGGCGGGCGGTTGCTCGACGAGCTGATGGCGCAGAGCCGCGCCGCCGGGTTCAAGCAGATGATCGCGGTGATCACGGCGGAGCGCGCCAACTCGGTGCGGCTGCATGAGAAAGCCGGCTTCCGCCATGTCGGCCGCTACGAGGCGGTGGGCTTCAAGTTCGACCGCTGGCTGGATATCGTCCACATGCAAAAGGCGCTGTGAGGTGCCCTTCTCCCACCGGGGCGCTCTCGCGCCCCTAGGAGGGGAGAGGGTAGGGGGGGTCAGCCTCTCAGCGAGCGCGCGCTGCACCGCTTCACCCCTCAACCGGCCCGCGGCGACGGCCATTGCCGTCGTCCGCAGGCCACCTTCTCCCCTGAGGGGAGAAGGGACATAGCTGCCAGCACCGGGAAGATCAAAACCGCTTCTGCATCGGGTAGCACAGCATGCCGCGGTCGGCTTCGGCCGGGCCGGCATCGTGCCAGCCATTGGCGAGGTAGAAGCGGTGCGCCGTGCCGGTGCTGGTGAGCTTGGCCAACGTGGTCCCCGAGGCGCGGATGCGGTCTTCGAGGGCGGCGAGCAGCGTTCTGCTGACGCCCTGGAACCGATGGGCCGGCGCGACATAGTTGAGGCCGATCTCGTCGGGGCCGGTCAAGCAGCCGGCTGCGGCTATTTCGCCATCCCGCTCGGCGACGAGGAACTGCGCGCCGGGCCGCTCCAGCATTCTCAGCACCATGTCGGGCGTCTTGTTGCGCAGCCAGCCGGCAAGGATCTCGGGGTCGTTGCGGTGGTCGGCGGTGCAGAGGTCGCGGATCGAGGCGGTGAGCACGGCGCTCATCGCCGCGGCATCCGCCGGCACGGCCGGGCGGATGGTGATCATTTGACCAGCGCGAGCTCCAGGACGCGCAGCACGGTCGAGAGGTCGTGGCCGCGCTTGAGGATGCGGCCCTCCTGGCTCAGCACCATGTACTGGCCCTGCTTGAGGCGTAGCTTCGGGTTCTTCTCGACCACATAGAGTGGCCGCTCGGAGGCGCGCTTGTAAATCGAGAACAGGGCGCGGTCGCGGAGGAAGTCGATCGCGTAGTCGCGCCATTCGCCATCGACGACCTTGCGGCCATAGAGGTTGAGGATAGTCTGCAGTTCCTTGCGGTCGAAGGTAACCGCCGGCACGAAGCGGTTGTGATTGGCCGGCTGAAGGTCGGCGGGACCAGGGCTCGCGGCTGCCGCGAAATCGATGAGTAGCCCTGATCCAGACTGCTCGGGTTCGTCCACCATTGATCGGCCTCGTCACCTCACTGTCATGATCGCGTCATTCGCAACGCTTGGCAAGCCGGTCGGATGCATTGGCAGCGCGGTTACCGGCGACTACGCATCTGCCGCATGAGTTAATGCAAAATCCCTATTTCGGTCACAATCCCTCCAAGTTGGCGCCAGATTGACCCGGCACCTTATCTGTATTGCCTCCAGTGGCCGGCAAGCGGGCTGACCGAGCCCCCAAACCACGATGCTCGTTTGCCGGCCGCCTCCTACATGCACAGTCATTCTCCTCCCGCCTGCGCAAGCTGGCGGGAGTTTTGTTGTTAGATCAGCATTTGATCGACTGTCCAAACCGAGCCGCAAAGCCTTTCACGTATGCTGCCTGGCAACGAGGGAGGTACTGGTGAGCGATGGAGACTGGGCGCGGCCGGGAGTGAAGTGTATCTGCGTCGACGGCTCGCGGCCGCTGGCGAAGATCCTTCCAGATCTGCCGCCCATGCTGGTCGGCGGCACTTTCCCTGTTGCCGGGCAGATCTACACCATCGAGTCCGTCGTCTGGCATGTGTCCGGCCTGCCCTGGGTCGGCGACTTTCTTGGCGTGCATCTCATGGAGATCAACCGTGAGCCTGGCGGCATGACCGGCGTGGTGGTGCCCTATCGCATCGAGCGGTTCCGGCCGCTGGTGGATGATACGAAAGAGCGCGACCTGGCGTTGTTCACGCCGCTGCTCGACCCAGAAAAGGTCGAGGTCTGATCAGCGCGTAAAGCTGGCGGCGCCGACGATCGGGCCGGGCAGGCCGGCGTGATCCTGCTGGATCAGGATGACGGCGCCGTTGGAGCGGCCGGTCAGCAGCTCGGCGAGCGGCAGGGTGAGTTCGGTCCCGGTATCGGCCTTCCACATGCCCAGCACCTGGCGGCCGGTGACGATCTGCGTGTAGGCGACGCGCTTGCCCTCGTTCTCGCCGCGCTCGATGGTGACGTCAGCGCGATCGAGGAACGTGACAAGCCAGATCATCGCATCGGCCTGGCCGGCCTTGGCGGGCACAGAAACCTGCAGCATGTCGCCGGCCGCCTCGGTGAGCTTGACGTCGAGCGGCAGGCTGGCGCCGCCCAGCGCGCCGTTGATCGCATCGCGCTTGGCGCCATTGAGCCCGCCCTTGCCGTTCACCACCAGCTGCGGGGTGAAGATGCGTGAGGAGCCCCAGCTTTCGGCGTAGTCGCGCTGGTGGTCGGAGTTCTCCTTGGCGCCGAAAGTATCCTCCCAGCCGATATAGTCCCAGTAGTCGACATGGTAGGCGAGGGCGACGACGTCCGGGCGCTTGCCCATCTCGTCGAGCATCGCGTCGGCCTTCGGGCAGGACTTGCAGCCCTGCGAAGTGAACAGCTCCAGCACCGCCTTGGGCGCAAGCTTGATCTCCCCGGCAAGGGCAGTGGAGATGAGGGCAAGCGAAAGGGAGACGCCGCAAAAGATCGGACGAAAAAGCATGGCGACGTTTGTAGGCAGGCGGGTTGTCCCGCGCGAGTCAAATCGGCGCGACTTTATGTGATGGGGGTGGGGTGTCGGACAGCTCTGAGCGCGTGTGAGGGACACGCCCGCTGGTGCGGGAAACGTACCCCCACCCCTGTCCCCTCCCCGCAAGGGGGAGGGAGACGCTCCCACCAGCGCCAGTGCTTTGGTCTCCTCCCCTTGCGGGGGAGGGACAGGGTGGGGGTTCCCGCACCGGGACCTGCGGCGCCTGTTCTTGCTTACGCCGCGACGAGGTTGCGCAGCACGTAGTGGAGGATGCCGCCGTGCTGGTAGTATTCCAGCTCGTTGACCGTATCGATGCGGCAGCGGGTCGAGATTTCCTCGATGCGGCCGTCGGCGCGGACGATCTTCACCTTGACGGTGGAACGCGGGGTCAGCGTGGTCAGGCCCTCGATCGAGACGGTCTCGGTGCCGTCGAGATGCAGGGTCTGCCAGCTCTGGCCGTCGGCGAACTGCAGCGGCAGCACGCCCATGCCGATCAGGTTGGAGCGGTGGATGCGCTCAAAGCTCTGGGCGATGACGGCGCGGACGCCGAGCAGGCGGGTGCCCTTGGCGGCCCAGTCACGCGATGAACCGGTGCCGTATTCCTTGCCGGCAAAGATCACCAGCGGGGTGTTCGACTTCTGGTAGGCCATGGCGGCGTCGTACATCGCCATGACTTCGCCACTCGGACCCTTGGTGAAGCCGCCTTCGACGCCGGGCACCATCTGGTTCTTGATGCGGATATTGGCGAAGGTGCCACGCATCATCACTTCGTGGTTACCGCGACGGGCGCCGTAGGAGTTGAAATCCTTGGGCGCCACCTGACGCTCGACCAGGTATTTTCCGGCCGGCGTGCCGGCCTTGAACGAGCCGGCCGGGGAGATGTGGTCGGTGGTGATCGAGTCGAGGAAGAGGCTGAGGACGCGCGCCTCGTGGATGTCGGTGACCGGCGCCGGCTCCATGGTCAGGCCCTCGAAATACGGGGGGTTCTGCACATAGGTGGAGCTCGAGTTCCAGCGATAGGTCTCGCCGCCGTCGACGGCGATGGCCTGCCAGTTCTCGTCGCCCTTGAACACGTCGGAGTAGCGGCCGAGGAACATCTTGGGGGTGATCACCGTGCGAACGATGTCGGAGATCTCCTGGTTGGTCGGCCAGATGTCCTTCAAATAGACCGGCTTGCCGTCGGAACCAGTGCCGAGCGGATCGGTCGCGAGGTTCTTGTTCATGGTGCCGGCAATGGCATAGGCGACGACCAGCGGCGGCGAAGCCAGGTAGTTGGCCCGCACGTCGGGGTTCACCCGGCCTTCGAAGTTGCGGTTGCCCGACAGCACCGAGGCGGCGACCAGGTCGTTGGCGTTGATGCACTCCGAGATGGCTTCCGGCAGCGGGCCGGAATTGCCGATACAGGTGGTGCAGCCATAGCCGACGAGGTTGAAGCCGAGCGCATCGAGATCAGCCGAGAGGCCAGCAGCGTTCAGGTAGTCGGTCACCACCTGCGAGCCCGGGGCCAGCGAGGTTTTTACCCACGGCTTCGAAGTCAGGCCCTTGGCGCGGGCCTTGCGGGCGACGAGGCCGGCGGCGATCAGGACGTTGGGGTTCGAGGTGTTGGTGCACGAGGTGATCGCGGCGATCACCACATGGCCGTCATTGAGGCCGTACTGCTCGCCGCGGACGGGGAGCGACGCCTCCTCCGGGATGTCGTCGACGCCGGTGGCGCCTTCATCGACGAAGCGGCTCTCGCCCTTCGATTCCGGCAGCGCGGTGCGCTCCTTGCGGCCGCCGGCCAGATCCTTCATCGCCTCGGCGAATTTCGGCGCCGCATCGACCAGCGAGACGCGGTCCTGCGGGCGCTTCGGGCCGGAAAGCGAGGGAACCACGGTGGTCAAGTCCAGCGACAGGGTGTCGGTGAACAGCGGGTCCGGGCTCTCGGTGGTGCGATACATGCCCTGGGCCTCGGAATAGGCCTTCACCAGCGCGACGCGGTCGGCGTCGCGGCCGGAGGTCTCGAGGTAGGTCAGGGTGTCGGAATCGACCGGGAAGAAGCCGCAGGTGGCGCCGTATTCGGGGGCCATGTTGGCTATGGTCGCCTGGTCCTCGAGGCTGAGGTAATCGAGGCCCGGGCCGTAGAACTCGACGAACTTGCCGACCACGCCCTTCTTGCGCAGCATCTCGGTGACGGTGAGCACCAGGTCGGTGGCGGTGATGCCTTCGTTGATTTTGCCGGTCAGCTTGAAGCCGATGACCTCGGGGATCAGCATGGTGATCGGCTGGCCGAGCATGGCCGCCTCGGCCTCGATGCCGCCGACGCCCCAGCCGAGCACGGCGAGGCCGTTGACCATGGTGGTGTGGCTGTCGGTGCCGACGAGCGTATCGGGATAGGCGTAGAGTTCGCCCGAGGTCTCGTCCTGGCGGGTCCAGACGGTCTGAGCCAGATATTCGAGGTTCACCTGGTGGCAGATGCCGGTGCCGGGCGGCACGACGCGGAAGTTGTCGAAGGCTTTCTGCCCAACGCAGGAACTCGTAGCGTTCGCCGTTGCGCTCATATTCGAGATCGACGTTCTGGAGGAAGCTCAGCGGGGTGCCGAAGCTATCGACCATCACCGAGTGATCGATGACCAGGTCGACCGGCACCAGCGGGTTGATCTTTTGCGGATCGGCGCCGAGCTTGGCGGTGGCATCGCGCATCGCGGCGAGATCGACCACGGCGGGGACGCCGGTGAAATCCTGCATCAGCACGCGGGCTGGGCGGTAGGAGATTTCGTGCTCGGAGATGCGGGTGCGCAGCCAGTCGGCGACGGCCTCGATATCGGCGCGGGTGACGGTGATGCCGTCCTCGAAGCGGAGCAGGTTCTCCAGCACCACCTTCATCGAGTGCGGCAGCTGCGAGACACCCCTCAGACCGTTCTGTTCCGCCAGCGGAATGGAGAAGTAGCTGTAGGTCTTGCCCCCGACGGTGATCGTGGTTCTGGATTTGAAGCTGTCGAGGGATTTCGAGGTCACGGGTGTCGCCTTCACGCGCTGGTGTTGCAAGGCGCCGCCCGGTCCTGACGCCGGACCGTAAAGGCCCGGAAGACCGGGGGCAGAGGTCGTCTGACTGGAAGCATTCCAATCTAGCGCTGGCTTATAGAGAAACTACATGACGCTTGCCAGTGGTCACTTGGGTTCATTAGGCATGGCGGCCATGAACCAGCCGACGCCCGCTTCCGAGGCCTTTCAACCGCAACTGAGCGTGAGTGGCCTCACCGTGCGGCGCGGTGAGCGGCTGCTGTTCGCCGAGCTGCAATTCGCGCTTGCGCCCGGCGGCGTGCTGCTGCTGCGCGGCCCGAACGGGGTCGGCAAGTCGACGCTGCTGCTGACGCTGGCCGGCATCGTGCGGCCCGATGCCGGAACGATCGCCGGCATCGAGCAGGGCGAGCTGCATTTGCTCAACTACCAGAGCGGGCTCAAGGGGCGGCTGACGGTCAGCGAGAACTTAACATTCTGGCAGGCGATGAATGGGGCGAGCGGGCTCGCGGTCGACGACGCGCTCGAGGCGGTCGGGATCGGCGGGCTCGGTGTGCTGGAAGCCGGGTACCTGTCGTCGGGGCAGCTGAGGCGGTTGTCGCTGGCGCGGCTCCTAGTCAGCGCCCGGCCGATCTGGCTGCTGGACGAGCCGAGCGCGGCGCTCGACGCCGAAGGCGAGGTGCTGCTCGGGCGGCTGCTTGACGGGCATCGGGCGCAGGGCGGTGTGGCGGTGATCGCCACGCACCACGAGCTGGCGCTGGCCGACAGGGCAGGCGTCGAGACGCTGATCCTCGGGGGCGCGGCATGACGGCGTTCCGGGCCTTGATCGGACGGGAGCTGAAGCTGGCGTTTCGGGCCGGCGGCGAAGCCCTGACGCTGGTGCTGTTCTTCGTCATGGTGGGGGTGATCGTGCCGTTCGCCATCGGGCCGGACCGGCCGCAGCTCAGCCGGCTGGCCCCGGGGATCGTGTGGATCGCGGCGTTCCTCTCGATGCTGCTGGGGCTCGACCGGCTGTTTCGCAATGACGACGAGGATGGTTCGCTGACGCTGCTGCGCCATGCCAGCCTGCCGCTCGAAGCGGTGGTTGCCGCAAAAGTGATTGCCCATTGGCTGGTGACGGCAGTGCCGCTGCTGCTGGCGACGCCGGTGCTGGCGCTGCTCCTGTCGATGTCGTGGGCGCAGTGGGGGCAGACGGTACTGGCGCTGCTGATCGGCACGCCGGCGCTGGTGAGTTTTGGGGCGCTGGGCGCCGCCGTGACGGTGGGGCTTCGGCGTGGCGGGCTGATCGCGCCGGTGCTGATCCTGCCGCTCGCCATCCCGGTGATGATTTTCGGGGTGGGGATGCTGGATCCCCTCGCCGGCGGTGGCGCGACATTGTTCCTCATTGCGCTCAGCCTCGTGGTGACGGCTTTCTCACCTTTCGCGGCTGCGCTTGCCTTGCGTGTGGCAGGGGAATAGAGCGAAGCCGGAAAAGCGAGACCAATGTCCGTCGATACCGTCAAACAACCCAACTGGTTCAGCCGCCTGGCGCATCCGGGGCAATTCCTCGCCTGGTCGCGCTACCTGATCTGGCCGCTCGCCATCGCCACCCTCGTGAGCTTTGCCGTCGGGTTGTGGTTCGCTTTCTTCAACTCGCCCGAGGATTACCAGATGGGCGACATGGTGCGCGTCATGTACGTGCACGTGCCGAACGCCTGGCTCAGCCAGCTGGTCTACGGGGTGATGGCGGTTTCGGCGCTCGGCACGCTGGTGTGGCGGCACCCGCTGGCCGATGTCGCCAACAAGGCGGCGGCGCCGCTCGGCGCCGTGTTCACGGCGCTGGCGCTCTATAGCGGTTCGCTGTGGGGCCGGCCGACCTGGGGCACGTTCTGGGAATGGGACGGGCGCATGACCTCGACGCTGGTTCTGCTGTTCATCTATCTGGGCATCATCGCGCTGTGGCGGGCCTTCGACGATCAGCTGAAGGCCGGGCGGATCATCGCCATCGTCACCCTGGTCGGGGCGCTCAACATTCCGGTGATCAAGTTCTCGGTCGACTGGTGGAACACCCTGCACCAGCCGGCGAGCGTCTTCACCGCCTCCGGGCCGAAAATGCCGGGCTCGATCCTGACGCCGCTGCTGGTGATGATGCTGGCCTTCACACTGCTGTTCGCGCTCTTACAGGTGGTGCGGATGCGGACCGAAATCCTGCGCCGCCGGGCCGAGACGTTGAGCCGGCAGGCGGCGTTGCAGGGGGGTGCGAAATGATTGCCGAGGGCGCACATCTCGAATTCATCGTCTGGGCCTATGCCGGCGTCGCGGTGCTGACCCTGGCGCTCTGTGCCTATGTGGCGTGGGACGCGCGGCGGGTAAAGCAGCGGCTGGCCGAGCTCGACAAGGCCGGTATCCGGCGACGCTCGGCGGGATCCAACTCTTGAAACGCATTCTTCTCGCGGTGCTGCCGCTGCTGCTGCTGGTTGGGCTCGTTGCGGTGTTCGCGCTGAGCATGGGCCGCGACCCCAGCCTCGTGCGTTCGGTGCTGATCAACAAGCCGGCGCCGAGCTTCGTGCTGCCGCCGGTGGCCGGAGCCGGGGTCGACGGGTTCGACACCGCCTCGCTCAAGGGCGAGGTGACCGTGGTGAACGTCTTCGCCAGCTGGTGTATCCCGTGCCGCCAAGAACATCCGATGCTCGAGCGGCTCAAGGCGGAGACCGGGGTACGGATTTCGGCATCAATCAGAAGGATGCGCCGGAGAACGCCGTGGCCTTCCTCACGGAACTGGGCAATCCCTATCAGCGGATCGGCGCCGACAGCGACAACCGGGTCTCGATCGACTGGGGCGTCTACGGCGTGCCCGAGACCTTCGTGGTCAATGCCGAAGGGGTGATCACCTTCAAGCATGTCGGGCCGATCTCGCCCGAATCGCTGGAAAAGGAAGTCATTCCGGCGATCGAGAGGGCTAAGGGCGGCTGACTGTCTCAAACGGCAGCGCCGGAGCTTGCCGACCCCCACCCCTGTCCCCTTCCCGCAAGGGGACGACAAGAGGTCGCCCCGAGGGGAAGGGAGACCAAAACACTGGCATCGCTGGCTGCGTTTCCCTTCCCCTTGCGGGGAGCGATCAAGGGTGGGGGGCAGCCCGCACCGGCTTTCGAGTGATCAAATCGGGATCAGGGGAGCGGGTCCAGCGGCGGGACGACCTCGATGGAGTCCTTCGGGTCGGGCGCGTATTTGGTGAGCAGCGGCAGCTGCAGCATCGAAAACACCACGGTGATCGGCATGATGGCCCAGACCTTGAACGCCACCCAGAAATCGGTGTCGAACAGGCGCCAGACCACCTCGTTGGCGATGGCGAGGAAGATGAAGAACAGGCCCCAGTTGATGGTGAGCCGGCGCCAGCCCTCGGGCTTCAGCTTGTAGACCTCGCCGAAAACGTATTTCAGCAGCGACTGGCCGAAAAACAGGCCGCCGAGCAGGGTGAGGCCGAACAGGCTGTTGACGATGGTAGGCTTCATCTTGATGAAGGTGTCGTCCTTGAGGACGAGGGTCAGCGTGCCGAAGATCAGCACCACGACGCCGGTGACCAGCGGCATGATCGCGATCTTCTTCAGCACCAGCCAGCTCAGCAGCAGCGACACCACCATGGCGCCCATGAACCAGGCGGTGGCGGTGAAGATGTCGTAGTTGGCGTTGGTGAAGAAGAACACCAGCAAAGGCCCGAGCTCGAGCACGATCTTGATGATCTGCGGACGCAGCTCCGCCCAGTTCACTTCGGCGTCCTTGGTCTCTTCGGTCATTCTGCGGTCCTTGCGATCGCGGCGGCGAAGTCGCGCGCGGCGAACGCCTCTAGGTTGTCGACACCCTCGCCGACACCGATGAAGTGCACGGGCAGGGCGAATTTGCGGGCAATGGCGACGAGGATGCCGCCGCGCGCCGTGCCATCGAGCTTGGTCATAACCAGCCCAGTGACGCCGGCACGTTTGCCGAAGATTTCGACCTGATTAAGGGCGTTCTGCCCGGTGGTGGCGTCGAGCGTCAGCAGCGTCGCATGCGGCGCCGAGGGCTCGACCTTCTTGATGACGCGGATGATCTTTTCGAGTTCGCTCATCAGCTCGTCGCGGTTCTGCAGACGGCCGGCGGTATCGATGATCAGGATGTCGGCGCCTTCGGCCTTGGCGCGTTCCACCGCCTCATAGGCGAGGCCCGACGCATCGGAGCCGGCGGGCCTGGTCACCACCGGCGCGCCGGTGCGCTGGCCCCAAACCTGCAATTGTTCAATCGCCGCGGCGCGGAACGTGTCGCCGGCAGCGAGCATCACCTTTTTGCCCTCGGCCCGATAGAGGCTCGCGAGCTTACCGATGGTGGTGGTCTTGCCGGTGCCGTTCACCCCTACCATCAGGATGACGTAGGGTTTCTTCGTCGCATCGATGACCAGTGGCTGGGCCACCGGCTGCAGCACCTTGACGATCTCGGTGGCCAGCACGTCGCGCACTTCGTCCGAAGAAATGTCGCGATCGAAGCGGTCGCGGCGCAGCGCCTCGGTGACGTCGGTCGCCATGTCGACGCCGAAATCGGACTGGATCAGGATATCCTCGAGGTCATCGAGCATCGCCTGATCGAGCCGCTTCTTGGTGAAGACGGCGGCGATCGAGCCGGTGAGCTGGTCGGACGAGCGCTTCAGCCCGGAGGCGAGGCGCTGCAGCCAGTTCTGCTTCTTCGGCGGTTCGGCGGGGGCGAGCGGCGTGGGCACCGGCAGGACCGGCGCTGGCTCGGCGGCCTGCTGCTCCTCGACCTCTACGATGTAAGCCGGGGTCGCCTCGGGCGGGCCGGCGGGCGGCTCGGCGACGCGCTCGTCTTCGACCGAAAGTTCGGGCTCGGCGGCGGCCTCCTCGGGGGCAGCCCATTCCGGCGGGGGCGGGGTTGGCGGCGGCGCCTCGGGGGTAACCAGCTCGCCTTGTTCGTGCAGCGCTTCCTCGAGCGCGATCTCCTGATCCGGCGGCAGCACCAGCGGCGCGGCTTCGACGATATCGTCGAGGATGATGTCGGCGACCAGTTCGTCTTCGACCGAAGGCTCGGGCTCGGGTTCGGCGGGGGGCGCCTCGGGGGTCGCCCATTCCAGCGGGGGCGGGGGTGGCGGCGGCGCATCGGGCGTCACCAGCATGTCGGCTTCGTGCATCGCCTCTTCGAGGGCGATTTCCTGGTCGGGCGGCAGGACGAGCGGGGCGGCTTCAACGACTTCGTCGAGCAGGATATCGGCCTCGATGTCCTCGGCGACGCTGTGCTCGGGCGGCGGGGTCGGCGCCGGCTTGTCGCCGCCACCGAACAGGCGCTGGAAGAAGCCCTTTTTCTTTTCTTCGGCCATCAGGCTGCAGACCTCAGTGCTTCGCCGACGAGGTTGCCATTGGCGAAATGGGTAATACGGGCGGAGACGATTTCTCCCGGGAGATGACCCGGTAGTGAACAGGTGACGAACTGTTCCTGCCGGCCGATGCCGTCCTTTTCGATCAGCACGTTCTCGATCATGCCGACGCGGGACAAAGCCAGCTTCTCATACTGGGTTTCGCCGACCGCGCGCAGCCGGGCGGCGCGCGCCCTGGCGATGCGGCCATCGACCTGCGGCATGCGCGCGGCGGGAGTGCCCGGGCGCGGGCTGTAGGGGAAGACGTGGAGGTAGGTGAGCTCGGCTTCGGTGACGAAGCTCAGCGAGTTCTCGAACATTTCGTCGGTCTCGGTGGGGAAGCCGGCGATGATGTCGGCGCCGAAGACCATGTCGGGGCGGAGCGCGCGGAGCTTGGCCACCACCTCGAGCGCTTCGGCGCGCGAGTGCCGCCGCTTCATGCGCTTCAAAATCATGTCGTCGCCCGACTGCAGGCTCAGATGCAAATGCGGCATCAGCCGGCGGTCCGACGCTATGGCGTCATAGAAAGCCGGGTCGGCCTCGATCGAGTCGATCGACGAAATGCGCAGCCGCGGCAGGTCGGGGACGTGGCGGAGGATCTGCTGGGTCAGCTTGCCGAGCGTCGGCGTGCCCGGCAGGTCGGGGCCGTAGGAGGTGATGTCGACGCCGGTAAGCACCACCTCGCGATAACCGTTGCCGACCAGCTTCTTGATCTGCTCGACCACGAGCCCCATCGGCACCGAGCGCGAGGGGCCGCGGCCAAAGGGGATGATGCAGAAGGTGCAGCGGTGGTCGCAGCCGTTCTGCACCTGGACGAAGGCACGGGCCCGGCCATCCATACCCTCGATCAGGTGCGCCGCGGTCTCGCGCACGCTCATGATGTCGTTGACCTGCACCTTGTCGTTGAGCGGCACGCCAAATGCTATGGGGGCATAGCTTTCCGCCTTCAGCTTGTCGGCATTGCCGATGACGAGATCGACCTCGGCCATGTCGCCGAAGGCGCGGGCTTCGGTCTGCGCAGCGCAGCCGGTGACGATGATGCGGCGCTCGGGATTATCGCGCTTGGCCTTGCGGATGGCTTGCTTGGCCTGTCGGACGGCCTCCGAAGTCACGGCGCAGGTGTTGATGATGATGGTGTTGTCGAGCCCGGCCTTTTCAGCCTCGGCCTTCATGACTTCGCCTTCATAGGCGTTGAGGCGGCAACCAAAGGTCAGTGTTTCGATCGACATCAGGCCGAGACCTGGCTCGCAGAATCCTGGTCGCGCCGCCAGCTGCCGGTGAAGGGCTCGAAGCTGCCGGAGAACTCGAACTCGGCCGGGCCGGTGAGCAGCACATGGTCGTCGGCGCGCCACTCGATGACGAGGTCGCCACCGGGGAGGGTGACGGTGGCCTTGCGGCCGGTGCGATGGGTGCGGGCGCCGTTGACCAGCGCGGCGCAGGCCGCGGTGCCACAGGCGCGGGTCAGCCCGGCGCCGCGCTCCCAGGTGCGGAGGATGATGTGGTCGGGCGCCACCACCTGGGCGATCGAGATATTGGCGCGCTCGGGGAAGATCGGATGGTTCTCGAGCAGCGGGCCGAAGCGATCGAGCGCGTAATTGCCGACCTCGTCGTCCACCCAGAAGGTAGCGTGCGGGTTGCCCATCGAGGCGACCGAGGGGGTGTGGAGGATCGGCGCATCAATCGGCCCGATCTGCAGTTCGATGCCGGCGGTGTCGTAGAACTCTTCGGCCAGCGGGATTTCTTCCCAGCCGAAGCGGGGCTTGCCCATATCGACGGTGATCGAGCCGTCCGGGTGCTCGTCGCCGGTGAGGATGCCGGCCAGGGTTTCGAAGACGAAGTGGGTCTTGCCGGTCTCGGCGCTCAGCGCCTGGACGACGCAGCGCATGCCGTTGCCGCAGGCCTGGGCGAGCGAGCCATCGGAGTTGATGATCTCGATATAGTGGGCGGTGCCGGGGGTGCGCGGATCATGGATGGCCATGATCTGATCGTAGCGGGTGGCCGGGTCGGCATTGAGCGCAATGGCCGCCGCCGGCGTCACGCGATCGGCACGGCCGCGCATGTCGGCAACGATGATCTCGTTGCCGAGCCCGTTCATCTTGAGGAAAGGGGCGGTGGACATGGCGTGACCTGCTGGGTCTCAGTTGAGGCTGTATATGGCGGAACTGGCGCGAAATTGCCAGTGGCGGGTCCGTTGCGCCCCGGCGAGGCGCCGGCCGGGGCTGTGCGGATCGCGTGAATGTGTGCTCCCGGCCAGCGAAAACGCCAGAAATCTGCCGCGATGGCGGCCCAGCCTCAGCCGTGACAAAGGCAGAGGAGACCATCATGTCCGTCCGTCATACGTCACTGATCGTTGGGCTGGCTGCTGCGCTGCTGGCGACCGCCGCGCTGGCGGGCGCTCCGCTGAAGGGGGTCGACGTCAAGCTCGGCAAGAACCCCGGGGGCCTCGCCAGCGCCCGGATGAGCGATGGCGGCGGCTTCAGTTTCGCCGTGCTGCCGGCCGGCACCTACCAGCTGGAACTGGTGATGGCGCCCGGCGCCGACCTCGCCGGGGTGCAGAAAGCCGATCTGGTGGTGAAGGGCGCCATGAAGCCCCTGCACCAGACAATCGAGCTGCAGCCCGCCATGGCGACGGCACGCAAATCCGGCAGCGTGATCTTCCAGGTCGATGTGGTGTCGGACGGCAAGCAGCCGATCAGCGGGACAATCACCCAGCTCTGATCCGCCCGGCGAGGTGGGCCAGCAGCGGTTTGAGCTCCGCTGGCGGCGCCTGCTCGATGCGGCGGTAGGCGCGGCCATCGATGGTGCGGTCGACGAGCTTGGCCTCGAACATGGCGCGACGGAGCAGGGCGTGGTCGCCGAACTCGTGCCAGTCGCGCAACAGGTCGCTGATTTCACGCTCGCTGTAGCTGGTATCGGGCGGCAGGCGCGACCACAGCACCCACAAACAAAGCAGCTGCAGGTTGAAGCGGGCGGGCCAGCTTTGCAGGATACCGCCGCTATCGAAATAGCGCGCCGCCTTCTCGACCTGGCTGAGGTCGGCAGGCGGTGTGGGCTCGGTCGCCGCGGCGAGGCGACCGGCGGTGCCGGCATCGGCGCGCAACTGCTGGTAATTGGCAAAGCCGGCGGCTTTGGCGATGAGGTTCAGCAACTCGACATGGGTCGGTACGCCCTCGTGCCGGGTCAGCGCGTGGCGGAGCGTCTTGGCGAAGGGCGACAGGTCGTCCACCCGGAGGGGGACAGCGGTTCTGGTCATCACAACTCATCCTCGTCGTGCCGACCTCCCCGGAGGGAGGATCGCGGTCGCCGGCTTGCGAGGGCACGGGACAAGTGCGTCTCACTAGGACGAAGCAGGTTTAGCTCCCCGGATGGGGCGGCGACGCCTGGGTGAACTGCGGACCCGAAGTGAAGATGTAGCGCCGCTGGGGAAAGCCGGCAACGGCCATGTTCAGGTCACGTTCGGTCACGCTAGTTCTCGGCAGTTGCGAAGAAGGGGAGTCGCTTGGCCGAGATCGCTAGACGTCATCGCTGGGCGGTGGAGCTGCTGGCACCGCGGCAGGGGGAAGCCGTGCTGGAGATCGGCTGCGGGCACGGGATCGCCACCGGACTGGTGCTGGCGGCCGGCGCCGACGTGGTGGCGGTCGACCGCTCGGGCAAGATGGTGGCGGCGTGCATCAAGCGGAACGAGGGGGTTGGGCGGCTGACGG
The DNA here is from genome assembly GCA_965284115.1 of Devosiaceae bacterium. GTDB lineage: Bacteria > Pseudomonadota > Alphaproteobacteria > Rhizobiales > Devosiaceae > Devosia_A. Next base: position 110,838 of record CBDIRF010000015.1, read on the forward strand.
CATTCGAGAGCGATTTCGAGACGCTCGACCTCGGCGCGCTGGATGCGGCTTTTGCAGTGAACGTCGACTTTCCGCGCCACGAGGATCGCGGCTGGGCCAACAGGCTCCGCGACGTGATCAAGCCGGGCGGCCGGGTGGTGCTGGTACTGGAAGCGCCGGCGATCCGCGCGGCAGACCGCTTCGCCATGGCGGCTGCTGCGGCCCTCGCGGGGGTCGGCTTCCGCGTCGACACCGAACTGGGGCAGGGGATGGTGGCGGTGCGGGCCGAAAAGCAGTGTTAGTCGCGCAGGCAATTCAAACTTGCTTGAGGTAGGAATCGAGATATGTTCTTGTTTTGATCACGCGGAGTGATGGCGATGGCGCCAGACGGTCAGAGCAGCAGGTTGGCCAAGATTGCGTTTGAAGAAGCGCTGCGGCGGCAGCGAAAACAAGCGGCTGATGCGATCCTCGAAGCACCCGATACCTCGATTGAGGAGCTGATACGCCAGTTCGAGGATGCCTCTCATTTGGACGATGAAGGAGGGCAATACTGGTTTGCACGAGACCTCCAGCTCCTGCTCGAATACGCCAAGTGGGACAATTTCCTGTCTGTGGTGGCTAAGGCGCAGGAGTCCTGTCAACGAGCTGGTCAGGCGGTTGACGACCATTTTGCCGACGTCGGCAAAATGGTCTCGCTTGGGTCGGGTGCTGAGCGAGAGATCGATGACGTCGTTCTGAGCAGGTACGCGGCGTATCTGATCGCGCAGAATGGCGATCCGCGTAAGCGTCCGATCGCATTTGCGCAGACCTACTTTGCTATCCAAACCCGTAGACAGGAGATCGAGGACAGCGTTGACGAAGACTATGCGCCATTGTCCGAAGATGAGAGGCGTATCTTGCTGCGGGACGAGATCAAAGAGCACAATCGCCATCTCGCCAGCGCTGCGAAGAATGCAGGAGTCCGCGAAGGCATCGAGTATGCGATCTTCCAGACCGAGGGGTATAAGGGCCTATATGGTGGGCTAGACGTACCGGGAATTCGTCGCCGAAAGGGCCTTAATCCCAAGCAGCACATTCTTGATCACATGGGTAGTACGGAGCTGGCTGCCAATCTGTTTCGAGCGACGCAGACCGAAGAGAAGCTAAGGCGCGACAGGATTCAGGGGAAGGATGCCGCCAATCGAACCCACTATGAGGTGGGCCGGAAGGTTCGACAGACGATCGACGATATCGGCGGGGTTATGCCCGAACGCCTGCCCCCCGCCGAAGATATTAAGAAGGTCAGCCGGAGGGTTAGTAAGGCCCTCAAAAACACAAGCAAGAGGCTGATTGATTAGGCAGGCGCCGAGCGCATTCCTTGACTCGGCCGCATTTCCTCTCTATCGAGCGCGAGAATTCATCAGGTTCAAACGCCTGACTGCCGACCGGGACCCGCAAAGGTATAAAGAGATCCCGGAGGCCAACACCCGACAGCGCGATGCGCCCTCGGGTGGGTTTGGCGTTTGCGCGGATGGATCCATCTTCGGATGGAACACCAGACCAAGACTACCTATCTCCGGGGCCGGGGCATCCATGCCGCGGAACCAAAGGAACAAAAATGTTCGAAAGCCTTAGCGACCGGCTTGGGAAAATCTTCGAGGGCCTTCGGGGCCGCGGCGCTCTCAACGAGAGCGACGTGGATGCGGCGCTGCGCGAAGTGCGCCGGGCGCTGCTCGAGGCCGACGTTTCGCTCGAGGTGGTCAAAGCTTTCGTCGAGCAGGTGCGCGAGCGCGCCGTCGGCGCCGAGGTCACCCGCTCGGTGACGCCGGGCCAGCAGGTGGTCAAGATCGTTCACGACGAGCTGGTCAAGGTGCTCGGCGAGACGCAGGTGCCGATCGACTTTTCGACCACGCCGCCGATGACCATGCTGATGGTCGGCCTGCAGGGCGCCGGCAAGACCACGCTCTCGGCCAAGCTGGCGAAGCGGATGAAGGAGCGGCAGGGCAAGAAGGTCCTGATGGCCTCGCTCGACGATCGCCGTCCGGCGGCGAAAGAGCAGCTCCGCGTGCTCGGCGAGCAGATCGGCGTCGATACGCTGCCGATCCAGCTGAACGAAAAGCCGGTCGACATTGCCAAGCGCGCCCAGCGCGAGGGCAAGCTCGGCGGCTATGACGTGCTGATCCTCGATACGGCGGGTCGCACCCATATCGACGAAGAGCTGATGGAAGAGACGGCGGCGGTGAAGGCCGCTACCGATCCGCACGAAATACTTCTCGTTGCCGATGCCCTCACTGGCCAGGACGCGGTGAATCTGGCGCGCTCGTTCGATGCCCGCGTCGATATCACCGGTATCGTCCTCACCCGCGTCGATGGCGATGGCCGTGGCGGCGCGGCGCTGTCGATGCGCGCCGCGACCGGCAAGCCGATCAAGCTGATCGGTACCGGCGAAAAAATGGATGCGCTGGAGGATTTCCATCCCTCGCGCATCGCCGACCGCATCCTCGGCATGGGCGACATCGTCAGCCTCGTCGAAAAGGCAGCGCAGAACGTCACGGCCGAAGACGCGGCCAAGATGGCCAAGAAGCTCAAGAAGGGCGTCTTCGACCTCGAGGACCTGCGCAACCAGCTCTTACAGATGAAGAAGATGGGCGGCATGGGCTCGCTCATGAACATGATGCCCGGCATGAACCAGATGAAGAAGGCGATGGCGGGCGCCAATATCGACGAGAAAATGTTCGACCGGCAGATCGCCGTCATCAATTCGATGACCAAGGCGGAGCGGGCGAACCCGGACCTGCTCAACGCCAAGCGGCGTATCCGCATCGCCAGTGGCTCGGGCACCAAGGTCGAAGACGTCAACAAGCTGATGAAGCAGCACCGCCAGATGGCGGACATGATGAAGAAGGTCAGTAAGGGCGGCATGGGCTCGCTCGCCGGTATGTTCGGCGGCAAGATGGGCGGCATGATGCCGGGGCTCGGCAACATGCCGGACCCTTCCACCATGGACCCCAAGGAACTCGAGCAGCTGGCGCGGCGCATGGGGATCGATCCGGCCTCGATGCCGCAGCAGGCTGCTCCACCCAGGCAACTCACCGAAAACAAGCTGCCGACCGATGTCGGCCAGCTGCTGAAATCCGGCTCGGGACTTCCCGGGCTTGGCGGCGCGCCGCGCTTCCCTGGCCTTCCCGGCCTCGGCGGCGGCTTCGTGCCGAAAAAGAAGTAACCAGAATATCCGCTAACGACTGATCATACGAAGGACTGAAGAATGTCGCTGAAACTCCGCCTTGCCCGCGCTGGCACCAAGAAGCGCCCCTACTACCACGTCGTCGTTGCCGACGCCCGTTCGCCGCGCGACGGCCGCTTCATCGAGAAGATCGGCAACTATGACCCCAAGCTCGCCGACAAGAACAAGCGCGTGACCCTCGTCGCCGAGCGCGTGCAGCATTGGCTGAGCGTCGGCGCCCAGCCGACCGATCGCGTGGCGCGCTTCTTCGACGCCGCGGGCCTGTTGAAGCGCGAAGCGCGCAACAACCCCGAGAAGGCCGTGCCGGGCAAGAAGGCGACCGAGCGCGCCGAAGCCAAGGCCAAGGCGATTGCCGACAAGGCCGCCGCCGACGCTGCGCCGGCTCCGGCCGCCGAAGCCGCTTCCGAGTAAGCCGTGGCGCAAGCGGGCGACAATAAGCTCCTCATGGGCCGCATCGGCGCGGCCCATGGGATCAAGGGCGAAGTGCGCATCCAGTCCTTCACCGAGGACCCGCTGGCGCTGGCTTCCTATGGCCCCTTGTCGACCAACAAGCCGGGCCTGATGATCAAGATCCTCGCGGCCCGCACCACGACGAATGTGCTCGTGGCGCGGCTCGAGGGGATCAACGACCGCAACGCGGCCGAAAAGCTGAACGGGGTCGAGCTCTATGTCGACCGCGCGCTGCTGCCTGCGACCGATGACGACGACGATTTCTACCATGCCGACCTGATCGGGCTGAAAGCCCGGCTGGCCGATGGCTCGGAGATCGGCGAGGTGATGGCGGTGCCCAATTTCGGCGCCGGCGACCTGCTCGAAATCCGCGATCCGCGTTCCGGCGACACCTATCTCTATCCGTTCTCGAAGGCCGTGGTGCCCGAGGTGCGGATCGCCGACGGGTACCTGCTGATCGATCCGCCGATCGAGGCGGAGCCGGGCGAAGAAGAACCCGATTGAGCTTTTCGGCTTCGGTCATCACGCTGTTTCCAGAACTGTTTCCAGGGCCGCTCGGCGCCTCGGTGATCGGCCGCGGCATGGCAGATGGGTTGTGGACGCTCGAAACCACCCAGCTCAGGGACTTTGCCACCGACCGGCACCGGACGGTGGACGATACGCCTTCGGGCGGCGGTGCCGGCATGGTGCTGAAGCCCGACATCCTCGCGAGAGCGATCGACGCGGTATCACCCGAAGGTGATAGCCGGCCGCGGCTGCTGATGAGCCCGCGCGGCAAACCGCTGACCCAGGCGCGGGTGCGCGCGCTGGCGGCGGGGCCGGGAGCGGTGATCGTCTGCGGGCGGTTCGAGGGGATCGACCAGCGGGTGATCGAAGCGCGCGGGCTCGAGGAAACCTCGATCGGCGACTATGTGCTGGCCGGCGGCGAAGTTGCGGCCATGGTGCTGCTCGAGGCGGTGGTGCGGCTGATCCCCGGGGTGCTCGGGGCGGCGGAGAGCCATGCCGACGAGAGCTTTGAGAACGGGCTCCTCGAATACCCGCAATATACCCGGCCGCAGCTGTTCGAGGGCCGCGAAATCCCTCAGGTGCTGACCTCGGGTGACCACGGCAAGGTGGAAAAATGGCGGCGCGCCGAGAGCGAAAAACTCACCCGAGCGCGCCGGCCGGATCTGCTGCCGTGATCAGGCGGATTTGCCGAGCAGTTTCCTGATCTTGGCAACGGCGGTGACTGGATTCTCCTCGTAGGCGATGGTGCCTTCGAATCCGCCCTTGGCATTCACCAGATAGACCGATGCGGTGTGGTTCATGGTGTAGTCGGCGCCTTCACCGGGCACCTTCTCGCCGATGGCGCGCCAGGCCTTGACCATCTTGGCGATCTCCTCGGGTTTGCCGGTAATGCCGGTGACGCGGTCAGAAACCCAACTGACATAGCCATCGAGGATTTCGGGCGTGTCGCGCTCGGGATCGACCGTGACGAAGAAGGCCTTGAGGTCCTTGGCCTCGTCGCCCAGCTCGCTGAACCAGGCCGCCATTTCGCCCATGGTGGTGGGACACACGTCGGGGCAGTGGGTGTAACCGAAGAACAGCAGCGAGGGTTGGCCGACCAGCATGGACTGATCGACCGGGTTGCCGCGCTGGTCGACGAGGCTGTAGCTGCCGCCGCCGATACCGCCGGTTTCCTGGGTTTGCCGGGTGACGAAGGACAGCAGCGACGCCGCCACCGCCGCTACCGCGACGAGGGCCCAGAGCGCGAGGCGCAGTCGTGAAGTCAGGGCCCTCATCTCAACCGCCATGGCTCGAACTGGTTTCCGCCGGCGCCTTGGCCCCAGGACCCCCGACGTCGAGCTCGACCTCGACACTGCCGGCCTTCTCGAAGTTGAGGGTCAACGGGATCGTCGTGCCCTGCACCAGCGGCTGCCTGAGTTCGGTGAACATGAGATGGAGCTTGCCCGGCGCCAGGGTGACGGTTGCACCGGCGGGGATTTCCAGGCCATCGGGCAGGTGACTCATCTTCATCAGGTCCCCCTCCATCTTCATCTCGTGGATATGCACTGCGCCGGCGACCGGCGTCGTGGCGCCGAGCAGGCGATCGGCCGTTTGGCCCGCGTTGATGATGGTGAGGTAGCCACTCCCGACAGGAGCATTGGGCAGGGTGGCGCGGCTGAAGCCGCCGCTGATGTGGAGTTGACCCAGCACGACTGTGGCCGCCGAGGCAACCGTCGCGAAACCTGCCGCGGCGAGGCCTCCGCCCAGTAGAGTGAGCGCGACGAGCGCGACCCGGATCGTAGGTAAGTGCATCTTCAATTCTCTCAGGTCAGCCGGAGACCGGCAGGTTGGGGATGTGGTCATGGGGTAAGCTCGATGTCGCCGCTGAGTTTCAGCAGGGGGTGGCAAGCGAACGGAGCGCGCGCGTGATCGGGGCAAAGGGCAAGGGGGCGCCTGCAAGCGCCCCCTTGCCGCTCAGTGCTTTGCTTCGAGCAGCTTCAGGCCGGGGGCCGGCAGCTCGGGTTCCGCCTGGCCCTCGGCCGGGATCTCGATCCAGGCATCCTCGCCGGTGGTGCAGGTCTGGATCACCGGGAAATAGAGGGTAGAGCCGGCCGGCAGCGTGCCGGCGAGCGTGCCGCGGAAGACGAACTCGTCATAGAACTCGTCAGGCAGGTTGCCGCCGGACCAGGTGATCTCGGTGATCCCCTCGCTGACCTGGCCGCCGTGCAGCTCGTAGCTCTGCTGGTAAGGGCCCTTGACGGTGGTGAGTGCCCAGCCGGCCTTGGGCATCGGCTTGACACTGACGAAGCCCTCCGGGACGCGAACGCTGACCTTTGTCGTCGGATTGCCGTCGCAGCCATGGCCGAGACGCAGCACGGCCCTGTAAGTAGAGCCCACCGGAGCTTCGCTGGTTTCCAGCGTGATGTGGGCGAAGGCGGGGGTGACGGACAGCAGCACGGCGCCGGTCGCGGCCGTGCGAACGATGGAACGGATCATCTCGATCTCCAGAATGTCGATAGGTCTGAAATCCGCCGGACGAGCCGGCAGGACGATTGGGTTCAGACCAATGCTGGAGGGGCCCGGGGGCGGGCCGAGACATGCCGCGAGTGGATGGCGGCGATTGCGGCCGCGCGGAAATAGCTGACCTGCGTCGACACCAGGCGCGTCTTGGCCGCCACCGAGGGAGGCGGCGGCAGCTCGACGTCGCCGAAGCGGCAGCCATGGCAGGGGGCATAGGCCTTGCCATCGCCATCCGGCAGGCTGCCGCAATAGCTGGCGGCAACGCTGGTGGTGAAGGCGCCGGACTGCGCGGCAGCGACGGGAGCGTGCGCAAAGGTGAGAAAGACCAGCGCCAGCACGACGAGCGCCCGCGCGGTATCCGATCCCATCTGGCGCAGGCGGTGCAGCAAAGGCCTCTCCCAACGGCTGCCGCGTGTAGCGCAACCCGGGGACATGCGCCACGTGGCAAATGTGACGCAGTTCGATTGATCTCGTGGATGAGACCTGACAGAGATTGGGTCGACGGTGCGCGGCCGAAACGCCGCGTGAAACGGGAAGCCGGTAGCCCTCGGGCGATGCCGGCGCCGCCCCCGCGACTGTAACGGGCCTAACTCTCCTCAGCGTGCCACTGGTTTGCGACTGGGAAGGCGAGGAGAGCCGCCCAAGCCAGGAGACCGGCCGTCCGGTGGTGACCCAAACCGGGACCATCGAACATGAAAACGCTGCGGGACGGTGGGTCCCGAGATGGAGATATTTTATGCGCGCGCTTCTGGCCCTTTTGCTCATCGCCGTTCCGACGGCGGCCTTTGCCCATACCGGTGTCGGCGACACCTCGGGGTTCCTGCATGGGTTCCTGCACCCGGTCGGCGGTATCGACCACATCCTCGCCATGGTGGCGGTGGGCGTGTTCGCTTTCGTCCTCGGCGGCCGGGCGCTGTGGCTGGTGCCGCTGAGCTTCGTTGCGATGATGGCGGTCGGCTTCCTGCTCGGCGTCGGGCAGATCGACGTGCCGTTCGTCGAACTGGGCATTGCGCTGTCGAGCGTGGTGATCGGCGGCCTCGCGGCGCTCGGCCGGCCGATGCCGGTGGTGCTCGCCTCCGCGGTGGTCGGCGGGTTCGCCATCTTCCACGGCCATGCGCATGGCACGGAAATGCCGACCGATGCCTCAGGCCTCGAATATGCCGCGGGCTTCATCGTGGCGACCGCACTGCTGCACGTCGCCGGCATTCTTGCGGCGCTCGGCGTGACGAAGCTCGTCGGCAAGTACGGCAGGACGGTCGCGCAAGTGGTGGGCGGGGTGTTCGCGCTGGGCGGCATCGGCGTGCTGGCCGGGTGGTTGTAAGGCTCTACAGAACTGGGCGTGGGGCTCACCCCCACCCAGCTTCGCTACGGCTTCGCCTAGCTTCGCTACCCTCCCCACAAGGGGGAGGGACGGGAACGAACCGAAGCCAACAGTCGGATCTCCCTCCCCCTTGTGGGGAGGGATCAAGGGTGGGGGTGGCCCCACGCGCCCGGCGGAGGCCTAGACTCACGGGCGTTCTTGCTCTATAGCCCCGCTCGCCTGAGCTTCGGCTCGGCCAATAATGCATAAAAATCCGTGCAACCAAGACCGGGCGGTCGGCGTGAAGCCGGCGAAACGCTCCTTTGAAAAAGACGAACGGAACATCAAATGTCCAAGATCATCGAACAGCTCAATCAGGAGCAGCACGATAAGCTGCTCGCCAAGGGCGCCCATCCGGAATTTACCCATGGCGATACCGTCAAGGTGTGGGTGAAGATTTGCGAAGGCGACAAGGAACGCCTGCAGGCCTATGAGGGCGTGGTTATCGCCCGCTCCGGCACCGGCATCATGGAGAGCTTCACCGTGCGCAAGATTTCGTACGGCGAAGGCGTGGAACGCGTGTTCCCGGTGCTCAGCCCCAATATCGATCGCGTCGAAGTGATCAAGCGCGGTAAGGTCCGTCGCGCCAAGCTCTATTACCTGCGTGACCGTCGCGGTAAGGCCGCCCGTATCTTCGAGAACGTCGGCGCCCGCACCAAGAAGATCGAAGCCGGCGAGCGCGTTGCAGCGCTTGACGCCAAGAACGCCCGCGAGGCCGAGAAGATCGCCGCCGCCGAGGCGCTGGCCAAGGAACTCGCCGAGAAGGATGCCGCCGAGGCCGCCGCTGCTGCCGCTGCCGAGGCCGCTGCCGCGACCGAGCCCAAGGCTGAGTAATACCGGGCCGAGTAAGACTGACCGAGCGGCTGCCACAGTTTTGGCGCTTAGCTAACTAGATTTCAGCCCGGCTCACGAGCCGGGCTTTTGATTCCGGGGGTGGGATGCCCGGTATTGCGGTCTTTATGCACGCGAGATCGAAGATCTCGCTATGGGGTATTTGGAATGGACGCAGCTCTTCAGGACGCGGAAGAGAGGCGGCACGTCGCCGCGGAACTCAGGGCGGAAGCCCGCACGGTGCTGGTCGAAACGGGCCTCCTCGAACTGCTCAACGCCCGCTTCGGCGAGGCGGTGGTGACCGGCAGCGCCGGCTATGACCTGATGGTGTGGCGCGATATCGATATCCACATGCCCTGCGAGGCCGAGCGCTGGGCCGAATGGGCGGGACTCGCCGCCGACATCGCCATCCAGTTCGATCGGGCCGGGCTGCAACTGCACAAGGCGAGCTTCCTCAACGACTATGTCGAGCCGCATCCGCTGGGCGCCGGGCTCTACTGGGGCATTGAGTTCAACGACTATGCCGGCAACCCGTGGAAATGCGACATCTGGGGCTGGGAGCCGTTCGATTTCGCGGTGCGCCAGGCGCGCGACGCCAACCTCAGGGCCGACCTCTCGGCCTGCGACCGCGACCTGATCCTGAACTCAAGCACGAAGCGCGCGAGCGGCCGGGCTATTACGGCGTGATGGTGGGCAGCTTCGACATCTACCAGTTCGCACTGGCCGGGGCGGGGAACACGCTGGATGAGCTGGAGCAGTGGAAGGGGCTGGTGGCTTAGAAACAGTCACCATAGGTCGGCTCGCCGGGGCGGCTGAGCAGTCCCTTCAGCTCGTCACTGACCTCCTGAGGTTCTTTGAAGCGCATCGCACCGAAGTAGTTCGGGTAGTCCGGATCCTCGCCTGCACAATACGCGGCGCGCTTGTCTTCACTCAGCGCCAGCATGGTGGAGAGGCCAGCGGCATAGTTTGATCGATACTCGGCAGCGGGTCGTGAGGAGTTCGCGAGTATGTAGGCTTCCAAGTCGGCAACACCCTGGCTGACGGCTTGGCCGACTGGCGTACCGACCCACCCGCACACCTCGCTATCAAGCTTGGCGCCAGCAAGGATCGTGTACACGCAAAGTACGCCCGTCCGCGGTCCTTCTGCCTCCTGAGCGGTTGCCGTAACCGTCAGCGCCAAAAGTGACAGGGCAACCCTGACCAATCGCATCACACCCTCCGGCAGAACCTGGTAGATGGGGCTGCCAGCTGCCTCCTGCAAGGAGCCTGCGGCCGCGACTGTGGGTGAGACGGACGAGATCAGCGGGTGACGCACCCCCTCCGAGCTGCGCTAGTTCGCTTCGCTCTCAAGCTTCGCTTGCCTCCCCCGTCGAGGGGGAGGTGGTGCCCGCCCTCACCATAGTGCCTGGCACACCGGCAGGGCACCCTCCCCTCGACGGGGAGGGTTGGGAGGGATGTGTGGTGGCCAGGGTGGTTGCATTTCCCGCTGCATCCGACAGATTGCGCTCCGGCAGCACCACAATCGACCGGAGATTTCCGATGCAATCCTTTATCTGCGTCACCTGTGGCGTGGGCCATGCGCTGTCCGAGGCGCCGCCGGAGCACTGCGCTATCTGCGATGACGAGCGGCAATATGTGACCGCTGCCGGGCAGCGCTGGACGACGCTGGCTGAGTTGCAACAGACGCACAGCATCGCGTTCAACGAGCAGGAGCCGGGGCTGATGGGGATCGGGGCGGTGCCGTCGATTGCTATCGGGCAGCGCATGCTGCTGATCCGGCAGCCGGGTGGCGGGATTTGTGGGATTGCACGCCGCTGGTAACCGACGAGGCGGTCAACCGGATCAAGGAACTGGGCGGGGTGCGGGCGATGGCGATCTCGCATCCGCATTTCTATTCCTCGATGGTCGACTGGTCGGAGGCGCTGGGCGGGGTGCCGATCCACCTCCATGAGGCGAACCGGCAATATGTGATGCGGCCGTCGGAGCGTGTGCGCTACTGGCAGGGCGAGACACTGGAGCTCGGGCAGGGAGTGACGCTGGTGCGCTGCGGCGGGCACTTTGTCGGTTCGACCGCGCTGCATTGGCGCGGCGAGGACGGCAAAGGGGTGCTGATGACCGGCGACAGCATAATGGTGGTGCCGGACACCCGCTGGGTGAGCTTCATGTACTCCTATCCCAACCTGATCCCGTTGCCGGCGCGCGAGGTGGAACGGATTGTCGGCTGCGTCGAGGGGTTCGCGTACGACCGGATCTATGCCGGATGGTGGGATCGGGTGATGACGCGGGATGCCAAGGCGCGGGTGCGGGCTTCGGCGGATCGGTATGAGCGGGCGATCAGCTAGCCAAGCACTCGGTGTCATTCCCGGCTTCGCTCACAGGTGCGAGGTTACGATCGCGCCCATCCACCACCGAGTTTGGGATGCTGTCGGGTGGTTCGATGGCGTGCCTGGTTCTGTGGATCAGACAACATCTCTGACTTAAGATATATCTTGAGAGCTATCTTGAAGCTCTCACGGCTGAGGCATATCTTTCTGCTATCGTAAGATATATCTTGGAGATGTGATATGCATGATCACGACCATAGGTGGGACCGGAACTGGCGGCGCATGGAAGCCATGGCGCGACGCGGGTTCCGCAAATTTGGAAATTTTGAAGCCAACATCAACCCTGGCGAGTGGGGCGGCTTCGGTGGCAATTTCCGCATCGGGCGGATGCTGGCCTCGGGCGACCTGCGGCTGGTGGCGCTGTTCCTGATCGAACAGCAGCCGCGGCATGGTTATGACCTGATCAAGGCGATCGAGGAGCATTCGAAGGGCTTCTATTCGCCGAGCCCGGGCATCGTCTATCCGGCGCTGACCTATCTCGATGAAGCGGGGTACGTGACCTCGGCGGTCGAGGGCAACAAGAAGCTCTACAGCATCACCGACGAGGGCCGGACGCACCTTGCCGATAATCGCGAAGCGATCCAGTCGACGCTGGATTTCCTCGCCAAGGCGGGCTCCGGCATGGAGCACCTGAGGGAACGCATGGCGAGCCAGGACTTCCCCTTCACGCCGGGGGAGGCGGAGCAGTTCCGCGAGCGATTTCGCGGCATGGGGCAGGAATTTGGCCGGCACGGCCGGTTCGGCGATCGCGGCGGCCCGCCGCCACACCCGGATCATCCCGAACGCCCCGAACGCCCGGACCGGCCCGAACGGCCCGAACGAGGCGAGCCCAACGCGGGCCGACCCGACCGTGATCTCGACGACGTGGCGCCGGAAGTGAACGACGCGCGCAAGGCGTTGAAGAAGGCGATCAAAGAGGCGATCCGGCGCAACCCGGACGAGGACCGCCGGGTAGCGGAAATCCTGCGTCGTGCGGCGCAGGTAATCCGCGAAGGGTATGAGGAAGATACTACCGAGGTCGATCTGGGCTAAGCGCCGACAGGCGCCCGCAAAGCCTGACAGTCGAAAGCCTGACAACTGATTGACAAGCGCTCCCGTCTGGCCGGATGCTTTTTCCGGGCAGGCGGGAGTTTTTGCTATGACAACGTGGTCAGAACGGGACCGGCAACTCGGCATGGACCGGGCGATCAGCCGGCGTGATTTTCTCAATGGTGTGGCGCTGAGTATCGGTGGCGTAGCGATCTCTCAGCTCGGCTTCGGGGCTGGTGCGGCGCAGGCCGCGCTGACCGAGAGCTATCCGCCGGCGCTCGGGAACCTGCGCGGCCACTCCGACGGTGCGATGAATGTCGGGCACGCGCTGCGCGACGGCATCTTCTGGTCGAGCGCCGGTTCGGCGGAAGCGACCGGCGAGAGCTATGATCTCGTGGTGGTGGGCGGCGGCATTTCCGGGCTGGCGGCGGCGCAGTTCTACCAGAAACACAAGCCGGGCAAGGTGTTGATCGTCGAGAACAACGACGATTTCGGCGGCCATGCGCGACGCAACGAGTATGTGACGGCGGCCGGCCGCACGGTGATCGGCTATGGCGGCAGCCAGTCGCTGCAGACCCCGAGCTATTTCTCCGGGGCGGTGCACGGGCTGCTCAAGGATGTCGGCATCGAACTCGAGAAATTCGACACCTACTACGACAAGGACTGGGACGATGCCCGCGGCCTCGGCAGCGCGGTGTTCTTCGCCAAGGAAGTGTTCGGCGCCGATGCGTTCGTGCCGGAGGCCGAGGCGGCGGCCGACTGGGTGCCACTGACGCCGCTCAACGACCAGGCCAAGGCCGACCTGATCGAGCTGATCGATGCGCCGAGGGATTATCTCGAGGGCAAGACGCGTGCGGAAAAGCTGGAGCAACTGAGCGAGACCACTTATGCCGACTTCCTCACCAAGATCTGCGGCTACGACCCGCAGCTTGTCAGCTATTTCGAGGAATCGACGGCCGGCTATTTCGGCATCGGCATCGAGGGAACGACGGCGCTCGATGCCTGGGGCAACTGGAACCCCGGCTTTGGCGGCATGGACCTGGGCGAGCGCCCCTACAAGACCATGAGCCCTTCGGGGCGGCTCGCGCTGACCGACCCGGACCCCTACATCTACCATTTCCCCGATGGCAATGCCGGGGTGGCGCGCGCGCTGGTCAGGAAGCTCATCTCCAAGGCGCTGGCCGGTAGCAGCATGGAGGAGCTGGTCTCGGGCAAGCTCGATTACGCGGCCCTCGACAATGCCGCCAACGACACCCGGCTGCGGCTCAATTCGAGCGTGGTGAAGGTGGCGCATGACGGCGATCCGGCTACGGCCGAGAGCGTCACCATCACCTATGTCGAGGGTGGCAAGCTCAAGACGGTGAGCGCCAGGCAGGTGGTGCTGGCCTGCTGGCACCGGGTGATCCCCTATCTCACCAACGAAATCTCGGCCGAACAGGTCACGGCGCTCAATGATCAGATCAAGGTGCCGCTGATCTACACCAACGTGCTGCTCAACAATTGGCGCGCCTTCAAGGAGGCCGGCATTTCACGGTTCGACGCGCCCGGCCTGTTCTTCGATGGCGCGTCGATGGATTTCCCGGTGTCGATCGGCGACTACAAGTTCGCCGATACGCCCGATGATCCGATCGTCCTGCATCTCAGCAAAGTGGTGGTGAGCGGCGGGGCCGGGGTTTCGGCGCGCGACCAGGCGCAGGCCGGGCGGCAATTGCTGACCTCAATCAGCTTCGAGGACATGGAGCGGCAGATCCGCGACATGCTGAGCCGGGCGCTCGCCGGGACCAGTTTCGATGCGGCGCGCGACATCGAGGCGATCACCTGCAACCGCTGGAGCCACGGCTATGCGCTCGAATATATGCGGCCATGGGACGCCTACTGGCCGGATGGCACGCTGCCGATCATGGCGGCGCGGCAGGGCTGGGGCCGCATCGCCATCGCCAACTCCGAATTCGGGCGCCTATGCCTATGCGCACTCGGCCATCGACCAGGCAGCGCGGGCGGTGGATGAACTGCTGGGCGGCGGGGTGATCACCGGGTTTTCGACCTTTCCCGGACCACCGGTGGAGAAGCTGGACCTGGTGGGGTGATGCACTCTTGCCCCTGTCCCACCGGGGCGCTCTCGCGCCCCTAGGAGGGGAGAGGGTAGTGCAGCTAGGATCGAAGGTCCGTAGCGGAACTAGGGTGAGGGGTTCAGCTTCTCAGCGAGCACTCGCTGCACCGCTTCACCCCTCAACCGGCCTTCGGCCACCTTCTCCCCTGAGGGGAGAAGGGAAGGAGCTGCAAGCTGCCGACAATACGTACCCGTGAGCGCCCGACTATCGTGTGACTGTCTATTGGTTTGGAATGGCTCTAGCATGTCAGCAAAGGGCATGACGACGACGTCAGCCTGGGCTGACTTGAGGTAGTGACGTGAACGAGATGGCCCCGATCGGGGTGGACCGGGCTGCGGCGACGCTAGGGATTGTCGCGCGGCTCAAGGATCTGATCCGCAAAGACCGGATCATGACCGACCCGGTGATGACCTATGCCTATTCGGGCGATGCCAGTTCCTACCGGCTGATCCCGGCTGTGGTGGTGATCGTCAACACCGAGGATGAGGTGCGCGCCGTGATCGCGGCGGCGCGGGCCGAAAAGCTGCCGCTGACTTTTCGTGCGGCGGGCACGTCGCTATCGGGCCAGGCGATCACCGACGGGGTGCTGGCGGTGCTCGGCGATGGCTGGAAAAAGCTCGAGATCCACGAGGCGGGGCAGCGGGTGACGCTGGGGCCGGCGGTGATCGTCGCCAATGCCAACAAGGCGCTAAGACCGTTCGGCGCCAAGCTGGGGCCGGATCCGGCGAGCCAGGCGACCTGCAAGATCGGCGGGGTGGTGAACAACAACTCGTCGGGCATGTGCTGCGGCGTTGCGTACAACACCTACCACACCATGCACCGGCTGCGGGTGATGCTGGTCGACGGCACGGTGCTCGATTCCGGCGATGCGGCATCGGTCAAGGCGTTCCGGGTGTCGCATGCGCACCTGCTG
>CBDIRF010000016.1:0-122580 GCA_965284115.1 Devosiaceae bacterium
TACAACCTGCCGATCTGGCAGCAGTACTTCAACTACGTGGCCGGTATCCTGCAGGGCAATTTCGGCATCTCGCTCGCCACCAAGCGGCCGGTGATCGAGGAGTTTCTGACCCTGTTCCCCGCGACCGTCGAGCTGGCGCTGTTCGCCATGCTGATCGCGGTGGCGCTCGGCATCCCCGCCGGCATCTTCGCCGCCATCAAGCGCGGCTCGTGGTTCGACCAGATCACCATGGGCGTGGCGCTCACCGGCTATTCGATGCCGATCTTCTGGTGGGGCCTGTTACTCATCATCTTCTTTTCCGGCTATCTCGGCTGGACCCCGGTCTCGGGCCGCATCGCGCTCAACTTCTTTTTCCCGCGCGTCACCGGCTTCATGCTGATCGACAGCCTCATCGCCGGCAAACCCGCTGCCTTCGTCTCGGCGCTCCGCCATCTGATCCTGCCGGCCATCGTGCTCGGCACCATCCCGCTCGCCGTCATCGCGCGGCAGACCCGCTCCGCCATGCTGGAGGTGCTGGGCGAGGACTATGTCCGTACCGCCCGTGCCAAGGGGCTCGACCCCAATCGCGTCGTCGGCGTCCACGCTTTCCGCAACGCCCTGATCCCGGTGGTCACCACCATCGGCCTGCAGGTCGGGCTGCTGATGGCGGGCGCCATTCTCACCGAGACGATCTTTTCCTGGCCGGCATCGGCAAGTGGATGATCGACTCGATTCGAAGCGTGACTACGTCTCGGTGCAGTCGGGCCTCCTGCTCATCGCGTTGATCGTCATGGCGGTGAACCTCATCGTCGACATTCTCTACGCCGTCATCAATCCGCGCATCAGGGTGCAGTGATGGCCACCGAAACAACAAACACCGCTAGCACGACCTCACCCGCTCCGGGGCGCTTCAGCGGCCTGCGCGAGTTCTGGTACTATTTCTCGATGAACCACGGCGCCGTGCTTGGCCTTGCCGTGTTCCTGCTGCTGATCCTCGTGGCGCTGTTCGCCCCGGTGCTGGCGCCGTTCTCGCCCGATCAGCAGTTCCGCGAGTTCATCCGCATGGCGCCGCCCTGGGCCGGTGGTACGCAGCCGCAGTTCTTGCTCGGCACCGACGAGGTCGGCCGCGACATCCTCTCGCGACTGATCCATGGCTCGCGCTATTCGCTGATGATCGGCTTCATCGTCGTCACCGGCGCGCTGGTCGTCGGCGTCACGCTGGGGTTGGTCGCCGGCTATTTCCGCGGCTGGGTCGATGCGCTGATCATGCGGGTGATGGATATCATCCTCGCCTTCCCCTCGCTGCTCCTGGCGCTGGTGCTGGTGGCGATCCTCGGACCCGGCCTGTTCAATGCCATGCTGGCCATTGCGCTGGTGCTGCAGCCGCACTTTGCCCGCCTCACCCGCGCCGCGGTGCTGAGCGAGAAGACGCGCGAGTATGTCACCTCGGCCAAGGTCGCCGGCGCCAGCCACATCCGGCTGATGTTCGTCACCATTCTCCCCAATTGCCTCGGGCCGCTGATCGTCCAGGCGACGCTGAGCTTTTCCAACGCCATCCTCGAGGCGGCGGCGCTCGGCTTTCTCGGCATGGGCGCGCAGCCGCCGACGCCGGAATGGGGCACCATGCTGGCGCGTGCCCGCGAGTTCATCACCAGCGCCTGGTGGATCGTCACCATGCCCGGCCTCGCCATCCTGATCACGGTGCTCGCCATCAATCTGGTTGGCGACGGGTTGCGCGATGCGCTCGACCCCAAGCTCAAGCGGAGCTGAGGCGATGCACCTGCTCGAAGTCAAAAACCTCACCGTCAGCTTCGATACCTCGGTCGGCGTGTTCAACGCCGTCAAGGGTATCGACCTCCATGTCGATGCCCGCGAAGTCCTCGCCATTGTCGGCGAGTCCGGCTCCGGCAAGTCGGTCGCCATGCTGGCGGTGATGGGGCTCCTGCCGCCCACCGCCCATGTCAGCGCCGACAGGATGGCCTTCGACGACAAGGACCTGCTCGCCATGTCGCCGGCCGACAAGCGCAAGATCATCGGCAAGGACGTCGCCATGATCTTTCAGGAGCCGATGACCAGCCTCAACCCCTGCTTCACCGTGGGGTTCCAGATCGAGGAAGTGCTGCGCTTCCACCTCGGCATGAACAAGGCCCAGCGCCGTGCCCGCGCCATCGAGCTGCTCGACCAGGTCGGCATTCCCAACCCGGCGGAGCGGCTCAAATCCTATCCGCACCAGATGTCGGGCGGCCAGAACCAGCGCGTCATGATCGCCATGGCGATCGCCTGCAACCCCAAGCTGTTGATCGCCGACGAGCCGACCACCGCGCTCGACGTCACCATCCAGAAGCAGATCCTCGATCTCCTGGTGCACCTGCAGGCCGAACACGGCATGGGACTGATCATGATCACCCACAATATCGGCGTCGTCGCCGAGACTGCCGACCGCGTCGTGGTGCAGTACAAGGGCAGGAAGATGGAGGAGGCGGGCGTGCTCGAACTCTTCACTGCGCCCAAGAGCAACTACACCCGCGCGCTGCTCGCGGCGCTCCCCGACAACGCCACCGGCGACCGGCTGCCCACCATTACCGGCGGCAATTTCGAGGAGGCCGTGTGATGGCCACTGTCCTCGAAGCCAAAAACCTGGTGCGCGACTATCATATCGGCGGCACCCTGTTCGGCGGCGGCCGCACCGTGCATGCGGTGAAAGGCGTCAGCTTCAAGCTCGAGCAGGGCAAGACCCTGGCCATTGTCGGCGAATCCGGCTCCGGCAAGTCGACGCTGGCCCGCATTCTTACGCTGATCGACCGGCAAACCGACGGTGAGCTGCTGATCGATGGCGAGACCATCGACATCAAGAAGACCGGCGTCACTGCCGCCATGCGCCGCAAGGTGCAGATCGTCTTCCAGAACCCCTATGGCTCGCTCAACCCGCGCCAGAAGATCGGCAATGTGCTGATGGAGCCATTGCTGCTCAACACCGACATGCCGGCAGCCGAGCGGCGCGAGCGCGCCCTCGATATGCTGGTGAAGGTCGGGCTGCAGCCCGAGCACTTCAATCGCTACCCGCACATGTTCTCGGGCGGCCAGCGCCAGCGCATCGCCATCGCCCGCGCCATTATCCTGAAACCCTCGCTGCTGGTGCTCGACGAGCCGGTCTCGGCGCTCGACCTGTCGGTGCAGGCGCAGATCCTCAACCTGCTCGCCGACCTCCAGGACGAGTTCGGGCTCACCTACGTGTTCATCAGCCACGACCTGAGCGTGGTGAAGTACATCGCCGACGAGGTGATGGTGATGTACCTGGGTGAAGCGGTAGAGCAGGGGAGCCGCGACCAGCTGTTCTCCAACCCCGAGCACCCCTATACCCGCTCGCTGTTTGCCGCCACGCCGCGCGCCGATGTGGACAACATCAAGGCGCGGCTGGCCAAGAAGGCGGCCCTGGCCTCGGCCTGAGCGGGCCGCCTGTTCTTACTCAGTGCATGGTCGGCATCATGCCCATCTGCATCATCATGCCGGCGACATCAGGATGAGTGCGGAACTCGATGATCTTGCCGTTGCGTACGCGGGCGAAATAGTCGCCATGCCCGACGACCTTCTTCCGTGTCGCCGGTATCGATTGTCCGCCCATGTTCATCGGGCCGCTATTGGTGCCGGTGAACTCGAGTTCGCTCGCCACGGCATCTTCGCCGACGATCTGGCTGACCCGGCGCATGTGCATGTCGGGAAACGCCGTCATCCAGGCCTCGAAATAGGCTCTTGCAGCCTTTTTATCGCGGATCGGTTGCGGTGTCGTCCAGTCGTACCAGACGAAGTCGTCTGCCAACAGGTTCACGAAGGCGGCGCCATCGTGCTTGTCCCAGGCGGCCAGGCCCTGGTCGTCGATCCGCTTCAGTTCGTCTTGAGTCATGGAGTCCTCCCCTTTCTGGGTGAACGCCACGCGCCCCCTCACGTGGCGCTGCGAATTGAGGCTAGCACCGCGCCCACCGCTCCACCAGTTGCACGACTGCCACGCTGACCGCCTTAAGCCGGTGTTAAGCGGCTGGCCGTAGCGTTCGGCGATGCTTCCTACGCCGGTGTCACTACTTGCCCAAAGCTGTCAAAAGGACGTCGGCTCCGGCCGCTAACGCCCGCAGCGCGCGCAAGCCGGCGCGCCGATCGGCTTTGCTGAACTTCACCTTCTGGATCGCCCTGCCGGCGGTTGCCGTATATTTCGGCGTCTGTGCGCTGGTGTTCGTCGCCATGCACCTGATGAGCGCCGAAATGAACACCATCGATTCCGATCGCGGCAAGAGCGCCATCGCCGCCGCGGTGGCGTCGCTGGTGGTCGGGCTCGCCGAAAGCACCGCCGACGAGGCGACCTGGACCGAGGCCTATATCAACACCTATATCGAGCCCAATCCGGCCTGGCTCGACTCCGCCTGGGGCGCCACTGCCCGCATCTCCGATACCTACGACACCGCCATCCTCACCGATGTGAACGGCAAGATCATCTTCGGCGAAACCAGCCGCGGCCCGGTGACCGGCACGCTCGCCGAACTGTTCAGCGGCGTGCCGCAACTGCTCGAGCGGCTCGAGGCGGGGATCGCCCGGGTCGGCGACGGTGCGACCGTCTCCAACCTGACGCGCAATGCCCGCGGCGCGGCAGCCCTCGCCGGCGCGGTGGTGCACGGCAATTCCGGCCAGGCCAGCATTCCGAGAGAGCAGCGGCGCGTGCTGTGGCTGGCGCGTCAGCTCGACGACGTCATGCTGCGCGATGTCGCCACCCGTTTCCAGCTGCCGCTGCCGCGGCTGGTCGATGTGCCCAAGCCCGATCACGACTCGATGGCGCTGACCGATGCGGCGGGCGCCGCCATCGCCACCATCGACTGGCCGCCGCGCCGACCGGGCGACCCGGCCTTCGCCCACACTGCGACGGTTGCGGTGTTGGTGATGCTGATTATCGGCGTCCTGATCTTTGTCGTCCTTGCCGCCTTCCGCCATTCGATCAAGCTGCGCACCGCCTCGGAGGAGCGCGACTGGTACAACGCCCGTTATGACGGCACCACCGAACTGCTCAGCCGCTTCGGCCTCGAGGAGCACATCGCCCAGTCGATCCCCAAAAAGCGGGGCGAACTGCCGGTCGCCGTCAGCCAGATCAATGTCGATGGCCTGCAGGATATTGTCGGGCTCTATGGCCGCGAAGCCGCCAATGAACTGCTGATCGCCCTGGCCGAGCGGTTCGAGGCGATCACCGACGGGCAGGCTATCCTCGCCCGCACCAGCCCGACCGAGCTGTCGCTCGCCCGCCTCGGCGACGATGCCGCCGACAAGATTCGCAGTTTCTCCGAACAGATCCTCGCCGCTGCCGGCGATCCGGTGCCGGTCGGCAATCTCAAGCTGAAGATCGGGCTGAGCATTGGCGTCGCCGATGCGCCGACGCGCCGTGATAACGTTGGCAACCTGATCCGCATGGCCGAGACCGCGGTGGCGCGGGCCCGCGAGACCGGCGGCAACCACACCGTCGCCTATGATCCGGCGATCGAAGACGAGCGCCGCCGCCGCATCGAACTGCAGGCCGACATCCGCCGCGGCCTGGAGGCCGGCGAGTTCGACCTCGAGTACCAGCCGATCATCGATTTCCGCACCCAGGCGAT
Organism: Devosiaceae bacterium; assembly: GCA_965284115.1. Taxonomy (GTDB): domain Bacteria; phylum Pseudomonadota; class Alphaproteobacteria; order Rhizobiales; family Devosiaceae; genus Devosia_A. The sequence continues at coordinate 5,607 of CBDIRF010000016.1, forward strand.
TCTCGGCGTCGAGGCGCTGATGCGCTGGAACCGCCGCGCCGCCGGCCCGATGGGGCCGGGCGAGTTCATCCCGGCGGCCGAGTCCTCCGGCCTCATCGACGATCTTGGGATGTTCGCGCTGCGCCGCGCCATCGAGGAGATCGGTCCGCTCGGCGACCTCAAGATCTCGGTCAACGTCTCGCCGGCCCAGTTGCGCAACCCGACTTTGCCGCAAACGGTGTTCGCGACCCTCGACGAATGGGGCGTCGCTGCCGGCCGGTTGCAGCTCGAAGTGACCGAGTCCTTCCTCGTCTCCCACCCCGATCGCGCCATCCGGCTGATCGAACAGCTGCGCCAGTCCGGCATCATCATCGCGCTCGACGATTTCGGCACCGGCTATTCCTCGATCGGCTATCTGAAGCAGTTCCAGTTCGACCGGGTAAAGCTCGATCGTTCACTGGTCGCCGAGATCGACAGCGATCCGGTGCAGGCGGCTTTGGTCGAATCCACCATGATCTACGCCTTCGCCATGGGCCTCGCCGTCACCGCCGAAGGCGTCGAGCGCCGCGAGGAAGCGGCGCTTCTGTCTCGCCTCGGCTGCCGCGAGTTCCAGGGCTACCTGTTCGCCCGCCCGCTGCGGCTGGCGCAACTGGAACGCCTGCTGCAGGGCGAGCAGGCGTTGCGCGAGGCGAGCTAGACGGAGTGAATGGCGAATAGTGAATGGTGAATAAGAGGGGTTGCAAGCAGCGCGACCCGGTCACCATTCACCATTCACCATTCACCATTCACTAAGCCGCCCGCCCGGCACTCCGCGCACCGCCCGCGCAATTCGATCGTCGTTCGCTCCAGCCCGAAGCCGGTGTCCCCAGCCCAGGCGGCCAGCCGGGCCGTCACCTCGGGGTCGGCGAACTCGTCCACCCGCCCGCAGCCCGAGCAGATGGCGAAGGCGGCGGTGCCGCTGGCGCGACCGTGGCAATTGGCATCGGCGCAGCAGACGAAGGCGTTGAGCGATTCCAGCCGGTGCGCCAGCCCGTGCTCGATCAGCTTTTCCAGCGCGCGATAGACCTGCAACGGCGCCCTGAGGCCATCGTCGCGCAGCCGGTCGAGAATGTCGTAAGCCGACAATGGGGCATCGGCATTGTTGAGCGTCGTCAGCACCAGCTCCTGGTTCCGCGTCAGGTCGCGCGGCCGTTCGTGGTGGTGGGCTTCGTGGCTATGGGCCATGACTCAGGCCTCCCGTCTGGCGCGCCACAGGTGAACCGGCAGCGCGATGGAAATGAGGAACAGCGCCAGCGCTGCCACGACGATCGAGGGGCCGCTCGGCGTATCGAAACGCAGCGAGCCGAACAGCCCGCCGGCCACGGCCAGCGCCCCGACCCCGGCCGAGATCAGCGCCATCTGCTCCGGTGTGGCGCTCAGCCGCCGGGCCGTCGCCGCCGGAATGATCAGCAGGGCGGTGATCAGTAGCACCCCGACGATCTTCATGGCGATGGCGATCACCGAGGCGAGCAGCAGCATGAACACGATCCGCGTCACTTCGGGCCGCATCCCCTCGGCTTCCGCCACCTCGGCATTGACCGTTGCCGCCAGCAGCGGCCGCCACATCGCGGCAAGCACCGCGAGGATGACGAGGCCGCCGAGGTAAATCACCACGATATCGGTGACCGACACCGCGAGAATATCGCCGAACAGGAACCCCATCAGGTCGACGCGAATGCCGCTGAGGAACGCCACCACGAGGCCGATGGCCAGCGCCGAATGGCTGAGGATGCCGAGCAGCGCATCGGTCGACAGCGTCTGCCGCCGCTGCAGCAGCAGCAATGCGCCGGCCACCGCGGCAGCAATGATGAAGACGCCGAGCGTCGTGTTCACCTGCAGCACCAGGCTCAGCGCCACCCCGAGCAGCGCCGAATGCGCCATGGTGTCGCCGAAATACGCCATCCGCCGCCACACGATGAAACAGCCGAGCGGCCCGGTGACCAGCGCCAGCCCGATCCCGGCGATGATCGCGCGCGTGAAGAAATCCTCAAACATGGCTGTGCCCCTCATGCTCATGCACATGCTCGTGCGCTTCGACGATCCGCCCATCCGCCTCCTCGACCCGCCCGTCGGGCAGGTGGGTGTGGTCGTGATGGTGCTGGTATATCGCCAGTGCATGGGCCGCACGGGCGCCGAACAGGCTGAGATATTCCGGGCTCCGCGCCACCGATTCCGGCGTACCGCGGCAGCAGACATGGCCGTTGAGGCAGATCACCGTATCGGTCGTCGCCATCACCACGTGCAGGTCGTGGCTGATCAGCAGGATGCCGCAGCCGGTCTCGTCGCGGATTTTGCCGATCAGGTCGTAGAGCGCCACCTCTCCCGAGAAATCGACGCCCTGCACCGGCTCGTCCAGCACCAGGAGGTCGGGCTTGCGGATCATCGCCCGCGCCAGGAGCGCCCGCTGGAACTCGCCGCCCGAGAGATGCTGCACCTCGGCATTGGCGAGGTGCGCCACCCCGGTTGCGGCGAGCGCTGCATCGATCTCGCCCTCGGGGTAACTGCCGGTCAGCGCCATCAGCCGCCGCACCGTCAATGGCATGGTCCAGTCGATCGAGAGCTTCTGCGGCACGTAGCCGATCCGCAACCCGGCCTTGCGCGAAACCGTGCCGGCGTCGGGCTTCAGCACCCCGGTCACGAGCTTGGCGGTGGTGGATTTGCCCGAGCCGTTCGGCCCGATCAGCGTCACGATCTCGCGGCTGCGGATCGTCACGTCGACCCCCTCGACCAGCCAGCGGCCATCCCGCTTCACCCCGGCGCCGGCTACCTCGACCAGCACCTCATGCCCACTCTGCGCATCCATGAAATTCACGATTCCGTCTCTTGCTGACGTTCTACCATTACGTTATAGCGTAACACGTCGATAGCGTTATGTAATAACATATCGCGCGTTCGAGCTGTGTTTCAAACAGAGGTCTCCCGATGCAGAAACCGTTCTTCCTGGCGCTTGCTGCGGCGCTCAGCTGGCCTACCCTGGCTTTCGCCGAGGTGCCCAAGGTGGTGGCCACGGTAAAACCGCTCCACTCGCTCGTCGCCGCCGTGATGGGAGATCTCGGCACCCCGGCCCTCATCGTCAAGGGTGCCGCTTCGCCCCACACCTACAGCCTGAAACCCTCCGAAGCGCAGGCCCTGCAATCGGCCGACCTGGTGTTCTGGACGGGCCACGGCCTCGAACTCTTCCTCCAGGATTCGCTGGACACACTGGCCCCCAGGGCGACCATCGTCGAGTTGGGCAAGGCCCCCGGCATCGTGCTGTTGCCGCCGCGTGAGAGTGGGACCTTCGAGGAGCACGCAGACGGCGATCACGCCGCCGACGGGCATTTTTTCGTCGATCCCGGCAACGCCAAGGTCATGGTCACCGCCATCGCCGACAGTCTCGTGGCTGCCGATCCCGAGCATGCCGATACCTATCGCGCCAACGCGGCCAAGGAGACCGCCGATCTCGACGCCTTGATCGCCGAAACCACAGCCAGCCTCGCCCCGATCAAGAATCGCCCGTTTGTCGTCTTCCACGACGCCTACCAGTATTTCGAAAAGCGCTTCGGCCTGAACGTTGCCGGTTCCGTCACCATCAGTCCGGAGATCGCCCCCGGCGCCGACCGTATCAACGAGATCCGCGCCAAGCTCAAAACCCTCGATGCGGCCTGCGTGTTTGCCGAACCGGTGTTCGACCCGCGCATCATCACCGTGCTGACCGAGGGCACCACCGCCAAGCAGGGCGTGCTCGACCCCGAGGGCGCCAACCTCGATGAAGGTCCCGGCCTCTATCGCCAGCTGATCGAAAACCTCGCCACCAGCCTTAAGGCCTGCCTGGCGCAGTAGCCTGAGGGTCGCCGCGCCACCCGGCGGCCCTTCTCCTGGCTCGACGTCCGACCTGATCCCGTCCCGCGCCTTCACGCCGCCGCAATGGGAGCGCTTGCCCGACCCGTTCCCGGCCTGGCCGCAGGTCTGAGGCATGGAGCGTTTTCAGGAAGAAGCCTGTCCTCGCGAAAAGCGGGGATTGCGGATTCTTCCGGTTCGAAAGCGCGGCCAAATCAAGAACCAGAGCATTTCAACGGTTCGACGAAACGGTGAAATGCTCTGGCCCTACTTCAGCGGCCCGCGGAAAATGAAGAACGCCCCGGCAAAGATCAGCCCGAAGCCGACGGCGTGGTTCCAGGTCAGCTTTTCGCCGAGGACGAACACCGCAAAGCCGGCGAACACCGTGAGGCTGATCACCTCCTGGATGGTCTTGAGCTCTGCCGCCGTGTAGGCGCCGTAGCCGATACGGTTGGCGGGCACCGCCAGCCAGTATTCCACCAGCGCGATGCCCCAGCTGAGCATCACCGCCACCCACATCGCCATGCTCGGGAATTTGAGGTGACCGTACCAGGCGATGGTCATGAACACGTTGGAGCCGATCAGTAAGAGGATCGGCATCACCGTCTGGAAGGTGAAGGGCATCGGGGCACCAGTCGAATCAGTTGGGCTCGCCCATTGATCGCCGGGCCCCGTGGCGCCCGCAAGGCTTGCACAGCTGCAAGACCTGCTCAGCTGGCAAGACCTGCTCAGCCGGCAAGACCTGCTCAGCCGGGACGACCGCCCGCCTGCCATGCCCTGTAGCGCTCGAGGGTTTCGGCGTTGGGCGGATAGACGCCGAAGGTGGATTTGCCGCCTTCGATCTCGGCTTTCAAAAACTCTTCCTGGGCGTCCATGGCGACGGCCTCGTCGGCGATCTCGTCGGCCCATTTGCGCGGGATGACGATCACCGCCTCGCCGTCGCCGAACATGATGTCACCGGGATAGACGGCGACGCCGCCGCAGGCGATCGGCTGGTTCATGTCGGAGGCGTGATGGGCGACGAGGTTGGCCGGGGCGGCGCCGCCGGTGCAGAAGGTGGCGAGGCCGAGCGCGGCAATGTCGAGCGTGTCGCGCACGCCGCCATCCAGCACCAGGCCGGCGCATTGCCGGTAGATCAGCCGGCGCGCCAACACGGCGCCGATGCCGGCGATATCGACCAGCCCGCGGCAATCGAGCACCAGCACATGGCCCTCGGGGATGGTGTCGATCGCCTTGCGCTGAAAGTTGTCGGGGCTGGAGCTGTACTCCGAACCATCGATGTCCTCGCGCGCCGGGATGTAGCGCACGGTGGTCGCCGGGCCGACCATTGGCGGGCCTTCGGGGCGCAGCGGGCGCACGCCGCGCACCGCGGTGTTGCGCAGCCCGCGCTTCAGCAGCAGCGAGCTGAGGGTCGCAGAATTGGTGGTTTTCAGCTTGGCCAGAACTTCGGCGCTCAACAGGGACATACGCTTCTCCTTCACTGCCGTGGAGTTAGCAGAGCGTCGTCACAAGTTTCAATAGAGAAATTTGTAGTTCTTATTTGGTCGTTGGCCTGCGCCCACCCAGCAGGCGGGTCAGCGCCTCGGCGACATCCTGCACTTCGCGGCGGATGGTGCGCTTCCGTTCGGGGGTGCCGTCGCCGATATAGGGTACGCTGATACAGGCGGCGACATGCCCGTGGGCGTCGAACACCGGGGCGGCGATGGCGCGGATGCCGAGCTCGGACTCGAGGTTGTCTTCGGCGAAGCCGTCGTTGCGGATGCGCTGCAGCTCTTCGCCCAGCGCATCCGGATCGGTGATGGTGAAGGCGGTGCGGGCGACGAGGTCGTGCGTCATATAGGCTTCGGCATAGCCGGGCTCGGCGAAGGCCAGGGCGAGCTTGCCCGATGCCCCCGCATGCTTGGGCGAGCGCCCGCCAACCTTGACGGTGAGCGCGTATTCCGCCGGGCTCGGGGCGCCGAGAATGGTCAGCATTTCATCGCCTTCCGGCGCCGACATCTTGAACGACTCGCGCAGCCGCTCGGCTGCCGACTGCATCAGCGGACGAGCCGCCTCGACCAGGGTGGCGCGGTCGGCGCTGGGGGAAATGCGGCGCGCCAGTTCGATGAAGCGCGGCCCCAGCTCGTAGGTGGAGCCGCCATTGACCTTGGCGACAAGCCCATGCGCGGCCAGCGAGTTGAGGATGCGGTAGACCGTAGAGCGCGCCACGCCGAGCTGCTCGACCAGATCGCCCAGCGAGATGCCACCCTGCGCCTCGGCGATGGCGCCAAGCAGGTGGGCAGTCTTTTCCACAACCGGGGAGCCGTACCGTAGTTCGCTCATGAAACTGATATGCCCTATTTGGAACGAAAGTTGACATCGGGTTTCAGATGTGGTGACTCCTGATGCGTCCGATGTCGTATTTGAAACTAAACCATCGCAACGCATCGGTACAGGGGAGGAATTTCATGCTGCACAGACCAACGCTCCAGCGGAGCGCACTTGTTCCCGCTGCCTTGCTGGCTGCTCTTTTCGGATCGGCTGCCGCGCTGCCAGCCTTCGCCCAGAGCGACAGCCTGACCATTGTCGTCACCGATGAGCCGAAGTCGCTCGATCCGTGCGACACGGACCTGTCGAACAATTCGCGGGTGCTGCACAACAACATCACCGAGGCACTGGTCAATCTCGACCCGGCGAACGGCGCGGTGCTGCCGAGCCTCGCCAGTTCGTGGTCGCAGCTCGACGCCAACACCTGGGAATTCAGGCTGCGCGACGGCGTCACCTTCCAGGATGGCACGGCTTTCAATGCCGATGCGGTTGCCGCAGCGCTGACCCGCGCACAGAACGCCGACCTCGGCTGCGAAACCGCGACCGCCGACCTCAAGGGCGTGGTGTTTACCCCCACCGTGGTCGACCCGCTGACCATCCGCATCGCCACCGACGTGGTCGAGCCGATTCTCCCCAACAAGCTGGCTGCGGTCGATATCGGCTCGCCCTCGGCAACGCCAGCCGATGCCAAGACGCGCGTCCCGGTCGGCACCGGCCCCTACAAGCTCGCCGCCTGGACCGAAGGGCAGTCGGTGACGCTCACCGCCAACGAGGCCTATTGGGGCGACAAGCCCGCCATTCCGAACGTCACCATCACCTGGCGCGCCGAATCGGCAGTGCGGGCCGCCATGGTCGATACCGGCGAGGCGCAGATCGCCTTCGAGATCGCGCCGCAGGATGCGACCACTGCCAATGACCATGCCTATCCCAATGCCGAGACCTCGCTGCTCCGCATCGACCAGGCGATCCCGCCGCTCGATGACAGGCGCGTGCGCGAGGCGCTGAACCTTGCCATCGATCGCGACGGGCTGATCGGCACGGTGTTCCATGCCGATGCGCAGAAGGCCATGCAGGTCGTGTTGCCCAGCGTCTTCGGTTACAACCCCGATATTCCGGTGTGGCCGTACGACCCGCAGAAGGCCAAGGCGCTGCTGGCCGAAGCCAAGGCCGCAGGCGTCGCCACCGACACCGAGATCGTGCTCTATGGCCGCATCGGCATCTACCCGAACTCGTCGGAAAGCCTCGAGGCCATCCAGGCCATGCTGATGGATGCCGGCTTCAACATCCGGCTCGAAATGATGGAGACCAATCCCTGGCTGAAGAAGCTCTTGAAGCCGTGGGAAGCCGTGCGCCAGCCGAGCATCCTGCAGACGCAGATCGACAATACCCAGGGCGATGCGGTGTTCACGCTGCCCAATCGCTTCACCAGCGACGGCAACACCTCGACCATCGCCTCGGCCGAACTCGACAAGCTGATCTCGGATGGTTCCAAGGCCACCGGCGAGGAGCGGCAGAAGCTGTTCCAGAAGGCCTTCGCCTACATCGCGGTGGATGACATCAACATCATCCCGCTGTTCCACATGACGACCTCGGCCCGCATCGCGCCAAATGTCGACTATGTGCCCGATGTGCAGGCCGGTAACGAGATCAAGCTCAAGACCATCCGCTACAAGTAAGCGGTAGAGCGAGCCCACCCGGCGCCTCCCGGCCGGGTGGGTATACTCGCCTGGCGCCAATGTGGGCGACAGGCCGGTGCGGAAAGAGTACCCCCACCCCTGTCCCCTCCCCGCAAGGGGGAGGGAGACGTTCACACTGCCGTTAGTGTTTTGGTCTCCTCCCCCCTTGCGGGGGAGGGACAGGGTGGGGGTACTCTTCCTGCGCCGAACTATCGGGCCCGGTGGGCTCAGCCAGAACGGAACATCATGTCGCCAGCCTATTTCCTGAGACGCACCGGCTATGCGCTGCTGGCCCTCGCCGGGCTGATGATCGCGGTGTTCTTCCTTGTGCGTCTTACCGGCGACCCGGTGAACCTTTACCTGCCGGTCGATGCCACCCAAGCGGCGCGCGATGCGATGCGCGTGCGGCTGGGGCTCGATCGCTCGGTCTGGTTCCAGTTTCTTGATTGGGGCGCGCAGATGCTGCGCTTCGATTTCGGCACCTCGCTCTGGCATAACCGGCCAGCGCTCGAGGTGGTGCTGCAGGCGCTGCCCAATACGCTGGCGCTGGGCGCCATTGCGCTCATTCTCGCCTTCGGCAGCGCGATAGTGTTCGGTTCGCTCGCCGCCCTCAAACCCGGCAGCTGGTTCGATCGGCTGGTCAACCTCGTATCGCAGGCCGCCGCCAGCGTGCCGGATTTCTGGCTCGGGCTGATGGGCATCCTGATCTTCGCGGTCAGCTTCCGGCTGTTGCCGACCTCGGGTTTCGGCGGCCCGATCTACTGGGTCCTGCCGGTGGCCTGCCTGTTTGCCCGGCCGTTCGGCACCCTGGTGCAGATCGTGCGCGGTTCGATGATCGAGGCGCTGAACGCCAGCTTCGTGCGCACCGCCCGCGCCAAGGGCGCCAGCGAGGGCCGGGTCACCTTCGTCCACGCGCTGCGCACGGCGCTGCTGCCGGCGATCACCGTCACCGGCGATCTCGCGGCGCAGTTTGCCGGCGGCGGCGGGGTGGTCGAGGTGGTGTTCGGTTTTCCGGGCATCGGCAAGCTGCTGATCGATGGCATCCTGAAGCGGGACTTCGCGCTGGTGCAGGCCAGCATTTTCTGCGTCGCGGTGGTGATCTTCCTCATCAACATCCTGGTCGATCTGCTCTACGCCGCCGTCGATCCGCGCGTGAGGCTCGAGCAATGACCGACGCAGCGGCCGAGGAACAGGCGCCCGAAGATTTGGCACCCTCTACGACGCTCGGAGCGCGGCTGCGCTGGCTGGGCCGGGCGCTGTGGGGCGATCCGATGGCGTTCGGCGCCGTGCTGTGGCTGGCCATCGTGCTGTTCTTGATCCTCGCCGATGCCGGTGGGCTCTTCGCCACCGCCGGTAAGGTCAACCTCAAGGCGCGGAACCTCCCGCCCTTCGACTTTTCGCAGGCCTGGACGCTGTGGCTAGGGGGCGATGCGCTGGGCCGCTCGCTCTTGGTACGGCTCGCCAGCGCCGCCGGCACCTCGATCGGCATCGCGCTCACCGCGGTGCTGTCGAGCCTCGTGGTCGGCACGGCGCTCGGCCTCGTCGCCGGCTATTTCGGCGGCTTGGTCGGCACGCTGATCATGCGCGTCTCCGATATCATCATGGGCTTTCCGACGCTGCTGGTGGCGCTGGTGGCGCTCTACCTGTTCGGCCCGAGTGTCACCAACCTCGTCATCGTCCTCGCGATCACCCGCCTGCCGGCCTATATCCGCGTCGCCCGCGCCGACGTGCTCGAGGTGCGCGAGCGGCTGTTCGTCGATGCCTCGCGCACATTCGGCGCCGGGGCGGTGTGGATCCTCGCCAACCATATCCTCCCGATCGTCGCGCCAACCATGCTGACGCTGGCCTCGGTCAGCGTCGCCATGGTGATGCTGAAATCTGGCCTCAGCTATCTCGGCCTCGGTGTGCAGCCGCCGGCGGTCAGCTGGGGGCTGATGGTGGCGCAGGGGCAGGGCTATCTCGGCACCGCCTGGTGGCTCGCCTGTTTCCCCGGCCTCGCGGTGATGCTCACCACCATGTCGTTCAACCTCCTCGCCAACTGGTTCCGCATCGTCAATGACCCCTCGCAGCGCTGGCGGCTCGTCTCCAGGAAACGCAAGACGGGGCGCAAGCCATGAGCCTCCTCGAAGTGCGCGACCTCAAGGTGAGTTTCGATACCGCCGCCGGGCAGATCCTCGCGCTCAACGGCGTGTCGTTTTCGCTCGAGCGCGGCGAGGTGCTGGCGCTGCTCGGGGAAAGCGGTTCGGGCAAAAGCGTCACCGCCTCGGCCATCATGGACCTGGTGCCGACGCCGCCCGGGGCCATCGATGGCGGCAGCATCCGCTTTGATGGGATCGAGCTGTTGCAGCTGCCGCGTGCGCAGCGCCGGGCGCTGTGCGGCGATCGCATCGCGCTGATCTTCCAGGATGCACTGGCTTCGCTCAATCCGGTCTACACCGTCGGTTGGCAACTGGCTGAGATGTTCCGCATCCACGGCAGGGCAGGGGACATCCACCGAGAGGTGATCGAGCTCCTCGCCGCCGTCGGCATCCCGGCGCCCGAACTCAGGGCAAAACAGTATCCGCACCAGTTTTCCGGCGGCATGCGGCAGCGCATCATGATCGCCATGGCGGTGGCGCTCGAGCCCGACATCATCATCGCGGACGAGCCGACCACCGCCCTCGATGTCACCATCCAGGCGCAGATCGTCGACCTGCTGCAGACCGTGCAACAGCGCAGCGGCGCCGGCATGATCTTCATCACCCACGATCTCGGCGTGGTGGCCGAACTCGCCGACAAGGTGGCGGTGATGTATGCCGGGCGCATCGTCGAAACGGCCGATGTCTACCAGCTGTTCGCCGCGCCGCAGCATCCCTACAGCCAGGGGCTGCTGGCTTCGCAGCCGCGCCTCGACATGTCGGGCGATGCCCTGGTGCCGATCCCCGGGACGGCGCCGAACCCCGCGGCTTTGCCATCCGGCTGTGCTTTCCGCACCCGCTGCCCGCGCGTCCAGGCGGTTTGCGCCGAGCTTGTGCCGGAGCTGACGGCGGTGGGCGATGGCCGCACCGCGGCCTGCCATTTTCCGGGAGCCGCCCGATGAGTGAAGCGCTGCTCGAAGTCACCGGGCTCAGCAAGTATTTTGGCGGCGGCGCCGCGCCGGTGAAGGCTGTCGATGGGGTGAGCTTTGCTATCGCGCGCGGCGAGACGCTCGGCCTCGTCGGCGAAAGCGGCTGCGGCAAGACCAGCCTCGTCCGCACCCTGCTGCGGCTCAACCCGGCCACCAGCGGCGCGGCGCTGCTCGATGGCATCGACATCGCCAAGGCCAAAGGCGCCGAGTTGCGCACCCTGCGCCGCAAGATGCAGGTGGTGTTTCAGGATCCCTATCAGTCGCTCAACCCGCGCATGCGGGTCGACCGGATCATTTCCGAGCCCTGGGCCCTGCACCGCGATGTGGTGCCGAAACCCGAGTGGCGCAGCGAGATCGCCCGGCTGCTGACCGATGTCGGGCTGCGCCCCGAGCATGCCGAGCGCTATCCCAACGAGTTCTCCGGCGGGCAGCGCCAGCGCATCGGCATCGCCCGCGCCCTGGCGCTCAAACCATCGCTGCTGATCTGCGACGAACCGGTATCGGCGCTCGATGTGTCGGTGCAGGCGCAGGTGGTGAACCTCCTCGCCAAGCTACGCAGGGAGCGGAACCTCGCCATGCTGTTCGTGGCGCACGACCTTGCCGTGGTGCGCCACGTCTCGGACCGGGTGATGGTGATGTATCTGGGCCGGATCATCGAAACCGGCCCATCGAAGGCGATCTTCACCGCGCCGCGCCACCCCTACACCCAGGCGCTGCTGTCGGCCGTGCCGACCCCCGATCCGACGCTGCGCGGCAAGCGCCAACGCATCGTGCTGCAGGGGGATCTGCCAAGTCCTGCCGACCCGCCATCGGGGTGTCGTTTCAGGACCCGATGCTGGAAGGCATCCGACCGGTGCGCTGAGGTCGAGCCGCAGCTTACCCCGCAGCCCGACGGACTGCTGACCGCTTGCCACTATCCGGACGTGGCCTCCCGCTAGGGCGTTTCACGGTTGGGCTGCGCTGGACAAGGAGTTGGGTTCGATCGTTGACCCACCCACCGGGTGTCATCGCGGGTGGGGTGGTCGCGGTGGTTCAAACTTCACCCAGCCAGGGCCTCAGCCTGGCTGCACCAGCGGCTTGTCGTCGGCGCGGAAGGCGAACAGGTGCTCCTGCCCGCGCTGCCCGAGCGGCACGAACAGCGGCAGCACCAGGTCGCGCACCCGCCGCGCCAGCCAGCTCTGGGCTTTTTTGGGTGTGCCGCCCTGCCGGCCGAGCCGTACCGCCGCCTCCACCCGGTCGCGCCGCAGCGCCTCGAAGCGACTGAAGGCGCTTTCCGGGCTCGCCTCCGCCTCGAGGCAGGCCGCCAGCACCAGCGCATCCTCGAGCGCCATCGATGCCCCCTGGCCCGAATGCGGGGTCACCGCATGCGCCGCATCGCCGATCAGGATGACGCGCCGCGTTGACCAGTAAGGCAGGCTCGGCACGTCGAAATCCGGATAGATCCGGCTGACCTGCGGCGCGGCCGCGGCGATGATGCGCCGATTGACCTCCGGGTCGGTGCGATGCAGCGCCTCGAAATACCCCGGCGCTGCCTCGCGATCGATCAGTTGCGCCTGCCGCTCGTCAGCGGGAAAGCTGTTGAACCAGTAGACCGGACCGCCGGGGTCCTTGATGTAGCCGAAAAACGCCCGCTGCCCGAAGGTCATCAGCATTTTCCCATCGGTCGGCGGCACATCCGGGACATCGATGATGCCGCCGCTTCCCAGCAGGCCGTTATAGGCCGGCGCCGGTAGCCCGGGCATGGCGAGGCTGCGCACCCCGGAGCGGAGACCATCGGCGCCCACCAGCACATCGAAGCTGTGGGTCGCGCCATCCGCCGTCGTCACCGCCACCTCGGTATCGAGGTTGGCCACCGCCGTTACTCCGGCTTCGAAGTGGATCGGCACCTGCGCCGCGCGCGCTGCCTTGAGCAGGATTTCGCCCAGCGCCCCGCGCCGCATGGTCACCGAGGGGGCGCCGAACTGCGCCGTATGGCGGGCATAGTCGACCGTACCCAGCGCCTTGCCGTGCTCGTTGTGGAGGACGATCGCCCGGGTCTCGACCCCGTGCCGCAGCGCCTCCGCCGCGAGGCCGAGCCCGCGCAGCGCATTCATGCCGTTGGGGGCCAGCGTCAGGAAAATCCCTTCGTCGATCACCTGCTGTTCGGTGCGCTTTTCGAAGACCACCGGCGTGAAGCCTTTCCGGGCCAATGCCAGGGCCAGGCCGAGTCCGGCCGATCCCGCGCCAACGATACCGATACGTGTTTTCATTCTTGCCTCACGAGCCTGACGCCACATAATATGCCATGTGGTCGTATTATTAGATGAGATGATATTTAGATGATCGAACTAAATTCGTCAAGGGATGACAAGGCCGCGCTGGTGCAGCAACTGGGCACGCTCATCGTGCGCTGGCAGGAAGCGACGCAGCGCTATGACGAAGAAGTGGGGGCGATCTTCCAGCTCGGCCCGGCCGAGCGGCTCTGTCTCAGCTTCCTCACCAGTGGCCCGCAGACCGCCAGCGCCATCGCCCGCGCCACCCGCCTCACCCCGGCCGCCGTCACCTCGCTGATCGACCGGCTCGAGGCCCGCAACTTTGTCCGCCGCCAGCCTGACCCGAACGATCGGCGCAAAGTCCTGGTCGAGGCTGCCGAAGCGACGTTTGCCCTGATCGAAAAGGCCTATGCGCCACTGGCAACCGCCGGCGCCGAGGCGCTGGGCAAACGCAGCATCGAGGAACTGCACCTGCTCGCCGCGGCGATCGAGGAGGTTCTCGCCATCCAGAACCGGATGACCGATACGCTGCGGTCCGGGATATGATCACCGTTCGGCCCAGCTTCCGCCGTAGGGCCTGCCCAGACTCACGCGGCTCCGCTAGGTTGGGCGGATCAACGGAGGTCGACGATGCGCGCGCTGGTCCTGTTCCCCTTGTTGCTGTTGGCGGCCCCCGCCCTCGCGGCCGACATTGCCTGTGAGGGGCCCTTCGCCGCCGACAGTTCCGAGGCGCGGCTGATCGAGGCCTTCGGCAAGGACAATGTGGTAACCGGCGATGTCCCCGGCCCCGAAGGCTCCACCGTCCTCGCCACCACCATCTTTCCCAACGACCCCGCTAAAACCATCGAGTTCGGCTGGTGGGACGAGGAAAAGCACGAGCGCGTCGCCTATTTCACCGTACCGCCCGACGACACCGCGCCCGGCGGGCTGAAGAAGGGACTGACCGTCAAGGAAGTCGAGGCGCTGAACGGCGGGCCGTTCCAGCTCTACGGCTTTTTCTGGGATTATGGCGGGGCGGCCATCTTCGAGGGCGGCAAGCTCGAGGCGGCAACCGACGCCTGCTCGGTCAGCGTCCGCTTCGCCGTCGGCGACTACCCGGCCGATCTCAATGTCGATGCCATCTCGGGCGACATGCAGATCTCCTCGAGCGAGCCGCTGCTGGAACAGGTCGATGCCCGCGTCGACACCGTCACCGTCGGCTACCCCGATTTAAACGCGGCGGAAGATTGACCGCGCCCCCTCGCGCGGCGTAACCATAGCCGCGACGTTGGTTCCTCGAACCCATCCGGGCGAGGGGATCAAAAGGGAACACGGTGCGGCGTACCCATCAGGGACCAAATCCGTGGCTGCCCCCGCAACTGTAAGCGGTGAGTGCCTCCGACTATGCCACTGGCGCGTCGGGAGTTTGGCGGGAAAAGTCAGGCGACTTTTCCGGTGTGCCAGGCGACCAGGAACGCGTGTCGGGAAGGCTGGAGCGTACGGCGATCCGCGAGCCAGGAGACCTGCCAGCGTGCAACCGGGCCTAGTGCCCTATTTCCATTCCCGTGCACGGAGGGTGCTCGAATGAACTACACTGCCGTTTCCCCTGGTCTGTCCCTATCCCTGTCGCAGCGTCTCGTCGCCGGCCTGCTGGCCCTGGCGCTCGGCCTGGTGTTGCTCGTCGGTACCGGCTTTGCCGGCGACTACCGGCTGCACAACGGCGCGCACGATACGCGCCACTCCATGGGGTTCCCCTGCCACTGAGCAGGCTCAAGGGATAGCATCACATGTTCCGCAATCTGTTTCTTGCTGCGCTTTGCGCAGCCATCTGTGCTGGCGTCGTCACGTCGGTATTCCAGGCCTGGCGCGTCACCCCGCTGATTTTCGCCGCCGAAACCTATGAGGCCGAGGCGGCCGCCGAACCGGCCACCACCGCGCCTGCCGAACATGGCGCCCACCAGGAAGAGTGGGCACCCCAGGACGGCTTTGAACGCACCGCCTACACCGTGCTGGCCAACCTTCTGCTCGCGGCCGGCTATGCACTTGTCATCGGCGCGGCGTCGCTGCTGTTGAACCTGCCGATCACCGCGGCAACCGGACTGCTGTGGGGGCTCGGCGGCTTCGCCGCCTTTTCGCTGGCCCCCTCGCTTGGCCTGCCGCCGGGCATGCCCGGCATGCCGGTAGCCGATACCTTTGCCCGCCAGCTTTGGTGGGCCGGCGCGGCGATTTCGACCGGCGCGGGTCTCGTCGTCGCAGCGCGGTTCCGGTCCGCATGGGCCCTTGCCGCAGCCGTGGCGCTGATCCTGCTCCCTCAGTTGATCCCGGCGCCCCAGCCGCCAATCGCTCCCACCGACGTGCCGCCGCGCCTCGCGGCAGCTTTCGTGGCGGCTGTCCTCTATAACGGCGTCGTGTTCTGGGCGGTGCTCGGCCTCGCCTTCGGCGCCGCCGCCAGCTATCTCGCCGCCCGCCCGTCCACTGCCCTCAAGGGAGCCGCTGCATGAACGAAAAGATCCCCGTCACCGTCATCACCGGCTTCCTCGGCGCCGGCAAGACCACTTTGGTCCGGCACCTGCTCGCCCATGCCAAGGGCAAGCGCATCGCGCTGATCATCAACGAGTTCGGCGAACTCGGCGTCGACAAGGAAATCCTTGCCGGCTGTGGCGACGAGACCTGTCGCGAAGAGGATATGATCGAGCTTTCGAACGGCTGCATCTGCTGCACCGTTGCCGATGAGTTCATCCCCACCATGCAGGCGCTGCTCCAGCGCGAAGATCGTCCCGATCACATCGTTATCGAGACTTCCGGCCTCGCTTTGCCGCAGCCGCTGATCCGCGCCTTCAACTGGCCCGAGATCAAGTCCGAGGTCACCATCGACGGCGTCGTCACCGTCGCCGACGCGGCGGCGCTGAGCGAGGGCCGCTTCGCCAATGACGAACAGGCGGTGGATGCGCTCCGTTCTGCCGACGCCATGCTCGACCACGAAACCCCGCTTGGTGAGCTGTTCGAGGATCAGTTGATCGCCGCCGACATGGTCATCCTCAACAAGGCCGACCTCGTCACCGACACTCAGCTCGATACCATCGAAGCCCACCTCAAGGCCGAGATGCGTCCCGGTGCCGGCGTGATCCGCGCCCGCAACGGCCATGTCGACGTGGCGGCACTGCTCGGCATGGGTCTGTCGACCGAAGACAACCTCGCCGGGCGCGAGAGCCACCACGAGCTCGAGCACGGCGGCGAAGGCCACGAGCACGACGACTTCGACTTGTTCTCGGTGACCCTCGACGGCGTCACCAGCAAGGACCACCTGCTCCAGACCATCGAAGCGACGATCCGCGCCCACGACGTGCTCCGCCTCAAGGGTTTCGCGGCCCTGCCAGGCGCCCCGGCCCGCCTCGCCATCCAGGCGGTCGGACCGCGCGTCACTGCCTATTTCGATCGGCCATGGAAGCCGGGCGAAGCGCGCCAGACCGCGCTGGTGGTGATCGGAGAATCGCCGCTCGACCATGCAGCGATCACCCGGAGCCTCGAGGGGGCTGTCGCCGCTGCTGCCTAAGAGGCAACGACCAGGTGCGCGGGCCGCACTGCGCGGCTCGCGCCGCTACCGCAGGGAACTTGCATGATGGCCCGCAACATCTGGCTCATCCTCACCTTCACCTTCTTCGGCCCGCTGGTCGGCGCGGTCGCGGAGCTGTTGCTGGCGCTCGCGGTCGACCCCATCCTCTCGGGCCCGGACACCTCCGGTACCGACCGGCTGCTGAGCAACTGGCCGTTCATCCTGTCGATGGGTTATGCGCTCGGATTGGCGCCGGCTTTTGTCGCGGCGATCCTCCAGATCATCGCGACGAGATGGCTGCCCAACCGCGCCGGCCGGCTGGTCGCCGCCACCCTGATCGGCGCGGTGACCAGCTCCTTGCTGATCGGCGGGTTCATGCTCGCCTCCGAGATGGGCAACCCGGCCGACCTCTGGTTCCTGCTGCTGGTCGCCGTCCCCGGCGGGGTGGCGGCGTTCCTCAGTCTGGCACTGGTCGAACTGTTCCACCCACTGCCCCGGCCGGCATGATGCACCTGCTCTCCGCCCAGGCCGGCGCCCTGCAACAGGAAGGCGAGGCTATCGACCTCGCCCAGTCCCCGGCGCCGATCATCTTCGCCTCCGCCGCCGACAGTGAACTGGCCATGCTGGCCGCAGCGGTCGACCGGGCAGGGGCATCCGACCTCCGCCTCGCCAACCTCTTGCGGCTGAGCCACAACCTCTCGGTCGACCTCTGGCTCGAGCAGACCGTGCAGCATGCCCGGCTGGTGGTCGTTCGCCTGCTTGGCGGCCCGGCCTACTGGCAATACGGCGTCGACGAGCTGACCGGGCTGGCGCTGAGCGGCAAGATGCAGCTCGCCCTGCTTCCCGGCGACGCCAACCCGGACCCAATCCTGCAGCAACGCTCCACCATCCATCCGGATGACTGGAGCCGGCTGCACAGCCTGTTCACGGCAGGCGGGCCGGAAAACGCGGACGCGCTCTTAGCCGCTTTCCGTGTACTCGCCGTGCTCCCCTCCCCCTTGAGGGGAGGGGTTGGGGGAGGGGGTGGTGCAGTCACTACCGAGTTTCCCCTCGCCACCCCCACCCCCCACCCCTCCCCTCCTAGCGGACGCGTAGCGCCGCGGGGAGGGGAGCTGGCCGGCGTGGTGGCAAAACCCTTCCACCGCTTCGGCCTCTGGCACCCCGCCCACGGCATGCTCGACGCGCTCCCCGCCTCGCCGCACCCGAACGTGCCCATCCTGTTCTACCGCGCCGCCCTCGAAGGCGCCGGCACCGCGACGCTCGAAGCGCTGATCGCCGAACTCGAAGCGCGCTCGCTCAACCCAATCCCCATCGTCGTCTCGACGCTGAAGGAGGGGGCCTGCATCCGCTTCGTGCAGGCGGTGTTTGCCGAGTATCCGCCGACCGTCATCCTGAATCTCACCGGCTTCGCCCTCGGTCTCGATGGCCTCGATGCCAAGCAGAACCCCTTCGCCGGCACCGACGCGCCGGTGCTCCAGCTGCTGCAGGGCGGCCGCCCCGAAGCGCAGTGGGCTGCCGATATCCAGGGGCTCACGGCGAAGGACCTCGCCATGCAGGTGGTGCTCCCCGAACTCGACGGCCGCATCGGCATGCTGCTGATCGGCCACAAGCACGATGCCGTGTGGCACGAGCGCACCCAATGCCCGCTCTCCGCCTACGCCCCGGATCAGGACGGCATCCGCCGCGCCGTCACCCTGGCGCAGAACTGGACCACGCTGCGCGCCACTCCGCGGGCCGATCGCCGCATCGCCATCGTCCTCGCCAACTACCCGATCCGCGATGGGCGGTTGGCGAACGGCGTGGGCTACGATGCGCCGCAGTCGACGGTGGAGATTTTGAAGGTTCTGCGAGAAGCAGGGTACGTCACCGATGTGGCCCCAGCGCCCCCCTCCCCCTTGAGGGGAGGGGATGGGGGTGGGGGTGGTTCAGTCACCACCGAGGTCCCCCTCGCCACCCCCACCCCCCGCCCCTCCCCTCAAGGGGGAGGGGAGCAGATCGGTGCCCTATTCTCGAACGCGCGGCACGTGCGGTCTAGAAACATCAGCCGCGCCCGTGGCCTCCGAAACGGCGCCACACCACCTGAACAACACATGTGGCAGCTGTTGCGATCGTTTACCGACCATCGCTTCCGCCGTCAGGTTCCGCTCGGGCCATACACCGCGGACTTCGTCACTCATCACCCCAAGTTGGTCATCGAACTCGATGGTGAAACACACTTCACCGCGAGAGCGGGTGAAAGCGACCGCCGTCGAACCGCGTACCTCAATTCCATCGGCTATCGGGTCCTCCGCTTCACCAACAGTGAGATCATCACCAATCCCGAGGGGATCTGGACAGTCGTAAATGCCACCCTCGCAGAACTCTCGCCCTACTCCCCCCGAGGCGCTACCGCGTCCTCTAGGAGGGGAGGGGCCGGGGGAGGGGGTGGTTCAGTCGCCACCGAGGTCCCCCTCGCCACCCCCACCCCCCACCCCTCCCCTCCTAGCGGACGCGTAGCGCCGCGGGGGGAGGGGAGCAGATTGGCGTCCCACCCACCGGCAACGCCCTGATCGAGCTGCTCCAGTCCGGCCCCACCAACGCCTACCCAGAGCGCGGCGAGGGCATCCCGTTTCCCGTGAATCTCTACCGCGAGCTGTTCGCCACCCTCCCGGCCAGGATTCAGTCTGAGGTCACCGCCCGCTGGGGCGATCCCGCCGCCGATCCCTTCGTCCGCGGCGATGCCTTCCACCTCCCGGCCGTCCGCTTCGGCAACCTCGCCATCCTCGTCCAGCCCGCCCGCGGCTATCACCTCGACGAGACCGCCAGCTATCACGATCCCGACCTGGTGCCGCCGCATGGCTACCTCGCCGCCTATCTGTGGCTACGTCACGCGTTCGCCGCCCATGCCCTGATCCACAACGGCAAGCACGGCAATCTCGAGTGGCTTCCCGGCAAGGCCACCGCGCTCGATGCGGCGTCCTATCCCGCCGCGCTCTCGGCCGAACTGCCGCAGCTCTATCCGTTCATCGTCAACGACCCCGGCGAGGGCACCCAGGCCAAGCGCCGCACCGGCGCGGTGATCGTCGATCACCTGGTGCCGCCGCTTACCCGCGCCGAGACTTACGGCCCACTCAAGGATATCGAGGCGCTGCTTGACGAGTACTACGCCGCCTCCGGCATGGATCGCCGCCGTCTCGCGGGGCTGCGCAAACGCATCCTCGACTTCACCCGGGACGCGCGGCTCGACCGCGATATCGGCCTCGTTCCCGACGAGTTCGAAACGCTCAAACGCATCGACACCTTCCTCTGCGATTTGAAGGAAGCGCAGATCCGGGATGGCCTGCATGTGTTCGGCCAATCCCCGACTGGCCGGCTCGAACGCGACCTGATCGTCGCCCTGGCGCGCGTGCCGCGGGGCGAAGCGGCAGGCGAGGCCTCGCTGATCCGGGCGCTGGCCGATGATTTGAAGCTCGGGTTCGATCCGCTGACGGCGGATCTCGGAACACTGTGGACTGGGCCTCTGCTCCCCTCCCCCCCGCGGCGCTACGCGTCCGCTAGGAGGGGAGGGGAGCCGGTCCGTTTAGTTGGCGACGTCGTTGAGTATCTGGAGCAGTTGGCGGCCGACCTGGTCGACGGCCGAGCCCCCGACCCCGACTGGCACGCCACCGCCGCCGTGCTCGAAACGATAGAACACGTTATCCTTCCCCGCCTCGCCGCCTCCGGTCCCAACGAGATCGCCTCGCTCATCGCCGGCCTCGACGGCAAGTTCGTCCCCCCCGGGCCCTCCGGCGCGCCGTCGCGCGGCCGCCTCGACGTGCTGCCCACCGGTCGCAATTTCTACTCGGTCGATATCCGCGCCGTGCCCACCCCGACCGCCTGGAACTCGGCCGGAAGTCCGCCGAAAACCTGCTGGTCCGCCATTTCCAGGATCATGGCACGCCGTTGCGGGCGCTGGCGCTGTCGGTCTGGGGCACCGCCAATATGCGCACCGGCGGTGACGACATCGCCCAGGCCCTCGCCTTCATCGGCGCCAAGCCGGTATGGGATCCGTCTTCGCTCCGCATTTCGGGCTATGAGATCATTCCGCTGGCCAAGCTCGGCCGCCCGCGTGTCGATGTGACTTTCCGCATCTCCGGCTTCTTCCGTGACGCGTTTCCCGCCCAGATCACGCTGTTCGACAAGGCGGTCCGCGCCATCGGCGCCCTCGACGAGCCCGAGGACCAGAACCCCATCGCTGCCCGCATGCGCACCGATGCGCTCGCGCTGATGCGCGCCGGCGCCGACGGCCGCGCCGCCGCCCTGGGCGCCGGTCACCGCATCTTCGGCTCGAAACCCGGTGCCTATGGCGCCGGCCTGCAGGGGCTGATGGATTCCGGCAACTGGGAGAGCAAAGCCAACCTCGCCGAAGCGTTCCTGAACTGGGGCCAGTATGCCTATGGCGCCAATGCCGACGGCACGCCCGAACGCGATCGCTTCGCCGCCCGGCTCTCCGACATCGAGGCGGTGGTCCACAACCAGGACAATCGCGAGCACGACCTGCTCGACAGCGACGACTACTACCAGTTCGAGGGCGGCCTTGCCGTCACCGCCGAAACGCTGAGTGGTCGCGCCCCTGCCGCCTATCACAACGATCACTCCCGTCCCGAGCGCCCGCTGACCCGTACGCTGGCCGAAGAGATTTCGAGGGTGGTGCGCTCGCGCGTCGTCAACCCGAAATGGATCGATGGGGTGAAGCGCCATGGCTACAAGGGCGCCTTCGAGATCATCGCCACCGTCGACTACATGTTCGCCTTCGCCGCGACGACCGGCGCGGTGCAAACCCACCATTTCGACCTCGCCTTCGAAGCCTTCGTCGAAGACGATGCGACGCGCCAGTTCATTCGAGCCAACAACCGCTTCGGCTATGACGAGCTGATCGAAAAATTCAACGAAGCCCGCCGCCGCGGCTTCTGGACGCCGCGCTCCAATTCCGCCTTCGCCTATCTCGAGGACACTTGATGACCGACAAAGCCCCCAAGAAGACCGACCTGATGAGCGAAGCCGAGCGCGACGCCTATCACGCCGAAAAGATGCGAAAGAAGAAGGAGGCGCGGAACAAGATCCTCGCCACCAAGACCGAGGAGCGCGGCCTGCTCATCGTCCATACCGGCAAGGGCAAGGGCAAGTCGACCGCCGCCTTCGGCATGGTGTTTCGCGCCATCGGCCACGGCTTCAAGGTCGGGGTGGTGCAGTTCGTCAAAGGCGCCTGGAGCACCGGCGAACGCGACGTGCTGGACAAGTTCCCCGACCAGGTGACCATCAAGGCAATGGGTGAGGGCTTCACCTGGGACACCCAGGACCGGCAGCGCGACCTCGCCGCCGCCCGCGGCGCCTGGGAGATGGCCAAGGAACTGATCGCCGATCCCGCCTATAAGCTGATCCTGCTCGATGAGCTCAACATCGTCTTGCGCTACGATTATTTGCCGCTCGACGAGGTGCTCGAGGTGCTGCGATCGAAACCGCGCGACACCCACGTCATCGTCACCGGCCGCAATGCCAAGGACGAAATCATCGAATTGGCTGACCTGGTCACCGAAATGACCGAGATCAAGCACCCGTTCCGCTCAGGGGTGAAGGCGCAGGCCGGGATCGAGTTTTAAGGCAGAAGCCACCGGCCCCTCAACCTCTCCCCCGCAAGGGCAGGGCTATCGCATATGGAGGGCACCTCTTGCCTTCTCCCCTTGCGGGAGAAGGTGCCCGCAAGCGGCAGACGGCCGAAGGCCGTCTCCGCGGGGCGGATGAGGGGTCCGCGAAACGAAGTGTAGCGCGACCGGAGCGTAGCGACGGGCGATCCAGTGCGCGGAGAGATACCCCTCATCCGGCCTTCGGCCACCTCGCGGCGAGGGCTTTGCCCTCGTCCGCTGACCGCAAGGGGAGAAGGCACCCCGTCTACTGCCAGCGCTCATATGTGATAGCCCTGCCCGCAAGGGGGGAGATGGCGGAGGGGCCGGTGCACTGTGCGGGCCTACTCCAGCCACCGTGTATCGAATTTCGGGCTGGCGTGGATGTGGATGCTCTTCATCGGGCCGAGCGTCCTGAACTTGTGCGGCGCGTTTGCCGGCACCACCAGAATCTGGCCCGGCCCGGCCTCGATCTCTTCGTCGCCTACCGTGAACACCGCACGCCCCGCCTCGACAATGAACGTCTCGGGATAGGGGTGGGTGTGGAGCCGTGGCCCGGCGCCGGCTTCGATGCTGTCATGCAGGATCACCGTGACATTGGCCTCGCCGCCCTCCCATTCGCCCGACTGGCGGGTGGGGTGCATGGCCCAGTCCTCGCGTTGGTAGACCTGCGCCATCAGCACCCTCCCTTGAGGCTCCGCACCAGTTGCTCCACCACCGGCTCCATCGGGCCGAGATCGACGGCCGAATATTCCAGCCGGAACGCCGCATAGGCGCCGTCGCACAGCGCGATCATCCGCTGATAGAGGATGCGCTTGCCCTGCGCGCCCGAAAAGCTGGCCCAGCTCGGTGTTGTCGCCTCGTAGCTGATGCCCCAGCCATCAGTTTCGGCAAAGCCCTTGGCGGCGGCGACGGCGCGCTCAAAACTGTCCTCGGTGATATTGCCGCCCCATACCAGGAGCTTCGTGGCGCCGCCGCGGAAGGCGCGGCCATCGCCATTGTCGGCTTCCTTGCCCCACTCGAACCCCGGCGGCACGTCGATCGTGTAGCCGAAGCGGGCATTATCATACTGGCCCCAATCGGTGGCGAGCACCGGGGCGGCGAGGATGAGGGCAAGAAAACAAATCAAAGCGCGCATGGCGGCGAGGATCGCCCGCCATGCGCCGGCCTGCAACCTCTAAGGCGATTTGGCTGTCAGGCGCCCTTCATCATCACGGCGGCGGCGAGCACGATGAAGGCGACGATCAGAATCCAGAACGCATACGCACTGATGAACGGAATCGTCCCCACGATGGCGCCGAGCAGCGCGATGACTGCGATGACGACGGCGACGATGAACATGGTCTGGCTAGGCGCATTGAGAGTCATGGAAGATCTCCTGGGTCATGCACACATCGGGAGCTTAGGCGCGCCGCCCTGTCGCGGCCATGTCGCGACCGGCCCTTTGCACAGCTTGTGCGGCGCGCAGCCGCGATTGGGTTGCGCGCCGTTGGGTGTCAGGCGGTTTTGAGCAGCACCGCCAGGGCGAGCACGACGAACGCGATCGCCATCAGCCAGAATGCCCAGCCGATCATTCCGCCCAGCACGCCGAAATAAGCGAGCAGGCCGACGATCGCGAGCAGCAGCGCCACCAGATACATCACCATGTTGGGAGCATTGAGAGCCATCTTAGCCTCCATGTGCCAAGATGCGGGCCCGCGGATCGAGCCCGCATCGGCTGCTCAACATATGGTGATCCGCTATTTCCTCGGCAATGAATTGAACGGCTTGAGCTTTTCACTCTTGCGAGAGGTCGTTTTACGCAGCTCGCGATGCGATAAACTTGCATCGTTCGCCAAATTATCTTGTCGGGATAACAATTTAGCGACAATGCTTGGCTACGGTGCGCGCTTTCTACTGGGGCTTGGGGGCTTCAGCATATGGTCATACCGATCCGGGGGCGGCTCCGCCGCGTTGTAATAGTCCTGATCCGGTCCGGCATATTGGCTCTGCTGGCCCTGGTTGTGCCGCTTGCCGCGCACGCAGAGGACACCGGCTTGTCCGCCATTGCCCGCATCCAGGCCGCCGGCAAGCTCACCGTCGCCGTGTTCTTCGAGGATGTGGTGCCGTTCTTTTATGCCGGTCCGGACGGCAAGCTGGTCGGCGTCGATCCCGCCATCGCCGAGGACATTGCCGAAAAGCTCGGGGTGACCCTCGAGTACAATCGTGCCGCCACCACCTTCGACGGGCTGGTCGATGAGGTGGTGGAGGGCCGCGCCGACATGGCGATCAGCCTGTTGAGCGACACGCTGGAGCGCGCTTCGCGGGCCAGCTTCTCAGCGAGTTATGTCAGCGTCCGCCAGTTCCTGTTGATCAACCGCCTGCAGCTCGGCCGTCTCGTCGCCGCCGATCCCGAGCGCGCCAATGACATTCCGGCGCTGCTCAACAACCCGCAATCCCGCATCGGCGTCATCGGCGGCACCTCCTATGTCGGCTTCGTCGCCGAGGATTTTCCCGAGGCGCAGAACATTGCCTTCGCGGCCTGGCCGGAGATGCTTGCCGCGGTGAAATCCGGTGACCTGGTGGCGCTGATGTATGACGAGATCGAGATCGGCAACTGGCGTCTCGCCGATTCCGCCGGCGCCGTCGAGCTCCGGCCCTACTACCTCGCCGGTCACCCCGACACCATCGCCATCGCCATGCCGCCTGGCGACACCGACCTCAAGGCCTGGGTCGATCTCTATCTCACCAAGGCCAAGAGCAACGGCTTTCTCGATGGCGTGCTCAACCGCCACCTCTACTCCAAGGACAGGGCGCTGATCGATGGCTGAGGTATTGAAGGGCGGCCTTCGCCGGCTGCTGCTCCACCCCGTCGCGATTTTCACCGGGCTGATCGCCGGTGGCGTGCTGGGCTGGCTCGACAAGGGGCAATTGCCGGTCATCGGCACATTGGGCGATATCTACATCCGCCTGCTCCAGATGTGCGTCATCCCGCTGCTGTTCACCGCGGTGGCCACCAGCCTCAGCCGGCTGTTCCTCGCTGGCGCCGCCAACCGCTATTTCACCCGGCTGGTGCTGCTGGTCATCGGCGGCCTCGCCATCGCCGGCACGCTCGGCGTGGCGCTGGGCTATTGGGGCCAGCCCGGCGGCGAGCTGCAGCTTGCGGCGCGCGAGGTCATCGGCAAGGTGATCTTCACTGCCGAAGCCGCCGGCACCGGGGTCGACCCGACGCATGCGCAGGGGGTGTTCTCCGACCTGGTGGTCGGCATGTTCCCCGAGAACATCTTTGGTGCGCTCACCACCGGCAACAAAATCGCCATCCTGATGTTCGCCGTGCTGTTCGGCGTGGCGCTCGGTTCGATCGCGCGGGAGAAGTCGGAGCATGCCACGGCACTGCTCGAAGCGTTCTACGACACCTTCATCAAGATCATCGAATGGCTGATGCATGTGCTGCCGTTCGGCCTGTTCTGCCTCGCCTACAGCCAGGTCTCCGCCGTCGGGCTCGACGTGCTGTTCGCCATGACCAAGCTGGTGGTGTTGATCTATGTCGGCGCCATTGCGCTGATCGCCTTCTACTCGGTGCTGATCTGGCTGCGCGTCGGCGGCAGCTACCTCGCCACCCTCGGCGCCATGCGCGAGACGGTGGTCGTCGCCTTCGGCACCTCCAGCAGCTACGCTTCGATTCCCTCGGCGCTGCGCGGCCTCAAACAAGGCCTGCGGCTCGATCGCCGGGTGGTCGACCTGGCGCTGCCGCTCGGCATCACCCTCAACCCGCCGGGCTCCATCTTCCACTTCGCGCTGGCGACGCTGTTCCTCGCCAATCTCTACGGGTTGGCGCTCGATCCCGGCCAGATGGTGTTCGTGCTGTTCGGCGCCATGCTGGCGGGCGTCGCCGCCACCGGTGCTCCCGGGGTCGCAGCGCTGTCGATGATCTCGATCATCCTCGTGCCGCTCGGCCTGCCGGTCGAAGTGGCGATCATCCTGCTGGTCGCCATCGACCCGATCGTCGATCCGATCCTCACCGTGGTGAATGTGCAGGGCAATGCGGCAACGACGGCGCTGTTGGCGGGGAAGCCGGAACCAGTTGAGGCGACGTCGGGGGAGCTGGCTGAGAGGTGAATGGTGAATTGTGAATTGTGAGTGGTCAGTGGTGAGTGGCGGGGGTTTCTTATTCACCATTCACCATTCACCATTCACCATTCACCCCTAACCTCACACCACCACGATCCCCGAGTGCTTGGCCTTGTTCTCGGGTTCGACATGGATGGTAATCTGCGCCCGCTCCACTGCCTCGCGCAGCTTGGCTTCGATGCCGTCGCAGATCGCGTGCGCCGCTTCGACGCTCATCGTGCCGGGCACCACCAGGTGAAAATCGATGAAGGTCATCGCGCCGGCCTGCCGGGTGCGGATGTCGTGCGCTTCGATTGCCCCCTCGGCATTGGCCGAGATGATCTCGCGGATCTGGTTGAGGAGCTTGGGCTCCACCGCCACGTCCATCAGCCCGATGACGCTCTGCTTGATCAGCTCCCAGCCCGACCAGAGGATCGCGACGCCGACCAGCGCTGCAAGGATCGCGTCGAGCTGCACGAAGCCGGTGGCCGCCGCCAGCAGCACGCCGATCAAGACGCCCAGCGTCGAGATCACGTCGGTCCACAAATGCCGGCCGTCCGCCACCAGCGCCGGCGATTGCTCCTCGCGGGCGCGGCGCGACAGCCACCAGGCCCAGCTCGCATTGATGCAGGTCGCCAGCACGCTGATGCTGAGCCCAAGCGGATCGAGCTTGAACTCGCGCGGCACGATGAAGCCGTAATAGGCCTCGCGGAAAATCAGCAGCGCCGCGACGGCGATGAAGATGCCGATCACCACCGCCGAAAAATACTCGGCCTTGTAGTAGCCATAGGGCAGGGTGGCGTCGGCCGGCCGTGCCGCGAGCCGCACTGCCACCAGCGCCACGATGGCCGTCACCACGTTGACGACGCTCTCCAGCGCATCCGAAAACAGCGCAATCGAACCGGTTGCCCAGGCGGCAAAACCCTTGAGCGCCAGCACCAGGATGCCGACGACCAGACTGCCATAGGCGATGCGCACCGCCAGATCTGAAGACTTGCTTGCCATCCACGGCCAATAGACGAGCTGCTGTACCCTGACAAGTCACTGTATTTGCAAGTGATTTTCAGAAGCGTTGGCGGCTGGCAGGGGAATCGTTTGACCCGCTATGGGCCCCTCACTACAACCCATTGATAGCGCAGCGTTCCTTGATGGACTGAAACTCACGCTCGGTGCGGTCGACCCAAATCGGGGACCAAATCCGGGGCTGCTGGTTGGTCGAAAAGCGAACTCTGCCTTTGTGCAAAACAGAGGCGAGAATGAACAAAACCCTGATCCTGCCGGCTGAGACCGCGGTGATGCTGTGCGGCCATGGCAGCCGCAACCAGCTCGCCGTCGGCGAATTCGCCGTTCTGGCCGAGCGCCTGCGGGAGCGCCTGCCCGGTGTTCCGGTCGAGTATGGCTATCTCGAATTCGCCAACCCGGTGATCCACCAGGGTCTGGATAAGCTGCGAGCCGGGGGCGCCAGGCGCGTCCTCGCCGTGCCGGGCATGCTGTTTGCTGCCGGCCATGCCAAGAACGATATCCCCTCCGTGCTCAATACCTATGCGTCCGGCAAAGAGGTCGAGATCACCTATGGCCGCGAGCTCGGCGTCGATCTGAAGATGTTGCGCGCCGCCGGCGATCGCATCCAGGAGGCGATCGATGCTGCGCCCAACGAGGTGCCGCGCCACGAGACGCTGCTGGTGGTGGTCGGCCGCGGCGCTTCCGATCCCGATGCCAACTCCAATGTCGCCAAGGTCATGCGGCTGCTCTGGGAGGGTATGGGTTTTGGCTGGGGCGAGGTCGCCTATTCCGGCGTCACCTTCCCGCTGGTCGCCCCGGCGCTCGACCATGCGGTCAAGCTCGGCTACCGCCGCATCATCGTCTTTCCGTACTTCCTGTTCACCGGTGTGCTGGTCAAGCGCATCTACGATGCCGCCGATGAGGCCGCGGCGAAGTACCCGCATATCGAGTTCCTCAACGCCCCCTATCTCAACGACCACCCGCTGGTGGTCGAGACCTTCGTCGACCGCATCCAGGAGATGCTGGTCGGCCAGAATCTGATGAACTGCGCCATGTGCAAGTACCGCGAGCAGGTGCTGGGTTTTGAGGCCGAGGTCGGGCTGAAGCAGGAGAGCCACCACCACCATGTCGAAGGCATCGGCGGTGGGCTCGAAAATTGCCCCTGCCACGGCGATTGCGATTCATCGTGTCGCGACGAGGCGTTTTGCCTGAAGCACAACCTGCCCTGGACGCCGCTCCATTCTCACGATCACGGGCATGACCATCCGCATACCCACCCGCATACCCATGCCCCGGCGCCGCACGCGCTGGTCGCCAACCCGGCCTTTCCGGTGATCCGCCTGGGCGGCAGCCATGATCACGGCTACCCCGAGGATCACGGCCATCACCATGGCGACGGCGCGCACCACCATCACGATCACGCCGATCACCACCATCACCCCTATCCGCATGCCAACCACCCGCATGGTCCGCTGACCCTTCCCAAGGTTCCTGGGCGCCTGGCGCGCGAGGATAGCGAGAACTGATGCCGCTGTTCGATCGCTACATCGCGGTGGATTGGTCGGCGGCGAATACGCCGAAGCGCGGCAAGGATTTGATCTGGATCGGCGAGCTCGGCCGCGAGGGCCGGGTGCCGAGCGAAAACCCGCCGACCCGCGACGCCGCGATGGCAGCGATCGCCGCCCGCCTCGTTGCCGCCCGCCAGCGCGGCGAACGCATCATGCTCGGCTTCGATTTCGTTTTCGGCTACCCGCGCGGCGCCGCGGCGGCGATAGTCGAAGCGATCTCCGATCTCGCCGATAGCTTGGCGCGGGAAGAACTCCCCCACCCTGTCCCTCCCCCGCAAGGGGGAGGAGACCAAAACACTGATGCCGGTGAGAGCGTCTCCCTCCCCTCGGGGCGACCTCTTGTCGTCCCGCTTGCGGGGAGGGGACAGGGGTGGGGGTACTCTTTCTGCACCAGCCCGTCAGTCGCCTTGCCACGGCACTGAGGGTGGGTGGGGAGTCCAGCCGTCGTGGCTGCAGCTCTGGTCAGCCATGGCTGTTGCTGTCCAGGACGCTCCTGACAACAATTCCAACCGCTTCCAGCTTGCTGAAGCGATCAACCATCGGCTGGCTGATGGCCCGCACTTCTGGGGCCACCCGCACCAGCACAGCTACGCCGCGCTGCACCCCAAGCGGCCGCTAACTGCCTACCGCAACATCCCGGAGCGCCGGGTGGCCGAGCGCTATGTCCGCAGCGCCCAGCCGGTGTGGAAGCTCACCGGCGTCGGCTCCGTCGGCAGCCAGGCGATGCTCGGCATCGCGCGTCTCGCCGCCTTGCGAACCGATCCGCGCTTCGCTCCCGAGATTGCGGTCTGGCCCTTCGAGACCGGTTTTGCCGACGACCTCAGCCGGCCCATCGTCGTCACCGAGATTTACCCCTCGCTGTTCCCGGTCACCGTAGCCGATGGCCTGCCGCGCGACCGCGCCCAGGTGGAAATCACCACCACCCGCTTCGCCGAACTCGATCGCGCTGGTCTGCTCACCACTTTCCTCAGCCCGCCCGCCGGGCTGACTGCGGAAGAGCGCGACATCCTGATTGCCGAAGAGGGGTGGATCGCCGGCGCCGGCCACGAGGCGCTGGTCGCCCAACTGCAGAACGCCGCATGAGCTATCTCCGCGATCCCGCCGCCATCTATGCGCAGAGCTTTGCCACCATCGAAGCCGAAGCCGACCTCTCGGGGCTCGCGCCCGAACTCCACTCCGCCGCGGTCCGCATGATCCATGCCTGCGGCATGGTCGATCTCGCAGCAGATATCGTCGGCGATCCTGCCGTTGCGTCAGTGACCCGCGATGCTCTCCGCACCGGCGCGCCGGTGCTCTGCGATTGCGAAATGGTCCGCTCCGGCATCATCCGGCGCCACCTGCCTGAGGCCACCGAGCTGATCCTCACCCTCAACGATCCCGCCGTGCCGGCGCTGGCCGGCACCCTGGGCACCACCCGCTCGGCCGCCGCCGTCGAACTCTGGCGCCCGCATCTTGCGGGCGCGGTCGTCCTCATCGGCAACGCCCCGACGGCGCTGTTCCACCTGATCGAACTGATCGAGGCCGGCGGGCCACGTCCGGCCGCCATCATTGCCGCGCCCGTCGGTTTCGTGGGGGCGGCCGAAAGCAAGGCCTTGCTCGCATCCAACCCGCTTTCTATGCCATTCCTCACGGTGCGCGGGCGCCGCGGTGGTTCGGCCATCGCCAGCGCCGCCTTCAACGCCATTTCGAAAGACCTCGCATGACCGCCTGGCTGCACATCATCGGGGTAGGGGAGCGGGGCCGAGCGAGCTGCCGGCCTCCTACAAGCTGCTGCTCAGCTATGCCGATACCGTCATCGGCCCGGCCCGCCTGCTTGCCGATCTCGAGCCGGTCACCCGGCCCAATGCCGGCGCCGACCTGTTCAACCCCGAATTCGTCACCAAGCGTAGCTTCGAAGCCGTGGCCCGCGCGCTGGCGGGCGAGGAGCCCGACCACTCGCCGTCTGCCACCTACGCTGATGGCCGCACCCTGATCGAGTGGGAGCCGCCGCTCGACAACATGATCGAGCAGGTGATGGCGCTGCGCGAGACGCCAACGGTGATCCTCGCCTCGGGCGATCCGATGTGGTTCGGCATCGGCGCCACGCTGACGCGCTACCTGCTACCGTCCGAGTTCGTCATCCACGCCCACCCCTCGGCCTTTCAGCTCGCCGCGGCGCGGCTGCATTGGCCGCTGCAATCGGTCGCTACCCTGTCGCTGCATGGTCGGGCGGTGGAATCGCTGCATCCCCATCTGCTCCCCGGCAACCGCATCCTGGCGCTCACGGCCGATCACACCACCATCGATCTCGCCATCGAACTGCTGGTCGATCGCGGCTATGGCCGCAGCCTCGTCACCGCGCTCGAAAATCTCGGCGGCCCGGACGAGAAGATCACCTCCGACGAGGCGGAGAACTTCAACAGCCGCGAGGTCGAGGATTTCTACGTTCTCGCCGTCGATTGCGTGCCCGATTTCACCGCGCCGCTGCTGCCGCCACTCCCCGGCCTGCCCGACGAGGTGTTCGTCACCGACGGCCAGTTGACCAAGCGCGAGGTGCGCGCCGCGACGCTGGCCAAGCTCGCGCCGTTCCCCGGCGCGCTGCTCTGGGATGTCGGCGCCGGCTCGGGCTCGATCGCCATCGAATGGATGCGCGCTGCCCGCGATGCCAAGGCCATCGCCTTCGAGCGTGAAGGCGAGCGCCTGCAGATGATCGCGCTCAATGCCGCCGCGCTTGGTGTGCCCAACCTCGAAATCGTCAGCGGCGAGGCCCCGGGCACCTTTGGGCGCAAGGCCCCGCCCGATGCTATCTTCATGGGCGGCGATGTCGGTAACGACGATCTGTTCGATGCCTGCTGGAGCCTGCTGAAACCCGGCGGTCGGCTGGTCGCCAACGCCGTCACCCTCGATGCCGAGCACGCGCTCTATTCGCGCCACCTGCAACTCGGCGGCGAACTCACCCGCATCGAGATTTCGGCGCTCGACCGCGTCGGCGGCCACCGCGCCTTCAAGCCGCGCATGGCGGTGACGCAATGGCTCGTCACCAAGGCGCTGCATGGCCTCGTGGTGACACCGTGACCGCTACACTGCATCTCGTCGGCGTCGGCCCGGGCGATCCGGAGCTCTTGACCCTGAAGGCCGCGCGCCTGCTCGGAAGCGTGCGGGTGATCGCCTACCCCACCACTGGCGAGGACGCCGCCCTGGCGCTCGAGATCGCAGCGCCGCACCTCAATCCGCTGGCCGAGCGTTTGCCGGTCGCCATCCCGATGGCGGTCGAGCGCGGCCCGGCCCAGGCCGCCTATGACGGCGCGGCCGCTGCCATTCTCGTCCATCTCCAGGCCGGCCGCGATGTCGCCTGGCTCTGCGAAGGCGATCCGCTGTTCTATGGCTCCGCCATGTACCTCGTCGCCCGTATCGGCCCGCATGCCCCGGTCGAGATCATCCCCGGCATCACCTCGCTCACCGCCGCCGCCGCCGTCGCCGGCCGTCCGCTGGCGGCGCGCAACGAGATGCTCAAGGTGCTGCCGGCGCCACTCGATGACGCGACGCTCCGCACCGAACTCGCCGCCACCCCGGTCGCCGCCATCATCAAGGTCGGCCGGCATTTCGATCGCATCCGCGCCCTGCTCGCCGAGACCGGCCATGCCGATGGCGCGGTGGTGGTCGAACACGCCACCACGGCGCGCCAGCGCATCACCCGCCTTGCCGACTTCGCCCATGACGAGCGGCCCTACTTCTCCACCATCCTCTGCTATCGCGGCGCCGAGGCCTGGGGCGAAACCGCCGGAGCCGGCCGATGACCACCCCCGCCATCATCATCTTCGCTGATACCGGCCTCGATACTGCCAACCAGATTGCCGAGGCGACCGGCGGCGAGATCTACAGCTGCGGGCAGGGCGGCGCCGATGCGCTGAAACTGTTGCCGCGGCTGTTCTCCGAAGGGCGTCCGATCATCGGGGTCTGCGCCGCCGGCATCCTGATCCGCCTCCTGGCAGCAAGCCTCGAGAACAAGCAGAAGGAGCCGCCGGTGCTCGCCGTGTCGCTCGGTGGCGCCAGCATCGTACCACTGCTCGGCGGCCATCGCGGCGCCAACCGGCTGGCCCGCGAACTCGCCGACGAGCTGGGCGGCCACGCCGCCATCACCACGGCGTCGGACAGCAAGTTCCTCCACAGCCTCGACGAGCCGCCCCCCGGCTGGGTGCTCGGCACCCCGCAGGATGCCAAGCCCGCCATGATGGCGCTGCTGCTCGGCGCCAAGCTGCAGATCGAAGGCGAAGCGCCGTTCCTCGCTGAAGCGGGCTACCCGGTCTCCTCGCTGGGGGCGGTCAAGGTGCTGGT
Source organism: Devosiaceae bacterium (assembly GCA_965284115.1). GTDB lineage: Bacteria > Pseudomonadota > Alphaproteobacteria > Rhizobiales > Devosiaceae > Devosia_A. Next base: position 38,929 of record CBDIRF010000016.1, read on the forward strand.
CTCCGAGCAGAAGCTCAGGATCGAGCGCGGCGTGGTCTACCACCCCAAGACGCTGGTCGCCGGTGTCGGCTGCGAGCGCGGCGCCGACGCCGAAGAGGTTATCGGCCTCATCGATTTCGCCCTCCGCCAGCAGAACCTGGCGCCAGAAAGCCTCGCCGCCATCGCCTCGATCGACATCAAGGCGGATGAGCCGGCCCTGCTGGAGGCGGCCCGCCACTTCAAGGTGCCGCTGCGGCTATTCTCCGCCGCCGAACTCCTTCAGGAGCGCTACCGCCTGAAATCCCCGTCCGACTATGTCGAGGAAACCGTCGGTACCCCCAGCGTCGCCGAAGCCGCGGCGTTGAAGGCCGGGCCGCTGGTGGTCGAGAAGCTGAAATCCGACCGCGCCACCTGCGCCATCGGCAAGGCCCTGCACCCGATCGATCCCGAGCAACTGGGCCGCCGCCCGGGTGTGCTGCACCTCGTCGGCATCGGGCCGGGCGAAGCCATCTCGCGCACTGCCGCCGCCGTCGGCGCGCTCGAACGGAGCACCGATTGGGTCGGCTACGACCTCTATCTCGATCTCGTTGCCGACCTGCGCCGCGGCCAGGTCGAGCACCGCTATGGCCTTGGCGAGGAAGAAACCCGGGTCCGTCACGCCCTCGAGCTCGCCGCCGAAGGCAAGGTGGTGTCGCTGGTCTGCTCGGGCGACGCACAGATCTACGCCATGGCGGCGCTGGCCTACGAACTGCTCGACGCCACCGGTCCGCGCGCCGTCTCCGAGGTCGCCCGCCGGGTCAACCTCGAAACCCATCCCGGCGTCTCCGCCTTCCAGGCGGCGTCGGCCGCTGCCGGGGCGCTGATCGGCCACGATTTCTGCTGCATCTCGCTGAGCGATCTGCTGACCCCGCGCGAAGATATCCTGAGGCGGCTCGACGGCGCCGCCCGCGCCGACTTCGTCACCGCGCTCTACAACCCACGCTCGCAGCGCCGCACCGATTTGATCGAGGAGACCAAGCGCATCTTCCTCGAGCACCGTCCGCCCTCGACACCGGTGATCATCGGCTCCAACCTGGGCCGCCCCACCGAGAAGGTCCGCGTCGTCCGGCTGGCCGATTTCGACCCGACCCAGATCGACATGCTGACCATCGTGATGATCGGCTCCAGCACCTCCCGCACCTTCCTGCGCGGCTCCGGCACCGTCGCCTATACGCCGCGCGGTTATGCGGCGAAGGGGGCCGGCGATGGGAACTGACGCGAGCGCTCCCCTCCCCCTTGAGGGGAGGGGGTGGGGGTGGGGGTCCATCAGTGGACCACCGGACCACCCCCTCCCTCAATCCCTCCCCTCAAGGGGGAGGGAGGCCCGAGCCTCCAGAGTCCCTGCATGACCGTCTACTTCATCGGCGCCGGCCCCGGCGCACCCGATCTCATCACCCTGCGCGGCCAGCGCCTCATCGAGCGCTGCGAGGTCTGCCTCTATGCCGGCTCGCTGGTGCCGGCCGAAATCGTCGCCGCCGCCCCTGAGGGGGCGCTGGTCCGCGACACCGCGCCGATGCATCTCGACGAGATCATTGACGAGATCATCAAAGCCAATGATGCCGGCAAGGATGTGTCGCGCGTCCACTCCGGCGATCCCTCGATCTACGGCGCCGTCGCCGAACAGATGCGTCGCCTCGATGCGCTCGGTATTCCCTATGAGGTGGTTCCCGGCGTTCCGGCCTTCGCCGGCGCCGCCGCCCGCATCGCTGCCGAGCTGACGCTGCCGGAGATTTCGCAGACCATCATCCTCACCCGCACCTCCGGCAAGGCCTCGGCCATGCCGGAATTGGAGAGCCTCGAGATCCTGGGGCAGAGCAAGGCGACGCTCTGCATCCACCTGTCGATCCGCAATCTCGGCTATGTCGAAACCGCGCTCACCCCGAACTACGGCGCCGATTGTCCGGTGGTGATCATCTACCGCGCCACCTGGCCGGATGAAGAGGTGATCTTCACCACGCTCAGCGAGATGAAGGCCCGGGTGCGCGAGGAAAAGATCACCCGCACCGCCCTCATCCTCGTCGGCCGCGTCCTCGGCGAAACCCGCTTCCGCGAGTTGAAGCTCTACGACGAGAGCTTTGCCCACGTGCTGCGCAATGCCGGGAAGAAGAAGCAGAGGGCAGGGGGATGATTGCGTGCCCGGTGTGGGAAGAGTTCCCCCCACCCTGTCCCTCCCCCGCAAGGGGGAGGAGACCTGCGCTCGCAAGTCCTCGTCACGCGCCGGCAGGAGTTGTGGCGTCTCCCTCCCCCTTGCGGGGAGGGGACAGGGGTGGGGGTACTCTTCCCGCACCAGCCCCTCAGATGGAGTTCCCCAGCTTCAGCGCCGCGATCGCCTGTCCCACCGTCGGCACCTCGTGCGCCGGCGGCAGGGCCGGCCGGGCGATCATGAATACCGGCAGCCGCAGCCGCAAAGCCGCCTGCAGTTTCGCCTCGGTCTGTGCGCCACCCGAATTCTTGCAGATCAGGTGGGTGATCCCCTGCTCCTGCATCATCTGGACCTCGCCGTTGAAAAAGAACGGCGGCCGCCCGAGGAGCGAGGTGGCGTTCACCGGCAGCTCCTTTTCCGGCGGCTCGATCGAGCGCACCACGAAGCTGCAATCGGTGCGCTTGAGGTAAGTGTCGAGCTGGGTATGCCCCACCGTCAGCAGCGCTCGCGCTCCCTTGGGGAGGCTGGCCGCCGCTTCCTCGGCATTGGCGACATGCTTCCAGAACGCATATTGCGGCTCGCTCCAGGCCGGCCGGGTCAGCCGCACCAGCCGCAACTCGGCAAGCTCCGCCGCGCGCACGGCATGGCGCTTGATTTCCTCGGCATAAGGGTGCGTGGCATCCACCAGCCGGTCGAAACGCTCGGTGATGATGTAATTGCCCATCCCGTCGCCGCCGCCGAAGCCGCCGACGCGCACTTCGCCCGCCGGCAGCAGCGGGTCGCTGGTCCGGCCAGCCAGCGACGTGGTCACGGCATGGCCCATTTTGGTCAGTTGCGCGGCGAGCTGCCGAGCTTCTTCGGTCCCGCCGAGGATCAGGATCTTCATCTGTTCGCTTTCCCCAAGTCCGGCGTCCCAATGAACCGCCGCAGCGCCGCCAGTACCCCCCGGTCCGCCAGCGCTAACCCTATCTTAACCGCTAGCCCCAAGATTTTGCAGCATAATCTTCGGGTCGGCGGATGAATGGCCTCATCATCGCCGCCCCGCGCTCCGGCTCGGGCAAGACCACGCTCACCCTGGGCCTCGTTGCGGCGCTCAATCGCCGTGGCTTGCGTGTTGCGCCGGCCAAAACCGGCCCCGATTACATCGACACCAGCATCCTCGCCCGCGCCGCCGGGCGCCCCGCCATCAACCTCGACCCCTGGGCGATGGCGCCAGACCGCCTGCGTGACCTTGCGGCGAACCACGCCGCGGCTGCCGACCTGCTCCTCGTCGAAGGCGTCATGGGCCTGTTCGATGGCGCTGCCGATGGCCACGGCTCCACCGCCGACCTCGCCGCGACGCTCGGCCTGCCGGTGATCCTCGTCCTCGATGCCGAGCGGCAATCTCAATCCATCGCGGCGTTGGCACACGGCTTCGCCACCTGGCGTAGGGAGGTCAAAGTCGCCGGCCTGATCGTCAACCGCGCCGCCTCCACCCGCCACGAACTGATGCTCCGCGCGGCGCTGAGCGCGGTGGATATCCCGCTGCTCGGCGTCATCCCCAAGCGCGAGACGCTGAGCCTTCCCGACCGTCATCTCGGCCTCGTCCTCCCCGACGAGATCGCCGGGTTCGACAAGGTCGTGCAGACGGCCGCGGAAGCAGTCGAAGACTATCTCAATCTGAACCACCTCCTCGCACTGTCCTCTCCGCTCCCCTCCCCCTTGAGGGGAGGGGTTGGGGGAGGGGTTGGGGGAGGGGGTGGTGCGGTCAGCACCGAGGTTCACCTCGCCACCCCCCGCCCCTCCTCTCCTAGCGGACGCGTAGCGCCGCGGGGAGGGGGGCTCCCACCCCTCGGCCAGCACATCGCCGTCGCCCGCGACGACGCCTTCGCCTTCCTCTACCCGCACTGGCTCGCCGACTGGCGTGCCGCCGGCGCCACCATCAGCTTCTTCTCACCGCTCGCTGACCAAGCACCGGACCCGATCGTCGACGCCGTTTTCCTCCCCGGCGGTTACCCCGAGCTGCATGCCGCGCGGCTAGCCGCGGCGCAAAACTTCATCCGCGGCCTGCGAGCCGCTGCCGGGCGGTCGGCGCTGATCTATGGCGAGTGCGGGGGCTTTATGGTGCTGGGCGCCACCCTCACCGACAAGGCCGGCGTCACCCACCCGATGTCGGGCCTCTTGCCACACGAAACCCGCATCGATCGGCCCAAGCGGGTGCTCGGCTACCGGCGCCTCACCCACCACAGCCCGCTGCCGTTCCCGCCATCGCTCACCGGCCACGAGTTCCATTATTCCTCGGCCCGCCAGACTCGCGGCGCGTCGCTGTTCCGCGCCACCGACGCGCTGGGTGAAGAGCTGCCGCCGATGGGGCTGATCGAGGGGCGGGTCATGGGGTCGTACGCGCATGTGATAGATGTGGCCCACAAAACCGGCGCCGGTGTGCGCTGACCCCCACCCTTGGTCCCTCCCCCCTAAGGGGACGCGTAGCGCCCCGGAATGGGGAGGGAGACGGCAGCCTCGATAGCGGTGCGAGGGTCTCCCTCCCCATTCCGGGGCGCTACGCGTCCCCTAGAGGGGAGGGGACAGGGGTGGGGGTCGGCAACCACCAGCTCAAGAGGGTTCAATCAACTCTTTTGAGGCCTGCGGATCATATAGGTATCCATGATCCAGCCATTGCGCGCCTGCGCCTCGCGGCGCTTGATGTCGATCTCGTCCATCACCTCGGACACCTTGCCGGCAACGAGCATCTCGTCGGCCGTGCCGAGATAGGCGCCCCAGAAGATCTCCGTGTCGTCCTTGGCGAAGCGCCGGAACACCTGGTGGTTGTCGAGCATCACCACGGCGCTGCTGATGTCGTCCGCCTCGCCTTCACCGACCCGCCGGCCGGTGGTGATGGTCACCGCCTCGCCGACCCGGTTCAGCGTCACCTGATGCTGCGCCGCCAGCGCCTGCGGCGCCGAAATCCCGGGGATCACCTCGATGGCGATCTCCCAGCCGGCGGCCTGCATATCCTTGAGGATCCGCAGCGTCCCGTCATAGAGCGCCGGGTCGCCCCAGACGAGGAAGGCGCCGATGCCATCCTCGGGCAACTCTGCGAACATCCGCCGGTACGCTGTCTCCAGCTTGTCGCGCCATTCCTTGACGCTGTCGCGATAGTCCGGCGTCTCGGCTTTGCGCCGTGACGGGATGGCGAATTCCACCAGCCGGTAGCGTGGCGCGGTGACGAACTGTTCGAGCATCGCCAGCCGGATGGCGTTGAGCCCGGCCTTCTCCTCGCCCTTGTCGGGCATGAAGAACACCGTCGCGCGGTTCATCGCCTTGATCGCCTGGAGCGTGAGGTAGTCCGGGTTGCCGGCCCCGATGCCGATGACGAGGATGGTGCGCATGGCCCATCCCTATCGGATCAGGCCGGCGCCCGCTACAACCCCACCATGAGCGCCAGATCGATCATGTTCATGGGCACCGGGTCAGATGTCGGCAAGTCGCTGCTGGTGGCCGGTCTCTGCCGCGCCTACGCCAATCGCGGGCTGCGGGTGGCGCCGTTCAAGCCGCAGAATATGTCGAACAATGCTGCTGTCACCACCGATGGCGGCGAGATCGGCCGCGCCCAGGCCTTGCAGGCCCGCGCCGCCCGGCGCGACCCCGTCACCGCCATGAACCCGGTGCTGCTGAAGCCCGAAGGCGAAACCGGCTCGCAACTGGTGCTGCGCGGCCAGCGCATCGGCTCGTTCCCGGCCCGCGAATACTGGAAGAAGCGCGGCGAACTGCTGCCCCAGGTGCTCGCCGCCCATGCCGAACTCGCGGCGGACGCTGACCTGATCGTCGTCGAAGGCGCCGGCAGCGCCTCCGAGGTCAACCTTCGCGCCAACGACATCGCCAATTTCGGCTTTGCCCGTGCCGCGGATCTCAAGGTGATCCTCGCCGGCGATATCCAGCGCGGCGGCGTCATCGCGGCTTTGGTCGGCACCTTCGCGGTGATCGACCCTGCCGATGCGGCGCTGATCGCCGCGACGCTGGTCAACAAGTTCCAGGGCGACCCGAGCCTGTTCGAGGATGGCCGGCGCTTCATCGCCGAGCGCACCGGCGTGCCGTGCCTCGGCCCGGTCCCCTATTTCAGCGACGCGCGAAAACTCCCTGCCGAGGATGCGCTGGCGCTCGAGCAGCAGCAGGTGCCGGGGCAGGGCGCCTATCGCATCGTCGTGCCGCGGCTGCCGCGCATTGCCAATTTCGACGATCTCGATCCGCTGCGGCTCGAACCCGGGGTCAGCCTCGAAATCGTCCAGCCTGGCCGGCCGCTGCCCTATGGCGAGCTGATCATTCTCCCCGGCTCCAAGGCCACCCGCAACGATCTCGCGGCTTTGCGCGAGTATGGCTGGGATATCGATATCCTCGCCCACCATCGCGCCGGCGCCCGGGTGCTCGGGCTCTGCGGCGGTTTTCAGATGCTGGGCCACACGGTGTTCGATCCCCTGGGGCTCGAGGGCGTCGTCGGCACCTCGGCCGGCCTTAACCTGCTCGACATCGACACCGTGCTTGGCCCTACGAAGGAACTCCGCGTCGAGCAGGCAACCTCGGCCCTCACCGGTGATCCGCTGGTCGGCTATCACATGCACATGGGCGTCACTCGCGGCCGCGGGCTGGAACGGCCCTTCGCCCACATCGGCAATGCCACTGACGGTGCGGTCAGCGCCGACGGAACCGTGATGGGCACCTATCTGCACGGGTTGTTTGCGGCGGATGCGTTCCGTCGCAATTTTCTCGGCTCCGCCGCCGCCACATCGAGCCTCGCCTACGAGGCGACTATCGACGCGACCCTTGATGCGCTGGCCGCGCATCTCGAACGGCACCTCGACCTCAATGCCCTGCTGGAGCTGGCCCGATGAACGAACGCCGCAGTCGGCGCACCCTCTCCCGCTTGCGGGGGAGGGCGGATGAGGGCCAGAAGCCCTCACCGCGAGGGGACCAGCCGAAAGGCTGGTGGGTGGGGGGTGCCACAAACACCGGCCGCTACCCAGCCGCCTACAGTCCGTGCGTGGGGCACCCCCCTCCCACCACGCTTTCGCGTGGTCCCCCCTCCCCCGTAAACGGGAGAGGGACGCCGACTGCTAGTCTTATTGGGTTGCTCTGATGTCGGCCCTGCTCGCGCCTCTGGCGCTGCTGTTCGAGCGTCTCGTCGGCTACCCCAACAGCCTCGTCGCCCGCATCGGCCACCCGGTGATGTGGATCGGCAGGCTGATCTCGCTGCTCGATCTCACCCTGAACCGCGATGCCAATCGCCGCGCCAGGGGCGTGCTGGCGCTCCTCATCCTCCTCGCCGTCACCGGTACGATCGCCGCAACCATCGCCTGGCTCTGCCGCCTCATCCCCTATGGCTTCATCCTCGAAGCGCTCCTCGCCTCGACCTTCCTCGCCCAGAAGGCCCTTGGCGACGCGGTGCGTTTCGTTGCCGCCGCGCTCCGCCGCAGCCTGCCCGAGGGTCGCACCGCGGTGAGCCACATTGTCGGCCGCGACCCGCAGGCGCTCGACGAACCCGGCGTCGCCCGCGCTGCCATCGAGTTGCTGGCCGAATCCACCTCCGATGCGGTGGTGGCGCCGCTGTTCTGGCTTTTCCTGCTCGGGCTGCCCGGCATCGCGCTCTACAAGGCGGTGAACACTGCGGATTCGATGATCGGCCACAAGACCGAGCGCCATCTCGAATTCGGCTGGGCCAGCGCCCGTTTCGACGACCTGCTGAACCTGATCCCCGCCCGCCTCACCGCGCTGCTGATCGCCGGCGGCGCCTTCTTTCTCAAGGGCGCCCACCCGGAAGCCGCCTGGTCCACGGCTTTGCGCGATGCCCATAAGCACGAGAGCCCCAATGCCGGCTGGCCGGAAGCGGCCATGGCCGGAGCGCTCGGCTTCCGCCTCGGCGGGCCGCGCAGCTATGACGGCGAGCTGGTCGAACTGCCGAGCTTTGGCGATGGCCGGGCGGAGCTTGGGGCTGACGACATCGACCTGTCGCTGCGGCTCTATGCGGTTACGCTGAATGTTACGCTGGTGGTGACGGTGGTGGTGGCGCTGGTGGTTTGGCGGCTCGGTTGACTGAGAGAGACGGCCCCCTCCCGGCCTCCCCCACAAGGGGGGAGGTGAAGAGTTGGGGCTCTGTCTACGATCGTGCCAAGTGAACCGGCAGGGCACCTCCCCCCTTGTGGGGGAGGATGGGAGGGGGCCGTCTGCTTCAGTCAGCCCTCAGCCCTCAAGCCTCATGCACCCGCCGTTCGATCACCTCGGGCTCCGGCGCTGACCCCTTCAGCACCATCGGCAGCCCGGCCACCACGAAATATGCATCGTCGCAGATCTCGGCGATGCGCTGGTGCGCCGAGCCGGCGAGGTCGCGGAACAGCCGGGCCATGGCGTTGTCGGGGACGATCCCGAGCCCCACTTCGTTCGAGACGAGGATCACCCGGGCAGTGTTCGTTGCCGTGAGCGTCGCCAGCAGCTCGTCCACCGCCGTCGCGACATTCTCGTTGGCGACGATCAGGTTGGTGATCCACAGCGTCAGGCAGTCGACGAGAATGGCATCGTGCGATTTCGCCGCTTCGGTGATGGCGGCGCTGAGCCGGATCGGCTCTTCGATGGTGGCGAAAACCTGTGCCCGCTGCTGCTTGTGGCTCTCGACCCGCTCGCGCATTTCTGCGTCCAGCGCCTCTGCCGTCGCGAGATAGGCGGGCCGCGTTCCTGCCCGCATCGTCAGCCGCTCGGCAAAGCCGGTCTTGCCCGAGCGGGCGCCGCCCAGCACCAGAACGTGACCCATTCTTCTGGCCTCCTCACTGCCTTTCGCCGCCCGGGAGCAATGCACTGCCGGGCGCTTTGATCCATCGGTGACGGACTTCTTCGCATGCGAGCCATGCGGCAAGCGACCTTTCCAGCCGCTTTCCTTTGCTTATTCTACTTTCGTCTAGAAACCTTTGGCATTAAGGTCCGCGCCGGACTCGGGGGGCTCCTGGGTCGGCAAGCCATTAATTGTCGCAAGGAGTGCGCGTTCGGTGCCTAGGTACTATCTCGGGGTGGATGGTGGCGGCACCAACTGCCGCATCCGCCTTGCCAACGAGAACCTCGAGACCCTGGCCGACGCCGCCGGCGGTCGCTCGAACCTGCAGATCGAAGCCGGCGAGCCGGCGTTCCGCTCCATCACCGAGGGCACCAAAGAGGTGTTTTCGAGGGCCGGCATCGATATCGCCGAAGCCGCCAACACCTATGCCTGCTTCGGCATGGCCGGCGGTCGCCTGCCCTCGGCGCGCGACGCCTTCGAGCAGCGCCCCTGGCCCTTCGCCAGGGTGCGCGTCTATGACGACATCGATATCGCCCGCGCCGGCGCCCATGGTGGTGAAGATGGTGCGGTGATCATTGTCGGCACCGGTTCGGCGGCCATGGCGCTGGTCAATGGCCAGCGCCACCAGTGCGGCGGCTGGGGCTTCCAGATCGGCGACCAGATGTCGGGCGCCATCCTTGGCCGCGAGCTGGTGCGCCGCTCGGTCGAAGCCGCGGACGGCCTGCTGCCCGCTTCGCCGCTCACAGAGGCGGTGATCGACAAGCTCGGCGGCTCGATCGATACGGTGATGGATTGGTCCTTCCCGCAAGACCCGCGCGGCCCCGCGCCCGCCGGCAACGGCGCCCCGTCAACCCTCCTCGGTCGCGCCCCGGCCGAATTCGGCGCGCTGATCCCGCTGTTCTTCGACTATTACGAACAGGGCGATCCGGTGGCCAAGGAGTTGATGGAGCTCGAGCTGAGCTACATCGACACCTATGTGCGCTGGTTCAAGGCGCGCGGCGTCACCCGCATGGCCGCCGTCGGCGGCTTCGGCACCCGCCTCTACCCGCTGATGATCGAGCGCCACGGCGACTTTATCGTCCGCCCCATCGACGAGCCGCTGCACGGCGCCGTCATCCTGGCCAGGCAGAATTTCGCCTGAGCAACAAACTTCGACTGAAAACGAGTTGCCATGAACTACCTCGATAGGAGCTTGAAGAGCGTGTCCAGCCGTATCATCCCGGTCCAGCCCTTCGATTACGTGGTGTTCGGCGCGACCGGCGACCTCACCAAGCGCAAGCTCATCCCGGCGCTCTACCACCGCTTCAAGGATGGCCAGTTCGACGAGCACAGCCGCATCATCGGCGTGTCGCGCACCAAGCTGACCGATGCCGATTTCCAGAAGCTGGCGCGCGAGTTGATCGAGACCTTTGTCGAAAAGTCCTACCAGGACAAAAAGACCATCGACCGCTTCATCGGCGCCTTCTCCTATGTGCCCAACGACGTCACCGACGAGGCGCACTGGGGCGATCTGAGCAAAAACCTGCGCGACGACCCCAAGGTGGTGCGCGCCTTCTACCTCGCCATCGCGCCCGACCTGTTCGGGCCGACCTGCGAGTATATTTTGAAGAAGGGCTACTACCGCCGCGATGCCCGCGTGGTGATCGAAAAGCCGCTCGGCCATGACCTCGCGTCGTCGATCGAGATCAACGACGAAGTGTCGAAGATATTCAAGGAAGATCAGGTCTACCGCATCGATCACTATCTCGGCAAAGAGACGGTACAGAACCTGTTGGCATTGCGCTTCGCCAACATCCTGTTCGAGCCGATCTGGAACTCCGCCCATATCGACCACGTGCAGATCACCGTCGCCGAGTCGGTCGGCGCCGGCACCCGCGGCTATTACGACGAGAGCGGCGCACTGCGCGACATGGTGCAGAACCACATCATCCAGCTGCTCTGCCTCGTCGCCATGGAGCCGCCGGCTTCGGACGCCGCCAATGCGCTGCGCGACGAAAAGCTGAAGGTGCTGCGTTCTTTGAAGTCGATCACCGGCGCCGATGTCGGACGCGTCACCGTGCGCGGCCAGTATCGTGGCGGCAGCGTCGACGGCAATGCTGTCGCCAGCTACCAGGATGAGCTGCCCGAGGAGAAGAAGGGGTCGCGCACCGAAACCTTCGTCGCCATCAAGGCCGAGATCGAGAACTGGCGCTGGTCGGGCGTGCCCTTCTACATCCGCACCGGCAAGCGGCTGGTGTCGCGCGCCTCGGAAATCGTCATCCAGTTCCGCAACATCCCGCACTCGATGTTCGACCATGCCGAAGGGGCGACCAAGCCCAACCGGCTGGTGATCCGCATCCAGCCCGATGAAGGCGTCAAACTGTTCCTGATGATCAAGGATCCGGGCCCCGGCGGCATGCGCCTGCGCGAAGTGCCGCTGAACCTGAGCTTTGCCGAGACCTTCGCCGAACGCACCCCGGAAGCCTATGAGCGCCTGCTGCTCGACGTCATCCGCGGCCAGCAGACGCTGTTCATGCGCCGCGACGAACTCGAGGCCGCCTGGGAATGGGTCGATCCGATCCGCAATGGCTGGGATCTGGCGAGCGACGCGCCGCAGACCTACACTGCCGGCACCTGGGGCCCCACCGGCGCCATCGCCTTGATCGAGCGCGACGGCCGCACCTGGCACGAGGATGGGCATTGAACGCGACCCGGCGCAGCTTCGGCACCAAGGAAGATCTGGCGCTCGCGCTGGCCGAGACCGTAGCTGAACACCTGAACGACGGCATCGCCGCCCGCGGCCATGCCGTGCTTGCCGTCTCGGGCGGTTCGACCCCGGCACGCTTCTTCGCCGTGCTCGGCCGCCGCAAGGATATCGACTGGGAGAAGGTCACCGTTACCCTCGTCGACGAACGCTGGGTGGATGAGACCAACGACCGCTCCAATGCGCTGCTGGTCAACGAGAAGCTGCTGCAGGGCCCGGCCGCCTCGGCGCATTTCGTGCCGCTTTACTCCGGTGGCGACGAGCCCACCGATGCCGCCATCGCCCGCACCAACATGGCGGTCAACGCCCTGCCGACGCCGTTCGACGCGGTGATCCTCGGCATGGGCAATGACGGACACACGGCATCGTTCTTTCCCGGCGGCGACAACCTCGCCGCGGCGTTGACCGGCGAGGGGCCGGCCCTCGCCATCCGGGCGCCCGGGGCAGGGGAACCCCGGGTGACGCTGGTCCTGAGGCGCCTTCTCGACGCCGCGGGGCTCTATCTGCATATCGAGGGGGAGGAGAAGCTGGCGACGCTCGAAAGGGCTGCGTCGGATGGTCCCGTTGAGGACATGCCGATCAGGTCTATTCTGCGTCAAAGCCAGACACCGCTGACTATCTTCTGGAGCCCCTGAGCGGCAGTGCCCGCATCAGGCGCTCCCCCAAGGAGCCTGAAATGTCCGTCGTCAAGATCGTCCAGGAAGTCACCGACCGCATCGCGGCCCGGAGCGCTGGTTCACGCCGCGAGTATCTCGATCGCATCGAGGGCGCGCGCGTTGCCGGCGTGCACCGCGCCGCACTGGCCTGCGGCAACCTGGCCCATGCCTTTGCCGCCTGCTCGCCCTCCGACAAGGCCAAGCTTGCCGGCTCGAAGGCGCTGAACCTGGGCATCGTCACCTCCTACAACGACATGCTGAGCGCCCATCAGCCCTACGAGACCTATCCCGAGATCATCAAGGATGCGGCCCGCCAGATCGGCGCCACGGCGCAGGTGGCGGGCGGCGTGCCGGCCATGTGCGACGGCGTCACCCAGGGCCAGCCGGGCATGGACTTGAGCCTGTTCAGCCGCGACGTCATCGCCATGGCGACGGCGATTGCGCTGAGCCACAACATGTTCGATGCGGCGGTGTATCTGGGCATCTGCGACAAGATCGTCCCCGGCCTGATGATCGGCGCCCTGACCTTCGGGCATCTCCCCGCAGTGTTCGTCCCTGCCGGCCCGATGCCATCAGGCATCTCCAACGACGAGAAGGCCAAGGTTCGCCAGCTCTATGCCGAGGGCAAGGTCGGCCGCGCCGAGCTGCTCGAGTCGGAAGCCAAGTCCTACCACTCGCCCGGCACCTGCACCTTCTATGGCACCGCCAACTCCAACCAGATGCTGATGGAGATCATGGGGCTGCATCTGCCGGGCGCCAGCTTCGTCAATCCGAATACGCCGCTGCGTGAAGCGCTGACCCGCGAAGCGGCGAAGCGCGCCTTGTCGCTCACCGCCGAGGGCAACGACTACACCCCGATCGGCCACATCGTCGATGAGAAGGCCATCGTCAACGGCCTCGTCGGGCTGCTCGCCACCGGCGGTTCCACCAACCACACCATGCACCTCGTCGCCATTGCGGCCGCCGCCGGCCTCAAGGTCACCTGGGAGGATATGTCGGATCTTTCGGGCGGCGTGCCGCTGCTGGCCCGCGTCTATCCCAACGGCATTGCCGACGTGAACCATTTCCACGCCGCCGGCGGCATGGGTTTCATGATCCGCGAGTTGCTCGAAGCCGGGTACCTGCACGAAGACGTCAAGACCGTCTGGGGCGCCGGGCTCTCCGGCTACGCCGTTGAGGCGAGGCTCATGGAAGACAAGCTCAGCTTTACCCCTTCGCCCGCCGTCTCGGGCAATCCAAAAGTGCTGGCGCCGGTGAAGGATGCCTTCTCGGCCAATGGCGGCCTCAAGGTGCTCTCGGGCAATATCGGCAAGTCGGTGATCAAGGTTTCCGCGGTGAAGCCCGAGAACCGGGTCGTCGAAGCCAGGGCCCGGGTCTTCCACACCCAGGAGGGCATGCTTGCAGCCTTCAAGGCCGGCGAGCTCACCGGCGATGTCATCGCCGTGGTCCGCTTCCAGGGGCCGAAATCGGTCGGCATGCCCGAACTCCATAAGCTCACCCCGCAGCTCGGCATCCTGCAGGACCGCGGCCACAAGGTCGCACTGGTCACCGATGGCCGCATGTCCGGCGCCTCCGGCAAGATTCCGGCCGCCATCCACATGACCCCGGAAGCCAGCGACGGCGGCGCCATCGCCAAGATCCGCGACGGCGACCTGATCCGTCTCGATGCCAACGAGGGCACGCTCACCTTCATCGGCGACGAAAAGGAGTTCTTCTCCCGTACCCCGGCCACCGAAGACCTCCGCCGCGAGCATTACGGCATGGGCCGCGAACTCTTCGCAGGGTTCAGGGCGCTGGTGGGTACGGCCGATCGCGGCGCCAGCGTGTTCGGGTAAGTCACAGCTGTTTCGGTGATCTCCCCGTGTGGCGGGGAGGGATCGCTCGGTGCGAAAAGAACACTCCCCACCCTGTCCCTCCCCCGCAAGCGGGGAGGAGACCAAACACTAGCGCTTGTGGAAGCGTCTCCCTCCCCCAGCGCGGAGGGGACAGGGGAGGGGGGCTCTTCCCGCACCGGCCTGTCAGTCGCGTTCTCGTCAGATGCGGTTGCCGCCGCTCGGCGGGGCTCACACCTTGATACCGACGCAATCGGCGTCTTGCCTGCACCCTATGGCGCGCCCTGCGCCAAGGGGGAGATTTCTTTGACTTGGAGATGGGCAGCGATCGCGCTGCGGATCGCGGCTGCTCTGGCCCTGCTGGCGTTGCTCTGCGTCTCACTCGTGCCGGCGTTCGGTCCCTGGCCGGGAGACATGATCGCGCCGTTCCGACTGCAACTGGCGCTCGCGGCTCTGCTCGGCCTGCTTGCGGCGATGGCGCTGAGGGATCTGCGGTTGGTCGGCCTCGCCGGCATCGTGGTGGCGGCAACCCTGGCGCCCATTGCCGTCCGGCTGCTCGATCGCCCGGTGCTGCCGGCCACGGCGCCGGGCCAGCCCGTCAGCCTCGTCGTCGCCAATGTGCTGGCCGACAACCGCCAATACGATCGCGTCGTGGCGCTGGTGCGAGAGCAGCGGAGCGATATTTTCGCCGCCGTGGAGACGACCCCGGAATGGGTAGCGGCGCTGGCCGGCCTGAAGGATCAGTATCCTCATAGCTTCGCCCCGACGACGCTCGGGGTGTTCGGCGTGGCCCTCTATGCCAAGCGCCCGTTCTCTCCGGGGCTGCTTCGCATCGGCCGTCGGCAACTGCCACTGCTGCGGGCAGATTTCGGCGACATGGTCGTTTACGTCGCGCACCCGATGCCGCCGGCCACCGCAAACTCACCGCCGACAATCGCGACTACATCGAGGCCCTGGCGGCAGAGGTCGGTGCCGAAACGCGTCCTGTCGTTGTCGCCGGGGACCTGAACACCACCCTGTGGTCGAACAACATCGAGCCGCTGCTTCGCCACCCCATGCAATGGCCGGCAAACTCGGGACTGGCTTTCACCTGGCCGGTTACCAAGCCCTGGATGGCCATCCAGATCGACCAGATCCTGACCCGCGGCATGCAGGCCGGCAGCTATCAAACGCTGGGTGAGGTCGGATCGGATCACTACCCTGTCCGGGCTGATCTGGTGTTCTGACGCGGGGCCTGCATTGTGGATACTGTGCCACGCATCGGCCGATGTGATCGCTGCCGGCCAGAAAATTCTTGTCCCTACTTTAAGGCACGTGCACTCTCCCTTTGGGGGCCGGTGCTGATTTGCCCGGCTGTGACGGTTACCGAGGGGTGGCCGATCGACAGGAGGGAAGCGTGCTTGCAAGAATAGCCATGGCCGCGTTGGCATCGGTTTCGATGGTCTCGGGTGCGCTGGCCTGGGATGGCGCGCGGGCCTATCACCTGCGTCCCGGCGGGGCGAGCGATATCAGCCTGGCGCTCAACATGATCCGCGCTGAGGACACCATTGCCGGTCTTGGGGACACGACGCTGGACGTGGCGGTACTGACCCCGACCTATCGCAAGAGCTTCGACGTCATGGGTAATGTCGGCGTCGTGCTGATCGGCCTGCCGATTGGCAACGTGTCGCTCGAACTCGTCATTGGCCGGCACCGTCGACACCGGCATCGCGCAGGGCGATCTGGTGCTCGGCGCGGCGTTGGGACTGGCGGGCATGCCGGCGCTGGCGCCCATGGACTACGCCATGCACAAGCCAGGCTTCCAGGCCATGGTCGAGGGCAAGCTGTTCCTCCCCACCGGCGATTACGATCCGAACCGGGTGGTAAGCCTCGGGCAAAACCGCTGGTCGTTCCAGGCCAGCCTGCCGATCAGCTTTGCGCTGGGCGACAACATGATCGATCCGGAACTGACAACTTTCGAGCTTCGGCCGGTGGTGCAGATCTTCGGCGACAACGACGACCCGGTCGGCCCGGCGACAGTGATGAGCCAGGCGCCGATCTTCGGCGTCGAGGGCCATATCACCCGCAATTTCGGCAACAGCATCTGGGCTGCCGTCGACGGCTATTACGAGACCGGCGGCGAGCGCTCCTTCAATGGCGTTGCTCAGGGCGACGGGCTCGAGACGGTGGCGCTCGGCGCCACCATCGGCCTGGTGCTCAGCCCGAACGTCGCGACGCGCATGAGCTACCGTCAGCTGGTCTATTCCAGCGATCCGGACCTTTCAGGGCAAACGCTCGAGATCACCGCGGCTTATCTGTTCTGATCTGATTACAAAGTCGCGACCGAGAGGGGAGCATCTCGCGGATAAGCCAAACCACCCTCGATGACAGCCGGTGAGTGGGGCAGGGTAAAGCCAAGTGCGGAGCCGGTGCAGCCGAACCGTGATGCCCTACTCCGCGGCGGCGGCCACTTAGGCCGCCTCCATCTTGGCGAAGGCTGACACGGCCGGCTGCGGCGCGCCCAGGTGGATGTGGCGCAACTCGTCCATGAACTCTGCCCAGAGCTGCGGTCCGCCATCCTCCAGCACCTGTGCGCCGGTCGCGAGGTCGGCCGCGGGCCGGGTGTGGCGCAGCCCCCAACTGCCCATCGCTGCCATCAGCGGCACCAGTTCGATCGCCTTCTCGGTGAGCGAATAGACCACCCGTTGCTTGTGGCTGGGGTCGCGGCTGCGGGTCAAGAGCCCGTTGGCGGTGAGGCGCTTCAGCCGGTCGGTGAGAATGTTGGAGGCGATCCCCTCGATGCTCTCGGTCAGGTAGGAGCGGAAGCTGCGGGGGCGGCCGCCGAACATACTGTCGCGCAGGATGATCAGGCTCCAGCGGTCGCCGAAGGTCTCGAGCGTATTGTTGATCGGGCACCCGGCGCGTCGGTAGCTCATCGTGTCGATCCGCAAAACTGGTTGCAAAATAGAGATGGTTTCCGGCCGAGCCCGACTGTTAGCACAGGACCAGCCGCAAATGCACGCGACCCCCGTGGGCCGCGGCCGATCGACAGGAGAAAGCCTATGGCCAAGCTCATATTTGGAATGATGCAGTCCCTCGATGGCTATGTCGCCGGCGACGAGGGCCAACCCGGCTTGCCGATGCCCGGCGACGCGCTGCACCTCCATTTCAGCGCCCAACTCAGCGGGTTCTCCGGCAGCCTGCTCGGCCGTCGCATGTATGAGATCATGCGCTATTGGGACGGGGAGGAAGCTGAACAGGACGAGATCGGTCGCGCGTTCGCGACAGCCTGGCGGGCGAAGCCGAAATGGGTCGTCTCAAACACCCTGAAATCGGCCGGGCCGAACGCCACATTGCTGAACGGTGATCTCGAAGCGTCCATCAAGGCGCTGAAGGCCGAGCACGAGGGCGTCATCGACGTCGCCGGCCCGGAGCTGGCTGGGGGCCTGGGCGAGCTCGGCCTTATCGATGAGTACCAGCTCTACCTCCGGCCTGTCGTGCTTGGCAGCGGCAAGCCGTTCTTCCATGGCCCCCGACCGCCGCTCCGCCTAGAGGCCAGCGAACAGATCGGCGATACGATGAGGCTCATCTACGTCCCTGCCTGACGAGACCCGCAAGGCGGAGGGCCGCTCAGTCGGCCGGCAGTCGGTAGTCGAGGCGTGGCCAGCCATCGCTGGCCAGCCACTGCAGCAAATGCTCCCGGAACGATCGGGCGGAAACCACTGCCCCCGTGCGCCACCACCAGACGACCTCGGCCGCCGGC
Source organism: Devosiaceae bacterium (assembly GCA_965284115.1). Taxonomy (GTDB): domain Bacteria; phylum Pseudomonadota; class Alphaproteobacteria; order Rhizobiales; family Devosiaceae; genus Devosia_A. The sequence continues at coordinate 56,856 of CBDIRF010000016.1, forward strand.
TCTCCGGCAATCGAAGGGTAGACGTAGAGGCAGCCAAGGTATTCGCCGTCCTGGCCTTCGATCACCCAGGCGAAGCTGCGGCGGGCTTCGAATTCCCGCTGGTGCCAGGCGAGATCGATGAGGTTCTTCTCCCTGGTCAGCCCGTCCGGCCAGCTCGAGCCCGGGTTGGCGGCCTTGATCTCGGCTGCGCTTGCCATCACGGCGCTGAAGTCTCGGTCGAGGTCGCTGACCGACAGCGCCCGCAAGGTGAACTCGCCCAGGACATGGACTGCCGGTACTGAGCGGTCCTTGAACAGCGGATGCGGCCTCATCCGGTCACCTCGACCGCGCGGACCTCGGCCAGCCGCTTGATCGAATAATCGTCCTTCCAGCACACTGCAGCCTCCCAGGCCGCCGAGGCCTGGGCCGCGATGTCGAGCGCCTGGTCTTCGAGGCCGGCGGCGTTGTGGGGCAGGTCGAGGTCGAGATCGGGCACGTCGACATGCGCCTCGTCCCAGTCGATCAGGGCGACCCGATCTGCCGTCATCAGGATATTGCGTGGGTTGGCATCGCCGTGGACGGCTGAGGTCGCACGGCCAGCGAGTCGCGCCCACGCCGCCCGGCACCGGGCGACGCCGTCGGCGGGCATCGCATTGAGGTTGATGCGCGTTCCGGTGTCAGCGACGAGCAGGTCAGTCGACGAGCGCCAGCCTGGCCGCTGCGGCCAGCCCGCCGTCAGCCGGTGCACCTCGCGCAGCGTCTCTGCCACGCGGCGCCAGTCGGCCGCGGTCTCGGGCCGCCCACCCTCGAGGTATTTCATCACCACGAGGCCATCGGCAAACAGCCGCCCGTCCGCTGTCGGGATCGGCACCGGCACGACGAGGCCATGCCGATCGAGGTGCTGCAGCAGCCCGGCCTCCCAAGCGAGGTCGGCATCGCTGCGCTTGCCGAGGCGAGCCACCGCCAGCTGCCTGCCGATGCGCACGCTCCACACATCGTTGGCGACGCCGCCGGTCAGCCGCTCGAGGCGCACCACATCGTCGCCCCACAGCCCAAGCGCTTCCCATCCCACCGGCGGCCTCCTCGATCGCTCCGACCGGGATTGAGTAGATGAAGCCAAGGTGAGGGACAACCGGACCCTAGCCGTTGAACGTCCGCGCCACCTTGCACGCCGTCCCCTTGATCGGATGCCTTCGCCCCGGCTCGGTCGGGTGGGCCTCGCCCCACAACGCGGCAAGCGATGCCGATTGCTCGAGCTGCGCGGCACGCATCGTTTTCGCGATCCGCTTGAGGATGGCTGGCGCCTCGAGGCAGCCGGATGCGGCGGCGATCGTCATCCACATATGGCCCTGGGTATCGTCCTGAGGCCAACCCTCCTTGCCTTCAAGAAACAACTCTCCGAGCTGGAACTGTGCATCGGCTACGTTCTTGGCTGCCGAGCTCTGCAACAGCTGGTCCGCCCTCTTCTGGTCCCCCTTGGCCAGCCGGTCCTGTGCCTCGAGCAGTTGCATGTACCTCTCGCCACGCTCCAGGGCGATACGCCGCCAGTGGGCGTACCGGGTCAGATCCACGCCCACGCCTCTGGCGAGCAGGTATGACAGCGCCACATTTCCGGCTCCCTGGGGGTCGCCGGCTTCGGCAGACTTCAGGAACCATTTGAACCCCTCGGTATCACTCTTGGCGACCCCGCCGAGGCCGGTTCGGTAGTGCACGCCGATGTCGTACATGGCACGCGCGCTTCCGGCCGCGGCTGCGCGCCGCGACCACTGAAGCGCCCTGGCGTAATCGGACGGCGTCCCCTCTCCGTACCAGTACATATGCGACAGCTGGTTCTGCGCATCGACTTTGCCATCATTCGCCAGCGGCTCCAGCAGGACGAGCGCCTGCTGGTAGCGCCCGGCATCATGGGCGGCGAGAGCATCCTCCCAATTCCCGGCCAGCGCCGGCCCCTGCGCAAACCACAACGATAGAACAAACGCCAAGATCGCTGGACGCAAGACAGGTCCCCACTGCTGCATGGTTGGGAAGCAATGCCGTGCAGGCTGCCTCAACCGCGGCGCCACCGCCAGCCCGGGATTAGGAAATACTTAACCACCCGCCTCGAGCTTCTCCCGCACGCTGTCGCGCATCCTCGCCATGCGCTGCTGCATCTCGATCACCCCATCGAGGTCTTCTCCGCTGGCCAGCGCCAGCTCCACCGCGGCCAGCTGTCCGTCGGCCTTCAGCGCCAGCCCGGCCTCGGTGATCTCGACATCGAGCACCCGCTCATCGTCCTTGTTGCGCATGCGCTTCACCAGCCCGGCCGCCTCGAGCTTCTTCAAGAGCGGCGTTAGCGTGTTCGATTCCAGCATCACTAGGTCGGTCAGCGCCTTCATCGTGATCTTGCCGTTTTCCCACAGCACCATCATCACCACGAATTGCGGGTAGGTGAGCCCGAGCTTGTCCAGCATCGGCCGGTAGAACCGGCTGAACGCGTGACTCAGCGAATAGGCTGAAAAGCACAGCAGCACATCGAGCTTCAACTGCTCGGCGATTTCTTTCTTGTCCATCAGACGTCTCCAGTCGTGCCTTGTATATAGAACGCATGCGATTGAATCGCAAGCGATTGGTGCATGGCAGCTATGCATTCGCACACGTTGCAGGCAATTCAATCGCATGCGATCTAATCAGCATCGCAATGACGCGACGAGACTTTCAAACGGGAGATTGAAATGACCACCAACCTCGAAACCTCAGCCGCCTTCGCCGCCGCCAACCTCAACCGGAGCAAGACCGCCTTGTTCATCACCGGCGCCTGGATGCACACCTCGAGCTGGGACAAGCTCCGCTCGGTGTTCGAAGCTGCCGGCTACAAAACCCTGGCGCCGGCCTGGCCCTACCTCGAAGGCAACCCGGCCGACCTCCGCGCCAACCCCGACAAGCGGCTCGGCACGCTGACCTTCGGCAAGATCGTCGATCACTATGCGAGGATCATCGATGGTCTCGATGAACAGCCGGTGATCATCGGCCACTCGATGGGCGGCCTCATCACCCAGTTGCTGCTCGATCGCGGCTACGGCGCTGCCGGTATTGCCATGGATCCGGGCCCGATTGCCGGCGCCCTGCCTGGCCCGGTCTCGCTGCTCGCCGCCCTGCCGCCGATCTTCGCCGGCCCCGGCACCACCCAGACCATCACCCGCGAGGGCTTTGCCAAGAGCTTCGCCAACACCATTTCGGCCGCCGAGCAGCAGACCGCCTATGACGACTATGTCGTGCCCACCCCCACCAACATCTTCTACCAGGCCGCCGGCATGTTCGGCACCGCGGTAAAGGCGAAGGCGCGGAAGCAGCCTTTGCTGGTGATCTCGGCCGAGCACGACCGCACGGTGACCCCGTATCTGGCCAAGGCCATCTTCAATATCCAGAAGAAGGCGCCATCCCGCACCGATTTCCACCAGTTCGCCGATCGCTCGCACTTCCTCGCCGGCGAGAAGGGTTGGGAAGAAGTTGCCGCCTACGCGCTGGACTGGGCCAATGAGGTGACCGCGGCGCCGTCGATCCACTGAGGGGTAGGGCAACTCGATGCCCCTCTCCCCCTTGGCGGAGGAGAGAGAGGGGGGCGAGCGGAGCCATCGTGCCCGCCAAAATCCCCTCTCTGGAATTTCCAGGACTTAGCGAAGGGCTGAGCCCAAGAAATTTCATTCTCCCCCGCAAGGGGGAGATGACGAGAGGCCGGTATTCACCCCATTCCCCGACGCCTGGGAATCTCGTACCCATCAACATGCACTCCTCGGGACAAGGCCCCCGCGAGCGCAGGGGAGGGGAAGTTGAGCCGCCGGACCACCCGTATCGCCGCCGCCGCCATTGGGCTCGCCGCGCTCGCCGCCTGTTCCTCGATCCCCATCGGTACGGCCGCAAAACTTCGCGGTCTCGACTACCTCAACGACGACGTGGCGAGCCTGCTGCTCGCCTTCGACCTGCCACCCTCGCTGGAGCCGGTGCAGGGCGCTTCGACCATCAGCTTCGACATCACCACGCCGGCAAGCGGCGAGCGCCACATCAAGGCAACGCTGCTCGCCGCCGATGCCGAGGATCTTGCCGGCACGCTGCCGCCGCCTTCGGGCGACCGGAACTACTATCTGTTCGGCTTCTCCGACCCGGACAAGCAGGCGATCCGCGAGGCGCAGGCCTGGGCCAAGACTTTGCCGGCGGGCAACAATGCGCTCGCCATCTCGCTCAGCCCAAAACTCTGCCGCATCGAGGCGATCGATCCGACCAAGACCACATTCTCCGCCCTCATCGCACTGCCTGGCGTCCCCGGCCTCGCGCCGCTGCTCAGCAACCAGCCGCTCTCCACCGTCCTCGCCAGCGCCCCGATCAAGGACGTGCCGCCCTGCGCTGGGGATTCTGGCTGATGAGCCATTGCAGGCGAAGTGGACAGCCCCTCACCCCGCGGTAAGGCCTTCGGCCTCATCCGCTGCCCTCTCCCCAGCGGGGAGAGGGGGCGATGTGGCGCCGGCCGTGGTCTCGCGTCCCCTCTCCCCGCTGGGGAGAGGGTCAGGGTGAGGGGCAGTTCAGCCGGCCATTCAAGCTAACCGCGATAGCGCAGCGCCTCGACGAAGGCCGTAAACGCTGGCGAGGGCTGCCGGCGGTTGGGGTAGTAGAGGTGGAACCCCTGCCAGAGCGGTGACCAGTCGGCCAGCACCTCGACCAACTCGCCGCTCTCGATGTATTTCCGCGCCATGAACTCCGGCACATTGCCGAGCCCATGGCCATCGAGCGCCGCGTCCAGCACCGGCAGGATGCTGTTGAAGATCAGCTGCCCTTCCACCCGCACGTTGAGCTCGTGCCCATCCTTGTTGAACTCCCAGGCATAGAGGCCCCCGGCAGTGGTCAACCGCAAGTTGATGCATTGGTGGTCGGTCAGCTCGCGCGGGGTCAGCGGCGGCGGATGCCGCTCGAAATATTCGGGCGTCGCCACCACGCTGAAGCGCCAGTCCGGACCGATCCGCACCGCGATCATGTCCTTGGACAGCGCCTCGCCCAGCCGCACCCCGGCATCGAGCCGCTGCTCGACGATGTCGACGAAGCCGTTGTTGATCGCCAGCTCCACCGAGATATCGGGGTAGCGGCGGAGGAACGCCTTCAGCATCGGCCGGAACACCGAGGCCACCACCGAGTCCCCGCACGACACCCGGATGGTGCCGGCCGGCCGGTCACGTAGTGCGCTGAGCGCCGCGATCTCGGCTTCGATCTGCTCGAAATGCGGCCCGACCGAGCTCGCGAGGCGCTCTCCCGCTTCGGTCGGAGAGACGCTGCGCGTCGTCCGCGACAGCAGCCGCAGCCCCAGCCGTTCCTCGAGCCCCTTGATCGAGTGGCTGAGCGCCGATGGCGTCACCCCCAGCTTCGCCGCCGCCCGGGTAAAGCTCCGCTCCCGCGCCACCGCGAGGAAGGCCTGCATATCATCGATCGGCGTCCGCGCCATTGCTGAGGCCTGCTCACAACCGCATGTAGATTATCGATCCTAATCGCTGGCGTGGTCCCTGGCTACATTGGGGGCGCAGCAAGGAGTGCACTGCCATGGAGATCTATCGCGCCGGCAGCCGGCCATCCGGCAAGGGACCTGCCGACTGGTTCACCGGAACGGTTCGCCTCGATCCGCTGTTCAACCCGGCGGCACCCGATCGAGTGCAGGGCGCCAGCGTCAGCTTCGAGCCCGGCGCCCGCACCCACTGGCACACCCATCCGCTGGGCCAGACCCTCGTCGTCATTTCCGGCGCCGGCCGCGTGCAACGCTGGGGTGGCCCGATCGAGGTTCTCCGGCCCGGCGATGTCGTCTGTTTCGCGCCCGGCGAGAAGCACTGGCACGGCGCCGCCCCGCAAACCGCCATGACCCACCTCGCCATCCAGGAGGTGCAGAACGGCAAGGTCGTCGATTGGCTCGAACCGGTCACCGACCCGCAATACACGGCGACGCCGCAGTAACGCCGCGCCCCCAGACTTCTGAAGGACACCAATATGCTCGCGACCATCCTCCACGCCCCGGGCGACGTGCGCGTCGAACAACGCGATGCGCCGCAATTCTGCAGCCCACCGACGCGATCATCCGGCTGTCGGCCACCTGCATCTGCGGCTCCGACCTCTGGCCGTTCCGCGGCGCCAACCCGGTGACCGCGCCCATGGCCATGGGCCACGAGTATTGCGGCGTGGTGGTCGAAGTCGGCAGCGACGTGAAAACCGTCCGACCCGGCCAGTTCGTCGTCGGCTCGTTCGTTCTCTCCGACAACACCTGCCCGCATTGCCGCCACGGCTTCCACTCCTCCTGCGAACAGCGCGAGTTCATGACCGGCGGACAGGCCGAGCTGGCGCGGGTGCCGCTCGCCGATGGCACGCTGATCGCCACGGCGGAACTGCCGCCGGACGATCTGATCCCGAGCCTCCTCGCCGCCTCCGACGTGCTCGGCACCGGTTGGTACGCCGCCGACGCTGCCCGCGTGCAGCCCGGCTCGACCGTGGTCGTCGTCGGCGACGGCGCGGTGGGCCTGATGGGCGTGCTGGCGGCCAAACAGCTCGGCGCCGACCGCATCATCGCCATGAGCCGGCACAAGTCGCGCCAGGATCTGGCGCTCGATTACGGCGCCACCGATATCGTCGCCGAGCGCGGCGAGGCCGGCGTGGCGCGGGTCCGCGAGCTGACCCAGCGCATCGGCGCCGATGCCGTGCTCGAATGCGTCGGCACGCAGCAATCGATGCAGACTGCCATCGATTGCGCCCGCCCGGGCTCGATGATCGGCTATGTCGGCGTGCCGCACGGCGTCACCTTCGATGGCACCTCGCTGTTCTTTGCGCAACGCGGCATGATCGGCGGTCCGGCGCCGGTGCGCCGCTTCCTGCCGCAACTGCTCGACCTGATCCTCACCCGCCAGATCAACCCCGGCAGGGTCTTCGACCTCGAACTGCCGCTCCGCGATGCCGCAGAGGGGTATCGCGCCATGGACGAGCGCCGCGCCATCAAGGCGCTGCTCCGCCCGTAACCCGAATTGAAGGAGAAAGTGATGCAGAAGCGCAAACTCGGCCAGGGCCTCGAAGTCTCGGCCATTGGCCTCGGCTGCATGGGGATGAGCCAGTCCTACGCCCCGTTCCCGGAAAAATCCGCCTCGATAGCGCTGATCCGCGCGGCCGTCGAACGCGGCCTCAGCTTCTTCGACACCGCCGAAGTCTACGGCCCCTTCGGCAATGAGGAGATCGTCGGCGAGGCGCTGGCGCCGCTGCGCGACCAGGTGGTGATCGCCACCAAGTTCGGCTTCCAGTACGAAGCCGGCAAGTCGACCGGCGTCAACAGCCGGCCCGAGCACATCCGCGCGGCGCTCGAAGGTTCGCTGAAGCGCCTGCGCACCGACTACGTCGATCTCTACTACCAGCACCGCGTCGACCCCAACGTGCCGATCGAGGATGTCGCCGGCACCGTCCGCGACCTCATCGCCGAGGGTAAGGTCAAGCATTTCGGCATGTCCGAGGCGGGCCTCCAGACCATTCGCCGGGCCCACGCCGTGCAGCCGGTCACCGCGCTGCAGAACGAGTATTCGCTGTGGTTCCAGCGCCCGCCGGTGCTCGACCTGCTCGAAGAGCTCGATATCGGCCTCGTCGCCTACAGCCCGCTCGGCAAGGGGTTCCTCGCCGGCAAGATCGATGCGGCGACCAGCTTCGAGGCGCACGACATCCGCAACACCATCCCGCGCTTTACTCCCGAGGCCCGGGCGGTCAACCAGGCCATGGTCGACCTGCTCGCCCGTATAGGCGCCGGGCTCAATGCCACGCCGGCGCAGGTGGCGCTCGCCTGGCTGCTGGCCCAGCGCCCGTGGATCGTGCCGATCCCCGGCACCACCAAGCTGCCGCGCCTCGAGGAGAACATCGCTGCGACACGGCTCGAGCTGTCGTCGCAGACCCTCGCCGAGATCGACGCCGCGGCTGCCGCGATCGAAGTGCAGGGCGCCCGCTACAACGCGCAGCAGGAAAGCGCCACCGGGCTCTGAGGGCAGGGCGCCCGGCTAAACCGGCGTCGCGACGCGCGGCCCCGCTTCGTCGGCGCGCTGTGGATCGAACAGCCGCTTGGCGGCACTGGCGGCGGCCCTGGCATAAGACGGGTCGCCGTGGATCAGGATCAGCGCCATGGCGCCCTCGATCAGCACGAACAGTTCTCGCGCCCGCTCGCGCGGGTGCTCCAATCCGGCTGTCGCCAGCACCTCAGCGAGATACTGCTCCAGCGCTGCCTTGTGCTGGTGCGCAATGCTGCGCGCCGGATGCCCCGGCAGGTCCGCCAGCTCCATGGCGGCCCGGGTGAAGCCCGAACCCGCCCAGTGCGGTGTCGTCGACCACTCGACCAGCTTGTCGAACAGCGCCTCGACGATCTCAGCCGGGGTGCCCACCAGCCTGACCCCATAGGGGTCGAGGCTCTGAAACACCTCGTCGTGCTGCGCCGACAGCACCGCCGCCAACAGCGCATCCTTGCTGTCGAAGTGATGGTAGACGGTGCGCTTGGTCACCCGGCTCGCGGCAGCGATCTCGTCGATACCGGCGCGGAAGAATCCGCTCTTGCGAAAGAGCCGATGGGCCTCCCGCAGGATATTCTGGCGGGTGTCATGCGCGGAGCGGGGCATGGGGCGATGCTAGCGCCTCGCAAAGTATACCCGCTAGTGAATTTACATTGCCCGCTCGCAACCGGATCGATGGAAGCACCAGAACGCGAGGTGCTCTCATGGATGCTCTTCTTCAACAGCCAGGCGAGGCTCTTGTCAGCAGCCGATCGGCTCCGGTCCCGGCCGCCATGCAGGCGATGACCTGTATCGAAGATCTGCGACAGGCCGCACGAAAGCGCGTGCCCCGCGCCTTCTTCGGCTATGCCGAGGCCGGCTCCTATGCCGAGCAGACGCTCACCGCCAACCGCTCCGACCTGCAGCGTCTCAGCCTGCGTCAACGCGTGCTGGTCGACATCTCCCGCCGCAGCACCAGCACCACGCTGCTCGGCGAGCCCGCGGCGCTGCCCATCGCCCTCGCCCCTATCGGGCTGGGCGGCCTGCAATGGGGCGATGGCGAGATATTGGCCTGCCGCGCCGCCCAGGCTGCCGGCATCCCCTACACCCTCGGCACCCTCTCGATCTGCTCGATCGAGGATGTCGCCGCCGCCGTCGACCGGCCCTTCTGGTTCCAGCTCTATGTGATGAAGGATCGCGGCTTCGCCGGTTCGCTGATCGAGCGCGCCATTGCGGCGCGCTGCAGCGCCCTGGTGCTCACCGTCGATCTGCAGGTGCTCGGCCAGCGCCATGCCGATATCAAGAACGGTCTCTCGGTGCCGCCGGCGCTCAAGCTCGGCAACCTCGTCAACATGGCGACGAAGCCCCGCTGGGCCCTCAGCATGCTCGCGGCCAAGCGCCGGACTTTCGGTAACCTCGCGGGCTTCGTGCACGGCAGTGCCCGCGTCAGGGCGCTGACCGAGTGGGTCGCGCACCAGTTCGACGAGACCCTGAGTTGGCACGATGTCGAGTGGATCCGCAGCATCTGGCCAGGCAAGCTGATCATCAAGGGCATCCTCGACGTCGAGGATGCGCGCGCCGCCGCCAGCGTCGGCGCCTCCGCCATCGTCGTCTCCAACCACGGTGGCCGGCAGATGGATGGCGCGCCCTCGTCGATCTCGGTCCTCCCCCATATCGTGGATGCTGTCGGTGCCGATCTCGAAGTGCTGTTCGATGGCGGCGTGCGCTCCGGGCAGGACGTCATGCGCGCTCTCGCGCTTGGAGCCCGCGGCTGTCTCGTCGGCCGCGCCTATATCTATGGCCTCGCCGCCGGCGGCGAAGCGGGCGTCGCCCGGGCGATCGAGATCATCCGCAAGGAACTCGACGTGACTATGGGGCTCGCCGGGCTGAACAGCATCGCAGAGATCGACCGCCGGTGCCTCGTTGAGTAGGGCAGGCTAGGGGACGATGATTTCCGATCCGGTCTTCACCCGGTCGAGCGCCACGAGCGTCCGAAAACTCGCCACCGCTTCGTTCTGCGCGAACAGCCGGCGCGTCGTCGCCTCGTAGCTCACCATGTCGGGCGAGACGATGATCAAGACGAAACTGGTGCCGCCGGTCACATAGTAGCATTGCTGCACTTCCGGCGCGTCGCGGAACAGCGCCTTGGCCGCATCCACTGTGTGCAGCCGCTCATTGGCAAGGTGCACCTCGACGATCGCGGTGATCCCCATCGCCACGGCGCGAGTGTCGAGCACCGCGACGTTCTTCTCGATCACCCCGGCAGCTTCCATCGCCGCGATCCGCCGTTGCACGGCGGCGGCCGACAGGTTCACCGCCTCGGCGATCTGCCGCTGCGGGGTCTTGTTGTCGCGCTGGATGATCCTGAGGATGGCACGGTCGAAGCTGTCGAGCTTGCGGGCGGGTGGTCTGGCTTGGCTCATAGGTGAGTTTTTGTTGCATCTGGCGGCGCAATCAAGAGCGCTTTGCTCGCTTCGACGATGATACTCCTCGCTGCGATTTTCGCGAGGCCAGCTTGAGCACCACCACCGCCACGCCATCGGGCGCCTACAGCACCACGCTCGGCCTGGCCTTCGGCGTCGCCGCCGGGGCGCTGTGGGGCCTGGTGTTCCTCGCTCCGGAGCTGGTGCGCAGTTTCGGCCCGCTGGAACTCGCCGCCGGGCGCTACCTGGCCTATGGCGCCATCTCCCTCGTGCTGATCCTGCCGCGCTGGCGCGCGTTGCGCGCCGTGCTGACCCGCCGCGACTGGATGTCGCTCTGCTGGCTCGCGCTGGCCGGCAATACGCTCTACTACGTCCTCGTTGCCTCGGCCGTGCAACTGGGTAGCGTCGCCATGGCCTCGCTGGTCGTCGGTTTCCTGCCGGTCACCGTCACCATTATCGGCAGCCGCGATCGCGGCGCGGTGCCCTTCCGGTCCCTTTTGCCCTCGCTGCTGCTCTGCTCCGCCGGCGCGCTCGCCATCGGCTGGCAGGCCATCGGCACGGCGACTGCCGGCACCGAGCTGCTCGGTCTCCTCTGCGCCTTCGGGGCGCTCGCTTCGTGGACCGCCTATGCCGTGGGCAACAGCCGCTGCCTTGCCCGGCTGCCGCACCTGTCGGCGCATGACTGGAGCCCTTTGACCGGGGTCGTCACCGGTGCGCAGGCTTTGCTGCTGGTGCCGCTGATCGCAGTGGTGCAGCCGGCGCAGCACGCCTCCGCCGAATGGCTGCAGTTTGCCGGTGTTTCTGTCGGCGTCGCGGTGCTCGCCTCGATCTGCGGCAATGCGTTGTGGAATCGCATGAGCCGGCTGCTGCCGCTCACCCTGGTCGGGCAGATGATCGTCTTCGAAACCGTGTTCGCACTGCTCTACGGCTTCGTCTGGGAACAGCGCTGGCCGCAACTGTCGGAAATCCTTGCCTTCGCCTTCGTGCTGGCCGGTGTGCTGTCTTGCCTCGCGGCGCACCGTGGCCACGCCGCGCCCGCCACCCATCCAGACGCGGCCGACGAGCGGGCAGCAGGCTGAAGCATTCCCGTTGGCGTTCGTTTCCTGCGGCCTTGCACCCCGCAACGTGGCACGGGTCGTCGTCTCGCGTCCCCTCACCCCGGCCCTCTCCCCAAAGGAGCGAGGGGGCGATGGGGCGCGGTCGGCGCCCCCCTCTCCGTCTAGTTGAGCATGACGATGGCTTCGACCTCGAACAGCATTGGGTCGACGGCGAGCCTGGGCACCGGCACGAGTGCCTGGGCCGGGAGCGTCCCGCCGAACATCGCCTTGACGTTCCCGGTCGTACGGGGAGAAGGCACCCCGTCTACGGTCAGTGGCGTATGTGCGATAGCCCAAGGGGGAGGGGCAGCTAACGCCTGAGAAAATACGCTAGAACCCGCCGCCGGTCTTGAAGCCGCCGCCAGTGCGGTTGCCGCTCGAGCCGGTGCGGGGGCGGGAGAAGCCGCCGCCGCCCGAGTTGCTGCTGCCACCGCCGCCAAAACCACCGCCGCCGCCGGGCAGCCGGCCCCAGCTGCCGCCGAAGCCACCGTCACGCCGGCCGCCCGAGGCGCCGCCGCCGAAGCTCGAGTCCGGCCAATTGAAACCGCCGCCGCTATTATTGCCGCCGCCCGAGTTCCCGCCCCAAGGCAAATCCTGCCGCTGCTGCGGCGACGGCTGCACCCCGCCGGTCCAGTTCTGGCTGCGCCGCCACTGGCCCCAGTAGTCGGCCGCGGTAATGCCGCCGCGCAGAAAATCGTTCAGCAGGTCGCCGACCAGCTTGTCCTCGCGGAAGGTCGAGCGCGGGTTGTCGAAATTCTGCTTCTTGAACTCGTATTGGATATCCTCGAGTTCACGCCGCCGCGCCGCCAGGGTTTTGAGCCGCGCCTTCTGCTCGCGGCTGTCGCCGTCTTCTTCGGCCGCCCGCTGCCGGGACTCGTCGATCTGCTTGACGATGGTGTCGTCCTGCCCGGTCTCGGTGGTGCGTGCTTCGGCCAGGAGCGTCTGGATGTCCTCGCGGCCCAGCGCCTCGGCGAGCCCGCTCACTGCCGCGCTGAACGCCGGGTCGCTCCCCTGCGCCAGCTCGCGCTGCGCCCGGGCGCGCTCGTCGCGCTGGTCCTCGGCGCCGACCATCTCCTGGTCGATTGCCGCGATCCGCGCCTCGGCCTTCTCCAACCGCTCGCGGGTCGGCCGTCCACCGGCCGCGTCCACGGCTGCCTTCTCGAGCTTGGTCACCTCGTCGCCGGCCGCTGTCGCGATCTGCTGCTGGCGGTCGGCGTGCTCGCGCAGCCGCATCGGAATCTCGTTCAGCATGGCGAAATTCGCCCGTGCCTCGGGAAAGCCCACCAGCCCGGCGACCAGGCCGTCGAAATACTGGATGAGGTTGTTCTCGCGGTAATTCTTGGTGCCGAAGCCGCGCTCCCACAGGTACATGAACAGCGGGTCGTCGCGGTAAGGCTTGCCCTTCTGCTCGCGGTCCGCCTCGGCCTGCTGGGTCTTGCGCAGGCTCTCCTCGGCCACCTGCGCCAACTGCTCGGCGGCCTTGCGCTTTTCGGCGTATTCGGGGTCCTTCACCGCTTCCACGGCGACCCGGTCGGCCAGCGTCTTCAGCTCGGCCTGCGCTTTGTCGGCTGTGGCAGCCTGCTCGGTCCGCTCCTTGGCGAGGGCCGCGATCTGCTTGTCGAGCCCCTTGAGCTCGCCTTCCGCCGCGCTGAGCTCGGCGCTATGCCGGCTCAGCATTTCGCGCGCCTTCACCTCGGCCTGGCTGAGCCGGCCGGCCAGCGCTGCCTGCGTCGCCGGGTCGAGCCGCACTTCGGCCAGCTGCCGCAGCAGCTCGCTCTCGGTTTCCTTGAACTTGGTGACGAGCTCGGCCGAACGCGCCAGGCGCTTGGCAATCTCATCCTCCTCGCGGCGGATGTCGCGCAGCGCCTCATCCATCGAACGCAAGGCTTCCGGGCCTGACAGGCTCATGAGGGAACCTGCTCAGTGACTCGCTGTGCCGAGTCAAATGGTGCGGAGCGCCCGAGAACCGGAGCGGAGCGTATGCCAATACGTGAGCACGGGAAGCGCAGGGTCTCCGTGCCAGTTGGCCGGCGCAGTAAAGTCGATGTGCAGGTTCTCACCACCGTGTTACAGCTCCACCTAGCACCGGCATCACGTAGTTGGGCTCGAGGTAGCCGAAATCCTTCACCGCCAGCGTGCTGCGCTCCACGATGCCATCGTCCTTCTTGTCGTTTTCCACCGCGCGATAGGTGGCTTCCGGCACCCGAACGCCCCAGATCGCCACATTTTCGGTCTGGCTGTTTTCCTCATTGGTGATCGGCAGCGTCAGCGGCTTGCCGTCAGTGCCGATCGCCTCGACCACCACATAATAGTTGGTCGCCGCAGTATTGATCTCGGGGAAGGTCCAGAACCCGGTCTTCACCCCCTCGCGGTTGACGATCCTGAGCTGATACTCCTGCCGCAACTGGTCCCTGAGCCCGGTGAGCGAGGCGATCACCTGCTCGGCGCCATTACGGTTGCCCTCCGCGGCGGCAGTCTTGCCCCGCCCGCGCATCTGCTCGGCCTCGGTCACTGCCTGCTGGACCTTGGTCTCCTCGAAGATGGTCTGGTACAGCGCGTCCATCTGGGCCGGCAGCTTCTCGCTGAGCTCGAGCCGCGCCCCTTCCACCTGCGCCTGCTGGTACGGCCGATAGGCGAAGAAATACCCGCCCAGCCCCACCACCAGAACCAGTGCGATGGCCAGCGCGGCCGGGCCCCACCTCTTGCGCCCGACATAGAGCTTGGCGAGGCTGACCCCGAGGCTCGGTTTGGGCGGCGTGTAGACGAAGCGGCTCTCTTCGAGCGCCTTGACGCCTTCCATCAGCACCGCGTCGGTCACCTCGATGCCTTGCTGCTGGTAGATCTCGCGCAGCTTTGCGATCAGCTGCTTCTCGCGGGCAGCGCCCGCGAGTTCGCGTTCGACCAGATCCTGCCGGTGACGGAGCGTGTCGACCACGTCCATCGCCAGCATTACCTCATCCAGCGGGGCCTTCTCGGCAGTCGCCGTCGTCGTGCTCATGATCGAGCCCGTTCGCGCTCCAAATTAGGCCTTCTTCTCATCGAGGATCAGCGCATTGCCATCGGCGGCCAGTTGCGCCAGGCGCCGCTTGCCGTCCTCCACCGCATCGCGGATCTCGGCTGAGTTCTTCGTCGCCGCGTCGCGCATCTCGTTGATGATGACGCGCGACTTCTCCTGGAACGTCACCACCGAGTCGACCAGCTTCTTGACCGCATCGGCGCGGATGGTCGGGCCGTACCCGGCCCGCACTGCCGCCTCGCCCACCCGGTCGCCGATCTCCGAGAGCGTTTCGAGGCTCTTGGACATGCCTTCCTTCATGGCGTTCAGCGTCTCGGTCAATTCATGCAGCCCGAACAGCCCGGTGAACGAAGCCGAGAGCGCCGTGAACACCGTTTCGTTGGTCGAAAAGAACGAGATCGCCTGCTGGTAGACGCGCTCCTTGGCCTGCGTCGTCTGCATCAGCCGCGCCATCACCACTTCCGAGGTGGAGTAGGAGATCGTCAGGTTGTCAGAGAGGTCCTTGGCGATCTGGTAGCGACGCTCTTCGTTCTGCAGGTCGCGCAGTTTCTCGTCGCGATCCATTTCCAGCTTGGCCCGATCCGCGGGAGTGCCGGTGGTGAAGGCCGCCAGCGCGTCGCCCGCCGCCTTCAGCGTCGCCTTCTTGTCATCGAGCTTGCTGGTCGCGACGTCGAGCAGTTCGAGCGCCATCACTTCGGACTGTTTCAGCGCGCCACGGAAATCGCGGTAGGCCTCGAGGATGGTGTGCTCGCGGTCGACCTGGTTCTTGGTCTCCTTGGAGACGTCGAGATAGATGCTGCGGATCTTGTCGAAGCGCGAGGCGATGTCGCCGCGGCTGACCTTCATCCAGACGTTCGAAACGCGTTCCATCAGGTCGAGCTTGCCGTCGTCGAGCTGGTCGACCATGCCCTTGGCGTCGTCGCGGATGGAGTTGAAGCCGTTGGTGATGTCTTCGTAGCGCTCGCCGACGCTCATCCCCGCGACCTGGCTGCGCACCACCTCGTTGAAGGCGCTCGCCTGCGTCAGCGTGCGGCCGATCAGGATGACCTTGTTCTCGTCGAGGCCGGTGATCTCGTTCAGCAGGCCCGTGATCGGCTGTTCGCCCGCCTGCTCAGGCCAAATGCCGAGCTGCTTGATCGCCCCCATCGCCTTGTCGAGATACTGCAGGGGCTTTTCCATCACTTCAGTGGCCATTTGGATGCGTTTCCCTCTATCGGTCACCTTGGGGTGACATGATTCACGTTCTCGGTGTCAGTTGCCAATGTTGCTTATATCGGCAGCACCTGTTTTGCGCGATATGGTGCTTAAAAGCCTCACGAAAAGGGCATGCCGAGAAGTTTGCGGCAACCGTTGCAGCGCTGCCGCGGTTGTCGATCCGCGTGACGCGCACTAGCTTCATCTGAGACGGCACAATGGCGAGGAAATGACGGCATGGAATTCGGCGGCAGGTACCTGGTTTCGGCGCCCGGCAAGCGGTCTGGCAGGCGCTCAACGACACCCAGGTGCTCAAGGCCATCATTCCCGGCTGCCGCCGCATCGACTGGACCGGCGCGACCACGCTCGAACTCGAGATCGAGGTCAATCTCGGGCTGATGCAGCCGGTGTTCACCGGCGATCTCGAGCTGCGCAATGTCGTTCCAGCCGAGAGCTACACCCTTGCCGGCAAGGGCCGCGGCGGGTTGCTCGGCAAGGCCGAAGCTGCCGCCGATATCGTCCTCACGGATGCCGGTCCACATACCCGATTGGTGTTCACCGCCAATGGCGGCGCCGATGGCGGCATCATGAAGCTGGGCAAATCGCTGATCGGCAACTCGGCCCAGAAGCTCATCGACGGCTTCTTCGAGCGCTTCGGCGAAGCCATGGGCGTCGAGGTGAAGCCGCTCGCGGGCTAGGGCGCCGGCTACCCGAGCGCGTGTGGGGCAGGCGGCGGCGGTAAACTGCTAATCCCCGGCCACATAAACCTTCTCCGCACGAATTTTGCCCACTTGGTCAAAATTTGCGCAGCTCCCTCTTGCAGAGCGCCGGTTTGCAGGATTGTATTCCTCCCAACGCGCCGGGCTGTCAGGGCGGCATGTGCCGTTGCCGGACGCGATACAGGGAGACTGATCCATGAACTATTTCTCGAAGCGCATCACTGCGCTTGCGACCGGCGTGGCGCTGTCCGTGCTCGCCGCCGGTGCTGCTCTCGCCGACCCGGCTGTCATCTATGACCTCGGCGGCAAGTTCGACAAATCCTTCAACGAGGCGGCTTATAACGGCGCCGAGGCCTGGAAGAAGGCGACCGGCGGCACGTTCACCGATCTCGAACTGCAGAATGATGCGCAGCGCGAGCAGGCACTCCGCCGCTTCGCTTCGCAGGGCGCCGACCCGATCGTGATGGCCGGCTTCTCGTGGGGCACGGCGCTCGGCACCGTCGCCGCCGAATTCCCCGACACCCACTTCGTGGTGATCGACGCGGTCGTCGATGCGCCGAACGTGCAGTCGATCATCTTCGACGAGCACACCGGCTCGTTCCTCGTCGGCGCCATCGCCGCGCTGAAGTCGACCACCGGCACCGTGGGCTTTGTGGGCGGCATGGACGTGCCGATCATCCACAAGTTCTACTGCGGCTACAAGCAGGGCGCCAAGGCAGCGAACCCGGCCGTCAAGGTCATCGAGAACTACACCGGCACCACTCCGGCCGCCTGGAACGATCCGGTTACCGCCGGTGAACTGGCCAAGGCGCAGTTCGATGCCGGCGCCGACGTGGTCTTCGCCGCCGCCGGCGGTTCGGGCCTCGGCGTGCTGCAGGCCGCTGCCGATGCGGGCAAGTTCTCCATCGGCGTCGACAGCAACCAGAACTACCTGCATCCCGGCTCGGTGCTGACCTCGATGCAGAAGCGCGTCGACGTGGCCGTCCAGAACGCCCTCACCAACTCCAACTTCAAGCCCGGTCTGACCGTGCTCGGCCTCAAGGAGAACGGCGTCGGCTATGCGCTCGATGACAACAACAAGGCGCTGATCACCGACGACATCAAGACCAAGGTCGACGCTTTCTCGGCCGAGATCCAGTCGGGCGCTATCACCGTCCACGACTACACCACCGACAACACCTGCCCGTAAGGTCCCTCGCGTGACCGAACCCGTGCAGAACGGCAATACGCAGCAGCGGCCCCAAGGGGCCGCTGCATCTGATCTTGCCATCGAGCTGATCGGCATCAACAAGCGCTTCGGCGCCGTGCATGCCAACAAGGACATCGACCTCAAGGTCCGTCGCGGCACGGTGCATGGCGTCGTCGGCGAGAACGGCGCCGGCAAGTCGACGCTGATGTCCATCCTCTATGGTTTTTACACCGCGAACTGGGCGAGATCCGCGTCAACGGCACCACCCACGCCATTGCCGACAGCCGCCACGCGCTGGCGCTCGGCATTGGCATGGTGCACCAGCACTTCATGCTGGTTGATAATTTCTCCATCCTCGAGAACGTCGTGCTCGGCGCCGAAGACAGCGCCATGCTGGGCCCCAGCCTCGACCGGGCACGCAAGGAACTGACCCGCCTGGCGAAGGAATACCGGCTCGACGTCAATCCCGATGCGATCATCGAGGACGTCTCGGTCGGCACCCAGCAGCGCGTCGAAATCCTGAAGGCACTGTATCGCGGCGCCGATGTGCTGATCCTCGACGAGCCCACGGGCGTGCTCACCCCGGCCGAGGCCGACGACCTGTTCCGCGTGCTCCGCACCCTGCGCGATCAGGGCAAGACCATCATTCTCATCACCCACAAGCTGCGTGAGATCATGGCCATCACCGACTACGTGTCGGTAATGCGCCAGGGCGCCATGGTCGATACGCTCAAGACCTCAGACACCAATCCCGAGCAGCTCGCCGAGCTGATGGTCGGCCACCGCGTGCTGCTGCGCGTCGAAAAGACTGCCGCCAGGCCGGGCGATACGTTCCTCTCGGTCGAGAACCTGGTGGTCAAGGACGACCTCGGCGTCACTCGCGTCAAGGATGTGAGCTTCACGGTGCGCGCCGGCGAGATCGTCGGCATTGCCGGGGTCGCCGGGAACGGGCAGTCCGAACTGCTCGAATCCATTTCGGGCATGCGCGACCAGAAGAGCGGCATCGTCCGTTTGAAGGGCACGCCGCTATCGCTCGAAGGCGATGACGGCGCCCATCGCGCCCGCCAGGCCGGCCTCGCGCACGTGCCGGAAGACCGGCAGCGCATGGGGCTGATCACCGCCTTCGAGGAGTGGGAAAACGCCATGCTCGGCTACGAGGATGACCCGGCCTATGGCAAGGGCCTCATTCTCGATAGTGCCGCAGCGCAGGCCCAGGCGCGCGAGCGCATCAAGAAGTTCGACATCCGCCCGGCCAACGAGCGGCTGAAGACCGCCAACTTCTCCGGCGGCAACCAGCAGAAGATCGTCCTCGCCCGCGAGATGGAGCGCAACCCCGACGTGCTGATCGTCGGCCAGCCCACCCGCGGCGTCGATATCGGCGCCATCGAGTTCATCCACAACCAGATCATCAAGATGCGCGACGCCGGCAAGGCGATCCTCGTCGTCTCGGTCGAACTCGATGAGATCCGCTCGCTCGCCGACCGTATCCTCGTGATGTTCGACGGCAACATTGTCGGCGAGGCCGATCCGGCCACTGCCACCGAAGGCGAACTCGGGCTGATGATGGCCGAAGTCACCGACAAGAAGGCGCCCGCCCAGGCGCCCAGGCGCGCGTAGCGGCCGAAGGATCGACTCCGCGCGTCGCGGCCGAAAAAAACGCCATGAGTAGCGCTATCCTCAAACCGTTGCCGCGCTGGGCCGATGTGGTCCTCCTGCCGATCCTCAACCTGGCGCTGGCCTTCATCGTTTCCGGCCTCGTCGTCCTCGCCATCGGGCAGGACCCGCTGGCGGCGCTCAACGCCATCGTCACCGGCGCCTTCGGCAACGGCTACAATTTCGGCTACACGCTCTACTACTCGACCAACTTCATGTTCACCGGCCTCGCCGTGGCGGTTGCCGCGCATGCGGGGCTGTTCAACATCGGCGGCAACGGCCAGGCCTATATCGCCGGCCTCGGCGTCATCGCCGTGGCCCTGCCGCTGCAGTTCCTGCCCTGGTGGGTCACTTTCCCGATCGCCATCGTCGCCGCCGCCGCCGTGGGTGGCCTCTGGGGCTTCATCCCCGGCTGGCTGCAGGCCAAGCGCGGCTCGCACGTCGTCATCACCACCATCATGTTCAACTTCATCGCCGCGGCGATCATGGTCTACATGGTGGTGAACGTGTTGAAGCCGGCCGGCATCCTCGCGCCCAAGTCTGCGATGATCGCCCCCGAAGGCCGGATGCCGAAACTTGGCGCCTTCATCCCGTGGTTCAAGAACACTGACGTCAATTTCACCCTGGTGCTGGCGCTCATCTGCCTCGTCGGCGCCTATATCCTGATCTGGCACACCCGCTTCGGCTTCGCCATGCGGGCGCTGGGCCAGAACCCGACGGCCACCCGCTATGCCGGCATGTCGAACAGCCGCATCATCATGATCGTCATGACCATGTCGGGCGCGCTCGCCGGCATGGTCGCGGTCAACCAGGTGGTCGGCGTGCAGTACCGGCTGGTGCTCGATTATGTCGCCGATGCGGGCTTCGTCGGCATTGCCGTGGCGCTGATGGGTCGCAACCATCCCGTCGGCATTCTCCTCGCCGCTGTGCTGTTCGGCGCGCTCTACCAGGGCGGCAACGAGCTGCAATACGTTATCCCTGGGTTGAGCAAAGAGATGGTCGTCGTCATCCAGGCGCTGGTCATCCTGTTCACCGGCGCCATGGAGGGGCTGTTCCGCCCCGGCCTGCAGCGGGTGTTCATG
Source organism: Devosiaceae bacterium (assembly GCA_965284115.1). Taxonomy (GTDB): domain Bacteria; phylum Pseudomonadota; class Alphaproteobacteria; order Rhizobiales; family Devosiaceae; genus Devosia_A. The sequence continues at coordinate 77,217 of CBDIRF010000016.1, forward strand.
ACGCTCTCGCCCAGGCAGAAGGCGGCCGCCGTCGAAGCCAACAGCGTCAAGTCGGGGAGCTGAGCCATGGATCTCGGCCTCATCCTCTCCACCCTCGACGCGACGCTCCGCCTGTCGACGCCGCTGTTGCTCGCCTGCCTCGCCGGGCTTTATTCCGAGCGCGCCGGGGTGTTCGATATCGGTCTCGAAGGCAAGATGCTGGCCTCGGCCTTCGCCGCTGCCGCCGTCGCCGCCATCACCGCCAATGTCTGGCTCGGGCTGCTCGCCGGCGTTGCCGTTTCCGTCACTACGGCGGGGCTGCAGGGGGCCGCCGCCATTACGCTGCGCGGCAACCAGCTGATCGCCGGCGTTGCCATCAATATGCTGGCGGCCGGCCTCACCACCTTCCTCGGTATCCAGTGGTTCGGGCAGGGCGGTCGCACCCCGCAACTGCCGGTCAGCGGCCGTTTCCAGAACATCGATCTGCCGTTTGCCAACGAACTGGCCGGCGTCCCGGTCATCGGCCAGATCTATTCCGAGCTGATCTCGGGCCACAACATCCTGGTCTATGTCGCCTTCCTCGCCGTGCCGATCACCTGGTGGGTGCTCTATCGCACCCGCTTCGGCCTGCGCCTGCGCGCCGTCGGCGAAAACCCCAAGGCGGTGGACACCGCCGGCATCTCGGTCACTCGGCTGCGCTACCAGGCAGTGCTGATCACCGGGTTGCTCTGCGGCCTCGCCGGCGCGTTCTTCTCCATCGCCCAGGGTTCCGGCTTCGGCAACAACATGACCGCCGGCAAGGGCTTCATCGCCCTCGCTGCGCTGATCTTCGCCAAGTGGAAGCCGGTGCCGGCGATGTTCACCTGCCTCTTGTTCGGCTTCCTCGATGCGCTGCAGATCCGCCTGCAGGGCGCCGAAATCTTCGGCGTCGGCGTGCCGGTGCAGGCCATCCAGGCGCTGCCCTACCTGCTGACGGTGATCCTGCTCGCCGGCTTCATCGGCAAGGCCGTCGGCCCCAAAGCCGGTGGCGTTGCTTATAGCAAGGAGCGCTAGGTGCGCTTGGTCGGGCGACACACACCGGCCCCCACCTCCCCCTCGACGGGGGAGGCAAGCGCAGCTTGTGAGCGAAGCGAACTAGCGCAGCTCGGAGGGGGTGTGCGGCGCCACCGAACTGCCCACCACGCACCCCGTCCCAACCTCCGCCGTCGAGGGGGAGGTGCCTGCCGGTTCTTCTGGCACGATCGAGAAACTCACCAGAGGAACGGCCATGCCACACCCTAAAGACCCCGAACTCCTCGCTGCCGCCGAAGCCGTTCGGGCCAGGGCCTATGCGCCTATTCGAACTTCCACGTCGGCACCGCCATTCTCGCCGATGACGGCAAGATCTATGTCGGCTGCAATGTCGAGAACGCTGCCTATCCGGTGGGCAACTGCGCCGAGCCCTCGGCCATTGCCGCCATGCTGGCCGGCGGGGCCAGGCGCATCAAACGCGTCTACACCACCGGGCCCGGCATAACCCCGGTCACGCCGTGCGGCGGCTGTCGCCAGCGCATTCGCGAGTTCGCCGACCAGGACGTGGTCGTCGTCTCTCATGGCATTGACGGGGTGCCGCTCGAGCAGACCATCGCACAGCTGCTGCCGCACTCTTTCGGCCCCGAGTTTTTGGGCCGATAATGGCAGTCAGCAAAGTGCCGCAAAATCCCGCTAAGGGTCCGCGGCAAGGAGGCCATCCATGGAATTGCGCGTCGTCGATCAACCGGTCGGGAGCAAGCCTGCAGCCGCAGCCAAATCGAAAGACCCCGCTGGGTCGCCCGCTGGCTCGCACCGCAGAAACCCGAGCTTCCCGCTCGATCTCGATTGGGTCGAACGCGTCCGCATGAACCGCTCGGCGCTGGAGCGCCGCGCCGCCACACTGCCGGCCCGCCGCACGGTGAAGAAGGATTTCCAGGCCGCCTGGCTGCTGAAGGCCATCACCCTGATGGACCTGACGACGCTCAACTCGGACGATACCCCGGGCCGCGTCGAACGGCTCTGCGCCAAAGCCCGTCACCCGGTGCGGCAGGACATCATCGATGGCCTCGGTGTCGCCGAGCTCGAAGTGAAGCCCGCTGCCGTCTGCGTCTACCACTCCTTCGTCAAGACGGCGGTCAATGCGCTGCAGGGCACCGGCATCAACGTCGCGGCGGTGAGCACCGCCTTTCCGCATGGCCTCGCGCCGTTCTCCACCCGTCTCGCCGAGATCGAAGCCTCGGTCGCCGATGGCGCCAACGAGATCGACATCGTCATCGAGCGTGGCATGGTGCTGCGCGGCGACTGGCAGGCGCTCTACGACGAAGTCAAAGCCATGCGGAAAGCCTGCGGCGACGCCCACATCAAGACCATTCTGGGCACTGGCGAACTGGCGACGCAGACCAACGTCGCCAAGGCCTCGCTGGTCTGCATGCTGGCCGGCGCCGATTTCATCAAGACCTCGACCGGCAAGGAAAAGGTCAACGCCAACCTCCAGACCTCGCTGTCGATGGTGCGGATGATCCGTTGGTTCCACGAGGAAACCGGCATCGAGATCGGCTACAAGCCGGCTGGCGGCATCGCCACGGCAAAACTGTCGCTCGACTACATGGCGCTGATCAAGGAAGAGCTCGGCACCCACTGGCTGCAGCCGCATCTGTTCAGGTTTGGTGCGTCGAGCCTGCTGACCGATATCGAACGCCAGCTGGAGCACACGCTGACCGGGCACTACGCCGCCGACTATCGGATGCCGATGGTCTAGGACGCCGGCCTCTCAGCGATCCTCCCCGCGGGGGACCTGCGAAGCTGGTGGAGGGGGCGGCCAGACGCGCAGTCGGGAGACAGTATGAAAGCAGAAAATCGCCATCGCCGCTTTCGTCCTGCTGATCACCTCTGGCGTCAGCGTGGCCTGCGACATCGCCTATGATCCGGGTCTGACTTGGCAAAGGATGATTGACAAGTCGGAGGTCGTGTTTGTCGGCACCGTGATCGAGACTGAACTAGAGACGGAAGCAGGGTGGGGGCGTGCGGTATTTGAAGTCCAGCGCTGGGGCAAGGGCGGCGCGGGACCTAAGTTCGAAGCGGGGCAGGGAAGTGGCGGCAACTGTGTGCTGGAATTCTCGGTCGGTGCTCGGGTGATCTTTTCCGGCAGTCCCATAACCATCGGCGGACCGGTGCTGGCGGGTGACACCGGGCAAGACCCAACAGTGTTCCTCGATGACCCGCCGACCGCCGAGCAACTGGCGCAACTGAACTACGTGAACGAACTCGCCCAAGAGCAGGCCGCCAAGGGAGCAAGCAAATGAACAAAATCGCCGATATCTTCACCTCCCTCGATTACGGCCCGGCCCCCGAGAGCGCCGACGTCGCTCTCGCCTGGCTCGCCGCTCACGACAACAAATTTGGCCATTTCATCGACGGCAAATGGACCAAGCCCGGCAAGACCTTTGCCTCGGAAAATCCGGCCAATGGCAAGGTGCTGGCGCAGGTCACCGATGGCACTGCCGACGACGTCAATGCTGCGGTGAAAGCCGCCCGCGCCGCCTTCAAGCCATGGGCTGCCCTGTCGGGTTACCAGCGCGGCAAGTATCTCTATGCCATCGCCCGGCTGATCCAGAAGCACTCGCGCCTCTTCGCCGTGCTCGAGACCATGGACAACGGCAAGCCGATCCGCGAGAGCCGCGATGTCGATATCCCGTTGGTGGCGCGCCATTTCTACCACCATGCCGGCTGGGCCCAGCACCTCGGGGGTGAGTTCCCCGATCACGTGCCTTATGGCGTCTGTGGCCAGATCATCCCGTGGAATTTTCCGCTGCTGATGCTGGCCTGGAAGATCGCTCCGGCGCTCGCCGCCGGCAACACCGTGGTGCTGAAGCCGGCCGAATTTACCTCGCTCACCGCCCTGCTGTTCGCCGAAATCTGCGAGAAGGCGAAGCTCCCCAAGGGTGTCGTCAACATCGTCACCGGCGAGGGCGATACCGGCGCCGCCATCACCGGCCATCCCGATATCGACAAGATCGCCTTCACCGGCTCGACCGAGGTGGGGAAGATCATTCGCCGCGCCACCGCCGGCACCGGCAAGGGGCTGAGCCTCGAGCTCGGCGGCAAGTCGCCCTACATCGTCTTCGACGATGCCGATATCGATAGCGCTATCGAAGGCCTGGTCGATGCCATCTGGTTCAACCAGGGCCAGGTGTGCTGCGCCGGCTCTCGCCTGCTGGTCCAGGAATCGATCGAAGAGCGCTTCCTCGAAAAGCTGAAGAAGCGCATGTCGACGCTGCGGGTCGGCGATCCCCTGGACAAGGCCGTCGACATCGGCGCCCTCGTCGCCCCGGTGCAGGTCGAACGCGTTCGCGACCTGGTGAAGAAAGGCGTCGCCGAGGGCGGCCAGCTCTATGAGCCCGATATCGATGTGCCGGGTGGTGGCTGCTTTATCAAGCCGACACTGATCACCCATGTCTCGACCGCCAACACCGTCGCCAACGAAGAAATCTTCGGGCCGGTGCTGGTCGAAATGAGCTTCCGCACCCCCGAGGAGGCGGTGGCGCTCGCCAACAACACCCGCTACGGCCTTGCCGCGACCATCTGGACCGAGAACGTCAACCTCGCCCTCGATATCGCCCCCAAGCTCAAAGCCGGCGTGGTGTGGATCAACTCCACCAACAATTTTGACGCCGCGGTCGGCTTCGGCGGCTACAAGGAATCCGGCTTCGGCCGCGAAGGCGGCAAGGAAGGCATGGCGAGCTACCTGAAGCCGAAATGGGAGAAGGAGCTAAAACCCTTTAGGGCTACTGCCGCTGCGGCGGCATCCAGCAAGCCGCGCAACCCGCTTGACGAAACCACCCCGCCGGGTGTCGACCAGACTGCCAAGATGTATATCGGTGGCAAGCAGGCGCGGCCCGACAGCGGCTATTCCCGCCCGGTCCACGGCCCATCCGGCGCGCTGGTCGGCGAGGTCGGCGACGGCAACCGCAAGGATATCCGCAACGCCGTGGAAGCGGCCCGCGCCGCGCTGGGCTGGGCCACCACGTCCGCCCACAACCGGGCGCAGATCCTCTACTTCCTTGCCGAGAATCTCGAGTACCGCGCCGACGAGTTTGCCGCCCGCATCAAGGCGCAGACCGGCGAAGACGGTGCCGCCGAAGTCGCGGCCAGCGTCGAGCGTCTCTTCGCCTTTGCCGGCTGGGCCGACAAATATGATGGCGCCGTGCACAACCCGCCGCAGCGTATGGTGGCGACCGCCATGGTCGAAGCGCTCGGCACGATCGCCATCCTCGCCCCGCCATCGCGGCCGCTGCTCGGCTCCATAGCGCTCGTCGCCCCGGCGCTTGCCATGGGCAATACCGTGGTGCTGGTTCCCTCGGAGCGCGCGCCGCTGTCGATGACCGATTTCTACCAGGTGCTCGAAACCTCCGACGTTCCGTCAGGCGTCCTCAACATCGTCACCGGGGAATCGAAGGTGCTCGCCAAGACCTTGGCCGAGCACGATGGCATCGACGCCATCTGGTTCGCCGGCGACGCCGAAACCTCCGCCATGGTCGAAAAGGCCTCGGCCGGCAACGTCAAGCAAACCTGGACCAGCCGCGGCCTCTACTACGACCTCAGCGACCAGGCGAAGTTCGAGGGCGACTATTTCCTGCGGCGTGCCACGCAGGTGAAAAACGTGTGGATCCCGTACGGGGCGTAAGCGTCTTCGCACTGGCGACAATGTGAGGGTCTCCCTCCCCATTCCGGGGCGCTACGCGTCCCCTAGAGGGGGAGGGGACAGGGGTGGGGGTCGGCTTTCGCTTCAGCCTGAGCATGAGCACAACGCGCGCCCGCCAACTCCGCCAGGACCCGACTACGCCCGAACGCCGCCTCTGGGCCATCCTCCATAGCTTCCGTGAGCGCGGTTACCACTTCCGCCGCCAGCACCCGATCGGCCGGTACTACGCCGATTTCGCCTGCGTCCACGGCAAGCTGATCATCGAAGCAGACGGCGAGACGCACGCGCATCAGGTCGAGTACGACCGTGAACGCGACGCCTTTCTCCGCTCACGAGGCTTTCGCGTTCTGCGGCTGTGGAACAACGAGATCACTGACAACGCCGAGGGCGTGTACGAGGTCATCGCTAAATTGCTGGCCGACGTGCCCCCACTGACCCCCACCCCCGACCCCTCCCCCTCAAAAGGGGGAGGGAGGCCCCGACTGCGAAAGCAGAGGACCGGTCTCAAGCATCTCGCCGCCCGCACCGGCGACAGCAGCTAACGTCCCCTCCCCTTGCGGGGAGGGGACAGGGGTGGGGGTCAGGCCGCACCGGCGGCTGAGGTAAGCGCCGCCTCCGCCTTCCGCGGAATAAACACCGCCTCCAGCAGCGACAGCAGTGCGATCGCCCCGACCATCGCTCCGCTCGTCAGCACCACACGCTGCACCACCACTTCGAACGCGTCGCGCGCGCCGAAGGTCGCCGACAGCAGCATCACCAGCGCCACCGAGCAGATGTACTGGTAGTAAAGCGGCCGGCTTGTCCCCGTCGTCATCTTGTCGATCAAGACGAAGGTGATCAGCGCGATCAGCACCACCAGCACCGGGAACTGCGGCACCATGGTGTAGATCGCCATGGCGCCCACCGCCACCACGGCGCCGACAATGGTGCCGCCGCCGCGGTCGATCAGTTGCTGCAGCCGCCCGCCGCGATCCGGCTCGGCGCAGATGAAGGCCAAGAGGATCGGGACGATCAACAGGTTCATGTCGCCCGTCGCATAGGTGGCGATCATGATCGGCACATAGACGGCGAGCCGTATCAGCAGCTCGGCGAGCGGGTTCTCGGTCTCGAATGGTTTTGGCTGTTCGACATGCACCCGGGCAGTTTGCGGCGGGAACAGGATGTTGAGCACCACGGCGGTTACCCCGACGATCAGCCCGCCGGTCGCCATCGAATCGCGGATCGCCACCAGTGCCTGGTCGCTGTAGAGCACCGACATCGACATCATGGCGGGAAACACCGTCAGCATGACGCCGAGCCGCGAGCCCTTGAACAGCATCAACCCGATGCCCGCCGCCGCGAGGGCGATGTTGACGATGACGAACAGCATCGGTTCGCTCACCGTCGCCGCTGCCAGCCAGCTGAACACGAACGCCATCACCGGCAGCATGATCGGCCCCATGAACGAGCGCACGTTGAGCGCGCCGCGCTGGTTCGACATCAGGCTCATTCCCAGCACCACCGGCATCATCGGCTGGGTGACGCCGAGCGGGTCGGCGAGGATCACACAGATCGCGACGCTCAGCGCCGTACGCAGCGCCAGGTAGGGATCTTCATTGGGGTCGACGCGGGTCAGCTCTTCCATTTCTTCCCCTCAGTTGAGGCCTGACAGCAGCCCGCTGATGCCCATCAGCCCGCGGGCAATGGTCGGCACGATGCCGTCTTCCGGCACGATCAGGACGCTGGCTTCCGAGCCTAGCCGCACATTGGCCGGGAGCGCGCTCATATCGTCCATGCTGAGCCGTACCGGGATCTTCCGGGCCGGCGGGAACCAGCGGGTGTCGTTCGACGATTGCGCCAGGCCATTGGCCGTGGTGCGGCCGCTATTGATGCCCCAGGCGATGCTGTCGACCGTCGCCTCGAATTGCTTTCCCGGTGCCGCCTCGAACATCACCACGGCCTTGTCGCCCGGCTGCACGTTGACCAGCTGGTTCTCGCGCAGGTCGGCGATCACCATCTGTGTTGCAGGGTTGATGAAGGTCAGCGCCGGCGTGCCGGCGGCGATGAACTGCCCCTCGGCCAGCGACAGGTTCGACACATAGCCATCGGCCGGCGCCACCACCGTGGTGTTGCGAAGGGCGAACTCGGCCTTGTCGACCGCCGCCTGCGCCGCCCGCACATTGGGGTTGCTGGCATCCGGCGTGCTGGCCGATGCCTTGATCCGTTCGAGATCGGCCTTGGCCGCCGCGACATTGAGCGCCGCGGTCTTGGCGTTGGCGTCCGCCGTGTTGAACTTCGCCTGGGACAGCAGCCCCTTGTCGAAGAGCTGCGTCGCGCGCTCCAGTTCCTGCTCGGCGATGCTCAGCGCCACCTCGGTCTGCGCCGCCTTGGCCTCGGCCGCCGGCACCGCCGCGACACCCGAGGTCACGCTGTTCATCGCCTGGTCGAGCTGGCCCCTGGCCTGCGCCACGTCCATCCGGAACGTCGTATCGTCGATCTCGAACAGCGGCTGCCCGGCTTTCACCTCGGCATTGTCGGCGATCAGCACATGCTTCACCGGACCCGCGACGCGCGGCGCCACCTGTGTCACCTGAGCGGTGATCGAGGCGCCCGAGGCGAACGGCGCATAGTGATCGGCCAGCGGATACCAGGCGACCACGCCACCCAGCGTCACGAGGAGGCCGAGGCCGAACAGTTTTGCCTTCTTGCGGCTCTGGTTCGGCGCCTCGGCCGGTGCTGCTGCGGCGTCCACCACAACGGGGGCGGAGAGGGGAGCCGGCATGGGCTCGGCCACGCGCTCCACCGGAATGCTCAGCACCTTCATCTCGTTCGCGATCCGTCCGATCGCCGGAAGCGCGCTTTGGTCCGCGCTCACCGCGTCTTTGTGGTCCATCGTCGCCTGTGCCTGTGCCATAGTCCGCTCCATTGGCTGCGTTCGTTTGACCTCCATCTAGTGTGGCCGATTTCACTTTGCAACAAAGATACTATGTTGCATAGCTATATTGCGCGTGAGGAATGTGCGGCCTGAAATGACAGAGCTGGACCGGAAGCCCGAGATGGATGAACTGCTGCGCGACCTGACCGCCGAGGTGACGCATGTCTATCGCTGGCTGGCCGAGCAGGCGGGCATCAATCACACCGATCTGATGTGCCTGTTCTTCGTGCGCTCGTCGGGCGGCAAGGCGACGCCCAAGGCCATCTCGCAGCATTTGGGGCTCACCACCGGCGCCACCGCCATCATGCTCAACCGGCTCGAGGCCGCGCGCTTCATCGAGCGCCACCCGCACCCAACCGATCGGCGCGGCGTGCTGATCACCCTCGGCCCCGCCACCGAGGAATCAGGCCTCCTGCAACTGCGCGATTACGTGCTGCGGATGAACCAGCCGGTCATCGCGTCCTATTCGGAGGCCGAGCTGGCGATCGTCCGGCGCTTCATCGGCGATATGCTGGCCAACACCCGCGACACCTTGCGCAAGACCCGCCTCGGCAAGGCCACTCCAGCGCCCACCGGCGAGTGAACGCTGCCGCGCCGCCTGGCTGATTGATAAGTCCAGCTCACAAGGCCATGTTGATTTCAAAGTCTTTTTCGCCGTGCTGCAGGCGCTATGCTGGCGCGATCGAGGAAGCAACCCATGATGGCCCAATCCAGCCCCGACGTCTCCGGCCGGCCACTGGTCGGTATTGCGTTGGTGGTCGTCGCCACTCTGGCCTTCGGTTTCTCCGATATCCTGACCAAGCACCTTTCGACGCTCTATCCGGTTCCCGTGGTCATGGCGCTGCGCTACCTCGTCAACCTGTTGCTGCTCGCCGTGTTCCTCTGGCCCGGCCTCGGCGCCCGGCTGTGGCAGGCCAAGCGCCTGTGGCTCGTCATCATCCGCGGGCTCTGCCTTGCCGCTGCCTCGCTGACCCTGGGCTGGGCCCTGCGGCTGATGCCGGTCGGTGAAACCGTCGCCATCATCTATCTCGCGCCTTTCGCCGTGATGGCGCTGTCGGTGCCGCTATTGGGTGAGCGGGTCAGCTCGTTCGGCTGGCTCGGCGCGGCCATCGGCTTTGTTGGCGTGCTGCTGATCGTCCGGCCCGGCGGTAGCCTCGATCCGGTTGGCGTGGGCCTTGCCCTCGTCAACGCGGCGCTGGCGACCGCCTACCATCTGCTGACCCGGCTGTTGGGCCGCACCGAGACCACCGTGGCGATGCTGTTCCACTCCGCCTGGGTCGGCGCGCTGATCTTCTGTGTCCTCGCCATCCCCGATCTGCCGCGCCTCGCCCCCAGCCCCCTCGATATCGGCCTCATGCTGGGGCTCGGCTGTCTGATGACGCTGGGGCACTATCTTTTCACCGCCGCCTACCGGCAGGCGCCGGCATCGCTCCTGGCGCCGGTCAACTATCTGCATCTGGTGTGGTCGAGCGGCCTCGGCTGGTTGGTGTTCGGGCACGCCCCCGAGGGCTTGAGCCTTGTCGGCATCGCCTTGGTTGCGCTCGCCGGCGCCGGCATTGCCGTCCATGCCCACCTCAAGCACCGCAACCGTGCCGCCGAAACCGAAGCCGCCTTGGCAGCCGGCTGAGCCGCCGGCCGCCTCAGACCTCGAGCATTGATTTCAGCGCCGTGAAATCCGCACGGATCCATTCGAGCGCCGATGCCAGCTGCTCGTCGTCCATCCCCGGCCGCCGGTAGAATGTGAAAGTCACCAGCGTGCGATTGCCGTCGGCGCTGACCCGTAGCGGCATCATCATCGGCTCTTCGCCAGCCTTGTACACCGCATGGTCGAGGATGCCCTCGCCATTGGGCGGGCTGAAGCGCACGATGCGCGGCCCGAACTCGGTCTCACCAGCCCACTCGTGCGGTCCGATCTGCCGGAAGGTCGCCGCGTCGATCGCCGCCCAGCGCGGGTAGTTCCACGGCGAGGCGAGGAATCGGTAGACCTCGGTCACCGGCCTGTCGATATGGATCTCAATCGGATGGGGCTCGAGCATGGCGTCTGTCGTTGCCGCCTCGCGGGACGGAACGCACCCTAACGCCGTCTGCGTGAACGATGCGTTGACGCCCGGCAGCAAAGGCCGCCTGCGCCGGAGCGGCAGGCGGCCGAAAACGTGGGGGCCCGGAGATCAGGCTGCCTGGTCCGCCGCCGTCTCGGCGTAGTGCGGGTTGTACATGATCCCCAGCACGTTGCCGAACGGATCGACCACCGATGCGGTGACGAACCCGCTTTCGCCACGTTTGGTGATCGGGTCGTATTCCCTGGCGCCCAGTTGCTTCAGCCGCGCCAGCGCCGCTTCGACATCATCGACATGCCAGAGCAGGATCGCTCCGCCCGGGCCGGCCTGCATCCCCTGCGGCGCATAGCGGCGGTCGATGATGCCGAACTCGTCTTCGCTGTCGCCGATGCGGAACTCGGCATAAGCCGGCATGTCGCGGTTCGGCATCTGGAAATACGCCTCGACACCGAACAGTTCGGTGTACCAGTCGCGTGCCGCGGCCACGTCGTCGGCGAAGAAGTTGACGGTGGCCATGCCGCGCAGGAAGTGCTTGTTGCTCATCTGGAATTTCCTTTCATCGTTAAGCTGATGCTCCGACAATGACCGATGTCCCGAGGCCTGTATTTCAGAAACCCGCAGACCCTGGCGGGCCCGGCACAGTGGGTAAGCCCTACGAGCCGCGCGGCCGGCTCGATCCCCTCGGCTTCGCGCGGCACGTGCAGTTCCGCACCGTATCGCCGCCGGCCGATCTCGCCCGCTTCATCGAACACTTCTGGGTCATCCGCTGGGACAGTGCGCTGGGTCACTACAACTCCGACGAGGTGATGCACCGGCCCTATGTCGATATCTTCTTCGGCCCAGGAGTCCGGCATCCAAGGCACCTTTCGCGGCAAGCGCACCTACTCGGCCGCCGGCAGCGGCCGCATTATCGGCATCCGCTTCCGCCCCGGAGCCTTCCACGCCTTGTGGACCGGCGAGATGGCGGACCTGCAGGACAAGGTCGTGCCGCTGACCGCTGTCTTCCCCTGGGCCGACGCCAAGGGCATCGCTGCTCTGCTCAGCCAGGACGATGACGCGGTGATCGCCGCGCTGCGCGAGCGTATCCACGCCGCTGCGCCGGTGGCCGATGGCACCCTCGATGAGGTCAATGCCATCATCGCCGCCGTCGAAACCGACGACGCCTTGACGACCGTCGCAGCGGTGGGCGAGGCGTTTGGGCGCAGCGAGCGCTGGCTGCAGCAGGTGTTTCGCGACTATCTCGGCATCGGCCTCAAATGGCTGCTGCAGCGCCAGCGCCTGCTCGCCGCTGCTGCTCAATTCGCTTGAGTGACGCGCCCGATTGGGTCGGCATTGCCTACGATCTCGGCTATAGCAGCCAGCAGCACTTCATCACCGATTTCCGCACCGTACTCGGCGCCACGCCGGTGCAGTACCACAAGGGCCTGACCCGCTAACCGCGCCTTGCCTTCGTCCGGTGGCCAGCGCACAACACCGGCATGACCCTGCTCCCGCAAGAAACCATCATCCGCAAGCGTGACGGCCTCGCCCTCACCTCAGGCGAAATCTCCGGCTTCATCGCCGGTCTCACCGATGGCTCCGTCAGCCAGGCCCAGGCCGCCGCCTTCGCCATGGCGGTCTACTTTCGCGACATGTCGACCCCGGAGCGCGTCGCCCTCACCGAGGCGATGCGCGACTCGGCACCGTGCTCGATTGGTCCGATCTCGATGGCCCGGTCGCCGACAAGCACTCGACCGGCGGGGTAGGGGACAATACCTCGCTGATGCTGGCGCCGATCCTCGCCGCCTGCGGCGTCTACGTGCCGATGATCTCCGGCCGTGGCCTCGGCCATACCGGCGGCACGCTCGACAAGTTCGATGCCATCCCCGGCTACAGCACCAGCCCGGATAACGCGCTATTTCGGAAGGTGGTGCGCGAGGCCGGCTGCGCCATTATCGGCCAGACCGCCGACCTCGCCCCGGCGGACAAGGTGCTCTACGCCATTCGCGACGTCACCGGCACGGTCGAATCCATCCCGCTGATCACCGCTTCGATCCTCAGTAAGAAACTTGCCGCCGGTCTCGGCGCGCTGATCCTCGACGTAAAAACTGGTTCCGGCGCCTTCATGCCGACGCTGGAAAAATCGCGTGCCCTGGCCGAGAGCCTCGTCTCCGTCGCCAACGGCGCCGGCCTCCGCACTGCCGCACTGATCACCGACATGAACGAGCCGCTCGCCTCGGCCGCCGGCAATGCGCTGGAAATCCGCAACGCCGTCGATTTCCTCACCGGCAAACATCAGGATCACCGCCTTCGCGAAGTGACGCTGGATCTCTGCGCTGCCGCGCTGCAGCTCAGCGGTTACGATGGCGACGCTGCGGCTGCCGTCGAAACCGCCCTCAGCAGCGGCAAGGCCACCGAGCTCTTCTCGCGGATGGTCGCGTTGCTCGGCGGCCCGACCGACTTCGTCGAGCACATGGATACGCACCTCGCGGCCGCGCCGATCAAGCTTCAGGTCTTCGCGCCGGAACCCGGCATCGTCACGGCCATCGACACCCGCGGCGTCGGTATGGGCGTGGTGGCACTCGGTGGTGGGCGGCGCCTGCCGACCGACAGCATCGACTACGCCGTCGGTTTCAGCGACCTGACGCCACTTGGGTCGGCGGTCGACACGCACCTGCCGCTGGCCACCATCCACGCACGGGACATGGATAGCTTCGAAGAGGCGCATCGCCGTCTTGTTGCCGCCTACAGCTTCGGCGACACCGCGGCGCCGGATCACGCGCTGATCGCCGACTACGTCCCGCCCACGGAGGCCTGAAACTTGCCCCGCGCCATCCTCTGCATTCTCGACAGTTTCGGCATCGGCGGCGCCCCCGACGCTGCCGACTATGGTGATGTCGGTTCCGATACGCTTGGCCACATCGCTGCCAACTACCCGATTGCCCTGCCGAACCTGGATGCCCTGGGTCTCGGTGCTGCTGCGAAACTCTCCACCGGCGAGGTCCCGCGCGGCCTCACCGACCGGCCAAGCGGTGGGCGTTGGGGTGTCGGCCGCGAGGTTTCGAAGGGCAAGGACACCCCATCCGGCCACTGGGAAATCGCCGGCGTCCCGGTCCCCTTCGACTGGGGCTACTTCCCCCTGAGCGAGCCGACCTTCCCGCCCGAGCTGATTGCCCAACTGGTCGAGAGATCCGGCATTCCCGGCATCCTCGGCAACAAGCACGCCTCCGGCACCGCCATCATCGCCGAACTCGGCGCGGAGTCGATCAGGACCGGCAAGCCGATCTGCTACACCTCGATCGACAGCGTCTTCCAGATCGCCGCGCACGAGCAGCATTTCGGCCTCGAGCGGCTCTACCAGCTCTGCGAAACCGCCTTCGCGCTCACCGTGCCGCTCAATATCGGACGGGTCATCGCCCGGCCGTTCGTCGGCGAAACGGCTGCCGATTTCAAACGCACCGGCAATCGCCGCGATTTCGCCATCGCCCCGCCCGAGCCGACCTTGCTCGATCGCGCCAAGGACGCCGGGCGACAGGTCTTTGCCATCGGCAAGATCTCGGACATCTATGCGGGGCACGGCGTCACCCACAAGATCAAGGCCACCGGCAATATGGCGCTGTTCGATCGCACCCTCGAAGCCATGGAAATGGCTGCCGACGGCGCCTTCATCATGACCAACTTCGTCGATTTCGATCAGGATTTCGGCCATCGCCGCGATGTGCCGGGCTATGCCCAGGCGCTCGAAGCCTTCGATGCGCGCCTGCCTGAGCTGATCGCTGCGCTGCGGCCCGACGATCTCGTCGTCTTCACCGCTGACCATGGTAACGATCCGACCTGGCGCGGTTCCGATCACACTCGCGAACAGACCCCGATCATGGTCTTTTCCCCAAGCCTGACGCCCGGAACCATTGGCATCCGGACGACCTTTGCAGATATAGGAGAGAGTATTGCCCGCTGGCTCGGCCTCGCGCCCGGCCCCCACGGCAAATCCTTCCTCTAGAGCATTGCACCGGTGAACCGTTGAAATGCTCTAGGTCTTTGATTTGGTCGCGTTTTCGAACCGGAAAAGTCTGCAACTTTTCCTGAAAACGCTCTAACCCTCGAGGTCTCCATGCGCGGCGTAACGGTGATCGACCACCCGATGGTCCAGCACAAGCTCACCATCATGCGCGACAAGGATACCTCGATCGCGGGGTTCCGGCGGCTGCTGCGCGAGATCGCGCACCTGATGTGCTACGAGGTGACGCGCGATCTCGAACTCGAGATGATCGAGATCGAGACGCCGATGACCCGGATGGATGCGCCCACCATCAAGGGCAAGAAGCTGGTCTTCGCCTCGATCCTGCGCGCCGGCAACGGCTTGCTGGATGGTATGCTCGATCTGGTCCCCGCCGCCCGCGTCGCCCATATCGGCATCTATCGCGACCACGAGACGCTGCAGCCGGTCGAATACTACTTCAAGGCGCCGTCCGAGCTCGACAACCGCCTGATCATCGTCGTCGATCCGATGCTGGCCACCGCCAATTCCTCTATCGCCGCCATCGACAAGCTGAAAGAGCGCGGCGCCAACAACATCCGCTTCCTCTGCCTGCTCGCCGCCCCCGAAGGCATCGAGAAATTCTCCACCGCCCACCCCGACGTGGCGATCTTCACCGCCGCCATCGACAGCCATCTCAACGAGAAGGGCTACATCATCCCGGGTCTGGGCGACGCCGGCGATCGGATGTACGGGACGAAATGAGCCGTGAATGGTGAATTGTGAGTGGTGAATGGTAACGACTTGCGCGATAAGCGAGCGCCCGCCATCCGCTTCACCATTCACCATTCACCTCACTTCTTCAACGGCAGCCCCAGCCCGATCAGTTCCTTGCGCAGCGATTTGGGGTCGGTGAAGTGGATGGCATGCATGCCGAACTTGCGGGCCGAGATCACGTTCGGCTCGCTGTCGTCGATGAACACGCAGGTCTCCGGCGCCAGGCCATAGCGCTCGCAGAACACCCGGTAGAGCCGCGGGTCCGGCTTCACCAGGCCCTCGAGGCCGGACACCACGACCCCGTCGAACTTCTCGAGGAACGGCCATTCCGGCAGGCAGCTGACCCACTTTTCCCACGAGAAGTTGGTGATGGCGAAGGTGGGGATATCCTCGGCGATCAGCTCGTTATGGATATCGATGGTCCCGGTGATGAAGTCGCCGACCGTCTCTTTCCAGCGCAGATCGAACGCCTGGATCTCGCGCCAGTAGCGCGGATAGCGGGCGGTCAGCTTGGCCACGCCCTCGGCGAATATATCACCGGCGTCGAACTCGAGGTTCCAGTCCTTGGTGCAGATATTGTCCCAGAACCACTGCGCTTCCTCTTCGCTCGCAAAGAGCTTGCGGAACAGGTACATCGGGTTCCAGTCGACGAACACGCCGCCGAGGTCGAAGACTGGGATCAGGGTATCTTGCATCGGGCTGGCCTCGTCATGGAACGCGCCCGGCCTATGGCACGCCCGGCAGCCCCCGGCAAGCCGGCTAGTTGAGCTTAACCTCGCCCTTGAAGCGCGGCAGGAAATACTGCGTGTGCCTCAGGGTTATGGTGCTTGGGAGGATGTACCCGAAAAGCGGCTGGTGCGCGTAGGTCATCTCGGAGGCAACCAGCCAGCCGTTGGTGCCGCGCGCCAGCACGTTGATCTCGCTGGTGGCCTCGAGGGGGAAGGTGCTGTCCGCCAGGCGTTCCGTACCGCCGGTGCCGTGCGCCCGGCTCCACTTCACCTTGGCAACCCCGTTGGCGTCGATGCTGAGCAGCGACACGACTTGGACCAATCCGCTGGTGGCGTAGGGACGCATGATGGTCTCAGCCGCTTCGAAGTACTTGTCGAGCGTCGCCGTCGAGATCTCACCCTTCTGGCGTGACACCAGGTCCGCCATCGTGCTTGCGACCGTTGCGACCTTGTGGTCCGCCGAGTACAGCGTCGCCGCCTCGATCGTGCCCAGGTAAAGCGTCAGCAGCAGCGGCAAAATCAGCGCAAACTCCACCGCGGCGACGGCGCGGATATCGTCGCGGAACTGTCGCAGCCGGCGGATCATGTGCAGCTCGCGCAGATGAACGGCTCGTTGCGGAACACCCGCGAGGCGCCGAGCAGCCGGGTGCCGTCGGGGAGGGTCTGGAAGTTGAACCCCGGCAGGTTCACCACGGTGGGCCACTTATAGTAGGCTTGCACCAGCACCACGTCGCCGCCCTTGCCGGGTTTGTATTCGTCTGCGAGGGTCCAGTCGCACTTTTCCTTCTTGCAGTCCTCGCCGGTCTTCAGCGGATAGCCGAAGTTAGCTGCGCTGAAGTCGCTGATCACAGTGACGCTGACCCGCAACCTGTCGCCGTTGCAATCGAACATGCGGTAGAGCCCGGCGCAGATCGCCGCGCGGTACGTCTCGGCGTTGTAGGCGGGTGTGCTGCTCTGCGCCTGGCCGGTGCGGATCAGTCGCGATAAGTCGTTTACGGCGCTGTCGAGGATCTGTCCGGCGAGAAAGATCAGGGCCGTCTCGACGATGGCGAGGATAATGGTGAAGAAGGGCAGCGCCAGGAGGGCGAATTCGATCGCCGTTACCCCGCTATCGTCGCCGCCAAAGCGCCGCGCCCGCCCTAGCGCCGGCGACAGCAGCGGTTTCAGCCATGCGGAGCGTAGAGACATGCGGGCCAGGTTCCGTTCATCGACGGAAACTAGCGGTTCCTACCTAGGGATTGGTTAGTGCGGGGGCCGCATTTGCATCCGATGCGGCGGCTTGGTTAACCGGCCGTTAGTTGGCTGCACCCGTGACCGCGTCCCGTGCCGCAATCGCGTCAATGGTGTAGGGCTTGTCGTCGCCCAGCATGATGATCGGCTGGCACACCGGCTCGCACGTCATGCTGGTCCGCCGCTCGCCCAGATACACCGTCACCAGCCCAGCCTGCTCCTGCACCACTTCGACGAGCGTGTCGGCAATCGGGTTGCCCTGGCTATCCAGCACGATCAGGTTGGTCTTGCCGTAGCTCTTGCCGGTCAGCACCAGCGTCTGCGGGTCCTGGATGGCCGCGTCGGCGATGCCGGGGTTGCCGATGATCACCGTCGCTGCCGGGGCGTTGATCCTGAGGATGCGCGCCATGTTGAGCTTCACCGTCACCGGGGCGCTTTCCGCCAGCGCGACGACGGGCGTCGCGAGCACCGAGACGATGGCGAGGGCGGCAAGACTGGGGCGAAACGACATGACAGGCCCTTACGAGGAGGTACGCTATGGCAAACGGAGTGTTGCGCGGAATGGTGAAAAATTCGCAAATGAGCAGGTTCCACAAGCCTGCCCGCCCAGTGGTCGTTCCGGGCGGCGGTGCGCTTTTGCCGTTCGCGTATTACTTTGTCGGGTGTCCGAACAATTTCGTGGGTTGCTTTAACGATCTGCTCAGCATGCCTGAAAGCCTTGCAAACCGGGGCCTTTGGGCTCCGACTATTAACTCAATTTCAATCCGGGCCGCCTAGCGTGAAGCCATGTTCGATGTGTGACGTATCGAACGGTGCTGACGCATCACCTGATGCAGTCACAAAAATGACGTGTGCAAGGAGCCAATAAATGAACACTGTCGCTCGTTTCGTGAATGACGAGTCCGGCGCTACCGCGATCGAATACGGCCTGATTGCCGCGCTCATCGCCGTCGGTATCATCGTTGCCGCTGGTACCCTTGGTGGCAACCTCTCCACCCTGTTCCAGGGCATCGCCAGCCGTCTCGGCGGCGTGACTGTCCCGCAGGCCCCGGCGCCTACTACCTGATCAGCCCACGGGGCTCATGTATCGAAGGGGACCCGGACTGGGTCCCCTTTTTCGTTCGGGCTTTCTTAACCATGCTGCGTCGACACTAGACCCGGGACCGAAGCCCCGGCCCGCTGTAGCTGCCGCCATGCCCTCATTCATCGCCTTCCCCGCCATGCTCGTGTTTCCGCTGTTGATGGCCTTTGCGGCCTCCTCGGACCTGTTGACCATGCGGATCTCCAACAAGCTGGTGCTGCTGCTGGCCGGGTCCTTCTTCGCCATCGCGCTGCTGGCCGGATTCTCGGTTGAGCTGCTGGGCACCCATGTCGCGGCGGCGGCTATCGTGCTGGCGGTATCGTTCAGTTTCTTCGCCCTGCGCTGGATCGGCGGCGGCGACGCCAAGCTGCTGGCCGCCACCACCCTGTGGTTCGGCTTTGAAGACATGCTTATCTATCTCGTCTTTGCCTCGCTGCTCGGCGGGGCGTTGACCCTGTCGCTGCTCGCCGTCCGTCGCTGGCCATTGCCACTGCAGCTCAAGCAGGTGTTGTGGATCGACCGGCTGCACGACAGCAAAACCGGCGTGCCCTACGGTATCGCGCTGGCTGCCGCCGGCCTCATCGTCTATCCCGGCAGCCTGATCTTTCAGCGCCTGGTTGGCTGAAGACTTCGAAACTATTCGTTAACTGTCTTCGGCAAGCAACGATTAACCAAACTTTGACCCTTTGCCACGATAGTCGAGCACAAGAGTAGCCGGGCACGTTCGAGCCCAGCGTGTGGAGTTTGGGGCGATGGGAGTCTCGCGTATCATCCTGCTGGTCGTTGCGCTGCTGGCAGGCGGGCTCGCAGCCTTCCTGGCCATGCGCGGCACGGCTCCGCAGCAGGTCGTGGTCGAAGGGCCGACCCAGGTCATCGAGGAAAAGAAGGCCAAGGTGCTGGTGGCCAAGGCCCCGATCGGCGTCGGCCAGCGGATCACTGCGGAAACCATCGAGTGGCAGGCTTGGCCGGAATTCGCCGTCCGCCCCGAGTATATCAGCGAAGCGGTGCTGCCCGATGCGCCCACCAAGATGCTCGATGCCGTCGCCCGCTTCGAGTTCTTCCCCGGCGAGCCGATCATCGAAAAGAAGCTGGTGCACTCCGATCAGGGCTACCTCTCGGCCGTCCTGGCCAAGGGCATGCGTGGCGTCTCCGTGCCGGTCAGCGCCGACGCCGCCGCCGGCGGCTTCGTTCTCCCCAACGACCGGGTGGATATCGTTCTCAGCCGAGCCGGCATCAGCCAGACCATCCTCTCCAACGTCAAGATATTGGCCATCGGCACCCGTCTGGGCGAAACCGGTACCACCGGCGAGAAGGCCAACCCCGAAAACCCCAAGGCCGATGTGTTCCAGGGCGGCACCATTGCGACGCTCGAGCTGACGCCCGCCCAGGGCGAGGTGATCATCAACGCCTCCAAGATCGGGATTTCTCCGTCGTGCTCCGCTCGATCGCCGACTTCCAGCCCTCTCCCGGGGACGATCTGCAGAGCAGCCGCGCCGTCCGCATGATCCGCTACGGGGTCGGCAGTGACGTGATGCCCAGTTCGAGCCCCAATGTTGCCCAGGCGTCCTTCGACGACACCGGCTCACAAGAGCAGGCCCAATGATGCGTGAGGATTACGTGATGTCTCCGGCTCTCACCACCCGTTCGCCGCGCGGTGCGTTGCGCCTGCTGGCCGCGGTCGCCGTAATCGGCGCGGCGCTCGGGCTTGCCCCGCTCGGGTGGGAGGGGGCGCAGGCCGCCGAAACCAATCATCTGCGCATCGGCGCCAGCGGCTTCGGCTCTACCCAGCCAGTGAGCCTCGCCATCAACAAGTCGATGATCATCGACCTGCCGGTCGATGCGCAGGAGGTGATCGTGTCGCAGCCGGGCGTTGCCAACGCCATCCTGCGCAACAAGCGCCGGGCCGTCATTCAGGCCATCACCTCGGGCGACACCAATATCTTCTTCCTCGACGGCACGGGACGCACCATCGTCGTCGTCGACGTCAGCACCACCGGCAATGCCGGCGGTTCCAACGTCGCCGCGGTGTTGCGCGAAACCTACCGCAAGATCATGCCCAACTCCGATATCCAGGTTGAGGCGGTCGCACTGACCGACGCGGAGGGCACCGTCACCAACCGCGTCGTGCTTTCGGGCAAGGCCGGCAGTACCGACGATGCCGACAAGGCGCTGGCGATCGCCGGACAGTTCGCAGGGGACCCCGCGAACGTCACCAGCGTGATCGCGGTTTCCGGCCCGCAGCAGGTCATGCTGAAGGTCACCGTGGCCGAAGTGAACCGCAGCCTCGCCAAGCAGTTCGGTATCGACCTGACCGGCAGCTACTCCAATGGCGGGCTCACCACCAGGCTCATCAGCACGCAGCCGATCGGTGGCGCCTCGAACCTGTTCAGCAATAACGGCCTCGAGGTCGGGGTAAATATCGGTGGCCTCAGCATCGATGCGCAGATCCGCGCCATGGAACAGCGCGGCGCGGCGCGCACCCTGGCAGAGCCGGTCCTGACGGCCATGTCGGGCCAGAGTGCCGATTTCTTCGCCGGTGGCGAGTTCCCGGTGCCGTCCAGCGTCAAGGACGGTGAGGTTAAGGTCGAGTACAAGGATTTCGGCGTCAAGCTCGCCTTTACCCCGACCATCAAGTCCAACGGCACTATCGCCCTCGCCGTCGATACCACCAGCAGCGAACTCTCCACCGAGGGCAGCATCACCGTCGGCGGCTCGACGCTGCTCGGCATCAAGCGGCGCACCGCCAAGACCTCGGTCGAGATCGGCACCGGCCAGACCCTCGCTATCGGTGGCCTGATCGAGGAAAAAACCCGCACCCAGATCCATCGCCTGCCGGGTCTCGGCGATATCCCCATCCTCGGTTCGCTGTTCCGCTCGCGTGACTTCATCCGCTCGCAGAGCGAGCTGGTGATCCTCGTCACCCCCTATCTGGCCCAACCAACCAACACGAAACCCGAATTGCCAACCGATCGTATGCAGTTTGCTAACGACGCCGAGGCAATCTTCCTGGGCAATATCGAAACGATGTACGGCGTCGGTCCCGCCGGCACCCGCGGCAGCTATGATGGGTCCGTCGGCTTCCTGCTGGATTGATGGAGTGTAGTAGTCATGAGTTTCCTCTCCCGCGACAACGCCAAGCAGGCTGAAGAACCTGCGATCGAGATCGCTGCCGGCACCCGCCTGATCCCGCGTATCACCATCCAGGCGTTCTGCGAACACTCGCAGACCGCGCAACTGGTCAAGTCGGCGGTGCACGACCGGCGCATGTCGAAGGTCGCGCTGACCACCCATGCCGGTGGCCTCGAGGGCGCCGTCGAGACCTATCGCTCGAATCCGACGCCGAACCTCATCATGGTCGAGACCTCGCTGCAGCCCGAGGATATCCCCGGTGCGCTGGAGCGCCTCGCCGAGGTCTGCGACGCCTCGACCCGGCTGATCGTGCTTGGCCATGTCAATGACGTGTTGCTCTATCGCGAGCTCATCCGCTCGGGCGTTTCGGAGTACATCGTGCTGCCGGCCTCGGCCCAGTCGATCGTCTCGGCGATCAGCGAGCTGTTCGCCGCCGAGGGCGCTGCGCCGATCGGCCGGACCGTCGGCTTCGTCTCCGCCAAGGGCGGCGCCGGCGGCTCGACCGTCGCGCATAACGTCGCCTGGGCGGTGAGCCAGGCGCTGCGCCAGGATACGCTGATCCTCGATCTCGACTTTGCCTTCGGTACGGCCGGGCTGAACTTCAACCAGGATCCGCCACACGGCATCGCCGATGCCATCGGTTCGAACGCCAAGCTCGACCAGACCATGCTGGATCGCCTGGCCAGCAAGGCCGCCAATCACGTCAACCTGCTCACTGCCCCCGTGGTGCTCGATCGCACCTTCGATTTCGAGGAGCGCGAATTCGAGCAGATCGTGGAACTGAGCCAGCGCTCGACGCCGGTGGTCATCCTCGACATCCCGCACATCTGGACTGCCTGGGTCCGCCACACCATCGCGACGATCGACGAGGTGATCATCGTCGCCGAGCCGGATCTGGCGAATTTGAGGAACGCCAAGAACCTCTCCGACACCATCAAGGCGCTGCGCCCGGCCGAGAGCGAGCCGCTGCTGGTCATCAACAAGGTCGGCATGCCGCGTCGCCCCGAGATCGCCGCCAACGAGTTTGCCACCTCGGTCGAATGCCGGCTGCTCGGCCAGATCGGCTTTGACGCCGCCACCTTCGGCACCGCCGCCAACAACGGCCAGATGATCGCCGAGGTCGCCGCCAATAACCGCGCCAACGAGGTATTCCGCCTGATCGGCATGCACGTCACCGGCCGCAATGCCCCCGAGAAAAGTGCCGCCAAGAAGTCCGGCCTCAAGCTCCCCTCCTTCATCAAGAAGCGCGCCTGAAAGGCCAGTCCTAGATGTTCGGCAAGCGTACCAGTTTCGGTGGCAACACTCCCGGCGCGGCGCAGTCCGCCCGCCCGGCCGTCGCTCCGCTTGTCCCTGCCGCGCCCCGCCAGGAGGTGGCGCGCGCGCCTGACAACAAGCGCGGCGCCGACGATGGCGGCGTCGTCGATGTGCGCAGCCCCGAGGCGGTGGCCCGCGACAAGGAGTATTTCCAGACCAAGTCGGCGATCTTCAACGCGCTGATCAACTCGATCGATCTGAGCCAGCTTGCCACCATGGATCAGGAAGCGGCGCGCGAGGAAATCCGCGATATCGTCGCCGAGATCATCGCGCTCAAATCGATCATCATGTCGATCTCCGAGCAGGAAGACCTGCTCGAGGACATCTGCAACGACGTGCTCGGCTATGGCCCGCTCGAGCCGCTGCTGGCGCGCGACGACATCGCCGACATCATGGTGAACGGCAGCCAGAAATGCTACATTGAGGTCGGCGGCAAGGTGAAGCTCACCAATGTGCGCTTTCGCGACGACGCGCACCTGATGAACGTCTGCCAGCGCATCGTCAGCCAGGTTGGCCGCCGCGTCGATGAAAGCTCGCCGATCTGCGATGCGCGCCTGCCCGACGGTTCGCGCGTCAACGTCATCGCCCCGCCGCTGGCCATCGACGGCGCCGCGCTCACCATTCGTAAGTTCAAGAAGGACAAGCTGACCCTGTCGCAGCTGGTCAAGTACGGCTCGATCTCGCCCGAAGGCGCCGAAGTGCTGCGCATCCTCGGCCGGGTGCGCGCCAACATCCTGATTTCCGGCGGTACCGGCTCGGGCAAGACGACGCTGCTCAATTGCCTCACCGGCTTCATCGACAAGGACGAGCGCGTCATCACCTGCGAGGACTCGGCCGAACTGCAACTGCAGCAGCCGCACGTGGTGCGTCTCGAAACCCGCCCGCCCAACCTTGAGGGCGAGGGCGAGATCACCATGCGCGATCTGGTCAAGAACTGCCTGCGTATGCGCCCCGAGCGGATCATCGTGGGCGAAGTGCGCGGCCCCGAGGCCTTCGACCTGTTGCAGGCGATGAACACCGGCCACGACGGCTCGATGGGCACGCTCCACTCCAACAGCCCGCGCGAGGCGCTGTCGCGACTCGAATCGATGATCACCATGGGCGGCTACTCGCTGCCCAGCCGCACCATCCGCGAAATGATCGTCTCCTCGATCGATGTGGTGGTGCAGGCCGCCCGCCTGCGTGACGGTTCGCGTCGCATCACCCACATCTCCGAAGTGCTGGGCATGGAAGGCGACGTCATCGTCACCCAGGACGTGTTCCTCTACGACATCCTCGGCGAAGATTCGAACGGCAACCTCGTCGGCCGTCACCGCTCGACCGGTATCACCAAGCCGAACTTCACCGAGCGCGCCCGCTACTTCAACGAAGAAGCCAATCTCGTCGAGGCGCTGGAAAAGTCCAATGTCGAACAGCGCGAGATCCTCGGTGCATAAGGCCCAACGATGACTCCGCTGATCCTCGCCCTGCTCGCCATCGTCGCCGTGGGGGCCGCCGGCTTCGCGCTGGTGCCCGCCCTGATGGGCGGCGGTCGCGCCAACAAGCGCATGAAGGCGCTGCAGGGCGACATTCAGGCCAACCGCCGCACCGCCGACGCGACGCGCAACCGCGATACCCGCCGCAAGGAAATCCAGCAGACGCTGCGCGCCCAGACCGTCGCGCTGGAGCGCAAACGCAAGAACATCCCGCTGCAGGATCGGCTGTATCAGGCCGGCATGAAGCTCAAGAAGGGCGCCTTCATCCGCAATTCGGTGATCTTCGGCATCATCGTTTTCGTCATCTGCTTCGTACTGCAGCTCGAGCTGATCTACTGCCTGATCTTCGCCGTCGCCGGCGGCTACCTGCTGCCCCGCATGTATGTGAACCGTCGCCGCAAGAAGTACCAGAACGCCTTCCTCGACGAGTTGCCGAACGCCATCGAAGCCATCGTGCGCGGCGTGAAATCCGGTCTGCCGCTGAACGATTCGATGCGCCTGGTTGCCAAGGAAGCCAAGGAGCCGATCAAGTCGGACTTTCAGCGCGTGCTCGACCAGCAGTCGGTAGGCAAGACCATCCAGGAAGCGGTGCTGACGCTCTATGATCGGGTGCCGCTGCCCGAGGTCAACTTCTTCATCGTCGTCATCACCGTGCAGGCGCAGGCCGGCGGCAACCTCTCCGAGGCGCTGGGCAACCTGTCGCGGGTGCTGCGTAACCGCAAGAAGATGAAGCAGAAGGTCAAGGCCATGTCCGCGGAAGCCAAGGCCTCTGCCGGCATCATCGGCGCCCTGCCGGTGATGGTCGCCGTCCTCGTCTCGCTCACCTCCCCGGCCTACCTGCTGCCGTTGATCGAGACGCCGGTCGGCAACCTCATGCTGGGCATTGCCGCGATCATGATGTTTCTCGGCGGCTTCATCATGAACCGCATGATCCAGTTCGATATCTAGGGGCCGGCGATGGAAAGTCTCGTCGCAACGCTGACCAACACGCAGTTCCTGATCGCCGTGCTCGCTGCCGTGGCGGCCGCCGCCGTGGTGTTCTCGATCGGCGCGACCTTCTTTTCCGGCGGCTCGCAGATGCGCCAGCGCATCAAGCGGGTAGCGCTAGAGCGCGAAAAGATGCGGGCCGAGGAAATGGCCCGCCTGCGCGGCGGCAATGGCGCCGATCCGCAGACCCGGAGCATTCGCCAGGCCACCGGCCGCGACTACATGAAGAACGTCGTCGAGCGCTTTTCGCTCGAAAAAGCCTTCATGGATGACAATACCGCCGAGAAGCTGGCTCGTGCCGGCTATCGCGGGCAGGCGGCGATGACCACCTACCTGTTCCTGCGCTTTGTTACGCCGGTCGTGCTGTTCGTTTTGACCTTTGCCTATTTCAGCCTGGCCATGTTCAACGATAAGCCGCTCTGGCTGAACGCCGCCTATGCGGCAGCCGTCGGGCTGATCGGCGCCTACCTGCCGAACCTCCTGCTCAAGAACCAGACCGTCAAACGCCAGAAGTCGATCAAGCGCTCCTGGCCGGATGCCCTCGATCTGGTGCTGCTCTGCGTCGAGGCCGGCATGTCGGTGGAGCATGCGCTGAAGCGCGTCGCCAAGGAGATCGGCGCGCAGAGTATCGAGCTCTCCGAAGAGATGACGCTGACAACCGCCGAACTCTCCTTTCTCGAGGACCGCACCCGCGCCTACGAGAATCTCGGGCGCCGCACCGGCCTCGACAACGTCAAGTCGGTGATGCAGGCGCTGATCCAGGCCGAGCGCCATGGTACCTCGGTCGGTTCCGCCTTGCGCGTCATGGCCGAGGAAGGTCGCGAAGCCCGCATGATGGAAGCCGAGAAGAAGGCCGCCGCGCTGCCGCCCAAGCTTACCGTGCCGCTGATCGTGTTCTTCCTGCCGGTGCTGTTCATCGTCATTCTCTCCCCGGCGATGATCCGGGTGTTCGCGAACAAGTTTGTCAGCGGCGGCTGAGGGCGAACTGGTGATCGGCGAATAGCGGGTAGTGAACACTGCAAAACGAAAGGGCGCCGAGAGGCGCCCTGCTTCTATTCGCTATTGGCTGTGCCCTATTCGCCCGCGTCTCAGCCGGAGTTCTTCACCGCATCCCAGCGGTTCTGCTGCGTCAGCAGCGCCCGGATATAGCTCATGTTGGCCTCGACCTGATCAGGCGTCAATTCGGCCGCGAACAGGGCGCGGCTCTCGTCGAACCGGCCCTGCAGCCCGACCACCAAGGCGAGGTTCTGCCGGATCTGGCTATTGGCGCCGCGCAGCTTCACCGCGATCTTCAGCTCCGCCTCGGCTTTGTCGAGTTCATTGGTCATCGAGTAGGAGAGGCCGAGATTGGCGCGCAGTGAGGCCTGGTCCGGCGCGATCTTCAGCGCCTCCCCATAGGCCACCCGGGCTTCCTTGTTGCGGCCGCTCTGATCGAGGATCACGCCCTTGACCATCAGTGCGTTCCAGTCGGGTGCGGTCGGGTTGATCGCCCGATCGACGACGTTGAGCGCCTGCTCGAAACGTCCCACCGCGGCCAGCGCCTTGGCATAGCCGACGAGTATTTCCGGATCGTTCTGGAACTTGGCGACGCCGCTTTCGAGCACGGCCACTGCCTGGTCATTCTGGCCGTTGGCCCGCAGCGCCGCCGCGTAATAGAGGATCGCCGAGCGATCACCGGGCGATTTCTTGTAGAGGGCGGCGAGCTGCGCCAGCGCCTGTTGCTTTTTGTCCATCGGCTGGCCGGCCTCGTTGCCGCCAATCGAGCCGGTGGTCATCGGGGTCGAGGCGCAGGCCGAAAGTGCGACGGCGGCCACGCTCACAAACAGCAGGGCGCGCAATGGGTTGAGTTGGTTCTGGTTGAGGCGGAGCGACACGAAACACTTCCCTTGGGGCGTTGCGACTGGCAATTCCCGAGCCCACCAAGCAGCAATAATTGATTAACCCTAATGGGGGGTTAAGGTACCCTTTCGGACCGTTGCCACGGCGCTGGCAGCGGCGTAATCCAGTGCATCCCGCCCTCGCTACGGACCCCACCAGCATGGCCAAGTCGAAGTCGCTGCCACTCATCGCCGTGGAGCAGGATGCGCTGCCCGCCAGCCTGACGCCGGCCGAACTGCACTGGGCCAAGGCCAATGGCTTCACTGGCCAGCGCGGCCGGCTGCTCGCCCTGCCGGGGGAGGGCGGTGCCCTTAATGGCTACCTGTTCGGCCTCGGCCGGGCCGGCGATCGTCCGGCGTTGCTGCTCGGGCAGGCTGCGGCCGCCCTCGAGCCGGGCAAGTACCGGCTTGCCGGCAGGTTTGGCGACCCCACGCTCGCCGCGCTGGCCTTCCGCCTCGGCGCCTATCGTTTCGATCGCTACCTGAAACCGCGCGCTCCTGCCGTGCTGGAGCCGGTGGAAGGCGCGGACGCAGCGG
Organism: Devosiaceae bacterium; assembly: GCA_965284115.1. Lineage (GTDB taxonomy): Bacteria > Pseudomonadota > Alphaproteobacteria > Rhizobiales > Devosiaceae > Devosia_A. Next base: position 104,970 of record CBDIRF010000016.1, read on the forward strand.
AGGTCGACCGCCTTGCCGACGCCGCCTGCCTGGCGCGCGACCTGATCAACACGCCCGCCAACGATCTCGGCCCGGACGCCTTCGAAAAGGAAATCCGCGCCTTCTGTAAGCGCCATAAGCTCGACGTGAAGGTGGTGGCCGGCGACGAACTGCTGCAGCAGAACTTCCCGATGATCCACGCCGTCGGCCGCGCCGCCGCCGAGGCGCCGCGGCTGGTCGAGTTCAACTGGGGCAAGGCGAAGGACCCCAAGGTGACGCTGGTCGGCAAGGGCGTCACCTTCGATACCGGTGGGCTCGACATCAAGCCGTCGGCCGGCATGCTGCTGATGAAGAAGGATATGGGTGGCGCCGCCAATATCCTCGGCCTGGCCCACGCCATCATCGATGCCGGCCTGCGGGTCCGGCTGCGCGTGCTGATCCCCATCGTCGAGAACGCCATCTCCGGCCCCGCCTTCCGTCCCGGCGACGTGCTCAAGGCCCGCAACGGCTCGACCGTCGAGATCGGCAACACCGATGCCGAGGGCCGGTTGATCCTCGGCGATGCGCTGGCGCTGGCCGACGAGGAAAGCCCGGAGCTGATCATCGACATGGCGACGCTCACCGGTGCCGCCCGCTCGGCGCTCGGCCCTGATCTGCCGCCGCTCTACTCGACCGATGACGCGCTCGCCCGCCAGCTGATGGCGGCTGGCGCCACATCGGACGATCCGCTGTGGCAGATGCCGCTCTGGGCCCCCTATGATGCGATGATCGCCTCCAAGGTCGCCGACGTGAACAATGCCGGCGCCAGTGCTTTCGCCGGCTCGATCACCGCCGCCCTGTTCCTCAGGCGCTTCGTCAAACAGGCCAAGGCCTGGGTGCATCTCGATATTTACGGCTGGGCCCCCGAGGCCAGGCCCGGCCGGCCGTTCGGCGGCACCGACCAGGGCATCCGCGCCGTCTATGGCTATCTCAAGCAACGATATAATTGACATAGTCAACGATATCGCCAATGTCGTCCATCATGGATGACACGCAGATTGCCGAGATTCGCCACTTCAACCGTGCCTTCGCGCGCTGGCTGGGGCTGTTCGATGAGCACTACTCCCAAACCGACTACAGCCCGGCCGAGAGCCGGCTGTTCTACGAACTGGCGGCTGCCGGGCACACCAATGGCGCCAATCTGGCGCGGTCAATGGGGGTTGATCCGGCCTACCTGAGCCGCATGCTGCAGAAGTTCGTCACCGAGGGGCTGGTGGCGGTGTCACCCAGCCTCTCCGACCGGCGTCGCAACCAGCTGGCGCTCACCCCCGATGGCGACAGGGCCGCCGCCGGTGTCGAGGCGGCGGCAGACCGCGCCATCGCCGAGCTCATCAGCCCATTGTCGGAAACCGAACGGCGCGAACTGGTCTCCGCCATGCGGACCATCGCCCGCATGCTCGATGGTGAGGATCAGGCGGCGTCGATCATCCTCAGGCCACACCGCATCGGCGATGTCGCGCAGGTGGTCGCCCGGCAATCGCAGATCTACGCCAGCGAGTTCGGCTGGGATGGCAGCTACGAAGCACTGGCGGCCGAGATCGGCGGCAAGTTCCTGACCGAATTCGATGCCGCAACCGACAGCTGCTGGATCGCCGAGCGCGACGGCCGGATCATCGGTTCGGTGTTCGTCGTCGATGCCGGGCAGGGCGTCGCACAGCTACGCCTGCTCTATGTCGAGCCCGACGCCCGCGGCCTTGGGGTGGGTAAGCTGCTGGTCGATCAGGTGGTCCGCTTCGCTCGCGACAGGCGCTATGCAAAGATCCGCCTATGGACCCAGGCCAGCCTCGTCGCCGCGCGAAAGCTCTATGCCGCCGCCGGCTTCACCCTGACCGAAAGCAAGCCGCATCACAGCTTTGGCAAGGACCTGGTGGGTGAGTACTGGGAGCTGAAGCTGTAAGCCCGCTCGGTAACGAACACTCGATCCGGTGGCTGCCGACCCCCACCCCTGTCCCCTCCCCCTAAACATGCACGGCTGTCCGGGGAAAATTTTGGTCCCGTTCTCGGCATGGAATTCAGCCCTGTTGGGCTTACTTGGCTGTACTTCTATCGTTCGAAGGATGCGGCGCATCGTCTATCGGAATTACTCTTCGCCAGCCGTTGGGCCCGACCGCGCGATCAAAATCCGGCTGTTGGGCGGAAAACTGCGGTGAGGGAGACTCAGAAAAACAAAGCAGAGTCGTTTGAATCACTTGAGTCGGTTCCCCGGACAGCCGTGCTAAACATGGGGAGGGAGACCCTCGCACTACTATCGAGGCTAGCGTCTCCCTCCCCTTACTTAGGGGGAGGGGACAGGGGTGGGGGTCGGCAACCACCGGCCTCCAGGTGATCGCCAAGTCCTCAATACCCCCGCCCAAAATCGATCACATTGGGGAGCGGCAGACCCGCCTCGTGATCCCTGATCACCTTGGAGAAATACGCCACGCCCGTGCGCTCGCTCGAGGCGGCGGCGATATGCGGGGTGATGTAGACATTGTCCATTTCCCACAGCGGCAAGTCCTGCGGCAGCGGCTCCACCTCGAACACGTCGAGGCTCGCCGCCTTCAGCGTCCCGTCGCCCAACGCCCGGACGATGTCGGCTTCCCGCTGATGCCCGCCACGCGCCGCGTTGATCACCACCGGGCCTTCGTTGTCGATGCCGCCACGCTTCAGTTTTGAGAACGTCTCGTAGTTGAGGATGCCCTGCGTCTCCGCCGTCAGCGGCAAGAGGTTGACGAGGATATCGGTACCCGCAAGGAACGCCTCGAACTGCGCGGGCCCGGTGAATGCCTCGACGCCGTCGATCTGCTTTTCTGTCCGGCTCCAGCCTCTCAGCTTGTAGCCGAACACCTTGAGATGCCTGATCGCATCGAGCCCCAGCGCCCCGAGGCCCATAATGCCCACGGTCGCGTCCCAGGCCGGCGCCGGATAGAGCTGCCGCCACTGCTTGTTCGCCTGGTCGCGCTTGAACCGGGTCAGCAGCCGCTGGTGCATGGTCACCTGCGAGACCACGTAGTCGCTCATCCGCTGCGTCAGGTCCTCATCCATGAAGCGGGCAATCGGCACGTCCTGGGGGCGCGATGGGTTGCGCAGCAGCGCGTCGACTCCGGCGCCCAGCGACAGGATCGCCTTGAGCCTGGTGAGCCCCTCGAACGCGTCGGGCTTCGGCTTCCAGATGAAGATGTACTCCACTTCGTCCGGATCGTAGCTGTCGGCGCGGGTCACCACCCTGCGGCCGGGCAGGGCGGCGGCAAAGCCATCGGCCCAGCGCCGCTCGTTGAAATCGGCGAGGTGCAGCAGCAAGGTCATCGGTCGTCTCCCCAAAACAAACGAGCCGCACCCATGGCGCGGCTCGGACAATCAATCGGACCTCAGTCGAGGATCAATGGCTGGCAGCTGGTGCTTCTGCGGCCGGCGCCTCGGCAGCCGGAGCTTCAGCAGCAGGGGCTTCAGCCGCAGGCGCTTCAGCGGCAGGTGCTTCAGCGGCAGGTGCAGCGGCGCCTTCGGCGGGAGCGGCAGCACCCTCGGCGGGAGCAGCGGCCGGCGCGGCTTCCGCAGCCGGGAACGGCACCGGCGTCGGCGACAGCGTCTGCAGGTACGCCAGGATATTGGCGCGCTCCTGCGGATCCTTGACGCCGGCAAAGCTCATCTTGGTGCCCGGTGTATAGGTCTTGGGCGAGGTCAGGAACGCATTGAGGTTTTCATACGTCCAGGTGTCGCCGTTGGTCTTGTGGGCCAGCATGCCGTCCGAGTAGGCAAACCCCTCGTGGCTGCCTTCGACACGGCCGACCACGCCATAGAGCAGCGGGCCGGTCTTGTTGGACTCGCCATTGCCGAAATTGTGGCAGCTCGAGCATTTCTTCGCCGAAGCCTGGCCGGCCTTGGCATCGGCGCTGGCCAGCAGCACGCCCAGCGGCACCGCCGGGGCTGCCGGCTCGGCGGCGGCGCCACCCTGCTCGCCGCCGGCTGCGGCCTCAGCAAGGGTCAGGCCGGGCCCACGATCTTCGATCGGGCGGTAGATGGCCTCGGCCAGGAACCCCACGCCCATGACGAACAGGAGGGTGCCGAGAACGGCGCCAATGATCTTGTTGAGTTCGAACGAATCCATCGCGGGTATCTTCAGCCTTTGACGCCGGTTTGATGAACGGCGGAACAGCGATAGGCCATAGCTGGCCAACCCCGGCGCTTCAAGCCCTGTCCCGACGCGGGCGGAAGATAGTCTGTCCATACCTGCGGTGCAACGGGGCAGAAGCGCACTGCGACATTAGTGGAAACAGGATGATTTCTCTCAACATTGACTTGCCGCGAGCGGGGTCGCATTAAGGCGCGCCACGGCGCGGGGCAGGAACAGTTGCAGTCTGTTCCGGTTCGACCCCCGCGACCAGAACAGACCGGTTCGGAGCCACAGCAGATGTCCAGAAAGATCGCGTTCCAGGGTGAGCCCGGCGCCTTCAGCCATGCGGCGGCACATGCGCTGTTTCCTGCCGATGAGGCGCTGCCCTGCACCACCTTCGAGGACACCATCGCGGCAGTGCAGAACGGCGACGCCGAGTTTGGCGTCGTGCCGGTAGAGAACTCGCTCTACGGTCGCATCACCGACATCTACCATCTGCTCCCCAAGAGCGGCCTGTTCATCACCGGCGAGCACTTCCTGCGTGTCGAGATGAACCTGCTCGGCGTGCCGGGCGCCACCCTGGCCGATATCAAGGCGGTGCAGTCGCTGTCGGTGGCGCTGGGCCAGTGCCGCAAGTTCATTTCGAAGCACAAGCTCAAGACCATCAACGGCGTCGATACCGCCGGCTCGGCCCGCGAGATCGCCGAGAAGGGCGACAAGTCGGTGGGCGCCATTGCCTCGCTGTTCGCTGCCGAGGTCTATGGGCTGAGCGTGCTGGCGCAGAACATCGAGGATGCGGCGCACAACACCACGCGTTTCCTGGTGATCTCGAAGCAGGCTGCGGAGCCGGCTGCCGGCGCGGGCAAGGTGAAGACCACCTTCGTCTTCCGCGTCCGTAACGTGCCGGCGGCGCTCTACAAGGCGATGGGCGGCTTTGCCACCAACGGCGTCAACATGACCAAGCTGGAGAGCTACATGCTCGACGGCTCGTTCACCGCCACCCAGTTCTACGCCGATATCGAGGGACATCCGTCGGATCGGTCGGTGCAGCTCGCCTTCGAGGAGCTGAAGTTCTTCACCGACCACTTCCACGTGCTGGGCGTCTACAAGGCCGCCTCGGCGACCTGACAGGCTTTCGGCCTCAGTAGAAGTCGTCGTCCTCGTCGGCGCCGATGCCTCCGGCCTCTGCGCCCCAGTCGAGATCGTCGGATTTGTCCTCTTCGCGCCGGGCCTCGGCTTCGAGGATCTGGTGCTCGAACGCCGGCAGGTAGAGCGGTGCGCCGACTTCGCGGATGGTGGCGCGCTGCAGCTGGCTGAGGGCGATGAGGTCGTGAGGAACGCGGACTGACTTCAACATGACAAGCCTCCTTCAGGCTCGTGAAGTCGTTAGAATGCGCCCCAGTTTGTTAACAAGGTCTGAGGGATGCGTTCACGGTTGGGACGGTGTTTCCCAGCTCGGATAGGCCGGTGCGGGAAACGCCCCCACCCCTGTCCCCTGCCCGCAAGGGGGAGGGAGACCAAAGCACTAACGCCAGTGTTGGCGTCTCCCTCCCCCCTGCGGGGAGGGGACAGGGGTGGGGGTATCTTTGGAACTCGATGCTCAGCCCTTCAACTGGTGGCTAACACGGAGGCCTAAGCCCCCAGCCCGGCGTCCTGCTTCAATGCGCTCAGCAGGTACTTCAGCCCCGCGACGTTCCGGTTGGCTTCGATCCGTGGTCCCATCTGCTCTGCCGAAATCGCGATGCTCTCGTTCAGCGCCTCCAACGCCCATTCGATCTGGAACAGGTCGCGACGCATCTCATGGCCGGGAGCCAGGTTGTCGATCAGCCGGTCGCAGAGTTCGAGCCCGTCGCGGATGCGCCGGCGGGTCCGGTCGGCCTCGCGCTGCATCGGCACGCTGACCTGGGCGCGGCCGCGTGCCGCGTCGCGATACTCGTCGGCGATGACGTTCCAGTGCCGGATCATGCCCTGCAGCAGCGCGATGTGCCGTCGGGCCTCGGCCTCGTCGTTGCTCCCTCTGGCGATCATCGCTGCCTCCAAACTTGCACCTCGGCAATAACGGCGGCCGAGGCAGCAGGGTTGCATCGATAGCGCTGCCCCTCCGATCGGAGGGAGCGGCACGGTCCCGGCTTCGTCATGCTGACTGTCGCGGGGGCTCCGCCTCGCTGCGGCGAGCCAGACGAGACCGAGAGGCGAAATGCAGATGACGAGCCCCGCCGGCCGCGTGCAGCCATGAGAGCACCCCATTGGCTGGAAACTTGGTGGCGCCGCCGCCGCATGCGCATCGCCATGCATCAGATCGCCCAGTTGAGTCCCGAGTTCAGGCGCGACCTCGGCCTCGTCGACGCGACCATCGACGACCTGGTCGCACATGAGGACTATGGTGACTTTGCCGCAGCGCGAAGCGTGGTCTTCGGTCCCGGCAACGGTGCCGCCCCGGGCGCCTCTGCTCCCGCAACCAGCCGTTGAGGGGGCTCACGTCGCTGGCCTTGCGTTTGCCGCGATCCTCTTCCATATAGGCGGCGGGAGGTTGGTGCGGACGTGTTCCTCGCCAACCGGGTCAGGACCGGAAGGTAGCAGCCCCAACGAGACCTTCACGGGTCGTTGCCAGCCTCCTACTTCCCACATCTTTCTGATCGGGCGCTGTCGCTTTCGTGGCATGAGCTTTTGCGATCCGCGCCCGCGCTCGCTATATGCTCAGGCATGGCTGACGGAATGTTCCCCGACGATCCCCCTGCGCCCGCCGCCAACGCGGCGAAATCGCCCTATCTGGTGCTGGCCCGCAAGTACCGGCCGCTGAGCTTTGCCCAGCTCATCGGCCAGGACGCGATGGTGCAGACGCTCAGGAACGCCTTCAAGTCGGGCCGCATCCACCACGCCTTCATCCTCACCGGGGTGCGTGGCGTGGGCAAGACCACCACCGCCCGCATCCTCGCCCGCGCCTTCAACTACGAGGATGAGACCGGCCGCCATCCGACGCTGGATTTCACGAGGGAAGGCATCCACGACCGCGCCATCATCGAAGGCCGCCATGTCGACGTGGTGGAGATGGACGCCGCGTCGAACACCGGCATCAACGACATTCGCGAGATCATCGACTCGGTGAAGTACGGGCCGGTCTCGGCGCCCTACAAAGTCTACATCATCGACGAAGTGCACATGCTCTCGACGGCAGCCTTCAACGGGCTGCTGAAAACCCTCGAAGAGCCGCCGCCCTATGTGAAGTTCATCTTTGCCACCACCGAGATCCGGAAGGTCCCCGTCACCATCCTGTCGCGTTGCATGCGCTTCGACCTGCGCCGCGTGCCGCCCGAGACGATGACGACGCACCTCATCGATCTGCTCGCCCGCGAGAATATCGGCTACGAGCCCGAGGCGCTGGCAATGATCGTCCGCGCCGGCGAGGGCTCGGTGCGTGATAACCAGTCATTGCTCGACCAGGCCATCAGCCACGGCGACGGCAAGGTGACCACCGCTACCGTCAAGGCCATGCTCGGCCTCGGCGATCGGGCCCGCACCATCGATCTGTTCGAGGCCCTGATGGCCGGCCGCATCGGCGATGCGCTGACCAATCTACGCGAACTCTACGACGCCGGGGCCGACCCGCAGACCATCATCGCCGACCTCTGCGATTTCACCCACCTCGTCACCCGCATCAAGGTGGTCCCGGCTGCCGCCGACGACGTGTCGTTGACCCCCGACGAGCGCAGCCGCGGCGCGCAACTGGCGCAAAAGCTCGGCATGCGCGCCCTCAGCCGCAGCTGGCAGATATTGTTCAAGGGCTATGACGAGGTGCAGCAGGCCGGCAATGCCCTGCAGGCCGCCGAAATGGTGCTGGTCCGGCTGGCCTACGCCTCCGACCTGCCGACCCCGGACGAGCTGATCGCCAAGCTCGGCAACCTGCCACCCCCGACGCAGTCGCAACCCGCGCCGGTGGCGCGCGGCAATGGCGGCGGCGGTGGCCCATCCGCCGCCCGGCAGTACCAGCCCGAGGTGGCGCCACGCTTCGACGCCGCACCGGCCCCGCAGGCCATCCCGCAGGCGCCGCCCCAGGGGGCGCTCCAGGCGCAGGCCTTCGCCAACCCGCGCAGCTATGCCGACCTCGTGGCGCTGGCCGGCGAAAAGCGCGACCTGATCGTCAAGCATGCGCTCGAAAGCTCGCTGCGTCCGGTCTCGATCGGCGATGGCCGCCTCGAGGTGGCGCTGGTGCCCAATGCCGATCCGTCGATCATCCAGACCCTCAGCGCCAAGCTGAAGCTGTGGACCAACCGGCAGTGGATGATCACCCTCAAGACCGACGCTCAGCACGTGCCGACCATGCGCGAGCAGCGCGAGGAGCGGCAAGAGGTGGTGCGGCAACAGGCGCACGAAGATCCGCTGGTGCAGGCCATCCTCGATACCTTCCCGGGGGCCAAGCTGCTGCCGCCGCGGATCAAGCATGAAGAAATCCCGATCGAAGCCTACGCGGACATGATGAACCGCGACAGCGATGAGGAAGACGACGAATGAAAGACCTGATGGGAATGATGAAGGCCGCCCAGGAAATGAAGGGGCGGATGGAGGAGTTCCAGAATAAGGTTGCCGAAATGACCGTCGAGGGCCGCTCCGGCGGCGGTCTCGTGGTGGTGACGCTCAACGGCAAGGGCGAAATGAAGGGGCTGAAGATCGACCCCAGCCTCGTCTCCGACGATGTCTCGGTGCTCGAGGACCTGATCCTGGCCGCCCACAACGACGCCAAGGGCAAGGCCGAATACGAAATGAACGCCAAGATGCAGGAAATGACGGCGGGGCTGCCGTTGCCTCCTGGCATGAAGTTTCCGTTCTAAAGGAGAGAGAGTGAGTGGTGAGTTGTGAATGGTGAATGGGATTTGTCCTCTCGCCATTCACAATTCACCACTCACCATTCACGACGATGGCCAACGGCGGACCCGAGATTGAACAGCTGATCCTGCTGCTGGCGCGCCTGCCGGGGCTTGGGCCGCGTTCGGCCCGGCGCGCCGTGCTGCAGCTGATCAAGAAGAAGGAACAGCTGATGATCCCGCTCTCGGCGGCGCTCGATCGCGCCGTGGCGGCGGTGACTGTCTGCGCGACCTGCGGCAATGTCGATACCCGCTCGCCCTGCCACATCTGCGCCGATCCGCGCCGCGACAGCGGCCTGTTGATCGTCGTCGAGGACGTCGCCGACCTCTGGGCGCTGGAGCGGGCCGGGGTCGGGGCAGTGAAGTACCATGTGCTCGGCGGCGTCCTGTCGCCGCTCGATGGCGTTGGACCGGACGATCTGTCGATCGACGCGCTGCTGCGCCGCGCCCCGGAGTTTTCCGAGATCGTCCTGGCCGTGAACGCCACGGTCGAAGGCCAGACCACCGCCCACTACATCACCGACCGCCTCGCCCCCAGCGGCGTCAAGATCACCCGGCTGGCGCATGGCGTGCCGGTCGGCGGCGAACTCGACTATCTCGATGAAGGCACGCTCAGCCAGGCGCTGAAGGCCCGCACCGCGCTGTAGCGGCTAGCGCATGACCTTCAGTCGAAATGGTAGTTCAGGCCAACGCGCACGATCTGTTGGTGATACTCTGCTGACACGTCAAAAACGATACCAGCGGCAGTGGTCGGAACAGTGAAGGAGTCCTTGCCCAGATCGGTATAGAGGTACTCCGCCTTGGCGCTCCAGTTTGGCGTCAGCATCGCCTCGATGCCTGCCCCGATTGTCCAGCCCAGGCGAATACTGTCGGAGGTACTGTCCGCGCAAATGGTAAGGATGTCGCACCCTTGCACCAGATTGAGGGTACTGAAGTTGGTGCTGGTCTTGCCGAATGCCACACCGCCAGTCGCGTAGATCATCAATTGCGGATCGACGAGGTAGCCAGCGCGAGCCCGCAAAGTGCCGTCCCACTCAAGCTTCTTGGACACGGTGGTTCTTGTGCTGTCGAAATAGGCCGGCACCTGGAAGATCGGATCGAAACCCTGGGGATCGATAACGTCAACTGTCGTCGATCCATTGATGCCAGATGCCTGTAGATCCCCTTCGACGCCGACCACCCAGCCCGACGGCAATTCCCAGTTGTAGCCAATCTGCCCGCCCCCTGTCAGGCCCTTCGCCGATGGCGACATGGCGGCCGGAAACGAGTTGGAGCTTTCGAAAACGACGTAAAAGTTCATAAAATCTGACGGCGGAAAATCAGGCGGCAAACCCGCAAGATCAGGTTTCATCGGCGTTTCGACGACGCCGGTATCCTGGCCATAGCCGACATTGATACCGATATAGGGGCCGCTCAGGACGGAGTGCTGTCACCTGCCCGGCTGGGTGCAGTGGCAAAAGCGCTTACGCCGCCGAAGACCAGTCCGGTCAATGCAATAGTTTTTGCAATATTCATTTCTCAGCCCCCGCCGAACACTTATTGGTAACAAATCGGCGGACCGATGGCTGTCGCTATTCGGGTACAGTCACTCCGTATTTGCTTGCGCGGCAGGCCTCAGGGCCTCGACGCCGCCTAACCCCTACTCGCCGTCGATCCACTGGCTCTTGTCGATCGCCCCTTCCTCCTCCGCTTCGAACGACGCCGCGTCCTCTGCCTCGATCGCCTCCAGTTCATCGGAATCCGGTGACAGCGTCTCGCGATGCGCTGCCGGGTCATGATCGACCGAGGTCGGGTCCATCCCTTCACCCTCGACGTTGCTGAGTTGCGCCACCGCCTCGTCGATCGCGCTGATCAACCGCCGTGGATCGTCGTCGCCAAAATCGGTCGCTTCGAGGTTGCTGAGCTCCGCGCGGATCGACAGCAGCCGCGCCAGCCGCTCGCCGGCCGGCCAGTCATCGCCATAGAGCAGCTCTTCGATCTCGGCCTGGCTCACCGGCTGGGCGAAGCCGGGCACGTCGCCGTCATTGCCGGCGGGTGTGTCCTCGGCGATCAACCCGCGAAAGTGGTTCGAGATCATCGGCGCCTCCCTCGATGCGCACTAACGCACACACCCGGCAATGGGTTCAGCCCTCATCTTAAGCCCCCGTTTACGCCGTATCGAGACGTGACGTGATTAAGCAGAACCCGGCGCTCTTGCCGCAAAACTCCTTTTACCAGTTGGGGCAGACAGCAGGCGTATTGGCTCCAGAAGGACGCGCCACCTTGCAAACTGTACTGACAACGCTGTTCGAGCAGCACGACCTCCGCCTGGTGGCCCTGGCGGCTCTGGTTTGTGCGCTTTCCGCCTTTGCTGGCATCACGCTGCTCAATCATGCACGCCGCACCACCGGCGCCATGCAAAGGGTCTGGCTGGCAGTGGCCGCCTTCTCGGTCGGCTTCGGCATCTGGGCGACGCACTTCGTCGCCATGCTCTCATTCAAGGCCGGCATGCCGGTCGGCTACGACCTGCCGCTGACGCTGGTTTCACTCAGCATCGCCATCCTGATCGTCGGCGGCGGCCTGTGGTTCGCCACGCTCGGCACCCGCCGCTCCGACGCCATCCTCAGCGGCGCCGTCATCGGCGTCGGCATCGCCTCGATGCACTATACCGGCATGGCGGCGCTGCTGATCGGCGGCGGCATCGTCTGGGCGTCGCCGCTGGTCGCCGCCTCGGTACTCCTAGGTATCGCCTTTGCCGGCGCCTCGATCTACTTCGCGGTGAACGGCAACACGCTCCGCCACCGCATTCGCGCCACCATCCTCCTCACCCTCGCCATCTGCACCATGCACTTCACCGCCATGGGCGCCGCCGGGCTGGAGAACTGCTTCCCCATCGTTTCCGCCGAGGATCAGACGCCGCAATGGCTGTCGATCGTCGTCGCCCTGGTCTCGGTGATGATCCTGGTGTTTGCACTTGGCGGCTCCTACCTCGACCTGCTCGACCGCCGCCGCACCCTGGCTGAAAGCGACCGCATGCGCGGCCTTGCCGATGCGGCAGTGGAAGGTCTGCTGGTGGTCCGCGACGGCGAAATCGTCACCGCCAACCAGAGCTTCCTCTCGATGGTCGATCTGCCGCAATCCGCCGTCAGTGGCCGGCCGCTGTCCGAGTTTCTCGGTTCTGCGGTCTGCTCGATGCTGGTCGAGCGCCCCAATATCGCGGTCGAGACCGAGCTCAAGTCCGGCTTCGGCACCGTGCCGGCGGAGGTCATTCTCCGGCAGGTGGATTTCGCCGGCCAGCCGCATCATGCGATTGCCATCCGCGACCTGTCGGCGCGCAAGCAGGCCGAGCAGCACATCCGCTTCCTCGCCCATCACGACGCGCTGACGGGCCTGCCCAACCGGGTGAGCTTCTCGCGCAAGCTCGAGGATGAGATCAGCCACGCCCGCCGTCACGAACAGACTTTTGCCGTGCTGTGCCTCGATCTCGATCGCTTCAAGGAGGTCAACGACCTGTTCGGCCATGCCGCCGGCGATGCCCTGCTGCAGCGCGTCGGCCAGTCGTTGCTCGGTGCCATTGAAGGTGTCGGCGACGCTGCCCGCCTCGGTGGCGACGAGTTTGCCGTGCTGCTGGGCGATATCGGCACGCCGGCCCGCGCTGGTCGTATCGCCGAACAGATCCTCGATGCCTTCCGCCGCAACAACGAACAGTCGGGCAGCGGGGCGCTGATCTCTGCTTCGGTCGGCATCGCGCTGTTCCCCGACAATGCCGATACCGCCGAGCAACTGATGACCCATGCCGATACGGCGCTCTACCGCGCCAAAGAGGATGGGCGCGGCATCTACCGCTTCTTCGAGAACGCAATGGGCGCCGAAGTCCGCGATCGCCGCATGCTTGAGCACGACCTGCGGCACGCCGTGTCGCGCAACCAGCTGCGCCTCGTCTACCAGCCGCAGGTCGATATCCAGTCGAACGAAGTCACCGGTTTCGAGGCGCTGGTGCGCTGGAAGCATCCGGAGCGCGGCGAGATCCCGCCGTCGGTGTTCGTGCCGGTGGCCGAGGAAAGCGGGCTGATCCTGCAGATCGGCGAATGGGTGCTGCGCACCGCCTGCAGCGAGGCAGCACGCTGGAAGTCGCCGCTTTCGGTGGCGGTCAACGTCTCGGCCGTGCAGGTCCATTCGCCCACTTTCGCGCAGACCGTGCATGAGGTGCTGATCAGCACCGGCCTGTCGCCGGCCCGGCTCGAAGTGGAGATCACCGAAACCGCGCTGATCCGCGACATGATGCGGGCAGTGACGACGCTGCGGCAGATCCGGGCGCTCGGCGTCCGCATCGCCATGGACGATTTCGGCACCGGCTACTCGTCGCTGGCGAACCTGCGCGCCTTCCCGTTCAGTAAGATCAAGGTCGATCAGTCCTTCATCCGGGCCGTCGACAACAACGACCAGTCGGCCGCCATCGTGCGCGCCGTGCTCGGGCTCGGCAGCGGGCTCAATGTTCCGGTTGTCGCCGAGGGTGTCGAACGGGCCGAAGAGCTGGCGTTCCTGAAGGCCGAAGTCTGCCAGACGGCGCAGGGCTACCTGCTGAGCCGGCCGGAGGATATCCGGGCCTTCGCCGCACTGACCGAGGGCAAAACCAAGCTGCTCGACGCCATCGTGCCGGCGCCGCTGCAGGCGCTGGCCAGCTGAGGTCGGTATACAGCCGCTCGCTCGGATGAGAGCTGACCCCCACCCCTGTCCCCTCCCCGCAAGGGGGAGGGAGACCCTCACACTGACATTGAAGCGATCGTCTCCCTCCCCCTTGCGGGGAGGGATCAAGGGTGGGGGTCCACAGCCACCGGCTTCGGCAGTGAACGCCAGGCTATTCCCCGGCGAGGCGCTGCTCCGGCCGCGCCTCGTCGAACTCCATCGCCTCGATGCGTTCGCCGCGCTTCACGATCTTGGATGACGAGGTAACGATGTCGCCAATATCGCCGGCGGCCTGGGTGAAGTGGGTCTGCAGTTTGCGCACCCGCTCGTCCAGCCGGCCGACATCGGCGAGCAGCGCCCGCACCTCGGTCTGGATGCGATAGGCCTCCTCGCGCATCCGCACGTCGCGCAGCAGCGCCTGCACCACCTGGATCGACAGCATCAGGATCGACGGCGAGACGATGACGATACGCGCCTTCAGTGCCCGCTGCACCACATCCTCGAAATGCTCGTGGAGGTCCGCAAAGATCGATTCCGACGGCACGAACAGGAAGGCCGTGTCGGCGGTCTCGCCGGCGATCAGGTACTTTTCCGAGATCGCCTTGATGTGGACGCCCATGTCGTTGCGGAAGCCCGACGCCGCAAAGCGCGGGTCCTCGCCTTCGTTGGTTGCGGTGAAGCGCTGCCAGCTCTCGAGCGGAAACTTGGCGTCGATCACCAGCGAAGGCGCATTGTTCGGCATATAGACCAGCGCGTCCGGCCGGCTGCCATTCGAGAGCGTCGCCTGGAAGGCGTAGCCGTTGGGCGGCAGCCCGTCGCCGATGATTGCTTCCATCCGGCCCTGGCCGAAGGCACCGCGTGTCTGCTTGTTGGCGAGGATCGATTGCAGCGACACCACGTTCTGGCTGAGCTGGGTGATGTTGGATTGCGCCCGGTCGATCACCGCCAGCCGCTCCTGGAGCTTGCTCAGGCTGTCGTTGGTCTTCTGGTTGCTCTCCTGCATGGCCGCGCCGATGCGCTGGCCCTGGCTGTCGAGCCGCTCGTTCACCAGGCGGGCCAGGTCGGAGGTGCGCGAGCCGAAAATCTCGCTCATCGTCTGCATCCGGCCGGTCATTTCCGACTGCACCCGCAGCATGTCGGCAATGTAGCGCTCGGTCTCCTGCGCCTTGAGCTGCGCCGCGGCAGCCTCCTCGGCCCGCTGCGCCGCCTCGTCCGCCCGCGCCCCCGACTGCCGCACCATCACCACCAGCAGGGCGATCAGCAGTGCCGCGACCAGTCCGACCGCCGCATAGGCGGCGATTTCCAGCGTGACGGGGAAGTCGGCGATGACGAAGAGCACTCGATCCATCGCTCCAGCCTACACGATTCGAGCTCGTTGTTCCCGCATTGTTCTTCGGCGCCGCAATTGGCGTAAACAGCGGGTAAACCGGCTGGCCGTTGACCGGCGCCCGGGAAATACCATATTCAGCGGCAACCCCCGATGAAGGACCGAACGTTCATGGCCAAGCGCCCCATCCTGATCCTGCCCGACGAGCGCCTGCGCGCCATTGCAGAGCCGATCGAGAAGATCGACGATGGCATCAAGCAGCTCGCCGCGGACATGCTCGAAACCATGTACGACGCGCCCGGCATCGGCCTGGCTGCGCCGCAGATCGGTGAGCTGAAGCGCATCGTGGTGATGGACCTCGCCAAGGAAGATGAGCCGGCGGCGCCGCTGGTGATGATCAACCCCGAGATCCTCAAATACTCCGACGAAACCGTCACCACCGAGGAAGGGTGCCTGTCGATCCCCGAGCTCTACTATGACGTCGAGCGGCCGGCCGAGGTCACCGTGCGTTACACCGATCTCGACGGCAAACAGATCGAGCTCGACGCCAAGGACCGCCTCGCGGTCTGCGTCCAGCACGAACTCGATCACCTCGATGGCGTGCTTTACATCGATTACCTGAGCCGGCTGAAGCGCGACCGCGTGCTGAAGAAGTTCCAGAAGGCCGAGCGGCTGGCCAAGAAGGCTGGCTAGCAGAGGTCGTGAGTGGCGAATGGTGAATGGCGACCGGTAGGGTCGTCGCACCAACTCTCGCCGCGAACTCCATTCACCACTCCCCACTCACCATTCACCATTCACGACTGCCGGAGCGCCACGTTGAAAATCATCTTCATGGGCACGCCGGAATTCGCGGTGCCCACCCTCACCGAGATCGTCTCCACCGGCCACGAAGTGGTCGCGGTGTACACCCGTGCGCCAAAACCGGCGGGCCGCGGCCAGGCCGAGCGCAAGTCGCCGGTGCATGAGGCGGCCGAGAGCTTTGGTATTCCGGTCTTCACCCCGCGCAGCCTGAAGCAGGCGCCCGAGCAGGAAGTCTTCGCTTCGCTCGATGCCGACGTGGCGGTAGTCGTCGCCTACGGCCTGATCCTGCCCAAGCCGATCCTCGAGGCGCCGCGCCTTGGCTGCCTCAACCTTCACGGTTCGCTCCTGCCGCGCTGGCGCGGCGCGGCGCCGATCCAGCGCGCGGTGCTGGCGGGCGATGCGCGCACCGGCATCATGGTGATGCAGAT
Source organism: Devosiaceae bacterium (assembly GCA_965284115.1). Lineage (GTDB taxonomy): Bacteria > Pseudomonadota > Alphaproteobacteria > Rhizobiales > Devosiaceae > Devosia_A. The sequence continues at coordinate 121,158 of CBDIRF010000016.1, forward strand.
GGATGAGGGCCTCGACACCGGCGCCGTCGGCCTGATCGAGGAAATGCCGATCGGCCCCGACATGACCTCGGGCGAGCTGCACGACAGGATGATGCTGGTCGGCGCCGACCTGATGGGCCGTGCCCTCGCCGCGCTCGATCGCGGCAGCCTGCATTTCACCCCGCAGCCGGAAGCCGGCGTCACCTATGCGTCGAAGATCGACAAGGCCGAGGCCCGTATCGATTGGACGAAGCCGGCGGCTGAGGTGCACAACCTGATCCGCGGCCTCTCGCCGTTCCCCGGGGCTGGTTCGAGCTGAGCCTCAACGGCACGCCGACCCGTATCAAGGCGCTGCGCTCGACGCTGGTTGAGGGGCAGGGGGCGCCGGGCACCATTCTCCCCGACCTCACCATCGCCTGCGGCGCCGGCGCCATCCGCCTCACCATGGTACAGCGCGAAGGCAAGGGCGCCATGGACGCCGCGACCTTCCTGCGTGGCGCGGGGGTGTTGCCGGAGCGGGCCTCGTGACCGGCAAAGGCCCCCTAACCCGGAGCGCTGCGCGCTCCGACCTCTCCCCGCGGGGAGATACCCTGCCCCAGGGAGAGGTGGTGCATGGGCGAGATCGTGCCACCACTCACCTCTCCCTGGGGGGAGAGGTCGGCGCGCAGCGCCGGGTGAGGGGGCCTTGGCCCCTCGGACGGACCTAGCGGTGCCCCGCTACCGCCTCTCGATCGAATATGATGGTCGCCCGTTCTGTGGCTGGCAGCGCCAGGCGCATGACCTCTCGGTGCAGCAACTGCTCGAGGAAGCCATCGAGCGCTTCAGCGGCGAGAGCGCTGTCACCCAGGCGGCCGGTCGCACCGATGCGGGCGTCCATGCTCTCGGCCAGGTGGTGCATTTCGATCTCGAGCGCGATTGGGACCCGTTCAAGGTTCGCGAGGCGCTGAACTACCACACCAAGCCGCACCCGATGGCGATCCTCACCGCCGACCTGGTCGATGCGAGCTTCGAAGCGCGCTTCTCCGCCAGCGCCCGGCACTACGAGTATCGCATCCTCAACCGCCGGGCCCGCCCGGGTCTCGAGGCCGGCCGCGTCTGGCACGTGCCGGTGCCGCTCGATGCCGAGGCGATGCACGCCGCGGCGCAGCTGATCCTCGGCAAGCACGACTTCACCACCTTCCGCGCCGCCGAGTGCCAGGCCAAATCACCCGACCGCACCCTCGATATCTTCACCGTGTCGCGACAGGCCGAGATGATCATCGTCACTGCCAAGGCGCGGAGTTTCCTCCACAGCCAGGTGCGCTCGATGGTCGGCTCATTGAAGCTGGTGGGCGACGGCAAATGGCAGCCGCGGGATTTCCGCGCCGCTCTCGATGCGCGCGATCGGGCCCGCTGTGGCCCGCTGGCCCCGCCTGACGGGCTCTACCTCACCAAGGTCGATTAC
>CBDIRF010000017.1:0-113551 GCA_965284115.1 Devosiaceae bacterium
GGCAACACCATCGTCTTCAAGCCGGCCGACCTGGTGCCCGGCTGCTCGTGGGCGATCGTCGAGATCCTCAACCGCAACGGGCTGCCCAAGGGCGTGCTCAACCTCGTCATGGGCAAGGGCTCGGTGGTCGGCCAGACCATGCTGGATAGCAAGGACATCGTGGCGCAGACCTTTACCGGTTCGGTCAACACCGGTCGCCGCGTTGCGGAGTCCAGCGTCAAGGTGATGCGCAAGTTCCAGCTCGAAATGGGCGGCAAGAACCCGACCATCGTGCTCGATGACGCCGACCTCAAGGTTGCGGTCGAAACCACGGCGCAGAGCGCCTTCTATTCGACCGGTCAGCGCTGCACCGCCTCGTCGCGGTTGATCGTCACCGAGGGCATTCACGATGCGTTCGTCGCGGCGCTCACCGAGCGCATCCGCAACCTGAGGGTGGGCGACGCCATTGCCAAGGACACCGAGATCGGTCCCGTGGTCGATCCCGGCCAGCTCAAGCAGGACACCGACTATATCGAGATCGGCAAGGGCGAGGGCGCCAAGCTCGTCGTCGGCGGCGAGCTGGTGAAGCGCGACAACCCGGGCTACTTCCTGCAGCCGGCTTTGTTCACCGAAGCCACCAACCAGATGCGCATCGCCCGCGAGGAGATCTTTGGGCCGGTAGCCGCGGTGATCCGCGTCAAGGACTACGAAGAGGCGCTGGCCGTTTCCAACGACACCGAGTTCGGCCTCTCGGCCGGCATCGTCACCACCTCGCTCAAGTATGCGACGCACTTCAAGCGCAACGCCGAAGCCGGCATGGTGATGGTGAACGTGCCGACCGCCGGCGTCGATTTCCACGTGCCGTTCGGTGGCCGCAAGGGCTCGAGCTACGGCCCCAAGGAGCAGGGCAAGTATGCCGCGGAGTTCTTCACCCAGGTGAAGACGGCCTACACCGCCGCCGGCTGAGCCTGAAGCACGGTGTGAATTTGAGGCCCGCGCATCGAAGGATGCGCGGGCCTCATCTTGTCAGGCGGAGCGCGGGCCGTAGGTAACGACGACGTTGCCCTTGCTGGTGATGGTCGACTGCTTCAGCACCAGTTGGGTGATCGGGTCGGTGGCCTCGAAGATGCGCTTGCCCTTGCCGGCAATCACCGGGTGGGTGATCAGCGTCAGCTCCTCGAGCAGGCCGGCAAAGAACAGCTGCCGAGCCACGTCCACGCCGGCCATCACGGCGATGTCGCCGCCATCCTGGCTCTTCAGCTCGCGGGCAAAGCTCAACAGGTCACCCTTGATCAGGGTGGTGTTCTTCCAGCTCAGCTGCTCCTGGCTCAGGGTGCGGGAGGCGACATATTTCGGCACCGCGTTGATGTAGTCGGCAAAGCCCTGATCGGCCTCGGCGTTGGGCCAGTAGCCAGCCCAATCCTGGTAGCCGACCCGGCCCATGATCACGGTGTCGGTCTTGCCCATCACCCCGCCGAGCAGCGCGCCCAGCTCATCGTCGAACGCATCGCCCTGCCACAGGTTGGGCGCCTCGATGACGCCATCGACCGAGTGAAAGAAGCCTGCAGTGATCTTGCGCATGTCATTTCTCCTGGTTGTCGCCGGCCCGCCAATGGGCCGTTCATCAATACGACGAGCGGCCTTCGACGCGATCGACACGAGCGTGCAGAAAAATCGTGACGAGAGGGAGAATGGTGGGCGGAGGCAATGGTTTGCTTTGCTTCGAGGCCGCCGCTTGCTAAGGAGGCGGCGCTCCGTTTTCCGGGGCAGGGGCCCATAGCTCAATGGTTAGAGCCGACCGCTCATAACGGTTTGGTTCCAGGTTCGAAGTCCTGGTGGGCCCACCATCCCCCTCTAGAACAACGACTTAGCTCAGGCAGTGTGCAAGTGGGACACGCTTATGCACGTGCCGAGCTATCTGTACCGCTCCAACCACGCCGTTTTCTATTTCCGGTGGCCACTTTCTCGAGGTCTGCATCCGCAAGGGAAGGCATCAACGATCACGGAGTTAGTGTACTTCGTTCAAGCCAACCGTTCCCAAGAGTTCGAGCTGCACGCCGAGAAGGAGAGAAGGGGCGGAACACCCCGATAGTTAGTTGGGCTGTCTCCATTGAGCTTCGCAACAGCTAGGGGTACCGGGGGACACTCTTGTACGGCTTACATTAGATAGGGCCTCGGAAAAATGTATCAAAACCCTGGCGAACTGGTCTACGCGAGGCTAGTTGGCCATGAGGATTGGAGCAGAGGGACGCTTCTATTCCTCGTCCGGGAGTGTCAGGATTTCCGTGTGCTTGCGGGCGGTTGCACATTACGCCGCCATGGCTTTGATGAAATCGTTCGCCGAAGATGACGGCGAACTGAGGCTTTGCCATTGACCACTCACGAGGCGGCATTTTCCACTCCTTCTCGGAGCGGTTCAAGATCAGATAGAGCAGCTTGGTTGCTGCCTCGTCGGTGGGGAAGTGGCCCCTGGCTCGGACGGCTCGTCTGAGCTTGGAGTTCAGCGCTTCGATGGCGTTGGTCGTATAGATGATCCGTCGCACGGCATCGGGGAAGGCGAAGAACGGGATGATCTCGCTCCACACCCGCCGCCAGCTCTGGCCGATCGCGGGATAGCGCTTGCCCCATTCGCTGGCTTCGAAGGCGACCAGCGCCTCTTCGGCGGCCTTGGCATCGACGGCGCGGTATATGCTCTTCAGCGCCCCCACCAGCGGCTTGCGGTCCTTCCACGATACGAAGTCCATGGAGTTGCGCAGCAGGTGGACGATGCAGGTCTGGACCACGGCTTGTGGGAACACGGCGGTGATGGCGTCGGGGAAGCCCTTGAGGCCATCGACGACGGCCAGCATGATATCCTCGGTGCCTCGGTTGCGGAGCTCGTTCATGACCCTGAGCCAGAACTTGGCGCCTTCGTTCTGCTCGACCCACATGCCGAGCACCTCCTTGCCGCCGTCGGCGCGCACGCCCAGCGCGATATGGATCGCTTTGGAGCGGACCATGCCTTCGTCGCGGATCTTCACCCGGATGGCATCGAAGAACACCAGGGGATAAGCCGGATCGAGCGGGCGGGCCTGCCAGGCGGCGACCTCATCGAGCACGGCATCGGTCACCGTCGATATCAGGGCGGCAGACACCTCGATGCCGTAAAGCTCGCGCAGATGCCCGGTAATCTCCCGCGTGCTCATGCCGCGCGCGTACATCGAGATGATCTTGTCGTCGAAGCCGGGAAAGCGACGCTGATACTTGGCGATCAGTTGCGGGTCGAAGTTGCCCTGACGATCACGGGGGACGTCGATCTCGATCTTGCCGGTGTCCGTCACCACCGTCTTGTGGCCGTAGCCATTGCGGCTGTTGCCCACCTGTTCATCGCCGCCCAGATGATGATCCATCTCGGCATTGAGCGCACGTTCGGCCAGCGCCTTCTTCAGCGTATCCAGCAATCCGCCCTGATCGAGGGCGGCGGCGGCATCGCTGCCAGCCAGAAGCTGGTCGAGTAAATCAGCCGGGATCACCGGCTCTTTGCGTCGGGACATAGGGAAACTCCTTCTCACCCATTATGCCCGCCCGCACACCGAAATCAGGACAGTCCCCCTCGTCCCGTTCCCACTCCTTCTCACCAGCAATGCGCGACTGAAGTGCGCGAAGCTGTTCACGCGCCCAAACTGCGACTGCCGGTACGTCGTGGGTCGACCACTCGGCAAGTGGGCCAAACCAAGCAGTCAATGAAGGAATGATCGAGCCGCTCCAGGATGTCGGATAGATACGGTCCCTCAGCGTGCGCAGGAAGAGCGGGTACATGCCATAACGCATAGCTAGAGCTTGAAAAGTTCGATGCCATTGAGGACCACTCTGCGCTTCCTCAAGCAGGGGACTTATGCCTGCTAGGAAGGCGGAGCGTTGGGCCGGGCTCTCATCGGCCCAGGCGAGAGTTACCTCGTCGGATACACCCGACAGCGGCCCAGCGGAGAGATACCGCTTCTCGTCGTACTCGTCTGTCGGCCCAGTCAGTTCCAGAAGCCTGTTTCGTTCCAAGGCGCTCGCGTTTTCGTAGATCGCGGCAACACCATCAAACAGCAGCTTGGGACTGACTACCGCCAAGCGCGCCAGTACCTTCCTAGTGGGATCGCTCAGGTCAGAGAACACATCGTATGTCTCTCCTTGGCACAACCTCTCGACCTGACGACAGAACCCACTCACCAGTTCATCGGATACGCCGATGGCTTCAACCACGGACCCGAAGAGCGTCTCAAAGACGTAGCCGTCTCGGGTTGCATTTCGCACGTCCTTCGTCAGGCTCGGTGACAACAACATGCCCTGTACAAAGGACGCAAAGCTCGAGTCCATCACGCCCAGGCCGTGCCGATACATCGATGCGATTTCCATAGCCGCCCATAGCCCATCGGAGCCGTGGTTGTTGCTCATCTCCGTAAGCAACGGTCCCAGTTTTGAAGGATTTACATCGTCGAGACCACGACCGTAGGACAAGAACACACAGTCCGCTGGGGATATTGAACCATCTCGAAGGCGGCTCAATATGTCCGCTACACGCCCTTCATCGATGGTGACCGCAGTGTATATCTGCACGGTCTTTTTCTCGAACACCGGCGACGCTATTGCTTCCTTCAGCAAATCGTTTGCCGCCGCTGCGTCGACCAACTCGATGCCGTGCAGCAAGCCCCTTAAGAAAGCGATGCCAGACTTACCCTCGACCGCCTCGATGCCCTTTAGCGCCCTTCTAAAGACCTCTCGTTTTTCTTCCGAGCCCTTCCCCAACTCTTCGGCGAATGCATAGGGCGTCTTGAGGTCTTCAACGACCATCTCATCCACAGCGCGACGAACCAATGCCGCGTCTTTCGAGATGCGCTGCGCCATCTCCCTGGCCTTTCGTTCAGAATAGCCGAAATCCTTGTCACCTTGACTGTACTTCACATCCGGATTCCGGATGTCTCCCGACCAGAACTTTGTATAGAGTATCGCCAGGTGGATGATGTCAATTGGCATCAACTCATCATAAAGATGCCTGACGGCAAGCGCCCTTTCCTGGTCTCCGTCCGACCGATCAAAATATAACCAGTCCCCAACACCATTGATCGCCTCGTACCAGACCGACTTCTCTTTCGCCACGCTCCGAATGAATTCTATTACTTCGGAATAGATGGCAGAGTTGAGAAGGGTACGAGAGTTCTTCGCCACGATCTCTTCGCAGCGATCTGCGGCTTCCGGGAGGCGTTTTCGGGTCTCAAGGAGCTTCCTCAGGCCTGTGCGGTAGAAATCGTGCACCTCCCCCCAGAGCTTCGGCCGCCAGTCCTGCAGACGAGGTCGGCTACCTATTTCGCCTGCATCGCCGAACCGCATGAAATGAGTTGTGAACACTCGTTCTAGGGCATCGATACAAAGCGCTACTACCTCGCCATCCGAGCTTTGAAGCCCCTCGTCCAAGACAACAAAGCGTTCTGCGGGCTCCACCTCTGTCCCACTTAGTTGCAGTTGGAACAGCTGTATGAACAGCTCCTTGGCAGCGTTCCCGTACTTCCCCTGCTCGGCCGCTGCTAGTTGCAGAACGAGCCGAGCGGCTAAGGAGAACGTCTGGTGCCGAAAGACGAGCTTGCGCAGTGCTTCGACAACTTGGTGTCGACCTTCACCGAGTTTCTGCAGCTCCTCCTGATCAAGCGGCGAGAGCACCCTCCTCAGGGTGTAGGCAGCTGCATCGGGCGAAAGATGCACGAGTGCATTTAGGCACTTTGCGCCAAACCCCGAGAACAAGGATACCCTGGAGCCGAACCTTCCTTCCGGTCCCAGAAGTCGATTTGCGATGACAACGGCAGGCTGAAACGTATCAAACGTCCGCCATCGGGTAAGCATCGACAAAATAAGCTCCTCGGGAGCCGCATCCAAAAAACTCTCTATCGTCGTGAGCCTTAGAACCATGAGGCGGCGGAGGGCGAGGTGCGTTGCCACTGGGGGCGGCTGCGACGACATATACCGCCCACGCCGACCGACGAGGTCGTGATGGCTGGCCTTCACGAGATGCTCGTACATCTCGTCGCCGGGCTGCCTCGCAAGTATCTCTGCAACGGCGTCCAACTCAGGAGCCTGCTGCTCGTCCACACCGACGCGATCAAAGAGTGACAAGCACTCAAGCGCCCTCACCTCAGAAAGGCTGTTGACCGAAGAGCCCCTCAAGACACGGTTCACAATATCCTCAGCCGACAACAACAGCGCGTTGGTCTCACCGCCCCTTGTGGATGCGAGGATGGCAAACCTTGGATAGCCACCCGACATTCGTCGGACGGTCGCCTTCTGTTCGGCCTCGGCTAGCGGCATGTGTTGTTCGATTATGCCGTCGATCAGTTCGTCCGAGCTTGGTGACACCGAAAGGTTGAGCCATGCCGCACCTTCAATCGTCTGATTGTCCGTATCGATGGTCAGCAGCCGAACAAAGCTACCCGTCTTCGCCACTATCTCGCCCAGACGGGCGGCCTCTTCGCGCGGGCATTCGTCGACCACGACCAAGACGGGCCTACCCGAGTTTGCCATGGTTTCCACCACCGATTGCAGTGAAGATGCTACCGCACGGAAGTCGCAGAATACCGCTGTCGCGTTGGCGACTGCGCTAAGCAGGGCGGAGGCATCACTGAGTGCGTGTTGTACGAACCTGCTTTTGCCAAGGCCAGACGAACCGACAAGGCGGACGGCCACACCGGGTTCAGCTAGGTGTTCTACGATCCGCTGTTTTGCCTGGCCCGCTGTTAGCTTGTTGTCTCCTGTGTCATCTCCTTCCAGCGCCTCTTTGCCACCCACCGAAAAACGCGGAACTTCGTCAGGAACATATACGGTCGCGACGAAGTCTGGCCTTCGCCCCCAATCCGCAAGAGTTTGAAATCCGGCAAGGTTACGCTGCTGACCGAGCTCGGCGAGCCACAGAGCGATTGATGGATAAAGCTCGACCCAGGCCGCGACCTCATTTGAGCCGTACACCTCTATTGCGTTTACCTTCGAGGGATCGTCGCCAGCTTCTGCTATTCCCTCGCGTATCTTCGCTACACACTCGTCTCGCTTTAGCGTTCCCAAAGCCTCAGTGGTGAAGCCTATGTAGCTACCCCCGTTGTCCACTATTCCCCTCAGGCCAGGGCTAAGGACACGAGGTTTTCCTGCCTTCTGCGATGACTTTGTCCAGCATTCCTTCTTCCAGCCGCTCGGGCCTATGTTGCTAGCCTTCGACTGAAATAGGTTATTTCGGCCGGGTAGGAACTTGGTTGAGGCCTTGCCACCTGTCCACTGAATGCGCCCGTCTACGCCCCCGTCGGGCACTGCAATCTGAAGTGGCACAGATACGTCACCTAGACCTACATCAGCCTCGAGGGCCTCGGCGTACAGCAAACGCCTGAGTAGAAGCACTAGCTGCGAACTATCCAAGGCTTCAATCTGGCTGGGAGTGGCATTGAATATCACCGCGTTCGCCCAATCACTTTGAATGTGTCCTCGACATAGTACGAGCAATGCACCAAAATGCATCTTCAAGCAGGGGCCAATCCCTTTCCATGTCGTGCTCACGTCACAACGGCTGTACGACGATGGAGAGAACGCCCCTCCAGGCAGTTGATAGAAGCTAACTGTTATCGCGCCTAGTGTCGTGCGGCCCTTGGTAAGGTCTACTTTCCGGTTGAGCTTTGGTCCCCCTCGTGCCTCCACCCTCTCAATCGTTGCATCAAGATCGATCGAGTGCTGACGCTGCAGCGCAATCTGCTGTGCTAGCTCCGCGTCATCTATGGAGCATCGGATGTCAGTGTGGCTTGCCCTGTGGCGTGCCATAAGTTCTAAGGGGTGGCACGCAGGCGGGACATTCCGTTTCATCACCCACGAGCTACAGCCAAGCAGCTCCAGGCGTTTTCAAAGGGTCGGCGCTCCTGGTGGGCCCATCAAACTCCCTCATTCCGCCCGCACCACCTCGAACAGCTTGCCCTCGATCGTCGTGATGTAGAGTTCGCCTTGGCTGTCGAGGCCGAATGAGGTGATGCCGCCGATGCCGCCCAGTTGCCTGGTCCAGTCGATGATGGCGCCGGCTTCGCCGTCGTCATAGGCGAAGGAGTTGACCCGGCTGTCGCAGAAATCGGCGAAGAAGTATTGGCCCGTGATCTCGGGGATGGCCTTGCCGCGGTAGACGTAACCGCCGGTGATCGAGCAGCCGCCGGTGTCGTGCGAATAGCTGTAGGTCGGCGGCACGAGGCCAGTCTCTGCGCAGCTTTGCGCCTCGAAGCAGGCGGGGCCCTCCATGATCTTCCAGCCGAGGTTGGCGCCGGCCGATTCCGCGGTGATGACGGTGACTTCCTCATAGGCGCTCTGGCCGACATCGGCGATGTAGAAGTCGTCGCCGTCGAAGGCCGGGCGCCAGGGATTGCGCACGCCCAGCGCGAAAATCTCCGGCCGGCCGCCGCCTTCGGCGAAGGGGTTGCTCGAGGGAATAGCGTAGGGCGCGGCGCCATCGACATCGAGGCGGAGGATTTTGCCGAGCAGCTCGTCGGGGTTCTGTGCCCGGTTCTCGGGGTCGCCGCCGGCGCCGCCATCGCCCATGGCGATGTAGAGGTAGCCATCCGGGCCGAAGCCGAGCCAGCCGCCATTGTGGTTGGCATAGGGCTGATCGATCTTCAGCAACTCGGTGGCGGAGGCAGGGTCGGCCATCGCGGGATCGGCCGAGACCTTGTAGCCGACAATGTGGGTATTGCCGTCTTTGTCGGTGTAGTTGACGAAGAAGCGGCCATTTTTGGCGTAGTCAGGGTGAAAGGCGAGGCCGAGCAGACCCTGCTCGCTGCCGCTGCTGATCGACCCGCTGAGATCGAGGAAGGGCGTCTCGGTCAGCTTGCCATCGACGAGGATGCGGATGCGCCCGGTCTGCTCGACCACGAACAGCCGTGGGTCGGCCGGCGGGGCGATGGCGTAAACCGGTTGGTCCAGCGCGCCGGTGATGAGCCGGCTGGTCAGCGCCACCGGCTGGGCCAGGGCCGGCGCCGCTATGAGCGCGATAAGGGCGGCGAGCAACAGGCGCATGTGATTCCTCCGCAACGACAGGCGCTTATCACCCATGCGCGGCCGGATCATGTCCAGTCAATCGGAGGTCAAAGTGGCGCGAGCAGCGAGGTCAGGCGCTGGTGCTGCTGATGCTGTCCTTGAGGGCGTCGAGCTCGCTTTCGGCGCGCAATGCGCGCTCGCGCCAATCCTCGATGGTAAGGCCGTCGATGCGGCTCGGCTCGGCCGGGACTGCCGGCTCGATCTCGGGGAGCGGCGCGCCGCTCAGCTTGGCATGCAGGGCCTCGATATAGGCGGCATCGTCAGCATGCAGCGTGCCCGCGTCGAACTCGGCCTGCCAGCGGTTGAGGTCAGCGGTGGTTTCCTCGTTCATGCTGCCGGTAGCCAGCAATTCCTTGATCAGCGCATCGACCGCCACGGGCATCTCCTGTTGAATTCGGGCGCAACCTACTCAAAGCCGTCGAAAAGGGAAACCCGGTGCGCCCGTGCGAAAGTCTTCTTTCGCGCTTGTGAACCTCTCTTCACACAGACCGGAACGCCTTACTGAGGAAAGCCGAGCCGGCAATGCCGAAGCGCCAGGGCAGTTCGGCAGCCTTGCTGATGCCGATCCGCGGGCCGATCACCACCGGGCGCGGGGTTTTGGGCGGGCGGAAGCTGAAGGGCGGGGCGTCGATCATCAGGCCATCATGGGCCGCTCGGGTGATGCCGAGCGCCTGGCCGAGCTTGCCGGGGCCGGAGCAGAGGTCGCGCGTGCCGGCGAGGCCGCGGCGCTCCGCCATGGTCTCGATGCCGTCAGTCGGCTCGATCGCGCGGATCAGAATGGCCGCGGCATCGGCGCAGACGAAGTTGAAACACCAGTGGATGCCGTAGGAGCGGTAGACATAGACGTGGCCGGGCCCGAGGAACATCGAGGCGTTGCGCTCGGTGCGGCCGCGGTGCGAATGCGAGGCCGGTTCGGTCGGGTGGTAGGCTTCGGTTTCGGCAATAATGCCGCCGACGCCGTCGACGAGAAAGCTGGCGCCCAGCAACTCGCGGGCAACCAGGGTGACTTCGCGGTCGAAGAAGGCAATGGGATCGAAGGAAGGCATACGCGGGAAATTGGGCAATTACCCCCGCCGATGCAACTGCCTAGACCTTCCTGGTGGTGCCGCCCTGGATGCGGGCCGCGGCGATGCGGAGCGTCAGGTTGATCAATTCGCCGACATTGGAGGTGCCGCCGGCGATCAGGGCGGCATTGTTGTTGGCCGAACTGGCGAGATCGGACTGGGCCTGGGCCCGGCGCTTCAGGCGTGCCAACTCGGCCTCGTCGTAGAGCGAGGCGCGCGGGAGCCAGTTCATGGTGCGCTTCTGAATCTGCATGGGCGCCAGACTGCGGGCGCAACATTAATGAAACACTAACGGCGCGCTGCTTGCAGAAGCGCGCTGGCCCGTGACAAAGCTGCGGCATAGGAGTGCGGCATGAATTCCCTGAAGTTTGGCACCAGCGGCCTGCGCGGCCTCGCGGTCGATCTCACCGGCGGCGCGGCGCGGCGCTACACCGCGGCGTTCCTCAGCCATATCGGTACGGTGGCTGGCGGGCGGGTCTATCTCGGCCGCGACCTGCGCGCCTCGAGTCCGGCGATCGTCGCCGACTGCGCCGTGGCGATTCGTGCGGCCGGGCTGGTGCCGGTCGATTGCGGCGTGCTGCCGACCCCGGCGCTGGCGCTCCATGCGATGGCGCTGGGCGGGCCGGCGATCATGGTGACGGGCAGCCATATCCCGGCCGATCGCAACGGGCTGAAGTTCTACGTAGCGGCCGGCGAGATCACCAAGGCCGACGAGATGGGAATCGCCGCGGCGCTGACCGATGCGGTGCCGGCAGGCGAGGGGGCGGCCGAGGATGGCAGCACCGCCGCCGGCGATCGCTACCGGCAGCGCTATCGCGGTCTGCTCGACCCGGCGGCGCTGCGGGGCTGGCGTGTCGGGGTGTTCGAGCATTCCTCGGTGGCGCGCGACCTGTTGGTGTCGTTCGTCACCCGGGCCGGGGCCGACGTGGTGCGGCTCGGCCGTTCGGACAGGTTTGTCGCCGTCGACACCGAGGCGTTTTCCGATCCGCTGTTCGCGCCGCGCCAGCGCTGGATTCGCCAGCATCGGCTCGATGCGGTCGTTTCGACCGATGGCGACGGCGATCGGCCGCTGCTGATCGATAGTGAGGGTAACTTCGTGCGCGGCGACGTGCTGGGCATGCTGGCGGCACGCTTCCTCGGCGCCGACCGGGTGGTGACGCCGGTCACCTCCAACTCGGCGATCGAGGGCGTCGGCTGGTTCGGCCGGGTCGATCGCACCAAGGTGGGGTCGCCCTATGTCATCTCCGGCATGGAGGACGCAGCCATCGGCTCCCCCGGCGCGGTGGTGGGGTTCGAGGCCAACGGCGGGTTGCTGCTGGGCAGCGCGGTGACGATCAACGGGCGAGAGCTGGGGCCGCTGCCGACGCGCGACGCCGTGCTGCCGATGCTGGCGGTGCTCGGCACGGCCGCAAAGCTCGGCGAGAGCGTTGCAGGGCTGGTGCGAACCCTGCCGGTACGTGCCGCGCTGAGCGACCGGCTGGCGCATGTAGCGAGCGAGCGGAGCGCGGCGCTGCTGAAGGGGCTGGTCGAGCAGCCAGGCTATGCCCAGGCGTTCTTTGCGCCGGTGGGCGAGGTGCAATCGGTTTCGAGCATCGACGGGCCGCGTTTCTCGCTCACTTCCGGCGACACCGTGCACTACCGGGCATCGGGCAATGCACCGGAGTTGCGCTGCTATGTCGAGGGGGTGACGCCGGAGCGGGCGAAGGAATTGCTCGACTGGGGGCTGGCGGCGGCGAGCGCCGTGGTACGGTAGGCACCGACCATCTCTGGCCGGGACGGCCCCCTCCCATCCTCCCCCATGAAGGGGGAGGTGCCCCGCCGGTGCGTTTGGCATGATCGAAGACAGAGCCTCAACTCTTCACCTCCCCCTTCATGGGGGAGGCCGGGAGGGGGCCGTCGCTATCAGTCAGGTCACTCCCGCACGACCACGAACGCCGCGGCGCTGGCCATGATCACCCCGGCCGTGCGGTTCAGCACGCGCAGGGCCTTGGCGCTCTTGAAGAAATCCCGTGCCGCTGCCGCGAGGCCGGCATAGGCGCAGCCGATGGCGAGGAGGACGACCACCACGATGCCGGTGAGTTCGGCGAAGCCGAGCGCGGTGATCGGTTTGTCGAGCGGGATCACGGTAGGGAGCAGGGCGAGATAGAAGACGATGGTCTTGGGGTTGCCCATGGTGAGGGCGAAGCCCGAGAGAAAGGTCTTCCAGGCGCTGGCGTCTTTCTTCGCGCCGATCTGCTCGGTGCCGGGCCTGGCGCTCCAGAACTGCCAGGCGACATAGAGCAGATAGAGCGCGCCGGCCCATTTCACCACGAAGAACACCGGCCCGAACCAGGTGGCGATGGCGGCGAGGCCGAACAGCGCGAACACCAGGTAGACGAGGTCGCCAGCGAGAATGCCCAGCACCATCGGGAAGGCCGAACGGAAGCCGCCGCCCAGCGCCCGCGCCACCACTGCCGCAACGCCAGGGCCCGGTACGATGACCGCGATGGCATAGGCGATGGTGAAGGCAACGAGGGTGACGAGATCCATGATGGGCTCCTAAGTTGGCAGCGTTCTAGCGCTCTGTCCGGCGCGTCGGCAAGGGCAGGGACGGAACCGTCGAGCGCTCCCAGGTGCGTCAGCCGCGCCGGCGCGGCCAGTGGCACCAGCTCCAGAGCAGGATGAGGGTTACCAGCGGGGCGGCCGCTGCGACCAGCGGTTGCAGAGGATCGGGGAACCAGGCGGCGGCCAGGGTCCAGGGCAGGCCGAGGACGATGAGGAAGACGCCGGCCAGCGGCGCGCGGGCGAAATCGAACCAGGCCGTGGCGCTGAGGCCGGTATAGGCGAGGGCCGCCAGGTAGAGCAGGGCAAAGCCGCGCACCAGCATGCGGCAGAGCCAGCGGGACGCTTCGCGCCGGTAGTGTCGCCCGATGCGGGCGGCGGCATGCGGGCCGTCGCTGATCGCCACGACCTCTGGCGCCGCGGGCGGTTCGCGCCGGCGACGGCGGAGGGTCGGGGTCGTGCTCTCGGTGCGGCTGTCCCTGATCACGGCGACGAGGGTAAGGGGGCTGGTTGTGGATTTGCTTAGCGGCGGCCGGCGAGACACGGCTGATGCGCGACATGGTTTCCCAGGTCACAACATTCATTGACAACCTACCTATTGGTAGGTAGATAGCCGCCATGGAACAGCAGACAGCAGAACGATCCCGGCCTCGGCGCGCCGACTGGTGATCGCCGGCGGCTATAATGGCTTCAGCTATGCGGATATCGCCGAGGTGGTGGGCATCCGCAAGCCGAGCATCCACCATCATTTTCCCGCCAAGTCCGATCTGGTGCGGGCGCTGGTCGCCGGTTATCGCGAGGACCTGGCGGCCGGGCTCGCGACGTTCGAGGGGGCTTCGCCCGATGCTGTAGTGCAGCTCGAGACCTACATCGCGACCTGGGAGGCCTGCATCAACGATGGCAGCATGCCGTTCTGCCTCGGCGCCCAGCTCGCCGCCGAACTGCCGGCGCTGCCGCCGGAGGTCGCGGCCGAGGTGCGGGCGCATTTTCGGCTGCTCAGCGCATGGCTCACCGGCGTGGTGGCGCGTGGCGTCGCACAGGGGCGCTTCAAGGTGAGCGGCAGTGCCGAAGCCGAGGCCGAGCAGATCATGGCAACCGTCCACGGCGCCATGCTGTCGGCCCGGGCCTACGGCACGCCGCAGAGTTTTGGCCGGATCGTCCGACCGATGCTGGAACGCCTCGCCGCCTGAACCGCGGCGCGCGGACCTGCACAAACATGTCCACGCAACCTACCTACTAGAAGGTCAAATCAATGAATACCTCGAACAGAATTGCGATGCCGGGTGATGCCGGCTGGCTCAAAACCTACGCCTTCGTGCGCTTCGGCTTCTCCGTCGCCTGGGTAGCGGCGGCATTGCTGCTGGCGCCGCTCAATCCGCTCATCGCAGCGGTGCTGCTGGTGATCTATCCGGCCTGGGATGCCGTCGCGAACTATGTCGATGCGCAGCGCAATGGCGGGCTCGGGCGCAACCTCTCCACCTCATCAACGTCATCGTCAGCGGGCTGACCGCACTCGCCGTGCTGGTGGCGCTGGGGCAGGGGATGGCGGCGGTGGTCGTGGTGTTCGGCGTCTGGGCGATCCTCAGCGGCGTGCTGCAACTGGTGACCGCGGTGCGGCGCTGGGCGTCGGGCGGGCAGTGGGCGATGGTGCTGAGCGGCGCGCAGTCGGCGCTGGCGGGCGGCTTCTTCGTTTTCTCGGCGGGCACGATGCCGAACCCCGGCATCGCGCTGATCGCCGGGTATGCCGGGTTCGGGGCGGTGTATTTTCTGGTGACCGCGATCTGGCTGAGCGTGCGGGGGATGCCGTCGGCTGCAGCAACTGACCGTTCCTAAACAGCCCACGGAGTCATTCCCGCGAAAGCGGGAACCTCTGTTTTGGTGGCCGCTGAACCATCGCAAACGGAGGTCCCCGCTTTCGCGGGGATGACCCGGTGATGGGGTTGGGACACCAGCCGCTGAGGCGAAACTTACGGCAGCCGGCTGAGCCGCTCCGTAAGCAACTCATAAAACCCCGCCGCGTCGCCCGAGCGGAGGTAGGTGACGTTCCTCGCGCGGCCGGTGACGCCCCAGTAGTCGGCGACGGTCATGCCGACAGTCAGCTCGCTCGAGGTTTCGATCACCACGTTGATGTGGCGGCCCTCGAACAGGCCGGGCTGCAGCATGTAGGCGATGACGCAGGGGTCGTGCAGCGGAGCGCCGGTGGAGCCGTATTTGTTGAGATCGAAGCGCTCGGAAAAGCTCAGCATCTGGTAGACGGCTTCGCCGGCCTTGTTGCCCAACGCGCGGATTTTCTGCAGCCGGTCGGGGGTCGAGAGGATCATGTGGGTGACGTCGAGCGGCAGCATGGCGATGGGGACGCCGGAACGCAGCACCACATCGGCCGCATCGGGATCGACATAGATGTTGAACTCGGCCACCGGGGTGATGTTCCCGCCCTCGAAATAGCCACCGCCCATCATGACGATCTCCTGGATCCGGCCGATGATGCGCGGCTCCTTGATCATCGCCATGGCGACATTGGTCAGCGGCCCGAGGGTGGCGAGCGTCACGGTGCCGGCTTCATGCGCCATCAGCGTATCGATGATGAAATCGACGCCGTGCTGATCCTCGATCTGCAGTTTCGGCAGCGGCAGGTCGGGGCCGTCGAGGCCGGTTTCGCCGTGCACGTGCTCGGCGGTGACGAGGGTGCGGCGCATCGGCCAGCTCGCAGCCGGCATAGACGGCGATATCCTTGCGGCCGGCGAGCTCGACCACCTTGAGCGCGTTGCGGGCGTTCTGCGCGAGGCTGACATTGCCGGCCACCGCGACGATGCCGAGGATGTCGAAATCGGCGGGCGATGCCAGCGCCATGAGGATGGCGACGGCGTCGTCCTGGCCCGGGTCGGTGTCGATAATGATCTTGCGTGCCATGGGTTTAGCGCGAGCCCCTGAGAAACTGATTCCGGCGGCATGTTAATTGGCGGAACAGCGCCCGTCGACCGGCGGAACGTCCCGGTTGGCGATGCGTTTAAGCACGCCGACAGAGGGACAGGATCCTTGCGCAAACCAGCGTCACGGCCCCGCCAGGGGCTGATCAAAGATATCCAGCGGACCAATTTCGAGCGGGTGCTCGGCAATGCCGCCCAGTTCGCCATCGTCACCATGGGGGTGATCATCGCCTTCGTCGCGGTGCGCGAAGCGCAGGTGGTGCTGGCGCCGCTGTTCCTCGCCATCACGGTGGGCCTGATGTTCGGGCCGGCAGCCGACATGCTGGAGCAGCGCGGCGTGCCGGAGGCGTTGTCGGCTGGCCTGGTGGTGCTGTTGTTCATCGTCGTCATCGTGCTGGGCGGCGCGCTGTCTTATGGCCCGTTGAGTGAATGGGCAGCGCGCATCCCGGTGGTGTGGGACCGCATCCAGGCCGAACTCGCCAACTGGCAGGAGCCGATCGCGGCGATCGGGGCGCTGCAGGAGCAGGTCAAAGGTGTGTTGGGTGGCGGCGCGACGATGGAGGTGCGGGTCGAGGACGGCAGCACCGTCACCGGCATCGCCATGCTGGCGCCGGCGATCCTGGCGCAGATCGGCGTGTTCCTCGTTTCGCTCTACTTCTTCCTCGCCACCCGCGACAGCATCCGCATCGCGACACTGTCGCTCTGTGTCAGCCGGCGGATGCGCTGGCGCACCGCGCACGTGTTCCGAGACGTCGAGCAGAAGGTCTCGAAGTACCTGCTCACCATCTCCTCGGTGAACCTCGGGGTCGGGGCGGTGGTAACGCTGATGACCTGGGCGGTGGGGCTGCCGTCGCCGCTGCTGTGGGGCGCCATGGCGGCGGTGCTGAACTACGTCCCGTTCATCGGGCAGGCGTTCATGGCGCTGGTGCTGTTCCTCGTCGGGCTCGGCACCACCGGCGAGTTGTTCGGCGGGCTCTTACCGATGGCGCTCTACTTCGGCATCAACTTCATCGAGGGCAATTTCGTTACCCCGAACCTCCTCGGCCGGACGATGACCATCAACCCGTTCATGATCTTCCTGTCGCTGACCTTCTGGATCTGGGCCTGGGGCCCGGTCGGCGGCCTGATCGCGGTGCCCTCGCTGCTGGTGCTATATTCGATTGTTACTCACATATTGCCGACACGCACCGTGGCGCCACGCAAGATGCGGCGGCTGGTGGCGCAGAAGGCGACGCGCGACACCGAGGCGGCCGAGCCGAAGGTGGCGCCGCCGGAGCCGGGGCCGGCGCCGAAAACTAAGCGCACGCGCGCGGCCAAGCCATTGTCTGCGGCATAGACCGAGCAACGCGCGCAACCCCCACCCCTGTCCCCTCCCCGCAAGGGGAAGGGAGACGCGTACTGTGATGTCGGTGTTTTGGTCTCCCTCCCCCTTGTTTAGGGGGAGGGGACAGGGGTGGGGGTCCACAGCTACCGGCTCACAGTTCGGTCGCCGCCGCACCCCACCTCCCCATAAAGCCAGCCTTGACGCTCCCCGGCTGAGGCTTCACGCTTGGCGCATCCCGATTTCTGAGTGAGGTGAGCGATGGCCGGCGAGGTAGTGGCGCGTGCAGCAGAGGTGGCTTCGCAAAGCGGGATCGACCTGGTGCAGATCGTGGCGCTGCTCGGGGCCGGGGTCATTGCGGTGCCGCTGTTCCGGCGGCTGGGGCTCGGCTCGGTGCTCGGCTATCTCGCCGCCGGGCTGGTCATCGGGCCGTTCGGGCTGAAGCTGGTCGGCGAGCCGCAGGCGGTGCTGCATGCGGCCGAACTGGGCGTTGTGCTGTTCCTGTTCATCGTCGGGCTGGAGATGGAGCCGGCCAAGCTCTGGGGGCTGCGCAAGGAAATTTTCGGGCTCGGCATCCTGCAGGTCGGCCTTTGCGGGCTGCTGCTGACGCTGGCCGGCATCGTCCTGCTCGGGCTCGCGCCGCCGGTGGCGTTCGTCGCGGGCCTGGGGTTCGTGCTGACCTCGACGGCGATCGTCATGCAAATCCTCTCCGAGCGCGGCGAGTTGCAGACGCCGGCCGGACAGAAGATCGTCTCCGTGCTGCTGCTCGAGGATCTTGCCATCGTGCCGCTCTTGGCGGTGGTGGCGTTCCTGTCGCCGGGTATCGATACCGATGTGAGCATGACGCAACGCTGGATAAGCGTCGGCGTCGCGGCGGCCTCGATCGTGGCGGTGATCTTTGCCGGCCGCTGGGTGCTGAACCCGGTGTTCAAGATTCTCGCCGAATCGAAGGCGCGCGAGGTGATGACGGCGGCGGCGCTGTTGGTGGTGCTGGGCGCGGCGCTGATCATGGAAGCGGGCGAACTCAGCATGGCGATGGGCGCCTTCATGGCCGGCGTGCTGCTCTCGACCTCGACCTTTCGGCACCAGCTCGAAGCCGATGTCGAGCCGTTCCGCGGGCTGCTGCTGGGGCTGTTCTTCCTCGCGGTCGGCATGTCGCTCGATCTCGCGGTGGTCGCCGCCAACTGGCAGCTGATCGCGCTCTCGGTGGTCATCTACATGCTGCTGAAGGGCGGGGCGATCTACGTACTGGCGCGCCTCTTGGGCAGCAACAACGCCCTGGCGCTGGAGCGCGCCGTGCTGATGGCGCAGGGCGGCGAGTTCGCCTTCGTGCTGTTCACCACGGCGACCGCGGGCGGCCTGCTGACCGGCGAGCTCAACGCCATTTTCACCTCCACGGTGATCATCTCGATGGTGCTGACGCCGTTCTCGACCATGCTGCTGAAGCTGGTGCCCAAGCCCGTGCAATCGCTCGAGGGCGTTGAGAAGCCGGAGGGGCTCACCGGCAATGTGCTGCTGATCGGCTTCGGCCGCTTCGGGCAGATCGCCAGCCAGCCGCTGATCGCCAAGGGCCAGCACACCATCTCGATCATCGACAACGACGTCGAAATGATCGAGGTGGCGCAGACTTTTGGCTTCAAGATCTACTATGGCGACGGCACCCGGCTCGACATCCTCCACGCCGCCGGAGCCGGGTCGGCGGACCTGATCCTCGTCTGCGTCGACAAGAAGGACTCGGCGACGCGCATCACCGAGCTGGTGAAATCGGAGTTCCCGCTGGCCAAGGTGATGGCGCGCGCCTTCGACCGTGGCCATGCGCTTGAGCTGGTGAAAGCCGGGGCGGACTACCAACTGCGCGAAGTGTTCGAGAGCGCGCTGGAGTTCGGCGCCGAAACGCTGCGCCAGCTCGATGTCGATATGGTCGAGGTCGGCGAGATCATCGAAGGTGTGCGCGAGCGCGACCGCCAGCGCTTTGCGGCGCAGATGGTCGGCGGCCTGATGGCGGGCCGCGACCTGCTCAGGGCCAATGCCGAGGACCAGGCCCGCGAGAGCGGCACGGTGGCCGGCCCGTCGACACCGATCATCGCGCCGGAGGAAGAGGCGAAGGCTTAGCTACTCATCCGGTGTCAGCGGAGTAGCGGTCAGCTTTACGCCGAGCGCCCGGGCGACCCCCAGCAGCGTGCTCAGCTTGGGATCGCCCCGCTCGCTGAGCGCCTTGTACAGCGCCTCGCGCGTAACGCCGGCCTCCCGGGCGATTTCAGTCATGCCGCGAGCCCTCGCGACGACGCCGAGCGCCTGCGCAATGTAGGTGGCATTTCCGCTCTCGAAGGCGTCAGCAAGTAGCTCAGCCTGGGAAGCCGGATCGTCCAGGAACTCTGCTGCATCGAACAGGGTGGTTTCGGCTGCCATGTCAGACCTCCTTGGCGAGCCTGATCGCCCGCTTGATGTCCTTGTTCTGGGTGGATTTATCGCCACCCGCGAGCAGAACGATCAGCACCTTGCCCCGCTGAACGAAATAGACCCGATAGCCTGGGCCATGGTCGATACGAAGCTCGCCAATTCCATCAAAGAACTTCGCATCGCCGAGCAGACCCGCCTGAACCCGAACGATGCGCTGGGCGATCCGTTTCGCCGCCAGCGTGTCCGTCAGGCCCCTGAGCCAGAGTCGGAAGTCCTCAGTTGGCGAACCTCGATCATGCGTGAATTGTAGTTCACATATCGCTGGCTGTAAACTGCAGTTCACGGGTCGCCGGCAGCAATAATCGTCTACGCTTTAGGCATCGTGCCTTAGAACCGTTCTCAACGGGGCTTCACAGAGCACCAATTCCATGCAAGCGTGGTGGTCTAGAGGGGAATACATCGTCATGATGCTGGATTGCGACAATGCCGCAAAAGCCCCTCGTATTGGATGCCCCGGTCCCGGAACGGCGCGCGCTCACCACTGAAGCGCTGCAATCGGAGATCCTCGAAAAACTCACCTATTCGGTTGGCAAGGATCCGATCGTCGCGCGGCCGCATGATTGGCTGAAGGCGACGATCCTGACGGTGCGCGACCGGATCATCGACCAGTGGATGGAATCGAGCCGCGAGACCTGGCGGACCTCCAACAAGCGGGTCTACTACCTCAGCCTCGAGTTCCTCATCGGCCGCCTGATGCGCGATGCGATGAGCAATATCGGGGTGATGGAGCCGGTGCGGGCCGCGCTCAAGAACTTCAACGTCGACCTCGGCGACCTGATCAACCTCGAGCCGGACGCGGCGCTGGGCAATGGCGGCCTTGGCCGGCTTGCCGCCTGCTTCATGGAATCGATGGCGACAGTCAACATCCCGGCCTACGGTTACGGCATCCGCTACGTGCACGGGCTGTTCCGGCAGGAAATGAGCGAGGGCTGGCAGGTCGAACTGCCGGAAGACTGGCTCGCCCACGGCAACCCCTGGGAGTTCGAGCGGCGCGAGTCGAGCTACGAGATCGGCTTTGGCGGCCATGTCGAGCCGGTGCAGGAGCCTGATGGCTCGACCCGGCTCGAGTGGCGCCCGGCCGAGCACATCCTGGCGGTGGCGTTCGATACCCCGATCGTCGGCTGGCGCGGCAAGCGGGTGAACACGCTCAGGCTCTGGTCGGCGCAGCCGATCGATCCGATCCTGCTCGACAAGTTCAATGCCGGCGACCATATCGGCGCGCTCGAGGAGAGTTCTCGCGCCGCTGCGGTGACGCGCGTGCTGTATCCGGCCAACTCGACCCCGTCGGGGCAGGAGTTGCGGCTGCGCCAGGAGTTCTTCTTCTCCTCGGCTTCGCTGCAGGACATCGTTCGCCGCCACATGCAGGCTTATGGCGATCTCGGCTCGCTCTCGGACAAGGTCGCGATCCAGCTCAACGATACCCATCCGGCGATCTCGATTGCCGAGCTGATGCGCATCCTGATCGATATTCACGGCATGGCCTGGGCGCCGGCCTGGAAGCTGACCAAGGCGACGTTCGGTTACACCAACCACACACTGTTGCCCGAGGCGCTGGAGACCTGGCCGGTCGGCCTGCTTGAGCGGATGCTGCCGCGGCAGATGCAGATCATCTACGCCATCAATGCCGAAGTGCTCGGCGAGGCGCGCAAGATGGGCGGCTTCACCGACAATCAGATCGCCAACCTGTCGCTGATCGACGAGCATGGCAGCCGCCGGGTCCGTATGGGGCAACTGGCCTTTGTCGGTTCGCACTCGATCAACGGCGTTTCGGCGCTGCATTCGGAGCTGCTGAAGAAGACGCTGTTCGCCGATCTCGACCGGCTCTATCCGGAGCGGATCAACAACAAGACCAACGGGGTGACGCCGCGGCGCTGGCTGCTGCAATGTAACCCTGGGCTGGCGCGGCTGATCAGCGACCGGATCGGGCAAGTTCCAGGACGATTTCACGCTGCTTCAAAAGCTCGACAAGCACGCCGATGACCCGACCTTTCAGGATCAGTTCAAGGCGGTGAAGCGCGCCAACAAGGTGGCGCTGGCGCAGGTGATCAAGGACCGGCTCGGGATCGTGGTGTCGCCCGACGCCATGTTCGACGTGCAGGTCAAGCGCATCCACGAGTATAAGCGGCAGTTGCTTAACGTCATCGAGGCAGTGGCACACTACTCGATGATCCGCTCGCACCCCGAGACCGACTGGGTGCCGCGGGTAAAAGTGTTCGCCGGCAAGGCGGCGCCCGGCTACTGGAACGCCAAGCTGATCATCAAGCTGATCAACGACGTCGCCAAGGTGATCAACAATGATCCGGCGGTGCGCGGCCTCCTGAAGGTGGTGTTCCTGCCCAATTACAATGTCAGCCTCGCCGAGCAGATCATCCCGGCGGCAGACCTCTCGGAGCAGATCTCGACGGCCGGCATGGAAGCATCGGGCACCGGCAACATGAAGTTCATGGCCAACGGCGCCATCACCGTGGGTACGCTCGACGGCGCCAATGTCGAGATGCTGGAGCAGGTCGGGCCGGAGAACATGGTGATCTTCGGGCTCACCGCCGACAAGGTGGCTGAAAAGCGCAACCGCAGTGAAGTGCCGCGCTCGGCGATTGATGCGTCGCCGGCGCTGCGCGAGGCGCTGGAGGCGATTTCGTCAGGGGTGTTCTCGCCGGATGACCCGAACCGCTATCGCGACCTGATCGGCGGTCTCTACGACCACGACTGGTTCATGGTGGCGCGCGATTTCGACGCCTACGCGGCGGCGCAGCGAGATATCGATGAGCTCTGGAACAAGCCTCGCAAATGGTATTCGATGGCTATCCGGAACACTGCTCACGTCAGCTGGTTTTCCTCGGACCGTACGATTTCGCAGTACGCCAAGGAAATCTGGGGTGTCCCGGTTGTCGGGGGGTAGTGGGGTTTGAGCAAGTCCAAGTGGCAGGCGGCTGACAGCGACATCCGGGCGATCGTCGCGGGCCGTCATTCCGATCCGTTCGGCATACTGGGCCTTCATGAGGTCGATGGCGCCTGGGTGGCGCGCACCTTCATTCCGCATGCGGAATCGGTGTCGGCGCGCAGCATGGACAACCGGATTCTCGGGGAGCTGGAGCCGCGGGGCGACGGCTTCTTCGAGGGCATCGTCAAGCTGACCAAGCTCCAGCCGGTGAACTACCACGCCCGCAATGACGGCGGTGAGTGGAACGTCCTCGACCCCTACAGCTTCGGGCCGGTGCTCGGGCCGATGGATGATTACTATATCGGCGAAGGCTCGCACCTGAGGCTGTTCGACAAGCTCGGCGCCCATGCGATGGAGTTCGAGGGCGTCAACGGCACGCATTTTGCCGTCTGGGCGCCGAATGCCAAACGCGTGAGCGTGGTGGGGCCGTTCAACGAGTGGGACGGTCGCCGGCACCCGATGCGGGTGCGGATCAATACCGGCGTGTGGGAAGTGTTCGTGCCCAATGTCGGGCCGGGCGAGGTCTATAAGTTCGAGATCGTCGGGCCGGACGGCAAGCTCAGGCCGCTGAAGGCCGATCCGTTCGCGCGGCAATCGGAGTTGCGGCCCAAGACCGCCTCGGTGATCGCCGACCCAAAACCGTTCGAATGGACCGACGCCACGTATTTGAAGGAGCGCGCCAAGGCCGACTGGCGGCGGAAGCCGGTTTCGATCTACGAGGTGCATCTCGGTTCCTGGCGGCGGCGCGCCGATGGCGCCTTCATGAGCTACGAGCAGCTGGCCGAGCAGCTGATTCCCTACGCCGCCGACAGCGGCTTCACCCATATCGAGCTGCTGCCGATCACCGAGCATCCGTTCGATCCGAGCTGGGGCTACCAGCCGACCGGGCTCTATGCGCCGACGGCGCGGTTCGGCGACCCCAGGGGTTTCGCGCATTTCGTCGACAAGGCGCATGCGGCCGGGTTGGGGGTGATCCTCGACTGGGTGCCGGCGCACTTCCCGACCGACGAGCACGGCCTCGCCCACTTCGATGGCACGGCGCTCTACGAGCATCTCGATCCGCGCAAGGGCTACCACCCGGACTGGAACACCGCGATCTACAATTTCGGGCGCAAGGAAGTGGTGAGCTTCCTCGTCAACAACGCACTCTACTGGCTCGAGGCGTTCCACCTCGACGGGCTGCGGGTCGATGCCGTGGCTTCGATGCTCTATCTCGATTACTCGCGCCAGGCGGGGCAGTGGATCCCCAACCAGTTCGGCGGCAACCACAATCTCGAGGCGGTGGAGTTTCTGAAGCGCGTCAACCAGGAGGCCTATCGGCTGCATCCGGGCGTGATGATGATTGCCGAGGAATCGACCTCGTGGAGCGGCGTCAGCGCGCCGGTCGACAAGGGTGGGCTGGGGTTCGGGTTCAAGTGGAACATGGGGTTCATGAACGACTCCCTGCGCTACATGAGCCGCAACCCGGTGCACCGGAAGTATCACCACAACGACATGACGTTTGCGGCGCTTTACGGCTACTCGGAGAACTTCATCCTGCCGCTGAGCCACGACGAGGTGGTGCACGGCAAGGGTTCGCTGCTCAGTAAAATGGGTGGTGACGACTGGGGCCAGTTCGCCGGCCTCCGCGCCTACTACGGCTTCATGTGGGGCTGGCCGGGCAAGAAGCTGTTGTTCATGGGCCAGGAATATGCCCAGCGCGACGAGTGGAACGAGGCTAAGGGGCTCGACTGGTGGCTGCTCGAGGCGCCGTCGCACGAGGGCATCCGCCGCCTCGTCACCGATCTCAACGCGCTCTACCGCGAGTTGCCGTCGCTCTATGCGCGCGACAACGAGCCCGAAGGTTTCGAGTGGCTGATCGGCAACGATCAGAACAACTCGGTGTTCGCCTGGGCGAGGAAGGCCCCGGGTGAGCACCCGGTGGTGGTGATCTCGAACATGACGCCGTCGCCGCGCGAGGGCTATCGGGTGCCGATGCCGCTGGCTGGACGCTGGGTGGAACGGCTCAACACCGATGCCGGCTGGTACGGCGGCACCAACAAGGGGAACCAGGGCCGGGTGCTGGCCAAGGCGAGCGAAGTGGAAGGGCTCGGACCTTATGCCGACCTCTATCTGCCGCCGATGTCGACGATTTACCTGAAGTATGACCCCGCCTAGAGGGGCGGGGGAGACTGAATACGATCCCGCAAACGGGACGTAGTGCTTTGTGTGTGTCGCGTGATCGAACGATCCGATCACGCCCTAGGGGAGGGAAGCATGGCAGACTATCGGACACCATCGCCGCTGGCGCGTGAGGCGATGGCATATGTGCTGGCGGGCGGACGAGGGACCCGCCTGTTCGAATTGACCGACCGGCGGGCCAAGCCGGCGGTGTATTTCGGCGGCAAGTCCCGCATCATCGATTTCGCGCTCAGCAACGCGCTGAACTCCGGTATCCGCCGGATCTCGGTGGCGACGCAGTATCAGGCGCACTCGCTGATCCGGCATCTGCAGCGCGGCTGGAACTTCCTCCGCACCGAGCGAAACGAGAGCTTTGACGTGCTGCCGGCGAGCCAGCGCGTCTCAGAGACGCAGTGGTACGAGGGCACTGCCGATGCCGTGTACCAGAACATGGACATCATCGAGGATTACGGGCCGCGCTACATCGTGCTCCTGGCCGGCGACCACATCTACAAGATGGACTATGAAATCATGCTCCGGCAGCATGTCGACACCGGGGCCGACGTCACCATCGGCTGCCTCGAAGTGCCGCGCATGGAGGCCACCGGCTTCGGCGTGATGCATGTCGACGGGCGCGACCGGATCGTCGATTTCGTCGAAAAGCCGAAGGACCCGCCGGGCATCCCCGACAAGCCGGATTATGCGCTGGCCTCGATGGGCATCTATGTGTTCGAGACGCGCTTCCTGATGGAGCAGCTGCGCCGCGACGCCGCCACCGAAGGTTCGTCGCGCGATTTCGGCAAGGACATCATCCCCTATATCGTCAAGAACGGCTCGGCCTGGGCGCACCGCTTCCCGCGCTCCTGCGTCCGCTCGGCCAATGAGGATGTGGCCTACTGGCGCGACGTGGGGACGGTCGATGCCTACTGGAAGGCCAATATCGACCTCTGCGACGTCACCCCGCAGCTCGATCTCTACGATCGCGACTGGCCGATCTGGACCTTTGCCGAGATCACCCCGCCGGCCAAGTTCGTGCATGATTTCGATGGTCGGCGCGGCTCGGCGGTCAACTCGCTGGTCTCGGGCGACTGCATCATTTCGGGTGGCGCGCTGGACCGTACGCTGCTCTCCACCGGCAGCCGGGTACATTCCTACTCCGAACTGCACGAGGCGGTGGTGCTGCCTTACTGCACCATCGGACGCGGTGCCCGGTTGAAGAAGGTGGTGGTGGATCGCGGCGTGCACGTGCCCGAAGGGTTGGTGGTGGGGGAGGACCCGGCGTTCGACGCGCAGTGGTTCCGCCGCACCGCCGAGGGGGTGACGCTGGTCACCCAGCCGATGATCGACAAATATCTGGCGAGCAAGTAACTGGCGGAGCAGATGATCGAAGTCCTGTCCGTCGCCTCGGAGGCCTACCCGTTGATCAAGACGGGTGGCCTAGCGGATGTCGTCGGCGCGCTGCCGGCGGCATTGGCGCCGCATGGCGTCTCGATGCGCGTGCTGTTGCCGGGCTATCCCAAGGTGATGGCCGGGCTTGCCGATGGTCGGCAGGTGCTGTGGTTCGACGATTTCTTCGGCGGCACGGCGCGGCTGGTGGCCGGGCGGGCGAATGGCCTCGATGTCATCGCCATCGATGCGCCGCACCTCTACGAGCGGCCGGGCAACCCCTATGTGGGCGCCGACGGCAAGGACTGGCCGGATAACTGGCAGCGCTTCGCGGCGCTGAGCTTTGTCGCCTACGAGCTGTCGCGCGGCGCCATCGAGGGTTACAAGCCGGACATCCTCCATTGCCACGATTGGCAATCGGGCCTAGCGCCCGCCTATGTGGCGTTCAATGCGCCGACGCGGGTGAAGACGGTGATGACCGTCCACAACATCGCCTTCCAGGGGGTGTTCGGCTGGGATGTGTTCAACGGGCTGCGGCTCGATTACCAGGCCGCCAATTCGGGGGCGATCGAGTATTTCGGCAATATCGGCTACCTGAAGGCCGGGCTGCAGGTGGCGGATGCCGTCACCACGGTGAGCCCGACCTATGCGCACGAAATGCGCACCGCCGCCTATGGCATGGGCCTCGAAGGGCTGCTGCAGAGCCGGGCAGACACGGTCAGCGGTATCCTCAACGGCATCGACGCCAGTGAATGGAACCCGGGCACCGACCCGGCGCTGGCGCAGGTCTACAACCCCTCCAACATCTTCGAGCGTTCCGCCAACAAGCGGGCACTGGAAGAGCGGTTTGGGCTCGAGCCGGGCGATGGCCCGATCTTTTCGGTGGTCAGCCGGCTGACCTGGCAGAAGGGGCTCGACATGCTGCCGGGCGAGATCGACAGCCTCGTGGCGCATGGCGGGCGGCTGATCGTTCTCGGCTCGGGCGATGCGGCAATCGAGAACGGCTTTGCCGGCGCGGCGCTCAGGCACCCCGGCAAGGTCGGGGTGGTGATCGGCTATGACGAGAAGCTCAGCCACCTGATCCAGGGCGGCGCCGATGCGATCCTCATTCCGTCGCGGTTCGAACCCTGCGGGCTGACCCAGCTCTATGGCCTGCGCTATGGTTGCATCCCGGTGGTCAGCCGGGTGGGCGGGCTCGCCGACACGGTGATCGATGCCAACGAGGCAGCGGTTGAGGCCGGGGTCGCCACCGGAGTAGTATTCTCACCGGCCACCGAGGAGGCGCTTGGCGAAGCCATCCGCCGGACCATCGCGCTCTATCAGCGCCCGAAGGTGTGGCACAAAATGCAGCGCCGGGGGATGAAGTCGGACGTCTCCTGGGAACTCAGCGCCGAAAAATATGCCGACCTCTACGCGTCACTCCTGGGGCACAAACTCGATGACGATTCTGACGATTGAGACCAAGCCGTTCGCGGATCAGAAGCCCGGCACCTCCGGGCTCCGCAAGCGCGTAACCGTCTTCAGCCAGCCCAACTATGTCGAGAACTTCGTGCAGTCGATCTTCGACTGCCTCGAAGGGATCAAGGGCAAGACGCTGGTGCTGGGCGGCGACGGCCGCTTCTACAACGACGTCGCCATCCAGAAGATCATCAAGATCGCCTCGGCCAACGGCTTTGGCGCGGTGCTGGTGGGGCAGGGCGGGATACTCTCGACCCCGGCGGCCAGCCATGTCATCCGCCATCACAAGGCGTTCGGTGGGCTGATCCTGTCGGCCAGCCACAATCCGGGCGGGCCGGATGGCGATTTCGGCATCAAATACAATGTCTCGAACGGTGGGCCCGCGCCCGAAAAGATCACCGATGCGGTGTTCGCCCGGTCCAGGGAGATCGATCGCTACCTGATCGTCGACGCGCCCGATGTGGATCTCAGCCGCATCGGCACGCAGCATTCGGCCGGCATGGTGGTCGAGGTGATCGATCCGGTCGCTGACTATGCGGCGCTGATGGAGACGCTGTTCGATTTCGACAAGATCCGCGCCATGTTCGCTGCGGGCTTCAGCATGCGCTTCGACGCCATGCATGCGGTCACCGGGCCTTACGCGCACAAGATCCTCGAGGGCATCCTCGGGGCGCCCTCGGGCACCGTGGTCAACGGCACGCCGCTGCCGGATTTCGGCGGCGGGCATCCGGACCCCAACCTCGTCTATGCCAAAGACCTCTACGACCTGATGATGAGCCCGGAAGCGCCGGATTTCGGCGCGGCCTCGGATGGCGATGGCGACCGCAACCTGATCATCGGGCGCAACCGCTTCGTCACCCCGTCGGATTCACTCGCCATCCTCGCCGCCAACGCGCCGCATGCGCCGGGCTACGCCGCCGGGATTGCCGGCATCGCCCGCTCGATGCCGACCAGCGCGGCGGCCGACCGGGTGGCTGAAAAGCTCGGCATCGAGATGCACGAGACGCCCACCGGCTGGAAGTTCTTCGGCAACCTGCTCGATGCCGGCCGCGTCACCATCTGCGGCGAGGAATCGGCCGGCACCGGTTCGAACCACGTGCGCGAGAAGGATGGCCTGTGGGCCGTGCTGCTCTGGCTGAACGTATTGGCAGCGCGGCAGCAGAGCGTCGACATCATCGTGCAGGATCACTGGGCCACCTATGGCCGCAATTACTACACCCGACACGACTATGAAGAGGTGGAGGCGGCGCCCGCCAATGCGCTGATGGATGACCTCAGGGCCAAGCTCCCAGGTCTCGTCGGGCAGTCGCTCGAGGGCCGGCCGGTGGCCTATGCCGACGACTTCACCTACCACGACCCGGTGGATGGCTCGACCAGCGGCAAGCAGGGGGTGCGGATCGGCTTTGCCGATGGCAGCCGCATCGTCGTGCGGCTCAGTGGAACCGGGACCGTCGGCGCCACGTTGCGCTTGTACCTCGAAAGGTATGAGCCGCCGCATGGACAGCACGATCTCGATACCCAGACCGCTCTCGCTCCCCTCATTTCCATCGCCGACAGCGTTGCGGGCATCAAGGCGCGCACCGGCCGTGACGCGCCCAGCGTTATCACTTGAAGGCCCGGTAGCCGTGAAACCAGTATTGGTGCCGGGCGCTGGCAGCCCGGAGAAGCTTGGCGCGACCATTACCGCCGAGGGGGTGAACTTCGCCGTCTATTCGGAGACGGCGACGGTGATCTGGGTATCGCTCTACGACGAGCTCGACCAGGAGACGGCGCGCATCGCGCTCGATGGGCACGAGGACCACATCTGGTTCGGGCTGATCGGCAATATCGGAGCGGGGGCCCGGTATGGCCTGCGCGCCGACGGCCGTTACGATCCAGACCAGGGCTATTTCTTCGACCCGAACAAGCTCTTGGTCGATCCCTATGCCCGGCGGCTCGACCGCCCCTTCGTGCGTTCGCCGCGGCTGCGGCTCAACCGCGACGAGGCAGTGGACACGGCGCCGCTGATTCCCAAGGCGATCGTGCTGGCTGCCGACAACAAGAATGCCGCGCCGCGGCGCAAGGTGCCGGGGCTGTTCTACGAGCTCAACGTACGCGGCTACACCATGCGCCACCCCTCGGTGCAGGGGCCGCTACGCGGCACGCTGGCGGGCCTCACCACCAAGCGGGTGGTCGATCACCTGCGCTATCTCGGGGGCGATACGGTCGAACTGATGCCGATCGCGGCGTTTATCGACGATGGCCACCTGCCGGCAATGGGGCTCACCAACGCCTGGGGCTATAACCCGGTCAGCTATTTCGCGGTCGATCCGCGGCTGGCGCCGCGGGGCCCGCAGGAACTGCGCAACATGACCGATGTGTACCGTAAGGCGGGCATCTCGGTGATCCTCGACGTGGTCTACAACCACACCGGCGAGGGCGACGCCAACGGCCCGATGCTGAGCCTGATGGGGCTCGACGCGATGACCTATTACCGGTTCGTCGATGCCGGCGGGAAGAAGGTGCTGGTGAACGATGCCGGCACCGGCAACACGCTGCGCGCCGACCATCCGGCAACGCAACGGCTGGTGATCGAGAGCTTGCGCTACTGGGTGGAGGAGATGGGCGTTTCGGGCTTCCGCTTCGACCTGGCACCGATCCTCGGGCGCGAGCCGGGGTTCAACCCCAACGCCAAAATGCTGCAGTTGATCAAGTCCGATCCGGTGCTGGGCAAATCGATCCTCGTTGCCGAACCCTGGGATCCGGGTCCGGGCGGCTACCAGCTGGGGCAGTTCGGCAAGGAATTCCGCGAGTGGAACGACACCTATCGCGATGATGTGCGCTCGTTCTGGCGGGGTGATCAGGGCAAGATCGGGGCCCTGGCCGGCAAGGTCGCCGGTTCGGCCGAGATCTTCGATTTCGCCGGCCGGAAGCCGAGCGCCGGCGTCAACATGCTGGCGGTGCACGATGGCTTCACGCTGGCCGATCTCGTCTCCTACCTCGACAAGCACAACGAGGCCAATGGCGAGGGTAACCGCGACGGGCACAATAACAACTACTCGTGGAATTGCGGGCACGAGGGACCGACCGACGACGAAAAGATCAACGCGGCGCGCCGCCGCGACGTGCGGGCCCTGCTGGCGACGCTGTTTTTGAGCCGCGGCCTGCCGCTGTTGCAGCAGGGCGACGAGTTCGGCCGCACCCAGCGGGGCAACAACAATGCCTATGCGCAGGACAATGAGATCACCTGGGTCGACTGGGAAAGCGCCGACGGCGCGCTGGTGGATTTCGTCTCGGCGCTGAGCGAGTTCCGCCGCATGCACCCGGCACTGACGCATGACCACTTTCTCACCGGGCAGACCAAGCACGGGGTGCGCGACGTCGCCTGGCTGCACCCTGACGGGCGCGAGATGAACGAGGGCGACTGGAATAATGCCGGCGCTTCGGTGCTCGGCATGCGGTTGCAGACGACCGAGGAAGACCTGATCGTCTGGTTCAACCGCCGGATCGATCCGGTGCTGGCGCGGCTGCCCGAGGGCTATTGGACCGTGGGCCTCGTCTCCGACGACCAGGCTGTGCTGCCGGTCGCCGACCGGGCGGCAACGCTGCCGCCGCGCTCGGTGGTGGTGCTGCTGAAGGGCCAGATTCCGCCGTCGAAGCCCGAGGTGCCGACACCGCCGCGGGAAATCCCGGTGCAGCCGGATGTCCCGCAGCCGCCACCGCAACCGGACAATGTGCCGGGTGTTCCGCCGGAGGAACTGCCGGGTGATGAGCCGCCCGAGGAAACGCCGAAGGAGTAGGGCGGCGAGGCTTTCTGAAGCAGACGTCCCCCTCCCATCCTCCCCCATGAAGGGGGAGGTGCCCTGCCGGTTCATTTGGCACAATCGAAGACAGAGACTCAACTCTTCACCTCCCCCTTCATGGGGGAGGCCGGGAGGGGGCCGTCTCTATCAGTCGTCAGATTGTCGCAAACCCCAGCCGTTCATACAGTCGTCGCGCACCGGCATTCGCCGTCACCACCTTCAACTGCACCTCGCTTGCCCCGCGGGCCCGCAACTCCAACATCGCCGTCGCCAGCAGCGCGCCGCCCAGCCCGTGCCCCTGCCGCTCCGGCGCCACCACCAGATCCTTGACGAAGCTCGAGGTCCAGCTGAGGCAGAAGCCGACGACTTCGTCCCCCGCCTTGGCGACGAAGCAGAGGGCAGGGTCGAACTCGCTGTCGGCACGCAGCGCTTCCCACCCATCTCGCCGCCCGTGCCAGCCCTAGCGGACGAGGGCAAAGCCCTCGCCGCGGAGTTGGTTCCCCCGAATTCACGGAACAAGTGCAACACCTGCTAGGGTGTTTGCGCGATGGGACGAAAATATGAGCAGTTGAGCCAGCGGGAGCGGGTTCAGATTGAGATCTGGTGTGGCGAGAAGCGTTCGTTGAACTGGATGGGGCGGCAACTTGGACGGCCAGCCTCGACGGTGAGCCGGGAGTTGGCACGCAACAGCCAGCCGAGCAAGCAGTGGCGCGGCGGCTATGACGGGGAGCGGGCGCACGGCCTGGCGCTTAGGCGCCGACGTTGGGATGCCCGCTTCAAGCTGGCGCGCCAGCCGGACCTGCAGGAGCTGGTAAGGAACGGCCTTGCGATGGGGGACTGTCCTGATTTCGGTGTGCGGGCGGGCATAATGGGTGAGAAGGAGTCTTCCCTATGTCCCGACGCAAAGAGCCGGTGATCCCGGCTGATTTACTCGACCAGCTTCTGGCTGGCAGCGATGCCGCCGCCGCCCTCGATCAGGGCGGATTGCTGGATACGCTGAAGAAGGCGCTGGCCGAACGTGCGCTCAATGCCGAGATGGATCATCATCTGGGCGGCGATGAACAGGTGGGCAACAGCCGCAATGGCTACGGCCACAAGACGGTGGTGACGGACACCGGCAAGATCGAGATCGACGTCCCCCGTGATCGTCAGGGCAACTTTGACCCGCAACTGATCGCCAAGTATCAGCGTCGCTTTCCCGGCTTCGACGACAAGATCATCTCGATGTACGCGCGCGGCATGAGCACGCGGGAGATTACCGGGCATCTGCGCGAGCTTTACGGCATCGAGGTGTCTGCCGCCCTGATATCGACGGTGACCGATGCCGTGCTCGATGAGGTCGCCGCCTGGCAGGCCCGCCCGCTCGATCCGGCTTATCCCCTGGTGTTCTTCGATGCCATCCGGGTGAAGATCCGCGACGAAGGCATGGTCCGCTCCAAAGCGATCCATATCGCGCTGGGCGTGCGCGCCGACGGCGGCAAGGAGGTGCTCGGCATGTGGGTCGAGCAGAACGAAGGCGCCAAGTTCTGGCTCAGGGTCATGAACGAGCTCCGCAACCGAGGCACCGAGGATATCATGCTGGCCGTCGTCGATGGCCTCAAGGGCTTCCCCGACGCCATCACCGCCGTGTTCCCACAAGCCGTGGTCCAGACCTGCATCGTCCACCTGCTGCGCAACTCCATGGACTTCGTATCGTGGAAGGACCGCAAGCCGCTGGTGGGGGCGCTGAAGAGCATATACCGCGCCGTCGATGCCAAGGCCGCCGAAGAGGCGCTGGTCGCCTTCGAAGCCAGCGAATGGGGCAAGCGCTATCCCGCGATCGGCCAGAGCTGGCGGCGGGTGTGGAGCGAGATCATCCCGTTCTTCGCCTTCCCCGATGCCGTGCGACGGATCATCTATACGACCAACGCCATCGAAGCGCTGAACTCCAAGCTCAGACGAGCCGTCCGAGCCAGGGGCCACTTCCCCACCGACGAGGCAGCAACCAAGCTGCTCTATCTGATCTTGAACCGCTCCGAGAAGGAGTGGAAAATGCCGCCTCGTGAGTGGTCAATGGCAAAGCCTCAGTTCGCCGTCATCTTCGGCGAACGATTTATCAAAGCCATGGCGGCGTAATGTGCAACCGCCCGCAAGCACACGGAAATCCTGACACTCCCTGCGATGGGGACGTTCACCTGAGCAGATCGCCGGCCGACTGGCGCTCGAGCATGGTCGCACGCTGATCAGCGCCGAGTCTATCTATCGGTTCATCTATCACCGCTCGGCGCAGAAGGATTACCGGCATCGGCTGCTGCCCAGGGCCAAGAGCCGACGCGGCCAGCTGGGCAAGCGCGGCGGCTCGCCGGCCAGCCGAATGAGCCGTCGCCGCTCGATCGAGCTGCGCCCCCAAGAGGCCGACAACCGCTTGGTACCGGGGCACCTGGAGGCCGACCTGATGGCCTTCTCCCGCTATGGCCAGTTCCTCCTGGTCACCTTCGAGCGCACCTCGCGCGATCTCACTCTGGCCCGTCTGCCCAACAAAACAGCCGACACCATCAGACGACAGCTCGGGGCTGATCTAGCCAACCGGCCACGCCCGCTGCGCCGCTCGCTCACCATCGACAACGGCACCGAGTTCGCCCTGCACTACAAGCTCAGCGCCAAGCTCGAACACGGCACCTTCTTCTGTGATCCTCACTCGCCTTGGCAGAAGGGAGGCATCGAGAACGCCATCGGAAGGCTAAGGCGCTGGCTGCCTCGAAAAACCAATCTCGACGACGTCACCGACGACCAACTCAACGCCATCGCAACCGCCTACAACAACATCCCGAGAAAATGCCTTGCCTTCAAAACCCCAAACGAGGTCATCTCGGGCTTCATCAAACCTGTTGCACTTCAAACGTGAGTCCACCTCCCAGCTTTCGCTGGGATGACATCGAGTGTGTGGGTCTATCGGAGCAATGCCCCAGGATTACTCGGCCGCCTGAGCTGCAACCAGCCCGCCCTGCTGCTCGATGAAGCCGATGATCTGGTCGAGGTTCTCGCGGCGCAACAGGTCGGCGAAGACGTAGGGGCGGCCTTCGCGCACCCGCTTCGTGTCGGCTTCCATTACCTCGAGGCTGGCGTTCACGTATTGCGCGATGTCGGTGTGGGTGACGACCAGCAGGTCCGAGCGGGTGATGGCTGGGCCACCCTTGCGGGGAATCTTTTCGCCCTGCGCCACCGAGATGACGTAGAGCGTGATGTCGGCGAGATCGGGAGAAAAGGTCGCCGCGAGATTGTCGCCACCGGACTCGATCAGGATGATGTCGAGGTCGGGGAATTTACGGTTGAGGTCGGCGATGGCCGCAAGGTTCAGCGAGGCATCTTCGCGGATGGCGGTGTGCGGGCAGCCGCCGGTTTCGACGCCGACGATGCGATCCTCGGAGATCGCCTGCACCCGGTTGAGGATCAGCGCATCTTCCTTGGTGTAGATGTCGTTGGTGACCACCGCCATCGAGTAGCGATCCCGCATCGCCTTGAGCAGCATTTCGCAGAGCGTGGTTTTGCCGGAGCCGACCGGGCCGCCGATGCCAACGCGCAGGGGGCCGTTGAGCGATTTCATATGAGCCTCATGATGACGAGGATAAGATAGCCGACGCCGAGCGCGATGCAGAGCGGCGAGTAGTTCTTGCGGTCGAGCGTCGCGAACGGTTCAGCCGAAAAGACGGCGCGCCAGCGCTCGGTGTAGCCGATGGCGCCGCGGCCGAGGAACACCGCGGCGAGCGCCACGCCGATCAGCGTCAGCCACCAGTCGCCGGCGCTGTGATCGGCGAGCGACAGGGCGAGGACGCCGGCGGCGAGCACCAACAGCGAGACGATGAACGCGGCGAATTTCGGCACCCGGGTGACGCCTGGCTTGCCCACCACAGTGCGGGCCAAGAGCTCCGGGTCGCGGATCGGCCAGCGGCTGCCGATCGACCAAAGGAAGTGGGCAATGGCCACCGCCAGCAGCACGACGAAGATGAGGGCGGCAATCAGCATGCTCATGAACGGAAAATCCTCGGTTCCAGCGTCTCGTGGCGCATCTGCGCGATATCGGCGGCGTAGGCGATTGCGCCGAGGTCGGCAAGGGTTGCCGTGGCCGCAGATGCTGCGAGCGCCGCGACGCGCCCCTCGAGCGCGGCAAGCACGCGAAGGCCGTCGGACTGGCCGAGCGGCACGAGACGCACCGCCACCGAGATCTGGCCATGCACGGTGGCAGTGAGCCATGCAAGGAGGGTGTCGAGGAGGTCGATATCGTGGGCCGCGGCGATGGCGCCGACTGCGACGGGGTAGGGGCAGGGTTCTGGCAGTAGCGCGAGGATGTCGCTGGGCCAGTGTTTTGCCGCCAGCACGTAGTTGTCGCCGGTGATGGTGGTTTCCATCCAGCGCTCGCGGCTGGCGGTGAGGGCGAGGCTGAGGTCGGCGAGGTCGGAGAGTTCCGCTGCCGGATCGCGTTGCCCGGTGGCTGTGGACCCCCACCCCTGTCCCCTCCCCGCAAGGGGGAGGGAGACGCCGTCAGTTTGCTCGGTGCCAGTGGAGCGAAGATCTGCCAGCGCAGGTCTCCCTCCCCTCGGGGCGACCTCTTGTCGTCCCCCTTGCGGGGAGGGGGCAGGGGTGGGGGGCGGTTCCCGCCGGCCGTTCGGTTCAGTCGGTTCGATCGTCGAAACCACCCGCCACGCCTTCGCCAGCAAGATCGCATCGGTACGGATCCCCCCATGTGCAAGCGCGCCCTCGACCCAGTTCTGCAAGCGTTCGGCGCTGGTTACGCGACGATCTGCAATTGCCGTCTCAAGTCCGGCCGACCAGGCGAAGGCGCCGACCGGAAAGGCAGGCGACAGCCAGGTGACCAGCTTCTGCAGCGCGGCGGGGTCGGTCATCGGTTGAGGAGGGCGTGCTGGGGCTCGCCGTGGCTATGGGCATAGGCGCCTTCCTCGGGGTGGAAGGGTTCGGAGATCTCGGTGACTGTGGCGCCGAGACCGCGCAGCATGTCGCCGATTACATGGTCGCGGAGGATCAGCACGCGGTCATCCTCGATCGAGGTCTTGAGGTGGCGGTTGCCCAGGTGCCAGCAGAGCCGCATCAGGTGGATGCGATCGCGGCCGCGGACCTCGTAGAGCGGCTCCTCGCCGGCGATGATTTCGACGAGACGGCCATCATCGAGTTCGAGCATCGAGCGGTCGGCGAGGGTGATGGGTTCGGGGAAATCGACCAGCACGTTGTCGCCATGCACCAGGGTCAGCATGCGGCGGCGCACGCGGCGCTCATCGTGCAAGAGGATGGCGAGATCGAAGGGGGTACCGGTTGCGCGGGATGGCACATAGCCAACCGCGCGAAAGGTTTGCGGCATCATCAAACTACCGAGTCTTCGAGGCTTCCCAACCTTGGGGGGAGCTTAGCCGGTCAACCGCGGCTTTCAAAGTAGAAGCCGATCGACCACGCCTGATAAATCAGGTGCACGATGACGAAGCTGAGGTGGAAGCGGCGGTTCGGCGTCCAGATGGCGATGCCCGAGAGCACCAGGCCGAAGGGGATCTGCGCCAGGTAGAGCAGGTCCATGGCCTCGAAATAGGGCGCGCCCTTGATCAGCGTGTCGGTCAGATCGAGGAGGAACGTCAGCCCGAAAATGCCGAAGAACCAGTGGCGGCGCTTGATGAAGAAATCTTCGTAGCCGTCATATTCGCTGAGGTTGTCGGGGAACAGCAGGGCGGCGAGCGCGAACAGCGTCACCGCGTAGCCGATCAGGAAGATGAAGATGCCGAAATTCCAGCTCGGCAGGCGCGCCAGGTCGTATTCCCACCACCAGAATAGGATCAGCTCGATGCTGATCGAGGCCACCCAGAGCAGGTGGAGGAGCGAGAGCCTCGCGCGCTTGGGATGCTGGATCAGGCCGGCAGCACCCATCAGCAGGCGCGTCAGGCCAAGGCCGATGACCGTTCCCATGACGATGCGCACATGCACGAACACATCATGGGCGGTGCCTGTGTCCATCGCGGCCTCAGGGGGTGTTGCTGACTTCCGAGCAACTCACCGGCGTCTGCGGATCGGCCATCAGGTCGGTGAGGGTCGCCTCGCTGCCCTTGGTCCAGAACTCGTACTGGCCGGCGACATACTTGGCGCCTGAGCCGGACATGACGTTGACGAAGACCAGCCGTTCCGGGCCGATCGGCACGATGGCGAGGAAGTTCGGCTTGGCGTTGATGAAGTCGACCTTGAAGGGCTCGAGGCCCTCGCACTGATACTCGACGATATTGCGCTCGAAGCTCCCCGCAAGGGAAAGGACGACCTGCGCGGACACATCGACGTTCTGCATCAGGGCGGCAGTGGCAAGCGCTTCCATCGTCTGGTCCTCCTCGGAACTGAGTGAACCTAACCAATTCGCTGTGGCGGATTTCAGTCGGCTGCGGCGGAGGGCGGCGCTGAGGCGATACAGGCGCCTAGACCGTCTCCAGCGCCTGGCTGCGAAAAACTTGGCAAGGTCGGCGTTTCACCCCCCGCGAGTCGAGGTACATCTCATGCCACAGTTCAAGACCTACGCTCCCGGCGGCTGGGCCCGGGAAGTCGCTTGAGGAGGCAATTCCGTCGGCGCTTCCCCGCTAAGAAGCCAATCTGGACCTGTCTTGGGGTCGCCATATTGGGCGACCCCAAGATGCGGGTTGAAATCCGCGTGACGGCTTTCCGTGGCTAGGCGCTAGAACAGGAAATACCGCTGCGCCATCGGCAGCACCGTGGCCGGTTCGCAGGTCAGCAACTCGCCATCCGCTCGTACTTCGTAGGTCTCTGGATCGACGTCGATCTGCGGCGTCGCCGAGTTATGGATCATCGAGGCCTTGCTGATGCCGCCGCGGGTGTTTTCGACCGGCAGCATGCCCTTGGCGACGCCGAGCTTTGATTGCAGACCGCTGTCATAGGCGGCCTGGCTGATGAAGGTCACCGAGGAGTTGGTCCTGAGCTTGCCGTAGGCGCCGAACATCGGGCGGTAATGCATCGGCTGCGGGGTGGGGATCGAGGCGTTTGGGTCGCCCATCGGGGCGGCGGCGATTGAGCCGCCCATGATCACCATTTCCGGCTTCACGCCGAAAAAGGCTGGCGTCCACATCACGAGGTCGGCGCGCTTGCCGACCTCGACCGAGCCGATATGGCGGCTGAGGCCCTGCGCGATGGCGGGGTTGATGGTGTATTTGGCGATGAAGCGCTTTACCCGGAAATTGTCGTTGTCGCCGGTTTCCTCGGGCAGCCGCCCGCGTTGGCGCTTCATCTTGTCGGCGGTCTGCCAGGTGCGGATGATCACCTCGCCGACGCGGCCCATGGCCTGGCTGTCGGACGAGATCATCGAGAAGGCGCCGATATCGTGGAGGATATCTTCGGCCGCGATGGTCTCCTTGCGGATGCGGCTCTCCGCGAAGGCGACGTCCTCGGCGATGGCGGGGCTCAGATGATGACAAACCATCAGCATGTCGAGATGCTCGGCCAACGTGTTCACAGTGTAGGGCCGGGTCGGGTTGGTCGAGGAGGGGAGGACGTTGCTGAGGCCCGCCACCTTGATGATGTCGGGCGCGTGGCCGCCGCCGGCGCCTTCGGTGTGGAAGGCGTGGATGGTGCGGCCCTTGAAGGCGCGCACCGTGTCCTCGACGAAGCCGGATTCGTTCAGCGTGTCGGTATGGATCATTACCTGCACATCGAAGGCGTCAGCGACGGCAAGGCAATTGTCGATGGTTGCCGGGGTGGTGCCCCAGTCCTCGTGCAGTTTCATCGAGCTGGCGCCAGCGAGGATCATCTCCTCGAGCGGGGCGGGGAGCGAGGCGTTGCCCTTGCCGGCGAGGCCGAGATTCATCGGGAAGGCATCAAAGCTCTCGATCATCCGGTGGATGTGCCAGGCGCCGGTGCAGGTGGTAGCAAGTGTGCCATGCGCCGGGCCGGTGCCGCCGCCGATCATCGTAGTGATGCCCGACATCAGCGCTTCTTCGATCTGCTGCGGGGCGATGAAATGGATATGCGCATCCATGCCGCCCGCCGTGATGATGCGCCCCTCCGAGGCGATCACCTCGGTCGAGGGGCCGATGACGATGTCGACATTGGGCTGGGTGTCGGGGTTGCCGGCCTTGCCGATGGCGTGGATCTTGCCGTCGCGCAGGCCGATATCGGCCTTGTAGATGCCGGTATGGTCGATGATCAGTGCATTGGTGATCACCGTATCGACGGCGCCGGCGGCGCGGGTGATCTGGCTCTGGCCCATGCCGTCGCGGATCACCTTGCCGCCGCCGAACTTCACCTCCTCGCCATAGGTGGTGAGATCCTTCTCCACCTCGACGAACAGCTCGGTATCGGCCAGCCGCACCCGATCGCCGGTGGTCGGCCCATACATCTGGGCATAGGTCGAGCGGGAGATGCGAGCTGGCATGATGGTCCTTCCAGGCGAAGCGGAGGAAGGTAGTTGAACCGCCTAATTGTTAGGCTGTCCAGCCATCTGACGCGAAAATCGGCAGCTCAGTTTGGCTTTGGAGTTATTGCCTCTGCTTTGCGGTAGGCGGCAATGAGGAAGCCGAGCATTTCATCGAGCAGGGCGTCACCGGCGCGAATCTCGGCGTCGCGCTGGGTGCGGGCGATCAGCGAAATGGCCAGCACCTGGATGGCGTAGGCGTGCTTGGCCTTGCCCTCGGCATGGAAGCCGTTGCCCTGCTTCTGGAAATCGCCGAGCAACCGGTCATAGACCTCGCGCGCCATGCTGGCCTTGTAGGCGGCCCAATTGGGCTGCCTGGCGCGATCGACGAGGCGCGCGGCGAGGCTGCCGATCAGGAACATTGCCTCGGGATCTTTGCCACCATTGCTGCGCAGGTCGAGCAGCACGGCCGCGAAGCGCTCTTTGAAATCTTGTTCTTTGGTGGTCATCGCCGTCCTGCCCATTGAAACCGGCGCATCCCTAACCGAAATCTCCTGCGATTGCCAAAGCTCATCTGGCCGCGTTGTCCGCATTTCGCCACAGCCTGCTGTTCTATTGGCGCTACCTGTTTGGAGGCTCACATGAAATTCCGGTTCGTCGCCGCATTCGCCGCCGCCCTGCTGATAGCTGTGCCGCAGTTGGCGCAGGCGCAGTTCATGGACATCAACACCATCATTTCGGGCATCGGCGACAGCAAGTTCCTGCGCTCCGCCGAGCGGGCAGACGATGCCGCCGGATTGCGCGTGGTGCGGCTGTCGAGCCTCGCCGGGGCCGAGCGGTCGGCCTCGCGCCTCTCCGCCGCGATCGATCTCAAGGAGCGGGATATCCGCTATCTGCAGGGCAATCTCGTCATCAACCCGCTGGCGATGGGCGTGATCCGCAACTCCGGCGTTTCATTGCAGCAGATCGTTTCCGCCGACATCTCAGGCGATGGCGGT
Organism: Devosiaceae bacterium; assembly: GCA_965284115.1. Lineage (GTDB taxonomy): Bacteria > Pseudomonadota > Alphaproteobacteria > Rhizobiales > Devosiaceae > Devosia_A. Next base: position 40,464 of record CBDIRF010000017.1, read on the forward strand.
GGGGTGCTCTACGCCAACGACCTGTAAGTCGACCGGCTGGACATAAGCCCAGCCTTTCGCATGCGCTAGAGCTTACCCATGATCTTCTGCTGGAAGCCGTAGACCGTACGGTTGCCCGACAGCGGCACCAGCCGCACTTCGCGGGCCTGGCCCGGCTCGAAGCGCACGGCCGTGCCGGCGGCGATATCGAGCCGCATGCCGCGGGCCTGTTCGCGATCGAAGCGCAATCCGGCATTGGTCTCGTAGAAGTGGTAGTGCGAGCCGACCTGAATCGGACGGTCGCCAGTATTGGCCACTTCGAGCGTGATCTGGGGCGCGCCGACATTGAGCTCGATGTCGCCGGGGACCGTGTAGATTTCGCCTGGGATCAGGGCCATTGCGCTCACCGGATCGGTTCGTGGACGGTCACCAGCTTGGTGCCATCGGGGAAAGTGGCTTCGACCTGCACGTCGTGGATCATCTCGGCGATGCCTTCCATCACCTGGGTGCGGCTCACCACATGGGCGCCGGCTTCCATCAGGTCGGCGACCGAGCGGCCGTCGCGGGCGCCCTCGACGACATAGTCGGTGATCAGCGCTATGGCCTCCGGGTGGTTCAGCTTCACGCCGCGCTCGAGGCGCTTGCGGGCGACGATCGCCGCCATGGCAATGAGCAGCTTGTCTTTCTCGCGGGGCGTCAGGTTCATCGATTATCCTAGAAGTGCCACAGGCGCGGCAGGGTGCCGGCGCTGGAGAGCGTTGCGATTATTGGGGTGATGATGCGGCGCAGCGCAAGCCCTGATGGCGCCATGGCGCGGATGACCAGACGCTCGCCGATGAGGCTGGCGCCTGATTGGTCAGTAGAGAGGGCGCGAACCGGATCGAGCTTTCGCTCCGCATCGGCGCCGACATAGAGCAGGGTGGCGAAGGCACCGGCACCGGCAAGCAGCGACAGGCCGTCGCGCTCCAGCGGGTCGGCGCTCAGCCGGGTCGCCTCCGCGTGGATCAGCCGGCCGGCGCGGCGGATGCGCCAGTTGTCGGTGAGCCGGGCGCCGCGGGCGGCTTCGCCCATTGCCTCGCGGCCGAGGATGATGGCTTCGATGCCGAGGAAGCTGGCATCGGGGGCGAGATCGACCTCGAGGCTGCGGTTCAGCCGGCCGCCTTCGTAGAGGATGGTTTCCTGCGGCAGCCAGTCGAGCTGCGCTCCGGCGCCGACCTCGAGCCGCGTGCTGACGCGCGCATCGTCGCCGAGCGAGCGATAGACCCGCTCGCAGGCCTGGGTGGTGAGCACCAGCCGGGCGCCGGGCGCCGCCTTGGCTTCCCAGGCCACGTCATCGCCGCCGGTCAGGCCACCGGCGGTGTTGATCAGCACCGCCTGGAGGCTCGGGTCATGGGTGTGCGGCAGCCGGATCTTGGCGCAGCCTTCCTGGAACAGGGTGGTCAGCCGGGTGCGGCCGTCGAGCACCTGGGTGGCGATGCGGCCAATGCCGCGGGCGCGCTGGTGGCGGGGCAGGGACTGGATGGCGCTCATGATCGACCCCGAACGCCGGTGGCTGTGGACCCCCACCCCTGTCCCCTCCCCCTAAAAGGGGAGGGAGACCAACGCATTGAGCGTCGTGAAGGCGTCTCCCTCCCCCTGTTTGGGGGGAGGGGACAGGGGTGGGGCAGCTTGCACCGAAGGTGAGGTCGGCCCCACGCTACACCATCAGATGCCGGCGCACCTCGGGCAGGTCGAGGTCGGCGGCGGGGCCGGAATGCATGATTTCACCGCGATCCATGATGTAGATGTCGTCGGCGATCTCGCGGCAGAAGTCCAGATATTGCTCGACGAGCAGGATAGTCATGCCCTTCTGGTCGCGCAGGAACTGCAGCGCGCGGCCGATATCCTTGATGATGGAGGGCTGGATGCCCTCGGTGGGCTCGTCGAGCACCAGCACCTTGGGCCGGGTCACCAGCGCCCGGCCGATGGCAAGCTGCTGCTGCTGGCCGCCCGAGAGGTCGCCGCCGCGGCGGCCGAGCATCGATTTGAGGATCGGGAACAGCTCGTAAATGTAATCGGGCACGGTGCGGTCGGCCGGTTTCAGCGGCGCATAGCCGGTTTCGAGGTTCTCTTTCACCGTCAGCAGCGGGAACACTTCGCGGCCCTGCGGCACATAGCCGATGCCGAGCCGGGCCCGCTTATAGGGCGGGGCCTTCTTCAGCACCTCGTCGTTGAAGACGATCTCGCCCGAGGAGACGTTGTTGATGCCGGTGACGGCGCGCAGCGTCGAGGATTTGCCGACGCCGTTGCGGCCGAGCACCGCGGTGATCCGTCCAGGCTTCGCCTCGATGCTGATGCCACGCAGCGCCTGCGCTGCACCGTAGTGGAGGCCGATGTCGCGGATGGAGAGGGCGGTGGTCATCTGTTCTGCTCCGGGCCCATTGCCGTGCGCAGTGTCACGAGGGTCAGCTTCTGGTTGTGATCGTCCGGTTCGCCGAGCTCGGCAATGGCCTCGGCCATGGCGACGAGATCGACGCGCTCTTCGCGCGTCAGCTTCTGGCGCCACAGCGGCTTGAAGCGGCGCACCACGTCGCGCGCATCGGCGACGTCGCGGGCGGCCCACTGAGCGTAAGAGAGGACTTCCTCGAGGTCGGCCGCGGCAACGATCCGGCCGATCTCCTCGCGGATCCTCGGCTCGGCGAGGTGGAGGGCATCGCGCTTCTCGTTGGCGAGGGCGTAGAGGAATACCGCAGCGGCGAGCGCCGGATCGTCGATCGAGGCGAGCGCCGAGCCTTCGGCCTTCTTCTTGAAGTTGTTCATCCGGATGCGGCCCTGGACCCGGCCGACCATGCTTCCGACGTCGTCGACGACTTCCTTGGCCGCCTTGGCGCGCCAGTACCACACGCCTGCGGCAACAATGATACCGACAACAATTGCAACAATATGCATGACCAAAGCCCCAGAACCAACAACGGCGGGGGCTTGCATTATTTGATGTTGCTGGCAATGACCAGGTTGCAACATCGTGGGCCATGCTTTGTCGTGAGTATTGTGGGCGTTTCGCACCGATCTAGGGGGAGGAGTTGGGGGTGGGGGGACATCCGCTCTCGAGCCGGACCACCCCCTCCCTCGATCCCTCCCCTCAAGGGGGAGGGAAGCGAAGACCGGACGAAGGATCTGCTTCTGCGCGCCCGATCGCTCGTCGCACTTTCGCGGTCGCGCAGCCCCTGGTTGCAGATCCCCCGTCCAGCCCGCGGCGACGGCCTCTGGCCGGCGCCTGGCACCGCCACCTTCTCCCAAAAAGGGGGCGGGCAGGGCGACGAGCGGATTGAGTGGGTGAAACCGTGTCATCGGCCGAGATAGCGCTCGATGACGATCGGATTGGCGCTCACCTGATCGAGCGAACCCTCGGCCAGCACCGAGCCCTCGGCGAGGCAGGTGACGCGGGTGCCCAGTTCACGCACGAAGCTCATGTCGTGTTCGACCACCACCACCGAGCGGGTTTTGGCGATCTGTTTGAGCAGCTTCGCCGTCTCGACGGTTTCGGCGTCGGTCATGCCGGCCACCGGCTCATCGACCAGCAACAGCTTTGGATCCTGCGCCAGCAGCATGCCGATCTCCAGCCACTGCTTCTGGCCATGGCTGAGGTCGGCGGCGAGTTCGTGCTTGCGCGCCGTCAGGCGCACGGTCTCGAGGATTTCTTCGATGCGGGCCTTGTCCTCGGGGCTCTCGGAATAGAGCAGGGCCGAAAGCACGCCGCGCGGTTTTTTCAGCGCCAGCACCAGGTTGTCCCAGATGGTGTGGCTCTCGAACACCGTCGGCTTCTGGAATTTGCGGCCGATGCCGAGATTGGCGATCTGCGCTTCATCGAGTTTGGTGAGGTCGGTGCGGCCGTCGAAATACACCTCACCGTCATCGGGGCAAGTCTTGCCGGTGATGATGTCCATCATGGTGGTCTTGCCGGCGCCGTTGGGGCCGATGATCGCCAGCATCTCACCCGGATGGACGATGATGGAGAGGTGGTTCAGCGCCCTGAAACCGTCGAAGGAGACGGAGACGCCGTTGAGATAGAGCATGGTGCCGGATTTGTCGGTCATTCGGCGGGCTCCGGCACGGGCTTTGGCTGGGGCAGGGTGGATGGGTCTTCACCGGCTTCGGCGGCGGAGGACGCCTCCTTGCCCTTGCGCGGCCGCAGCTTCTGGAACAGCCCGACAATGCCTTTCGGCATGAACAGGGTGACGAAGATGAACAGGCCACCGAGGCAATAGAGCCAGAAATCGGGGAAGGCGCCGGTGAAAATCGATTTGCCGGCATTGACCAGCACGGCGCCGATGATCGGGCCGATCAGCGTGCCGCGGCCGCCTACAGCAACCCAGATCACCGCTTCGATCGAGTTGGCGGGGTCGAACTCGCCCGGATTGATGATGCCGACCTGCGGCGTGTAGAGCGCGCCGGCAATGCCGGCCAGCACGGCCGAGACGACGAAGGCGAATAGCTTTACGTTCTCAGGTCGCCAGCCGAGGAAGCGGGTGCGGCTTTCGCCATCGCGCACCGCCACCATGACCTTGCCGAGCTTCGAATTGACGATGGCCGAGCAGATGATCACCGCCAGAGCCAGGGCCAGCGCCGAGGCAGCGAACAATCCGGCGCGGGTGGTGGCCGCCTGCACGTTGAAGCCGAGGATATCCTTGAAGTCGGTCAGCCCGTTATTGCCGCCCAGCCCGAGATCGTTGCGGAAGAAGGCGAGCAACAGGGCATAGGTCATCGCCTGGGTGATGATCGACAGATAGACGCCGGTGACGCGGCTGCGGAACGCGAACCAACCGAAGGCGAAGGCGAGCAGCCCCGGCACGAACAGCACCATCAGGAAGGCGAACCACCACAGATCGAACCCGTTCCAGAACCACGGCAGGTCCCTATAGTTGAGGAACACCATGAAATCGGGCAGCACCGGATTGGCGTAGACGCCGCGCGCCCCGATCTGGCGCATCAGGTACATGCCCATGGCATAGGCGCCGAGCGCGAAGAAGGCGGCGTGGCCGAGCGAGAGAATGCCGCAATAGCCCCAGACCAGATCGAGGGCGAGGGCGAGCAGCGCGTAGTTCAGGTACTTGCCGAGCAGCGGCACCATGTAGTTGGGCAGATGCAGCGGGTTGCCCTCGGGGATGACGAGGTTGGCAACCGGAATGGCGATGGCGACGAAGACCAGCGCCGCGACCAGCCAGATGGCCTTTTTGTCGAGGGCGCGGAACAGCATTTGGGTCAGCATTTGTCGGCACCGCTGGGAAGAAAGGCCCCCTCACCCGGCGCTGCGCGCCGACCTCTCCCCCAGGGAGAGGTGGCGGGTAGGTGAGATCGTGCCACAGCGACACCTCTCCCTCTGGGGGACGCGGTAGCGCCCCGAGGGGAGAGGTCGGCCGAAGGCCGGGTGAGGGGGCCTTTTGATCTCGCACCGACATCACGACTCCACCGCCCGGCCCTTGAGCGCGAACAATCCCCGTGGTCGCCGCTGGATGAACAGGATGATGAGGATCAGGATGGCGATCTTGGCCAGCACGGCGCCTGCATAGGGTTCGAGGAACTTGTTGGCGACGCCGAGCGACACCGCGCCGATCAGCGTGCCCCAGAGGTTCCCGACGCCACCGAACACCACCACCATGAAACTGTCGATGATGTAGCCCTGGCCGAGATTGGGCGAGACGTTGTCGATCTGGCTCAATGCCACGCCGGCCATGCCGGCAATGCCTGAGCCGAGCCCGAACGTCATGGCGTCGACGAACGGAGTGCGGATGCCCATGGCCGAGGCCATGCGGCGGTTCTGCGTCACGGCGCGCATCTGCAGGCCCAGCGGCGTGCGGTTGAGGATGATCTGCAGCGCGATGAACACCGCGATGGCGAAAACGATGATCCAGAGCCGGTTCCAGGTGAAGCTGAGGTTCCACAGCTCGAACGTGCCGCTCATCCAGGTCGGCGGCTGCACCAGCTTGTTGGTGGGGCCGAAAATGGTGCGCACCAGTTGCTGCAGCACCAGCGACAGGCCCCAGGTGGCGAGCAGGGTTTCGAGCGGCCGGCCGTAAAGCCAGCGGATGATGCCGCGCTCGATGCCGATGCCGACCAGCGCGGTGATGAGGAAGGCGGCGGGCACCGCAAAGGCGAGCGAATATTCCATCAGCCCCGGCGCCAGCGACTGGATGACCAGCTGGGTGACGTAGGTGGTGTAGGCGCCGATCATCACCATCTCGCCATGCGCCATATTGATGACGCCCATCACGCCGAAGGTGATGGCGAGGCCGATGGCGGCGAGCAGCAGCACCGAGCTCAGCGAGATGCCGTAGAGCAGGTTCTGCCCGACATCCCAGACCGCGAGGGTGCGGCCGATCGAGTCGATGCCGGTCTGGATGGTCGGCTTCAACTCGTCCGGTGCGGTGTCGAGCGCATTGCGCAGCACGGTCTGGGCGGCGCGGTTGTTCTGCGCCACCACCAGGTCGACGGCGGCGCGCATGTCATCGGCCGAGGCATCGGTTTTGAGGACGATCACCGAGCGGGCCAGTTCCATGGTGGATTTGATGCCGGGATCGGTCTCGGCTGCCAGCGCCTGGTTCAGCAGATCCAGCATGGCCGGATCGGCGTTCTTCAACACGCTCTGGGCGGCGGCGAGGCGGACCGGCTGGTCCGGGCTCAGGAGCGTCATTTTGCCGATGGCGGTGCGGATCTTGCCGCGCAGCCCATTGTTGGTCTTGATCTTCTCGAGTTCGCCGCTCGGTAGCGTGCCGAGATCGGCGCCGTCGACCGGATCGGTCAGCGCCAGGCCGCCGGCGGCCTTGCTGGCGATGACCACCTTGCCGTCGCTCTCGCGGACATAGAGGTTGCCGTCGCTCAGCGCCTGCAGCGCCGGCGGCACGCGTTCGTCGCCGGTCAGGACCAGCGCATCCATGGCCTTGGTGCGGTCGGCAAAGCTGCCGGGCCCGAGCGCGTTGACCGCTGCAGCGAAATCCGCCTGAGCCAGGGCGGGCAAGGGGGCGAAAGCTACAGCGAGCAGGAAGGCAATCAGAGTGAGAATTCGGGTGGCCATCGTGGTCGCTCTACCGCGGGAAGGGGCGAGGAGTTGGCGACGGCGGAGGCCGCCGTCGCCGGAGTTCGCTTGGGCTTACATCGCAGCCGGAGCGGCTTCGCAGGTGTTGGTCGCAGTGTTGAAGCGGCCGCAACCGGTCAGCGGATCGGTCCAGTCGGCTTCGATGCCCTTGTCTTCGGGCAGCACGTCCGACCAGGCATCGCCGGGGACGTCGCCTTCGGTCTGCCAGACGGTTTCGAACTGGCCGTCGGCCTGGATCTCGCCGATCAGCACGGGCTTGGTCAGGTGGTGGTTCGGCAGAACCTTGGCGGTGCCGCCGGTGAGGTTCGGCACTTCCAGCCCGACAATGGCCTTGAGCACGGCATCGGTATCGGTGGTGCCGGCTTTCTCGACTGCCTTCACCCAGAGGTTGAAGCCGAGATAGGCGGCTTCCATCGGATCGTTGGTGGTGCGCTCCTCGTTGCCGATATAGGTCTGCCACTTCTTGATGAACTCGGCATTCTCAGGGGTATCGACGGACTGGAAGTAGTTCCAGGCGGCGAGGTGACCGACCAGCGCCGAGGTGTCCATGCCGGCGAGCTCTTCTTCACCCACCGAGAAGGCGACGACCGGGATGTCCTCGGCCGAAATGCCCTGGTTGCCCAGTTCCTTGTAGAACGGCACGTTGGCATCGCCGTTGATGGTCGAAACCACGGCGGTCTTCTTGCCGGCCGAGCCGAACTCCTTGATGGCGGCGACTTCGGTCTGCCAGTCGGCGAAGCCGAACGGGGTGTAGTTGATCTTGATGTCTTCGGGCGCCACGCCCTTGTCCTTGAGGTACTGCTCGAGGATCTTGTTGGTGGTGCGCGGGTAGACGTAGTCGGTGGCTTCCAGCACCCAGCGCTTCACCGAACCGCCTTCTTCGCTCATCAGATAGTCGACGGCGGGGATGGCCTGCTGGTTCGGGGCGGCGCCGGTGTAGATGACGTTCTTCTCGGATTCTTCGCCCTCGTATTGCACGGGGTAGAAGAGGATCGAGTTCAGCTCCTTGAACACCGGCAGCACCGACTTGCGGGACGATGAGGTCCAGCAGCCGAACACCGCGGCCACGCCGTTGACGGCGATCAACTCGCGGGCCTTTTCGGCGAAGAGCGGCCAGTCGGACGCGGGGTCGACGACGACGGCCTCGAGCTTTTTGCCGAGCACGCCGCCCTTCTTGTTCTGCTCATCGATGAGGAAGAGCATCGTGTCTTTCAGCGTCGTCTCCGAGATCGCCATGGTCCCCGACAGCGAGTGGAGTACGCCCAGCTTGATGGTGTCCTCAGCATAAGCAGTAAGAGGCGCGAGCGCCCCGGCAGTCATCGCGACCCCCAGGCCGATCCCGGCCATCATGCGATTGATACCTGTCATACTTACCTCCGACAGTTTGGTTGTTTGCACCGGGGAGGAAGTTGCAATCGCCGTGCCAGCAGCCGAAATCGCCGCCAAACCGCTGAGTTGCTGGAGTCTCCCGGTCGCCGGGTTCGGCGCGGCGGAACGGTTGCATACCGGCGGGGGCGCTCTGCCGGTTCTCTGGGCAGTGGTGTTAGTGTCTGCTTAAGAATTGAGCACGGAGACAGGGTGCCCAAGAACGAGGCGGCGCATGAGGGGTGACCGAGCTTTGCAGCACTGCTAAAAATCGGGAACCGGGAGTTCGCTTCCGGCAGAGGTTGTTTGCACCACACCCTCGGCCCCGCGTCGGCAACGGCGCGGGGTTTTGCTTTTCTCGCACGATGCGATCCGCGCTTTGGTCGGCAACCATCCGGGCGGTTCGCCGTTTAGCCAGCAAGCCGCCGGCGAGGTTGTTCGCGGTGCAGAGATATCGGCCGATGCTGCGAGGGCTGACGCTCCCTCGTGGTTGACGCCGGTGGGGCGCGGAGCTTCGGCTTCGCGCCTTCTTTGTCTGGTGAGTTGGGCGCAGGGCGGCGAATTACGTGTTTGCCGTGATGTGGCTAAGCCAGGCTACGTGGTGGCGGCGCAACCGGCCGTTTCGCCTAACTCGAAAGCGGGTTTCCGGCTGGCGTGGTCGGGGAAGGCACCGGGCTGCGCCAAGTTGATCGGCGCGGCGGCGGCGCTTGTTCATAAGTCGCCGCAAGCTGTCAGCGTCCTGTCATCTTGCTCGGCCAAGTTCCGGTAGGCCTGTCACAGACGTTACCAAAGCACTTACAAGCATCCAAAGCGCCGCGCGCGCTGCGCTTTTCCAGCTGCGCAGCAATTCACTGCCCAGCCGTCGGTCGAAGTGATGACTGCGAGGCTAAGTGATGGCGCGTAGGCGGGGGAGGAGGTTCCGGTGACATCTTGCATTGGACTTAAGGTTCAAGAAAATTGTCGCTTCTCTAGGTGTTACTACGTATAAGTATACGCAAACAGTCTATGTTAGTGTCACTGCGTAATACTCGCAATTGCAGAAGACGTGGAAGATATTGACCAACCAATCACAAGTTGACCGGCTATCGTTGTGAAGCTTTACAGCGGCCCCATACGCGCATATTCATCAGCCGACGGGCGGCGGATGTAACGGAGAATGGTCATGAGAAGCAACGTTTTTGCGGCCTTGGCGACGTTCACAATCGTCGCGGGTATGAACGTCGCTCCGGTCAATGCCGGGGGGCTGCTTGGTGGACTTACTGACACGGTCGGCGGCGTGGTCGGTGGGGTTACCGACACAGTCGGCGGCGTGGTCGGCGGCGTCACAGGTGGACTCACGGGTGGCGGCGGTGGTGGTGGCGGCGCTGGCGGTGGTGGTGGTGGCACCAATGTTGGTGGCCTCCTGTCGCTCAACGACAGTGGCAACAATGCGCTGGTCAATCTCGACATCGGTGGCGGCAACAACAACGTGCTGAATGCCGCGGTCGGCAAGGGCAGCAACCCGCTGGTCAATGCGAATGTGTCGAGCACGGGCCTCCTCAACAGCACGTCGGTTACGCTCGATCTGGCTGGCCTCGGCCTCGACGTGACGATCGACCTGGGGATCCTCGATCCCAACAATCCGAACAACCCCGGTGGTCCGAAGAACCCGGGCGGGCCGAACAATCCGGGTCGCGTGGTGCTGGTCGGCAGCCTCGGCGGCGGCGGTACCTTCGTGATCAACTGCACCGTCAACAACACCAGGCAGCTGTTGCAGGTGGCGGCGGCCGGCAAGATCAGCGGCGCCGAGATCAAGGCATGGATGCGCGCCGCCAATGTGCAGGTGGTGCCGATCAAGCTCTGCCCGGCCGCCAAGAAGCAGGTCGCGGCGCTGCTGGCCAAAAGCCAGAAGATCAACCTGCTGCGGCGGGCGGTGATGTCTGACGCACTGATCACCGCCTCGCTGGGCCGGACCTCCTACGACGCCGGCGATGTTGTGGCCGTGCAGCGCAAGGGCGGCCAACTGGTCGTCTACGTCTACTAAGCCCAGCTGTAACGCTGGACCGAGCAAGGGGCGCGACCTGCAGGTCGCGCCCCTTCTGATTTTGTTGATCTACGTATTCGATACGCGCGACGTAAGTAGTAATTGCTAATCGATGCATCGTGATGGAATCGGCATGATTTCGATAACCGAGTGCTCCTGTGTCCAAGTAACACCATACTAGTTGACAGCGTCCTGTCAGGTTGACGGGAGCAGTGTCGCGTCATGTTTCGCAGAGGAGAAGCGTGATGCAATCCAAAAAGATTACAGTACTCGCAGCAATTGTGCTGATGGCCAGCACAAGTCTGGTGCCGGCGAATGCGGCCGGATTGCTTGGCGGAGTACTTGGCGACGGTGACGGCGACGGCGTGCTCGGCGGCGTCCTTGGTGATGGCGACAATGGTCTGCTGGGCGGCGTGCTCGATGTCGACAGCGGCAATCCCGGCAATGACTCGGCGGTTAATGTCGGGCTTGGCGCCGACGACAATAGCAGCCTTGGGGTGAACCTCGGCGACAGCGACGGCAACGGCCTGCTCGGCGGCGTGCTGGGCGGTGGCGATGGCGACGGTGGCGTGCTCGGCAACGTGCTGGGCGACGGCGCTGGCAATGGCGACGGGTTGCTCGGCAACGTCTTGGGTGACGGCGTCGGCAATGGCGATGGCCTGCTCGGCGATGTCCTGGGCGATGGCGTCGGCAATGGCGATGGCCTGCTCGGCGATGTCCTGGGCGATGGCGTCGGCAATGGCGACGGGTTGCTCGGCGACATCCTGGGTGATGGCGTCGGCAATGGTGATGGCCTGCTCGGCGATGTCCTGGGCGATGGCGTCGGCAATGGCGACGGGTTGCTCGGCAACGTCTTGGGTGACGGCGTCGGCAATGGCGATGGCCTGCTCGGCGATGTCCTGGGCGATGGCGTCGGCAATGGCGACGGGTTGCTCGGCGACATCCTGGGTGATGGCGTCGGCAATGGTGATGGCCTGCTCGGCGATGTCCTGGGTGATGGCGTCGGCAACGGCGACGGCCTACTCGGCGACGTCCTGGGTGATGGCGTCGGCAATGGCGACGGGTTGCTCGGTGGCATCCTCGGCGATGGCGTCGGCAACGGTGACGATGGCCTGCTGAACGGCCTGCTCGGCGATGGCATCCTCAACGGCGAGGACGGTCTGCTCGGCAATGTGCTGGGTGACGGCATCGGCAATGGCGAGGATGGCCTACTCAACGGGCTGCTCGGCGGCGGTCTCCTCAATGGCGAGGATGGCTTGCTCAACAATCTCGGCGGGATCGCCAACGGCGACGACGGCCTGCTCAACGGCTTGCTCGGTGACGGTATCCTCAATGGCGACGATGGCCTGCTCGGCGGGCTCGACCTGGGCGGCGTGCTCGGCGACGGCATCCTCGACGGTGAGGACGGCGTGCTGAACGGGCTCTTGGGCGATGGCGTCGGTGGCATTCTCAATGGTGACGAGGGCGTGCTGAACGGCGTGCTCGGCGACGGTGTCGGTGGCATCCTCAACGGCGAGGATGGTCTGCTGAACGGTCTCGACGTCGGCGGCATCCTCAACGGCGAAGATGGTGTGCTGAACGGCCTCGGCATCCTCGATGGCGAGGATGGCATCCTGAACAACCTCGGTATCGGCGATATCCTCGGCGGCGACGGGCTGCTGCAGGGGCTCGATGTCGGGGGCATCCTCAATGGTGATCTGCTCGGCAATCTCGACATCACCGACGGCATCCTCAATGGCGATATCCTGGGTGGCGACATACTTGGCGGTGACGGGCTGCTGAACAGCCTGAACCTGCTTGGTGACAACTCGCTGCTCGACGGGCTCGACCTCAGCAATTTCGGGCTCGACCTGCTGAATATCGGGGATCTCACCGATGTGCTCGACCTGGGCGATGTCGGGCTGTTGAACCTGACGGATATCGGGCTGCTCGACATCGGCAATATCGGCGATATCGGCCTGCTCGATCTGGGCGGGCTCGAGCTCGGCGACATCCTGTCCGATATCGACCTGGGCGGTGTGCTGTCCGATATCGACCTGAGCCACCTGATCAATGTCAGCGACCTGCTCGACCTGAACAACCTGATCGACCTGGGTGACATCACCATCAACCTTGGTGGTGGCGGTGGCCCCGGTGGTCCTGGTGGCCCCGGTGGCCCTGGTGGTCCTGGTGGCCCTGGCGGTCCTGGTGGTCCTGGTGGTCCCGGTGGCCCCGGCGGTCCTGGCGGCCCCGGCGGACATGGCGGCACGATCATCGTGCGTGGCGGTGGCGGCGGTGGCGGGATGGGGATGAACCGTGCCTGCAGCGCGCAGGAAGCCAAGCAGGTCATCGCGCAGGTCAAGCAGATGCAGCTGAGCCGCGCCGTGCTGACCAACGTCAAAGGCATCAAGGTGGTCAAGGCCCGCTTGTGCGCCGATCTCAAGGCCAAGGTGGTGCAGGCCGTGATTGCGAGCAAGAAGGTGCAGGTTCTGCAGCGCGTGCTGGGCGGTAGCGGCAAGATGGTCGCCGAACTGCAGCGCTCCGGCGCCGGCGTCGGCAACGTCTACGCAGTCGGCCGCAGTGGAGCACAACTGACCGTATACTCGTTCTGATCTCGCCCCGATCAGAACCTGAAGAAGGGCGCAGGCTGGTTGGCTCCCCTGCGCCCTTCGACTTGTCTGCGTGCGGGGCAGGGAGGCACGGCGCCTGCCAAAGCGCGCGGAAACACCTTGCCCTCCAGCTTCCCCCTCTGGAATTTCTAAGGCTTAGCCAAGAAGCTAAGCCCAAGAAATTCCATTCTCCCCCGCAAGGGGGAGATTGCCGAGAGATCCGTGCGGTTTACTCCGCCGGAGCCGGGTGGGCGCCTGCTTCCGCCGCGTCGGCGGCGGCAAGCTCCTTCCGCAGCCGCTCTTCTTCGAGCGCCTTGGGCCTACTGAACCGCGCCAGCAACAGGTAGGCGACCGGCGTCAGGTAGAGTGTCGCCACTGCCGCAAGACTCAGGCCGCCCACCATGATCCAGCCCAATGCGGCGCGGGCCTCGGACCCGGCGCCGCCGGAGACGATCAGCGGCACGCCGCCGAGCACGGTGGCGATCATCGTCATCACCACCGGCCTCAGCCGGATGTTGGCGGAGTTCTCCACTGCCTCGCGCACCGATTGGCCACGATCGCGCAACTGGTTGGCGAACTCGACGATCAGGATGCCGTTCTTGGCCATGATACCGACCACCAGCACCAGGCCGATCTGGCTGTAAACGTTGAGCGTCACCCCGGTCAGCAGCATGGCGAACACCGCGCAGGCGAGGCCGAACGGCACCGTCGCCATGACGATGACGGCGCTCCAGACGCTCTCGAACTGCGCTGCCAGCACCAGGAGGATGACGATCAGCGCGAAGCCGAAGGTGATCAACAGGCCATTATTGCTTTCGCCCAGCGTCTTGGCCTCGGCCATCGGCACGATGGTGGCGCCCTCGGGCAGCAACGGCTGGGCGATCGCCACCGCTTCGGTGTAGGCGTCGCCGAGCGCGAAGCCATCGGTCAGCGCCGCGGTGACGGTGACGGCGCGCCGTTGCTGCTCGCGGCCCAATGACGGGGCGATCGGCGCTTCGGTGAGCGAGGCGATGGTCGACATCGGCACGTAGCGGCCGTCGCTGGTCTTGATGAAGATCGACTCGAGATCGCCGGGGTCGTTCACCGGGCTCGAGGTGGAGGTCATGCGGACTGAGTAGCTGGCATCGTTGATGAACACCGTGCCGACGTCGGAGCCATCGATCATCGCCTGCATGGTGGTGCCGAGGCCGTTGATGTCGATGCCCAGCTGCGCCGCCTTGTCGCGATCGATGGTCAGCGTCATCTGCGGCTGTGTCGTCTCGTAGTTGACCGAGACGCGGCCCCACTTGTCGTCCTTTTCCAGCTCGGCCTTCACCTTGTTGGCGGCATCGGAAAGGGTCTGGTAATTGTCGCCGAGCAGGGCGAACTGCAGCCCCGAGCCGCCGCCGCGCACCCCGAGGCTGTTGCCCTGGCGGATGGTGGCGCGGACGCCGGGCACCTGCACCAGTTGCTGGGTGATCTCGGCGGCGATCTGCTGCTGGCTGCGGGTGCGATGCTCCCAGTCGGCCAGCGTCATGATGATGAAGCCGGAATTGGTGTTCGAGCCGAAACCGGAAATCGAGAAGATGCTCGTCGCCTCGCCGCTGTCCTTATAGGGCTGCAGCATATCCTCGATCTTCTGCATCTGGGTGCGGGTGAAATCGAGGCTGACGGTGGCCGGGGCGCTGACATTGATGGCGACCTGGGCGCGATCCTCGGGCGGGGTAAGTTCCTGCTTCAGCGTGCCGAACACCGCCCAGGCGGCGCCGGCGAACAGCACGGCGATGACGATCACCACCAGCGAGTTGTCGAGCGCCAGCCGCAGAGTGCGCCGGTAGAGCCCGGCCAGCATGCGGCCGAAGCGCTGCAGCGGGTTGGGCGGCCGCTCGACATGCGGTTTCAGCATGCGCGAGGCCATCATCGGCGCCAGCGACAGCGCCACCACCGCCGAGAGCCCGACCGAGATGGCGAGCGTGAAGCCGAACTCGCGGAATAAGAGGCCCGTCTGGCCCGGCAGGAACGAGATGGGGATGAACACCGCGGCCAGCGTCAGCGTGGTCGCCACCACGGCGAAGAACACTTCCTGGGTGCCGAGCACCGCTGCGGCGCGCGGCCCGAGGCCCATGCCGCGCCGTCGGGTGATGTTCTCCAGGACGACGATGGCGTCGTCGACGACGAGGCCGGTTGCGATCACCAAAGCCAGCAAAGTCAGGATGTTGAGCGAGAATCCGAAGGCATAGATTCCGGCAACGGTGCCGATCAGCGCCACCGGCATGGTGACCGCCGGAATGATGGTGGCGCGCCAATCGAGCAGGAACAGGAAGATGATGACGATGACGCCGACCACGGCGATCAGCAGCGAGCGCTCGACCTCGTGCACGGCGCCGGCGATGAACACCGAATTGTCGGAGGAAATCTTGATGTCGACGCCGGGGGGCAGGGTGGTCTTCAACTCGGCGACGGCGGCCTTCACCCCGTCCGAGATCTGCATGGTGTTGGATTGCGCCTGGCGGACGATGCCGAGTTCGATGCCGGATTTGCCGTCGCTGCGCAGGCCGGAATTGGCGGCGGCCGGCGAGAACACCACGCTCGCCACATCGCCGAGCCGGGTGGTGCCCTTGATGACGATGTTCTCGAACGCCTCGGGGGTGTTGACCTCGGCGACGGCGCGGATGGCGATGTTCTGGTTGGTGCCGTTGAGCGAGCCGGCCGGGCTGTCGAAGGCAATGCTCGACAGCGCGTTGCGGATATCGCCGACCGTCAGCCCGAGGCTCGCCAGTTTGACCTGATCGACGTCGATCTCGAAACTCTTGTTCTGTGTGCCGTTGAGCTGCACGTCGGCGACGCCGGGGACGGCAGCCAGCCGTTCCGCGATAGTGTTCTCGACCAGGTCGGTCAGTTCGTCCTTGCTCAGCGTGTCGGAGGTCACCGCCAGCTGGATGATCGCCTGGGCGTTGGCATCGGCCTTGACGATGACCGGGGTATCGGCGCCGTCGGGCAGGCGGTTGGCGATGCGGCCGAGCGCGTCGCGGATGTCGGAGGTGGCATTATCCAGGTTGGTGCCGTCGTTGAAGGTCATCGAGACCCGGCTGCGGCCATAGGACGAATCCGACGAGATCGACGCCACGCCCTGGATGCGCGCCACGACGCCCTCGATGGCCGAGGTGATCTCGCGATCCACCGTCTCGCCGGAAGCGCCGGTGAAATTGGTGGAGATCGAGAGGGTGGGGCGCTCGACATTGGGCAATTCGCGGATCTCGACGCCGAAAAACGCGGCGAGCCCGGCAACGATGATCAGGCAGCTGACGACGATCGCCAGTACCGGACGCCTGACGAACAGCCCGGCAATGGCGCCACCGCGTTCGTTTTGGGTCTGGATGCTCATCGCTGTGCCCCCGAGTGGTTGACTGAGAGAGACGGCCCCCTCCCATCCTCCCCCACAAGGGGGGAGGTGCCTGCCGGTGCGTCGGGCGCGATCGAGCCACGGCCTCGACTCTTCACCTCCCCCTTCATGGGGGAGGCCAGGAGGGGGCCGTCTCTCTCAGTCGTCGTCCTCACGACGGGTTCCCCTGACCCTGCGCTGGCCGCTTCCCACCCTGGCCACCACCAGTGGGG
This sequence comes from Devosiaceae bacterium, assembly GCA_965284115.1. Classification (GTDB taxonomy): domain Bacteria; phylum Pseudomonadota; class Alphaproteobacteria; order Rhizobiales; family Devosiaceae; genus Devosia_A. Next base: position 57,085 of record CBDIRF010000017.1, read on the forward strand.
TCATCCAGCAAGCGCACACTTGCCCCGGCCGTGAGCTGCTGCACACCCTGTGTCACCACCTGGTCGCCCTCGGTCAGTTCGGCTTTCACCAGCACGCCGTCGGAGTTGCGCTGGATGATTTCGACCGGCACCCGCTCGACCTTGCCGTCGGCGAACTTCCACAAATAGCTGCCGGCGCTCGACCACTGGATGGCCAACGGATCGACCGAGGGGAACTGCTCGCCGGGAAAGCTCATCGACACCGAGAACGACATGCCCGGCTTGAGCCGGCCGGCATCGTTGGGGATGGCGGCTTCGACCTTCAGCGTGCGGCTCGCCGGATCGATGCGGTTGTCGACGGCGCTGACTTCGCCGGGGATGGTCTGGCCGGGGAGGGCCACGGCCGCCGCGGTCAGCGGCATGCCCTCGGCGATGGCCGAGGCGTAGCGCTCGGGCACCCAGAAGCTGACGAGGATGTGCGAGGTGTCCTCGATGGTGGTGACGACGCTCTGCGAGGTCACGGTGTTGCCGGCGCTGACCTGGAACAGGCCGACGGTGCCGGCGATCGGGGTCGAGATGGTGCGCTTCTTCAGCGCCAGCTCGGCGTTCTGCAGCTCGAGCCGGGCATTGTTGAAAGCGAGCTGGGCAGCCGCGACCTGCACGGTGGTGGTAGTGCTGGCCTTGGCCAGCTCGTTGGTGCGGTCGAGCGCCGTCTGCGCGTCGTCGAAGGCGAGCTTGGCGCGCTCCTCGGCGATCTGTTCGGCGTCGGCGTCGAGCCGGCCGATCACCGCCCCTGATGTCACCGCGTCGCCCGGACGGACCGTCAGTTCCGCCAGTGTGCCGCTGGCCGGCGATACCACGGTGACCGAACGGGCGGCGGCGCCCTCGCCGATCGAGGTCAACCGGTCGTTGATGGTGGCGAGGAGGACCGGCGCCGTGACCACCACCATGGTGCGATTGCCGCCGCGTCCGCCGCCGCCTTGGCCACCGCCGCCGGGGCCACGCTGGCCGGAGCCGGCAGCCTGCTGCTGGCCCTGGCCCGCGGCAGGCCCGGTCGCCGCTTCCACCGGCTGGCCGAAGGGGAGAGTGATGCCGAAGCGGGCGAGCGTCTCGGATGCGCCGGGCACAAAGAAGATGTAAGCGACCGCGGCCGCTCCGATGACGATGAGCGAAAGCAGCAATTGCCTGAACAAGCGACCGAATCCCAACGAAATGCGCCCCGATCCAGGTGCGGAGCATAGCGGCGGCACGATAGCATCGCTCGGCCGGGGCGCACGTTAACTCGCCGTAACGTTGTCGTGCGCCGGCTGGGGCTCGGAGCAACGGGCCTAGATCAACAACGCGATAGCGAGGCCGATGAAGGCCAGGAGGAAGGCGAAAATGTAGATGCGGAAGCTGGTCTGGTAGCGCTCGCCGGGATTGGGATGGACCCGATTGTCGAGCAGGCGGAACAGCGCCAGGGTGAACAGCCCGCAACTCCCCAGCAGCGCCAGGGCGATCACATAGTCCGAGGCGCTGGAGATCGCCGGCTCGACGTCAGCCCCGGCCGCCCAGTTGGCGAGAAAGGCCAAGAGGAACCCGAGCACGATGCCGATCGAGGTGACCATCGGCTGGCGGAATGGCGCCGTCTCGGTGTCGTAGCGCTGCTCTTCCTGAGTTTCCTCGCTCATCGTCGTCGCCCTCAAAAACCAAGTGGTCACTTCGGCTGCTGCTGCGTCGTGCAGTGAATGCCGCCGCCGCCCGCGGCGATGGCGTCGATGTTCAGCTGGATGATCTCGCGGCCGGGAAACAGTTCTGCCAGCACCTTGCCGGTATGGCGGTCGGCCGCCCGGTCGCCGAATTCCGGGGCGATCACCGCGCCGTTACAGACATAGAAGTTGATGTAGCCGGCGGCAAAATCCCGGTCGGCATAGTCCTCTCGGATATCCTCCGGCCCCGGCAGCGTCACCACCTCGAGTTTTCGGCCCTTGGCATCGGTGGCGTCGCGCAGGATCTCGAGGTGCCGGCGGGTGACCTCGTAGTCGAAGGAATCCGGATCGTTGTCGAGACCCGCCACCACCACGCCGGCGCCGGCGAAGCGGGCGTAGAAATCGGTGTGGCCATCGGTGATATCCATGCCGGCAATGCCGGGCAGCCAGATGATCTTGTCGAGCCCGAGCAGCCGGGAGAGTTCCCTTTCGCAGGCGGCCTTGCTCAGCCCGGGGTTGCGGTTGGGGTTGAGCACGCAGCTTTCAGTGATGATGGCGGTGCCCTCGCCATCCACCTCGATGCCACCACCTTCGAGCACCAGCCGGATGCTGAGCGCCGGCACCCCGGCCCGTTCGGCGACGAAGCCGGCGACCTTGGCGTCCTTGCTGTGGCTCTGCTTGTCGCCCCAGCCGTTGAAGTTGAAATCGACCCCGGCTAAGGCGCCTGCGCCATTGCCGACGAAGACCGGTCCGGTGTCGCGCATCCACAGATCGTCGATCGGCTGCACTATGAGATTCACCGATGGTCCGCAGAGCCGAGCGGCCAGCTCTTGTTCGTCGGGCCGTACCAGCAGGTTGACCGGTTCATGCGCAGCGATGGCTTTGGCGATCCCGGCGAGGTTCTGCTGCACCGCCGGATGAAGCCACTTGCCCCAGATCCGCGTGCTGGCGCCAAAGGCCATCCAGGTGGCGGCGTGGGGCTCGCCTTCTTCGGGCATCCGCCACATGGCAGCTTTCTCCTCGGCGAAAGCGGTAGCTGGGCCGAGGTGCGCGCCGACCATTCTCATGACGCTGCCGGCGATAACTGACCTGCGTGTCGGCATGCATCCTCCGCTTGCCTCGTGACGGGCTATGGTGAAACAAGCGCCTGCAGCCGCTCCGCCAGCCACAGGTGCCCGCCATTCGTGGCATGGGTGACGGCGTCGTCGCCTTTGGCGCTCGCCTGTCGGGGATCGGCGCCGAACAGCAGCAGCAGCCCGACGATCGCCGCATCGCCATGCATGGCGGCGGCGTGCAGCGGGGTGAAGCCGTCGGCCTGCACCTGGTTGGGGTCGGCGCCGGCGCGCAGCAGTTTTTCGACCATCGCGGCGTTGCGCTTGGCGGTCGCGGCGTGGATGGCGGCGACCTGCGGCGGGTTCTTCGCTGCTTCGTTGACGTCGCGGGTCAGTGGCAGCAGCAGCTCGAAGGCTTCGGTATTGTCGAAGAAGGCGGCCAGCCCCAGCGGGGTGAAGCCATCGGCGGAGAGCGCATTGGCGTCCCAGCCGCCGGCCAGCGCCACTTCCAGCCGCTCGCCATCATTGAGGATGATCGCCTCGTGCGGATCGAGTTCGGTGACATGGGCTCGCACCGCGGAGATGGCCCCGACATTGCCCATATAGGCCGCCCAGGCGACCAGCGAAGCGCCGCTCGGATGCCGGGCGTGGGCAAGTTCCGGGTCATGCGCCAGCTCGGCGCGGAGGCCATCGAGATCGTTGCCGGTGATGAGAACGAAGAGGTCGCTCATCGGCTGAGCATAGCGCCAGGCGCGATGGCCGTTAAGCCATAGCCGTTGAAACGGCATAGGCGGTGGAAGCGGTGTCACGCTGGACCACGGGTTCATCGGCTCCTCCTGGGGAACGGATGACAACGTGGCGCGGCGCGAGGCGTTCCCTGTCAGTGCGTTGTCAGTGTGTCCTCGCCGCACTGGGCGGGGTCGGGTTGACCCGGCCCCAGGCGCGGCGGAGCTGGCGCGAGGAAGCGAAGCCGCTGCGTTCGGCGATCCGCTCCATGTCGAGCCGGGTTTCGCTCAGCAGTTGCTGGGCCAGCGCGACACGCAGCCGATTGACGTAATCGGGGATGCTCATCCCGGCATGCTCGTTGAACAGGCGCGACACGTGGCGCGGGCTGGCGAAGGCGATTTCGGCCAATGCCTCGAGCGACCAGTCGCGCGCCGGGTCGGCGGTGATGGCGTCCTGCACCCGGTGGATGGCGGGGTGAATGTGGTTGCGGCCCTCGAGCCAGGGCGACAGCTGCGGGTCGGTGCCGGCGCGGCGCAGGTAGACGACGAGGAAGCGCGCCACCGCGGCAGCGGTCGCCGGGTTCACCAGTTGGCCGATGATGTGCAGCATCAGGTCGATGCCGGCGGTGATGCCGGCGCTGGTGTAGCGCTCGCCATCCTCGACATAGAGCCGGTTCTCCAACACCCGGGCGGTGGGAGCGGTTTCGGCCAGCAGCGCGCAGTCGGTGAAATGCGTGGTGCAGGCGTGGCCGTCGAGCAGGCCGGCGCGCGCGGCGAGCAGGGCGCCCGAACAGATCGAGACCAGCCGGATGCCCCGCCGGATGTGTTGGCGCAGCCAGGCGACGATCTCGTCCGAGCCCTGCAGCGGCGCCTCGATCGGCCCCAGCCGCTCGGCCCCGAGGATCACTTCGGTGTCGCCCGACAGCACCACCATGGCGTTGTCCTCGATGGCTTCGGGCAGCGAGGCGATGCCGCTGACGGTGAGGCCAATCGAACTGGTGACCTCACGCAGCACGCCGACATAGCGGACATCGAACGCCACCTCGGACTGCAGCTGGTTGGCCTTGCGCAGGGCTTCCATCGGCCCGGCGACATCGAGCAGCAGGGTGCGCGCCGGCAGCACGACATAGACGGGGACTATCCGCGGTGCCGCTGTCATGCGGCGGCAGACCTGGGTGCGCCGGCCAGCGCCTCGGCGATGGTGCAGACGCGAGCGAAGCGGCCATCGAGCACGGCGGCAGTGCGGGCCTTCAGCTCGTCGACGCTCCAGGTGCGGCCGGTCTTGTCGGTCAGCGCCATGGTGTGGGTCGCTTCGGTGACATAGTCGACCTGCCAGCCGAGATCGGAGGCATGTCGGGTGGTGGTCTCGCAGCACTGCTCGGTCCGGATGCCGGAGACGATCAGCCGGCGGATACCGTTCTCGGTGAGCCAGACATCGAGCCCGGAGCCGACCAGCGCCGAATGACGGGTCTTCAGGAACTCGGCATCGGGCGTCAGCTGCAGTTCGGCGAGCGGGCGGACGAAGCCCGAGGCGAGCGAGAAAATGCCCTCGGGCTCGACATGCAGGATACGGACGACGGCATGGCCCTTGGCGCGGGCGCCATCGATCAGCGCCTGCTGGTTCCTGAGGTAGGTGGCGTAGTCGGTCTCGAACCAGTTCTGGCGCTGCCGGAACGATTCCTGGGCGTCAATGACGAGCACGGCAGTGTCTGACATATCTGGACCTCGTGGGCTGGATGATGGCCGGAGGGTAGGGTGCGACGAGGATGCCCGAAAGGCCGGGACGGGACAAGGAGCGGACAGAAAAGGACATCGGCGGTTTGCTGTGGAGGCCGGTGGCTGTGGACCCCCACCCCTGTCCCCTCCCCCTAAACATGGGGAGGGAGACCAAAACACTGACATTGGTGTGAACGTCTCCCTCCCCATTCTTGGGGGGAGGGGACAGGGGTGGGGGGCCACACGCACCAGCGCTTCTTGCGTTCGCCCGGCCATGCTATCCTCGCCATAACGAGGAGATCGCATGTCTATCGACGACCGGCCCCGCATCGTCGGCGGCGGCCCCAAAAAGCTGCTCTACACGGTCGACACCATCCGCCGCATGGGCGTCGGCAAGGCCGCCAAGGCGCTGACCGCGCACAATACCTGCAAGGCCTGCGCTTATGGCATGGGCGGGCAGAAGGGCGGCATGACCAATGAGCTGGGCGAGTTCCCCTCGGTCTGCAACAAATCGGTGCAAGCGCAATCGACCGATATCCAGCCGGCCATCCCCAATGAGGCGTTCCTCCACCCGCTGAGCGATCTGCAGCAACTGTCGGGCCGCGAGATGGAAAAGCTCGGGCGGTTGAATACGCCGCTGTTCAAGGCAGCGGGGGCCGACCGGTTCGAGCCGGTGAACTGGGATTTCGCCATCGCCCATGCCGCGGCGCAGCTGAAGGTGACCGAGCCCAACCGCAGCTTCTTTTATTCCTCCGGCCGCTCGTCGAACGAAGCCGGCTTCGTGTTCCAGTTGCTGGCGCGGGTGTACGGCACCAACAACGTCAACAACTGCTCGTACTACTGCCACCAGGCGACCAGCGAGGGGCTGGCAACCACCATCGGCAAGGGCACCGCGACAGTCGAACTCGAGGACCTGACCGGGGCCGACCTGATCTTCGTCATCGGTGCCAACCCGTCATCCAACCACCCACGCTTCATCCACATGCTGAAGCACTGCCGCGACCGCGGCGGCGACGTGATCGTCATCAACCCGGCGAAGGAACCGGGGCTGGTGAAGTTCGCGGTGCCGAAATCGCCGTCCTCGATGCTATCAGGGGGCACCGAGATCGCCTCGGACTATTTGCAGCCGCGCATCGGCTCCGACATCGCGCTGTTCAAGGGGCTGATGAAGGCGGTGCTGGCGATCGGCGCCGAGGACAAAGGCTTCATTGAGGCCCATACGGCGGAGTTCGCGGCGCTGCAGGCCGATCTTGACGCCGTATCCTGGTCCGAGATCACGGGCATGACCGGCCTCAAGCAGGCCGAGATCGAGCGGGTCGCCACCCGTTACGCCAACCGGCAGAATGTCGTGTTCGCCTGGGGTATGGGGATGACCCACCACCTGCACGGGGTGGAGAATGTCGAGGCGATCGCCAACCTGGCGCTGCTGCGCGGCATGATCGGCAAACGCTATGCCGGGCTGCTGCCGTTGCGCGGGCATTCCAACGTTCAGGGCATCGGCACCATCGGGGTCAAGCCGGTCGTCTCCGCCGAAGTGTTCGCGGCGATGGAGCGGGCCTTCGGGATCACGCTTGGCCGGACCAAAGGGCTCGACACCATGGCGGGGCTCGAGGCTGCCGAGCGCGGCGAGATCGACAGTGCGGTGATCATGGGCGGCAACCTCTGGGGGCGACGCCCGACACGGCGTTTGCCAGCCGCGCCATGGGCGCCATCGGCTTCAAGCTGTTCCTCACCACGACGCTCAACCGTGGGCACGTGCATGGGTTGGGCGAGGGGGAGGTGCTGATTCTGCCGGTCACGGCACGCGACGAGGAATGGTCGCCGACGACGCAGGAATTGATGTTCAATTTCGTGCGCCTGTCGGATGGCGGCATCGAGCGGCTCGACAATGTGCGGCCTGAAACGGTGATCCTCTGCGATCTCGCGGTGCAATTGTTGCCTGAGAGTCCGGTGCCCTTCGAGCGATTCAAGGAACACCGGCAAGTCCGTGAAGTTATTGCGAAAGTCGTGCCGGGGCTGGAGCAACTGGCCGATATCGACGTGGCGAAGCGCGAGTTCCACATCAAGAACCGGGTGATGCACGCGCCCGAATTCGGCACGCCCGATGGCAAGGCGCATTTCGTCGTCACGCCGCTGCCCCAGACGCCGGCGCCGCTGACCCTCGCCACGGTGCGTTCCGAGGGGCAGTTCAACACCATCATCTATGAAGAAGAGGACAGCTATCGGCTGAAGGCCGGGCGCGACGCCATCTTCCTCAACCGTGAGGACATGGTGGCGTTCGGGGTGCGCGACGGGCAACGGGTCACCCTCGCCTCGGACACCGGCCGGATGGAGGGTACCGCGATGGCGTTCGACCTGCCGCGCGGCTCGGCGCTGGCCTATTACCCCGAGGCCAATGTGCTGTGCGGCACGGCCGTCGATCCGCGTTCGAAGACGCCGGCGTTCAAGTCGGTGCCTGTGTGGATCGAGGGGTAGGTCGTTCGGCACACAGCACGAGACGATCCACCGTCTGCTTCCCTCCCCCTTGAGGGGAGGGATTGAGGGAGGGGGTGGTTCTGTGATCACCGATGGACCCCCACCCCCCACCCCTCCCCTCAAGGGGGAGGGGAGCGCAGGCATCGTGCCTGCGCTACGACGATGTTGTCGGCTCCCACAACTGCGATAATGTTCCCCTTGGGGCCAGGGACGAAACCATGACCGACGACAAGCAGGGGCAACCGGCGCCGGAAGTGGACCACCCCGGGCAGCGGGCGCGAGCCTTCAACGCTGCCATGGCGACGTTCGGCATTGCGCTTGTCGTGTTCATCATCGGTGTGGTGGTCGGCTTCCCGCTGGCGACGTTCGGCGTGGAGTTCGTCACCGCAAATGGCGGCGTGGTGTTCGGGCTGCTGTTCGGCTTCCTCGTCCTGGTGCTGGTGGTCACCGCGGTGCTGATGATCTTCCGGCGACAGATCTGGGAGAGCCTGTTCAAGCGCGGCGAAGTGGAGATGGAGCGGTTTGCCCGGCCGCTCTCGGAAGTGGCGCGCTTCGCTGCTTTGCAGAAGGTCAACGAAGCCACCGAGTTCGGCCCGCGATCTCGCCGAGCTGGTGCTGGCGCGCTACGCTTGGGTGTCGACCCGGCGCTGGCTGATGGCGACGATCACCGCGTTCATTGCCGCCATCGCGGCGCTGGCCGGATCGGCGTTGCTGTTCCAGCAGAACCAGCTGCTGCGCACCCAGATCGGGCTGATGCAGGAGCAGAATGGCCGTATCGAAGAGCAGAACCGCTTCATCCAGAGCCAGATCGAACTTGGCGAGGCGCAGCGTTCCACCTCGATCGTGCCGGAAATCCTCGAGATCGGCGCGCAGGTGGCGCAGGAGGTAGCGGCGGTCAACAGCTTTGCCGGCGACCAGCCCTCGATTGCCATGCTCAGCCCCGGGCTTCGCGCCCGCATCATCGCGGCAACCACGGCGGCACGGCCTTACCGCTATCTCCGCAACCCGCTGACCGATCTCGATGAGAACCTCTTGATGTCGTCGGGCCTGCTGCGCCGCACCGACCTCAGCGCCTCGGCGGTGGTGCGCCAGCAGCTCGATGCGGCGAGTGGCGCGGTGCAGTTCGCCGGCGAGCAGAGCGGGGTAATGTCCGACCGGCCGCTGTCGCCGGAGCGGGGGCAGATCATCGGGCTGCTGATTTCCAACGGGCTCACCGATTTCTCGACCCTCAACGGCGCCGACTTCAGCTTTGCCGAGGTGCGCTCGGCCAGCACCGGCAGCCAGATCCGTTTCCACTTCGCGGCGTTGCGCTTTGCCAATTTCGATCGGCAACTGCTGGTCGGGGCGGAGTTCGATGGGGCCTATCTCGAGCATGCGCGGTTTCGCAACGCCAACATCAACTACACGCGGTTCACCGCCGGCGAGTTGCCTTCGATCAGCGGCGGCGAAGGCCTGAAACAGGGCGCACAGCTCTCGGGCGCCGATTTCTCCGGCGCGCTCCTCAAGCATGCGTCGTTCGATGGCAGCCGCGGTTTTGGCATCAACTTCGATGGCGGCGTGCTGCACAACACGACGTTTGCCGGCACCTCGATGGCCGGCAGCACCTTCCGCAACACCATTTTCGGGGTGGTGGATTTCACCGGCGCCGATTTGAAGAGCGTCGATTTCGACGGGGCCATTGTGTTCGACGCCGGCTTCCTCGATACCGTCGCCAAGCAGGCGGCGCCGGAGAGCTTCGTCCGCGACCGCTTCGAGATCGCGCCGCTTGCCGCCGAGGAATTTGCCCGCCACCCGCGCTGGTCCGATGCGTGGCTCGATGGGCTCGAAGCCAAGCAGGCCTATCGGGTCATCCGTGTCGGAGCTTTCGAATGAGCGGCTTTCCCAAACAGACTTTCGAGTTCCTCGCCGGGATCGCAGCCCACAACGAGAAGGCCTGGTTCGATGCCAACCGGCCGCTCTACGAGGCCGGCTATGTCGAACCGGGCAAAGCCTTCGTCGCCGAGATCGGGCCGAAGCTCAAGGCGATCTCGCCCGAGGTGCAGTTCGACCCCAAGGTCAACGGCTCGATCTCGCGCATCAACCGCGATATCCGCTTCAGTAAGGACAAGCGGCCCTACAAGCAGCATCTGGCGCTGTGGCTCTGGCATGGCGACAGGCGGGGCTGGGACCGGCCGGGCTTTTACGTGCACATCGAAGCGGAGCGAGTGTTCCTCGGCACCGGCATGTATGGCTTCGACAAGGATACGCTCGACAGTTTCAGGCAATCGATCATCCACCCACGCTCCGGCAAGGCACTGGTTGCGGCGGTGGCCGAGGTCACAGCCAAGGGCGCCTACACTATCGGCGAAAAGACGCGAAAACTGATGCCGCGCGGCTTCGAGACCGACGCTGATCGGGCCGAATTCCTGCTCTACGAGGGGCTGACCGCCGGCATCGAACTGCCGGCGAGCGCCGCGGCGCAGCCGGATTTCGCCGAGGTGTGTCTCGAGCATTTTGCCAATACGGCGCCGATCGCCCGGTGGCTGATCGCCGAGGTCGCGGGGTAGGGGGCGCCGCCTGGGGCAATCGCATATGGCGCGAGGACACCCCGGTGCGGGAAGAGTACCCCCACCCTGTCCCTCCCCCGCAAGGGGGAGGAGACCAAAACACTGACGCTGGTGTGAGCGTCTCCCTCCCCCTTGCGGGGAAGGGACAGGGGAGGGGTACTCTTCCCGCACCCGCCTGTCAGCGGCAGAAGGCGTCCCGGTCACCCATTGCGGAACGCATACCCATAGCCATTGAGCGCCGGCGCGCCGCCGAGATGGGCGTAGAGCACCTTGCTGCCCCGCGGGAAGTAGCCGGTTTCGACCAGGTCGATCATCCCCTGCATGGATTTGCCCTCGTAGACCGGGTCGGTGATCATACCCTCGAGCCGGCCGACAAGCCGGATGGCATCCTTGGTTTCCTCCGATGGCACGCCGTAGATCGGGTAGGCGTATTCCTCCAGCAGCACCACGTCGTCACCGACGATAGGGCGACCGAGTTCGACCAGTTCCGCCGTGCGCTGGGCGATCTCCAGCACCTGGGCGCGGGTCTGCTGCGGCGTGCAGGAGGCATCGATGCCGATGACGTTGCGGGCCCGGCCATCGGCGGCAAAACCGACCAGCATGCCGGCATGAGTGGAGCCTGTGACGGTGCAGACGACGATGTAGTCGAACTTGAACCCGAGTTCGGCTTCCTGCGCCCGCACTTCCTCGGCAAAGCCGACATAGCCGAGGCCGCCATACTGGTGCACCGAGGCGCCAGCGGGAATGGGGTAGGGCTTGCCGCCCGCCGCCTCGACCTCGGCGATGGCGTTCTTCCAGCTGTCGCGGATGCCGATATCGAAGCCGTCGTCGACCAGCCGCACATCGGCCCCCATGATGCGGCTCAGCATGATATTGCCGACCCGGTCGTAGACGGCATCCTCGTGCGGCACCCAGGCCTCCTGCACCAGCCGGCACTTGAAACCGATCTTGGCAGCGACGGCCGCCACCATCCGGGTGTGGTTGGATTGCACGCCGCCGATCGACACCAGCGTATCGGCGCCCGAGGCGATGGCATCGGGGACGATGTATTCGAGCTTCCTGAGCTTATTGCCGCCGAAGGCGAGACCGGAATTGCAGTCGTCGCGCTTGGCATAAAGCTCGACGCCACCACCGAGATGGGCGCCGAGACGTTCCAGTTTTTCGATCGGCGTGGGGCCGAAGGTGAGGGGGTAGCGGGGGAACTTCGCGAGGTTCAACGGGGGCTCCTTGAGGTCCGGACTGGACACAAGGCTAGCAATTGGCACGTGAGAGGTGCTTTCTATCTTGGTGCATCGATTGCTCGGCATGGTTATTCAGCCGAGCAATTCCATGGGCCATGCGCCAGAACGGTGACCAAAAATGAAAGAATCTTCCGACGCCAATCTCGACCGTATCGACCTCAGGATGCTGCGGGCGCTGCAGCGCGATGGCCGGATCAGCAATGCCGATCTCGCTGCAGAAGTCGGCGTCAGTGCCGCGACCTGCCACCGGCGAACGCAGCACCTGGTGGAGGCTGGCTACATCGCCGGCTTTCGGGCGGTGGTGACGCCACAGCAGGTCGAGCTGGGGACGCTGGTGCTGGTGGGAGTGGTGCTCGACCGCTCGACGCCCGAGAGCTTTGCGGCCTTCGAGAGCGCGGTGCAGAAGCTGAAATTCGTGCTCGATTGCCACCTGGTGGCCGGCGACTTCGACTATTTCCTGAAGATCCGGGTGCGCGACATGGCCGATTTCAATCGCCTGCACGGCACGCAACTGATCGGCCTGCCCGGCGTGCGGCAGACCCGGACGTTCTTCGTGATGAAGGAAGTGGTGGATGGCCGGGCGTTGGAGTTTTGAGGGGGCGGGGCACGCGCTCTTAGTTCGCGGTACTGCTGCAGTACTGGTGATGAGCACGGTCTGCCTTCTCCCCTTGCGGGAGAAGGTGGCGCGTAGCGCCGGATGAGGGGTACGCGCAACGAAGTTTAGCGCGATCCGAGCGAAGCGAGGAGCGATCCAGTACGCGGAGAGATACCCCTCATCCGGCCTTCGGCCGCCTTCTCCCGCAAGGGGAGAAGGTAATCGCGGCGCCTCCGGGTGGGGGCTCACTCAACGCGTTGGTTGGTCACCCCACCGGATACGCCACATAGGCAAACCGCCGACTATCCGGGGCCCAGGAGTTGACGTTGATCGTCCCCTGGCCGCCGTTGAAGCGGGTGATGTCGCGGGTGCCGGTGCCGTCGGGGCGCATGAAGCGGAGGATTACGTCCTTGTCGGCGGGGTGGCCCTGGGTGCCTGGGGATAGCTCAGATAGGCGATCGAGTTGCCGTCGGGCGCGAAATGCGGGAACCAGTTTACCCGCTCGTCGAAGGTGATCTGGGTCAGCTCGGAGCCATCGGTGCGCATCTTGAAGATCTGGGCGTGGCCGGGCGAGCCCTGCTCGGAGTTGAACCAGATCCACTGGCCGTCGGGGGAATACTCGGCGCCGTCATTGGGCAGCAGCACGTCGGTCAGCTGGGTATCCGGACCGCCGGCAGCAGGGATGGTCCAGATATTGACCTTGGCCCACTGGTTCTCGCCTACGGCATTGATGCCGACATAGGACAGGGTTTTGCCATCCGGCGAGATGCCGTGGAGGTAATAGTGGTGGCGGTGCGGGTAGCTGTTCGACACCCGCCGCGGCGTGCCGCCGGTGATCGGCACGGCATAGAGGTGGCCGTCGTCGGAGCTAACATAGACAGTCGTGCCATCGGGCGACAGCACATGGTCGTTGTTGAGGTCGTTGAGGCTGCCGGTATCGAGCTTCGCGATCTCGCCGGAGCCATCGGCGGCGATGGTCCACAACTCGCCGCCGGCGTTGAACACCAGCGTCCTGCCATCGGGCGTCCAGTTCGGCGCCTCGATGATTTCGTCGGCGGTGAACAGCACCTGCCTGTTGCCGCCATCGATATCGATGATGGTCAGCTCCGAAACCTGGCCCGGCAGCAGGCCGCGGCCACGGCGGGCAAAGTTGGGTCGTTGCGGCACGTCGAATCCTCCCCTTGGCGTTCCGCGACTTTGTGACCCGTCGGCGCCACCGGCGCAACACATCCACCCGGTGTTGCCCCGCGCGCCCGCTTCCCCTACATACGGCGCTCGCAATTCAAGCGGGCCGAACGGCCTTTCATCAATGGTCGCATGTTCGAACCGGAAAAGCGCGAGCGACTTTTCCTGAACATGCTCCATAAGCGGCGGGAGCAGTGCCCTCATGGCGCGCCAGTTCATCTATCACATGCACGGAATGTCCAAGGCCTATGCCAGCGGCAAGAAGGTGCTCGACAACGTCCACCTGAGTTTCTACCCCGACGCCAAGATCGGCGTGCTGGGTCCGAACGGCTCAGGTAAATCGACGCTGCTTCGTATCATGGCCGGCATCGACACCGAGTTCACCGGCGAAGCCTGGGTGGCCGACGGCGCCAAGGTGGGCTACCTGGCGCAGGAGCCGCAGCTCGACCCGGCGCTCGACGTCAAGGGCAACGTCATGACCGGGGTCAAGGAGAAGAAGGACGTCATCGATCGCTACAACGAGCTGATGATGAACTATTCCGACGAGACCGCCGACGAGGCGACAAGGCTGCAGGACATCATCGACAGCCAGAACCTCTGGGATCTCGACAGCCAGGTCGAAGTCGCCATGGAGGCGCTGGGTTGCCCGCCGGGCGACGCCTCGGTCGATACGCTGTCGGGCGGCGAGAAGCGGCGCGTGGCGCTCTGTGCTCTCCTCTTGTCGAAGCCCGACCTGCTGCTGCTGGACGAGCCGACCAACCATCTCGACGCCGAGACCACGGCGTGGCTCGAAAACCACCTGCGCGAATTCGCCGGCGCAGTGCTGATCATCACGCACGACCGCTACTTCCTCGACAACGTCACCGGCTGGATTCTCGAACTCGATCGCGGTCGTGGCGTGCCGTACGAGGGCAACTACTCGGCCTACCTCAATGCCAAGGCCAAGCGCTTTGCGCAGGAGCAGTCGGAAGACGCGGCCCGCGCCAAGGTGCTGGAGCGCGAGCGCGAATGGATGGGCCAGAGCCCGCAGGCCCGCATGGCCAAATCCAAAGCCCGTATCCGCGCCTATGACGAGCTGGTGAAGGTCAACGAGGCCCGTACCCAGTCGTCGACGGCGCAGATCATCATCCCGCCGGGCGAGCGGCTGGGGCAGAACGTCATCGACATCGAGGGCGTCACCAAATCCTATGGCGACCGGGTGCTGATCGATAACCTGACCTTCAAGCTGCCGCCGGGCGGCATTGTCGGCATTATCGGCCCGAACGGCGTCGGCAAATCGACGCTGTTCCGGATGATCACCGGGCAGGAGAAGCCGGATTCCGGCGCCATCACCGTCGCCGACAACGTCAACCTCGGCTATGTCGACCAAAGCCGCGATACCCTCGCGCCGAACAAGACGGTGTGGGAGGAAATCTCCGGCGGCAGCGAAATCCTGATGCTGGGCAAGCGCGAGATGAACTCGCGCGCCTACACCTCGGCGTTCAACTTCAAGGGCTCCGACCAGCAGCAGAAGGTGGGGAACCTGTCAGGCGGCCAGCGCAACCGCGTGCACCTCGCCAAGATGCTGAAATCGGGCGCCAACGTCCTCCTCCTCGACGAGCCGACCAACGACCTCGACACCGAAACCCTTGCCGCGCTCGAAGAGGCGCTGGAGGAATTCGCCGGCTGCGCCGTGATCATCAGCCACGATCGCATGTTCCTCGATCGGCTGGCCACCCACATGCTGGCCTATGAAGGCAACAGCCACTTCGAGTGGTTCGAAGGCAACTTCCAGGATTACGAGCAGGACAAGATCCGCCGCCTCGGCGCGGACTCGGCGAACAACCACCGGGTGACGTATAAGAAGCTGACGCGGTAGGGCGGCGGTGGATCTGCCGCTGGCCGAGCGCATCCGTGGTTGCCTCCTAGGGGGCGCCTGCGGTGATGCGCTCGGCGCTCCGGTGGAGTTCTGGTCGACGCAGCAGATTGCGGCGCGCTATGGCAGCAAGGGGATAGCTGGCTTTGCCCACGACGTCGGTCCGGCTGGTGCGATTACCGACGACACCCAGATGACCATGTTCACGGTCGAAGGCTTGATCCGCGCCAGGGTGCGACAGGGCCTTCACGGCGCCGCCGACTGGGCGGCTGTGGTGCACCACGCCTACCTGCGCTGGCTGAGGACTCAGCTCAGCACCTACGATGCACGATCCACGATCGAAGGCCTTGATGGTTGGCTGATCGAAGAACGGCGGTTGTGGTCGCAGCGCGCGCCGGGCACCACCTGCCTGGTGGCCCTCAGAAGCGCTACCGACTTTGGGGTTCCAGCAAACAACGACAGCAAGGGGTGCGGCACCGTCATGCGGGATGCGCCTTGGGGACTGGCCTTTCCGGGCGATCCCGACACCGCCTTCAAGCTGGCGTTCAGCGCAGCTGCCACGACGCACGGTCACCCGACGGCGCATTACGCGTCCGGGGCGGTGGCCGCAATTGTCGCGCGACTTTGCGCTGGGATGGATCTCGCGGGTTCGGTCGATCGGACCATTGCAGGGAACCTCATGCACCCGGACGGGGTCGAGGTGGCGGCTGCACTGTCCCTGGCGCTGCAGTTATCCGGCGCGACTGACTGGCGGTCCAGCCTGCTGGAACTTGGTAGCGGCTGGGTTGCCGAAGAAGCCCTCGGCATTGCAGTGCTTTGCGCGCTGTCGGCCGAAACGCCTCGCGACGCACTGATCGCCGCGGTCAATCACGACGGCGACTCCGACTTAACCGGAGCGATCTGCGGCAATCTGCTCGGCGCTGCCCTTGGGGCCGACGTGTTCCCTGCCGAGTGGGTCGAGCAACTGGAAGTGCGGGACCTGCTCGAGACGTTGGCGGTCGACCTTGCGGGCAGCATTGCGCGAGATTTCAGTGTCGGCGCTGCCGAGGCCCGCTACCCAGGCTGGTAGAGAGGTGGGGCAGGGTGCGGGCAGCGCGGCTGCCCGGCATCCTCGCCCCAGCCGTTCCTCAGTCCTTCTCGCCCTCGAGCCGCAGCATGTCGCCGCCTTCGCCGAGCGAGATCAGCCCCGTCTTGGCGTAGAGGTCGAGTTTCGCCCGCGTGTCCGCGATGTCGAGGTTGCGCATGGTGAGCTGGCCGATGCGGTCGGCAGGGGTGAACGGGGCGTCCTCGACCTTTTCCATGCTCAGCCGTTCCGGCGCATAGGTGAGGTTCGGGCTTTCGGTGTTGAGGATCGAGTAGTCGTTGCCGCGGCGCAGCTCGAGCGTCACTTCGCCGGTGATGGCGTTGGCCACCCAGCGCTGTGCGGTCTCGCGCAGCATCAGGGCCTGGCTGTCGAACCAGCGGCCCTGGTAGAGCAGGCGTCCCAGCCGCATGCCGCTGATGCGGTACTGTTCGATGGTGTCCTCGTTGTGGATGCCGGTGACCAGCCGCTCATAGGCGATGTGCAGCAGCGCCATGCCCGGCGCTTCGTAGATGCCGCGGCTCTTCGCCTCGATGATGCGGTTCTCGATCTGGTCGCTCATGCCGAGGCCATGGCGGCCGCCGATGGCGTTGGCTTCGAGGAACAGCGCCACGGGATCGGCAAAGCTCTGGCCGTTCAGCGCCACCGGCTGGCCCTCGGCGAAGCGCACCACCACCTTTTCGGCCGGCACGTTCACGTCATCGCGCCAGAAGGCGGTGCCCATGATCGGGCTGACGATCTTGATGCCGCTGTCGAGGCTTTCGAGATCCTTGGCCTCATGGGTGGCGCCGAGGATGTTGCTGTCGGTCGAGTAGGCCTTCTCGGCACTCATCTTGTAGGCGAAGCCATGCGCGGTGAGGAACGCCGACATTTCGGAGCGGCCGCCCAGCTCGTCGATGAACTGCTGGTCGAGCCAGGGCTTGTAGATGCGCAGGTTCGGGTTGGTCAGGAGGCCATAGCGGTAGAAGCGCTCGATGTCGTTGCCCTTGAAGGTCGAGCCGTCGCCCCAGATGTTGACCCCGTCTTCCTGCATGGCCGAGACCAGCATGGTTCCGGTGACGGCGCGGCCAAGCGGGGTTGTGTTGAAATAGGTGATGCCGCCGGTCGAGATGTGGAAGGCGCCCGACTGGATGGCGGCGATGCCCTCGTGCACCAGCTGCGTGCGGCAATCGACGAGGCGCGCCTTCTCGGCGCCGAAATCCATGGCCTTCCTGGGGATCTCGTCATAGTCGGCTTCGTCGGGCTGGCCCAGGTTGGCGGTGTAGGCATAGACCTTGGCGCCCTTCTGTTTCATCCACAGCAGCGCAGCACTGGTGTCGAGGCCGCCGGAAAAGGCGATGCCGACTTTTTCTCCCTTGGGCAGGCTCTTCAGGATCGTACTCACGGGGGACTCCAGTCGGCTGGTAGGTTTGGCGGGGACGCTTGTTGGCCCGGGCGAATAACAAATTTCGCGCGGCTCGCATAGCAGCGGGCTCGATCGATGTTGGGGCAGCTTTGCGCGTTTCCCAAGCGTAGAGGCGCTGCTATTGAGACGGCGCAACACGAACGGGACTTTCGAGATGGCTGACTGGTCTCCCTCCACCTACCTGAAGTTCGAAGACGAGCGGACCCGCCCGGCGCGGGATCTGCTGGCGCAGGTGCCGCTGGCGGCGCCGGCGCGGGTGGTCGATATGGGTGCGGGCCGGGGAACTCCACCGAGCTGCTGGTGCAGCGGTTTCCTGATGCCGCGGTGATCGGCCTCGACAACTCGCCCAATATGCTGGCGGAGGCCCGGACGCGCGTGCCCAGTGCGACATTCGACACAGCCGACGCCAACACCTGGGTGCCGGAGCCCGATACCGACCTGGTTTTCGCCAACGCCGTCTATCAGTGGGTGCCCAAGCATCTCGTCTCGCTCACCCGCGTCGCCGCCGCCCAGCCTGAGGGCGCGGTGCTCGCCGTGCAGATGCCCGACAATATCGGCGAGCCGTCGCACCAGCTGATGCGACAAGTGGCGGCCGATGGCCCGTGGGCCGAGCGGTTGAAGCAGGCGGCCCGGGCGCCGCTGCTGCCGGTGCGGGTCTACTACGACGCGCTGCGACCAGCCGTGCGCCGTCTCGAGATCTGGCACAGTCACTACAACCACGTGCTCGATGGTCCGGAAGCCATCGTCGATTGGGTCAAGGCGACCGGGCTGCGGCCGTTCATCGATCCGCTGCCGGCGGCTGAGCGCGAGCAGTTCCTGGCGCAGTATCTGGAGCTGATCGCCGAGGCCTATCCGCGCACGGTGGATGGCAAAGTGCTGCTGCGCTTTCCCCGGCTGTTCATCGTGGCGGTGAAGTAAGGGGCGGCATTGCTGCCGCCCCCCAAGTCAGACGATGTGGCGCCAGACGATCACCGGGCCATCCTCGGGATCGATGCGCTCGCCGGTGCGGATGAAGCCGTTGGCGGAGAGCACCTTCTGCGAGGCGAGGTTGTCGACCGCGGTTTCGGCGATGACGGCGCCGACCCGCGGGTCGCCCTTCGCCCAACCGAGCAGGTCGGACACGGCCCGGGTGGCAACGCCGCGGCCCTGGCTGGTCGGGGCGATGCCATAGCCAATGGCGATTGTGTCGTCCTCGGGGGCGCGTACCAAAGAGAGCAGGCCCGCGACGGCATCGTCCTCGACGACCAGCCAGGCGGAGGGCGCAAAACCCTCGCGGATGGAGGCGGCGAGGTCGGCCAGCATCACCAGCACGTCTTGCGGGGCGATGTCGGCGACAAGGCGCAGGTTTCGGGGGCCGCGGCCTGCTATGAGGGCGGCAAAGTCTGAAGCAGCTGCTTCGATCAGCATGTTGTTTCTCGGCAATGGATTGAGTGGCGCCAGCGAACTGGCGCGGCACGAGCCGAGCGACGGAAGTCAGGCGGTAGCGAACACGTTCACTTGAGGCCATCCTGCCGCGCGGCTGCGGATGGGAAGCGTGGTCAAAGGCATTCTCCTCTGGTTGCAGCGTCACTAGCAGCGCCCGCCATGGCCAGGCAAGTCCCGCTCGGCGCGCTGGCCACCAGCGGCCGGCGGTGCTAGATGCGCGCTCTACTTTCTACGAGGCAGGTCATGACCTCTCCCTTTGAAATCGACTTCGATGGCGCGCTGATCCGTGGCGAGGCCGCCGGCTTCGGCATTCCGGTGGTGTTTCTCCATTCCGGCGTTACCGACCGGCGCATGTGGTCCGAGCAGATGCAGCAACTGGCGGCCGAGGGCTATCACGTCATCAGCTATGACCGGCGCGGTTATGGCCAGACCGAGACGGCCGACGTGCCGTTCAACCACCTGATCGATCTCGAAACCGTGCTCGATCGGCTGAGCGTCCACGCAGCGATCTTCGTCGGCTCATCGATGGGCGGCGCGCTGGCCGTCGATTTCGCGCTCGAGCATCCGAACCGGACCGTTGCACTGGTGCTGATGGGCACCGGAGTGACCGGTTCCGAGGGCTTTGAGCCCGACGAAGAAGCCGAGCAACTGGAAGAAGCCTTCGAGTACGCGAAGGAGCGCGGCAACATCTCCATGGCCAATCGCATCCAGGCGCACCAGTGGCTCGATGGGCCGTATGGCGAGTCGGGACGCGTCACCGGGCCGGTGCGCGAGCTGTTTCTGGCGATGAACGAGATCCATCTCAACCACGCGCCGTTGACCAAGGAGGAGCGGCCGGATTGGCTGTCGACAACCTCCATACGATCACCGCGCCAACGCTGCTGGTGGTGGGCGAGCTCGACTATGCCGACATCGTCTCACTGCACGAGGACCTGTCGGAAGAGATCGAGAACGCCTTCGCGGTGGTGCTCGAGGAAACCGCGCATTTCCCCAGCCTCGAGCTGGCCGGACCTGTTCGATCCGATCCTGTTCGAATTTCTCGAAGCGGTGACCGGGCAGGGCGAGGACGACGAGGACGAGGACTGAGCGCTTTTCCGCGGCGATCCAGAACCGGAAGGTCTGCATCTCGTGATGGATGATCAGGCACCGTGGCTTTCCCCTCATCCGGCGCTACGCGCCACCTTCTCCCCGACGGGGAGAAGAATACAGAGAGCGCAGTGATCCCCCCTATCCCTCTCCCCGTCGGGGAGAGGGTGGATCGGCCGTTAGGCCGAGACGGGGTGGGGTTGCGGGGCACAGAGCCAGCCGACAGCGCTCTATTCCGCCGCCATCCGGCCGAAGCTGCGTCGGAAGGCGCTGGGGCTGACGCCGGTGCGGCTGCGAAAATGATGGCGCAGGGTTTCCTGGCTGCGGAAGCCTGAGGCCTCGGCGATGGCGTCGAGGCCGAAATCGGTGGTTTCCAGCAGTTCCTTACAGCGCTCGACGCGTTCGGCGATCAGCCAGGTCAGCGGACTGAGGCCGGTTGCGTCGTTGAAGTGACGAATCAATGTGCGCTCGGAAAGCCTTGCCAGTTCAGCCATCCGGGTGATGCTCCAATCCTCGTTCAGGCGCTGCCGCAGCGTATCGAGTAACGGGCCGACGCGGCCGCGACGCTCCCTGGCGACTGGCCGGGCGACGAACTGGGCCTGGCCGCCATCGCGATGTGCCGGCAGCACAAGCCGGCGGGCGACACTGTTGGCGACCTCGGCGCCGAAATCCTGACGGACGACGTGGAGGCAGAGGTCGATGCCGGCCGCTGAACCTGCGGCGGTGAGGAGGTTCCCATCCTCGGAATAGAGGATGTCGGGCAAGACCTCGATATCGGGAAACTCCGAGCGGAGGATGTCGGCATAGCGCCAATGCGTGGTGGCCCGGCGTCCCTCGAGCAGCCCGGCGCGGGCCGGAACGAATACGCCGGAGCAGAGCGTCGCGATGCGGGCGCCGCGGGCATGGGCGGTGCGGAGCGCCAGGATCAGCGGTTCGGGCACCGGCGTCATGGCGCCGCGCCAGCCGGGGACGACGATCAGCCCGGCGCCGTCGAGCCGGCCGAGATCGTGATTGGCAACGACGCTGATGCCGCCATTGGCGCGGTAGGGGCCGGGCTCGATGCCGACGATTTCGTGGGTGTACCAATCGATATGCGCGAACTCCGGCCGCGCCAGCCCGAAGATTTCGACGGCGATGCCGAACTCGAACATGCAGAGCTGGTCATAGGCGAGAATGGCGACGTGGCGGTTTGGCTTGGTCATGATGGCGATATTTTACCGCATATTGGCATTCCCGCCACTCACCGATGCCGCCGCTTTCCGGCAAGTTCCTGCCATTCAAAACGCCTGAGGAGACCTGAATGCCGAGCAATGTCGCCCTCGTCCCCGCCGCCGCGCCCGCCGAGGTGCAACGGTACTTCTCTCGCAAGCTCGGTTTCGAGACCGATTGCTGGGATGTTCACGATGCGCTGAGCCGCGATGTCGCGGATTTCGTGCTGCTCGATGTGCGGAGCCCGACGCTTTACGCCGAGGGCCATGTGCCCGGCGCGCTCAACCTGCCGCATGGCAAGATCACCGCCCGCAGGATGGCGGAGTGGCCGGAGGGGACGCTGTTCGTTACCTACTGCGCCGGGCCGCATTGCAACGGCGCCGACAAGGGGGCGCTGCGGCTCGCCGAGCTCGGGCTGCCGGTCAAGCTGATGATCGGCGGGGTCACCGGCTGGCTGGACGAGGGGTTTGCGCTGGCGCCTGGCGAGGCCGTCGGCGAGCCCGCGTTGCAGCAGGCGGCAGAATAAGTTCAGCAACACTGCCAAATGCGCTTGCCAGCAGCGCTGCTCCGACGACAAGCTCCGCCCGAACTAATCCTTTTGGGAAGGGCTCGAACAATGAACCGTATTATCCTTGGCGCCATCGCTGCGGCGATGGTGCTGATCACGCCGGCGCTGGCCTGCGAAACCATCACCAGCACCAAGGTGAAGCTCAGCGCCTGCATCGACACCACGGGCTGGACGACGCAGACGCCGGCGGGAGACCAGGAGTTCCTCTACTATTCCAGCGACGAGACGATCGGCTTCGCGGTGATCAACGAGAATGGCGCCTGGCCGGCCTCGCAGTTCCGCGAGGCCATCCTCAGCAACGCCGCTTCGGCGGCGCTCGACGCCAAGCCCGAGAACGTCAAAATCGTCAGTGAGCGGCTGGAGAATATCGGCGGCAAGGCCTGGAACGTCATCGAGTACCAGGTGCAGATCCCCGATGGGTCGCTGCTGTTCCAGAATTTCTACTATGTGCAACCGGGCTTCGGCTCCAGCCAGTTCGTCTACTGGAGCGCGCCCGAGGGCGGCACCTCCACCGCATTCCGCGCGGGGCAGATGCTGGCGACGGTGCAGTTCACCGAGTGAATGAGATGGGGCGGCCCCCGAGCCGCCCCCGCTTTGTCTAGATGGCCAGGAGGCCATCGAAGTGCTGGCCGAGCTGGGCGGTCGGCAGCTTGGTCAGATCCTTGGGCAGTTCGGCGACAATGCTGTCGCGTAAGCCCTTGCTGAACGCGGGTCTGAGGTCGCCCAGTGCGGTCGGCGCGGCAGCGACGATCAACTGATCGAAGGCGCGCTGCTGGTGCTGGCGCTCCAGTTCCTCGGCAACGTTCTCGACAAAGCGCCGTTCGCGCACCGCCACCGGATCCGACGACGGCTCGATGGCGCTGCGGCCATGGCCGACCGACGAGAAGCTCCGGCCCGGACGATCCGCCATGATCTCGCTGGCCTTGAGCGGCGTCTGCGCGAACATCAGGCCGTCGACAGCCTGCAATCCTTTGCCGGGGCCGTGGTGTTCGAACACCTTGGCCGTCGCTCCGTCGGCGATGAGGATCCAGGTGACCTTGGCTTTCATGGCGTGCTCCTTTGATGGGTACGAGAAGGCTAACGCAGGACGTGGCGATTGGTTTGATCGCCATCAAGGTGGGTTGTGCGGGCAATCACAAACTCTGATTTGTCCCGAGAGCTGGGGGACTGCTAGAAGGCGGCTCTCACTCGGCCGCCTCCTGGCCCCGGAAGGACACGCATTGGCGTCCGTCACCAGCACCGACAATACCAGTGGCGAAAGCGGCCTCGCCGCGGGCGTCGCGACCTATGTGATGTGGGGTTTTCTGCCGCTGCTGTTCAACCTGCTCAACCACGTGGGCGCGGCGACGGTGGTCGCCAACCGGACGCTGTGGTCGCTGCTGGTCCTGGGGGTCATCATGATCCTCGGCGGACGGATGGCCGAGGTGCGGGCGGCGCTGCGCGACCCGCGCACCGTCACGTCAATGGCGCTGGCGGCGCTGATCCTCGGCGGTAACTGGCTGATCTACATTTATGCCGTCGAGACCGGGCAGGTGCTCGAAGCGAGCTTTGGCTACTTCATCCTGCCGCTGGTCAATGTGGCGACCGGCGTGCTGCTGCTCGGTGAGCGGCTCAACCGCTGGCAGCTGGTGTCGATCGCCATCGCGGCGGTCGCCATCGGCATCCAGGCGGTTTCGATTGGCGGCATCCCCTATGTGGCGCTCGGCCTGGCGCTGACCTTCGCGGTCTATGGGTACCTCAGGAAGACCGCCAAGGTTGGCTCGGCGCCGGGCCTGTTCGTCGAGACCATGGTGCTG
The DNA here is from genome assembly GCA_965284115.1 of Devosiaceae bacterium. Classification (GTDB taxonomy): domain Bacteria; phylum Pseudomonadota; class Alphaproteobacteria; order Rhizobiales; family Devosiaceae; genus Devosia_A. The sequence continues at coordinate 80,712 of CBDIRF010000017.1, forward strand.
GCGCCGATCGCCATCGCCTTTCTCGGCTACAGTTTCGTGCGGGATGGCGGCATCGGCTGGCATGGCGACCCGTATTCGCTCTCGCTCCTGGCGCTGACCGGGCCGGCGACGGTGGTGCCGCTGCTGCTCTTCGCGTTCGCGGTGCAGCGCCTGAAGATGACTACCGTCGGCATGCTGCAATACATCGCGCCATCGATCACCTTCCTCCTCGCCATCACCCTGTTCGGCGAGCACCTCAACGCGGTGCGGCTCGGCAGTTTTGCGCTGATCTGGGTTTCGCTGCTGGTCTACACCACCGATTCCGTGTTGCGCCGCCGCCGAGCCATGGCATGACGGAGCCGATGCCGGCGCTGACCCTGGACGGCCGGGTCGAGGGCACGTTCGTGGTCGAGACGGCAGCGGTCGCCTCGACGGCGCGTGCCGAGCTGATGCTGACCTATGCCGGTGTCGTCGGCGACCGCCACGAAGGGCTGGTGCGGCCGAGTGGAGCGCGTGAGCCCTGGTATCCGCGTGGTACGCCGATGCGGAACGAGCGGCAGCTCTCGATCCTTAGTGCCGAAGAGCTGGCCGAGATCGCTGCGACGCTCAGCCTCGAGCGCATTCCCGGCGAATGGGTCGGCGCCAACCTGATCCTCTCGGGCATCCCGCATTTGACCTGCTTGCCGCCGCGCAGCCTGATGCTGTTCCCCTCCGGCGCCACCATCCGCATCGACGGCGACAACGACCCGTGCCGCAAGACCGGCCGGACCATTGCGGCAGAGGTTCCGGGCAGGGCCGATCTCGAGTTCGGCTTCGTCAAGGCGGCGATGGGGAAACGCGGGCTGGTCGGCTGGGTCGAGCGCGAGGGGATTATCCGCGCCGGCGATGCGGTGAAAGTGCGGACGTGGCGGCAGGTGGGGTATCCGGCGTAGGCTCGGGGCAACCGGTTGGAAGCTCTCGTGGGCTGCCCCTCACCCTGACCCTCTCCCCGGCGGGGCCCCGGACGAGGGCGGAGCCCTCGCCGGTAGGGGACGCACTTTGCTCGGACAGTGCCACAACGCCCCCTCTCCCCGCCGGGGAGAGGGTCGGGGTGAGGGGCAGTGCCCGTTGGCGCGCCCCCTAAACCCCAGGCCGCGCCCGCCTAATCGTTTCCGCAACCTGTTCGAACACCGCGCCGAACGGCGTCGCTTCGCGCCACACCAGCGACAGCTGCCGGCGGGCGCCGGGGGATTGCAGCCGCCGGATACGGATGCGGTCGCCGGTCGCTTCCTTCTTCAGGGCAATTTCGGGCAGCAGCGTGATGCCCTGGCCGTTGGCGACGAACTCGACAATGGTCGAGAGCGAGGTGGCGGCGAAGGTCCGCCGGGCAGCGTCGGGATCGAGGGCGCACGCCGCAATCGCCTGGTCGCGGAAGCAGTGCCCTTCGTCGAGCAGCAGCATCCGGTCGCCGTCGATTGCTGCGAGGGGCACCGGGTCTTCGGCCTCGTCGCCGGAGCCGGTGGCGAGCACGAACTCGTCGGCGAATAGCGGGGCGGCGGTGAAGCGCGGTCCGCCGGCCTTCGGTTCGCTAGCGATCAGCGCGAGATCGAGGCTGCCGTCGGCAAGCCCATCGACCAGCACATCGGTGCGGCTCTCGGAGACGGTGAAGCTCAGTTCGGGCAGCTCGCGCTGCAGGGCCGGAAACACATGCGGCAGCAGGTAGGGGGCGACCGTCGGGATGACGCCCAGCCGCAGCGGCCGCGCCGGGCTGCCGCGCTGCCCGCTGACGAAGGCCAGCAGACCCTCGGTCTGCTCGAGAATTGGTCGCACCCGCTCGATGAACTCGCGGCCGAGCGGGGTCAGGCGCACCGATTTGCCGAGGCGGTCGAACAACGGGCCACCGCATAGCGCCTCGAGCTGCCGGATCTGCTGGCTGAGGCCGGGTTGAGTGACGTGGTTGCGCTCGGCGGCGCGGCCGAAATGGCCGGTTTCCGCCAGCGCAACGGCATACTGCATCTGCCGGAGGGTGATCATAATCCAGAGTTATCACACTAAGAAGTGCAATCAATTGGCATTATCCACCTGCACCGGGGCACAATGGAACTATTCCAAAGTGTGGGGCCGGGACTGATCGCGACGAAACGCGCGGACAGTCACCGTCGCGTCACCCGGAAACCCTATCGCAACAATCGAACTCGAGACGGACGGAGACGACCATGGACGCAGCGAACGAAGGTGGCGCGGGCAAGTGCCCGGTGCCGCATGGCAGCGCGGGCCGCAGCAATCGTGACTGGTGGCCGAACCAACTGGACCTGTCGGTGCTGCACCAGCACACCGCTTTGACCAACCCGATGGGCTCGGCCTTCGATTACGCGCAGGCGTTCAACAAGCTCGATCTCAAGGCGCTGAAGGCCGACCTCACGGCGCTGATGACCGATTTGCAGGAGTGGTGGCCGGCCGATTTCGGGCACTATGGTCCGCTGTTCATCCGCATGGCCTGGCACAGCGCCGGGACCTATCGCACGGCCGATGGCCGGGGCGGTGGTGGCGGCGGGCAGCAGCGCTTCGCGCCGCTCAACAGCTGGCCCGACAACGTCAACCTCGACAAGGCCCGGCGTCTGCTGTGGCCGATCAAGCAGAAATACGGCTCGGCCATCTCGTGGGCCGACCTGATGATCCTCACCGGCAACGTCGCGCTCGAATCGATGGGCTTCAAGACGTTTGGCTTTGGCGGCGGCCGCGCCGATACCTGGGAGCCCGAGCTCGATATCTACTGGGGCAAGGAAGGCCAGTGGCTCTCCGATGCGGAACGCTACAGCGGCGAGCGTGAGCTCGAAAACCCGCTGGGCGCCGTGCAGATGGGCCTCATCTACGTCAACCCGGAGGGCCCGGCCGGCAATCCCGATCCGCTGGCCTCGGCCCGCGACATCCGCGACACCTTTGCGCGCATGGCGATGAATGACGAAGAGACCGTGGCGCTGATTGCCGGCGGCCACACCTTCGGCAAGACGCACGGTGCGGGCGACGCCAAGCTCGTCGGGGTCGAGCCGGAAGCAGCCGGCATCGAAGAGCAGGGGCTCGGCTGGGTGAACGCCTTCGGCACCGGCAAGGGTGGCGACGCCATCGGCTCGGGGCTCGAGGTCATCTGGACTTCGACGCCGACCAAGTGGAGCAACAACTTCTTCTGGAACCTGTTCGGTTACGAGTGGGAGCTGACCAAAAGCCCGGCCGGCGCCCACCAGTGGACGCCCAAGCACGGCATGGGCGCCAACTCGGTGCCGGACGCCCATGACAAGGAAAAGCGCCACGCCCCGTCGATGCTGACCTCCGACCTGGCGTTGCGGATCGACCCGGCCTACGAAAAGATCTCGCGCCGCTTCTTCGAGAACCCCGATCAGTTCGCTGAGGCCTTTGCCCGCGCCTGGTTCAAGCTGACGCACCGCGACATGGGCCCGAGGGTGCGCTACCTCGGCCCGGAAGTGCCGGCCGAAGAGCTGATCTGGCAGGATCCGATCCCCGCGGTGACGCACGCACTGGTCGACGACGCCGATATCGCGGCGCTGAAGGCGAAGATCCTCGCCACCGGTCTCACGGTCTCCGAACTGGTCAGCACGGCCTGGGCTTCGGCCTCGACTTATCGCGGCTCGGATATGCGCGGCGGCGCCAACGGGGCGCGCATCCGTCTTGCGCCGCAGAAGGATTGGGCGGTCAACCAGCCCGAGCAGCTCGGCAAGGTGCTCGGCCATCTCGAGGCCATCCAGGCCGAGTTCGGCAAGCCGGTGTCGCTGGCCGACCTGATCGTCCTCGCCGGTTCGGTGGGTGTCGAGAAGGCAGCCAAGGATGCAGGCCTCGATCTCACCGTGCCGTTCACCCCGGGCCGGGCCGATGCGAGCGCCGAGCAGACCGATGCGGCCTCGTTCGCGCCGCTCGAGCCGACTGCTGATGGCTTCCGCAACTACTCGAGCGGCCGCCAGCGGCTGTCGCCGGAAGAGAACCTGGTCGATCGCGCCCAGTTGCTCGGGCTCACCGCTCCGGAAATGACCGTGCTGGTGGGTGGGTTGCGCACGCTCAAGGCCGGGCAGCCGCAGCACGGCGTGCTGACCAACCGGCCGGAGACGCTGAGCAACGACTTCTTCGTCAACCTGCTCGACATGGGGACGAAGTGGCGCCCGGCGTCGGAAGATCACAGCGTCTATCAGGGCGTCGATCGCGTTACCGGTGAGCCCAAGTGGACCGCCACTCGCGTCGACCTGATCTTCGGTTCGCACTCGCAGTTGCGCGCGTTGGCTGAGGTGTATGGCCAGGCGGATGCGACGGAAAAGTTCGCGAAGGATTTCGTCGCGGCCTGGGTGAAGGTGATGAACGCCGATCGGTTCGATCTGGTTTAGTCGGCGCTGTACTTCTGAAATGGGGCTTGGCCGCTGGCCAAGTCCGCCGGTGTGGGGCATCGTATTGGCCCCACCACCGGTGTCATCCCTGCGAAAGCAGGGACCCATCGCGCCGCTAGCGCAGGTGGAGAGTTGGGTCCCTGCTTTCGCAGGGATGACATGCGGTGGGGAGGAGAGGCGGTGCCCGCCACGTCCCCCCTCCTGGAATTTCTAGGACTTAGCGAAGGGCTAAGCCCAAGAAATTCCATTCTCCCCCGCAAGGGGGAGATGGCCGAGAGGCCGGTGGCTGTGCAGTGCCTAACGGCATCTCACCAAACTCCCCGCAATTTGAATCAAATTTCCGTCCTTACCTTCAGCGCGCGCACTTAACTCAAGGGCCAAATTGCCCCCATACGGCAGAAGCCGGAGGGAAGTGACATGACTGAGATGGAAGAAGGCACCACCCGAGCGTTCTCGACGTTCAGGGTCCTCAACGGTGACTCCAACATCGTGGAACGCGATCAGTTGTTCCGCAACATGGCCCAGCTCTACTCCTATGTGTCGGATCGCTGCGATGACGAGCAGGTCGCGCAGTACGACGAGGTGCTGTGCCAGCTGGCCGAATTGGTTGAATCCGAGGCGCGGGTCCATGTGGCCAAGCTTCTCGCTCCGCTCGACCGCGCGCCGGGCAACGTGGTGGTCAAGCTCGCCAATGACGAGATCGAGGTGGCGCAGCCGCTGCTCGAATTCTCCAATGTGCTGAGCGACGACGACCTGATCGAGATCATCGCCAACCAGACCGAAGAGCATCGCGTCGCCATTGCCGGCCGTACGCAGGTGCCCGAGCGGGTGGGCGAGGCGATCGTCGAGCACGGCGAAACCGCCTCGGTGATCAAGCTGGTGCGCAACGCCAATGCCGAGATCGGCCAGCAGGCGCTGGAGCGCCTCGCCGAGCGCGCCGCGTCGGACGCCGCCATCGCCGCCGACCTGCGCGGCCGCGAAGACCTGGATTGGAAGAGCCTCGGCGGCAAGATCGAAGCGGTGGGTGACCAGGTGCGCGAGACCATGTCGCGCATCGACCCGCGCGTCGATCCGGTGACTGTCGGCAAGGTGCAGGCGGTGGTCTACAACCGCATGCGTAACCGCGCCGGCTTCTCCAGCCAGGAGTGGAAGGTCGCCTATAACCAGGTGAAGGCGCTCTCCGATCGCAAACAGCTCGACGAGCGGGCGCTGATCCGCTTCGCCCGTTTCGGCTATGGCCACCACACTGCCGCGGCGCTCACCATGCTGCTGCGCGTCGGCCCCGAAGTTTTCGTCAAGTGGCTCGCCATGCAGGACTATGTGGCGATCACCGTGGCGCTCCGTGCCCTGGGTATCCAGCCCGACCTGTTCGAGGCGATGATCGCCTCGATGCCCTGGCGGGATCTGCCGAGCCAGGCCGACCTGCAGAATGTCCGCCGGCGCTTCGAAGCGCTGAGCAAGGACGAAGCGGTCGGCATCTTCGAGCTCTGGCGCACCCACGCCTTCCGTCGCCGGCTTCCCAACGAGGATGTCGTCGGCGCTGCCTGATCCAAAGCCTGTCCAACTTGCAACGGCGGTCCGCGAGGGCCGCCGTTTTTCGTCGCAGCCGGTGGATCGCCTGATCTCTCCCAGCCGTCGGCGCTCTCTTCACGTCCCACTGGACCTGGCCGCGCAACGGATATAAAGATATCTTTATATCTCGCGAGGCCAAATGAACGACACGGCGGATCTGGTTGGGGTGCTGCGCGCGGCGGGGGAAACAACCCGGCTGCGGCTTTTGGCATTGCTGGCCGATGGTGAGCAGTCGGTCAAGGACCTCACCGAAATTCTCGGGCAGAGCCAGCCGCGCGTCTCCCGCCACCTGAAACTGCTTGCCGATGCCGGGCTGATCACCCGTAACGCCGAGGGCGCCTGGGCCTATTACGGGCTGGCGCCCGAGGGGGCGGGGGGCGACCTGGCACGCTGGCTGATCGGCCGGCTATCGGCCGATGATGCCGACCGGCTGCGCGATCGGCAGCGGCTGGACGCGGTGCGCCTTAACCAGGCCGAGCAGGCGGCCGCCTATTTCGCCAAGGTCGCCGACAGCTGGGATCTGCTGCGTTCGCTGCACGTGCCGGAAGAGGCGGTGGAGGCCGCCATCGTCGCCGCGCTCGAGGGCAGGGTGGTCGATACCCTGATCGACCTCGGCACCGGCACCGGGCGGATGCTCGAACTGCTGGCCGGGCACTATCGGCGCGGCATCGGCATCGATGCGAGCCGCGAGATGATCGCGGTGGCGCGGGCCAAGCTCGCCTCGTGCGCCATCGGCCATGCGCAGGTGCGGCTCGGTGATATTGCCGATCTCGACGCCGCCGCGGGGCGGGCCGATGTGATCGTCATCCACCAGGTGCTGCACTATTTCGACGACCCGGGCCGGGTGCTGGCGCAAGCCCGCCGGGCGTTGAAGCCGGGCGGCGAGATGCTGATCGTCGATTTCGCGCCGCACGGGCTCGAATTCCTCCGCTCGCACCATGCGCACCGGCGGCTGGGCCTGAGCGAAGCGCAGATGGCCGGCTGGGCCCGCGCTGCCGACCTCGCCGTCACCGAACTCAAATCCTTCCCACCCACCAATCCGACCGAGGGGCTCACCGTGTGCCTCTGGCGGCTCACCGACGAGACGGACAGCCCGATATGAGCACTGACTACACCGACCGCCCGAGCCGCATGCGCCCGGACGTGCGGCCCGATTTCCAGGTCTCGTTCGAGTTCTTTCCGCCCAAGACCGACGTGATGGAGGAACGGTTCTGGGACTCGATCCATAAGCTCGCGCCACTGCACCCGCGCTTCGTCTCGGTGACCTATGGCGCGGGCGGCTCGACGCGCGAGCGCACGCTCCGGATGGTGAGCCGGGTGAAGGCCGAGACCGGCGTCGATGCCGCGGCGCATCTCACCTGTGTCGGGGCGACGCGCGATGAGGTCGATGCGGTGGTGCGCGGCTACAGGGATGCGGGGATCAGCCGCATCGTGGCGCTGCGCGGCGATCCGGCAGAGGGCATCGGCAAGCCGTTCACGCCGCATCCCGACGGCTACCAGAACGCGGCCGACCTGGTTGCCGGCATCCGAAAGATCGGCGACTTCGACGTTTCGGTGGCGGCCTATCCGGAAAAGCACCCGCAGAGCCCGAGTTGGGAAGCCGACATCGACAACCTGAAGCGCAAGCTGGACGCCGGCGCGACGCGCGCCATCACCCAGATGTTCTTCGACAACGACGACTATTTCCGTTTCGTCGAGCGGGCGCGGGCAGCGGGGATCACCGCGCCGATCGTGCCGGGGATCCAGCCGATCCACTCGTTCAAGCAGATCTCGGGCTTTGCGGCGCGCAGTGGCGCCTCGATCCCGGGTTGGGTGGCCGAGCGGTTTGAAGGGCTGGACGAGGATCCCGAGACCCATGCGCTGGTTGCATCGGCGGTCGCCGCCGAGCAGGTGTTGGAACTGGTCGACAATGGGATTACTGAGTTCCACTTCTTCACGCTGAACCGCTCCAACCTGGTGCTGGCGCTGGCGCGGTTGCTGGGGGCGCGGCCCGACTGAGCAGGAGTTGTTCAGCGGCCGTTCAGGTGGCCTCGGGCAGCGTCCATAGTGGGGCAGTGCCCCGGCCATCCACAAAATGGCCACGTTAATTGGCTTCCGTCGGGCAGTGGGGACGGGGGCAAGTTGAAGGACAGCAGCCTATGAAACTCGATGGCAAGGTGAAGGGCGGACTGGCTTGGGCCGGTCTCGTCGTCATCCTCGCGGTGCCCGCCGCGAACATGGTTGTCGGCAACCCGAACAGCAGCTCGGCGCAAAGCGCCGTGACCGCTGCCGATGCCACCAAGCCAGCGCCGAAGCTTCCCGTGGCGAAGCCGGCGCCGACCGACCCGATCGAGACCGCCAGCGCCGCGACCGGCGGCGATGCGGTCGACAAGCTGCTGGCCAAGGGCAAGAAGCTGCCTTCCTACATTTCCGACGGCGACACCGGGGTGACCCCGAAGCCGAACGCGCCGGCGACGTCGAAACCGAACGCGCCGGCGACGTCGAAGCCGGAAACACCGGTCGCCTCGAAGCCGACAGCGCCGGTGACGCTGAAGCCGATTTCGCCGACGACACCGATCAAGACGCCGACCGAGGTGGCAACCGTCGCGCCCCCCGAAACGGCCCCGGTGCCGCTGCCGCGCAGCGCCCGCCCGAAGGCCACCGACGTCGCGTCGCTGCCGCCGGCCGACAAGCCGCTGATCGTCGACGAGAAGAAGCTCAAGCCGCAGGGCGATGTTGCGGTCGAGCCGTTCCCGCTCAGTGACGACCAGGTGGTGACCGGCGACCAGCTCGATGAATGGGATTTGGGCTCGCTCGCCGATTACCTCGAGCGCAAGGGCCTGTTGTCCAAAACCTCGGCCGAGGACAGCTACGACCCGAACGGGTTCTTCCTCGACGAGGGGCCGAACAAGAAGAAGCCGGTGCAGGACGACTTCTTCCTGTTCTGAAGCAGCGGCCGCCCGACCAGGCGGCCGAAATTCTCGCAGGGCGTTTTCCGCTGTGGAATCAAAAACTTGGAGCCTGTCGCCGTTTCGACGGGATGGCGGGATCTCCGAAGGGGCCGACGATGCAATCCGCCGCATGTCTCATGGCTATGAAATTCCCGTTCGGCGGCTATTGTGCGCCCAGATCGGAGAGCCACATGTCGGTCTGGCAGCGCCTTAGCGCCTTCATCGGGTCGGCCTCGGACCGCACCGGGCTGGTTGGCTCGATCATCAACGCACTTGATCCCGATACCTGGCTGCCGGGTGGCCGTGACGCGGCGTTCACGCTGGCGCTGATTGCGCTGTCGGCCAAGATGGCGGTGTCTGACGGCGTGGTCACGGCGTCGGAGTTGCGCGCTTTCCAGCGCACCGTCGAGATCCCGCCGGGGATCGAGGAGCAGGTCGACAAGCTGTTCAAGCTCGCCCAGCAGGATGTGGCCGGCTACGAGGCCTATGCCAAAAAGGTGCGCCGCTTCTTCATCGACAGCCCCGATACGCTGGAGCACGTGCTCGACAGCCTGTTCTTCATAGCCTCGGCCGACGGGATGATCCACGAGGCCGAGCTCGATTACCTGAAGAATGTCAGCGACATTTTCGGCTTCGACGATGCGCGCTTCGAGCAACTGACCTCGCAGCACGTGCTGTTCGACCGCGGCGCCGACCCCTATATCGTCCTCGGGCTCGCCCCGAGCGCCGAGCGCGACGAGGTGAAGCGGGTCTATCGCCTGCTGGTGGCCGAGCATCACCCCGACCGGCTGATCGCCAAGGGCGTGCCCGAGGAACTGATCGACGTGGCGACCGCCCGTATGGCGGCGATCAACAATGCCTACAACCAGATCATGAAGCGCGCCGCCTGACGGCGCGCAACCTGCCTCAGCGCTTGACTGGACCCGGCCGCGTCCCCCATATGCGCCTCGCCAGTTGACCGGGTGGCCGCTCCTGTTTCCGTGGGAGAGGAAAGTCCGGGCTCCATCGAAATACGGTGACGGCTAACGGCCGCCGGGGGCGACCCCAGGGAAAGTGCCACAGAAAGCAAACCGCCTGAGCTCCGGCTCAGGTAAGGATGAAAGGGTGCGGTAAGAGCGCACCGCGGACCTGGCAACAGGGACGGCACGGCAAACCCCACCGGGAGCAAGACCAAATAGGGATGACACGGGGCTTTGCCCCAGCCGGTTTTCGAGGCCCGTCATCCGGGTTGGTTGCATAAGGCCGGCAGTAATGCCGGTCAAAGATGAATGGCCGCCACGCCAGCGCCGTGAGGCGCAGGCCCTACAGAACCCGGCTTATAGGTCAACTGGCACTTTCCTTTCTGGGGCGACGAGCCGTCGTGCCCTCCAAGACCCCCTCTCTTGGAATTTCTATGACTTAGCGAAGGGCTAAGCCCAAGAAATTCCATTCTCCCCCGCCAAGGGGGAGATGAGTGGGGGCTTCCATTCGCATTGGAGTATCAGTCGGGACTCTCCCCCTTGGCGGGAGAAAGCGAAAACTTGGGCTTAGCGCAGCTAAGTCCTTAGTTTTCGCCAGAGAGGGGGTCTTGGGAGCCACCAGGGCTTTGCAGTCCTACCGAGTCCCGCTATTTGCGACGCTGTGTATGAAAAACTTGACACAGTGTCTGGTTCGTCTTACATGCCTCTCAACATCGAGCTGCAGGCTGGGAGGCCGGGATGAGCTACAAGGAATGGGAAGCGGTGGTGAGTATCATCGCGGCAATGGTGATCGGCGCCTGGGTGATCTTCGAGGCGCTGACCAATCCGCCGGCGACGGTGGCGATGGTGGCCAGCCGGCTGCTGTGGGCGATCCTCTATGCGGTGCTGTTCAACATCGCGGCGATGATCGTGACGGCGATCCTCGTCTCGATTGCCCGGCGGGCCGAGTTCAAGGACGAGGCGGCGGACGAGCGGGACAAGGCGGTCGGCATGCGGGGCATGCGCAACGGCTATGTCGTCGCCTCGATCGCCGGTGTCGCCAGCCTGTTCTATCTGGCTTTCGGCGCCGATCCCGCGCTGGCCGCCTATGTGCTGTTCGGCGGGCTGATGCTGGCCGGGGTGGTCGATTCCCTGTCTCGGCTCATCTACTACCGGATCGGCTGAGCGCCATGGGCAAGGGACAGGCGCGGATCGACAACAGCATCCGCACGCTGCGCTTCAATGCCGGCGAGATGACCCAGGCGGCGCTGGCCGAAAAGGTGGGTGTCACCCGCCAGACCATCGTCGCCATGGAGCAGGGGCGCTACTCGCCCTCGCTCGAGGTCGCCTTCCGGGTGGCGCGGGCCTTCGGCGTGCCGCTCGAGGCGGTGTTCCAGTATCGCGGGGAGGGCGAGTGATGCTTGCGGCAATCGTCGATCGCTATGGCCCGCCCGAGCTGCTCACCATTCGCGAGGTGCCGACACCGGCGCCCGGACCGGAGCAGGTGCTGGTACAGATTCATGCTACGGTCGTGACGCCCTCGGATGTCGCCTTCCGCAACGGCGAGTTGTGGATCGCCCGGCTGTTCTCCGGCCCGTTCAAGCCGCGCCTGCCGATTCTGGGCGATGCCTTTGCCGGCACGGTCGTCCGGGTCGGCGCCGGGGTCACCCGCTTCGCCATCGGCGATCGTGTGGCCGGTTCGACCGGTCCCGAGCTTGCGGCGCACGCTCAGTTTGCGGTCGTCGATCAGGCCGGCGCCATGATCAAGCTACCGGACAATGCGGCCTTCGGCGCTGCGGCGGGGCTCGTCGATGGCGGGCTGGTGGCCCTGCCGTTCCTGCGCGATCAGGGGCAGGTGATGGCCGGGCAGCATGTGCTGGTCAACGGCGCGTCGGGCAGCATCGGCACGACCGCGGTGCAGATGGCGCAGGCCATGGGCGCGGTGGTGACCGGGGTCACCAGCACAGGCAATGTCGAGCTGGTCCGCGCGCTCGGCGCGGATCGGGTGATCGACTACACGGCCGAGGATTTTGCCGCCGCGGACGCCGCCTATGATGTGATCTTCGACACGGTCGGCAAAGCCAGCTTTGCCCGTTGCCACGATGCGCTGAAGCCGGAGGGGATTTACCTCTCGCCGACGCCGATGCTTTCTGCCGCGATGTTCAGGAAGACCGGCCGCCGGGCGAGGTTCGCCGCTACCGGTCTACGGAAGCCGGCCGCCAAGGTGAAGGACCTGATCCAGCTGTTCGACTGGGTACGGCAGGGCAAGCTCCGCACCGTCATCGAGCGCGAGTACGCGCTTGCCGAGATCGCCGCGGCGCATGCCCGGGTCGAGACCGGGCACAAGGTCGGATCCATCGTGGTGAACATGTCCGTAACCTCAATGGAACCTTAACCTAACCGCCGCAAAGTGCGCCGATACCCAGTATGGGTGATTTCTTTGTACCGGCGCTGCCGGCGTGGAGTTCGAGCGGGATGAGTGAGCCCAGGGGCAGCGACAGCCAGGCGCCGCATGTGCCGGTGCTGCTGGCCGAGGTGCTCGATGCGCTGGCCCCGCTGAGCGGGGTCCGCATTCTCGACGGCACGTTCGGAGCGGGGGGCTATTCACGGGCCCTGCTGGAAGCCGGCGCCTCCGTCGTGGCGCTCGATCGGGACCCCTCGGTGCTGCCGCATGCCGAGCGGCTCAGCGCCGATTTTCCGCACCGCTTCAAATTCGTGGCGGGGACTTTTTCCAATCTGGATGAGCTGTCCGAAGGTCCGGTCGATGGGGTGGTGCTGGATATCGGGGTTTCCTCGATGCAGCTCGACCAGGCGCAGCGCGGCTTCTCGTTCATGCAGGAAGGCCCGCTCGATATGCGGATGTCGTCGGATGGCTCCACGGCGGCGGACCTGGTGAATACGCTCGATGAAGCGGAGCTGGCCAACCTGCTGTTCGCTTTCGGCGAGGAGCGCAAATCCCGCCGCATTGCCAGCGCCGTGGTAGCGGCGCGCGCCAACGCGCCGATCGCCACCACGACGCAGCTGGCGCGGCTGATCGAAAAGACCATCGGCCGCAAGCCCGGCGACGCGCATCCGGCGACCCGTAGTTTTCAGGCGCTGCGCATCGCGGTGAACGGTGAGTTCGACCAACTGGTCGAGGGGCTGTTCGCCAGTGAGCGGCTATTGGCCGAGGGCGGGCGGCTCGCCGTTGTCACCTTCCATTCACTGGAAGATCGCATCGTCAAGCGCTTCTTCGACCCCGAAAAGGGCGCGCCGACGCAATCGCGCCACCTGCCGCAGGTGACGCTCGAGGCGCCGCGCTGGAGCCGTTCCGGCAAGGCGCTGAAGGCCTCGGCCGCCGAGCTGGGACGCAACCCGCGCTCCCGCTCGGCGACGCTGCGCGCCGGGGTGCGGACCACCGCGCCCGCGCGGACGACGAGCTATGCCGGGCTGGGCGTGCCGCTGTCGCGAGGTGCCGCATGATCAAGGTGCTCAATGCCGTGATGGTCTGCACCAGCCTCGTCGGCCTCGTGGGCGTCTATGCGCTGAAATACTCGGTTGCGGATGTTGCTGGCGCCAAGGTGCAACTGGAGCGCAAGATCGAGCGGCAGGAGGGCGACCTCAGCCTGCTCAAGGCCGACTGGTCGTACCTCAATCAGCCGGCGCATGTCGCCCCGATCGTCGCCCGCCACCAGCAGGCGCTGGCGCTGGTGCCGACGGCTCAGGAGCAGTTCGGCCGCATGGACAACCTGCCGATGCGGCCGGCTGCTCCCGATACCCAGGCGCTCGATGCGCTGTTTTCCTCGCTCGATGCGGGCATAGACCCGATCGAACAGCTGATCGAGGCCAACTAGATGGCGATCATCACCGAAGGCGCTGAGACCATTTCGCTCGACGGCGGGCGGAAGGCGCGCGGCAATCTCACCAAGGCGCGCATTCGCTGGGTCATCGTGGCGCTGTTGCTGGTGTTCGGTACCGTCGGCGGCCGGCTGATCCAGCTCGGCGCCACGGTCACCGATTCCACCATCGAAGGCATCGAGCGCGACGTCATCACCGCCAGCCGTCCGCCGGTGCTCGATCGCAACGGGCTCGAGATGGCGGTCGATATCCGCGTGCCGTCGCTGTTCGCCGAGCCGCGCCGCATCATCGATGTCGAGGAGGCGGTGCAGAAACTGCGCACCGTGCTGCCCGACCTCAATGAGGACTGGTTGCGCAAGCGCCTTAGCGGCGACAAGGGGTTCGTCTGGGTGAAGCGCGAGCTGACCCCGGCGATCGAGGAGAAGATCTTCCAGCTCGGCATCCCCGGGCTCGATTTCGTTACCGAGAGCAAGCGCTTCTACCCCTCGGGGCAGGAGGCTTCGCACATCCTGGGCGGCGTCAACATCGACAACCAGGGCACCATGGGCATCGAAAAGCACATGGACGACGAAAGCCTCGCGGTGCTGCAGGCGACCGGTCTCGCGCGCGACGCCAACATGAGTCCGGTGAACCTGTCGGTCGACCTGCGCGTCCAGCACGCGCTCTATTCGGAATTGCAGGACGCGCTCAAGCGCTACCAGGCTATCGCCGCGGCCGGTGCGATGATGGATATCAAGACCGGCGAGATCATCGCGCTGGTCTCGCTGCCGGACTACGACCCGAACAACCCCTCGACGCTGTTCCAGGATTTCAACGGCAAGAAGAACGACCGCTTCAACCGCGTCACCTCGGGCATCTACGAGCTGGGCTCGACCTTCAAGACGGTGACCATGGCCGGCGCACTGGACAGCGGGCTCGTCCGTATCACCGATAAGTTCGATGCCCGCTTCGGTGTGCGCTTCGGCCGCTTCACCATCGATGATTTCCACGGCAAGCACCGCGTCCTGACGCTGCCCGAGGTGTACAAGTACTCCTCGAACATCGGGACGATCAAAATCATGCAGCAACTGGGGAAGGACAATTTCCGCGAGTTCCTTACCCGGATCGGCATGGATAAACCGGTGCCGTTCGAGCTGCCCGAACTGCGCCGCCCCAAGGTGCCCGACAAATTCTCCGAGATCGTCGCGGCGACCTCGAGCTTCGGACACGGCCTTTCGGTCTCGCCGCTGCACATGCTTCGCGCCATGGCCGCCTTCGTCAACGACGGCAACATGGTGACGCCCACGCTTTACAAGCGCACCGTGGAAGAGGCGCGCAAGACCTATGTGCCGGTGATCTCGCCGGCAACGAGTGCACAGATCCGCTACCTGATGCGGCTCAATGCCATCGACGCCGGCGGCTCGGCCACGCGCATGAACAAGCTGGCCAGGGGCTACCGCGTCGGCGGCAAGACCGGCACGGCCCAGAAGGTTGTCAACGGTGCCTATTCCGCTTCGCTGAACTTCAACGCCTTTGCGTCGGCATTCCCGCTCGACAATCCGCGCTATGCGATGGTGATCATCGTCGATGAGCCGAAAGCGGAGGCCGGTTTGATGGCCAGCCAGAACACCGCCGGCTACAATGCAGGCGAAGTCACCGGCCGTGTGGTACAGCGGGTTGCGCCGATGCTTGGAATCGCGCCCGACTTCAGCGAAATGTTGGATACGAGCCTTGTCCCAGTCGAACTCCGCTGAAGCCATTCGAGAAGAAAGCGTGGACGTGCCTTTCGCGCTCACAGAACTGCTGCAAGGGGCAGGCGCCCCGTCCGTCCCGGCCATCGAAGTCGAAGGCATCAATGCCGATAGCCGCGCCATCGGGCGCGGCGAGGCCTTCTTCGCGCTGCCCGGCACGCGCGTGCATGGCGATGGCTTTGCGGCGCAGGCCGTCGGCCGGGGCGCCAGCGTGATGATCAGCGATCGCCAGCCGGAGGCCGATCCGGGCATTCCGGTGGTGCTGGTCGAGGATGTGCGGGCCGCCTATGCGCAGGCCGCCGCCCGGCAGTTCGCGCCGCAGCCCGATGTGTCGGTCGCCGTCACCGGCACCAACGGCAAATCCTCGATCGTCTCGTTCGTGCGCCAGATATGGGACGCCTGCGGCATTGCGGCAGCCAGCCTCGGCACGGTCGGCGTCGAAACCCGCGCCGGCATCCGGCCGCGCGAGCTCACCACGTCGGACGCATTGTCGCTGCATCGCGACCTGGGCGAGCTGAAGGCCGAGGGCATCGGCCACATCGCCATGGAGGCGTCGAGCCAGGGGCTCGACCAGCGCCGCGTCGACGGCATGCGCTTCAACGCGGTGGCCTTCACCAACCTCAGCCGCGACCACCTCGATTACCATCGCGATATGGATGACTACCGCGACGCCAAGCTCCGGCTGTTCACCGACCTGATCGCCGAGGGCGGCGCGGCAGTGGTCAATGCCGACGACCCCGAGCACATGCCGTTCCTGTTCGCGGCGCTCGACCGCGGCGCGACGCTGATGACGGTGGGCAAGGAAGGCGCCTTTCTCGAACTCACCGAGATCCGCAACGAAGGTTATGGCCAGCGCGTCACCGGTCGCATGGTGGGCGAGCCGGTCAGCTTCCTGTTGCCGCTCACCGGGGCCTTCCAGGTCAGCAACGCTGCCGTAGCGCTGGCGCTTGCCGTCGCCACCGGCGCGCCGGCCGACCGTGCGGTCAAGGCGCTCGAACACCTCAAAGGCGCCAAAGGGCGGCTCGAACTGGTGGGCGAGTATAATGGCGCGGCGATCTTCGTCGATTATTCGCACAAGCCGGTGGCGCTGGAGACGGCGCTCGAAGCGCTGCGGCCCTATGCCAGCAACCAGCTGCGCCTGGTGTTCGGCTGCGGCGGCGATCGCGACAAGGGCAAGCGCCCGATCATGGGCGATGTGGCCGAGCGGCTGGCCGACGACGTGATCGTCACCGACGACAACCCGCGCACCGAGGACGCGGCGACCATCCGGTCGGAAATCCTTGCCGCGGTGCCGAAGGCGCTCGAGGTCGGCGATCGCCGCCAGGCCATCGAGACGGCGATTTCACGTTTGGCGCCGGGCGATGTGCTGCTGATTGCGGGCAAGGGCCACGAGGACTATCAGATCATCGGCACCACCAAGCACCATTTCTCCGACCACGAAGTGGTGCTGGAGACGCTGAAAGGACACTAGCGCCGATGCGACCGCTCTGGACCGTCGCCGAGGTCGTCAAAGCCACCGGCGGCCGGCCCGAAGGCCTGTCGGACGGCCCGATTTCCTCGATCTCGATCAATTCCCGCGAGATTGCCCCCGAGGCGCTGTTCGTCGCCATTCGCGGCGATACGCATGACGGGCACGATTTCGTGGAGAAGGCGATCGAAGCCGGCGCGACCGCGGCGCTGGTCTCCGAGGCCTATCACGCCGCGCATGGCGGCAAGAACCTGATCGTCGTGCTGGATACCCTGAAGGCGCTCGAGCAACTCGGGATTGCGGCGCGGGCGCGCAACCGCGGGCAGATCATCGCGGTGACCGGCAGCGCCGGCAAAACCACCACCAAGGAAGCGATCCGCACCGTGCTCGCGGCCTTCGGCGAGACGCATTATTCGATCAAGAGTTTCAACAACCACTGGGGCGTGCCGCTGATGCTGGCGCGCCTGCCGCGCGAAGCGCAGTTCGGGGTGTTCGAGATCGGCATGAACCACTCCGGCGAGATCACCCCGCTGGTCAGGATGGTGCGTCCGCATATCGCCGTCATCACCACGGTGGCGGCGGCGCATCTCGAGTTCTTCAACTCGGTCGCCGATATCGCCGCCGCCAAGGCCGAGATCTTTCAGGGGCTCGAGCCGGGTGGCACGGCGCTGCTCAATGCCGATCACGAGCACCTCCATATCCTGTTCGCCCATGCCCGGGCGGCGGATGTCGCCAAGGTGGTGACCTACGGCTTCGACGAGAGCGCCGACTGGCACATCGGCCGGGTCGACAGCTCCGCCTCGATGACGCTGGCCGAGGTGACGCACGGCGCCGATCGCTATGATCTGCGCCTGCAGGTGCCGGGGCGCCACATGGTGGCCAATGCGGTGGCGGCGCTGGCGGTTGCACAGATCTCGGGCGAAGGCACCCGCACGGCGGTGGCGGCGCTGGCCAAGTTCGGCGCGCCGGAGGGCAGGGGGCTCACGCTGCGGCTGGGGCCCGGCGCCAAGCCGTTGCTGCTGGTCGATGAGAGCTACAATGCCAATGTCGCCTCGATGACCGCGGCGATGGACCTCTACAGCTCGGTGCGGCCGCCTGAGGGCGCAAGTTCCTGGTGCTCGGCGATATGCTGGAAATGGGGCCGCAGGGCCCGCAACTGCATGCCGGGCTCGCCAATGCGGTGCTGAAGACCGGCGCCACCCAGATTTACCTGGTCGGCGCGGCAATGCGCTCGCTGGCCGATGAGCTGCGGCATCGCGCCGAAAGCGACCACGATATCCCCGCGGTGACGCATATGCCGACCGCTGAGGAGATCAGTGATACGGTTCTCTCGGCGCTTGCCTATGGCGACGCAGTTATGGTCAAAGGGTCGAAAGGCGTCCGCCTCTCACCTTTGGTGCAGAAGATCCGCGAGCGCTTCCAGAACGCCTAGGGCGCTTTCAGGAAAGGTTGCAGGCCTTTCCGGTCCGGGAGCGTGACGAAGTTAATGCCGCGACGGGTGGGACACCGACAGCATGCTGTATTTCCTCGGGCAGTTGGGCGATAGCCTCGCCGCCTTCAACGTGTTTCGCTACATCACCTTCAGGACGGCCGGCGCGGTGATGACCGCGCTGTTCTTCGTGTTCCTGTTCGGCCCGGGGATGATCGCGGCGCTCCGCATCCGCCAGGGCAAGGGCCAGCCGATCCGCGAGGATGGTCCCGCCGGGCACCTCCTCACCAAGAAGGGCACGCCCACCATGGGCGGGCTGATGATCCTGTCGGCGGCGGTGATCTCAATTCTCTTCTGGTCCAACCTCTCCAACGGCTATGTCTGGGTGGTGCTGGGCGTTACGGTTTCGTTCGGCGCCATCGGGCTTTACGACGATTACCTGAAGGTCAAGCGCATGTCGCATGCCGGGTTTTCCGGCCGGCAGCGACTGATCCTCGAGGCGATCATCGGCGCGGTGGCCTGCTATTTCATCTCGGTGCTCGGCGACCCCGCCACCTCGACCTCGCTGTTCTTCCCGTTCGTCAAAGGCCTGGCGATCAACCTCGGCTGGTTCTTCGTCCTGTTCGGCGCCTTCGTGGTGGTCGCAGCCGGCAATTCGGTGAACCTCACCGATGGCCTCGATGGTCTCGCCATCGTGCCGGTGATGGTGGCCGCCGCCTGCTTCGGGCTCATCGCTTATCTCGTCGGTTCGGCCACCTTCTCGGAATATCTGTTCCTCAACCCGGTGCCCGGCACGGCCGAGCTTTCGGTGGTGTGCGGCGCGCTGATCGGCGCCGGCCTCGGGTTCCTGTGGTTCAACGCGCCGCCGGCCCAGATATTCATGGGCGATACCGGCTCGCTGGCGCTCGGCGGCGCGCTCGGCACCATCGCCGTCGCCACCAAGCACGAGATCGTCCTCGCCATTATCGGCGGGCTGTTCGTGTTGGAAGCGGTGTCGGTGATCGTCCAGGTGGTGTCGTTCAAGCTGACCGGCAAGCGCGTTTTCAAGATGGCGCCGATCCATCACCATTTCGAAATGATGGGCTGGACCGAAAGCCAGGTGGTGATCCGCTTCTGGATCATAAGTTTCGTGCTGGCGCTGATCGGGCTGAGCTCGCTGAAGCTGCGCTAGGGCCTTCTCGCGCTTGGGTTGCGCACCATTTTCTCCACCCACTCGGTGTCATCCCAGCGAAAGCTAGCGGACCCATATATCAGCTGGCGCGGGCTGTAGCGGACGAGGGAAAACCCTCGCCGCGGGGTCCCAGCTTTCGCTGGGATGACCGCCGGTGGGCAGGTCGAGAGCCGAGTCCGAACCAGCTTCGCCGGTACAATGCGATCCGCGCCGGTCAGCCTGTCCCCGACTCGCAAAACGCGAATTTGTTGCGAACTTGGTAACCAACCGGCGCTACAATTTGCATCTGGTTGTGCGTACGGGAGGCCGCCCGGATCTGGCGGCGTCAAAGCATGTTTTCACGCGAGCGTAAGACCCCCATCGCCGAGTGGTGGTGGACGATCGACAAGTCGTTGCTTGCGGCATTGATCCTGCTGCTGCTGGTCGGGGTGCTGCTGAGCTTTGCGGCGAGCCCGCCGGTAGCCGAGCGGCTGGGCCTCGGGCCGTGGCACTTCATCATCCGCCAGGCGATCTTCGCAGCGCTGGCCGTGCCGGTGATGGTCGCGGCGTCGATGTTGCCGCACCGCGCGGCGCGTATCGCGGCGCTGATCGTGCTGGTGGTTTCCATCATCATGCTGTGGCTGACGCTGCGGTTCGGCGTCGAAGTGAAGGGCGCCAAGCGCTGGATTTCGATCGCCGGCAACACCGTGCAGCCGTCGGAGTTCGTGAAGCCGGCCTTTGCGGTGATCGGGGCCTGGCTGTTCTCCGAGAGCATGAAGCGGCCGGGCGTGCCGGCCCGCATCATCGCGACCATCATCATGCTGATGATCGTCGGCGGGCTGCTGCTGCAGCCCGATATCGGGCAGACGGCGCTGGTGCTTGCCACCTGGGGCGTGCTGCTGTTCCTTTCCGGCATTTCGTGGTTCGTGATCTTCGGGCTGGGTGCGGGGGGCGTTGGCCTGCTGTTCGCCGCCTATATGTTCTTTCCGCACTTCGCCAAGCGCATCGACAGCTTCCTCAACCCGGAAGGCGGCAACACCTATCAGGTCGATCGGGCGCTGAGTTCGCTGCTCGAGGGTGGCTGGTTCGGCCGCGGGCCGGGCGAGTCGTTCGCCAACAAGCGCATTCCCGATGCTCACGCCGACTATGTGTTCTCGGCGGCGGCGGGTGAGTTCGGCGTGCTGTTCTGCCTGTTCCTCGTGGCGTTGGTCGCCTTCATCGTGGTCAAGGCGCTGATCGGGGCGCAGCAGCAGTCGAGCCTGTTCTCGCGTCTTGCGGCGTCGACGCTTGCCATCCAGTTCGGGCTGCAATGCGCCATTAACCTCGCGGTCAATCTCAGCCTCATTCCGCCCAAGGGCATGACGCTGCCCTTCGTCTCCTATGGCGGCACTTCGATGCTCGCCATCGCCTTCGGCATGGGGCTGATGCTGGCGCTGACCCGCAAGAAGCCGGAAGAGCGCCTCGCGACCGGGCTTCCCGTCTATCGCAGCGGAGTGCTATCCCCCGCCGAATCAGGATTCGTCCTTATGGCCGGCGGTACGGGAGGCCATCTCTTCCCGGCAATGGCGCTGGCGCAGGAGCTGCGCCGGCGTGGTCACGATATCCAGTTGATGACCGATCATCGCGTCGCCTCCTATGGCGATGGCTTTCCGGCCAGCGCCACCCATATCGTGCCGTCGGCGACGCCCTCGGTCAGCAATCCGATCCGCTTCGTCACCGCCGGCTTCACCATCCTCGGCGGCGTCGGCGTGGCTTATGGCGCGCTGGGGCGGATCAAGCCCGACGCGGTGATCGGCTTCGGCGGCTACCCGGTGTTCCCGCCATTCGTTGCGGCGAGCCTGCGCGGTATTCCCGGCATCCTGCACGAGCAGAATGCGGTGATGGGGCGGGCCAACCGGGCGCTGGCGAAGTTCGCCAAGCTGATCGCGCTGAGCTTTGCCCGCACCCTCAAGGCCGAGGTCTTTGCGGACAAGTCCGTGCTGGTCGGCAACCCGGTGCGTGATCGCGTCCGCAACGTCGCCAAGGTGCCGTATCCCGAGCTCGAGCCGGGCGGCGCGATCCGCCTCCTGGTGTTCGGCGGCAGCCAGGGGGCGCGGGTATTCGCCGATCTGGTGCCGCCGGCCATCGCCGAGCTGCCGCAGGAGATCCGTTCGCGGCTGCGCGTGGTGCAGCAATGCCGGGCCGAGGATCTCGACCGGGTGGCCGAGACCTACCGGCAGGCCAAGGTCAATGTCGAACTGGCGGCGTTCTTTGACGATCTGCCGGAGCGCATGGCCGCGTCGCACCTCGTCGTGTCGCGCTCCGGCGCTTCGAGCATTGCCGAACTTACCGCCATCGGCCGGCCTGCCATCCTGGTGCCGCTGCCCGGGGCGATCGATGCCGACCAGAAGAACAACGCGCTGGTGATGGAGGCGGCCGGCGGCGGCTGGATCGCCGAGCAGGCCACGCTTACGCCACTATCGCTTGGCACTCGCTTGGCATCACTTCTGGGTGACCGGGATGTGCTGCAGCGGGCCGCAGCGGCAGCCAGATTGCTGGGGCAGCCCGACGCCGTCACCAAGCTCGCCGACGCGGCAGAACGCCTCGTGGCCAAGGGGAACAAACCACAATGAAGATGCCGCGCAACATCGGACCGGTGCATTTCGTCGGCATCGGCGGCATCGGCATGAGCGGCATCGCCGAGATCCTGCACAACCAGGGTTACAAGGTCCGCGGTTCGGACAGCGCCGAGAACCCCAACGTGCAGCGGCTCAGGAAGATGGGCATCGAGGTGGAGATCGGCCAGAGCGCCGACAACCTCAAGGATGCGGCCGTGGTGGTGATCTCTTCGGCGATCAAGAAGGGCAATCCGGAACTCGCCGCCGCCCGGGCGCGCGGCCTGCCGGTGGTGCGCCGCGCTGAAATGCTGGCCGAGATCATGCGGTTCAAGAACGCCATCGCCATTGGCGGCACGCATGGCAAAACCACCACCACGACGCTGGTGGCGACGCTGCTCGATGCGGCGAACTATGACCCCACCGTCATCAATGGCGGCATCATCAATGCCTATGGCACCAATGCGCGGCTGGGTGACGGCGAGTGGATGGTGGTGGAGGCCGACGAATCCGACGGCACTTTCGTCAAGCTGCCGGCCGACGTCGCCATCGTCACCAATGTCGACCCCGAGCACCTCGACTATTACGGCGATTTCGACAAGGTGAAGCAGGCCTTCATCAACTTCGTCGAGAACGTGCCGTTCTACGGCTTTGCCGTGATGTGCCTCGATCATCCCGAAGTGCAGGCGCTGGTCGGGAATTCGCGATCGCCGCGTCATCACCTATGGCCGCAACCCGCAGGCCGACGTGCGGCTGGTCGATCTCGAGAACCATGACGGGGTGCAGCATTTCTCGGTCGAGATCCGCGACCGCATCCGGATGACGCATTTGCGGATCGACGAGCTCGAGCTGCCGATGCCGGGCGAGCACAATGCGCTCAACGCCACGGCGGCCATCGCCGTCGCCGATCAGCTGAAGGTGCCGGCCGAGGCGATCCGCAAGGGGCTGAAGAACTTCTCCGGCGTGAAGCGCCGTTTCACCAAGACCGGTACCGTCGGTGGCATCACCGTCATCGACGATTACGGCCACCATCCGGTGGAAATCGGCGCGGTGCTGAAGGCGGCCCGGCAATCGACCCGGCGCGACGTCATCGCCGTGGTGCAGCCGCATCGCTACTCGCGCGTGCACGACCTGTTCAACGACTTCGCCACCTGCTTCAACGATGCCGACACGGTGATCGTTGCGCCGATCTACGCGGCCGGCGAGGCCCCGATCGACGGGGTGACGCATGAAGAGCTGGTGGCCCGCATCCGGGCCCGCGGCCACCGCGACGCGCGGGTCATCGACCGGCCGGAAGCGCTGGCGCCGCTGATCGCGTCGCGGGCCGCCGAGGGCGACTATGTGGTGCTGCTCGGCGCCGGCAACATCACGCAGTGGGCGGCCGCGCTGCCCGCCGAACTTGGCGCCCTGATCGGTAAGGAGCCTGAGCTCACATGAACGTCCATATCGCGCAATGGCCCGACCTGATCCCGACGCTCGGCAGCTGGACGTCCGAGGTGCGCGGGCAACTGATCCCCAACCAGCCGCTCGACGAGATGACGACGCTGAGGGTAGGGGGGCCGGCGCAGTTGTTCTTCCGTCCGGTCGACGAGGATGACCTGGCGTTCTTTCTCAAGCATTTGCCGGCCGAGAATTCGCGTGACGGTAGTCGGGCTCGGCTCGAACCTGTTGATCCGCGATGGCGGGCTTGACGGCGTGGTGATCCGGCTGCCGGCCAAGGGCTTTGGCGCCATCGACATTCTCGACGGACACCGGGTGCGAGCCGGCGCTGCCGTGCCGGATGTGAAGGTCGCCACCGCTTCGGCCGAGGCCGGTATCGACGGGTTGTGGTTCTATCGCGGCATTCCCGGCGGCATTGGCGGGGCGCTTTACATGAATGCCGGCTGCTATGGCACCGAGACACGCAACCGCATGGTGGAACTGCGCGCCGTAACGCGGGCTGGCGAGATCATCACGCTCAGCAATGAGCAAATGGGCTATCTCTACCGCAAGTCGAACGGCCCGCGCGGCGCGGTGTTCACCTCGGCAGTCTACCAGGGCTTTGCCGGCAACTCCGAGAAGATCCTCACCGAGATGCGCACCGTCACCGAGCGGCGCGAGAGCACGCAGCCGACGCGCGCCAAGACCGCCGGGTCGACCTTCAAGAATCCCGAGGGGCATTCGAGCTGGAAGGTGATCGACGAGGCCGGCGGTCGCGGCTTCACTTTCGGCCGGGCCCAGATGAGCGAGATGCACTCCAACTTCCTCATCAACATGGGCGAAGCGGATGCGTTCGAAGTCGAGACCGTCGGCAAGTCGATCCGCCAGAAGGTGCGTGACAAGCACGGCATCGAGCTCAAATGGGAAGTCCGCCGCATGGGGCATTTCCTGCCCGGCCGCGAAGTGCGTGAGTTCATGGACGGCCAGCCGTTTACGGGAGCGGTTTAGTGGCGGAGGTGCTGTCTGCCCTTTCTCCACAACCGAAGCCGCAGCGGCGGGCATTTGCAGCGGCGGTTGTTGGCGTTGGTGCGTGTATCATCGCGGCAGGCTTGGCGGGGCTCGCCTGGTCCGACGAGGCGCCACCGCCGTGCGCGAACGACATCTCGTCGGAGAAAGCGCAAGGTCTGATCAGGAAGTTGCTGCTCAGGCGGGGGTTCTTACCTACTCAGATTGCCGATCTGACCGTCGTGGGTTGGTCGCGCGACGAGGCGGAAAGTTGGCCCACCTATGGCGTAGGCTTCACAGTAGCGCTGCAAGGGACCAAGCGCACGATGACTGCTATCGGCAATGGTTGCGGCCTCAGTGAGTTGGTTGATTTGACGCAGGGAAGCGGGCCAATCCTATGACCAAGCACGTCGCCGTCCTGATGGGCGGCATTTCGAATGAGCGGCCGGTGTCGATCTCGTCGGGCACCGAGTGTGCTCGCGCGCTGCGCAATGGCGGCTACCAGGTTACCGAAGTCGATGTCGGCTATGACATTGCCGAGGTGCTGCGTGAGCTGAAGCCGGATGTCGCGTTCAACGCGCTGCACGGCCGCTACGGCGAGGATGGCACCATCCAGGGCGTGCTCGAGTTCCTGCGCATCCCCTATACCCATTCCGGCGTCCTCGCTTCGGCGCTGGCCATGGACAAGCACCAGGCCAAGATCATGTTCAAGGCGGCCGGTATTCCGGTCACCGACCACACCATCGCCAACCGCGCCGAAGTCGCCCGAGGCCATGTCATGGCGCCGCCCTATGTGGTGAAGCCGATCGCCGATGGGTCGAGTTTCGGTATCTTCATCGTCAAGGCCGATCAGTCGCATCCGCCGCAGGAGCTGCTGCGCGAGGACTGGAACTCGGGCGAAGAGGTGATGGTCGAGCGTTACATCCCCGGTCGCGAGCTGACCTGCGCGGTGATGGGCGACGTGGCGCTCGGGGTGACCGAGATTGTCACGGATCTCAGCTTCTACAATTATGAAGCAAAGTACGCCAAGGGTGGCTCGCGCCACATCATTCCGGCGGAAATTCAACCGAAAATTTACGACAAAGTGCAGAAGATGGCGCTTAAGGCGCATGCTGCGCTTGGGTGCCGGGGCGTGTCGCGGAGTGACTTCCGCTACAACGAAGGCAGGGCCGGACGGCGAGCTCGTCTGCCTCGAAATCAACACCCAACAGGCATGACCGAAACGTCACTGGTTCCCGAACAGGCCCGCCATGCCGGCCACTCGTTCGAGGAGCTGGTTGCCTGGATGGTGGAGGATGCGAGTTGCAACAGGTAGGGGCCAAGAGTTTCGCCAACGCCCAACCTGTCGATCCCAGTCATTTCCCGGTTCCGCTTCCCGCACCAGCCGGCGTGCTCTGGTCAAGGCCAACCACATCTGGGTGCTGCACAAGCAGGTCATCAGGCGCATTGTCGGGGTGATTCTGGCGCTGCTGGTTGTGTTCGGTCTCTATGAAGCGCGCGATATGATCGGCTCGGTCGGCCTCACTGCTTACCGGTTCGTCCAGGGCGAGTTCGCCGAGGCGGGTTTCGGCATCGACGCCATCGAGATCACCGGGCAGACACTCACCGACGACAAGGACATCATCACGCTCCTGACCGTGGGTACCGGCAATTCGACCCTGACGTTCGACGCGCAGAAGGCGCAGGCGCGGCTCGAGTGGCTGCGGGCCGTCAAATCCGCCACCGTCCGCAAGGTCTACCCGAACCGGGTCATCGTCTCGATCGTCGAGAAGGTGCCGGTGGCGCGCTGGCGCATCGGCGACACCACCTGGCTGATCGATGAGAGCGGCAAGAAGATCGGCACCGACATCAGCTCCTATACCGACCTGCCGCTGCTGATCGGGGAGGGCGCCGGCGATGACGGCGTCGCCATGGTGCGCGTGCTTGCCCGGCACGACAGGCTCGACGACGATCTGGCGGCGCTCAGCCGGATCGGCGATCGCCGCTGGGATCTGATCTATCGCAACGGCCTGCGCGTGCAACTGCCTGAGAGCGGCGTGGCGCAGGCGCTGGACCAGCTCGAAATGTACCAGGCCGACTATGCGCTGCTCGACCGCGACGTGTCGGTGATCGACCTCAGGGTCCCCGGCCTCGTCACCCTGAAGCCGGGCGAGATCGCCGCGGCGCAGATCGCCGAGTTGAAGGGCGCCAAAGGTAAGAAGCCGGCCAACAAACCCGCGAGCGCCCCCGCGGCGACCGCTCCTGCTGCAGCACCTCAAGCCGCGGCTCCCGTCGTGCCAGTAACCCGGACTCAGTAAGACCATGATGACCGATGCCCTGACCGCGCGGCTCAAGCCAGTTCAGCCGGGCCGCACCTCGCTGGTGACGGTGCTCGACATCGGCTCGACCAAGATATGCTGCGTCATTGCCCGGCTGGTGCCGCGTCCCGAAGGCAAATCGCTGCGCGGCCGCACCCACAATGTCGAGGTGATCGGCTTCGGCTACGGCCCGTCATCGGGCATCAAGAGCGGCGTCATCACCGATCTCGACAAGGCCGAGCAGGCCGTCCGCACCGTCGTCGGCATCGCCGAGCGGGCTGCCGGCGTTACCGTGCAATCGGTGATCGTCAATGTCACCGCCGGCCGCCTCGGCTCGGAAACCTTCTCGGCCGGGGTGAACCTCGGCGGCCAGGAAGTGGAGCGCGCCGATATCCAGCGGGTGCTGCGCGCGGTGAACGAGCGCTCGGTGCGTCCGGAGCGCTCGATCGTCCACGCGCTGCCGATCGGCTATGCGCTCGATGGCCAGAAGGGCATCAAGGATCCCAAGAACATGGTCGGCGAGAAGCTGTCGATCGATGTGGCGGTGATCTCGGCCGAAACGCTCGCCATGCGCAATATCGAGCTGGTGCTGCACCGCTGCCACCTGCAGATCGAAGCGCTGATGGCGACCCCCTATGCCTCGGGCCTTGCGACCCTCGTCGATGACGAGAGCTCGCTGGGTGTTGCCTGTATCGACTTCGGCGGCGCCACCACCACCGTCTCGGTGTTCTCCGAGGGGCAACTGGTCTATGCCGATGCCATCGCCATCGGCGGGCACCACCTGACGCTCGATATTGCGCGCCAGCTCTCGGTCGGCATCGCCGACGCGGAGCGATTGAAGACCATGTATGGCTCGGTGCTGCCGGCCCAGACCGACGAACGCGACATGATCGCCATCACCCCGGTCGGGGCGACTCGCGACGAGGCGCCGGGGCAGATTCCGCGCTCGCATATCACCCGCATCATCCGGCAGCGCGTCGAGGAAGTGCTCACCGCCATCAAGGACCGCATGCAGGCGACCGGCATGATGGATATATGCGGCCGTCGATTCGTCCTCACCGGCGGCGCCAGCGAGTTGACCGGCCTGCCGGAAGTGGCGCGGCGCGTCTTGGCCCGCAACGTCCGCAACGGCCGCCCGATGGGCATTTCCGGCCTGCCGGAGATGGCCAAGGGGCCAGGATTCGCTACGGTCGCGGGGATGCTGATTTATCCGCAGGTCTGTGCCCAGGAGTTCGTCGAGCCGCATCGCGCGGCCCGCCTCACCGGCACAGACGGCTACTTCGCCCGCGTCGGCAACTGGCTTCGCACCAGCTTTGAACTGGCCGTCCCGGTCCGGGACGGTACTGCGGCTCGCTCATCCTCATGCTTAACGTAACGTCACCAAGCCGTTAGCTCGGCTTGCAAATTGCCATCACGTTAACGGTTTCGCGGGCATTGTTAGGGTCTGATTAACGAATTGGCGACTAATACTTGTCCCACACGCCACGCATGGGGCCATTCATGACCATCAACCTCACCATCCCGGACATTCAAGAATTGAAGCCGCGCATCACCGTCTTCGGTGTGGGCGGGGCTGGCGGCAACGCGGTCAACAACATGATCGCGTCGGGCCTGTCCGGAGTGGACTTCGTCTGCGCCAACACCGACGCACAGGCGCTGGCGCTTTCAAGCGCGCAGCGGATTATCCAGCTCGGCGTCTCGGTTACCGAGGGGCTTGGCGCCGGTTCCCACCCGGAAGTGGGCAGGGCGGCAGCCGAAGAGAGCTACGACGAGATCAACGATCACCTGAGCGGCGCGCACATGGTGTTCATCACTGCGGGCATGGGTGGCGGCACCGGTACCGGCGCAGCGCCGGTGGTGGCCCGCGCGGCTCGTGAACAGGGCATCCTGACCGTCGGTGTGGTGACCAAACCCTTCCAGTTCGAAGGCAACCGCCGCTCGCGGCTGGCCGAGGATGGCATCGATGAGCTGCACCGGCATGTCGATACGCTGATCGTCATCCCGAACCAGAACCTGTTCCGCGTTGCCAACGAGAAGACCACCTTTGCCGACGCCTTCAAGATGGCGGACCAGGTGCTCTACTGGGTGTCGCCTGCATCACCGACCTGATGGTCAAGGAAGGCCTGATCAACCTCGACTTCGCCGACGTGCGCGCCGTGATGCGCGGCATGGGCAAGGCGATGATGGGGACAGGCGAAGCCTCTGGCGAGGATCGCGCACGGCATGCCGCTGAGGCGGCGATCGCCAACCCGCTACTCGACGATGTGTCGATGCAGGGGGCGCGTGGCCTCCTGATCTCGATCACCGGTGGCCCGGACCTCACCCTTTACGAAGTCGACGAAGCTGCGAGCCGCATCCGCGAGGAAGTCGAATCGGATGCCAACATCATCCTGGGCGCCACGTTCGATCCGGATATGACCGGCACGATCCGCGTCTCCGTCGTTGCCACCGGCACCGATGCGACGATGGTCCAGGCGCTCGAGCCGATGAAGGCCAACCCGGCCCGCGTGCCGCTGCAGGCGGCGGCGATGCGTCAGGCGATGCCGGAGCGCGCCCCGGTGGTCGAGGCGCAGCCGGAGCCGGCGTTCGAAATGCAGGTCGAGCAGGCGGTGGCCGAGGCGATCTCCTATGCCGAGCCGGCCTACCAAGAGTATCAGGAAGACGACGGCATCACCGTCGAGCCCTATATTCCGCAGGCCAGCCACGCCCATCTCGAAGATGCGCCGCGACTCATCGAGGCGCCGATTCCGAGTGCCTACGTGCCCTCCAGCGCCGAACGTCCCGACGGTCAGCGCCGGATGCCGCGCACCGAGGAGTTCCCTGCTGTTGCAAGGCAGTCACTCACGGCGCAAGAAAGGCAGGAGCCGGAGCCGCGCAACGCGCGTGCCCTGTTCAAGCGGCTGGCCTCCAATGTCGGCATTAGCCTTAAGTCGAATGAGCCGGCGCGGGCCGAGCCGACGGTCGGGCCGAGCGCCGACGATGCTGCTGCGCGCAGCGCCATCGAGGCTGGAGGCGCCCGGAATTCGCGGGTTTCCGGTGGTGCCGAGGGTGCCCGCGGCAATGCCGACCAGTATGGTCGCACCCAGGCGCAGCCGGCTCAGAAAGAGCATATCGAGATCCCGGCCTTCCTCCGCAAACACGGCTAATAGCCGCGGGGGATAGCCCGAGTACATGCCCCCGGCGCGGCTTCCGCGCCGGGATTTTATTGTCTATGACTGCACCGGGTCGCAGACGGGGCTGGAGTCCTTAGAGCATGCATAAACTTTCGGCGCGGCAGCGGACTTTGGCCGATGCGCTCGAATTCAGCGGGTTCGGTGTTCATTCCGGCGCCCCTGTTACCCTCACTCTCGAGCCTGCTGCGCCCGATAGCGGTTATACCATCACGCGTCTGCTCGATGACGGCCGCCGCCACGGCCCGGTGCCGGTGCATTTCTCGCGTGTCACCCGGACGACGCTGTGCACCACGCTCGACCTGGGCGACAGCGTTTCCGTAGCGACTGTCGAGCACGTGGTTTCGGCGCTGTCCGGCATGGGCGTCGACAATGCGCATATGGTGCTGACCGGCGGCGAATGCCCGATTCTCGATGGCAGCGCCTGGCCGTTCGTCCAGGCCATCCAGCAGGTCGGCCTGATGGTGCAGCCGGCGCCGCGCCGCTACATCAAGATCATGCGCCAGGTGCTGGTGCGCAATAACGAGGCCTCCGCTGCGCTGGAGCCGTATAACGGCCGGCTGCTGGACCTCGAGATCGATTTCGACAGCCGGGTCATCGGCCGCCAGCGGATGATCTTCGACTGGACCCCGCGCAAGTATTTCGAGGACGTGTCGAAGGCGCGTACCTTCGGCTTCGTGCGCGACGCAAAAATTCTCCGCCAGGCGGGCTATGCGCTCGGCTCCTCGATGGAAAATTCGATCACCGTGCACGAGGATCGGATTCTATCCAGGCGGCCTGCGCTACGAGGATGAGTTCGTCCGCCACAAGCTGCTCGACGCCATCGGCGATCTGGCGCTGTGCGGTTTGCCGATCTACGGCCGGTTCCGTTCCTACAAGGGTGGCCACGCCCTCAACGCCCTGGTGCTCCACGGCCTGTTCGCCAGCGAAGCCAACTACGAAATCGTCACGGCGGACCAGTTGCCGGCGGCGTTCGATGCGCTGGATGACATGCCCGAGGGGCTCAACGTACAATCCTACCTGCGGTCGGTTGGCTGACCCGCCAACGCCACAGTTTTGATTTCTTTTGTCAGTAGTTCGCCTGCCGTTTTCGGGTGGTGCGTTAAGGGATGGGGCAGGTCGTGACGATCTCTCAGCATGCAGGTGTTTCGAGCCGGTTCACACGTTTCGTGCTGATGGGCTTTGTCGTGGTGCTGCTCGCCGGCTGCAACCTGTTTGGCCAGCCCAAGATCAAGGAAGAGGCGATCGTTCCGCCCGAGACGCTGTACCAGCAGGCGCTCGATGAGATGGACAAGCAGCGCTACGTCACGGCGGTCAAGACGCTGGAAAAGCTCGAGCGCCAGCACCCGTTCTCGGAGTTCAACGAGAAGGCCAAGCTGATGCAGGTCTACGGCAATTATCGCATCGGCAAGTTCGATGAAGCGATTCTGGCTGCCGACCGCTATATCGCGCTCTACCCGGGCTCCAAGGAACTGCCCTACGTGCTCTACCTCAAGGGCAACTCGTATTTCGGGCAGATCAAGGACATCACCCGCGACCAGCAGATCTCGAAGAACGCCATCGAGACCTACAGCCTGATCGTCGCCAACTATCCTGACAGCAAGTACGCCAAAGACGCGCAGGAGAAGATGGTGGTCGGCGTCGACCAGCTCGCCGGCAAGGAGATGTCGGTGGGCCGCTACTATCTCGGCAACGGCAACTATCCGGCCGCAATCAATCGCTTCCGCGTGGTGGCGGAGCAGTTCCAGACCTCGACCCATATCGAGGAAGCGCTGTTCCGCCTGACCGAAGCTAATCTCGCGCTCGGCCTCGTCTCGGAGGCGCAGACCGCTGCTGCCGTGCTCGGCCACAACTATCCGCAGAGCAGCTGGTACAAGCAGGCCTTCGATCTGCTCGCCAAGCAGGGGATTTCCCCGCAGGTGAACGCCGGCAGCAGCCTGGCGCAGCTGAAGAAGAGCTAAGCAGGCATCAAATCTGT
This sequence comes from Devosiaceae bacterium, assembly GCA_965284115.1. Taxonomy (GTDB): domain Bacteria; phylum Pseudomonadota; class Alphaproteobacteria; order Rhizobiales; family Devosiaceae; genus Devosia_A. The sequence goes on from CBDIRF010000017.1 coordinate 112,575, forward strand.
TGCCTGTTTGTTCCCCTTTGAGCTAGGCTGCAACGCGCGAGTTTGTTCGGCCCGTTCGGCCGGTCGACCACCGAGGGGCCTCCCGAATGCTCAATGCGCTTTCGGTTAGAAACATCGTCTTGATCGACCAGCTCGATCTCACGCTCGAAGACGGTCTCACCGCACTCACCGGTGAGACCGGCGCCGGCAAATCAATTCTGCTCGACGCTTTGACCCTGGCCCTCGGTGGCCGCGGCGATGCTTCGCTGGTCAGGGCAGGGGCCGAGAGCGGGCAGGTGGTCGCGGTGCTGCAGCTGCCCAGGCACCACCCGGCCCGCGAGGCGCTGCGCGAGAATGCCATCGCCGATGACGAGGACATCATCCTGCGCCGGGTGCAGCTGGCCGATGGCCGGACCCGCGCCTTCATCAACGATCAGCCGGTTTCCGCCGGGCTGCTGCAGGCGGTCGGGCGGCTGATCGTCGAGATCCACGGCCAGCATGACGACCGGGCGCTGATCGATGTGGCGACGCACCGTGCGGCGCTCGATGCGTTCGGCGGCCACGAATTGATGGTCAGCGCGGTGTGGGGCACCTATGAGGCGCTGGTCGAGGCCGATGCGGCGGTGGCCGGCCAGCGCGCGGTGATCGCAGAGGCGATGGCGCGCGAGGAATATGCCCGCCACGTCGTCGCCGAACTCGGCGAGATGCATCTCGAGGCTGGCGAGGAGGAAGTGCTCGCCGAGCGCCGGCAGCGGCTGATGACGCTGGAGAAGGCCGCCGAGGAAGTGCGTGACGCCGACGAGATTCTGAACGGTCCGACGGCCCCGGGGCCGGTGCTCGCCGGCCTGATGCGGCGCCTGATGCGCAAGGCCGATGCCGGCGCCGCGGTGTTCCAGCCGATCGTCGACGCGCTCGATACGGCATTGGTGTCGCTCGACGCGACCTCCGACGCGCTCGAAGTGCTGAAGCGCGACATGGCGTTCGATCCGGCCGATCTC
>CBDIRF010000018.1:0-111242 GCA_965284115.1 Devosiaceae bacterium
CCCCGCCAAGGCGAGATGAGCATCGAGCATGCGGCGCACACGGGGAAGGAACTCGGCAGTTCAGGACCTGAGCGGTAGAACTTAGCACCGGCGGGGCAGGGTCACCCTCACCGCGCGGCCGCCGGCCGGGGCGAACACATCGAGTTCGATCTCGACATGCGGCATCAGCATGCGGCGGGTGCGGGCGCTCAGCGCCATCACCACGCCGAGCAGATCGCCGACGCCGCGGCGCTTCAGGCCGGGGTTGAATCGCGTCACCATGGCGTTGACCGCCTGCCTGCGGACAACGGCATCTTCGGACGCGAGAGCCGACTGCCCTACAAATCGGGCGAGTTCGGTAAGGCTAGACGTATCGCTCATTTGGGCTACTCCAACACAGGCCACAAATTCGCTTCCCTGGGGCGGCTGCTTTTCGCGATCTGGAGCGGTTCCAGGAAAAGTTGCAGACTTTTCCGGTTCGGAAGCGCGACCACATTTGATGCTAAGACTGCATCGCGAGGCAGCTCATCTTGGCTTTCTTCAGTTCGTTGCACACGCCGGCCGCGTCTTCACGGCCATTGAAACCGCCGAAGCGGGCACGGAAGAACACTTGCCCGTTCTTTTCGAACCGCTCGACATAGGAGCGGGCCGCGCCGAGGTTACCGACCTTGGACGAGGCGTTGCTGATCAGCGAGTTGGCGCCGCCCTCGGTCGGCGCAGCGCCGATCTGGACGATCCAGCCGCCGCTGACGTCCTGCGGGACCTCGGCCACCTGGGTGACGGCAAGCGGCGCCGGAGCGGGCTGATCTTCAATGATATCTGGCGGGGCATCGCCGATGCCGCCCGAGGTCATCAGGTCGACCGGCTGGCCTTCTTCGCCGATGCCTACGGGCGGCAGCAGCGGGGCTGACGGCGCAGTCTGGCCGAGCGGGGCGGGGGCCGCGCCGAGCGAGAAGGTGTCGCTGAGCCAGGCGCCGATCACATCGAGCGGGCGCTCCTGCTGCGGGGCGATGCTGGCAATGGTCGGGCGGCTGGCGAGCTTGTTGGCGGCCTGCACGGCTTCGTCGAAACCGAGGTCGGCGGGGCGAGCCTCCGGCAGCGGCGCCGCGTTATCGAGCGAGGCCACAACGATCTCGTCGGCCTGCTGCGTGGCTTCGGTCGGCTGCAGCTTGGCGGTGACCGAAACGGTGGCGCCGCCGATGCGGAAGGACGGGTAGGGCGCCGGCAGCACCGGCACCGGATCGGTGGAGGCGACCATGACGGTCGCACCCTTGCGGCCCGGCTGCGGGATCATGGCGACGTCGAGATAACCGCCAGTGCGGCTCTTGGGCAGGTAGGTTTTGACCAGCTCGCGCACCTTGGCGTCACGGGCGCCGCTCGAGTCGAAGCCGAAGCCGGCGACGACGATATGGTGGCCGTCGACGCGTGCGGCGGTCAAAAGGTTGAAGCCCGAGGCATTGGTGTAGCCGGTCTTGATGCCGTCGACGCCATTATTGCCCAACAGGCGATTGTGGTTGCCGTAGGTGCGCTTGCCGTACGAGAAGCTCCGGGTCTGGAAATACTCGTAATAGTTGGGGAAGTGCTGGTAGACGGCGATGCCGAGGATCGCCTGGTCGGCGACGGTGGTGACCTGGCCGCTGTCGGGCAGGCCCGAGGCGTTCCGGTAAGTGGTGTTGGACATGCCCAGCGCCTTGGCGGTCGAGGTCATGCGCTTGGCGAACGCGCTCTCGGAGCCGGAAATGTTCTCGGCGATGACGCGGGCGATGTCGTTGGCGGAAATGGTGACGATCGCCTTGATGGCGTTCTCGACGGTGATGGTCGAGCCGGCCTTGAGACCAAGCTTGGTCGGCACCGCCTGCGCGGCGTATTTCGACACCGTGAACTTGGTCTTCAACGTGATGTTACCGGCCTCCAGCTCCTGGAACAGGACATAGAGGGTCATCACCTTGGTGACCGAGGCGGGGTAGCGCGCCGCGTTGGCCGAGCTTTCGTAGAGGATCTTGCCGGACTTGGCATCGACGACGATGCCCGCGAATTTGCGCGGCACATTGGCCGCTTCGGCTGCCGAGATCATCGGCACCAGCAGCGCCAGGGTCAGCGCGACCGCCGCGAAGAGGCGCGAGAACAGCACGCGCGCATGGGAAAAATGCTTCTGCGAAAGCACCCGGTACTCCAACTACTCTCGGGCGAAAACGCCACCCGTACTCAACGCCTCGAGAAGCTGCAGCCGACCCTCCCCAAATGAGGTCAGCCACCTTCCCTGTTACCCCTCACCTTAGGCAGCCCGTCTTACCATTCCGTAAAATGCGATGGATTTCGGGGACTTGGTGAAGCGTGCCCTGCGCCGGGCACCTGCTCCAAAGTTTAGGTACTTGGCCACTTAACAGGCATGGAGTTTTGCCTACATAATGGCCTCACCATGCTGCTTCGAACCGATCTCTCCCAGACCCGAGCCATGCGTGCAGACATCGAACTGACGCTCCCGACCACCGGTACCTCGATTGTGCCGCCACGCGGAGCCGACGATGACGGCAAGCGCGGCAACAGCGATGGGGGAAGCAAGAACGATACGGCGACCATCACGAAGCCGAAGACCAAGAGCAAACGCCCCAGCCTCTATCGGGTGCTGCTGCTCAACGACGATTACACTCCGATGGAATTCGTCGTCCTGGTGCTGCAGGATGTGTTCAACAAGACCCGCGAAGAGGCCATGCGCATCATGCTCCACGTCCACAACCAGGGCGTCGGCGAATGTGGTGTGTACCCCTTCGAGGTGGCCGAAACCAAGGTCACCCGGGTCATGGACGCGGCCCGCAAGAACCAGCACCCACTGCAGTGCGTGATGGAAAAGCAATAGGAACCGACATATGCCCTCTTTCTCCCGCGGACTTGAGAAGGCCCTCCATCAGGCGATGAACCTGGCCCGTGAGCGGGCGCATGAGTTCGCCACGCTCGAGCACCTGCTGCTGGCGCTGACCGATGACCGCGACACCATCGCGGTGCTGACCGGCTGCGATGTCGACATCGAAGCGCTGAAGTCGGACCTCGAGGATTTCATCAACGAGGAACTCGACAGCCTCGTGGTGCCCAACGGGCAGGACGCGCGGCCGACCGCGGCGTTCCAGCGCGTCATCCAGCGCGCGGTGATCCATGTGCAGTCATCCGGTAAGGAAGAGGTTACGGGCGCCAATGTGCTCGTCGCCATCTTCGCCGAGCGCGAAAGCCACGCCGCCTACTTCCTCGAGCAGCAGGACATGACGCGGCTCGACGCGGTCAACTTCATCTCGCACGGCATCACCAAATCCGGTCCGAGCGAGGAGCGTCGCGTGCGCGGCGCCGAGACCCCGGCCGGCAACGGCCAGGGGGAGGAAGGCGAGCGCGCCGGCAACGGGCAGAGTTCGGCGCTGGCCGATTTCTGCGTCAACCTCAACGACAAGGCCCGGGCCGGCAAGATCGACCCGCTGATCGGCCGCGACAGCGAGCTGCGCCGGACCATCCAGATCCTTTGCCGCCGCTCCAAGAACAACCCGCTCTATGTCGGTGACGCCGGCGTGGGCAAGACCGCCATTGCCGAGGGCCTCGCCCGCAAGATCATCGAGGGCGACGTGCCCGAAGTGCTGCGCGAAGCGGTGATCTACGCGCTCGACATGGGCTCGCTCCTCGCCGGCACCCGCTATCGCGGCGACTTCGAAGAGCGGCTGAAGGCCGTGATGAAGGAGCTCGAGAAGCACCCCGATGCGATCCTGTTCATCGACGAGATCCACACCGTGATCGGCGCCGGCGCCACGTCGGGCGGTGCGCTCGATGCCTCGAACCTGCTGAAGCCGGCTTTGGCTTCGGGCAATATCCGCTGCATCGGCTCGACCACCTACAAGGAATACCGCCAGTTCTTCGAGAAGGACCGGGCGCTGGTCCGCCGCTTCCAGAAGATCGACGTCGCCGAGCCGACCATTCCCGATGCGATCGAGATCGTGAAGGGGCTGCGTCCGTATTTCGAGGATTATCACAAGCTGAAATACACCGACGAGGCGCTGAAGGCCGCCGTCGAGCTGAGCGCGCGCTACATCAATGACCGCAAGCTCCCCGACAAGGCGATCGACGTGATCGACGAAACCGGCGCCAGCCAGATGCTGCTGACCCCGGAGAACCGCAAGCAGACCATCGACGTCGCCGATATCGAGCAGACCATCGCCACGATGGCCCGCATCCCGCCCAAGTCGGTGTCGAAGTCGGATTCCGAGCTCCTCGCCAACCTCGAGAGCAATCTCAAGACCGTGGTGTTCGGCCAGGATCAGGCGATCAGCGCGCTGTCATCGGCGATCAAGCTGGCTCGTGCAGGCCTGCGTGAACCGGAAAAGCCGATCGGCTCCTACCTGTTCACCGGCCCGACCGGCGTCGGCAAGACCGAGGTGGCCAAGCAACTGGCAGATACGCTGGGTGTGGAACTGCTGCGCTTCGACATGTCGGAGTACATGGAGCGGCACACCGTTTCGCGGCTGATCGGCGCCCCTCCGGGCTATGTCGGCTTCGATCAGGGGGGCCTCCTCACCGATGGCGTCGATCAGCATCCGCACTGCGTGGTGTTGCTCGACGAAATCGAGAAGGCGCATCCGGACTTGTTCAACATCCTGTTGCAGGTGATGGACCACGGCAAGCTGACCGATCACAACGGCAAGTCGGTCGACTTCCGCAACGTCATCCTGATCATGACGTCGAATGTCGGCGCCATGGAACTGCAGAAGTCGCCGATCGGCTTTGGCCGCAAGCGCGAGCAGGGGGACGACGAAGAGGCAGTGAACCGGATGTTCACGCCGGAATTCCGCAACCGTCTCGACGCCATCATCTCGTTCGGCCCGCTGCCGCCGGCAGTCGTCCGTCGTGTGGTCGAAAAGTTCGTGCTGCAGCTCGAAGGCCAGCTGGCCGAGCGTGGCGTGACCATCGAGCTGACCCCGGAAGCTGCCGAGTGGCTGGCGATCCGTGGCTATGACGAGCGCATGGGGGCGCGCCCGCTGGGCCGCGTCATCCAGGAGCACGTCAAGAAGCCGCTGGCCGATCAGGTGCTGTTCGGCGAGTTGCAGAACGGCGGCTCGGTCACTGTGGCGCTGGTCGGCGTCGGCACCGAGGCCAAGCTGGAGCTGATCGCGGTGCCGCCGCGGCCGGCCCGGCCCAAGGCCATCGCCGCGCCCAAGGCCAAGAAGACCAAGGCCGCAGCCGACAAGCCGGCGGAAGAGAAAAGCTGAGATCCCATGCAGGGGTTTATGCAAGGCCGGGAGCGATCCCGGCCTTTTTCTTGGAGGGGGGGACCGAATGACACTTGAAGGCAAAACTATCGCCATAACCGGCGCAGCGCGCGGCCTCGGGGCGGCTTTGGCCATCGTCGCGGCCGACCGCGGCATGATCCCGCTGCTGCTTGGCCGCAATGCCGCCGGCATCGGCGCGGTGGCCGAGGCGATCGAGCAACGGTGTGGCAAGCGGCCGGACGCCTTTGTCTGCGATCTCGCCGACCCGCTGTCGCTGACCGGCGCGGCGAGCAAGATCGCCACCGTGCATCCCGAGCTCGACATCCTCGTCAACTCCGGCTCGCAGTGGGTCGGTGGCGCCTACACCGCGATGACCGACGCGCAGATCGCCGCCGTGGTCGACTCCACCGTGACCGGCACCATGGCGCTGACACGGCGGCTGCTGCCGCTGCTGCTGAAGCGGCCAGAGGCGGATATCCATACCGTGGTGTCGATGAGCGGGCTGCCCTATGCCCGGATGCGCGGCTCGTCGGTGCCGTTCGTCGCCGCCAAGCACGCCCAGAACGGCTTTGTCCAGGCGCTGACCGAGGAGATGGCCGGCACCAGCGTGCGCGTCACCTCGGTCTATCCCGGCCATATCGAAGACACCTCGCCGCTCGAGGAGCACTGGGATGCTCCGCGCGGCATCGAGGATGCGCTCGGCGACAAGGATGTCGTCGAGTTGATCCTGTTCGTCCTCGGCCAACCGCGCAACGTGGCGATCCGCTCACTGGTGATCGAGCGGGCACGGACGGAGTTCTTGAGCTGAAGTCCGTCGCTCGTCACTTCGCTCAGATCGCGCCGTCGCTCATCTCCCCCTTGGCGGGGGAGAAAGCGAAAACTTGGGCTTAGCGCAGCTAAGTCCTTAGTTTTTGCCAGAGAGGGGGACGTGCGGAGCCACCGTGCCCTCCAAGATCCCCTCTGGAATTTCCAGGCTTAGCCAAGAAGCTAAGCCCAAGAATTCCATTCTCCCCCGCAAGGGGGGAGATGAAGAGAGACCGAGGCCCGGCCCTCGTACGCAGCAAGCTAACGCTTAGCCGCAAGCCCAACGAAGAACCCCGCATAAATCACCGCCGGCAGAACCAACGCCCCCAGCTGCCACGCCCCATATGCCACCCCACCGATCAGCGCCCCGACCAGCAGCGCCAGCCAGACCAGCAGGTGCTGCACCCAGCGCAGCGGCGGCGCCTCGCCGCGCACCGTGCGGGCGAGGTCCTGGCCGACGGCGAACAGCGTGCCGGTGACGAACGTGGCGCCCAGCCGGACGGCGCCGCGCGGCGACATGATGGCGTTCTGCGCCCCCGCCGCCGTGGCCAGCGCCAGCATCGCCTGGGCGGCCGAGAACCCCAAGCCGCTGAGCCCCAGCGTCACCCCGAGCCCCGCCAGCACCAGCGCCAGCACGCCCACGGCGCGCCGGCGATCGGTACTGCCGCCGATCAGGCTGCCGAAAAAGCTGCCGACGACGAACATCACGATGAGCCCGGCAGGCAGAGCCAAAGCCGGGCCGAGATGCGCAAGGCCGGCGCCGAGCTGCGTGGTGTTGCCGCTCATGAACGAGGTGTAGAAGCCGCCCAGCTCGATGAAGCCGACCACGTCGATCATCCCGGCAGCGGCAGTGAGCAGCAGGCCGAGGCTGAGCTGCGGGGCGGGCGTCATTGCGGCAGCGGTTTCTGAGGATAATGACGCTCGAAGGGCGCCATCAGGGCGAGGGCCTCGTCGATCGCCGATGAGAGTGCCGAACTGATCTCAGCCTCAGGGACGATCCATTCCAGCTCAGGGGCCGGCAGGCGTGCATCGGGGCCGTCAACCCAAACGAGATGAACAGCCACCCGTCCATCCTGTGGCAAACCGATCCAGATCTGGAACGTGTCGCCGCTCTTGCTGGAAAGGTTGCACGAGACTCCACATCCGCCGACGAGGAGAAGAGAACCAGTTGATGTTTGCCGATCCAGGCGTCGATATCGGCATCCACGCTGGCGTAGCCGGACATCCACACTTCCTACAGCGCGGCTGCGATGGCTTTGGCCTGCGCGGCGAGCTCGGCGTCATCGGCCTTGCCCTGGCCGTGGCGGCCAAGCTCCACGCCTTCGTAGACCGGGATGACGTGGAAATGCAGGTGGAACACCGACTGGCCGGCCGGCGCTTCGTTGAACTGCACGACGCGGATGCCGTCGGGGTTCAGCGCTTTCTGCGCTGCGCGCGCCACCCGCTGCACCTGCGGCATGGTGCGGGCGAGGACAGCCGGATCGGCATCGAGCAGGTTACGCGACGCCGCCTTGGGGATGATCAGCACATGCCCCTTCGATTGCGGGAAGATGTCCATCATGACCAGCACGTCCGCATCTTCGTAGACCTTGTGGGACGGGATCTCGCCCTTGATGATCTTGGAAAAGATGTTGCTCGGATCGTAGGCGGTCACGAAGCGGTCTCCATCACGTCGTCGGTGTCGTAGAGGTTGCCCGGATAACTCTCGATCGTCTCTTCGACGATGTCGGCCGCAAACCCCGTGCCGTCCTCGAGCATCAGCCGGTCGCGCAGCTCGGTCGCCGCGATCGCGAACGAGGTGTCGGTGGCGAGCTCTTCGAGCGCCGAGGCGAGAATGCCCGGGGTGAGTTTGCGCAGGCGCACCGGGGCAGGGCCACAGCCCAGCTCGTACACCCGGCGACCCCAGTAGGGCTGGTCGAAGAAATGCGGCACGACGAAGGTCGGACGCCCGGCATAGAGCCCGGCATAGGTGGTGCCGGCGCCGCCATGGTGCACCAGCGCCTTCATCAGCGGGAACAGCTTGGTGTGCGGCGCCTTGTCGATGGTGTAGACGGTTTCCGGCAGGTCCTCGGCCTTGATGCCGCCCCAGCCCTTGCCGACCACGGCCCGGCCGCCCCATTCCTTGAGCGCCTTGGTGATGATCTCGGTGTTGCGCGCCGCGCCCCAGGGCATCGAGCCGAAGCCCAGATAGATCGGCGCCTCGCCGGCATCGAGGAATTTCCGGAACGCCGCATCGGGCTCCCAGCCGGTAATGTCGTCGAGCCGCCAGAAGCCGGTGACTGTGGTGGTCTCCGGCCAGTCGCCGGGGCGCGGCGAGATCACGGGCGAATAGGCATGCAGCGCCGGGATCGGCTCGCCGCGGGCGTTCTTCGAAAAGCCCGAACGCTTGCGGCTCCTGAGGCCCAAGAGCTTGGCGCGCATCCGGTCGCGCGGGAAATCATAATAGCTCTGGTGGGCCGCCTGGACCACATAGCTCAGCCGATTGAACAGCGGATCGAGGCTGATGCGGTTGAACAGCGGCTCGGGTGGCGGACCGTCATAGCCGAAATACGGGAACTCGCCGGTCGGGTTGATCGGCTGGAACGCCGTCATGATCGCCGGGATATCCAGCGCCTCGGCCACGTCGACGGCGAAATTGGTGGTCTGGTGGAAGATGATGGCGTCGACGTCCTGCGCCGTGGCCCACAGATGCCGGCAGGCGGTCTTCATGATCTTCTGGCCGTCGCGCAGCAGTTTTGGCGCGTAGAGCAGCGAGTTCTTCGACATCACATTGTCGAACTGGCTCTGCCGCATGAACGCCTGGATATCGCTGCCCAGCGTCGCGAACTCGACACCGTGCCCGGTGACAAAACCCTCAAAATCGTTGGTGGCGCACAGCACCACCGAGTGCCCGCGCTTTTTCAGCGCCAGCGCCAGCGCGACGAAGGGCTGCACGTCTCCCATCGTCCCAATCGCGGCTATGGCGATGCGCTTGCTCATTCGGTCTCCAGGGCCTCGGGAAGAGGCGGCCGTCATATCTATCGAGAGTATGGTCTGGCTGAGGCGGCAAAGTACCGCGTCAGACCCGAGCCCGTCCAGTGTGGTGCCTTCGAACCACAGTGCCGGCGGGCGCGCAACTCCCAGCTAATGCGGGTCCCCATGTCTGAACGGGGTGTAACGTTCGAGCTGTTCCTGCTCGCGCGCCACCGAGGCGCGCTCCTGCGCGACAAAGCGGGCAACCGCGTCGCGGAGACCAGGATGGCCGATCCAGTGCACGGAGCGGGTGGTGGCCGGCGCGTAGCCGCGCGCCAGCTTGTGCTCGCCCTGCGCGCCGGCCTCGGCCACCAGCAGTTTATGCGCGATGGCATAGTCGATGGCCTGATAGTAGCAGAGCTCGAAATGGAGGAACGGGACGTTGCGGGTGGCGCCCCAGTAGCGCCCGTAGAGCCGGTCGTGCCCGATCATCGAGAAGGTACCGGCGATCGGCTCGTCGCCGTCATAGGCGAACATCAGCAGCACCCGATCGGCCATGGCCTCGCCGAGCAGTGAGAAGAAGCGCCGGTTGAGATAGGGGTGCCCCCATTTGCGGCTGCCGGTATCCTGGTAGAACGCGAAGAACTGGTCCCACACCGTTTCGGTGAGTTCGGCGCCGGTCAGCCATTTGACCGTCAGGCCCTCGGCTTCCAGAGCATCGCGGCGCTCGCGACGCGTAACCTTGCGGTGACGCGATGAGAGCGTGCCGAGGAAATCCTCAAAACTCGAGAACCCGTCATTGTGCCAGTGGTACTGGGTGTCGTGGCGGACCAGCCAGCCGGAGGCGCGGGCGAGATCGGCTTCGGCTTCGCTGACGAAGGTGGCGTGCACCGACGAGATGTTGTTGCGCGTGGCGAGGGTTTCGGCCGTCCGCAGCACCGCCGCGCGGGTCGCGTCGTCGCGGGCGAGAAAGCGCGGACCGGTGACCGGGGTGAACGGCACGGCGCCTTGCAGCTTCGGATAGTACTCGCCGCCGGCGCGCTGGAAGGCGTCGGCCCAACCATGGTCGAACACGTACTCGCCCTGCGAGTGCGACTTGAGGTAAAGCGGCATGGCGCCGACCGGGTTGCCGGAACTGTCGCTCAGCAGCAGGTGCTGCGGCTGCCAGCCGGTGCGGTTGGAGGCGGAGCCGGATTGCTCCAACGCCAAGAGGAAGCGCTGGTCGAGGAAGGGGTTGTCGACCACCCCGTCATGCGCCGGCGCCAGCCCGTTCCACACCGCCGCGGGGATTTCCGCGATGGAGCTGAGCACATCGGCGCTGAGCGTTCCGTCAGGCACTTGGTGGATCGAACCCCTCGAAGACGATCTGGTCGGCCCTGCCGAGCACGGCGAGCGCCGCGGCCGGCGACTTGATGGTCCAGGTGGTGACCGGCATGCCGAACGAGCGGAACAATCTTACCGCCGGCAGGTCGAGCGACTTGTCACGGCACGAGATGAAATCGAAGCGGCTCACCGGCCAGTGCAGCAGATGGCGCAGCGCGAACTTGGTTACGTCGCTGAGGTGCTGGTCCCATTCCGGCTCGTCATAGGCATAGGTGACGATGCCGACCGGCATGGTGGCGCCGCGTTTCCGCACTTCGACGATCAGCTTGGGATCGAAGGATTCGAGGGTCACCGGGCCGCGATAGCCTTTGAGCGCATCCATCACCGTCTGCGCCAGCACTTCGGTGGCGGCCTGGTTGGGCTGTTGCTTCAGCTCGATCTGCAACAGCACCCGACCATTGATCTGGGCGAGAAACTCGTCGAACCGCTGCGGCGTGTCGCCGGCGGCGCTGTCGAGCAGCGTGTAGCTGGCGAGTTCGGCCATGGTCCTGGCCCCGACGGGCCCCGCGACGCCGGTCAGCCGGTCGAGATCGTCGTCATGGAAGATCATCGGGATGCCGTCGCGGCTGAGCTGCACGTCGCATTCGATGGCGTAGCCGCCCTCGATCGCCGCCGCAAAAGCGCTGGCGGTGTTCTCGATAATGCCACGCCCGCGGTCATGCAGACCGCGGTGGGCAATCGGACGATCGAAATTGGGTTTGGCGCACATGCTGTCAGCCGTCATATGGGGTTCAGGGCGCCCGGCGCTAGCACCCCCGCATGACACTTTCGCGTCGCCCGCGTGCTTAGTCCTCGACCTCGATGATGCCTTCGACTTCGACCGCCGCGCCGAGCGGCAGGGCGGCCATGCCGACGGCGGAGCGGGCATGCTTGCCCTTGTCGCCGAGCACGCCGACGATGAGGTTGGAGGCGCCGTTGGCAACGAGGTGGTGCTCGGCGAATTCGGCGGTCGAGGCGACGAACACCGTGAGCTTCAGCACGCGCTTCACCTTGCCGAGGTCGATGCCGGCGCTGTGGACGATCTGGCTGAGGAAATTCACCGCCGCGAGCTCGGCGGCATTGCCGCCCTGGACCACGTTCATGGTGTCGCCGAGCCGGCCGGTGACCACGCCATCGGCACCCGACGAAATCTGCCCCGACACGTAGACGATGTTGCCCGTGCGGGTGATCGGCACATAGGTGGCGACCGGCGCTTTCGGCTGCGGCAGCTCGTAGCCATATTCGCGGAGTTTATCGAGGGGGCTGGTCATCCTGGTTCTCTTCGTCTTTGTCTGCATTGCGGGCGGCACGAGCCTTCACCCGGTCGTATAGCTTGCCGCGGATCACCGCGTCCCGGCCGAAACGATCGCGTACACGATCGATGGCGCGTTCGGCTGCGGCACGCCGGGCGATTCCCGGCTCGATCAGATCGACCGGATCGATGCCGTCGGCCTCAGAGATGCCGCTCACGCCAATGCCGATCAGCCGGAAAGCCGTCCCGTCGATCTCGCGAGCGAGAAGCTGCACGCCGGTTTCGTAGAGCACGTTGGCAAGCTGTGTCGGGATCATCAATTGCCGGGCCCGGGTGCGCAAGCGAAAACCAGCGGACTTGAGCTTGAGCGTAACGGTGTCGCCGAGGACCGACTTGGCCTTCAGCCGTTCGGAGAGCCGCTCGCATAGCGCCAGCAGCTCGGTCGACAACTCCTCGAACGTCCTGAGGTCGGTGTTGAAGGTGTTCTCCGCGGAGACCGTCTTCATCTGGTCGTCGGTGGAGATGGCGCGGGCATCCTCGCCACGCGCCAACCGCGCCAGGCGGGCGCCGGAATTGCCGTAGCGGCGCATCAGCTGCTCCGGCGGCGTCGCCTGCAACTGGCCGATGGTCTCGAAGCCGTCCTTGCGCAGCGTCTCGGCGAACACCTTGCCCACGCCATAGATCAGCGTCACCGGCTGCGGCGCGAGAAAAGCCACCGTCTCGGCCTTGCCGATCACCGCGAAGCCGCGCGGCTTGTCGAGGTCCGACGCCACCTTGGCAAGGAACTTGTTGTGGCTGAGGCCCACCGAGATGGTGACGCCGATCTCCTGTTCGACGCGCCTGGCGAAGCGGGCGAGCACCACGGCGGGCTTGGCCTTGTGCAGCGCCTCGGTGCCGGTGAGGTCGAGGAAGGCCTCGTCGATCGACAGCGGCTCGACCAGCGGCGTCAACTGGTCCATCAGCGTGCGGATGTCGCGGCTGACGGCGACGTATTTGGCCATGTTGGGCGGGATCACCACTGCGTGCGGGCAGAGTTCCTTGGCCCTGAACATCGGCATGGCGGAGCGCACGCCATATTGCCGGGCGATGTAGCAGCAGGTGGAGACGACGCCGCGCACGCCGCCACCGATGATCAGCGGTTTGTCGGCGAGGCTGGGGTCGTCGCGCTTTTCGATCGAGGCATAGAAGGCGTCGCAGTCGACATGCGCGATGCTGAGCGCGGCGAGCTCGTCATGCGCCTTGATTCTGGGCGATCCGCAGGTGCGGCAGCGGGCAGGGGCCTCGAAGGCCTCCACCGTCGCCGAACAGTCGCGGCAGATTGCCAGCATGCCGTTATCCCGCCGGGTTGAGCCGGGCCCAGACGCGCATGAAGTCGTCCGGCTTGAAGCTGTTATTGGCGCTGAGCGCCAGGAGCAGCGCCTCATTGGAAGCGAAATAGTCGATCAGCCCGCGATCGAGCCCATCGCCGCCCACGGCGGTGCGCAGCGCGTCAGGGGAATAGCCGGTGAGGCTCATGAATTCGGCAAGCTGCGCGGGGTTCTCGGCGAGGTGATGCAGGCAGAGTTCGCCCAGTGTCCGGGAGGTGAGTTCGAGGGTTTTCGGCAAGGACAGGGTCTCGGCAAGGGTTCAGGAGGTAATCGGATTGATGTTACCCCGAACTTCGGGCAGAACACGAGGGCCCCGCCAGCCTCCTTCAGGGTGGATTTGAGTCCCGTATGCCCAAGACCGTGATGATCGTCGAAGACAATGAGCTCAACATGAAGCTCTTCAACGATCTGCTTGAATCGCGCGGATATTCTATCATCCAGACCCGCAATGGCCTGGAGGCGCTGGACCTTGCGCGGGCACATCACCCCGACCTGATTCTGATGGATATCCAGTTGCCGGAAGTGTCGGGCCTCGTGGTCACCAAGTGGCTCAAGGAAGACGACGAGCTGGCGGCGATTCCCGTCATCGCCGTCACCGCCTTCGCCATGAAGGGCGACGAGGAGCGGATCCTGCAAGGCGGCTGCGAGGGTTACATCTCCAAACCCATCTCCGTGCCTCACTTTTTGGAAACCATTGCCCGCTACATTGGACCTGCCAACTAGGGCTTTGCCCTATTGGCATTCGGGCAGATTTCCTCAAATCGCGGGGCCTCAGGTCTTTGACGGCGCGGGTGCTGATCGTCGACGATATTCCAACGAACGTCCGCCTGCTCGAGGCGCGGCTTTCGGCTGAGTATTTCGACGTCGTCACGGCATCGTCCGGCAAGGAAGCCCTCGCCATCTGCGCCGAGGGCGAGATCGACATCATCCTGCTCGACGTGATGATGCCCGAGATGGATGGCTTCGAGGTCTGCATCCGGCTGAAGGCCGACCGCCGCACCAGCCACATCCCGGTTCTCATGGTCACCGCACTCGATCAGCCATCCGACCGGGTGCGCGGGCTCGAGGCCGGTGCCGACGACTTCCTGACCAAGCCGGTCGACGACGTGCAGCTGATGGCGCGGGTGAAGAGCCTGGTGCGCCTCAAGGCATTGACCGACGAGCTGCGCGCCCGGGCCCGCACCGGCCAGGAGATCGCCATCGAAGACGCCCTGCGGGCGATGGATTCGATCGATCACAATGACGGCCGCATCCTCCTCGTCGATCCCGACCTGCGCCACGCCGAGCGCATCCGCGGCTACCTCGAGGCGCATAACCGCGTCGATATCCTCGCTAACCCGGCCGACGCCGTACTGGCGGTGAGCGGCGGCGACTACGAGCTGGCGCTGGTGGCGATGGCGCTCGGCGATTTCGATCCGCTGCGGGTCTGCTCGCAGATGCGGACCGCCGAACAGACGCGCACCCTGCCGATCATCCTGATTGCCGAAGAGGGTGACCGGCCGCGCGTGGTGCGCGGCCTCGACCTCGGGGTCAACGATTTCATCATGCGCCCGGTGGAGCGCAACGAATTGATGGCGCGGGTGCGGACCCAGATCCGCCGCCAGCGCTATGCCGTCGAACTGCGCCAGAGCGTCAACAATACTCTGGCACTGGCGGTCACCGATGAACTGACCGGGCTCTACAACCGGCGCTACTTCGAGCGGCATCTGTCGATCCTGTTGCAGAAGGCGCAACAGCAGGGCCGCGACATGGCGGTAATGCTCATCGACATGGATTACTTCAAGGCCGTGAACGACACGCACGGCCACGATACCGGCGATGCCGTGCTGCGCGAGTTCGCCGATCGGCTGCGTCGCAACATTCGCGGCGTGGACCTCGCCTGCCGATTCGGCGGCGAGGAGTTCGTCGTGCTGATGCCGGACACCGATTCCCGGCAGGCGCACAGCGTTGCCGAGCGGGTGCGCGGCGCCGTGGCGGAGAAGGGGTTCGACGCCGGCAATGGGCGACCGCTGCCGGTCACCGTGTCGGTCGGCATGGCGCTCAACGAACACGAAACCGATACGCCAGAGCTGCTGCTGAAGCGCGCTGACGTCGCCCTCTATCGCGCCAAGCGCGAGGGGCGCAACCGGGTCGTGGTCGACGCCGCCTAGTTGCGACGGGCGCCAAGCCGGAATATTAAGGTTAAGGATTAGTAACGTTGTGGAGCGGCTACTTGCTCTGACGCCGGAAAGGGTTAAGCTACATCCATAGAAATAACGCCGACACTTTCGGTGTCAGCAGTCACCCCTACGGTTCTCCTCAGGTCCGCCGCAACTCCTGGGTCGTAGGGAGGCTGGTTCGCAGCGGGCAAGAGTGGCCTCTTCGACATGCCGCCGCGGACCAGCCGCTTCTTCAGACGCCCGTCCCTTATACCGGGGCGGGCGTTTTCCGTTCGTGATGTCCCGCGCGAACTTATTCGTCCGCTCCATCACGTATTTCGTCGTGCGGTCGACTGCGAGCTTGCACCCGTGATGCCCAGAACGAAAAACCCGCGCTGGTCGAGCGCGGGTTTTTGAACGAGGCAGAAGCCGGCCGGATTATTTGATCTTGGCTTCCTTGAACTCGACGTGCTTGCGCACCACCGGATCGTACTTCTTGAACGAGAGCTTCTCGGTCTGGGTACGCGAGTTCTTCTTGGTGACGTAGTAGAAGCCGGTGTCGGCAGTCGACACGAGCTTGATCTTGAGGGATACGGCTTTGGCCATGGTCGTGTTTCCTTGAAACGGCTTGCCGCGCGCTATCCGCGGGGCTGTGAATTCAACCGGCCAACCGGCCTGTGGAAATTTGGCCGGAAACTACGGATTTTCGGGCCGATGTCAAGCGGGGTCTAGGCGGCCAACAAGCCGCCCGCCGCGGGTCAGACGTCGCTCCTGGAGGTATCGCCGCGCGTCGGATCGAACCCGTACATGAAGTTGGCCCACTGCAAGCCGACCACCGCGCCCTTGATCGAGGGAAGCATGATCAGCGGCAGGACGATCGCCGCCGGAATTATCGTCCAGACATAGAGCATCGGATCGACCGGGCCGCTCATCTCGGCATGCAGCATCCAGCCGATCAGGAGATGGCCGACGATGAAGATGGCGATATAGGGCGGGAAGTCGTCGGCGCGCGCCGAGCTCAGCTTCTCGCCGCACTCGCTGCAGGTGTCGTTGATCTTGAGGTAGGAGCGGAACAGCTTGCCCTTGCCGCAGTTCGGGCAGCGGCACATGACACCGTTGCCGATTGCCTTCCACAGCGAGCGCTGCTCGCGCACAAAACCGATCTCGACCGCCATCGCTATCTCTTCCGTTTGGCGAGCTTGCGATAGGCGCCCGCCTTGCCACGTTTGCTAGATGGTCCCTTGCGCCCACGCCCGCCAGATGACGGAACGCCGCGGCTGCCTTCACTCAAGAGTTCGAAGCGCAAGGCTCCGGCAACCGGGGCGACTTCCAGGAGGCGAACGCTCACGTCGTCGCCGATCCGGAACGTCTCGCCGGTATGATCGCCGACCAGCGCCTGCATCTCTTCGACGAAGCGATAATAGTCCTGCCCCAGCGTCGAGGCCGGAATGAAGCCGTCGGCCCCGGTGTCCCTCAGCCGCACGAACAGGCCCGAGCGGGTAACGCCGGAAATGCGCCCCTCGAACCTGGCGTTGATATGGGCGGCGAGGAACTGCGCCAGCAGCCGGTCGATGGTCTCGCGCTCGGCCAACATGGCGCGCCGCTCGGTCGAGGAGATGTGCTGGGCGATTCCCGGCAGCTTGGCGATCTCGCCGTCGGTGAGCCCATCCTTGCCCAGCTCCAGCGCGCTGATCAGCGCCCGGTGCACGATCAGGTCGGCATAGCGGCGGATCGGCGAGGTGAAGTGGGCGTAGCGATCGAGGTTGAGGCCGAAATGGCCATAGTTCTCGGCCGCGTATTCGGCCTGCGCCTGGGTGCGGAGGATGATCTCCGACACCTGCTGGATCTTGCCGTCGGCGCGGGCCTTGTCGAGGATCCGGTTGAAATCCGATGGTCGCACGGCGTCCGATTTCGGCGCCGGCAGTTGCAGCGAACTCAGGAAATCGCGCAGCGCCACCAGCTTCTCCTGGCTCGGCGTATCGTGCACGCGATAGAGCAGGGCGCTTTTATGCTTCTCCAGCGTTTCGGCGGCCGCCACATTGGCAGCGATCATCATTTCTTCGATCAGCCGGTGGGCGTCGAGCCGCTCCGGCACCTTGACGTCGACGACCATGCCCGCCTTGTCGAGGATGATCTTGCGCTCGGGCAGGTCGAGGTCGAGCGGGCCGCGGTTGTCGCGCGCCTTCGCCATGGCGCCATAGGCGGCCCACAGCGGGCGCAGGATGCTGTCGAGGATCGGCCCGGTCTTGTCGTCGGGCTTGCCGTCGATGGCCGCCTGGGCCTGCTGGTAGTTGAGCTTGGCGGCCGAACGGAACAGCACGCGGTGGAAGCTGTGCTCCCGCTTTCTGCCGTTCTGGTCGAACACCATGCGGACCGCCAGCGATGGGCGGTTCTCGCCTTCGCGCAGCGAGCAGAGATCGTTCGAGATGCGCTCGGGCAGCATCGGCACGACGCGATCGGGGAAGTAGACCGAGTTGCCGCGGATATAGGCTTCGCGATCGAGCGCCGTGCCCGGCCGGACATAGGCTGCGACGTCCGCAATGGCGACGTAGACGATGTGGCCGCCGGGGTTCCTGGGATCGCTGTCCGGCTCGGCATAGACCGCGTCGTCATGGTCCTTGGCGTCGACCGGATCGATCGTCACCAGCGGGATGTGCCGCCAGTCCTCACGGCCCTTGATCGTGGTTTGCTTGGCCTCCTCGGCCTCCTTGCTCACCGACGCCGGGAAGCGATACGGAATCTCGAGGTTGTGGATGGCGATCATCGAGATCGCCCCCTCGGATTTCGGGTTGCCGATGACGTTGCTCACCTTGGCCTTGGGGATCATCAGCCGGCCGGTGAGCTTCACTTCAACTTCGACGAGGTCGCCATCGCGGGCGCTGCCGAGGTCGCCGCCGTCGATGCGCATTTCCTTCTGCTTGCGATCGACCGGAATCAGCCGGGCGCCGTCCTCATCGAGGCGCACGATGCCGATCTGGCCGCGCCGCGGCTTGTCGAGGATCTTCATCGCCCGGGCGGTGTAGTCCGGCAGCTCGCCGTCGCCGGCGCTGATCCGGGCGAGGATCCGGTCGCCGGGCGCCGGGGCGACGCGCGCATCCCTCGGCTGCTTGAGCATGACGCGCGGACGCGCGCCGTCCTCGTCGTCCCACTGTGCCGGGAAGGCGTGGAGATTGTCGGGGTCGGCGTCGGCCGGGATGTCGAGGACGGTGACCGCGGGCAGGGCGGCGGTCGGCCGGATCTGCTTGCGGGTCCGGGCAATGAAGCCCTCGCCCTCCATCTGCTTGAGCAGCACCTTGAACGGGGTGCGCATGTCGCCGTGGATGCCGAAATGGCGCGCCAGGTCGCGCTTGCCATCGAGGGTCGGCTGCTGGGCCATCGCTTCGAGGATGGCTTCGCGTGAGGGGAGCGTGCCGACGGCAAACTGCCGCGGGCTCCTGGGTGTGGTCTTGGGTTTTGGCGCTTTCGCCATTGTCTCTTTCTTTAGGCGGAAGTCTCCGCCTTCGTCTTCGCTGCGGCCTTGGGCTTGGTCGCCGTCTTGGCAGTCGACTTGGCCTTGGCCGCCGGTTTCTTTACCGCCGCTTTCTTGGCTGGCGCCTTCTTGGCGCCGGCGGACCGCGACGAGGATTTCTTTGCGCCGGAGGCGCCGCCCTTGGCTGCGATCAGTTCGAGCGCCTGCTCGATCGTCACATCCTCGGGCTTCAACTCCTTGGGCAGCGTGGCATTCACTTTGCCCTGATTCACATATGGGCCATAGCGGCCGGCGCGAACCGAGATGGCGCCGCCATCGTGCTCGAAGGTCTTGATCGCCGCCGGCGTCCCGCCGCCACCGCGACTGAACCGTCCGCCACCAGCCGCCTTCTGGGCGAGCAGATCGACGGCGCGGTTCAGCCCAACCGTGAACACCTCTTCGACCTCGGGAAGGTTGGCATAGGTGCCATCGTGGAGGATGAACGGCCCGTAGCGGCCGATGCCGGCGCTGATCGGCTTGCCCGTCTCCGGGTGGTCGCCGACCGGGCGGGGCAGCGACAGCAGCTGCAACGCCTTTTCGAGCGTCAGGCTGTCGGGCGTCCAGCCCTTGGGCAGCGACGAGCGTTTCGGCTCGGTGCCATCGCCCAGTTGCACATATGGCCCGAACCGGCCCGACTTCAAGGCCACCTCCAGCCCGCTCTCCGGATCGGTGCCGAGGATCCCGTCGCCGGTGCCTGCTTCGCTGGCGCCACCGGTGGCGGCGTCGGATAGCTGCATGGTGTAGCGGCACTCGGGATAGTTCGAGCAGCCGATAAAGGCGCCGAACTTGCCGAGTTTCAGCGACAGCTGACCTTCGCCGCAGTTCGGGCAACGGCGCGGATCGGAACCGTCGGCCTTGGCCGGGAAGATATGGTCGGCCAGCACCTCGTTGAGGGCATCGAGCACCTCGGAGACGCGCAGATCCTTGATCTCCTCGACGGACTCTGGAAATCCTTCCAGAAGTCGCGCAGCACGTCCTTCCAGGCGAGCTTGCCGTCCGAAATCAGGTCGAGCTGCTCCTCGAGGCTGGCGGTGAAGCCATACTCGACATAGCGATTGAAGAAGCTCTCGAGGAAGGCCGTGACGATCCGGCCGCGATCCTCGGGGATCAGCACGCGTTTCTCGAGCCGGACGTAGTTGCGGTCCTGCAGCACCGTGATCGTCGCGGCATAGGTCGACGGGCGACCGATGCCGATCTCTTCCATCTTCTTGATCAGGCTGGCTTCCGAATAGCGCGGCGGCGGCTGCGTGAAGTGCTGCTCGATCAGGGCCTGTTCCAGCTTCGGACGGTCGCCCACATTAAGCGGCGGCAACTCCCGGCTATCCTCGTCGTCCTCGGCGTTGGGGTCGCGATCCTCCTTGGCCTCGACGCCGTACAGCGCGAGGAAGCCGGGGAAGGTGACGACGGAGCCGACGGCGCGCAGCGCAATGTCGCGGCTGGTGGCAAACACCGAGATGTCGGCGGTGGTCCGCTCGATCTCGGCCGAACGCATCTGGCTGGCGAGCGTGCGCTTCCAGATCAGCTCGTAGAGGCGGTGCTTGTCAGGGTCGCCCCGCAGCGTGTCGGGGTGACGGAACATGTCGGTCGGGCGAATGGCCTCGTGCGCTTCCTGCGCGTTCTTGGCCTTGGTCGAATAGATGCGGGCCTTCTCGGGCAGGTAGTCGGCGCCAAAGTTCTTCACGATGGCGCGGCGGGCCTGCTCGATGCCTTCCGGCGCCATCTGTACGGCGTCGGTTCGCATATAGGTGATGATGCCGTCCTCGTAGAGGCGCTGCGCGATCTGCATGGTGCGTGCCGGAGCAAAGCCGAGACGCGACGACGCGTCCTGCTGCAGGCTCGAGGTGCTGAACGGCGCATACGGGTTGCGCCTGGTGGGCTTCTTGTCGACGGCGGTAACGGAGAAGGTGCCGGCGGTGATCGCGGCCTTCAGCGCTTCGGCCTCTGCGCCGGTGCCGATGTCGAGCTTGTCGGTCTTCTTGCCATCCACCGAATAGAGCCGCGCCTCGAAGCTGCGACCCTTCTCGTTGAGGCGCGCGCCGACGGACCAATATTCCTGGGCGCGGAACTTCTCGATCTCGGACTCGCGGTCGCAGACCACACGCAGGGCCACCGACTGCACGCGGCCGGCCGAGCGCGAGCCCGGCAGTTTCCGCCACAGCACGGGGGACAGGGTGAAGCCGACGAGGTAGTCGAGGGCGCGACGGGCGAGATAGGCATCGACCAGGGGCTCGTCGATGTCGCGCGGATTGCGCATCGCCTCGGTGATCGCATCCTTGGTGATGGCGTTGAAGACGACGCGCTTGACCGGCTTGTCCTTGACCAGCTTCTTCTGCTTGAGCACGTCGAGCACGTGCCAGGAGATCGCTTCGCCCTCGCGATCGGGGTCGGTGGCGAGGATCAGCTCGTCGGCATTCTTCAGCGCGTTGCCGATATCGGCGAGCCGCTTCTTGGACGCTGCATCGACTTCCCAGCTCATCGCAAAGTCTTCGTCGGGGAGGACCGAGCCGTCCTTGGCGGGCAGATCGCGGACGTGACCGAAGCTGGCCAGGACCTCGTAGTCCTTGCCCAGATAGCCGCTGATCGTCTTGATCTTATTGGGACTTTCAACGATGACGAGCTTCATGGATCGGCTTTCGGGAGTGGCATTCGAACGCGGCGCAACATGGTGAAGCGTCTTGGGGCTGTCAACCAGCGCGGCACCGGGCTGCCGCATTCCCCCTATGGGGAAGAAAGTTGGGCCCATAAAGGCTGGGTCAGGGGCGGAGCGCCACCAATTGGCCGCTTGACCATTCCACCCGCCCCTCGAGGTCGAGTTCGAGCAGCAGCGTCTGCACCCGGCTGATGGCGATACCGGTGGATTTGATGATGTCATCGACCGGAATCGGCGTCAGGCTGAGCGCCTCGATCAGCCGCGAACGCTCGTCGCCCGATGGCGGCGCGGGGTCGACCACTTCGGCCTCCGGCAGCCAGTCGGGCTCGAACAGGCCGGTGCGCGACGGGTCGGCCTCGCGCAATGTCTCGATGATATCGGCCGCCCCGGTGATCAGCTTGGCGCCTTGCTGGATCAGCGCATTGCCGCCTTCGGCGCGCGGATCGAGCGGCGAGCCGGGGACCGCGAACACTTCGCGGTTCTGCTCCAGCGCCAGCCGGGCGGTGATCAGCGAGCCGGAGCGCTTGGCGGCCTCGACCACGACAGTGCCGAGGCTCAGCCCGGAAACCAGGCGGTTGCGGCGCGGAAAATCGCGCGCCCGCGGTTCCCAGCCGAGCGGCATCTCGGTGAGCAGCGCACCGCCGCTCTCGACGATCTGCTGCGCCAGCGGCAGGTTCTCGGCCGGATAGATCCGGTCGAGCCCGCCGGCCAGTACGGCGACCGTGCCGCCGCGAAGCGCTGCCTTGTGGGCAGCCGCATCGATGCCGCGGGCGAGGCCGGAGACCACGGTGTAGCGCGCCTCGCCAAGATCGGCTGCCAGCATCTGGGCAAACTTCTGGCCGGCGGTGGAAGCGTTGCGCGCCCCGACAATGGCGACGCTGTGCCACCAGTCGAGCCTCGTGCCGCCGGCGATGGCGATCAGCGGCGGAGCACCGGAGATGTAGCGAAGCAGCGGCGGATAGTCGGGCTCGCGCGAGCCGACGAAACGGGCGCCGAGCCGCTCGGTGCCGGCCATCTCATCCTCCGCCTCGGCGATCGATGGAATGCGGACCGGCGTGCCGAGATGCTTGAGGAGGCCGGGCAGGGCGGCGAGCGCCGCCTCTGCCGAGCCCTCCCGGTTGACCAGTTGGCGGAAGGTCTGCGGCCCGACATTGTCGGTACGGATGAGCCGCAGCCACGCGGTGCGTTGCGACGGCGTCAATGCGATGCCGTCGTGTGCCATGGGTCAGGCCTTGGGCTTTTCCGAGCCGATCTTGGGCTCGGTACCGTTCCACAGCCGCCGGATGTTCTGCCAGTGCTTGAAATAGAGCACGAAGCTCAGGAGCGCGCAGGCGGCGGCGAAGGTGAAGCCCTGCATGTCGGTGCCGGCGAGCGCAAAGGCAAAGATCGGGGCGGTCGCGGCGGCGGTGAGCGCGGCCAGCGAGGAGAAGCGGCGGGCCACGGCGATCAGCAGCCAGACGGCGCAGAAGATCAGCCCGACCACCCAGTTCCAGGCCAGCAGCACGCCGATATAGGTGGCGACGCCCTTGCCGCCCTTGAACCCGAGCCAGACCGGGAAGACGTGGCCGAAGAACGCGCCGATACCGGCGCCGTAGACGATGAACTCGGCGGCGAGCGGCGATTCGGCGCCAGGGACGAAGAAGTAGCGCGCGATCAGCACGGCGGCGGCGCCCTTGCCGGCATCGAGCAGCAGCGTGGCGGCAGCGAGCCAGCGGTTGCCGGTGCGCAGCACATTGGTGGCGCCGATATTGCCTGAGCCGACGGAGCGGATGTCGATGCCGACGGCGCGGGTCAGCAACAGGCCGAACGGGATCGAGCCGAGGAGATACCCCAGTACAGTCGCGATCAGGAAGTTCATGCGTCGGCCCCCTCAGCGGCCGCAGCATGGCTGAAGACCGGGCGGCCCGCAACGAACGTGTGCATCACGGCGCCCTGCATGCGAGCGCCCTCGAAGGCGGAGTTGCGCGAGCGCGAGCGCAGCGCCGTTTCCTTCACCACCCAGGGGAATTCCGGATCGAAGATGATCAGGTCGGCCGGGGCGCCGATCGCAATGCGGCCGGAGTTGAGGCCGAGCAGTTCAGCCGGGCGGCTGGTCATCGCACGCAGCAGGGTGAGCAGCGGCACGTCGCCGGAGTGCAGCAGGCGGAGCGCCGCGGCCAGCAGGGTTTCGAGGCCCACCGCACCTTCCGAGGCCTCGGCGAACGGCTGACGCTTCACCTCGGTGTCCTGCGGGTCGTGACCTGAGTGGATGGTATCGATGGCGCCGGAGTTGAGCCCGTCGATCACGGCGCGACGGTCGTCTTCGGAGCGCAGTGGCGGCGACAGCTTGAAGAACGAGCGATAGGGCGCGACGTCGTTCTCGTTGAGCGACAGGTTGTTGATCGAGACGCCGGCGGAGACAGTGGAAAGGCGGCGCTTGGCGGTCGCCAGCAGTTCTACCGCTGCACCGGTCGAGACCTGCGCTGCGTGGTAGCGGACGCTGGTGAGAGCCGCGAGCTGCAGATCGCGGGCCAGCGGGATGGTCTCGGCCTCGACCGGAATGCCCTTGAGGCCGGAGATCGTCGCCAGCGCGCCCTCGTTCATCACGCCGTCACCGGTCAACGAGCGTTCGGCGAGGTGATGGATGACCGGCAGGTCGAAGTTGCGGGCATAGGTGAAGGCGGCGCGCAAGAGGCCCGCCGACTGGATCGACTCCCGGCCATCGGTCAGGGCGACAGCGCCGGCTTCCTTCAGGAGGCCGAACTCGGTGATCTCTTCTCCCTTAAGGCCGCGGGTGATCGCGGCGGCAGGGAGGATGTTGACCGAGGCCTTGGCGCCGGCGCGACGGAGCACGAAATCCACCAGCGCGCCATCGTCGATCACCGGCGTGGTGTCGGGCATCAGGACGAAGCTGGTGACACCGCCCGCGGCGGCCGCCTCGGCGGCGGTTGCCAGCGTCTCGCGATACTCGTGCCCGGGTTCGCCAGTGAACACCCGCATATCGATGAGGCCGGGCGCCACGACGAGGCCGCTGGCGTCGTAGACCTCGGCGCCATCAGGAATGCCCTGCGGCGCACCATTGGTGATGCCGGCGATCTTGCCCTCTTCCACCAGCACGGCGCCGGGCGCGTCGCGATTGCTGGCGGGATCGACGATGCGGGCGTTGGCGATAACGACGGGCTTGCTCATGACGCCGTCTCCCGGTCGGCGAGGAGGGCATCGAGCACGGCCATGCGCACGGCGACGCCCATCTCCACCTGCTCGGTGATCACCGAACGCGGCCCGTCGGCGATCGTCGGGTCGATCTCGACGCCACGGTTCATCGGGCCGGGATGCATGACGATGGCATCGGGCTTGGCGTAGCCGAGCTTTTCCTCGTCGAGGCCATAGAAATGGTAATACTCACGCACCGAAGGGATCATCCGGCCATTGGCGCGCTCGTGCTGCAGGCGCAGCATCATCACCACGTCGGCGCCTTCGAGGCCTTGCCGCATATCGGTGAACACTTCCGTCGCCAGCGTCTCGATGCCCCGGGGCAGCAGCGTGCGCGGCGCCACAACCCGGGTACGGGCCTGCATGGCGCCGAGCAGCAACAGGTTGGAGCGGGCAACGCGCGAGTTGGCGATGTCGCCGCAGATGGCGACGGTCAACCCGGCGAGCCGACCCTTGTGCTGCCGGATGGTCAGCGCATCGAGCAGCGCCTGCGTCGGGTGCTCGTGCGCCCCATCGCCGGCGTTGATCACCGAACAGCCGACCTTCTGGCTCAAGAGTTCCACTGCGCCCGAAGCGCCATGGCGCACGATGATCACGTCGGGCCGCATGGCGTTGAGCGTTGCAGCGGTATCGATCAGCGTCTCGCCCTTGGCGACTGACGAGGTCTTCACCGACATATTGGTGACCTGGGCGCCGAGCCGCTTGCCGGCGATCTCGAAGCTCGACTGGGTGCGCGTCGAGTTCTCGAAGAACAGGTTGATCTGCGTCCGGCCCGAAAGCGTCGGCAGGATCTTCCGCTCCTGCCGGGAGATCGGGATCATCGCCTCGGCCCGATCCAGGAGATCGACGATCTCGTACTGGTTGAGCTGGCTGATGCCGAGAAGATGGCGATGGCGGAAAGCCGGTCTCGCGACCCCCTGGCCGCCGGTGACCGATGCTGGCGAGGAGGTTGCCATGCCGCTCCGTTCCGAATGTTCGCGGGGGTCTAACCCGTAGGGTTCGGACTCGGCAAGCGAGTCAGTCGATTATCCCCGTCGCAGCCTCTGGTTGAAAACCCTCATGAGCGGCGAAGCCGCTCTAGCGCGCCTTGCAGAATGTAGCTGGCCGCCAGCTTGTCCACCACCTCGGCGCGCTTGTCGCGGCGCATGTCCGCCTCGATCAGCGTGCGGGTGACGGCGGCGGTCGAAAGCCGCTCATCCCAGAAGACAATAGGGATGGTAATCTTCGCCGCAAGGTTGCGCGCGAAGGCGCGGGTCGACTGCACCCGTGGCCCTTCCGAGCCATCCATATTGAGCGGCAGCCCGAGTACGATGCCGACCGCGTCGTTCTCGGCGATCAATTCCTGCAGCCGGATCGCATCCTGGGTGAACTTCAGCCGCTTGATGGTTTCGAGCGGCGTCGCCGAGTAGCGCATGCCATCGGAAATCGCGACGCCGATGGTCTTGGTGCCAAGGTCGAGGCCCAGCAGTTTGCCGGTGGCGGGCAGGGCGGAAAGGTCGTTCTCTGTTGGCATAATCGCGGTCAATCACTATGATTAGGTTTGATTGGAGACGATTGCCATGAGCACCCGAGTCCTCACTGCACATATCCCTGAAGAGCTGGCCGATAAAGTGGATCGCTATGCTAAGAGCATGGAGCGCTCACGCGCCTGGATCGTCAAGCGCGCCCTGACTGACTGGGTGGATTGGGAAGAGCAGAAGAACCGACTGACGATGGAGGCGATCGAGGCGGCTGATCGCGGCGACGTCGTCGATGACGAAGAGGTTGCAGCTTGGATCGACAGTCTCGATAGCGAAAACCCGCTGCCGTTGCCCACGGCAAAGAAATGAAGCTGCAGTGGACCGGACCGGCGCTCGGCGACCTCAGGAGATTTGAGCGGTTCCTCGCGCCTGTGAATCGCAACGCCGCGAAACGGGCGATCTCTGCAATTCGAACGAGCGTACGTCGAGCGTTGGAACACCCTCAGATAGGCGAGCGCGTTGAGGAGGTAACCTCCCGCGAGGTCCGGAAGTTATTGGTTGACCAGTACGAGTTGCGCTATGAAGTGCTTCCCGGCCTGATCCGCGTCCTTCGCGTGTGGCATATGCGCGAAGAACGATGAAACTCACTTGGTTCGGCGGCTCCACCATCCGCATCCATATCGGCGGCAAGATCCTCGTAGCTGATCCCTCGGGGATGGGCGGCGTGGATCCGGAGGAACTGGTGTCGGGGGCGGATGCGACCTTTGCGCTCGATGGCAGCCTGCCCGAGATCGATCCGGTGCTGTGGCAGCCGGGGCGACCGGGGACGATGCTCGATGAGGACGTGCTCGGCGAGGTGACGACGCATGGGCTGGAAGGTGGCGCGCTGATTGCCGCCATAGGTGAGGCGCCGCTGCTGCTGCTGTCGCAGCGTGTGCCGAAGGCCGGACGCTGGGCGCGCGAACTCGGTCGTTGTGGTGTTCGGTGACGATGGCGATCGGCTGGCCGCCGAGGCGCTCGATGCGTTCGGGCCGCGACTGATCGCCGTCGCCGGGACCGACCCTGTGGTCGAGCGGACGTTTGCGGCATTGCGCGACCGGCTCGACGGTACGGCGCTGGTGGCGCTGGAAGTCGGCATGGCGCTGGAAGTTTGATGGCGCCCATCAACGCTTTTCGTTGTTCATCGCGCCCGTCCGTTGCTAGAACGCCGGAAATCGTGACGTTCGGAGTGACACCATGTCGGTAGATGCCGCCACCGTGAAGCGCATTGGGCGCCTGGCCCGCATTCGCATCGAGGAGGGCGAGGTCGAAACCTATCGCAATGAGCTCAACACCATTCTGGGTTTCGTCGAGCAACTGGGCGAGGTCGATGTGAGCGGCGTCGAGCCGATGACTTCGGTCATGCCGATGACGCTGCGCCGTCGCGAGGACAAGATCACCGACGGTGGCTACCCCGACA
Source organism: Devosiaceae bacterium (assembly GCA_965284115.1). Taxonomy (GTDB): domain Bacteria; phylum Pseudomonadota; class Alphaproteobacteria; order Rhizobiales; family Devosiaceae; genus Devosia_A. The sequence goes on from CBDIRF010000018.1 coordinate 27,364, forward strand.
AGATCGTCGCCAACGCACCGCTGACCGAAGACAACTTCTTCATGGTGCCCAAGGTCGTCGAGTAATGACCGTCACCATCGCCATCGAGACGCCGCTGCAGGACGATGTTCGCGGCCTGGTCGAAGAACTGAACGCGCACCTGCTGCCGCTGTCGCCGCTGGAATTCCAGTTCAAGATGACGGTCGAGCAGATGGCCGGCGCCGATACCACACTGTTCGTGGCGCGCAACGCCGTCGGCGAGGCCGTCGGCTGTGGGGCGCTGAAGGCGATCTCGGCCACCGAGGGCGAAGTGAAGCGCATGTACACCCGCCCCTCGGTGCGGGGGCAGCGGGTGGGTTCGGCCCTGTTGGCGGCGATCACCGAGCTGGCGCGCTCCAAGGGCATCTCGCACCTGCTGCTCGAAACCGGCACCGGCCCCGGCATGAGTGAGGCGCATCGGCTCTACACCAATAGCGGCTTTGTGGCGCGCGGGCCCTTCCTCGATTATCCCGACAGCGAATGGTCGGCGTTCTTCGAAAAGCATATCGGGCAAGCCGCCGTCGCCTGATGCGATGCGTGCCGCCTATGTTGCGGTAATCGCGACGCCGCTATAGGAACGGCGGTCGACATCCCCCGCGTCCTCTACCGCGAGCCAAGCCTTTGACCGACCTTACCCGCCTGACCCTCGCTGCTGCCCGTTCTGGCTTAACGGCCAGGCAGTTCACCTCGAGTGAACTCACCGGCGCTTACCTCAGCGCCATCGAGGGCGGCAACGCCAAGCTCAACGCCTTTGTGGCGGTGACCGCCGAGCAGGCGCGGGCACAGGCCAAGGCCAGCGACATCAAGCTCGCGGCAGGCGAGGGCGGCCCGCTCGAAGGCATTCCGCTCGGCATCAAGGACCTGTTCGCCACCAAGGGCGTGCACACCCAGGCGGCGAGCCACATCCTCGACAGCTTCAAGCCGGAATACGAATTCAGCGTCACCAGCAACCTGTGGCGCGATGGCGCCGTGATGCTGGGCAAGCTCAACATGGACGAGTTCGCCATGGGCTCGTCCAACGAGACCAGCTATTACGGCCCGGTGATCAACCCGTGGCGGGCGAACAACTCCAACGCCCATCTGGTGCCGGGCGGCTCGTCCGGCGGCTCGGCCTCGGCGGTTTCTGCCTGGCTCTGCGCCGCGGCGACCGCGACCGATACCGGCGGCTCGATCCGCCAGCCGGCGGCGCTGACCGGCACTGTCGGCATCAAGCCGACCTATGGCCGCTGCTCGCGCTGGGGCGTCGTGGCGTTCGCCTCGTCACTCGATCAGGCCGGCCCGATTGCCCGCACCGTCGAGGATGCGGCAATCATGATGACCTCGATGTCGGGGTTCGACCCCAAGGATTCGACCAGCGTCGATCTGGCCGTGCCGGATTTCGCCGCGGCGGTGGAGCGCGGCGTCAAGGGCCTCGTCATCGGCATCCCGCGTGAGTACCGCATGGATGGCATGCCCGCCGAGATCGAGGCGCTGTGGCAGCAGGGCATTGCCTGGCTGAAGGCCGAGGGCGCGACGGTCCGCGATATCTCGCTGCCGCACACCAAGTACGCGCTGCCGGCCTACTATATCGTCGCGCCCGCCGAAGCGTCGTCGAACCTCGCCCGCTATGACGGCGTGAAGTACGGCCTGCGCGACACCGGCAAGGACATTACCGACCTCTACGAGCTGACCCGCGCCGATGGCTTCGGCCGCGAGGTGAAGCGCCGCATCATGATCGGCACCTATGTGCTGTCGGCCGGCTATTACGACGCCTATTACGTGCAGGCGCAGAAGGTACGCACCCTGATCAAGCGCGATTTCGAGATCGTGTTCAACGACGGCGTTGACGCCATCCTGACCCCGGCGACGCCGTCGGCGGCATTCGGCATCGGCGACGAAGAGATGAAGGCCGACCCGGTCAAAATGTACCTCAATGACGTGTTCACGGTGACCGTGAACATGGCCGGCTTGCCGGGAATCGCCGTCCCTGCCGGCAAGGACGGCGCCGGGCTGCCGCTCGGCCTGCAGCTGATCGGCAAGCCGTTCGACGAGGAAACGCTGTTCGCCGCAGGCCGGGTCATCGAACGTTCGGCCGGCATCGACTTCAGCCCCGACAAGTGGTGGTGATCTGAAACCGCTTGTATCCTAGCGGTTTCGGCACTATTTGCCGCCCATGCGCAAATTGAGACTTGTCGACCTCCCGGCCAAGCCGGTGGTTTCGTTTCAGAGGATTGGCTCCATGGCCGATGTGTTCACGACCCTCGATTGGTCGGCCCCGCCCAAGGATATGTCCAAGCCCCTGCAGGCTTTGTGGTGGATCAAGAAGGGCGAGCTGCGCGTCGGCCCCGAGTGGGAAGAGGCGCACCGCATCGTCCAGGCGATGGAAGGCACCTTCGAGTTCGACTGGGTCCACGCGCTGCTGCACTGGATCGAGGCCGATATGGGCAATGCCGACTACTGGTATCGCCGCGCCGGCCGCAAGCGCGCCACGGCCAGCGTCTCGGCCGAGTGGGAACACATCGCCCGCGAGCTGAGCGGCGTCACGCAGCACTGAACGCTGCCTTCTGCCCCGAAGGAGCCTCACACGCCGGCCGTCATCCGGACGAAAGTCGGGACCCAGTGCTCTGAGCCCAGCCCCGTGCACGATCTCTCCGACCTTGCCGTGATAGACCGGCACGCTTTGCACCAGACCTACCGTTCGAGCAGTGGGTCCCGACTTTCGTCGGGATGACGACCGAGTGCGAAGAGGCTTCCGTGCTCACCCGAAACGACCGCGTGAGAGGGAGCCCCGGAACCTGTCCGAGGCTCCAACACACCTACCGGTTGTCGAACTCGCTGCGGGCCAGCTCCAGCCCGCGCCTGGTGATGCGGTAGGGATGGCCGTTGCTGGAAGCGATGGCTTTCTTCGCTTTCAGCTTCTTGAACAGGGGCAGGGTGCATTGCTGCATCAGCCAGCCGTCGCGGTTGAAACACTCGATGCCGATCAGTTTGCCATTGTCGGATTTGAGCGCGACGATCTTGCCGCCCTGCGCGAGGACGTGCAGCACCCGCTGCTCGTGGCGGGAAATATCCATGAGAAATCTAGCCTGAGGATGCGTGGAAAGGACGCCCCGGCCAGCATCACGCCTGGCAGGCAGCGTAGTTCCAGAAACCCCGTCGCAACACGTCGCCGGGCCTCGCGGGCTCAGCGGGCGGACGGGGTATTACGCAATCTCAACTTTGCTAGACATGAGGCAGACTCTTTGCTGACGGCGCCGCGATAAAGCTGCGCCGATGAACGGCGGATGAATAGCCGCAAGCGACCGCTTCGACCAGTGGTCGGTTGCAAACAGTGGCGCGGCGGTGCAAACCAGCAACTCCCTCCTTATCCGCCGAGTGCCTCCCGTGACCAAGCCCCCCGCCGAATGCCAGACCAAGGAAGATGTGCGCGTCGAGATCGACCGGATCGATCAGGCCCTCTTGAGCCTGCTCGCCGAGCGGCATGGCTATGTGACGCGCATGGCGGAGATCAAGACCGACCCGCACGAGGCCTATGACCCGACCCGCATCGAGGCGATCATCGCCAAGCAGCGCAAGCGCGCCGAGGAACTGGATCTCGATGAGGATCAGGCCGAGTTGATCTGGCGCACGCTGATCAACTGGAATGTGAACTACGAAAAGGGCATTATCGCTGCACGCAAGCGCCACGGCTGAGCTAGTCTGGGCGGAGTGGAGGCTTCGATGACGTCGCCCGAGATCACGATCCGCAAGGCTGTGGCGAGCGAGGCAGAGCGGCTGGCCGATATTGCGCTGCTCGCCTGGGAGCGTGACCTGCAGCCGTTCCTCAGCGGCGAGGCGGCAAGCCGGCAGAACGAAAAGCGCCGGCTCGGCATTGCGGTGCATGAACTGCTCGACCGGACGATTGTCGCCGAGATCGATAGTTCGGCGGTGGGCTGGTGTGCCCGGGCGCGCAGCCGACCCTACATCCCCTATCTGTTCGTCACCCCGTCACTGCAGAACCAGGGCATCGGCACGCTGCTCCTCCGCCGCATGGAATTGATCATCGAACTCGAGGGCGCCGACCGGGTGCAGCTCGATACGCTGAGCGACAATGTGCGGGCGGTGAACTTCTACCAACACCAGGGCTATCGTATCCTGGTGCTGAAGCGCGAAGGCGCCACCGGCAGCGACCCGCAAACCAGCGTTCGGCTGGAGAAGCGTCTCTCGCCCTACCGCGGCCCGCTGAACGGCGACGAAGACTGAGCCCTGCCGATGCCTGTCACCATTCGGCGCGCCCGGGCTGACGAGGCCATGGCGCTGGGCGATGTTGGTTTTGCCGCCTGGGCGGCGAGTGCATTTGCTGCCAACGATCGAGGGCGTACGGATCGCTTGCGGCTGCGCGACGAGTTCCGCAGCTTCGGTATCCATCACGCGCCGGGAATTCTCGTCGCCGAGGCTGAGGGGCGTCTGCTCGGCTGGGGCGCTCGTGAGGCAGGGGACCAGCGGATCTCCGACCTGTGGGTCGCTCCCGAGGCGCAGCGACTTGGCATTGGCGGACTGCTGCTGCGTGCGCTGGAGACCGAGATCGAGGCCGCGGGCCATCCCGTAGCTGAACTCGAAACGCTGGCGGGCAACGCGCAGGCCGTCCGGTTCTACCAGCGGCACGGATTCGTCACTGCCTGGCGTGCGGAGAAGTCTTCTCAGGCGCTCGGTTATGCAATAGACAAGGTCGGAATGACCAAGACTCTCGGAACCTCTGGCCTATGACCCTCATCGATACCCGCACGCCCAACCCCAAGAGCTTCATCCAGGAGCCACCGGGGACTGGGAGATCGTCATCGGCATGGAAGTGCATGCGCAGGTGCTGTCGGAGAGCAAGCTGTTCTCCGGCTCCTCGACCGAGTTCGGCTCGCCGCCCAATTCCAATGTCAGCTTCGTCGATGCGGCCATGCCCGGCATGTTGCCGGTCATCAACGACGAGTGCGTGCGCCAGGCAGTGCGGACCGGGCTCGGCCTCAAGGCCAAGATCAACAAGCGCTCGATCTTCGATCGCAAGAACTACTTCTACCCCGATCTGCCGCAGGGCTATCAGATCAGCCAGTTCAAGGATCCGATCGTCGGTGAGGGCACGGTGCGGCTCGACATGGGCGGCGACGCGCATATCGAGATCGGCATCGAGCGCCTGCATCTCGAGCAGGATGCCGGCAAGTCGATCCATGACCAGCATCCGAGCATGAGCTTCGTCGATCTGAACCGGTCCGGCGTGGCGCTGATGGAGATTGTTTCGAAGCCGGATCTCCGCAACTCCGACGAAGCCAAGGCGTATCTCTCCAAGCTCCGCAGCATCCTGCGCTATCTCGGCACCTGCGACGGCAACATGGAGCAGGGCTCGATGCGCGCCGATATCAACGTCTCGGTGCGCAAGCCCGGCGGCCCCTTCGGCACGCGCTGCGAGATCAAGAACGTCAACTCCATCCGGTTTGCCGGTCAGGCCATCGAGTTCGAGGCGCGCCGCCAGATCGATATCCTCGAGGCCGGCGGTTCGATCGACCAGGAGACCCGCCTCTACGACCCCAAGACCGGCGAGACGCGCTCGATGCGTTCGAAGGAAGAGGCGCACGACTATCGCTATTTCCCCGATCCGGACCTGTTGCCGCTCGAGTTCGACCAGGCCTTTATCGACGCTTTGGCGCAGCACCTGCCGGAACTGCCGGACGAGAAGGAAGCGCGCTTCATCTCCGACTATGGCGTGACCGCCTACGATGCGATGGTGCTGACCCTGGAGCGCGAGACGGCCGACTATTACGAGGCCGCTGTGCAGCACGGTGGCGCAAAGCGCGACGGCAAGGCCGTGGCGAACCTCGTCACCGGCGATATCGCCGCTTACGCCAACAGCCAGGGGCTGTCGGCGTTCGAGACCCACATCAAGCCGGGCCAGATCGCCGGTATCGTCGATCTCGTGGCGGCCGGGACGATCTCGTCCAAGGGCGCCAAGGATCTGCTGCAGGTGATCATCGCCGAGGAGCCGGAAGGCGAGCCGGCCGAGATCGTCGAGCGGCGCGGCATGAAGCAGGTGACCGATCTCGGCGCCATCGAGAAGGTGGTCGACGAGATCATCGCCGCCAACCCCGACCAGGTGGCCAAGGTGCAGGCCAAGCCCACCCTGATCGTCTGGTTCGTCGGTCAGGCGATGAAGGCCTCGGGCGGCAAAGCCAACCCGCAGGCACTGAACGAAATCCTGAAAAAGAAGCTCGGGCTCGAATAGGAGAGGCGATGGCGAGGGGATACTGGGTCGTCAACCTCGAGGTCACCGACCCCGAGGTCTATAAGCAGTATCAGGCGTTCGTCCGCCCCTTCCTCGCCGCCAATGACGGCCGCTTCCTGATCCGTGGCGGGCAGCAGAGTGTCGTCGAGGGCACAGTCGGCCCTCGCATCGTGGTAGTGGAGTTTCCGAGCTACGAACACGCGGTGCGGGCCTACCACTCGCCCGAGTACCAGCAGGGGATGCAGATCCGCCTCGACGCGAGTTCCGCCAACTTCGCCATCGTCGAAGGGTTCGACAGTTGACGGACGAGCCCGGCAAACCTCGCTAGGCGAGCGGATTGCCTAGACTGCAAGGCGCTTGGAGAAGAAGTAGGTCGCGACGTCGCGCTGCGTAGGACTAAAGCGGAAGTAGAAGCCGGCTTGAACAGGAGGAGACCTTGGGCGATAGTTTCAATCGCGCCGACGCCGACGCGAAGTTGCAGTCTATGGCGCAGAAGTACGATGCACCATTCAGCGACAACGGTGGTGGCAAACGGAACGGCTGTGACTACGACGCGTACGTAAAGGTTGGCGACGGTGAGTACTACGCATCGATGGCCATTCGTAATCCGAAATCGACCCGTCCTCCGTACTTCGCGATCACACGAATGGCCAATGGACGCAAGGTCATCGACGATCAAATTCCGCTTAGCGAGTGGGACGTCATCGCCGAAGCGTTGTTTGGTGCCTGCGTTGCAGTGGCGAAACTGCGCGACAGTGCAAGAACAATTGGCCTGATCAATCGACGCGATGAAATATGGTCGGATAGCCCACCCTCGAAGGGGAGGCCATAGCCTCCCCTAGGGCTTCGTATGGCTGGTGCGTAGCGCCGATGGCGCTCATCCAGACTCTGGCCGGGTCGGTCGCTAATTGCGGAACCGTCACGGCGCCCCTCCGTTGACGAAAACCACTCGTCAACGGAGGCAGCGATGTCCGTGCTCAATCGTGTCCTGTTCAACGTCCTTTGCAAGGACCTCGCCGACAGCACCAGGTTCTACAAGGAGCTGTTCGGCCTCGAGACCATCTACGACAGTGACTGGTTCGTGGTGCTGACCCCCAAGGGCCAGGCAAACGTCCAGATCGGGCTGATCGACCAGATGAGCCAGTTCACCCCGCGCCATGCCTGGGGCATGCACGAGGGCACCTATCTGACCTTTGAGGTCGACGACGTATTCGAAGTGCTCGACCGGGCCAGGGCCATGGGCGCCGACGTGGTGTCGGAGGCCATTGCGCTCGACTATGGGCAGACGCGTGGGCTGATCCGCGACCTCAACGGCATGGTGATCGACGTCTCCACCCCAACCGCGCAGCTCGCTATGCGCGAGGAGGTGATCATCGAGGAGGTCGAGCGCGACACAGATATCGACCAGCGGCAGCCGGAAGACCGCGATGCGGTATCGCGACCGGTCTGGTAGCTCAGACCGGCTTGCCGACCGTCATCGCGGCGCGAAATTCCGGATCTGGGTCGAGCCAGGTGGATTCGGGCATGGCGCCGACGGCATCGAAATAGCGGCTCATGAAGCTCCGATAGGAGGCGCAGAAGGCGATGTCGGCAATCTCGCGGTCGCCAAAACCGTGCTTGCGCAGCGCCTCGATATCGCCTTCGGTGATGAGGCTGGCATCTCTGGCGACCTGCTCGGCATAGGCCAGCATGGCGACGGTCTTCGCCGCGAGGCCGGCGCTGCGGAAATCATGCTGGATGGCGAGGACTTTCTCTTTCGAACCGAGGTCGCTGATCAGCAGTTTGGCGTAGACGTGCGAGCAGTAGGTCGAAGGAATTGCTTGGCGGCGACGAGGGTGATCAGCCGCCAGCTCACAAGGCCGAGCGAGAAGCTGTTGCGTGCCGCATGCAACAGGTGCTCGACCATCGGGGCGATGTGCGGCAGGGCAGTCCAGCACTTGGTACCCTCCATCACGAAGCCCAGGACGCTCGCTTCTGATGCGTAGATGTCGGCAATGGCTCCGGTCGCGTCTTTCTCGTCGATGGTTCCAATGAACACAGGTGGCCTCCTCAGGTCATATGATGACTGGGGAAACTAAGACGCGTACCTGAACCGGACTTGAACGGAAGTGCGTACCCGCTGACCGAGTTCGCAGAAGGCCTTCTCCCGAACGGCAGAAGGCAAGCAGGTATGGCGGCTCAGGCCGGCGCCTTGCGCCAGCCTTTGACCAGGCGGCCGTCGATGAAGACGAGGCCGAGGAAGATCACGATGATGCCGAGGATGTGGATCAGCTCGAAGCGCTCGTGCAGGACGAGCACACCGAGCAGGATGGCCGAGATCGGCGTGATGAAGGTGTTGAGCGACAGGTTGGTGGCGCCGACCCGCGGCAGCAGCCAGTACACCAGCAGGAAGCTGAAGCTGGTCGAGAACACCGAGATGCCGAACAGGGCGCCCCAGGTTTCCGGGCGGGTGATGACAGGCAGGCCCGAAAAGAGCAGCGCGATGGGCACCGAGATCAGCGCCGCGCCGGTCAGCGAAGCCGAGGCCACCGCATAGGGCTCCACCTTGGCGAAGCGGCGCGCATAGTTGAGGGTCAGCGCATAGCAGAGTGTCGCAATGAACGCGGCCAAGAGGCCAATGACCTGGGCCGAGGCGCCGACGCCGAGCGAGGGCAGGGCGAGGATCACTGCGCCGGCAAAGCCGATGGCGACGCCCACCACCTTGTTCCAGGTGGCCTTCTCGCCGCCCGGCCAGAGCTGCGAGACGATCACCGTGGTCATCGGGGTCATGCCGTTGATCACGCCGACGATCGAGCTGGCGACCGTCTGTTCGGCGAACGGGAACAGCGCGAACGGGATGGCGTAGTTGAGGATGCCGAGGATGAGGAACTGCCAGTAAAGGCTGGGATCGGTGGGCAGCTTTTTACGGGTGGCGAAGAACACCAGCCAGCAGATGGCGGCGCCGATGGTGACGCGCCCGGCCGACACCCAGAGCGGGCTGATCTCGCGGATCAGGATGGCGTTGAACAGGAACGAACAGCCCCAGACGGCGCCGAGCAGGATGATGAGCAGCCAGTATTGCAGTTTCATCGGGACGGCTCCTTCACACTTCGACCTTGAAGCCGAGTTCGATGTCGATAGCAGACTTGCCGCGAATGCCCCAGTTCTCCCGCGGCACGTCGTGGAGTACAACTTTGAGGTCGGTGGGGGCGAGGCCGAACGCGGCGAGTTCGCTGACGAGGGCGGCATAGAGCCGGCGCTTGGCGTCGACCGACCGGCCGGTGAACAGCGAAATCTCGATGATGGAGTAGGCCGGGCCCTTGTCCGTCGGCGGGGCGAAGGCGTGTGGCGGATACTCGATGACGCGGATGTCGCGATCGTGCTCGGGGATGCGGATACCTTCCACCAGCGCGCGCTGCACGGCGGCGATCAACGCCTCGTGGCGGTCACCGATCCAGCCGGCGCGAGTTTCGATGCGAGTTGACGGCATTCGGGCTGTTCTCCGTTTGTGCACACGATATGGAACGGCGGGAGTCGCGTCGAACCGATTTTGACGATGGCAGCAATCGATTCCGGTGATGGGCTCCCCGTCGCAGCCGATGTCGAGCGCCTTCATTGCCGAGGCCGGGGTGCGGTGCACCGCCGACCACCCGAGAAAGTGAGGCATCTGGTGGTCGATCCCCAGATATGTTAGCACTTACATATCTTGGAGATACCGCGGATGACCTATCTCGGCGATATGGGGCTGCTCTCGCTGGGCAGCCAGCTCAAGGCGATCAGCGACCAGCTCTATGCGATGGCGGATGATGTCTACGGCCGGCATGGCATCGAGCTGCAAGGCCGCTGGTTCCCGATCTTGCGGCTGCTGCACGACCGCGGGCCGATGACGGTGGGCGAGATCGCAACTGCGGTGGGCCAGACCCATTCGGCAATCAGCCAGCTGACGACACGCCTCGTCCGGGACGGCTGGGTGAGCACGGCAAGCGACGCCGGCGACCGTCGGACGCGGCGGCTGACGCTGACGGCGAAAGCGGAAGCGGCGCTGCAGGCGGCCAAGCCGTTGTGGCGGGCGATCCGCGACGGCCTGGAGCAACGGGTGCGGAGCGCCGGCCTCGATCCGGCGACGCTGCTGGCGGGGTTGGAACAGGTGGCGGCGCCGGGGCTGGCCGATATCATCACCAGCAAGGCGCGGGATCACAGCCATGAGGCAGTGCGGATCGTGCCGTTAAGCCCGGAACTCCGCACGCATTTCTACCGGCTCAACGCCATCTGGCTGGAACGCTACTTCGTGCTCGAGCCCTACGATATCGAGGTGATGTCAAACCCCGAGGCCATCGTCGAGCAGGGCGGCGTGGTGCTGTTCGCATTGCTCGGCGATGCGGTGGTCGGCACCTGCGCTCTGAAGCAGCACGCGCCTGGCGAGTACGAGCTGACGAAAATGGGTGTCGATCCCGCGGTGCAGGGCGTCGGCATCGGACGCAAGCTGATCGAGGCGGCGATTGCCGAGTTCGAGCGGCTGGACGGCGCTGAACTCTATCTCGAGACCAACAGCCGGCTCGAGTTGGCGATCCACCTTTACGAGCGCACCGGCTTCGAGCATCAGCCGGCCATCCGCGAAGGCTCGTCCTATGGCCGGGCCAATGTCTACATGATCTGGCGCGGCCGCTCGGCGATAGCCGCGTGATCAGCCGGCGAGGCTGACCTCGCCGCGGGCCAGCATGGCCAGCGCCTCGGGATAGGCGCGGTGCTCCTCGACGAGGATGCGGGCGGCCAGCGTTTCGGCCGTGTCGCCGGGGAGGATTGGCACCCGGCGCTGCAGGATCGCGGGGCCCTCGTCGGTGCCCGCAGTGACGAAATGCACCGTGCAGCCGCTCTCGCTGTCGCCGGCGTCGAGCGCCTGCTGTTGCGGGTGCAGCCCCTTGTGCAGCGGCAGCAGCGAGGGGTGAACGTTGATCATCCGGCCCTGCCACTTCTGGGTGAATTCCGGGGTGAACAGGCGCATGAAACCGGCCAGCGCGATGAAGTCGGGGCGCCAGAGTTCAGCACGTCCGAGAGCGCCAGCTCGAACCCGGTGCGGCTGGGATAATCCTTGTGCCAGCGCCACGCGGTGGCGATGCCCTGGCCGGCAGCGGTCTGCAAGCCCCCGGCATCGGGCTTGTTGGCGAACACGCCGACGATCTCAGCCGGATAGTCGGGCGCCTTGGCCGCCTCGATCAAGGCGGTCATGTTGGAGCCGCGGCCCGAGATCAGGACGGCAACACGCTTCTTCGGCTCGGTCACTTGGGCGAGGCCTTTGCTGGTGGGTCGTAGAGGGCGAGTTCCGCGGCGGTTGGCCGTTCGAACGCCCGGCTGGCATCTTCTAGCATGGCGCGACCGATCGGCGGTGATTTCCGGCCGCGCCGGGTGACGCGGTCGAGGAGCACGTCGATTGGGGCTTCCATGTGGACAAGCTCCACGGCCGCGCCCAGGGCGCGCGCACCTTCGCGCAGCGCGTCACGCTCGCTGCGGGCCCAGGTCCCCCATTCGATGATTGCCGTGCCGCCCAGCGCCAGGAGGCTTTGTGCCTGCTGCCATTGCAGGGCTTCGATGCCGGCGCGGGCCGCCTCGTCCCAGAGGTTGATGCCGATGGCGTCCATCCAGTCGTCCGGCGAGTAGCGCACACCCTTGTGGCGCGCCGTCAGCTCGGTCGCGATGGTGGTCTTGCCCGAACCGGGAAGGCCGCAGACGATGATCAGCCGACCGCGGGACTCAGCCATCAGAGCGCGAGCGCGCCTTCGAAGGTCACCGGCTCGCCGCTGCGAGGACGCAGTTCACCGACGATGGCGGCGGTTTCACCGGCAGCCGCAAGATGTTCGACCAGTTTGCTCGCATCTTGCTTTGTGACAGCGCAGAGCATGCCGACGCCGCAGTTGAAGGTGCGGAGCATTTCGCGCTCGCTCATGCCGCCAACTCGGGCCAGCCAGCCGAACACCTTCGGCACGGTGATCTTGTTGAGCTCGATATGCGCCGAGAGGCTGTCCGGCAGGACGCGCGGGATGTTGTCGATGAAGCCGCCGCCGGTGATGTGGGCCAGCGCCTTGATGCCGATGCCGGCCTTCAGCGCCGACAGCAGCGGTTTGACATAGATGCGGGTGGGAACAAGCAGCGCGTCGCTGAGCGACTTGCTGGGCTCGAACGGGGCCGGCAGGTACCAGTCGATGCCCGAGACTTCGACGATCTTGCGGACCAGCGAATAGCCATTGGAGTGAACACCCGACGAGGCGATGGCGACGAGCACGTCGCCGGCTTCGACATCCTCGCGCGGCAGCAGCGTGCCGCGTTCGGCCGCGCCGACCGCAAAGCCGGCGAGGTCGTAGTCCTTGCCCGAATACATGCCCGGCATCTCGGCGGTCTCGCCGCCGATCAGCGCGCAGCCGGCGATGCGGCATCCTTCGGCGATGCCCTCGACGATGGCGGCGCCGGTGCTGACGTCGAGCTTGCCGGTGGCGAAATAGTCAAGGAAGAACAGCGGCTCGGCGCCCTGCACGATGATGTCGTTGACGCACATGGCGACGAGGTCGATGCCGATCGTGCCGTTATTGCCGGTCTCGATAGCGATCTTGAGCTTGGTGCCCACCCCGTCATTGGCGGCAACGAGGATCGGATCGACGAAGCCGGCGGCCTTGAGGTCGAACAGCCCGCCAAAGCCGCCGATCTCGGCATCGGCGCCAGGCCGGCGGGTGGAGCGGACGGCGGGCTTGATGGCCTCGACAAGCGCGTTGCCTGCGTCTATGTCGACGCCGGCCTGCTTGTACGAGAGCCCGTTTGATGGCACGTTTTGCGCGTCGGACATGGGCTGTTCGCCAGATTTTCAGGGGTAGCGGAATTGCCGAGCGCTGATAACCGCTCCACCTCAGTCACGCAAGAGACGCCCGGGACCTTGAGCCTAAGATATCAGGTAATGATCTGGGCTGGGCTGTTTGTTGCAGCCATCCTGCTGCTCTGGGTGTTCCGCTCGATCCTTCTGCCATTCGTCGTCGGGCTGACGCTGGCTTACCTGCTCAATCCGCTGGTCAACTGGTTGCAGAAGCTGGGCATCGGGCGCTCCTGGGGCTCGATGCTGGTGCTGCTGCTGGTGCTGATCCTGCTGCTCGGGCTGCTGCTGGCCCTGGTGCCGTTGCTGGCGGTGCAGGTCGGCGGCCTCATTGCCGGTCTCCCCGGCTATGTGAGCGACCTGCAGAACCTGCTGCGCCAATGGGCCCCGCAATTCACCGAGTGGCTGGGGCCGGAGCGCACGGCGCAACTCGAGGGCAGCCTCACTGATCTGATCGGCCGCGGCGTCGAGTTCGCCGGTATCGTCACCGCGACCCTGGCGCAAAGCGGGCTGACGGTGATCAACACCATCGCGGTACTGTTCATCACCCCGGTGGTGGCGTTCTACCTGCTGGTCGATTGGGAGGGCATGGTCAAGAAAGTCGATGACCTGCTGCCGCGCCGCTATCGCAGCGAGATTCGCGGCGTGCTCACCGATATCGACGGCGCCATGGCGGGCGTGATCCGCGGGCAGGGCTCGGTCATCCTGGTGCTGTGCATCTACTACGGCACGGCGCTGACCCTCTCGGGGCTGGATTATGGCCTCGCCATCGGCCTCATCGGCGGGCTGCTCAGTTTCGTGCCCTATGTCGGCTTCCTCGTCGGCTTCGCACTGTCGATGACAGTGGCGCTGGTGCAGTTCTGGCCCGATCAGTGGGCGTTCGTGCTCATCGTCCTGATGGTCTACATCGTCGGCCAGTTCCTCGAGGGCAACATCCTCTACCCCAAGCTGGTCGGCCAGAGCATCAACATCAACCCGGTCTGGCTGATGTTCGCGCTGTTCGCCTTCGCCTTGCTGTTCGGCTTCGTGGGGCTGCTGCTCGCCGTGCCGCTGGCGGCGATCTCGGGCGTGCTGACGCGTTTTGCGCTGACCAAGTACCAGCAGTCGAGCCTCTATCTCGGCTCCGACGAGCTGCCGCCGTCAGCCGCCGCTCCAGAGGCCGTCGCCACGAAGCCCGTGCGAAAGCCGCGCGTCCCGGCGGGGAAATGACCAGCCTGCCACTTGGACACGGACAGCTGGCGCTGGACCTCGGACACGAGGCCTCGCATGCCGAGGATGATTTCATCGTCGGCGAGGGCAACCGCCTGGCGCACGCGCATGTGTTGGCCTTTCCGCACTGGCCGGGTCCGCTGACGTTGATCGAAGGGCCAGCGAGTTCCGGCAAGTCGCATCTGTCGCGCATCTGGGCCGAACGGGCAGGGGCTGGGCACGCGACACCCGACACCGCCGAGGCGCTGTCGCGCGACGGTGGCACGCAGCCGCTGGTGGTGGAGGATGCCGACCGCGCCGGCTATGCCGAGGCCGAGCTGTTCCACCTCTTCAACCAGTCGATGCGCGACCGCCGTCCGCTGCTGCTGACGGCGCGCGAGCCCGTTGCAAACTGGCCGTTCGCGACCGATGATCTGAAATCGCGAGCTCGACTCGCGGCGCATTTCACCGTGTCACTGAGCGACGATATCCAATTGTCACAGATGTTCGTGAAGCTGTTCGACGATCGTCAGGTGGCTGTTGAACCCAGGATCATCGCCTACTTGGTGGCGCGCATGGAACGATCGTCCGATGAGGCGGTTGCCCTTGCGTCAATGATGGACCGCATGGCGCTCGAGCGTGGCACTGCCATCACTCGCGCCATTGCCGGCGAAGCGCTCAGGCAGCGGAGCGCGGCGCGTGATGACCGACAGCTGGCCCTCGACCTCGGAGCCGACGACGATGAATGAGATGAGCGAAATCGCCGAACAGCCGCAAGTGGAGGCGCCCGACGTCGGCGAGCTGCGCCAGAGCCCGGCCCGCTTCGTCAACCGCGAGGTCAGCTGGCTGCAGTTCAACATGCGGGTGCTGGAGGAGGCGGGGAACGTCAATCACCCGCTGCTCGAGCGGTTGCGCTTCGTCTCGATCTCGGCCAACAACCTCGACGAGTTCTTCATGGTGCGCGTGGCGGGGCTGAAGGGCCAGTTGCGCGCCGGCCTCACCAAGCAGAGCGCCGACGGGCTGTCGCCGGCCGAGCAGCTCGAAGAGATCGCGACCCTGGCGCAGCACCTGCACCTCGAGCAGCAGGACCACTGGCAGCAGTTGCGCGAGGAGCTGTTCGCCAAGGACGTGGTGATCCACGAGGCCGACGACCTGACCCCGGAGCAGGTGAAATATCTGCAAAAGCTGTTCCGTGAAGAGATCTTCCCGGTGCTGACGCCGATCGCGGTCGACCCGGCGCACCCGTTCCCGTTCATCCCCAACCTCGGCTTCACCCTGGCTTTCGAGCTGGTGCGCGAGGGAACGACGCAGACGCTCACTGCGCTGGTGCGCGTGCCGTCCAACCTCGACCGTTTCGTCACCCTGCCGCAGGAACTGGCGGCGCCGAACCGGGTCGAGGTGGTGACCATCGACACGCTGATCAACCGCTTCATCGACAAGATGTTCCCCGGCTACCAGGTGTCGGGCTCCGGTGCCTTCCGCATCATCCGCGACAGCGAAATCGAAATCGACGACGAAGCGGCTGACCTCGTGGTGGAGTTCGAGTTCGCGCTGCGGCAGCGCCGCCGCGGCATGGTGATCCGCCTCGAAATCGAAAAGAAGATGCCGCGGGCCCTGCGTCGCCACATCTCCGAGCGGCTGGGCGTCGGCGCCACCGACACCTTTGAGGTGGAAGGCTTCCTCGGCCTCGCCGATGCGTCCAAGATCTGCGACATCGACCGGTCCGACCTGAAGTTCTCGCCCTACCTGCCGCGCTTCCCCGAGCGCATCCGCGACTATAATGGCGATATCTTCGCCGCCATCCGGGCCAAGGATCTGTTGGTCCACCACCCGTTCGAAAGTTTTGACGTGGTGGCGCAGTTCCTGATGCAGGCGGCGCGCGACCCCGATGTGGTGGCGATCAAGCAGACGCTCTATCGCACTTCGCGCGACAGTCCGATCGTCAAGGCGCTGGTGCAGGCGGCCGAAGCCGGCAAGTCGGTGACGGCGCTGGTGGAGCTCAAGGCGCGCTTCGACGAGGAGGCCAATATCCGCTGGGCCCGCGACCTCGAACGTGCCGGTGCGCAGGTGGTGTTCGGCTTCATCGAATTGAAGACCCACGCCAAGATGAGCCAGGTGGTGCGGCGCGAGGGCGGCAAGCTGGTCAGCTACTGCCACCTGGGGACCGGCAACTACCATCCGATCACCGCCAAGATCTACACCGACCTCAGCTACTTCACTACCGAGCCGTCGATCACCCGCGACGTAGCTCGGGTGTTCAATTTCATCACCGGCTATGCCCGGCCGGCCGAGATGGAGGCGATCGCCTTCTCGCCGGTGACGCTTCGGCAGACGCTGCTCGAGCACATTGCCCGCGAAGTCGAGTTCGCCGAGCGGAACGAGCCGGCCAATATCTGGCTGAAGATGAATGCGCTGGTCGATCCCGAGATCATCGACGCGCTCTACGACGCCAGCCGCAAGGGCGTGAAGATCGAGCTGATCGTGCGCGGCATCTGTTGCCTCAGGCCGGGCATCCCGGGCTTCTCGGACAATATCCGGGTGAAGTCGGTGGTCGGCCGCTTCCTCGAGCACAGCCGCATTTTCTGCTTCGGGCAGGGGGCGCCGCTGCCTTCGCGCCGGGCCAAGGTCTATATGAGCTCGGCCGATATCATGCAGCGCAACCTCGACTGGCGCGTCGAGGTGATGGTGCCGATTCTCAACACCACGGTGCATGAGCAGATCCTCGATCGGACCATGGTCGCATATTTGAAGGACAACCAGCAAAGCTGGGAGGTGCTTCCCGACGGCAGTTCCGATAGGATCAAACCCAGGGAGGGCGAAGAGCCCTACAATGCGCACGACTACTTCATGACGCATGCGAGCCTGTCGGGCCGCGGTACGGCGCTGAAGCGCGACAACGAAGAGAGAAGCCAGTGAACCAATACTGGGGCGTCGACGCCGACCCCACCGCGCAGGGCCGCATCAAGGGTGCGCGACCTGTCGCCGTGCTCGATATCGGGTCCAACTCGGTCCGTCTGGTGGTCTATGAGCGCCATGCCCGCTCATTGACTCCGCTCTACAACGAGAAGACCGCCTGCGCCCTGGGGCGCGGCCTCGCCCAGACCGGCAAGATCGCCTACGAGAACATCGACCGGGCGCTGACCGCGATCCAGCGCTTCGCGCTGGTCAGTAAGCTGATGCGGGCGGGAACCACGCACATCCTCGCCACTTCCGCGGTGCGCGAGGCCTCCAATTCCAAGGCCTTCGTCGACGCGGTCGAAGAGATCATGGGCGCCAAGGTGACGGTGCTCTCCGGCGCCGAAGAAGCGCATTTCGCGGCACTGGGCGCCATTTCCGGCATGCCCGGCTTCGTCGGCGTGGTGGGTGATCTCGGCGGTGGCAGCCTCGAGCTCTCCTCGATTGCCGGCGGCACCGATTCCACCGGCGAGACGCATGAGCTGGGCGTCATCCGGCTGCAGGACGATTCCGAGGTGTCGCCGTCCAAGGCACAGGCGATCGCCAACAAGCGGCTGAAGAAATCCAAGCTGATGGACGGGCAGGGCGGCAGCTTCTGCGCCATCGGCGGCACCTGGCGCTCGCTCGCCAAGGTGCACCAGGTGCTGCGGGATTATCCGCTGCACATGGTGCAGCACTATGCCGTCAAGGCCGCCGACATGCTGAAGCTGTGCGAGGACATCGTCGCAGCGATGGCGGCGAATAAGCCATACACCGGCTCCGAGCACGTCAGCTCGGGCCGTCGCGACCTGGTGCCCTACGGCGCGGCGGTGCTGATCGAGGTGCTGAAGGCGGGCAGGTTCGACACCGTGGTGTTCTCGGCGCTGGGGGTGCGCGAAGGCTATCTCTACGGCCTGCTCGATGACGAGGAGCGCGACGTCGATCCGCTGATGCAGACGGCCGAGCAGATGAGCGTGCTGCGCTCGCGCTCGCCGGCGCATGCCGAGGACCTGATCGATTTCACCGCCGAACTCCTGACCACGCTCGGCATCACCGAGACCGTCGAAGAGACCCGGCTGCGCAAGGTCGCCTGCTACCTGGCCGATATTGGCTGGCGCGGCCACCCGGATTATCGCGGCGAGCAGGCCGTCGACATGGTCGCTTACGGCTCGGCGACCGGTGTCGACCACCCGGGCCGCGCCTTCCTCGCAGAAGTGCTGGCGGTCCGCTATATGGGGCTGAAGCAGAAGTCGATGAGCCAGAGCCTCTTGACGCTGTCCGGCCCGACGATGAGCGCCCGGGCCCGACTGCTGGGCGCGGCGTTCCGTGTCGCTTACCCGATGTCGGCCGCCATGCCCGGGGTGCTGCCGCGTGTCGGTTTCTTGATCGACAAGGGTATTCTGAAGCTGCAGCTACCTACCGACCTGGCTTTCCTCGACGGCGAACACCTGCGCGGCCGGCTGGATCAGCTGGCAGGCGTAGTGGGCATCAAGCTCACGGATGTGGTGGCTACGAAATAGGCCCGTAGGTGGCGATCATTGCGGCCACGGCGCGTTCGAGCGCGTCGAGGTCGTCGGCGTAGATGTTCCACAAAATGGCAGGCTCAACCGTGTGATAGACGTGCCGCAGGATGTTGCCGATCCCATGTATCTGGTGCCAGGGGACATCCGGGTGCTCGGCTTTCCACTCAGCGGGAATGTGACGTGACGCTTCGCTGATGATCTCTATCAGGCGTTCGTACGCGGCACGGATGACGAAATCCGACCGCAAGTCATCGAGTGACCTGCCATAGAGTACGACGCGGATGCGAGACGTGGTCTCCTGAATGTGCTCCAACCGCCAGAGAGCGCGCTCTGCGTCAGTGGTCAAAACACGGTCACCTGATCGCGCTCAACCCGCTGCTTGAACTTACCCTCAAGACTGCCGCGAGTTGTGATGTGTGCCGGCAGGCCAATTCGGTCCTCAACAAGGTGATGAAATCCAACGACATCAAGCAGGGACAGTCGTCGGCTTGCATCCAGGTCAACAACAAGATCGACATCGCTATCCGGACGGTTGTCGCGGCGCGCACGTGAGCCGAACAGCGCCATGTGGGTGACGCCTTCCTTCTGCAGCTCCGGTCTCAGGCGCAGGAGTTCAGCGATGAGCTCCTCGCGGGCGATGTCACGCATGATCTAACCTCTCCACTAAGCATATAGCGAAGAGATGACGTTTTCGCCAACCGCTCGGCCCCTACTCGTCGTCGTCGTCGATGATCTCGATCTCGATGACGCCCTCCTTGCTCGCCGCGAGGCCGAGCTTGCCGTGCTTGATGGCGAGCGCCTTGTCGCCGAACAGCTTGCGGCGCCAGCCCTTCAGCGCCGGCACGTCGGCATCGTCGTCGAGCACCAGGGCGTCGATATCGTCCGAGGTGGCGATGATGCGGGACGCAACGCCATTATCCTCGGCGACCGATTTCAGCAGCACGCGCAACAGGTCGCCGACGGCGCCCTTGGGTGAAGGACCCCGGTGGCGATCGGGCAGCTTGGGCAGGTCGGTCTTGCCCAGCGCTTCGACGTCCTTGAGGATCGAGACGATCTCGCCGGCCGCCGACGAGCGGCCGTAGCCGCGCTGCACGGCGCGTAGTTTGTCAAAACTCTCGGGGGTGAGGGGCCGCTGCATGGCGAGTTCGATCAGCGCGTCGTCCTTGAGGATGCGGCTGCGCGGCTGATCGGTATCCTGGGCGCGCTGCTCGCGCCACGCGGCGAGGGCCTTCAGCGCCGCGACATCGCGCGGCTTGGCGAGGCGGGCCTTGAGCCGCTCCCAGGCGTGCTCGGGCTGCACTACGTAGGTATGGATCGACTCGAGCACGGCCAGCTCGTCCTCCACCCAGTCCCAGCGTCCGGTATCGTCGACCTGTTTGACCAGCGCGGCGTAGACATCGCGCAGGTGCGTGACATCGGCAAGCGCGTAAACCTTCTGCTTTTCGGTGAGCGGGCGGGCCGACCAGTCGGTGAAGCGCGAGGATTTATCGAGCTCGACCTTGGTGATCGAGCGGACCAGGTTGTCGTAGCTGACGCTGTCGCCGAAGCCGCAGACCGAAGCGGCGACCTGGGTGTCGAAGATATTGGCCGGCACCTTGCCGGTCAGCTTGACGAAGATTTCGATATCCTGCCGCGCCGCATGGAACACCTTGCGGACCTTGTCATTGGCGAGCAGCTTGAAGAACGGCGACAAATCGAGGCCGGGGGCGAGCGGGTCAATCAGCACCGCTTCGTCGAGGGTTGCCGCCTGCAAGAGGCATAGCTTCGGCCAGTAGGTGGTTTCGCGCAGGAACTCGGTATCGACCGTCACGAAATCATAACCGGCGGCGCGCTTAGAGAAGGCGGCGAGCACGTCGGTCGAAGTAATGAGCTCCATCAAGACTTTTTCGTCACAAGGCTTACCAAACCTGAATAACAGTGGGACAGGCGAATGGCGAGCAGAGAGTGGCGAATAAGTCACGGTAGCACCTCGTCGCCGACCCGCGCCGCAGGCACTCGTCGAACCTCACCCCTTGCTGCGCTCAACTTGACAATTGCGCCCTCGCGTGCGCTTGTCCGGCCCCGGAATCCGCCTGCCTCAGAGACAAGAGATGAGTGAAATGCACCGCTATCGCACCCACACCTGCGCCGCCCTTCGTCAGGGTGATGTGGGCAATAATGTGCGGCTCAGTGGCTGGGTGCATCGCGTCCGCGATCACGGCGGCCTGCTGTTCATCGACCTGCGCGATCACTACGGGCTGACCCAGCTGGTGATCGACCCAGATTCCAAGGCGTTCAAGCTGGCCGAAACGGTACGCTCGGAGTGGGTCATCCGCGTCGATGGCGAGGTGAAGCAGCGCACGCTCGAGACGGTCAACGGCAAGCAGCCGACCGGCGAAGTCGAAGTGTTCATCCGCGAGCTCGAAGTGCTGAGCGAGGCCACCGAGCTGCCGCTGCCGGTGTTCGCCGAGCCCGACTATCCCGAAGACATCCGGCTCAAGTATCGCTTCCTCGACCTGCGCCGCGAGACGCTGCACGCCAACATCGTCAAGCGCACCAAGGTGATCTCGTCGATGCGTCGCCGCATGGGCGATATCGGCTTTGCCGAGTATTCGACGCCGATCCTCACGGCCTCATCGCCGGAAGGTGCCCGCGACTTCCTGGTCCCCAGCCGCATCCACCCCGGCAAGTTCTTCGCCCTGCCGCAGGCGCCGCAGCAGTATAAGCAGCTGCTGATGGTGGCGGGCTTCGATCGCTACTTCCAGATCGCGCCGTGCTTCCGCGACGAAGACCCGCGCGCCGATCGTCTGCCCGGCGAGTTCTACCAGCTCGATCTCGAGATGAGCTTCGTCACCCAGGAAGAGATCTGGGACACCATGCAGCCGGTGATCACCGGCCTGTTCGAGGAGTTCGCCGACGGCAAGCCGGTGACCATGGAATGGCCGCGCATCCCCTATGACACCGCGGTGCGGACCTATGGCTCGGACAAGCCGGACCTGCGCAACCCGATCGAGATGCAGGAGGTCACCGAGCACTTCCGTGGCTCCGGCTTCGGCGTGTTCGCCAACCAGATCGCCAGCGATGCCAAGGTCGAGGTCTGGGCCATCCCGGCCAAGACCGGTGGCAGCCGCGCCTTCTGCGACCGCATGAACGCCTGGGCCCAGGGCCAGGGCCAGCCGGGCCTCGGCTACATCTTCTTCAAGGATGGCGCCGGCTCGGGTCCGGTGGCCAAGAACATCGGCGAAGAGCGCACCGCCGCGATCCGCACGCAGCTCGGCCTTGCCGATGGCGATGCGGTGTTCTTCGTCCTCGGCCGCCCGGACAAGATGTACAAGTTCGCCGGTGAGGCGCGGGTGAAGATCGGCCTCGATCTGAACCTGACCCAGCTCGACCAGTTCAAGCTGTGCTGGATCGTCGACTTTCCGTTCTACGAGTGGAGCGAGGAAGAAAAGCGCCTCGACTTCGCACACAACCCGTTCTCGATGCCGCGGGGCGGGATCGAGGCGCTGAACACCGAGGATCCGCTGACCATCAAGGCGTTCCAGTATGACGCCGTGTGCAACGGCTTCGAGATCGCTTCCGGCTCGATCCGTAACCAGTTGCCCGAGACCATGGTCAAGGCGTTCGAGCTGACCGGCAAGTCGCGTGCCGAGGTCGAAGAGCAGTTCGGCGGCCTCTACCGCGCCTTCCAGTACGGCGCCCCGCCGCACGGCGGCGCAGCCTTTGGTGTCGACCGTATCGTCATGCTGATCTGCGGCGCGCAGAACCTGCGCGAGATCACGCTGTTCCCGATGAACCAGCAGGCCGAAGACCTGCTGATGGGCGCCCCGAGCCCGGCCGAACCCAAGCAGCTGCGTGAGCTGCACGTGCGGGTGCTTGCGGATACGAAGTAGCCGCCCCCAGTTGTGTGGAGGGTGATGTCGTGCACCCTTCACGCATGTACCTACGATTTATCATTCAGGCTCGAGACTCCGATTCCGGTCGCCGTCAGGGCTTGTTTCAGGCCATGGAAGTGCTCGAGTACTCCGGCGTGATGACGGCGGCAGAGCGAGATGAATGGCGTGAACTCTACGACTGGTTTCGTCTGAATCTTGCGCGTGCCAGATCGCCTCGCGCGAGCGGGCAAGGCGCACGCCAAGAAGGTAGCGCTGAGCTGGTTCAAGCCGGATGCCACTGAGCACATCGCCAGGATGCGACAGGTCGCCGTCATCCTCGGAGCGCATGACCGCCACGTGGAAATGATCCGTTCCGACCGGCCGGGCTACGTCGTCTACGAGGACGAACACCAGATCGCTGCCGAGCCGTTCCGCGACACCGCAACCTGAGCGTCGTCCCATTCCGGCACGCGCAGCAACTCATCGTTAACACTCTCTTAAAGTCCGCCCGCTAGGCATTTGTTGCCTATCTCCGTCGGGGGCGGATTTGTCGAAGTCCAAATATGCCAATGTGCTGATGCTGCTCGCGGCCATTGCCGCGTTCCTGCCGGTCATGGCGGTGGATTTCGTGCTCATTCCTATGTCCGGGTGCGGGAGCGGGCGCTGCTGCAGCAATCGGTCGACGCGGTGGCAAGTCGGGTGCAGGCCACGGCCTATGACGCGATCGCCTCGCTCAGGCGCATTCTCGCCGAGAGCCCGTCGCTCTGTACCCCCAGTTTCATCGCCAATGTGCATCGGCAGATGGAGGTGAGCCTCTATCTGAAGCAGGTGCTGGTCGAGAATGCCGACGGGGTGCAATACTGCGACGCGCTCGGCAAGGACGTAAAATACTCGCCGCTGTCGCGGCCGCTATCGGTGCCGAACCAGACCGAGACTATCGAGGTGGCCAAGTATGGCGACCTCAGGATGCCGGTGCTGAAGGTGACCCAGGCGTTCGGCACCACGCGAAGAGTGTCGGCCTTCGTGCCGATCCTCGTGGCCGAGCCCGATAGTCTGCTGAACGGGCTGAAGCCGACATCGATGGTGCGGGTGTCGCTGACCGACGGCGCCGAGATCGTCACTGTCGGTGACCCCAAAGCCTATGACAATGCCGGCGATATCGAGTTCGTCACCGCCGAGAGCTTTGCCGGTGAGCTGCCGATCCGGGTAACGGCGGCAGTGCCGTTCGCCATGGTGCGGGCCGACTATAGCGATCTCGATTCCAGCTTCACCGTCGTCGCTGCCCTGATGTGCGGCGCCTTCCTGATCCTGGCGTTGCAGTATGTAAGGCGCTCGGACCTGCCGGCCTTTGACCTCGAGCGGGCGATCGCCGCCGGCGAGCTGAAACCCTACTACCAGCCGGTGATCAACCTCAGGACCGGTGCGCTCGCCGGCTGTGAGGTGCTGTGCCGATGGGAAAAGAAGAACGGCGAGGTGGTGCCGCCGGGGGCATTTATCGACTACGCCGAAGTCACCGGGTTGGCGCTGCCGATGACCGTCAGCCTGATGCAGCAGGTGAAGGTCGACCTCGCCGCACTTTGCGCCGACATGCCGGATCTCAAGATCTCGATCAACCTGTTCGAGGGCCACTTCCGCGACGGCACTATCGTCGATGACGTGCACACCATCTTTGCCAACTCGGCGATCGGCTTCCGGCAACTGGTGTTCGAGATCACCGAACGGAAGCCGCTCGAAAAGATGGCGCAGGCGCAGAGCGTTATCGCCGGGCTGCATGCGCTGGGCTGCAAGCTCGCCATGGACGATGCCGGCACCGGACACTCGAACCTTGCATACCTCCAGACGCTGGGTGTCGACGTGGTGAAGATCGACCGGGTGTTCGTCGATATGATCAAGCCCGAGAGTGCGCCGGTGCCGGTGCTCGACGCTTTGATCGCCATGGCGCGCGACCTTGGCACCGAGGTCGTTGCCGAGGGCGTCGAGACCGAAGCGCAGGCCCTCTATCTCAGGGCCCGCGGCGTGGTGCAGGCGCAAGGCTACCTGTTCGCTCCGGCGCTGAAGGCCGGTGCCTTCCGTGACCTGGCCCGGGCACTCAATGCCCCGGTTGCGCTGCCGGGGCTGGCACAGGTAAGTGCGGCTTAAACCGAGGGGCCGGCGCGAGCCGACCCCCGCCCCTGTCCCCTTCCCGCAAGGGGGGCACAGTCACCGGCCAAGGAAAACGCCCACCATCAGTTTCCCTCGATCGCCGCCTTTTCATCGCCCTCGATTAGTGGCAATCCATCCTGAGTTTCCCGGAGGGGTTTGATGTCTGCCGACGTGACCGAACAGAAGAAGGCGCTGCGTGAGGCTGCGCTGCATTTCCACCAGTTCCCCAAGCCCGGGAAGCTGGAAATTCAGGCCACCAAACCGCTCGGCAACCAGCGTGACCTGTCGCTGGCCTATTCGCCCGGCGTTGCGGCGCCCTGCGAGGAGATCGCCGTCGATCCCGAGGCGGTGACCAAATATACCTCGCGCGGCAACCTGGTGGCGGTGATCTCGAACGGCACCGCCGTGCTGGGGCTCGGCAATATCGGGGCGCTGGCCAGTAAGCCGGTGATGGAGGGCAAGGCCGTGCTCTTCAAGAAGTTCGCCGGCATCGACGTGTTCGATATCGAGATCGACGAGACCGATCCGCAGAAGTTCATCGAGGTGGTGCGGCCGCTGGAGCCGACCTTTGGTGGCATCAATCTCGAGGACATCAAGGCGCCGGAGTG
Source organism: Devosiaceae bacterium (assembly GCA_965284115.1). Classification (GTDB taxonomy): domain Bacteria; phylum Pseudomonadota; class Alphaproteobacteria; order Rhizobiales; family Devosiaceae; genus Devosia_A. Next base: position 52,686 of record CBDIRF010000018.1, read on the forward strand.
CTTCGCCATCGAGGAAGCGCTGCGCGAGCGCATGAAGATCCCGGTGTTCCATGACGACCAGCACGGCACGGCGATCATCGTCGGCGCCGCGGTGCTGAACGGGCTGGAACTGACCGGCAAGAAGATCGAGGACGTCAAGATCTGCACGTCCGGAGCAGGTGCGGCGGCCATTGCCTGCCTCAACATCCTCGTGGCGCTCGGCGCCCGGCTCGAGAACATCTGGGTCGCCGACAAGGACGGGCTGCTGACCGACAAGCGCGACGACGTCAACGACAAGTGGCGCGGCCGCTTCTGCCGGCAGTCGAACGCCACGACGCTGGCCGAGGTGATCGACGGCGCCGATATCTTCCTCGGCCTCTCGGCAGCAGGCGCGCTGAAGCCCGAGATGCTCGCGAAGATGGGCCCGAGCCCGCTGATCCTGGCGCTCGCCAACCCGAACCCAGAGATCATGCCCGAGGTGGCCAAGGAAATCCGGCCGGACGCCATGGTCTGCACCGGGCGCTCGGATTACCCCAACCAGGTCAACAACGTCCTCTGCTTCCCCTTCATCTTCCGCGGCGCCCTCGATGTCGGCGCCACCACCATCAACGAGGAGATGAAGCTCGCGGCGGCGCAGGCGATCGCCAAGCTGGCGCATGATCCGGGGCTGGAAGTCTCGCCCTCAGGGCAGCCGGCGGTCTATGGGCCCGAGCACATCATCCCGAACCCGTTCGACCAGCGGCTGATCCTTCGCATTGCGCCCGCCGTGGCGCGGGCGGCGATGGAGTTCGGGGTGGCCAAGCGCCCGATCACCGATTTCCAGGCCTATCACGACAGCCTCAACCGTTTCGTCTTCCGCTCCGGCCTCGTCATGAAGCCGGTGATCGACAAGGTGATCGGGCAGAGCAAGCGCATCGCCTTTGCCGACGGCGAGGACGAGCGCGTGCTGCGCGCCGCGCAGGTGATGATCGAAGACCGCATGGCGCTGCCGATCCTGATCGGCCGCCCACAGGTGATCGAGAGCCGGCTGCAGCGCTTCGGGCTGACCATCAAGCCGGGCCGCGACTTCGAGGTGGTGAACCCCGAGGATGATCCGCGCTACCGCGACTATGTCGAGCTGTTCCACTCGCTGGTCGGCCGCAATGGCGTAACGCCCGATATCGCCCGCACGATCGTGCGCACCAACACCACTGTCATCGCGGCGCTGTCGGTGAAGCGCGGCGATGCCGATGCCATGCTCTGCGGCTTCCAGGGCCGCTTCATCAAGCATGTGCGCGACATCCGCTCGATCATCGGGCTGCAGGATGGGGTCAAGGACGTCTCGGCGTTGTCGATGCTGATCATGCCGCGCGGCGTGTTCTTCCTCGCCGATACCTATGTGAACATGGATCCGACGCCAGACGAACTGGTGGCCATTGCGCTGCAGGCGCGCGACCACCTCAAGCGCTTCAATATCGAGGCGCGGGCGGCGCTGCTCAGCTATTCGAACTTCGGCTCGCGCGATGGCGATACCGCCTTCAAAATGCGCGAGGCCTATCAGAAGCTGAAGGCCGTAGCGCCGGAGATGATCATCGAGGGCGAGATGCAGGGCGACCTGGCGCTCAACGACGACCTCAGGAGCCGCTACGTCCCGGATTCGGTGCTGAAGGGAGAGGCCAACCTGTTGCTGTTCCCCAATCTCGACAGCGCCAACCTGTCGATGACCTTGCTCAAGGAAATGAACAACGCGCTGGCGGTCGGCCCCATCCTGATGGGCCCGCGCGCCCCGGCGCAGATCCCCCCCCTCGACCACCAGCCGTGGAATTGTCAATATGACGGCAATTGCCGCCAGCGAAGCGGTCGCATTGGGGGAGAGGGCCGGATGATCCGCCACACCGTTGTTTTCAATCTGAAGCATGCGCACGGCTCGTTGATGGAGAAGGCCTTTCTCCGCGACGCGCTGGTGCTGAAGGAAATCCCCGGCGTCAAGAAATTCGAGCAACTGCGACAGACCTCGAAGAAAAACGACTACGAGTTCGGTTTCTCGATGGAATTCGCCGACCAGGCCGCCTACACGGCTTACAACGAGCACCCCAAGCACGTGAAGTTCGTCAGGGAGCGCTGGGACCGCGAGGTCGAGAAGTTCCTCGAGATCGATTACGAGCCGCTGTAATCTGGCGGCAGGGGGCCGCCAAACTCGCCAAGCAGCGCTGTGACCTGCTGCAGTAGTACCGGGACATCCGTTGTCAGAGCGTCCCAAACGATCTCGAAGTCGAGGTCATCGTAGCCGTGGGCGCCTCGGTTACGAAATGCACGGATTTTCTCCCACGGAATCTCGGCGTGCGCGTCGATGTAATCTTGGGATCGCTTGCTGATGCGGACTGCGGCCTCACCGATAATGATCAGCGTCATCACGCCAGCCAGCTTGGATTTCCGGTCGGCCAGAAACTCGGATCTCGATTGTCCTGCAACGATCTCCGCGGCGCCCACCGCGGCATCATAGATTGCGTCCAGGTGGCTGGCGATGCGTTCGTCGGTCAAACTGGCTGAGCCTCGGCGAGCACCCGGTGCCGAAAACGTCTCCCGAGTGCATTTGGTGTAAGCACCTGAACCGGCACGCCGAGTTCGTCCTTAAGCTCGTTCTCCAAGCCAATCAGATCAAACAAAGTCGCCCCCGGCAGCGTGTCGATGAGAATGTCGATATCGCTGTCTTCGCGGTCTGTGCCATGCAGAACTGAACCAAAAATGCGCGGGTTTGTCGTGCGGTAGCGGGCAACCGCTTCGCGAACAAACTGCCGCTTTCTCTCGAATACCTCGGACGGGCGCATCTCAAGTCTCCTGCCTAAAGGATAGGGTACGCCCGCGTGATTGCAAGATCGCTACTGGAACGCCGTCTCCGCGAAGCTGCGCAACTTGCGTGAATGCAGCCGCTCCGGCGGCTGGTCGCGCAGGATTTCCATCGCCCTCAACCCGATCTGGAAGTGGCGGTTCACCTGGGTGCGGTAGAAATCCGAGGCCATGCCGGGGAGTTTCAGCTCGCCATGCAGCGGCTTGTCCGAGACGCACAGCAGGGTGCCGTAGGGGACGCGGAAGCGGAAGCCATTGGCGGCGATGGTGGCCGAATTCCATGTCGAGCGCCACGGCGCGGGATTGCGACAGCTGCCGGGTGATCTCGGCCTGGTCACGAAGTTCCCAGTTGCGGTTGTCGAAGGTCGCGACGGTACCGGTGCGCATGATGCGCTTGGTTTCGATGCCCTCGAGATGGGTGATCTCTGCCACCGCCTTTTCGAGCGCCACCTGCACCTCGGCGAGCGCCGGAATCGGCACGGTCACCGGCAGGTCGGCATCGAGCACGTGGTCTTCGCGCAGATAGGCGTGCGCCAGCACATAGTCGCCCAGCTCCTGCGAGTTGCGCAGGCCCGCGCAGTGCCCGAGCATGATCCAGGCATGCGGACGCAGCACCGCGATGTGGTCGGTGATGGTCTTGGCGTTGGACGGGCCGACACCGATGTTGACGATGGTGATGCCGCGATTGCGCGGCATGGTGAGGTGCAGCGCCGGCATCTGGGGGATGCGGGTGGCCCGCAGCCCAGAGGTGCCACCGCCGAGCCGCTGGTTGCGCGTCACGAACCCACCGGGCTCGATGAAGCCATCATACTCGGGATGGCCCTCCTGCATGTAGCGCTCGGCTACCCGGGCGAACTCATCCATGTAGAAGCCGTAGTTCGTGAAGATCACGAAGTTCTGGAAATGCTCGGCCTCGGTGCCGGTATAGTGGCTGAGCCGCTGCAGCGAATAGTCGACGCGCGGCGCGGTGAAATGGGCCAGCGGGTAGGGGCCGCCGGGGGGCGGCACGAACGTGCCGTTGGCGATTTCGTCGTCGGTGTCCTGCAGGTCCGGCACGTCGAACAGGTCGCGCAGCGGGATCGGCAGGGCGTTGATCGCCTCGCCGTCGATCCGTTCGGTCGAGGGAATGGCGAAATGCAGCGGAATGCGGGTCGAGGATTCGCCCACCTCGATGGCGCCGCCATGATTCCTGAGGATCACCTCGAACTGCTCGATCAGGTAGGTCTTGAACAGGTCGGGCGCGGTGATGGTGGTGCGATAGATGCCAGGCGTGTGCAGGTACCCGTAGGGCAGGGTGCTGTCGGTCTTGCCGTAGCTGCGCGAGGTAACCTGCACCTCGGGGTAGAACGCCCGGACCCGGCCCTTGGGGACGCGCCCGCGCGTCAGCCCAAGCAGCTGCTCGCGGATAAAGCCGGTATTGCGGTGGTAGATTTCGGCGACATAGGCCCAGGCGGCGACAGGGTCGGTGAACGCCTTTTGCGGCAGGCCGGGGGGAGTGACGGTGTCCATGCTTTTCTCGTTGGCAAGGCGATGCGATGCACCGCTTTGCAGCCCATCCTTAGGGGCTTCGGGGCCGTTGGGCAATCGGCGCACCTTACGGGGAGTTCATCTACTTCACCTTCCGGTGAAGGTACTTTTCATGACGCAAATGGGCCCCATCTTAGAGGGGAGTTCATCGGACTACTGCAAACGACCCATGCACCGGTGAACGCAGGAGAAGTTGCCCGCCGCTGCCCCCAAGCCCTCAACAGTGCGGCCGGCGCTTCTCAGGGCCACGAACCAGAAATGGTTCGTGGCCCTCTTATTTTGGCTCGATGACGGGGCGATGTCGGTCAGCAATCAGTCAGTGCGGCGCGCCGTGATCTGTGTCGGCTTTTCGCCGCGGACCGACGGGGTGTAGGTGCAACGCAGCGTCTGCAGCACCGGCAGGTCCGGCACGATGATCCGGGCGAGGAACGCCGGCAGCAGGTTGCCGCCGCGGCAGGTCATGCGGTCGGCGCTCCAGGCGACGCCGTTGCCGCAAGAGGTGCGCTGCAGGTTGATGTTGATGTCGCGGCCCTTGGCCGACCAGTTCAGCCGGCCGTCACAGCGCACGCCGCCGCCACGCACCGAGTAAGTGCCGCGCTGTTCGAGGCAGAAACTCATGCGGTACGGACCATAGAGGCGTTGCTGCACCTGATAGCAGCCGGTGAACAGTGCGCCGCCCGGCACATCGGGTACGATCACCCGGGTGCTCATGTCCTCGGCATGGCTGGGCGTAAGCATGGCCAGCACTACCAACAGGCTGGCGACGAAACCGGCAAGATATCGAACGATGCTCATTTGGCTTCCTCCAATGCGCTGCCGGAGGTCGGCAGCGTCCGCGGTTGCGAGGCTAACACCTTGAAACCGAGGACAATATGGCCGAAGTCCCCGCATTGCATCAATGCTTACCAAGAGGTTCGCGGGTCTACGCGTAGTGCGGCAACGTAGATCGTGACTAACTGGGCAGTGCGATCTCCTCGGGTTCTGACCGGTCGAATACCCGGACGGGGTTCACTTCGCCGTCGTAGGAAGCATCGACGTCGTAGGTGACCAGCCGATACTCCCCATCCTCCAGGGACCACACGCCGGTGCTCGAAGCATCGCCGATGCCGCGCCAGTAACCTGTGGCCGCAATTGTTCCCGTCTCGGCGTCGACTTCGGCGTTGGTGACGAGAAAGCTGGCCGTCATCCCGGTGAGCTCCAGCTTGATCAGCTTGCCGTCGCCGTCGGCGGCGGCCTCGTCGTAGGTCGGCTTGACGCTGGGCGAAGGCAGGCTGAGCGGCTGCAGTCCGTCGACCTCGTCCCAGCCGTAGAATATCGAGCTGAAGTTGTAGGCGCCGCCATTGCAGTTGAACTGGTAGAGCCGGAACTTGCGCTGCGGTGCGTCCGGCTCGTCGTAGCTGCCCTTGTAGGTGAAGTCGAATACCTGCGGCTCGGTGCCGCCATAGCCGCCGTCGATGGCAGCGTTGCAGGGTTCGGTGAAAGCGAGCGTAAAGAGCCGCTGGACCAGCGCGGTATCGGGAGGGCTCTCGGTGGCTGTGCTGAGCGTTGTGGTCGGCACGAAGCCATCATAGTCCTGAGGCGCCGCCCCGGCCTGGGCGAAGGCCGGGAACGTCACGAGAACGGCAGCAAGCACGGTCAGCAGTCGGCGCATCGTGGAACTCCGGTTGAGTGGGGGACTATGTCAGCGCTCGGGCGGCGCGGCGAGGGACATCACAAATTCGCTTCCGGCCTCCGCGGCTTGCCGCTATGTTTCGCCCGGCACGCGGGAGGGATCATGCGACTGCCGGTTTCAGTCATCGCACTGCTGTCTGTTACGCTCGCCGGGGCGCCGTCCTTGGCGGCCGAGATGGTCGATTCGGTGTTCCAGGTCACCTTCGGCTATGCCGGCGAAGACGAGGTGCTGAACGACACCGTGGTGCCGCTGCTGCCCGGCAACGCCTGCTACAACTGGTATGTGCGGCTGGCCGATGGCGCGGCGCCAAAATCGGCGACCGAAGTGCTGAGCCTGCCTGTGCCGCTCGCCGATTGGGGGACGCTCGCCACCGACCCCGACGACGGCATCGATATCTCGGCCGACGGCAAAGTGGCGACCCGCACCTTTGTTCCCGAACTCGACGAAGAAGGCTGGTTCAGCCATAGCTGGTGTGTTGCACCGGGCGATCCCGTCGGCGCCCACTCGATCGCCATCGCGGTCGATGGCGAGAAACTCGTCACCTACGATTTCCAGGTGGTCCTGCCCGAGGACTATTACTGGCCTTCTATTGCCCAGCCCCAGCCGCGCGAGCGCAGCGTCGACCGCAGCTGGTAATTTCCACCTGACCAACCCCCGAGGACTATCGATGTCGCTTTCCATGTACGCGATCACCGTTCCGGTGTTCACGCGCTACCTCCACAATCTCGACGCCATCCTGGTGAAGGCCGAGGTCAACGCCACCGAGCGCAAGATCAAGCCGGAAGTGCTGGTGTCGTCGCGGTTGGCGCCCGACATGCACCCGCTGTCGTTCCAGGTGCAGTCGACCACCGACCGCATCAAGTTCACCCTGGCGCGCCTGACCGGCCGCACACCGCCGAGCTGGGAAGACAACGAGACGACGCTGGCCGATCTGCGCGCCCGGATTCAGAAGGCGCTAGAGTTCGTTGCAAGCTTCTCCGAGGCCGATCTCGCCGGCAGCGAGGGCAAGACCCTGACGCTGAAGGTGCGCGGCGAGGATACCCAGGTGCCGGCGATCGAGCACGTGACGCTCAATGCCGTGCCGCAGATCTTCTTCCACATCACCTCGGCCTACGCGATCCTGCGCCACAACGGCGTGCCGATCGGCAAGCGGGACTTCACCGGCAGCTGAGGCGGGAAGCGGCAGTAGGCAGTAGGCAGTAGGCAGTAGGCAGTAGGCAGTAGAGATAAGATAGTAGACATCGGCAGATCGCCAGACTTACTCGACTGCCGACTGCCGACTGCCGACTGCCGACTGCCGACTGCCGACTGCCGACTGCCGACTGCCGACTGCCGACTGCCGACTGCCGACTGCCGACTGCCGACTGCCGCCCTCAGGAGTAGCGCTCTTCCTTCCAAGGGTCGGCGTGGTTGTGATAGCCGCGGACTTCCCAGAAGCCGCGGTGATCGCGCTCGGCGAACTCGATGCGCTTCAGCCATTTCGGGCTCTTCCAGAAATACAGGTGCGGCACCACCAGCCGCACCGGGCCGCCATGGTCGCGGCTCAGCGGCTCATTCTCCCAGCTATGGGCGATCAGCGCGTCCTCCGCGGCAAAATCCTCGATCGCCATATTGGTGGTGTAGCCGTCATTCGAGGTGAACAGCACGAAGCGCGCCTCCGGCTTTACGCCGACCGCGTCCATCAACTGGTGCGTAGTAACGCCCTTCCAGTGGTTGTCGTAGCGCGACCAACTGGTGACGCAGTGGATATCGCTTAGCTTGTCGGCCTGCGGCTGCGCCATCAGGTCGTCGAACGACCAGGTCTGCGGCCGCTCCACCATGCCGGCGATATCGAGGCGCCAGACTTCCTTGGGAACGTTCGGGGTCTGTCCGAGGTCGAGAATGGGCCAGTTCTTCACCAGGTGCTGGCCCGGCGGCAGTCGGGCATCCCCGGGTCGCGACGACTGGCCGGTGAGAAATTTGCCCAGTTCCGCCCAGCGCGACTTGGTCTTGGTGAGCTTGCTGTCTTCGGGAAGATCGTCGTCGCTGGACATGCTGGCCTCGCTGGTACTCGCGAGAGCTTCGCCGACCGCTGCGGCAAGTCAATGGACATTCCTGCTGTGCCAGCCATACGCCGCCGCCATGTCCAATTATGGCCGCTCGCCCCATTGCTAGGGCTGGCGATGGTCCCCATGTCCTACGGGTCGTTCAACATTGGAGATTGAAGATGCTGAACCCTGAAGATCGCCGCGCCATTGAAGGCCTGTTCGACCGGCTTGCCGATGTTGCGCGCCGGAACCCCGAGCGTGACCCGGAAGCGCAGGACCTGATCGATCGCGAGATCGTCCGCCAGCCGGGCGCGCCCTACTACATGGCGCAGACCATCCTGGTGCAGCAGCACGCCCTCGAGGTCGCCGAGCGGCGCATCGCGGAGCTGGAGCGGCAAGCCGAGGAACGCGGCAATGGTGGCCTGTTCGGCGGCCTGTTCGATGATGGCCGCGGCCGGCAGAACCGCAATGAGGAGCGCCAGCCGGCGCAGCGTAGCCGCAGCCCCTGGACCGACAGGATGAGGCAGCCGATCCGCGCTACCAGCGCGGGCGGGTGGGGCAGGGCGGCGGGTTCCTCGCCGGTGCGGCGCAGACGGCGCTCGGCGTGGCTGGCGGTGTGCTGCTGGGCAGCGCCATTGGCTCGCTGTTCGGCGCCGGCGGCGCGCAGGCTGCCGAAAGCTCTGCACCCGATCAGGCCGCAACCGATGCCGGTAACGACAATGTCAACGGCCAGGATCAGGGGGGCGGCCAGGATAGCGGCGACCAGTCCGGCGGCGATTGGGGCGATCCTGGTGGCGGTGACGGCGGCGGCTTCGACATGGGCGGGGATTTCTGACGCAGCCGCATGGGGTTGCCGCACTGGGGAATTGTTGGGCATGATCAGCGTCGATGACAGAGCCGCATGTTGAGATTGACCTATCGCAGGTAGACAAGGCCGAGGGGGCTGATCGCCTCTCGGGCATCCTTATGGCCATTGCATCGGCCGAGGATCGAGAGCGGATCTCGATCGGCGACCTGCTGGACGCGCTGAAGCAGCGGGCGCTCGGCGCGCTGATGTTCGTCTTCGCCATCATCACCGCGCTGCCGATGCCGCCCGGGGTCTCGGCGATCGTCGGCGCACCGCTGGTGTTCCTGACCGCGCAGCTGATGCTGGGAATGAACGCCTGGCTGCCGCGGATCATCACCGATCGTTCACTCAGCCGCGTCGATTTTCACCGTGTCATGAAGGCGGCGTCGCCTTGGCTGGCTCGCGCCGAAGGGATCATGAAGCCGCGCTTCGAGTTTCTCGCCAGGCGCCCGGCGGTCTACTTCGCCGGCCTGGTGGCCTTCGTCATGGCGCTCCTGGTGCTGCTGCCGATCCCGGGCGCCAACATGGCCCCCTCGATCGCCATCTGCATCATTGCCCTCGGCCTGCTCGAGCGCGACGGCATCTGGATCGTTCTGGGCGCCCTGGTGGGGATCGTCTCCACATTGGTGGTGGGGAGCATCTACTGGGTGCTGATCAGCTGGACCGTCGGCGTGGTGCTCAGCTTCTTCGGGCTGGGCGCGCCACCACCGGTCCCGGTAGTTTGAGACTCACCAGTAGGCGAGCGCGGCAAACGGGTCGTTGGTGAAGGTGCCGGCCTTGCGCTTTTCGTAGAAATTGTTGCCGCCCGCCTCCAGCACGTAGAACATGTTGTCATAGGAGAACCGGTAGCCCGCCGTGTGGAAGTGCTTCACATCGCGCGACAGCGTCGGGTGCCGGGCGCCGCGCAGCACGCGGTCGGCAACGCCATAGGCCATGGCCGCCGAACGCTTCTCGGTCATCTTCTTCGACAATACGCCCGGAGCGAACTGGTTCTTCTGGCCGACGACGCCGCAGACCGATTGGGGGTAGCGCTTGTCGGCAACGCGGTTCATCACCACGGTGCCGACGGCCAGCATGCCCTCTTCGCTCGAGCGGTTGGATTCGAAGTACATCGCCCGCGCCAGGCAATCGCGCGAGGACAGGCCGCCAATCGAGAAGGTGGCGCAGCCGGCGACGAGGCTCAACAGCATCGGCGCCGCGAACAGCAGCTTGAGTGACCCTGCCAACGATGACTTCAGAACGCAAACACAACTAAGGAGCCGGGCTGACGCTGCCCGCGCTCCCTAGAGTGCACGTACTGGAGTTAAGACTGCGTTGAGGATGTCAGCGCCGGCGATTCCCCGACGCCATTGCGAGGCTGACGAGGCAGGCGAGCCCGACCAGGGCAGCCATGGTCGGCGCCGGGTCGCGGCGCACCGCCTTGCCGGCCCTCCACGCCTGCTTGCCGACCACCCGTGCGGCGATGGCGCCCTGCTGCAGCGCCCCGTCGGCGAAGTCGTGCGCCAGATTGCCGACATCGTGCCGCGCGCCATTGCTGTAGCGGGCCAGGGCGTTGGACAGCCGGCTCGCGTCACGCGCCAGGCCGGTGAACTGGCGGCCGAAGCGGTCCTGCGCCTCGTCGGTGAAGTGGGACAAATCGAAACCGCGGGAATGGGGCATGGCTGAAGCTCCTCAGTGTGTGAGGCGCTAACGCGACAGCAGGTTCGGGGTTCCGGAAACTGGGCGAGGGCAGGGCTACCAGCGGTAGCGTCATCCTGCCCTCTACTTAAGCCCGGTAAACTTGAGCGCAATCCGTTAACGAATGGTTAACGTCCGCCCGCCGGGACCACGGCGCGCCGGTAGAGATGCCAGGTGGCGTGGCCGAGCACCGGCACCACGATGCTGAGCCCGACCAGCAGCGGAATGGTGCCGATAATCAGCAGCGCCGCGACGATGAAACCCCAGGCGGCGATCTGCACCGGATTCTTGAGCGTCACCCGCAGCGAAGTCTGCACGGCGATGGCCGTGCCGAGGTCGCGATCGAGCAGCAGCGGGATCGACACCACCATCGTGGCGAGCACGAACGCCGCAAACAGGAAGCCGATCAGGTTGCCCCAGATCATCAGCTGCTGGCCCTGCGGGGTGGTGAGCACCTCGTTGACAAAGGCCATCAGCGTCGGGGGCGAACCCGGCCCGAAGAACGACTCATAGATGAACTGCGCCGTCATCAGCCAGACGGTGAAGACGATCAGCATCATCACGCCGAGCGCCGCGATGGAGGCGAAAGCCGGGGTCCTGAACACATCGAACGCGGCGCGCCAATGCGTATCGAGACCTTGTTCCTGCCGCCGGCTCATCTCGTAGATCGGCAGCGCCAGGAACGGGCCGACCAGGGCGAAGCCGGAGATCAGCGGGAACAGCAATGGCCAGGAATTGTTGCCGGAGGTCCAGACGGCGAGCATCGCGCCGACCAGCGGGTAGATCAGGCCCAGGAAGGCCAGGTGCGAGGGTCGTTGCCAGAAATCACGCCAGCCTTCGGCCAGGGCGCCTGTGAGGTCGTCGAACCCGATGCGGCGGATCTCGGGAACATCGAGCCGTTCCGCATTGGTGAGCACGTGAAAGCCGACCATCTCCATCCTCCTCGAAATGGGGAGCCAGGACGGTCGCCGCTTGGCGTTGCTAACGCCCGGCGGTAACCGCCACTGCGTCTCAAGCAACATCCTAGACCGGTTTTTCGATCCTGTCGAAGTAAGCCTTTCGTGTGCCGCGGTGAACGAGGCGCTGATTTCAAGGTCCCGAACCGGACAAAAATCCACCTCACTCGGTTTGACCTCGCGGCCGCGATGCCCAAATGCGTTGCGACAACAGGGAAAAAGGGGTTTGCGATGACAGGCAAGGAAGGCGCGAGGCTGCACCGGCAGTTCGACCGGATCGGACGCGCCGTACCCGCTTCAACCGGCTTTCTCGCGTGGATCCGCAAACCGTCCTCGCGGATCGTCCGCATCCCGCTGGGCATCCTGCTGATTCTGGGCGGCGTGTTCAGCTTCCTGCCGCTGCTCGGCGTCTGGATGCTGCCGCTCGGCCTGTTCCTGTTGGCGCTCGACCTGCCGTTCCTGCAGGGGCCGCTCAACCGGCTGAGCTTCTGGGTGCAGCGCAAGTGGACCAACTGGCAGCGCAGCCGGAAGAACAAGCAGCGCTGAAGGCCCCGTTCCGATAGCGTTGGAGGCATGGCGCCTCAACTCTCACCGGCATCATTCCCGCGCAGGCGGGAAGATGGAGGGATGCCTCGGCACCTGCTGAGGCTGAGAGAACCCACTGGGTCCGCGCCTGCGCGCATATGCGCCAAGTTAAGCGTTGCACGCTACTCCGCTCGGTGGCTGCCACCCGTCCCGGCCTTCGGCCGATCCACCCTCTCCCCGACGGGGAGAGGAATAGCGGTGGCTCACCGATGCCTCAGGATTCTTCTCCCCGTCGGGTCACGGGACGAGGGCGTAGCCTCGCCGGAGGTGGCGCGTAGCGCCGGATGAGGGGTAAGCCACGATGGTGCGGCTACGCTACCGGACCGATCTGCCCTGACTTGGCGCGAAGGCGAGGATGACGGCGGTGGGAAGACGAGCCTAGTCGCGAAACGCCATCGACGGGCGTGCATCGGAACAAGCTACTCCAGCGCGCCGTTGGCGATCGCAGCCTCGAGCAGGTCGACGGCGTGCCCGAGCTTCTGGTCGACGATGTGGAGGTAGCGCTTCCAGTCGTCCATGTGCCCAAGCTCCTCGTCGCCGTCGGAGATGCCGCGCAGCGCGATGAGCGGCACCTTGAAGCGCTGGCACGCCCGCAGCACGGCGTAGGTCTCCATATCGACCATGTCTGCCTTGATCCGCTGGTACGGCGCGCCGGTGACCACATTGGCGCCGGTCGAGAGCGTTGCCTTGGCGATGCCGGGGACGAACGGCCCGAGCGGCAGGATGGCCGGCAGGCCTAGCAGCGGCGTGACGCCCGCCTCGAACCCCAGCGCCGAGGCGTCCATGTCGCGATAGCTCACCGATGTCGCCTGGTAGATGCCGGTCTGTTCGAGCCGCAATGATCCGGCCGAGCCCAGCGATACCACCAGCGCCGGCAGCTTTCCCTCGGCATCGAGCTTGGTCAGCGCCTGCGTGACGACGACTGCCGCTTCCACCGGCCCGATGCCGGTCATCAGTGGCGTAATCCGAGCACGCAAATGCGGGCCGTACTCATTGTCGACCGCCATGACGTAGAGAATGTCGGCCGAGCCGGGCGTGCGGGAAGCAAAGGGCATGAGGAGTTCCCAGGGATGTTCAGGCCGGAGCCGGAGGCGTAAGCTCGAACGGCGGCTCATGCAACGGAGGAGAACGTGCTTCTGTCCGATCATCGTGCCTACGCGACAATCCCGGCATCGAACCTGGCGCGCGCCAAAGCCTGGTATCGTGACAAGCTGGGTCTCGAACCGGCCGAGGAACTGCCGATCGGCATCGTCTATCGGCTCGGCGACGGTACAGGTTTTCAGCTTTACGAGACGCAGTTTGCCGGCACCGCGCAAAACACCGCCATGGCCTTCAGTTCCAGCGACGTCGCTGCCGATATGCAGATGCTCCGTGAGCGCGGCGTGAAGTTCGAGGAGTATGACTTTCCGGGGCTGAAGACCGAAAACGGCATGGCCAGGATGGGCCCCTATCACGGCGCCTGGTTCAAGGATTCCGAGGGCAACATCCTCGCCATCGGCGACGAGCCGAACTGACCGTAGCGGGCGCTGCATTGACAGTATGCGCGGCGGGCAACAGTCTGCCGCGCTATGACCATTGCAACTTCGCTGCCGACTGACCTGAAGCCGCGCCTCACCGCCGAAATCGATGCCCGGCGCGACGACCTGATCGCCCTGACCCAGGATCTGATCCGCATCCCGACGGTCAACCCGCCCGGCGACGACTATCGCGAGATCTGTGATTACCTCGCGCGCCGCCTGAGCAAACGCAGATACGCCATTGAACTAATTCGCGCAGAAGGCAAGCCAGGCGACAGCGACAGGCACCCGCGCTGGAATGTCGTGGCGCGCCGCGAGGGCGTCGGGCCGGGCGAGACGGTGCATTTCAACTCGCACCACGATGTCGTGGAGGTCGGCCGCGGCTGGACCGTCGATCCGTTCGGTGGCGAACTCAGGGACGGACGAATTTACGGCCGCGGCACCTGCGACATGAAGGGTGGCCTAGCCGCCTCGATCATCGCGGCCGAGGCCTTTGCCGACGTGGTGCCGGACTATCGCGGGGCGATAGAAATCTCCGGCACCGCAGACGAGGAGACCGGCGGCTTTGGTGGCGTGGCCTATCTGGCGGAGCGCGGCTATTTCTCGCCCGAGCGCGTGCAGCACGTCATCATTCCGGAGCCGCTCAACAAGGATCGGATCTGCCTCGGCCACCGCGGCGTGTGGTGGGCCGAAATCGAAACCTTCGGCCGGATCGCGCACGGCTCGATGCCGTTCCTCGGTGACAGCGCCATCCGCCACATGGCGGAGGTGCTGCGGCAGTTCGAGGACGTGCTGTATCCGGCACTCAGCCTCAAGCGTACGGCCATGCCGGTAGTGCCGCCCGGCGCGCGGCAATCGACGATGAATATCAACTCGATCCATGGTGGGCAGTCCGAACCGGAGGGCGGCTTCAGCGGCTTCCCGGCGCCGGTGGTGGCGCACTCGGCGCGCATCGTCATCGATCGCCGCTATCTGATCGAGGAAAGCCCCGTCGCCGTGCGGCAGGAGGTGATCGACCTGCTCGAAAAGCTCAAGGCCGAGCGACCGGGCTTCAGCTACGAAATCCGCGACCTGTGGACCATTTCGCCGACCATGACCGACAAGGATGCGCCGGTGGTGCAATCGGTCGCCAAAGCCATCGGCGAGGTCATGGGCGTGTCGCCGGAATACGTCGTCTCGCCTGGCACCTACGATCAGAAGCACATCGACCGCATCGGCCGGCTGAAGAACTGCATTGCCTATGGGCCCGGCATCCTCGACCTGGCGCACCAGCCCGACGAGTGGATCGGCGTCGACGACATGCTGGATTCGGCCAAGGTCATGGCGCTGACGCTGCTGGATTTATTGGGGCCGGCAGATGCATCGTGACCGATTTTGCCTCCTCCACCGGTGTCGTCCCAGCGAAAGCGGACCCATCTATCGGCTGGCACGGGCTGCGACGGACGAGGGCAGCGCCCTCGCCGTGGGGTCCCAGCTTTCGCTGGGATGACAGCCGGTGGTTGGGGCCCGACCGTAACTTAGCGCGAAGGCGCAAACCCAGTGCGATTTCTCAACCTCAGCGCGCGACGAGGCATCCCACCAGGTTCCCGCCTGCGCGGGCATGACGCCGGTGGGTAGGCGGGCCCGACCGACGTCGCCCAAGAATGATGTCGGGCGTGTGAGGCACAGCGCTCACTCGAAGCTGTAGTGCAGCCGTACACAGCCCGTGCCCAGCATGTGCGACGACAGCAGCTTCAGGCTCTTCTCGAAGCCGGTGGCCGGGAACAGCGGGAAGCCGCCGCCGAGCAACTGTGAGATGACATAGATCTCGATCTCGTCGAGGGCGCCGCGCTCCATGAAGGCCATCTGCAACTGGCCGCCGCCGAGCATCCAGACGTCGCCGTCATCGAGGGCCCTGAGTTCAGTGACCAGCGCGTCGATATCGGTTCGGGTTTCCAACTGGCCGATCGGCGCGGGCAGGGGGCGCGAGGTGACGACGATGACCCGCTGCTCGCCGTAGGGCCACGGGATGTTCTCGCGCACCAGCCAGTCATAGGTGCCGCGCCCCATCACCACGGTGCGGATGCGCTTGATGAACAGGTTGTAGTCGAACTCGCCCAGCTGCATATCGGTGCGCTGGGTGAGCCAGGCGAGCGACTCCTGGGGGTCGGCGATGAAGCCATCGAGGCTCGAGGCGATGTATCCGATGATGCGGGCCATGCGATTCTCCTTGTCGGTGCTTGTGTAATCCATTTATAAACGAACATTCGTTTATATTGGAAGCCATGTCCAGACCCCGCAAGATTTCTGATGAGGATGTCGTCGAGGCTGTGGCCGCGCTGCTGTCGCGCGAGGGCCCGGCCGGGCTGACCTTCGCCTCGGCGTCGGCCGCCACCGGACTGTCGCCGGCAACCCTGGTGCAGCGTTATGGCAACCGCGAGGCGCTGCTGCGCGCGGCGCTCTTATGGATGTGGGATCAGCTCGATCTCAGCGTCGCCGGCGCCGATGCCAGCCATCCGGTCGATCCCGAGGGGGCGATCGCGCTGCTGGTCCGGTTGTCGGCCGGGTATGGCGCGGGCGACGAGGCGGCGCAGGGCCTGCTGCTGCTGCGCGAGGATTTTCGCGATCCGGTGCTGCGGGCGCGCGGCGTGGCGTGGAACGAGGCGATGAACCGGGCGCTGGGCCGGCGGCTCAGCGGGGACCCGGCGCGGCAGGAACTGCTCGGCCGGCTGATGGCCAGCCAGTGGCAGGGCGCCGTGCTGTGGTGGGGCTTTTCACGCGAGGGCACGCTGCGCGGCTTTCTCCGGCGCGAGCTGCGCGAGTGGCTGACGGCGACCGGGATTTCGTAGTTTTCGGGTTCATTCTGCTGCCGACCGCCACTACATTCATTCCCATGCACTACCGCATGCTCGAAACAGCGCTTGGACCCATGGCGATCGGCTGGACCGATGCCGGGATTTCGCGCGTGCTGTTGCCGGGCGATACGCCCGAGCAGATGAGGACGCGGCTGGAGCAGGCGGGCGGTGTCGAGGACGCTGCTGGCCAAGCCGAGATCGCGGCTCGGATCCTCGCCTATGCCGAAGGGACGAACGACAGTTTCGCCGATGTCGAACTCGACCTGTCGCGCGTGCCCGAGGTCAACCGGCGCATCTACGCGCATATCCGTGTCCTCAGCTGGGGTGAGACCACCACTTATGGCGCCATCGCCCGTTGGCTCGGCGATGTGGCGCTGTCGCGCGCGGTGGGCGCTGCAATGGGGGCCAACCCGATCCCGCTGATCGTGCCGTGTCACCGGGTGCTGGCCGCCGATGGCCGCACCGGCGGCTTCTCGTCACCGGGCGGCGTTCGGGCCAAGATGGAAATGCTGGCGCTGGAAAAGGCCGCGTCGCCGACCGGGCAGTTCTCGTTCGGGTTCTAGGCGGTGCAGGCCTGGCGTTCCGGCTTAACGCCATTGAACATGGCGGTGATCGTCTCGGGGACGCCAGTCCCCATGAAGGTCGCGAAATCCGTGGGCGAAGCGATACCGTCGCGGCCCAGTTGCTGCACTGCGTCGGCGATCCGTGCGTGGTAGACCTGCATGAAGGCGAAGGTGCCTTCCTTCTCCATCTGGTAGATGCCGGACCCTGCCTCAACCTCGCCACCGAACATCTCGCCGAGCACGGCCATCGGGGCCCCCTGCAGACCCATGCCGAGGCGGATCACATCGACGCGCGCCAGGTAGTCGTTGAGCATAGCGACCAATGCCGCCTTCTGCTTGGGGTCGCAAAAGCGGGGGCTCTTGGTGGCGATACGGCACGCGATCATCGTCGCCATGGGACCGAAGCCATCGGTTACGGCGGGGTTGGCCAGCATGGCTTCGGCCGGCAGTTCGTCATCGCGGCTGCTTCGCGCCTTGGCGCTGCAGCGTGCGGTATCCTCGTCGGTCCAGATCATGGCGGGGTCGGTTGCGGCGACGAGCTGGGCGGGCGGCGTCGGCTGCGGCGCGCCGGGCGCCAGCCAGGCGACATAGCCAAAATAGGCGAGGCTGGCGACGGCGACGATCGCCAGCGCCGTCGCCGCCAGATCGAAGATGCCCAAGCTCTGCCCGGCAACCGCGGACGGCTTGGCCGTGCTCCGCACATCGCGCACCAGATCGCGTCCCGACATACCCGCCCCACAGAAGAGTCTGTGGACGAGCCTAGCTCAACAGCTGTGAAGGCTGCCTTTAGCCATTGCCGAAGAATGCAAGCATGCCGGCAACCGGCCGGCTACTGTCCGCGCTTGAACACTTTGAGGTGGCCGAGCTGTTTCACCACTTTGCTGGCGACGGTCTCGATCGGATCGGCGATCGAGACGGCGAGCACGTTCTCGTCGGGCTCCGGCCGTTCGAGCGTCGCGAACTGGCTGTCGAGCAGCTTTGGGCTCATGAACTCGTGGCTGCGCGCTTCGATACGCTTGCGGATCATCTCGATGTCGCCGTCGAGGAAGACGAAGAGGATGGGTTCGCCCGCCTTCTCGGTGAGAAAGTCGCGATAGGCGCGCTTCAACGACGAGCAGGCGCCGACCGCGACGCCCTTTTGCTCGGCCGCCTCGTGCAGCGCGCCGGCCAGCGTCTCCAGCCAGGGCCAACGGTCGTCGTCGGTGAGCGGGATGCCGTTGCGCATCTTCTCCTTGTTGGCCGGCGGGTGGTAGCCGTCACCATCGAGGAACGGGGCGTGCAGCCGCCGCGCTATGGCTGCGCCGGTCGCCGACTTGCCGGACGACGACACCCCCATGGCGATGATGATCCGCGCATTCTCAAACGGTGGCAGTGAAGGCGCCGTCGACATAAAGGATGTGTCCGTTGACGAAGGTGGAAGCGTCGGAAGCGAGGAAGACGGCGGCGCCGCCCAGCTCGGCCGGGTCACCCCAGCGGCCCATGGGTGTGCGCTTTTCGACCCAGGAGTTGAACTCCTGGTTCTTCAGTAGCGCCTCGTTGAGTTCGGTGCGGATATAGCCCGGCGCGATGCCGTTGATGTTGAGGCCGTGCTTGGACCAATCGACCGCCATGCCGCGGGTCAGGTTGGCGATCGCCGCCTTGCTCGCCGCATAGGGGGCGATCGAGGGGCGGGCGAGGTTGCTCATCACCGAACAGATATTGATGATCTTGCCGGACTTGCGGGCGATCATGCCGCGCGCCACGGCGCGGCCGACGATGAAGGCCGAGGTCAGGTTGGTGTCGATGACCTGCTTGAACTTGTCGAGCGGCCATTCCTCGAGCGGCGCACGGTGCTGCATGCCGGCATTGTTGACGAGGATGTCGATCGGCCCGATTTCGGTTTCGGCGTGCGCGATGGCGTCCTCGACGCTGTCCTCGCTGGTGACATCGAAGGCCAGCGCCTTGACGCCGAGCGCCCCGTCATCGGCGAGGCGGGCGGCGGCCTCGCCAAGCGCTGCGGGATCGCGGCCATTGAGGATAATCTCGGCGCCGGCGCCGGCGAGCGCAGCGGCGATGCCGAAGCCGATGCCGCGGCTCGAGCCGGTGATCAGCGCGCGCTTGCCGCTCAGGTTGAAAAGAGAAATCGAGTCCAAAGTCAGTGCCCCTCCCAGTCTCAGGCGGCGCGAGACTAGTGGATGATGCGCGGCTTGGTAAGACCGGGCGACCGCCGTGGTGAGGAACGTGCACAGCGGAGGTGGGTGACGGCTCCGATGGGGTGGCATTCGGGCGTCGCCCGTGCCAAAAAGCCGCGCAAAGAAATCCTAATGACTCCCAATGGAGATAATGATGGCGTCTGCCGATATCGGCCTGATCGGGCTCGCAGTAATGGGCTCCAATCTGGCGCTCAACATCGCCGAGAACGGCTACACCATCGCGGTTCACAACCGCACCGCCTCCAAGATCGATGATTTCGTCGCGATGGCGAAAGAGCAGGGGCTCGACGGCAAGGTCGTGCCGGAAGCCGATCTGGTACAGTTCATCCAATCGGTGAAGCGGCCGCGCTCCATCATCATCATGGTCAAGGCCGGCAAGCCCGTCGACGAGATGATCGAGCAGCTGTTGCCGCATCTCGAAGCCGGCGATGCCATCCTCGAATGCGGCAACTCGCTCTATACCGACAGCCAGCGGCGCTTCGAGTATCTGCGCGACAAGGGCATAGGCTTCCTCGGCATCGGTGTGTCAGGTGGCGAAGAGGGCGCGCGCCACGGCCCGTCGATCATGGTCGGTGGTCCCGAGCAGCAGTGGAAGAACGCCCAGCCGATCCTCGAGGCGATCTCGGCCAAGTTCAACGGCGAGCCGTGCTGCGCCTATCTGGGTGAGGGCGGCGCCGGGCATTTCGTCAAGATGATCCATAACGGCATCGAGTATGGCGACATGCAGATGATCGCCGAGACCTATGGGGTGATGCGTGACGGGCTGGGGCTGAACCCGGCGGCGGCCTCGAAGGTGTTCAAGGACTGGAACCAGGGACCGCTGAACTCCTACCTGATCGAGATCACCGGCTACGTGCTCGAAGCGATCGAGCCCAAGACCGGCAAGCCCCTGGTCGAGCTGATCCTCGACAAGGCGGGCCAGAAGGGCACCGGCACCTGGACCGCCATTGCCGCGCAGCAGCTGGCGGTGCCGGCCACCGCCATCGAGGGCGCCGTCGCGGCCCGCTCGATTTCCTCCCGCAAGGAAGAGCGCGTGGCGGCCGAGGCGGCGTACGGTAAGCCGTCGGCCGGCAAGGCGGACGTATCGCTGGCCGACCTCGAAAAGGCACTGCTGGCGGGCAAGATCGTCTCCTACGCGCAGGGCTTTGCGGTGCTGTCGAAGGCCTCCGAAGAGTTCGGCTGGAACCTGCCGCTCGCCACCATCGCCAAGATCTGGCGCGCCGGCTGCATCATCCGCTCGCGCTTCCTCGACCAGATGTCGGCGGCCTATGCCAAGGGCGAAGCCACCAACCTCTTGATGGTGCCGGACTTCGTCACCATCATGCAGGACGCGCATAAGTCGCTCAGGAAGATCGTCGCCGCCGGCGCCATCGGCGAGTTCCCGCTGATCTGCCTCAGCGCCTCGCTGGCCTATTTCGACAGCTACCGCCAGGCCCAGGGCACGGCCAACCTGACCCAGGGCCAGCGCGACTTCTTCGGCGCACACGGCTTCATCCTCACCGACCGAGACGGCGAGCAGCACGGCAAGTGGCCGTCGACGCTGGGGAAGTAAGGCCCACCCACCGGCGTCCGTTCGCACCGGGGTATCAGTCGGGACTCTCCCTTGGCGGGGGAGAAAGCGAAAACTTGGGCTTAGCGCAGCTAAGTCCTTAGTTTTCGCAAGAGAGGGGGGCGTGGGGAGCCACCGTGCCCTCCAGTTTCCCCTCTCTTGGAATTTCTAAGGCTTAGCGAAGGGCTAAGCCCAAGAAATTCCATTCTCCCGCAAAGGGGGGAGATGCCGAGAGATCTGCGCTACTACTGACCCGCCGGCCGCTCCACCGCGTCGCCGTTTTCGTCGTGCGGCGGGGTCTGCTGCTGGCCGGGCTGGGCCATCTCGTGCACGTGGTCTTTCTTGGTGACACGCGGGCGGTGCATCAGGTCGAAGCGGCGGACGGTGTAGATGAAGAGTACCGCAGCGACGATGACCAGGATGCCGGCGCCGAGGAATGGTGCGCCCGGGAAGTAGCCCGGGGTGCCAGGCTGAGCCTGGGTGAAGTGGCTGAACAGCTGCGTTGCCAGCAGGGGCCCGATAATCGAGGCCAGCGAGTTGGTGGCGTTGATGGCGCCCTGCAACTCGCCCTGTGCGTCGTCGGGCACCTGGCGCGACATCAGTGAGTTGATGGCCGGGCCGGCGACACCGGCGAGCGAGCCAAAGATCAGGAAGAAGTAGAGCGGGATCTCCGAGTGGATCCAGGCGGTGCCGATGAAGGCGATCGAGGCGGCGAGCATCCCCAGCAGCACCGTCGACCACTCGCCGATCCGCTTGGTCAAGAGGCCCACCAGCAGGGCCTGGCTGGCGGCAAAGCCGATGCCGAAGCAGCCGAGTGCCACGCCGATCTGCGCCGACGAGAAGCTCAGCACCTCGATGGTGAAGAAGTTCCACACCGAGGGGAAGGACTGGCTGGCGAGGACGAAGATGCCGAGCGTCCCCAGCAGCCACAGGATCACCGGGTTCTTGCTCAGGCTGATCAGCACGCCGAACGGGTTGGCGCGGCGAATGTCGAACGGCCGGCGCTTGTCCTTGCCGAGGCTCTCGGGGAGGACGAAGAAGCCGAACAGCAGGTTGGCGCCGGCGAGCACCGCCGCGGCATAGAACGGCCAGCGCGGGCCGAGTTCGCCGAGGAGGCCCCCCACCACCGGCCCGAAGATGAAGCCGAGCCCGAACGCAGCGCCGATCAGCCCGAAGCGATGGGCGCGCTTTTCGCGCGGGGTGATGTCAGCGATGTAGGCCGTCGCCGTCGCCACCGAGGCGCCGGAGATGCCGGCAATGGTGTGGCCGATGAAGATCAGCACCATCGAATTGGCAAAGCCCATGATGGTGTAGTCGATGGTGAGGCCGGCCAGCGCGATCAGGATAATCGGGCGGCGACCGAAGCGATCCGAGAGATTGCCCAGCGCCGGGCCGAACAGGAACTGCATCAGCGAGTAGGCGAAGACCAGGTAGCCGCCGATCACCGCCGCCTCGGCGACGCTGCCCCCCGAGAGCTGGCCGATCAGTTGCGGCAGCACCGGCAGGATGATGCCGTAGCCCAGCATGTCCAGGAAGATGGTGATGAGCACGCAGGCGAGCGTGAGATTGGATTGCGGAGAAACAGGCATGCGGGGCGACTATTCCCAATTTGGAGCGGCAGTTGACACATCGCCTCCAACGAAGGCAAGCGCCAAGGGGTTCAGTGGACGTCCTGCCGCGGCGCGCGCGGCGCGGGGGGCAAACCCTCCGGGTCCGGCGCGGCGTCGTAGCCATAGAGCCAGTCGAGGCGCTGCAAATGCCCGCGCGGGCCTTGCAACTTCACCACCGCATTGCGGGCGAGGGTGAACGGCCACTCCAGATGGAAGGCGAAGCCGTTCGAGCTCGAGAGCTTTCGGACGCGCTCGACGCGCGGCTGGCGCAGCGCGGCGTAGCGGCGGAGCGCCTGTTCGGCGTCGGCCTCGGTCATCAGCAACGGCGCGAGGATTGCCGCATCCTCGATGGCCATGGCGGCGCCCTGGGCCTGGAACGGCAGCATGGCGTGCGCGGCATCGCCGATAATGCCCACACCGCCTTCCGACCAGGTGGGCGTCACGATGGTGGAGACCGGCCAATAGCCCCACTCGCCGCCGGCAGCTTCGCGGATGGCGGCGAACTGCCGGCTTTTCAGCGCTGCCCAGGGCAGGTCCGGCGCACGTGGCGGCTCGGCCGCAAAGGTGCGCGCCGCCTTGGATCTGGCGAACAGGGCGACGTTGAGCTGCCGGCGATGCGGTAACGGATAGGCTACGGCATGATAGCCCGGCCCCCAGAGCAGGCTGGTGCGATCGGGCGCCAGGACGCCATCGAGGGCGGATTGGCCCAGCGTGACGCGCCAGGCGACCATGCCGGAATAGGTGGCCTCTGGGCCCATCAGCACGCCGGTGCGGGTGCGCGAGTTGACCCCATCGGCGCCGATGAAGGCGAAGGCGCGGGCTGAGCGGGATTTGCCATCGGCTTCGTCGACGGTAACCGAGACGCCGCGCGAATGGCTCACCACATCGTAAGCCCGCACGCCGAACAGCAGGTCGATATTGGCGAAGCGCTTGCAGGCCCGGTACAGCACCTCGGCCAGATCGGCGCGGTGCATCACGGTATAGGGCACGCCGAAGCGCTGTTCCATGACCCGGCCGAGTTCCAGCGTCAGCAGCGGCTGCTCGGCGCCGTAGGGATAAACGTCGATGCCCTGGGGCTCGAACGCCTTGGCTGCCAGCGCCTTGTCGAGCCCGAGCCGGTTGAGGATTTTGCGCGCATTGGGGCTGACTTGCAGCCCGGCGCCGACTTCCTGCACGTGCGGGTTGCGCTCCAGCACGACAACGGTCGCGCCGAACTTGGCCAGCGCCAAAGCCAGCGTCATGCCGGCAATGCCGGCGCCGGCGATGTAGACGGTACGTCCGTTGCCGGACATTTCGAAATCAGGCGGCTTCGGAGTGATAGACGGCCGAAAGCGGCTCGGAGGTGCCGGGCGCCAGCTCGGGGTTGAAGACATACAGGGTCGAGCAATAGGAGCAGACCGTCTCGTTGTCCTTGCCCATGTCGATATAGATGTGCGGATGGTCGAACGGGGGCAGGGCGCCGACGCACATGAACTCCTTGGAGCCGACCTCGATGCGCGCCAGACCCTGGGTATTGTGGAAGTGCGGGGTGCTCTCGTGCGCCATCGGCTGGTCCTCGGGTTCGAATTCGGGCGGAACATAGCGGCGAAGGAGTGGAAATCCAAGAGCGGCGGTGCAGGGTACGGGATGGGCCGGCGCGGAAAACGTACCCCCACCCCTGTCCCCTCCCCGCAAGGGGGAGGGAGACCAAAACACCGGCGCCGGTGTGAGCGTCTCCTCCCCCCTTGCGCAGGGCTGTCCGGGGAAGTTGTGTGGTGACTCGAAATGCCGCAGGTGCATGCCCCGTAAGACGGGGATTTTCCGTCTACCTTCTGGTTGTCGAGACACAGAAAGGGAACGGGGCATGCGGTTCACGCCTAGCATTTTTGGCAAGCTGGTTGAACCGATCAATCGGCGCCGCTTCCAGATGATTGTGGATGATCATGAGGGGGACGCCTACGGCAAGTCGTTCCAGAGCTGGGACCACCTGATGGTGCTGCTCTATGCCCAGCTCAGCGGCGCGGCGAGCCTGCGCAGCCTGGAAATCGGCTGGAACGCCAACAGCCAGCATCACTATCATCTTGGTAGTGGGCCGTTGCGGCGCTCGACCTTGTCGGATGCCAGCCAGCGTCGTCCGGTCGCCGTGTTTGCCGAGACTTTCGGGCTGCTCGCCGGTCAACTCGACCGGCAGTTGCGCCACGAAGGCAAGGCTATGCTGCGGTTGATCAACTCCACCCCCATCCCACTAGGCAAGCTGTGCGGCTGGGCCAAGTCCAACGGCCGCATCCGCGGCATGAAGATGCATGTCGTCTACGATCCCAACGCCGATTGCCCGCGCATCCTTGGTATCACCGATGCCAACGTCAACGATGCCCAGATCGGCCGCACCATCAACATCGAAACGGGCGCCACCTACGTGTTCGACAAGGGCTATTGTCACTACGGCTGGTGGACGGCGATCGCCAAGGCCGGGGCCGTTTTCGTCACCAGGCCTAAATCCAACATCAAGCTCAAGCTGGAGGTCGGCACCCCTCTCGAGCACACGCAGGGTGATGGCTTCACGGTGCTTGAAGATCAACGAGCCAGTTTTGCCAGCAAGGGAGATTCCAAGCTGCCGATCCCCTTGCGCCGCATCACCGTGAAGCGTGAGCAAGGCGACGTCATCACGCTGCTGACCAATGATCTCAAACGCCCCGCCGTTGAGATCGCTGCGCTCTACAAAGGCCGTTGGCAGATCGAACTGCTGTTCCGCTGGATCAAGCAGCATCTCAAAATCCGCAAGTTCCTGGGCAACAACGACAATGCCGTCCGAGCGCAACTGTTTGCCGCCATGATCGCCTTTGCGCTTCTGCGCATCGCAGCGCGCGCCCACCGCGTAACCCTCCCCATCCTGCGATTCACCGACCTGGTCGTTCAATGCATCTTCGAACGCCGAGACATCGCCCAAATCCAGCATCCGCCACCTACCAACCCCAGTCACCGCATCACCAGATCCACCCCAAATCAAATGAGCTTCTGCTTTGAATGATTTTCCCCGGACAGCCCTGCCCCTTGCGGGGGAGGGACAGGGTGGGGGTACTCTTTGCGCACCAGCGGATGCAGCTTTGACGATACCCCCACACTTGCTAAACCAGCGCCCCAATCGAAAGGCCGTTCCCTTGCCCCAGTTCAGCTCCGCCGGAATTTCCATCGCCTACGAGGTGCACGGCGCGGGCAGGCCGATCCTGTTGATTCATGGCTTCGGTTCGTCCGGAAAGGTCAACTGGATCGATACCGGCTGGGTGGAGACGCTGGTTGGGGCGGGGTACCAGCCGATCACTTTCGACAATCGCGGCCACGGGGCTTCGCGAAAACTCTATGACGCGCAGCTCTACTTCGCCCATGAAATGGCGAGGGACGCCAAGCGCCTGCTCGATCATCTCGGCATCGCGAAAGCGCCGATCATGGGCTATTCGATGGGGGCTCGCATCGTGGCCTACCTGATGTTGCAGGACCCCGATGCGGTAAGCTGCGCCGTATGGGGTGGCATGGGGCTCAACCTGATCTCCGGGCTCGAGGACAGCGAGGAGATCATCTCGGCGCTCACCGCCAAGTCGCTGGACCAGGTCACCGGGCGTACCGGGCGGCAGTTCCGCATCTTTGCCGATCACAACAAGGCCGACCGCGCGGCGCTGGCCGCCTGCATGGTCAACTCGCGTGAGCCGATGCGCGAGGCCGATGTCCGCCGGATCACCCAGCCGGTGCTGGTGGCGGTCGGCAGCGACGACGACATGGCCGGCTCGGCCGGGGGGCTGGCGGAGTTGCTGCCGCAGGGCGAGGCCTTCACCATCGAGCGGCGCGATCACATGCGCGCGACCGGCGACAAGCAGTTCAAGGCCGCCGCACTGGAATTTCTCGCGCGGCACGCAACGGAGTAACCATTCAACGCGAGTTCAGCTGTGGCGAACCAATCCATCCGCTAGGGGTTGGTATCGGAGCACGTTTTGGCTTATATCGGCATCCGCCGATGGAGAGCGTTATGAGCACGAATTTGAAGACGGCCAATGTCACGGCCATGGATCCGGTGTGGGACGCGGTGGTCTCCGGGGCCCGACAGGTGGTTGCCAGCGAACCGTCGCTGACCAACCTGCTCTATTCCAACGTGCTCAACCACGACGGCTTCGAGGATGCGCTCGCCCACCGGTTGGCGGAGCGGCTCGACCATCCCGACGTGTCCGCCGACCTGATCCGCCAGGCTTTTCGCGAGGCGCTGGAGACGCGGCCCGAGATTGGGCTCGAGGCGCGCGCCGATCTTGCGGCGACGCTCGAACGCGATCCGGCCCTGCACAAGGCCGTAGATTGCTTCCTCTATTTCAAGGGCTTTCACGCCATCCAGACGCACCGCTTCGCGCATGCGCTGTGGCTGATGGGCCGCAAGGATTTCGCGCTTTACCTGCAGAGCCGCTCTAGCGCGGTGTTCCAGGTCGACATCAACCCGGCGGCGCGCATCGGCAAGGGCATCATGCTCGACCATGCCACCGGGTTCGTCGTCGGCGAGACCGCGACGATCGGTGACAATGTCTCGATCCTCCAGGGGGTGACACTGGGCGGGACCGGCAAATCCGAGGAAGATCGCCACCCCAAGATCGGCAATGGCGTGCTGATCGGCGCGCACTCGGTGGTGCTGGGCAATATCCGGGTGGGCGACTGCGCCCGTATCGGCGCGGGCTCGGTGGTGGTGAAGGAAGTGCCGCCGCGGGTCACCGTGGCCGGGGTGCCGGCGCGCATCATCGGCGAGGCGGGCACACCGCATCCGGCTTCGGTGATGGATCAGTTGGCCGTGGTGCAGGATCTCACCGGCTGATTCTGCCGCTGATCGGCGGTCCTCCGCCGCACTTTGCGCCTTTCATCGCGGAAAAATGCACGGCACGGGATTGCCCGCCGGGGCGCAATGCCTATTGTGGCGATCCCAAATCGACCCCGCGCATGCCCTTGAAGGAGCCGCCGTGAACCACCCTGAAATCATCAAGCTCCAGAAGTTTCTGCAGCAGAAGTTCGGTAACCGGAATATCGACGTGCGTCCGCGCAACAAGCAGAACGACAGCGTGGAAGTGTATCTGGGCGAAGAATTCCTCGGCCTGATCTATGTCGACGACGAGGACGGCGACCGCTCCTACAACTTCCAGATGGCTATTCTGGACGTCGACCTGGACGAGATCCACTAAGGACCGTCGGCGCGCCTCGGAGCGCGCTACAGCGCGCCGATCTGCCCCAGCCTGGCGGTGAGTTCGGGATCGAAATCACGCCAGTGCTGCAGCGCCGGTTCGGGGAAGGCGTAGATCGCCGCCACCCCCGGCCCGAGATAGACCGTCCTGAGGCACTGGCCGACCGCCGCTGCGGCAATTGGCTTCGAGCATTTGGCGACGAACGGCTCGGCCGATAGCGGGTCGTACCAGACCACTTCACCCGCATAACCACCGTCGGCCCGCAAGGGCTTGCCCACCAGACCCGGCGGGCCGCTCAATTGCTCGGGCAGGAACTGGTGCAGGTAGACGCCATCGAGCAGCGCCGCGCTCGGTCGCGCCCGGCTGCGCGGCAGCAGC
The DNA here is from genome assembly GCA_965284115.1 of Devosiaceae bacterium. Classification (GTDB taxonomy): domain Bacteria; phylum Pseudomonadota; class Alphaproteobacteria; order Rhizobiales; family Devosiaceae; genus Devosia_A. The sequence continues at coordinate 80,608 of CBDIRF010000018.1, forward strand.
GTCACATCCACTGGTTCGCTGTGCCCGTCGACGCCGAACGGCAGCTCGAAGCGCAGGTCGATCTGCTTGGCAAAGCCCTCGATGCGCTGCTCCTCGTAGCGGAACCAGGACAGCGGGATTTCGAGATCGCGGCCACCCAGCGTGCGGGTGAGGGTGGTCTCGGTATCGAGGCGGTGCGCCTGGGTGCGAGTAGTGCGCCCGGCGGCGTCGATCAGGTAGGCGACACCGATCCCGGCCAGGGCCAGCAGCACGGCGATACCGGCAAGATTGAAGCCGATCGAGTGGGGGTGGTGAGGTCTGTGGACCTGAGCCTCGCTGGCCATGGCTCTCAAATTAACCAGTGTTGTGTGCGTCAGGTGACATCCCAATGGGCGCCGGATATGCTTAACAAAGAGTTAAGACGATTGTTCAGAGGGCGCGTAAATGCTCAGGGAATTGCTGCTGGCCGGGCTGATCATGGCGGTTGGGCTCGCCATGGCGGGTGTCGGCACCTACCTTTACCAGTGGCTGGCCAAGACCCAGGCAGTGCTGCGCTATGACGGCAAGACCTTCATCCAGGGCCTCGGTCATCTGGCGATGAGCTTCGTGTGCGGTCCATTCATCATGCTGCAACTGGGTTGGCAGCACGACCGCAACGGCACGCTGTCGCTGAGTTCGGCGCTGATTGCGGCGTTCGTCGGCTTCGGCTGGGCCTTCATCACCGGCCTGATGTTCGTCGGCAGCTATTTCGCGCTGACGTCGTAACCGGCCGGGCCGGCCGATGGCGCCCGCGGTCCCCGTCGAACTGCGACCGCATGACCGGCTCTGGGCCGGCCTGGTGGCGCTGGAGGCCGAGCGGCTGGCTGCGGCTCTCGGCACGGAACTCATGGCGGTCCATCACGTCGGATCGACGGCCATTCCTGGCATCGTCGCGAAACCGACGCTCGATATTGTCCCGGTGGTTCGATCGCTCGACGGGCTCGATGCGCTGCGTCCCGAGCTGGAGGCCCTAGGGTATCTCTGGTGGGGAGAGTATGGTCTCGGCGGGCGGCGGTTCTGTACGCTCGATGATCCGGCGACCGGCAAGCGCCGGGTTCACCTGCATTGCTACCAGGTCGGTGCTGCCGCGATCCGACGACATCTGGCGTTTCGCGACTATCTGGTGGCGCACCCCGAACGGGCTCGCGAGTACGAAGCCCTGAAGCGGCGCTGCTTCGAGCTGCATCACCCCAGCTCGCATGACTACAGCACCTGCAAGGGGGATTGGATCAGGCGCCTCGAAGCCGAGGCGCTGGTGGCACTCGGCTGAGGTCTTACTTCGAAGCGACGAAGGTGGTGCGGGGATCGACCAGATCCACCCACTGGCCGGCATCGGCCTGCGACTGGCGCTTGAGGTAGGTGTAGGGCGTCTCGTTCCAGACGAGGATGCGACCATCCTGGTTGTCGAGCACGAGGTCACCACGGTCGGTGCGGACCATCAGCACGGCGTGGCCGGTGCCCTCGGGCTCGCGCACCACGGCGACCAGCAAGGTCGACGGGTTCCAGCCGGCAGCGACCAGCGCCCTGCGCTTGGCCAGGGCGTAGTCCTCGCAGTCGCCGTAGCCGTCATCGGGATAAGCCCAGTACTCGGCGACTTTGTAGTAGTCCTGGTCGGTCATTGCGGTGACCGCCGCATTGACGACATTGTTGACGTCGACGAGTTCGGCCCAGCGAGCCTCGGTCAGCGTCATGGCGTCGACGGCGTTCGGGTTGGCTTTGCATTCGCCGCGGTGCGACTTGCAGAACTCGTTGGCGCCCACCGGAATGCTGGTGAGGCCGCCGGCCTGAGCGAAGGCCGGATTGGTGAAATCGACGTGATCGGCGCGTGCCGGCACAGCGAGAATGAACGCTGCCATTCCGACTGCGACTGCCGCTGCGATGAACCCTTTGAACTTCGACATCGTGGTTGCTCCCCTGACGGAAGCCACGATGCCGGGGCCGAATTGCCCCGAACGAAAAACTGCAAGCTAGTTTTTATGCGAATTCGAACGGTCCTGGTGAGGAACTCGTTAGGCATGGCGAGGAGGGAGCGAGGTGAATTGGGAATGGTGAGTTGTGAATGGATGGCTGAGGTCACACGACCATCCACCATCCACCAGCAGAAGCGCTAGTTTACCCGGAGGTTCTGCTGCACGACGGTCAGCATTTCCTGGGCGGAGACGAACTCCACGGCGACGCCGTCGCCGAAGTGGCGCACCACGCGGGCGCGCATGCGGCCGAGAGTGACGGGCGTGCCCATGGCCGGGCGGACAGCCAGCTCGATAGCGGCGCCCGACAGCGAAATGTCGATGATCTTGCAGTTGTAGCGGCGGCCATCGTCGAGGACGACGGTAGAGTGCCGGTTGTCGGGCACCACGCGCTCGTGCCGGCGGTCTTCCGGCAGGTTGAGCAGATCCTTGTTGGCGAGCCAGGTGAGCTGAGCCGCCATCTTGTCGCGCTTCCGCGAGGTGGCGACGATATCCATCTTGAAGCCGCCATCGATGACATCGGTGATGTCGCCCTCGATGCGGCCCAGATGATCGATATAGGCGATGACCCGTTCACCCGACATGCCGGAGATCGGCGCGATGATCATCGCGTCGCCCGGCGACATCTCGATCACCTGGCAGGGGAACTCGCGCCGGTCGGTCAGCATGTAACGGCCGAGCAACGAGACCCTGACGCGCTGGAAACGCGGCAACTGCGCATACGAGCGGGCAGGTCGCGCGGAGCGGGCGTTATCGGTGAGCATCAGAGGAGACCTGCCGGGGCCAAGCGATTGATTGGCCTACACTAGTCCGCTCTTGGTTAATCGAAGGTAAGGTTTGCGGCGAACAATGCGCCAAACCGGCGATTTATTGGCGCTTTTGTTTGTTGCGAGATCGATCCCCGGATCAGGTCCGAGGAGGAAAAGTCGCAGAACCTTTCCTGACCTCGCGCTAGCGCCGGCCGCCGTCGATCACCGCCAGGTGGGCGTAGCGACGGGCGGTGCGCCCATAGACGGTGGCGCTCATCGGGGCAGGGACCGGCGAGCCGGCGCTGGCAAACACCAGGTCTTCGGCCGGCACGGAGGCGGCGATATCGCTTGCCATGTCGGCAAGCGACACATCATCGGGCCAGATCAGGCGCAGGCCGGTGATGCGTTGCTCCATGACCGGCTGCACGCCGAACCAATAGGGCTCGTCGATCGAGGTCATGGCGCCCAAAAGGCGGGTCTGGGTGCTGCCGTTGTGACGCAGTGGCAGGAGGATGGTTTCGACCGACAGGCGCGTGTGCACCGCCGTCGTGCCCTGGAAGGTGACGAGGGCAACCGCATGATCCTCGGTGACGGCGCGGACCAGGGTGTCGATAGCGTCGCGGTCACGTTCGTGCCACAGACGCGTAAAGGAGCGGCCTTTCAACTCGCGGGCATAGACCGAGCAGAGATGCGAGCCGGCGAGGCGGAAATCGAACTCATTGGAATCGTTGAGCTCGAGGATAAAGGTATTGGCGAGGGCGGAGCGGATTCGGGTCGGGTCGATGTCGCGCCGGTCCGGAGCACTGCGAGAGCCGCGGAGCGCATTCCAATAGTCGAACAGCGCCTTGGTGCTGGCCTTTTGCATAGTCTTGTTGCCTTGTTCCCAAACCCCGAGCATCGCGTCCCGGAGAAGGGGCGACCGCCGCAGCACCAAGAGTGACAAAAGCCTGAGCGGAAATCGCCCTTAAACAATTGTTAGGGTTAACGCGGCGGCCCCCGTGTGGATAAGTCGCGGGAATGGGCTACAAAGCCCGGAAAACCGGGAGTTCTTATGTCTGACGAGCGAAATCATCAACAAAATCAGGAGCATGACGCCCGCCAGCCGGCCATCCTGCTGCCCGGCGTGATAACCGCGCTGCTGGGCCTGATGTTGGCCGTTGAGCTCGCCAGAACCTTGGTTCTTAACGAAGAGAGCTACTCGCAGCTGGCCTATTGGCTGGCCTTCAACCCGGCCCGTGGTCTCCCCGGAGCGGGGTACCCGGGCGGGTGGATACCACTGCTCTGGACGCCCTTTACGCATGCCTTTTTGCATCAGGGATGGGAGCACCTTTTAATCAATTGCGCTTGGTTGGCCATTTTCGGCACCCCGGTGGCCCGCCGTTACGGCCCGCTCGCTACGGTGATTCTCTTTCTCTTGAGCGCTGCTGTGGGCGCCGCGGCATTTGCCGCGACGGTTCTGCCCGGGGGGGCGTGGTTGATCGGCGCTTCGGGCGGTGTGGCGGGGCTGACCGGGGCGGCCTGCCGCTTCATCTTCCAGCCGCTTATCGTGGCCCGCGATCCGGAGACCGGCGAGCAGCGCGTGCTCGGGCGCCGCATGGCAAGCCTGGGGCAGCTGATGCGCAACCAGCGCGCCGCCTTCTTCATTGTGGTGTGGCTGGTACTCAACGCAGCGGTACCGTTCCTGCCTATGCTGATCGGGCAATCGATCGGCATCGCCTGGCAGGCGCACCTGGGCGGCTTCCTCGCCGGCCTGTTCCTCGCCCCGTTGTTTGAACGCCGGCACTAAGGAGGCAAAGCGAATGAGCGACATCACCGACCTCGCGGCGCGCATCGTGACGCTGGAGACCACCATTACCTTCCAGGACCAGGCGATCGAGGACCTCAATGCCGCGCTGGCCGAGCACTTCAAGCAGATCGAGGCGCTGAAGCGCGAGCTGCTTAGTCTCGGCTCGCAACTGCGCGACGTCGAGGCGCACCCGGCACTGGCGCCGGCGGCAGAACCACCGCCGCCGCACTACTGAGGTGTGAGCTCGTACGCTTAGGCCTTGTAAACCTCGGCAGGGTCGAACAGCCGTGGCTCGCCGCTCTGGCGCAGGGTCTGGGTGTCCTCGACGATGCGGTAAAAGCAGCTCTTCCGGCCGGTGTGGCAGGCGGCGCCGCGTCCGGTCTGCTCGACCAGCAGCAGCACGACATCCTGGTCGCAGTCTGTGCGCATCTCCACGAGCTTCTGGATTTCGCCCGAGCTCTCGCCCTTCTTCCAGAGCTTTTGGCGCGAGCGCGAGTAGTAGTGCACCTCGCCCGTCTCGATGGTGAGGCGCAGCGCTTCGGCGTTCATGTGGGCAACCATCAGCACGCGGTTAGAGCCCGCCTCCTGCGTGATGGCTGTGATCAGGCCGTTCGCATCGAATTTGGGGGCGAAGACGGTGCCCTCGTCGCGCTGTTCATGACTGAGGGTACTGGGGTCGGCGAAGGTGGTGCTCATATGCGGTTCATAAACCGCGCCCGGCTCGCGCTCAATCCTCGAGCGCAAGCCAGATCTCGACGGTGCCGAGGCCGGTACGCTCGTTGAAATCGGGGCCGTAATACTCGATGAAGCTCCAGGGCGCGCACTTCTTGCGGTAGCCCGAGGTGGGCAGCCACTCAGCAAAGATCGCCTCGATGGTCGAGCGGATGGTGGTGATGTGCCCGCTATGGGCGAGCCGGGCATAGCGTTGCGCCGGCACGGTGATCAGCGTGAACTCGCGCGGCAACTCGGCGGTTTCACGCACCTCCATGCCGGCCATGTACTCGCACGCGCCGGTCTCGGGGAAGTAGCGCCCGGAGAGCCCATAATCGACCCCGGGGATTTCGCCCGGGACATTGCCGACATAGGGGTTGAAGCGCTGCCATTGCGCCGGGATTGCGGCATCGCCGTTCATCACGTGCCGGGCCAGCAAGCCGGCGATGCGCATCGCCGGACGGGTTTCGATCCGTGGGGCGCAGAGTTCCACCGGGACCGCCGGGTCGATACGCAGCGGCTCGAGCAACGGCAGGTCGTCGAGCCGGCGGCGGCGGCGCACCTCGTCCGGGGTAAGGCCGATCAGCTCGTGGAAGGCCCTGGTGAAAGCTTCGTGCGAGCCGTAGCCGGCATCGAGCGCCACGCCGAGGATATCTGGAGCGCCGCCGGCGAGCGCCTTCGCCGCTTCGGTGAGCCGGCGCCCACGCAGATAGGCGGAAATCGAGTAGCCGGTGGCGCGCGGGAAGATGCGCGACAGGTGGAACCGCGACACGCCGGCGTGCACGGCCATTTCTTCGAGCGTCAACGGCATGCCGAAGCGTGATTCGATCATCCAGAGGGTTTTGGCGACGGCGGACATGGGTTCACCCTATGCCCGCCGATCGATAACACACTTGACCGCGCTTGCGGTGGAGGTGCTTGATGGTCGCGAGATCGAACAGGAAAAGTCTGCAACTTTTCCTGATCTCGCTCTAACGCTTGCCGAGCATGGCGAAGAAGCGGTCCTGCTCGTTGCGGTCCTCGGCGAATACGCCGGTGAAGCGCTGCGTGATGGTCAGCGCGCCGTGGGCGCGCACGCCGCGCATCGACATGCACATGTGCTCGGCCTCGATCATCACGGCGGCGCCGCGCGGGTTGAGGTGCTCGTTCACCGCGTCGATGATCTGCGCCGTCATGTTCTCCTGCACCTGCAGGCGGCGCGCATAGACCTCGACCAGGCGGGCAAGCTTCGATAAGCCCACAACGCCGTCGTGCGGCAGGTAGGCGACGTGCACCTTGCCGAAGAACGGCACCATGTGGTGCTCGCAATGCGATGAGAACGGGATGTCGCGCACCAGCACGACATCGTCGTAGCCGCCGACCTCCTTGAAGGTGGTCTGCAGAACCTCGCGTGCATCCTGTTTGTAGCCGCCGAAGAACTCGCCATAGGCGCTGGTCACCCGGTGCGGCGTGTCGAGCAGGCCTTCGCGGGCGGGGTCGTCACCGGCCCAGGCGATCAGCGTGCGCACCGCCGCTTCCGCTTCCTCGCGGCTGGGGCGGGCAATTTCAGGGACGAGCTTGACGTGCTGCGGCTTGGCGCTGGCGTCCATCTTTGGTTCCTCGGTCAATAGCAGGCGACAGACGCAATACGTCGCCCCACGGTTCCCGGTTCCGGTGCCAGTGACGATGGACGCCGCTGACTTGTTGCATCTCCATCACTATATAGGTGGGCAACGACAGCGGCCAAGAAACAGTTTCGCGAAAAAGATGGAACTCAGCGATCTTTATTCGGACCGGATCCTCGAACTCGCCGGCAATCAGCCAAGGCCGGGGCGGCTTAGCGCGCCCGATGCCAGCGCCCGCAGGGTCAGCCGGGTGTGTGGCTCGACTATCGAGGTGGATGTCAACGTCGCGGACGGGGTGATCACCGGCTACGGCCACGATATCCAGGCCTGCGCGCTGGGGCAGACCTCGGCCGCGGTGGTTGCCACTCATGTGGTGGGCACGCCGGTCGGCGAGTTCCGTCGGGTGCGCGACGAGATGACGGCGATGCTCAAGGCCGATGGCCCGCCGCCATCGGGCGAGAAGTGGGTCGACCTCAAATATCTCGAACCGGTGCGCGAGTACCGGCCGCGCCACACCTCGACCCTCCTGGTGTTCGATGCGGTGTGCGAGGCGCTGGACAAGCTCGATGCCCCGCAGGTGGCGGCTAGCGGCTGATGCATCGCATCACAAAGTCGATGCGCGGCATCGTGCAGGTGTTCTGGAGCATCGTCGACTGGCCGTTCAAGCTGGTCTCCTACGGGCTGATCCAGGGCTACCGCTACTCGCTGTCGATGTTCATGGGCCGGACCTGCCGGCACGCGCCGAGTTGCTCGGAGTTCACCCGCGACGCCATCTGGCGGCATGGCTTCTGGCCAGGTGGCTGGATGGGCCTGGCGCGGATCGTCCGGTGCCGCCCCGGCGGCACGCATGGCTACGACCCGGTGCCGGAAGCGTTGCCGCTGGACGCGCACTGGTACGTGCCGTGGAGCTATGGGCGATGGAAGTAAGGCGCCGAGGGATCGTTTTTCGTCGTCCGCCGTTATTGTCCGGTAGCCGGAATGTTCTGGCACTCAGGACACTTACAAGGAAGACGTGAGATGGCATTCGACGGAGTGGGTTGGCTTGCGGCGATCATCATCGGCGGTATAGCCGGTTGGCTCGCCGGGCGGTTCATGAACAACAGCAGCGGGGTGGTGATGAACATCATCCTCGGCATCGTCGGCGCGATCGTCGCCAGCCTGGTGTTCGGCCTTCTGGGAATTTCGTTCGGTGGCTGGTTCGGTTACCTGATTGCCGGGGTGATCGGCGCCTGCATCCTGATTGCCATCGGCAGGGCCGTGGGGCGGCGAACTTAGCGCCTACCATTTCGGCTTCGGCCGTCTGATTGCGCCGCTCGGAGCCCGCGCTCCGGGCGGTTTTGCGCGTGTGCTTGGCGCGGGCCCGCGACACATGCTAGACACCCCGCCTTGCCGGCATTTCCGCCGGCAATTTCCATTGGAGATGAAAATGATCAAGGTGACGTTCCCCGACGGTGCAGTACGCGACTATGCGCGTGGCACCACCGGGACCACCGTGGTCGAGGGCATCTCCCCAAGCCTCGCCAAGAAGACGGTCGCCATGAAGTGGAACGGGGTTCTCAGCGACCTCTCCGATCCGCTCGAGGCAGATGGCAAGATCGAGTTCGTGATGCGCGACAGCGCCGACGGGCTCGGGCTGATCCGCCACGACTCGGCGCATGTGCTCGCCGAAGCGGTGCAGGAGCTGTGGCCGGAAACGCAGGTCACCATCGGCCCGGTGATCGAGAACGGCTTCTACTACGACTTCAAGCGCGACACGCCGTTCTCCGAGGACGATTTTCCGACCATCGAAAAGAAGATGGCCGAGATCATCGCGCGCGGCGCCGCCTTCACCAAGGAAGTGTGGACGCGCGACGAGACCAAGCGCGTCTTTGCCAGTAAGGGCGAGAACTTCAAAGTCGAACTGGTCGACGCCATTCCGGCCGACCAGATGATCAAGATCTACAAGCAGGGCCAGTGGTTCGACCTCTGCCGCGGCCCGCACATGCGCTCGACCAAGGATATCGGCACGGCGTTCAAGCTGACCAAGGTGGCCGGCGCCTATTGGCGTGGCGACAGCAACAACCCGGTGCTGTCGCGCATCTACGGCACGGCCTTTGCCAGCCAGAAGGAACTCGACGAGTATCTGCACATGATCGAGGAAGCCGAGAAGCGGGACCACCGCCGCATCGGCAAGGACCTCGACCTGTTCCATCTGCAGGAGGAAGCCCAGGGTTCGGTGTTCTGGCACCCCAAAGGCTATGTCCTCTACAACCAGATGGAGGCCTATATCCGCCGGCGGGTGAACGCCAACGGCTATAACGAGGTGAAAACCCCGCAGCTGATGTCGTCCAAGTTCTGGGAGGCCTCGGGCCACTGGGGCAAGTATCGCGAGAACATGTTCGTGGTGCCTGACGAGGTGCCCGGTACCGAGGACGAAGGTCCGGTGCTGTCGGGCAAGGCAGAGCTGATGGCGTTGAAGCCGATGAACTGCCCGGCCCATATCCAGATCTTCAACCAGGGGATCAAGAGCTACCGCGACCTGCCGATCCGCATGGCCGAGTTCGGCTGCTGCCACCGCAACGAGGCGCATGGCGCGTTGCACGGGCTGCTGCGCGTGCGGCAGATGACGCAGGACGACGCCCATATTTTCTGCACCGAAGAGCAGATCCAGGCCGAGACCGAGCGGTTCGTTCATCTGTTGTACTCGGTGTACGAGCACATGGGTTTCGAGAACGTCGTGATCAAGCTCGCGACGCGGCCGGAGAAGTTCGGCGGCACCATCGAGCGCTGGGATGCGGCGGAGAAGGCGCTGGGCGATGCGCTCAAGGCCACCGGCTACGACTTCGTCATCGCCGAGGGCGAGGGCGCCTTCTATGCGCCCAAGCTCGAGTTCCACCTCAAGGACGCTATCGGGCGCTCCTGGCAGGTGGGCACCCTGCAGCTCGACTATGTGCTGCCCGAGCGGCTGGGCGCCATGTACGTGGCCGAGGACGGGACCAAGAAGTACGCGGTGATGCTGCACCGGGCGATCCTCGGCTCGCTCGAGCGCTTCATCGGCATGCTGATCGAGCACTATGCCGGCAAGATGCCGATGTGGCTGGCGCCGACCCAGGTGGTGGTGGCGACCATCGTTTCGGATGCCGACGACTATGCCCAGAAGCTGGTCGACCGGCTCAAGGCGGGCGGCATCCGGGCCGAGCTCGACGCGCGCAACGAGAAGATCAACTACAAGGTGCGCGAGCACTCGGTGCAGAAGGTGCCGCTGCTGTTCGTGGTCGGCAAGCGCGAGGCGGAGGAGGGGACGGTGTCCGTTCGTCGCCTCGGCACCGAAGGCCAGAAGGTGATCGCCGCAACCGACGCGATCGTCGAGCTGATGGCGGAAGCGGTGCCGCCCGATCTCAAGCAGCAGGCGGCGTAAGTGAGAATATCAAGGGGGCCGCAGCGATGCGGCCCCTTCCATTTGTCCGGCTGGCTCCGGCCGCTTAGGCCGCGGCGATCTGGATGGTGATCTTGCAGCCGTCGCGGGCCGGCTGAGGCGGCGCGGTGCGGCAGAGCAGGCGGACCGGCTCGTCGCCGATGCTGCGATAGGCAAACCAGGCCTTGGCCGGGATGCGCACGAACGATCCGGCGGCGACGAAACCGGCCGCGCCATTGACCATCAGTTCGAGGGTGCCCTGCTTGACGACGAGGACCGTCTCGGCCGCCTCGTGCTGATGCGGGCCAACCTGCGTCTGCGGCGGCAGGGTGTGCGACTGCGCCTGATACTGGAAACCGGCACCGCACGGATTGGCGACGTGAACGACCCGATCACCGGCGATGAAGAATGCATGCCTCGACATAGCGAGTCCCCCCGAGGGACATGTGCCTGAAACGTGCTGCCTGACCTAAGATAGGTCATATGAACGGCATTTGAATAGTCAGGAAGCGTCAAACGCCCTGCAGCGATGCGGGGCTCGAAACCGGGAAGCTGGCACGTGCGAATATCTCGCTGGATGCCGGCCTGCTGTCGGCGATCGACGAGAGCGCGGCCCATCGTGGCGTCACCCGCTCGGCGTTCCTGGCCGCGGCTGCTCGCACGGCAATCCGAGCCCGCGGGTAGCCGGCGGCTTCCGGTTCGGTCGGGTTCAGCGGACCGATTGGTCGCGGAACTGCACCCCGAGTTCCTTCACGGCGCGCCAGATGACGATGCAGGCCTGCGGGCGGACCTTGTCGACCACCAGATCGAAGGTGCGGGGGATGCGGGTGACGGAGGCCACTTCGAGCTTGGCGCCGGTTTCGGACAGGTTGCGGATGACGCAGCGGATCCGCGTGCGGCCACCATCAAAGACGATCGTCGCCTCGATCATGGTGTTGCGACGCGGCGAAAGCCGTTTCTCGAGACGGATATCCAGAGCTCAAACCCCCAAAGCCCAGGCGGGACAATGCCGATGCGGTGTTGGAGAACTCCTTACGGAAAGGATAAAGTTACGTCGCGAGTTTCCTATTGCATTCCGGCCAGTTGCAGGCCTTGCAGGTAGCGCGCCAGCAATGACGGATACATGAAGCGCAGCCCGTCGCCGATCGAAGCGACGCTGACATCGGGGTGGGCGCGCTGGAATTGCTCGAGCAAGTCGCGGGCTGCCGCGAGGTCGCCCTGGTGGGCAAAGTAGACCGAGAGATCGCGATGCGGCCAGGTGAGGCCCGGGCGCTCGGACATGGCGCGCTGGGCCCAGGCGATGGCCTGCTGCGGCCGGCCGGCGGCGAAGTTGGCGAGCCCCATCCCCAGGTGCACGTTGAACGCAAACGGATCCATGGGCGAGAGCCGCGCTGAGCGCTCGAAGGCGGCGAGGCCATCCTCGGGGTTGCCGAGATAGACATGGCCCCAGCCGCGCCGCATCCAGGCCCAGGCGTGGTTCGGATCGAGTTCCAGCGCCCGATCGGCGAAGGTCGCCGCCTGCCGCACGTCGCCGCCCAGCATCATCATGGCGGACGCGAGGGCGGTGAGGGCGGTCGGGTCATCGGCGACATGCTGCGAGGCGATCTCCACCAGGGCGCCGGCGGTGCGGCGCTCGGCGGCGAAGTCGGCCGTCCAGTTATAGGCGACCTGCTGACCGTCGGCCCAGGCGGCGAGTGCCGCCGCAAGGCCATAATGCGGCTCCAGCGCCAGGGCGCGATTGAGCAGCGCGATGGCCTCGCGATTGTCTTCGGGGCTGTGCGACCAGAGGTGGGGCAGGGAGCGCATCACCAGGTCGTAGGAGGCGAGCGTCTCGGGCCGCTTCTTGCGCGCCCGCTCGACCTCGGCGCGGCGAATGGAGGGCTGGATAGCGCTGGCGACTTCAGCAGCCATGCGATCCTGCAGGTCGAACAGGTCGGCGACGGCGCCATCCACCTTGTTGGACCAGATGTGGCTGCCGGCCTCGGTCTCGACCAGCTGCGCGGTGATGCGAACCCGCTCGCCGACCCGGCGCACCGAGCCTTCGACGACGTAGCGCACGCCGAGGTCGCGGCCGATCTGGCGGATGTCGATGCCGGCGCGGCCCTTGTAGGTGAAGGCCGAGTTGCGGGCGATGACGAAAAAGTCCTTCACCCGGCTGAGGGTGGCGGTGATCTCCTCGACCACGGCGTCGGCGAAGTAGCTCTGGTCGGCCTCGCCGGAGAGGTTGTCGAACGGCAACACCACCACCGACGGCCGGTTGCTCGGGGGCGGTGGCGGCGGCAACTCTGGCTGCTGCGGCCGGGTCAGGCCGGCCGGGTGCCAGGCATAGATGCGGACGGTTTTGGAGATATTCTTGAGTTCGGTCGGCCCCATGTCGACGAACGGCAGCTCCATGGTGCCGTCGAGATACTGGTACATCCACTTGGTGATGCACATGCCGCCGGCGGGCGAGTGGCTCTGCACCCGGACCGCCAGGTTGATGCCGGAGCCGTAGAGATCGTTGCCGGCCACCAGCACGTCGGCAAGCACGATGCCGGCGCGCACCTGGAACATCTCGCCGCCCGGGGCGTGGATCTTGCGCTCGTGGATCTGGCGCTGCAGGTCGGCGGTCCATTGCACGGCGGCGACGACGCTGTTGAACTCGGCCAGCAGGCCATCGCCCATGGTTTTGAAAACCTTGCCACCGGCGGCGCCGATGGTGCGCGAGATCAGCCGGTCGTAAACCCGCTGCACGAGGCGCAGGGTCTGACGTTCACTGCGCTCGACAAGGCGGGAATACCCCACGATGTCCAGCGATACGATCGGGACCAATCGGCGGTCAGGCTGGGCCATACTGTATGTGCTTTTGCTGCAAGCTCTCGCTCTATAGCACTGTGAAATGTAACGGAGATAGCGGAACAGCGTTCTGCTTCAGAACAATTCGCGCCGCGCAGATATTCGCAACAGCAGCACGTCAGGCGGCTGGCTGACACGCCGCCGCGCGGTCGAGCAGCAGGATGCGCTCGCGCTCGTTGCGGGTGAGGCCGGCTGCACGTTCGAACTCTGCCCGTGCCTCTGCCAGCCGACCCAACTTCACCAGGAAGTCGCCTCGGACGCTGGGCAGGAGGTGGTAGCTCCGGAGCGCCGGGTCGTCGGCAATGGTATCGAGGATGGCGAGGCCGGAGGTTGGGCCGAAGGCCATGGAGTGGGCGACAGCGCGGTTGAGCTCGATCACCGGGCTCGGGGTCATCTCGGCCAGCATGTCGTAGAGCGCCGCGATGCGCCGCCAGTCGGTCTCCTCGGCCTTGCGGGCCCGGGCATGGCAGGCGGCGATGGCGGCCTGCAGCACGTAGGGGCCGGCGCCGACCAAAGTCTCGGCCCGCTCGAGGGCGGCAAGGCCGCGGCGGATCAGCAACTGATCCCACAGGGCGCGGTTCTGCTCGAGCAGCAGGACTGGTTCGCCGTTGGACCCGGTGCGAGCGCGGAGGCGGGACGCCTGGATTTCCATCAGTGCAACGAGCCCGTGCACCTCGGCATCATCAGGGGCGAGGCCAGCGAGGATACGGCCGAGCCGCATCGCTTCCTCACAGAGCTGCGGGCGGGTCCAGTCATCGCCGGCCGTGGCGGAGTAGCCTTCGTTGAAGATCAGATAGAGCACCTCGAGCACCGAGGCCATGCGGCCGGCGCGGTCCTCGGCGCCGGGCACCTCGAATGGCATGCCGGCCTCGGCAAGGCTCTTCTTGGCGCGCACGATGCGCTGGGCGATGGTCGGCTCGGCCGCGAGGAAGGCGCGGGCGATCTCGTCGGTGGTGAGGCCGCCAAGCAGGCGCAGGGTCAGGGCGACGCGGGCTTCGGGCGACAGCACCGGGTGGCAGGAGGTAAAGATCAGCTTCAAGAGGTCATCGCCGACATCGTCATCGAGCGGGGTATCGAGGTCGGGCGCAGTGGATTCGATCTCGCGCAGGTCGTAGCCGAGCTCGTCGAGCTTGCGCGCCGCCATCTTGTTGCGCCGAAAATAGTCGATGGCGCGGCGCTTAGCGGTCTGCATCAGCCAGGCGCCCGGATTGCGGGGCACGCCGCTGTCCGGCCAGTGGTTGAGCGCGACGATCAGCGAATCCTGCGCCAGCTCCTCGGCGAGCCCGACATCGCGCACGATTCGGGTGAGACCGGCGATCAGTTTGGCCTGCTCGATGCGGAACACCGCCTCGATGGCGCGATGGGTTTCTCTTTGCGTCATGGCGGCGGATCAGACCAAATCCGATCGGCCGGAGCAAGGTGCCGCTCCCCGCCATGGCAAAGCGTTACTCAGGCTGGCGCAGGACGTTGCGGGCGGCGTCCCGCCTGGCCATCGCTTCGGTGTAGGCCTCGCCGAAATCTTCGGCGGTGAAGAGCTGGCGGATCTCGATCTCGACATTGCCGTGGCCATCGCGCCTGGGCCAGTTCTTGACCCACGCTATGGCCGCTTCGCGCGACGGGACTTCGATCAGGGTATAGCCGGCGATCAGCTCCTTTGCCTCGGCAAACGGGCCATCGATCACCGTGGGGCGGCCGTTGTTGAACTTCACCTTGGCGCCGCGTGAGGTCGGCATCAGGCCGGAGCCGGAGATGACGATGCCGGCCTTGGCGGCGTCCTCGTGGAACTGCGTCATTTCGGCGATGAGGTCGGCTCCGGGCGGCACCCCGGCCTCGGTTTCGGCGTCCGCCCTGCGGATGATCATGAACTGCATGTCGGCTTCCTGTTGTCGCTGCTTAGTTGGTGATGGGCTGCTGGGTGGCGTCGCGCCAGGCCTGCTCCTTCGCCACAGCCGCCTCCGGGACGATCTCGGCAAAATCGGCGGCTTCGAAGACGCGGCGGAGTTCGATGGTTTCGCCGGCGTCGAACGGAATCCGCTTGACCCATTCGAGCGCTTCGTCCCGCGACTTGACGCTGATGATCCAGAAGCCGGCGATCAGCTCCTTGCTCTCGGCAAAGGGCCCATCCCGACGACCAGTCCGCCGGCTTCCGAAGTCACCCGGGCGCCCTGGCTCGAGGGATGCAGGCCCTCGGCGGCGAGCAGGATGCCGGCGTCGATCAGCGCCTGGTTGAAATGGCCCATCGCCTCGAAGGTCCCGGGCGGCGGCATGATGCCGGCTTCGCTGTCGGCGGTGGCTTTGACGATGATCATGAAGCGCATCTTCGCTCTCCTGGTGTCGGGCGGATGTCGCGTTCGGAATGGCGCGAATTCATCCTGCTGTACCGACACGACGAGTGGCCGATCAGCGGATCGACACAGGCGACGAAGATTTTTCCGGGATGGCCTCAATAGACCGTGGTGAGGACCTCGATCTCCTTGGCCGCGCCGGGCTGAACCTGGAACTCGCGGTTATAGACCTGGTCGCCGCGCTTGGCCAAGACCAGGTAGTCGCCTTCGCCGAGCACGGTCGAGGGGAAGGCGCCGATATTGGAGAACACCGTCTGGCCGTCGGCGGTCTTCACCGTCCAGTCGATATCGGCGATGGCCTCGCCCCCCGCCTCGCTGACCAGCTTGAACGAGATCTGGGCGGCGCGGTGGTAGAGCGTCGCGTCGGTGAGCTGTCCGGGCTCGACGCGAAGGTCGGCCCGCACCACGGCGTTCACGTCGCCGAAATACGAGATGACATGGTAGGTGCCGGCATTGAGGGTGACGATGTCGTTGGGGCTGAGGTTTTGCGCCACCAGCGTGCGGTCCGCCTCGGTGCTGCCGCTGGTGTAGATGTCGAAGCGGAGCAGGTTGATCGGGATCGCCACATCCCCCGTCACAGCTGCGTTGAGGCGCATGGCGCCGGCATCGAGGATCAGGGATTTCGAGTTCTGCCCCTCGGCGACGGTGAGCGTGTCGGTGGTCTGGGCCCGGCCGTAAGCGACATGCACGACATAACTGCCGGGCGGCAGCTCGAGGCGCGCGGTGGCGTCATTGGATTTCTGCGCCAGCACCAGGTCGCCGGCGGCATCGGTGCGGGTCTCGAAGACGCGCCAGGTGACCCCGTCGGGCAGCGAGTTGCCGTCCTCGGTGATCTTGGCTGTCAGCGTCACGGGCTGCGGCGTGGTGTTGACGGCAACGGCTGCCGCCGCCGCCACGGCTGGACTTGGATCGGCGACGGGAGCTTCGGTCGCCCCCGGCGTTGCCACGACATCGGCAGCGGGGGCGTTGGCCAGTTGCTCGGTGGCCTGCGGCATGCGGTCGACGCGGCGGGGCAGGGGAACCGGCGGGTCCTCGGCGATCGCCAGCATCGGCGCGAGCATCGCCGCGATCCCGAGAATGCCGATCCAGTATCTGAGCTTCACCCTAGGACCCCGCAACCGGCGCCCCGCAGCGCCTCGCTTCAATATGCCTC
The DNA here is from genome assembly GCA_965284115.1 of Devosiaceae bacterium. Taxonomy (GTDB): domain Bacteria; phylum Pseudomonadota; class Alphaproteobacteria; order Rhizobiales; family Devosiaceae; genus Devosia_A. The sequence continues at coordinate 97,170 of CBDIRF010000018.1, forward strand.
GCGTGCCTACGCTTGGATTGGGGAAAAGCTGTGTCATAAGGACCGGACGCTCGCAAGGACCAGACCATGCCCATCAACGCCGCAGTGCGCGACTACCTCAAGACCCGCCGTTCCGTCGGCATCGGCTTCCTCAAGGACCCCGGTCCGACCCCCGAGGAACTGCAGGAAATCCTGGTTATCGGGACGCGGGTGCCGGATCACGGCAAGTTCGTGCCGTGGCGGCTGATTCTGATCGAGGGCGAGGCCCGGGTGCGCGCCGGCGAGAGGCTGGCGGAGATCGCCAGGCGCAAGCGCCCCGAACTCGATGAGGCTGGCCTTGATATCGAACGCCGCCAGTTCCTGCCGGCGCCGGTGACCATCGGCGTGCTGCTGTCGCCCAAACCGAACCCCAAGGCGCCGGAGATGGAACAGCTGCTGTCGGCCGGCAATGTCTGTTTCAACCTGTCGCACGCCGCCTTTGCCATGGGTTTTGCCGCCAGTTGGACCAACCGCTGGTATGGCTTCGATACCGAAGCGCAGGCCATGCTGGGCGCGCGGGGCGGCGAACGCTTCGTCGGCTTCATCCATATCGGCACGCCGACGACGGTGATCGAGGATCGCGATCGGCCGAACCTCGATGAGGTGGTGACGAAGTGGCAAGGCTAACCATTCGTTAACCAGTTGCGGGTGATTGGTTAACCGAACGTTAGCAACGGACCCTTCGAGTCGATGGGCGTGAAGCCGATATCGGTGCCGCAGCCGCTTGCCTATGCCATGGACACGGCAGGGGCGAAGAGCGACGTCGACTTCGACTACCTGCTGCGCACCGCGATCCGCGAAAGCAGCCTCAACCCGGAAGCCAAGGCTCGGACATCAAGTGCGACGGGGCTGTTCCAGTTCCTCGACAGCACCTGGCTGCAGGTGATGAAGGAGGAGGGGCCGCGCCTCGGCTATGGCCAGTACGCCAACTCGATCAAGATCGACTCCAACGGTGATTACTACATCGCCGACAAGGCGCTGCGGCAGGAAGTTCTGAAACTGCGTGAGGATCCGCAGATCGCCTCGGACATGGCGGCGGCATTTACCCGCAGCAACGGGGCATACCTGTTCGAGAAGTTCGGCCGCATGCCGAGCCCGGGCGAACTCTACATCGCGCATTTCCTCGGGGCGCAGGGCGCCGAGAAGCTGTTCAACGCCGGCCTCAAGGATCCGGACCAGATCGCGGCGGAGCTGTTTCCGAAGCAGGCCAAGGCGAATCCGGCGATCTTCTACGAGGGCGGCGAGGCGCGCACCATCCGCGAAGTCTACCGGGCGCTGGTCGATAAGCATGACGGCGCCGTCGACCCGCGCTTTGCCACCCAGCAACTGGCGGTCGACCCGGCTGCGCCGGCCGGCAAGTGGGACGCGGTGCCGGTGCCGTCGCGATTCTCGCCGGACGACATGTCGTTCACCTCGCTGTTCTCCAGCGAGGGCGAGGTGCAGGCCCGCACCCTGATGAGCCCGGCGACCGAAGCGCAGGGCAGCGCACTGTTCACCCAGCTCTATGGCCAGGATGGCACGCTGCCAAAGCCCGCGAAATTATGGTGAACCGTTCCTTAAGCCTTCCCCGCTAGCGTCCTTCTTGGCGCCTATCGGAGAGCTTGATGGTTGCGTACCAGGATTTCGTCGCGCTGAGCCAATCGCGCGACAGTGAGGAGCGGGCAGGCGGCCCACCTCGCTGCCATGGCCTATCTCAACCATTATGGTCCGGCCGACGAACATGCGGCGCTCTATGCGGCGTTGATCGGCTTTCTCGATGATCCGTCGGTGCGGGTGCGTGGCGCGCTGGCCTATGGCCTGCTGCATGCGATCGAAGCGCCGCGGCCGATCCTCCTGGCGCTGCTGCAGGATAGCCCGGTGATTGCGCGCGCCGTGGTGCAGTACTCGCCGGCGCTGGTCGATGCCGACCTGATGGCGCTGATCCGCGGCGCCGATGAGGCGATGCTGATGGCGACCGCGGCGCGCGAGCGGCTAAGCCAGCGGGTCGCCGAGGCCCTGGTGACGAAGGGTGGACGGCCGCTGCTGACGAAGCTGCTGGATCGGCCGGATGTGCCATTTTCGCCAGCCATGCTGCGGCAGGTTGCCGATCGGGATGGGCCGGAGGACGCCGAGCTGCGCGGGCTGCTGCTGGCGCGGGACGATCTGCCGGCCGATGCGCGGCTGGTGCTCGTCCAGGCTGTGGCGGTCGCCTTGCGTGGGGCGCGCATGGTCAGCGGCGCGGTCGCGGCGCATCGGCTGGACCGGCTGTTGCGTGACGCCACCGATACGGCGCTGACGGCGATCGGCGAGCAGGAAGCGGCTGCGGGCAGGGCCCCCTATGCGGCCGAGCTGGTGGAAGCGGAGTTCGTTTCGACCCGGGTGATGCTGCACGCCATCGTCCAGGGGCACGTGCTGTTCTTCGCTGATTGTGTGGTGCAGCTGTCCGAGACGCCGCGGGAGAAGGTGTTCACGCTGCTGGAGCATGGCAGCCGGGCGGCGCTCAATGCGCTGTTCTCACGCTGCGGCCTTGCCGAAGCGGTGCGCAACATGCTGGCGCGGCTGATCTTTCACGCGCGGGCGGCAGATCTCGCCGATGACCTGGCGGCGCGGCATTTCGTGGTGACGGCGCTGACCGAGGAACTGATCGTAGAGCATGACGGGATGATCCCGCCCGAACTCGAGGAGGCCTTCGCCTATCTCAGCGAGCAGAACGTCATCCTCGCCCGGCGCGCCGCGCGCGGGGTGATGTCGGCTTTCGCCGGGATGACGCAAACAGAGATGGCGCTGCCGCAGCTCGAAGGCGAGGAACGGCTGGCGCTGCCGGCGGCCTAATAGCGGAACTGCTCGCTCAGCACGCGTTCATCCAGCCCGGTGCCCGGGTCGAACAGCAGGGTAACCTTCTGGCTGCGGTTCTCGCGCACCGTCACCTCGATCACCCGCTGAAACTCGACATTGTCGGCTACGGCGCTGACCGGGCGCTTGTCGGCTTCGCGCGTGCGGAAAGTGACCACGGCGCGGTTGTTGAGGATGGCGCCACGCCAGCGGCGTGGGCGGAACGGCGAGATCGGCGTCAGCGCCAGGAGCGGCGAATCGATCGGCAGGATCGGTCCGTGGGCGGAAAGGTTGTAGGCGGTTGAGCCGGCCGGCGTTGCCAGCAGCACGCCGTCGCAGATCAGCTCTTCGAGCCGCGGCTGGCCATCGACCAGGATTTCGACCTTCACCGCCTGATAGGTCATGCGGAACAGCGAGACCTCGTTGAGCGCCAATGCCTTGTGCTCGGAGCCATCGGCCAGCCGGACGTTCATCTCGAGCGGGTAGATGTGGGTCGGCTTGGCGGCGGCGAGGCGGGCCGGCAGCTCGTCGGACGAACTCGTTCATCAGGAAGCCGACCGAGCCGAAGTTCATGCCGTAGACCGGCACGTTGCTGCCCATTTTGCGGTGCAGCGTCGAGAGCATCAGGCCATCGCCGCCCAGCGCCACCACGGTGGTGGCGGCGTCGATGCCGCTGTCGCCATAGCGTTCGCGCAACAGCTCGGCAGCCCGATCGGCCTCCGGCGTGCCGCTCGATACGAAGCTTACCCCTTCGATGCGTTCCGTCACGGCCGGCCCCTCGCTACACCGTCCGCTGCCTAGCACGCACAGGTGACGCGGGGAAGAACGGGTTGATTGGGCCCTTCGTCTCAACTACATGAGCGGCAACGGATTTGAGGATAGAAATGCGCGCCGAAATCATCAAGGTCATCGCCGAAATCGAGCAGGTCGTAAGCCTGCTGAGGAGGCATCTTTGACTGGGATACAGCTGAAGCCCGCCTCGACGATCTGACCGCACGGACCGAGCACCCGAACTTCTGGGCCGACCCCGAAAAGGCCCGGCCGATCATGCAGCAGCGTGACGAGCTGGATGTGCAGGTGAAGGCGGTGAAGGCCTTCGAGGCCGCCATCCGCGACAATACCGAGCTCATCGAGATGGGCGAGGCCGAGAATGACACCGACGTGGTCAAGGAGGCCGAACAGGCCCTGCACGAGACGCTGAAGGAAGCCCGCTCGGCCCAGGTCGAGACGCTGCTTTCCGGCGAAGCGGACGGCAATGACTGCTACCTCGAAATCCACTCCGGCGCCGGCGGCACCGAGAGCCAGGATTGGGCCAATATCCTCCTTCGCATGTACACGCGCTGGGCCGAGCGGCGGAAATTCAAGGTCGAGACGATGGAGATCCACGACGGCGAAGAGGCCGGGATCAAGTCGGCGACGATCAAGGTGACCGGCCACAATGCCTATGGCTGGCTGAAGACCGAGAGCGGCGTGCATCGCCTGGTGCGTATCTCGCCCTATGACAGCGCGGCGCGTCGGCACACCAGCTTTTCCAGCGCCTGGGTCTATCCGGTGGTCGACGACACCATCAATATCGAGATCAACGAGAGCGACCTGAAGGTCGATACCTATCGTTCGTCCGGCGCCGGCGGCCAGCACGTCAACACCACCGACTCGGCGATCCGCATCACGCACGTCCCGTCTGGCATCATCGTCGCCTGCCAGCAGGAGCGCAGCCAGCACAAGAACCGGGCGACCGCCATGGCGATGCTGAAGGCGCGGCTCTATGAGGCCGAGCTGCAGAAGCGCGAGGAAGCGGCGAACGCGGAATCGGCGGCCAAGACCGATGTCGGCTGGGGCCACCAGATCCGCAGCTACGTGCTGCAGCCCTACCAGATGGTGAAAGACCTGCGCACCGGGCACGAGACCTCGAACACCTCGGCGGTGCTCGATGGCGATCTCGACGCCTTCATGGAAGCTTCGCTCGCGGCGCGCGTCACCGGCTATGCCGACAAGGTGGCGGACGCCGAATAACGAAGTTGGCCGGTAGCTCCGCCACCGGCCAACAACCATCCGAAGACCCGAAATCGAGATGAGCGCCCAGGGCCACCTTGGCGCGATAGCATTGTTACCGGTAACGTCTTGCGCGCGCATGATGCATTTGAACTAATGCAACGTGCTTTGAGTTACGTCACTCACTCTGCAAATGACTGGGAGGCGCACGATGGACGACGACGAACTCGTCGACAGGATCTATGAAGCCGGAGCCGTGCCGGAGCTGTGGCCGAACGTGCTCGAAGCGCTTGGCGAGCTAAGCCGGGTTGCGGGTACCGTGCTGTTCGCGGTGCGCGATGAAACCGCGCATTGGACGGCCTCGCCGGGCCTCGAGGAGATGTCGCGGGGGTATTTTGAAGGGGGCTACCCCGGTCATGACGACCGCACGGCGCGCCTCCTCGCCTACGATCATCCCGGCTTTGTCACCGACCTCGACGTGTTCAGCCGCGAGGAGTGGGAAGCTGACCCGATCCGCAAGGAATTCTTCGTGCCGCGCGGCTTCGGCTGGGGCGTCGCGACCGGCATCAGGGTGCCGACCGGCGACCTGCTGATCTTCCACGGCGAACGGCGGCTGGAGGATGGTCCGGTCGAGCGCGAAGTGGTGGAGCGGCTCGACCTGCTGCGGCCGCATCTGGCGCGCGCCGCGCTGATGTCGGCGCGTATCGCCTTTGCGCGGGCCCAGGGCGCCGTGGCGGCGCTCGAGATGGTCGGCATTCCAGCCGCGGTGCTGGGGCCGCGCGGCGCGGCCATTGCTACCAACAGCATGCTGGAGGCGCTGACCCCGACGGTGGTGCAGTCGCGGCCGACGCGGCTGGGCCTCGCCCATCAACGTGCCGACGAGATGCTGACGACGGCGCTGGCAGCGGCGGAAGCAGGGCTCCACAGCGGGCCGGTGCGCTCCATCCCGGTTCCGGCGCTCGATGGCAAAGCGGCAATGGTCGCGCATATCCTGCCGATCCGCGCCTCCGCCCGGGAGGTGTTCACGGGCGCGGCGGCGGTGTTGCTGATGACGCCGGTGACCCTGCGCGAGCTGCCCGATGCGGCGGTGATCCAGGGACTGTTCGACCTGACGCCGGCCGAAGCGCGGATCGCTCGGGCGCTCGGCGGCGGCATGACCATCGGCCAGATCGCCTCGAGCACCGGCGCCAGCGCCGCGACGGTGCGCAACCAGGTGCAGGCGGTGTTCGGCAAAACCGGGATGCATCGGCAGGCCGATCTGGTCGGCCTGCTGCAGGGGCTCTCGGCCTCAGTTCGTCCGCCACCGGTGCGGTGAGCGCGCCGCGAGGCAGCGGAACCGCGCGATGATGCCATGCTGCGCGATATAGGCGCAGTAGTCGCGATACGCTGGGTCAGGGCACGACCGTAGCTTACGGCAGATGCGGCCGCGCGGGATGACGCCGGTGAGAAGCCCGAGGGCGAACCCAATCACCATACGGGTGCAGGGTAACCTAGCGCCCCGACCCTACGGTCGCGATTGCCGCGGCGTAGGTGATGCCGCCGCCGAAGGCGACGAGGCCGAGCCGGTCGCCCGGCTTGGTGGTCGGCAGTGCATCCATCAGCGCCAGCGGAATGGTCGAGGAACTGGTATTGCCGAGGTTACGGATGATCGAGTGTGCCGGACGGCCGGAGCGGCGGGCGATGGCGTCGATGATGCGCTGGTTGGCCTGGTGCGGCACCATCAGGTCGATATCGTCCATGCTGATGCCCTCGGCGGCGCAAGCCGAGGTCAGGGTCGCCGACATGGCGCGGACGGCATCGGCGAAGACCTCGCGGCCGTTCATCTTGATATAGCCCTCGCCGGCGCGCGGCACGCTCAGCAGCTCGCCCGATTCCGGCGCACCGGCAATGGTCGGCTGGGCGAAGGTGAACAGCGTCGGCTGCCGGTGACCCGGGCCCTGCACCAGCGAGGCGGTGGCGGCGTCGGCGAACAGCACGGCGGTGTTGAAGTCGTTCTGGTCGAGCAGCGGCGACAGCACTTCCGAGGTCACCACCAGAACCCGCGCATCGGGGTGGTTGGTGACGTAGTCGCGGGCTTGAGCCAGCGCATAGAGGTAGCCGGAGCAGGCGGCGTTGATGTCGTAGGCCGGCAGGCTGGCCCGGCCGGCGGTGCTGACCGCATCGGCCACCCGGCAGGCGAGCGAGGGCGTGATCACGTCGGGCGTGCCGGTGGCGGCGATCACCAGATCGATGTCGCTGATGTCGAGCTGTTGCTCGTCGAGCAGCTTTTGCGTCGCCGACACCGCGAGAGAGAACACCGTCTCGCCCGGTTGTACCCAGCGGCGGCTCTCGATGCCGGTGAGCTTGACGATATCGCCGGCGTCCCGGGTCTGCCAGTTGCCCTTGAGGTCGGCGTTCTGCACTTTGCGCGCGCCGGTCACCCCGGCAATACCGGCAACGCCGACCGCAATTTCGGCCCGGCCGATGCCGACAGGGGCGGCTAGCGAGGCGGCGCGGCGCTTCAGGATGGCCTTGTCGATGCGCTCGGCAGTGACAGTGGTCTGCTGCCGCGCCACCGAGGCATCGGCCTCGACGAACAGCAGCGGGGCGCCGACGGCGATCTTCTGCCGCGGCTCGACCGGGATCGACAGCACTTTACCGGTGACGGTCGCCTGCACGTCGACGGCGGCCTTCGTCGCTTCGACCACGGCGACGAGGTCGCCGACCTTGATCATGTCGCCCGGCTTCACCAGCAGCTCGACGACTTCGACTTCATCGTCGGCCGGGCCGGAGCCGATGGCGGTGATGGCGGCCGGGCCGGCATCGGCCTTGGGCGCCTCCCATTCGAGGTCGAACTCGAGCAGCCCGGCAGCAGCCTCCATGATCCGACGGTAGGAGGGCAGGGTGTCGATCTGCCGTTCGAACTGGAACGGCACGTGGATGTCGTCGCGGGTGACGCGGCGGGCGCTGACCGGGGTGCCGGCCTTTTCCATCACCGTCGCCATGACTTCGGCGCCGAAGCCGGCAGTGTGGTTGTCCTCGTGGACGACCAGCAGGCGCTTGGTGCGGCGCACCGAGCGGAGCACGGCGTCCTCATCCCACGGCGAGATCGAGCGGAGGTCGATGAGGTCGAGTTCAGCGCCGGCGCCCGACAGCGTTTCGGCCGCCAGCAGCGACTGGGTCAGCGGGTTGCCCCAGGTGACCAGCGTCAGGTCATTGCCCTGATGCACCGTGCGGGCCTTGCCGGGGACCACGAACTGCCTCGCCGTATCGTCCGAGGTGCGACGGTCCGAAAGATTGAGGCCGCTCTTGGGATAGAGGAAGACGGTCGGGCGCTTGCTCTGGAAGGCGGCGTTGAGCAGGCCCGCCGCGTCACCGGCGCTCGACGGCATCACCACGTCGATGCCGGGCACATGGGCGAGCATCGATTCGAGGGTCTGGGCGTGGAACGGGCCGAGCCCGGCCTTGTAGCCGCCGCAGCTGACCATCAGGATGACCGGCGCCTGCCAGGCGCCGTCGGTGCGCCAGTGCATCGAGCCGAGTTCGGAGATGATCTGGTTGAAGCCGAGCGGCAGGAAATCGGCAAACTGGATGAACGCCACCGGGCGCTGGCCGGTCAGCGCGCGCCCGATCGAGGTGCCGACGATGGTCGATTCCGACAGCGGCGCGTTGCGGACGCGCCCGGGGAAGGCGGTAGACAGGCCCCTGGTGACGCCGAACACGTCGCCCTTGGGGTCCTCGATGTCCTGGCCGAGCAGGTGCACTTCGCGATTGGCGGCAAGCTGGTCGCGCAGCACCCGGTTGAGCGCTTCGCGCATGGTCAGGTTCGGCGCCTTGGCGTCGCCGCGATATTCCTTGGTATGCGCGAACTCGGCCGGGTAGGGCGCCTTGGCCGCGCCGGCGGTCTCAGGCACCGCTTCGGCGCGCGCTTCGACAACCGCCGCCGCCACTTCGGCGATCAGGCTGGTTTCGAGCTGCGCCAGCGCCGCGTCGCCCATCTGCGACTCGCGCAGGGCCTGGCGGATGGCTTCGAGCGGATCACGGCTCCTGCCCGATTTCAGCTCGTCGGCGGCGCGATACAGCGCCTGGTCGTCGGCATTGGTATGATCCGACAGCCGCTCCAGTTCCATCAGCAGCAGCGACGGGCCACGCGTGGCGCGGCTGTGGGTCACCGCCGCTTCGAACGCCGCGCGGGTGGCGGCCAGATCGACGCCGTCGACGCGACGGATCGGCAGGCCGAGAACTGTCGGCCGGGCCGGTGGGCAGATCGAAGAAGGTCTGGCCTCGAGTTAGTCGAGATGGCCCAGTTATTGTTCTGGATGACGAACACCACCGGCGCGCCGGTACGCACCGCTTCGCCGACCGCCTCGAGGAACTCGCCCTGTTGCGTCGTGCCGTCGCCGACGCAGCAGATCACCACCGAAGAATGGGGTGGAACTTCACCGCCTGGGCGTTGCCCACTGCGTGCAGTGCATTGTTGCCGACCGGGCCGACCATCGAGGCGACGTTCAGCTCGCGGGCTGAATAGTGCGCGCTCATCTGCCGGCCGGCCGAGTGCGACGAGCCGGTGGCGAGCAGGCTGCTGAAGAATTCGACCAGCGGCAGGCCGCGCGCCAACAGCAGCGCCTTGTCGCGATAGTGCAGGTGCAGCCAATCCTGCTGGCCGAGATAGTCGGCAATCAGCGCCGTCGAACTCATGACCGGCGCCGGAGACATGAAAATGCGCAAGGCCCTGCTTGACCAGGTCTTGTTCCACGCGGTCGATCTCGCGGGCGAGAAACATCGCCCGGTGCAGCCGCAGCATCGTCGGAATGTCTGAGGTCATCAGCATTGTGCCGGGAACCTAAACCCGTCCCCGGCGAAAAACCAGAGCAACTAGCTGGTCTTGGGCGAATGCATGGCTGATTTGCCGAAGGCGTTGCGGCGCTGCAATCGGCTAGGCGCCGAGGAAGCGTGCCAACTGCTTGCCGGCAGCCAGATACTTGCCCGGATCGACGGCGACATCCTTCTGGCGCACCTCGAAATGCAGGTGCGGACCGGTAGAGCGGCCGGTGGAGCCGACCTTGGCGATCGGGGTGCCGGTGTTCACCACCTGGCCTTCCCTCGCGATGAAGGCGCTGAGGTGGGCGTAGCGGGTCATGAGGCCGGTGAGATGGGTGACCTCGACGACCTTGCCGTAGCCGGATTTCTCGCCGACGAAGGTCACCTTGCCGTAGCCGGCGCTCAGTACCGCGGTGCCTTTCGGCGCCGGGAAGTCGAGGCCGGAGTGGAAGGCGCGGCCACCGGTGAACGGGTCTTTGCGGTTGCCGAAGGTCGAGCTGATGCGGTTCAGCGAGTCCATCGGCTTATGGATTGGAGCGAGGTCGATGGCGCCACGTGCCGCCTTGAAGCGCGCCAGGGCGAGGTAAACGTCGTTGGCATCGTCGACGATGCCGCTGCTGTCGCCGCCTTCGACCGGTGGCTGATAGGGGCCGCCAACGCCTTCGGTCAGGTCGTCCGGCATGTTCGGCTTGATGCCGAGGTCGCCGAGCACGTCGAGGATGGTGTCGGTCGAATCGGTGGCGGAGACCGACAAAGCGGCGAGCGCCATGCGGCTGTCGTCCATCATCTGCGTCATCGAGGCGCTGACCTCGGCCAGGTCGCCGGTGGCGGCCACCGGTGCGATCGCGGCGGGCGGGGCGGCGTCATCGTCGGCGGCGGGATCGGTCGCCGGGGTCGCGATGCCGAGCTCGGCTGCCTTGGCGGCGAGTTGCTTGACCACCTGCTGCTGCTCGAGCAGCACTTCCTGCTGCTGGGTCAGTTCCTGCAACTGCAGGTTGATGTCGCCGGCCTGGGCGAATTGCCGGGAATGCAGGCGGTCGACCTCGACGCGCAACTGAGCGATACGATCCTCATAGGCGGAGACGACCACGTCGTTCTGGCCGTTGAGCAGCGCGGCGATATCGGGCGCCATCAGGAAGCCGACGAGGGTCAGAACGTTGCTGCCGAAAAGGGCAGCGAAGGCCAGGTAGAACAGGCCGGGGCGGATACCGGGCGCCCGCTTCGCCTTCTGCGGAGGGGCGCTGAACACTTTTGAAACCGGCTGGGAAGCCGGCTGAACGCCACTCGTTTTCGCACGCACCGCTAACTCCGGGACGCTTTACTTCACTGCCTCCGATCATGATCTGTTAGGGTTAACAAACGCGAAAAGCCCAGTTGTGCGCGCCGTTCACGCCTTGCTGCGCCCGCCTTTGACCGGGGCGGTTGCTGTTTTGGCGAGCAGCGCGCGAGTTGCCGCGAGCACCTTTTCGGCGTGCCCCTTGATGCGGGTGGCGTGAAACACCTCGGCGATCGTGCCGTCCGGGGCGACCAGCACGGTGATCCGCTTCACCCCCATATACTCGACGCCCCACAGCTTCTTCAGCTGCCAGATGCCGTATGCCTCGATGGCCTTGCGTTCGGGATCGGCGGCGAGGATGACGCCCAGGTTGTACTTGTCGCGGAACGAGCAGTGCTTTTCGACGGTGTCGGGCGAGATGCCGACGACCACCGCTCCGAGTCGCCTGAACTCGGGCATCTGGTCGGTGAACTCGATGTTCTCCAGCGTGCAGCCCTCGGTATCGTCCTGCGGATAGAAGTAGAGGACGACCGGGTGGCCGAGGTGATCCGACAGGCGGAATTTCTCGTAGCTGTCGGTGATGAGTTCGAAGTCGGGGGCAGGGGCGCCGGGGGTGGGAAGGGTCATGTGGTCCGGTTCGGTAAATGGGAAAACGCCGGAAATGCCGCGCATCCAATGGGTGTTAGTGCCATATTGCAGCCGGTATCATCTGGCAGTGAACCGCTGCTCGGTTTGATTCTAGGATAGGGCGGCAAAGCGAGCGGCCTCAAGTCGGAAAGCAGTGAAACCTACTCCAGCCCCTGGCTCCCAGCTCCGCAAGCGCTCGGCATGGCGCATCCTGGGTAGGATCGCAGCGGCCGCAGTCGCTGCGCCTGTCATTTTGCTCGTCGTCATGTACGCCGTGCTGATCGTCACGCCGATCCCACTGCCCTTCGTCAGCTCGCAGGTGCGCAACCTGGTGCTCGGCTCGATGCCGGCAGGCAGCAAGCTCGAGCTGGGCGATATGGCGCTGGCGCTCGAAGGCTTCGTCTGGCCGGTGATCCAGTTCAAGCCGGTCACCTACACCGATGTGAAGACCGGCGGCACGGTGAGCATGGATGCGCTCGAGGTCGGCTTCTCGCCGCTGAGGGCTTTGGTCGGGCAGCCGGGCGCCACGGTGACGATCGTCGGGCCGCACCTGCAGGTGAACCAGGATCTGTTCGGGCCGCGCCTCGCCAAGTTCGAATATGTCGATGAGCCGGATGGCGGCCGCACTGTGCGGGTCATCGAGGGCGAGGATCAGTTCCCGGAGGTCAACCTCTTGCCTGGCGGCGTCGACGTGAAAGGGCAGGTGCCGGAGGCCAGCCTCGGTATCCGCTCCGACAACGACTGGCTGGTCTACAACCTCGAGGCGGCTGCCAAGGGCATCGCGGGCATCGTGCAGCAGGCCAAGCTCGGAAACTTTTCCCGGCTGGTGGTCAAGCGCGGCGCGCTCGATATGAACGACGCGCTCTATGGCGTGCTGCGCCACTTCACCGATATCAACATCGATATCGCGCCCAACCCCGACGGCAAGTCGGCTTCGGGCAATTTCTCCGCCGGCATCGGCGGCTCGGTAATGAACGGCATTCTCGAGTGGGTCGAGACCGACGGCGGCGGGGCGCGCCTCAAGGCTTCGATCACCAATCTCGACCCGGGAGCCTTTGCTCCCTTCGTGGGCGAACAGGAGACGGCAATCTCGGTGGTCGGCACGGCTTCGGTGTCGATCGATGTCGGCTTCACCAACACCCAGAAGATCACCGACGGGCTGTTCCATGTCGACCTGACGGGCATGGACGTGCGGGTCAACGGCCAGTTCTTCCCGATTGCCACCTCGATCGCCGAGGTGGTCTGGGATCCCGCGATCGGCCAGTTCACCATGGGCGAGATGCAGGTCAGCATCGCCGGCAGCACCGGCTATGTCAGCGGGGTGTTCAAGCTCGGGCTCGATCCGCTTTATGGTCCGATCGTCGGGATGAAGGTGACGGCGCGTGACGTGTCGATCGCCAACGAACAAGGGACGCCCGACGCGCCGTTCAGCGAGGTCAATTTCCAGGGCTGGTCGGCGCCGCTCTACGGCGCAACCGGCATCGACCAGTTCGAGGCCAGGAAGGCCGACGGCAGCAAGCTGGTTTCGACCGGCCGCATCGATATGGTGCGGCGCGGCACCGGTTTCGAGATGAACATCGCCGGCGACGGCCTGTCGGCCGACGACCTCAAGCGGCTATGGCCGGCTTTCCTCGCCAGCGAGTCGCGCGACTGGTTCGTCAAGAACGTGGTCGGTGGCCGGATCAAGAAATCGACAATGCGTTATGACTTCCCGGTGGGCTCGCTCGGCGAGCCCGGGGAAAACAAGCCGATGCCGAAGAACGCCATGACGATCGACATCGTCGGCGTCGGCGTCAAGATCAAGGCGCTCGACACGATGGAGCCGATCACCATCGAAGGCGAGATGAAGCTCAGCCTCAAGGACACCGACATCCAGATTTCCGGCGATGGCGCGACCATCCCGACGCCCAAGGGCAATATCTCGATCGCCAATGCCGGCTTCATCATCGGCTCGAACAGCGACACCGAGGCGGTGTACGAGATTTCCGGTGACCTCTCCGGCGGCATTCCGGCGCTGATCGACTGGGTGAAGACCAACCAGCCCGATGCCCTGAAGCAGGTGGCACTGCCGAAAAACTTCGATGCCATCGAAGGTCAGGTGTCGCTCGGGCTGGTGGCGACCATTGTCACGGACAAAAAGACCAACAAGCCGCGAACGATGGACTATGTCATCAACGGCACGTTGCAGGACCTTCAGACCTCGGCGCCGATCGAGGGGCACACGGTCGGCAAGGGGCAGTTGCAGTTCCGGGTGACCCAGGCCGGCTTCAATGTGAGCGGGACGACTGAGTTTGACGGGGTGCCCGCGGCGATCTCGGCGATGGGCACGCTCGACCCCAAAAAGCCGGACGTGGTGCTGACGGCCAAGGTGGATTCCGACGCGTTCAAGAAGTTCGGCGTCGACACGTCGGCCTTCCTCAACGGGCCGCTGACGGTTTCCGTGAGGCCGCTCGCCGATGGCAGCATGGAGCTTGCGGCTGACCTTCAGGAGGCGAGCCTCAACGTCAAGGATCTCGGCATCAGCAAGGAGGCGGGGACCAAGGGGGCGG